>JANQGH010000062.1 GCA_028277405.1 Alphaproteobacteria bacterium | reverse complement strand
TTTCCGAGCCCAAAACCCCCGAAACCGGCAAACTCGATTACTTCAGCAGCCGCTAAAGGCCAGCCAAATCAACGCCTTCAGCTTTGTTCTCGGAGAACTTGTTGTTTTGTCACTTCCGGGGCGAGCGGGTTTGACCAGGCACCTTGTTGGGCTAGCGATCTCCTTCGAGGGCAACTCTGTGTCGTTGCTTGGGGGCAACTTGGCGGGTTCTGTGATGGTCACACGGTACCCAGCAGCAGAAGTTGTGTCTTGTCGATGGCCGCCTGGCTCGTGAACGTTTGGTGGCCTTGAGGCGACAGAAACCTTGCCGGTTCCGAGGTTAAGGCGCGCAAGCACTTAGTTTACACCAGCGCGCCCCGGTGGGGTTTTTCTTTGCCCTCAATTGGTTCTCTGGAACCAGAAACTGCCGCCGCCCGCGACCTGCCTACCGACTACATGCCCTATTTCGTTCAGTTTGTCCCTGTTGTTCGCGCCACACTGACTGTGCGAAATGATCGGCTTAAATGAACTATTGAAGCTAAGGAACGCCATCAGGAGATACTGTTCATTCCAAAAAACCTTTCGGTCCCGCACCCAACCGATAGGGTAGTCCAAAGGGTAGTGTATGTCATGGATATGGATTAATACGCCAGGATTGAGAAATGGTATTATTTGGAAGAACTCGAAGTTAACGTCTGATCCAAATTTTGAAACATGTGTGCTATCAATAAATAGAACATCGCCAGAATTCAGATCCGAGAAAACACTGGTATCTACTATCTGTATCGGTTCATTAATGACTTCGACATATCGTGTATTTTCCTGAATGGAGCCTAACATCTCGTTTTCGTACGGCTCGATGCAGAGCATCTTGCCGGTGCCATTCGCTTCTAGGGCCTTGAGTGCGATGATTGATGAGTATCCACAACCGATCTCGACGTACCTTTGGGGCCTTTTGTCGCGCAATATGCTGTATAGACCGATCGCATCTAGCGCGTTGAACGCTGGGTTTGACCAATAAAAATCCATGGTCTCTAAAGGAGACTCACTGATGTCTGTCAATTCGCCGCTGAAACGACAATAGGTATCGAGAAGTCGAGATACTGTTCCGCTATCTGGGTTGAGGTTTGGTATTCTGCTGTAATCCGTATCCGCCGTAGAAATACCAATCTCTTCTCTCGACGGTATTGGGCTGTAGAAATGAACTGGTAGGAAGTGAGCGCCAAACTTCTCCGCACGGTCGAAGGCTTCTGCCTGTCGCTCAAACGAGTGAAACGAGATCGCCTTAGCTAGGAAAAGTAGCTTCTCCGAAAGACGATTTGCCTGTTCGTTGTCGAGTGCTGATGCGTCTTGGCAAAAATCCGTCAGCTTTTGGTCCAGCAAGCTTTGGAGATGGCCAATGTCACAATCATTGGTGTTGGTTTCTTTCTTCACGCGTTTACGCAGCGAAAGGCGTTTGTCCCGAAGGAAGGTGAGCAGACTCGACATGGTAAAACCCTAAATCGGCGGCGAACAAATGTCAGCCCTAACCGAAGCCCAACAGGCGGCTGCGCTGGACGCCAAGGTCGAGCTGTGGACGTTGGACGGCACCAGCCACGGCGCCGGCCTCTTGCGCTGGACCAGCGGCACGGTGAACGATCAGCCGGTGGTGTTTGCCGGCAACACCTACCCGCCGACGCCGATCGAGGCGGACGGGTTTGAATGGTCCGGCAGCGGGCCCTTGCCGACGCCGCGCCTGCGCATCGCCAACGTCAATCTGGTGATCGCGGGGCTGTTGCAGCAGTTCAACGATCTGGTCGGCGCGACGGTCACGCGGCTGCGGACCCTGACGCGTTTTCTGGACGGACAGCCGGGGGCCGACCCGACGGCGCATTGGCCACTGGACGTCTATCGCGTCGAGCGGAAATCGGCGCAGAACAAGGTGTATGTCGAGTGGGAGTTGGCCGCCGCCATGGACCAGGAGGGGCGCCTGGTGCCGGGGCGGCAGGTGACGCGGCTGTGCGACCAGCGCTATCGGGTCTGGGACCCGGATACGCAGACGTTCGATTATTCGGCGGCAACCTGCCCCTATGTCGGCGCCGGCAGCTTCGACCGGTTCGGCAACCCGGTGGCGAGCGGCGCCGACGATGTCTGCAACAAGCAGTTGACCAGCGGCTGCAAGGTGCGGTTCGGCGACAATGCCATTTTGCCGTTTCGGGGCTTTCCGGGTGTGGCCAGGGCGCGGGTTTGAGGCCTTCGGCCGGAAGTCAGATGTCAGAAGTCAGATGTCAGAAAGGGTAGCGGTGATGCTGTTGCCGTCTGTCGCGACCGCCATCAGGGAAGATGCGATCGAGCGCTATCCGCACGAGGCCTGTGGCCTGATCGTCGACGGTGTGTACCGGCCCTATCGCAACCTGCATCCGGAGCCGGCGGCGGCGTTCAGGATTTCACCGCAAGCCTGGGTGGCGGCATCCAAGCGGGCCGAGATTCAGGCGGTGGTGCATTCCCATGTGAACGGCAGCGCCGAGCCGTCGGCCGCCGATATCCAAGGGCAGATCGATAGCGGCGTGCCCTGGGTGATCGTGCTGACCGATGGCGAGGTGGCCGGCGACCCGTGGGCCTGGGGCGATGCGTTCGAGCCGCCGCCTCTGATCGGCCGGCAGTTTCGCCATGGGCCAAGCGGCACGGACGGCAAGGGTGACTGCTACGCGCTGATCCGGGACTGGTATCGGCAAGAGCGCGGCGTGCTGTTGAGGGATTTCGCGCGGGACAACGAGTGGTGGGCCAATGGCCGGGATCTCTACCGGCAGGGCTTCGTTGAAGCGGGGTTTCGACAGGTTGGGCCACATGAGGCCAAACCGGGGGACGTCTTCCTGGCGTCGCTTCCCGCGGGCGGTGGACGGCCGGGCGTGCCGCACCATGGTGGCATCGTGCTCGACAACAGCCTGATCCTGCATCACTTGCCCGGCCGCTACAGCCGGCGCGAGCCCATGGGGCGGTGGCGCAAGTTCGTGACGCATTTTTTGAGGTATGAATTCGAAGGTGTATGATCCATAACTTGAATCGAGTGTATGATTGTCTGCACCGTGGCGAGGAAGGTGTGAGGCCCCCCCAAGAACTGTCTTGTGGCGTCGAACGCAAAAACCTGCTCTAGTAACTGCACCTCAGCGCTACTCACGCTTGAATCGGAAGAGATTCCGTATGTCCATATTGTAGCCGGCCCTTGTTGACATAAATGGCAACACTGATAGAGTTGAACTCGGCCGGTTCGCTAAGCAAACTTGATCCCGCCCTTGAGGCGCACCGGCAGGAAGAGCGCAGCATATACGTTCTACCGAGACTGCAAAACTGGTTCATACGCGATTTGCCAAACCTAGGTTCGACATGGAACATCGAGCAATCGCCTGCCGAGCAACTAGACGCCCTATTCGCGACGTTCTGTTCTGGCGATGTGCTGACTTTCAATCGCCATTTCAAGCCTCTAAATCACCTAAGAAATGGTATCTGGGAGCTGAAGACTGCCGACCTCAGAGTGTTTGGCTGGTTCCCGATGAAGGACTGCTTCATAGGGTCGGCAGCAAACCTCGCGGACCAAATCAAGCGATCGAGAATGTACCGCCCCTACTGTGATCAAGCCGTACGAGACCGCGACTCACTAGACTTGAACCACCCCAAATTCATCGCAGGAGACAAACCAGATGGCGTCGTTTCGGCTTACTCTTTCGCCTAACAGGCGCGCCGCCACCCGATTTATTGATCGTGTGCGTCGATCCATTCAAAAGGCTCTAGCTGAGGAGCGGCGCGCGAATGGTTTGACCCAATCCGAGGTTGCGCGTCGGATCGGTGTGCATCGGTCGGTCATCAATCGTGAGATCAATGGACGCAAGGACATGACGCTTGGCAGAGTTGCCGAGTTGGCCAACTCGATGGGAAGGGAAATCTTGTTCGAGCTGAAGGCTCCAGCATCAAGGCCTGGCGTTAACATACAGACTAAGACTGCATCCACGTCTGTTACGACGGTTGGCGTTGAAAGCCCCAACTACGCAGTGTCAAGAGCCGCCTGATGCTTCCTCGGTCGGCGATCTCTCTGTTTTGCGACGACATTCGCGAAGAGAAGATGGGTATGGACACGTTGGTTGGCATCTATCCAGACAATCTTATCGCGCCGAAGTTCCCCTTTGCCTTTCCCAAGATGTGTTTCTATACAAGAGTAATACTTGATAGCAGTGATGAAATTGAAGCAATTCAGACGAGCATACAGATTCCTGAAGAAGACTTGCGGTCTATTGGGACGATTGAAAGTGAGCTAATAGAAACGACAAAGGCCGAATCTCATAGAACTGGCGCGCCGACGATGGGGTTTATTAGCAAAACAGTGATAGCGCCCTTCAGCATATCTTGCGCAGGAGTGATACGAATAGTCGTTCACATAGACGGCTTAGACTATGTTGGTGGAATTCTGAACATCATGGAAGATGAAGACTCAGATTGACTCTGATGCTTTTGCTTCACTTCGCATCGCTGTGCCTCAGATAGGCGTGTTTTTGACATGCCGCTCTGATAGACGAAAATGAATGCCAACCCCGCCCCGGCGGGGTTTTCTTTTAGGCGGCGAAGTTTCAATGACTCGGCAGGATGTCGTGACAAGGTTCATGCGCATTGGTCGATGCAGAAGGATGACGCGAATGGCCAAGGAGCCGACCAAGGCATCGTTCTCCGTCGACTTCACCAGCTTTGGGCTCTCCGGCGATCGCGGCGGCTTTGATGTTCTGTTGAGGGCAAGCAACGGACAGATGGGGATCGGACGGATTTCGCGCAGGCTGGCGGCGTTGCTGGCAAGGCAACTGTCGGAATGGTCGGATGGATTGGATGGCGTCTCGTGAGAACGATTCATTTGCACGGTGACTTGGCCCGCTTCGGCGGGCCTTTTCATTGGGACGTGGCATCGCCGGCGGAGGCCATGCGCGGGCTGTCTCGGCAGGTGCCGGGTTTCCGCCAGCGGCTGTCGGAGGGCAGCTTTTACGTGATCAGCGGTGACCTGGAGGATGGGTTCGAGCATGAGGCGCAGACTCTGACGCTGCTGGCCGATGAGGGCGACATTCACTTCGTGCCGGTGGTTGAGGGTGCTGGGAGCAACGGTGGGTTTGTGAAGATCATCATATCTGCAGCGTTGATCGCCACCTCGTTTGCGCTTGGTGGCCCTGGCGCTGCCGCTGCAGCCGCCGCGGCTGGCCAAACAGCTACTGTCGCACAGGTGGCAGCGAGTATTGCGTTCAAGGTTGGTGTCGCGGCCGGCTTGTCCGGCGTCTCACAGCTGCTTGCCCCAACCCCAAGCATCCAGAGCAACGAAAGCCCCGACAAGCGCCCGTCGTTCCTGTTCAACAGCGGCGTTAACCGGATCGAGGCGGGCAA
Organism: Alphaproteobacteria bacterium; assembly: GCA_028277405.1. Taxonomy (GTDB): domain Bacteria; phylum Pseudomonadota; class Alphaproteobacteria; order DSM-16000; family Inquilinaceae; genus JANQGH01. The sequence continues at coordinate 136,845 of JANQGH010000062.1, read as the reverse complement.
TCCGGTGCCGCTGGCGTTCGGACTGTTCCGGGTTGGGTCGGTGGTCGGCAGCGCGGGCATCGCGGTCGAAGAGTTGCCCTATGCGGGTCGCGATGGTGCGAACTCCAACAAGTTCCTGACCAAGACGCCATGAGAAGCATCCAAGGTGGCCCCATTCAAGGCCAGGGGGGCGGCGGCAAGGGCGGCGGCGGTGGTGGCGGGCGCGAGGCCCCGAACACGCTGCGCTCGATCGCGACCGCCCGCATCATGGACGTGGTCAGCGAAGGGCCCATCGGCGGGCTGAAGGACAATCTCAAGAGCGTCTTTCTGGACGACACGCCGCTGCAGCATCAGGACGACAGCTTCTCCGTCGAGGGTGTCGTGGTCTGGGGGCGGACAGGGTTGCCGGACCAGCCGCATGTGGAGGGCTTTACCGAGGTCGAGCGCGAGATCCCGGTGGGCGTCGAGGTGACGAAGGACTCGCCGGAGGGCTCGGGCAGCGGCGACGGATCGGTGACGCGGCAGGTGACCGACCCGACCGTCGATGCGGTGCGCGTGAAGGCACGCCTTCCGAACGGTCTGAGCTGGGTGCGGGACAATGGCGACATCGTCCGGTCCTTCGTCGACCTGGCGATCGACGTGATGCCGAATGGCGGGGTCTGGTCGGAAGCTCTGACCGACCGGGTGCTCGGCAAGACCACCAGCCCTTACGAGCGTGCCTATCGGGTCGCGTTACCCGAAGCTGGCGCGCCGTGGCAGGTGCGCATGCGGCGGGTGACCGGCGACCGTACCTCGGTGAAGGAGGTGGATAGCCTGTTCTGGGCCTCCTACACCGAACTGATCGACGCCAAGCTGCAATACCCGGACACGGCGTTTGCGGCCGTGTCGGCCGATGCCGAGGCGTTCGGCGGCCGGGTGCCGACGCGGAACTATGAGATCTTCGGCCTGCTGGTTGACGTGCCGTCGAACTATGACCCGCAGACACGGCAGTATACCGGCCTGTGGAACGGCACCTTCAAGACCGAGTGGACCGACAACCCCGCCTGGGTGCTGTACGCGCTGTTGACCAACAGGCGCTGGGGGCTGGGCGATTTCATCGACGCCGACCAGGTCGACAAATGGGCGCTCTACGACATCGCGCAATATTGCGACGAACTGGTCGATGACGGGCTGGGCGGACAGGAGCCGCGCTACACCTTCAACGGCGTGGTCGAGGGGCGCGAGGATGCGATCCGGGCTGTGCAGCTCGTCGCCGGCTCGTTCCGGGGCATCACCCATTGGGCCTCCGGCGCGGTCACGGTCAGCCAGGACAAGCCGGCCGACCCGGTGAAGCTGGTGACGCCGGCCAACGTGATCGACGGGCTGTTCACTTATTCCGGCACCGGGTTGAAGACGCGGCCGACGGTGGCGCTGGTCTCCTGGCACGACCCGGATGACGGCTACAAGGCGGCGATCGAGGTGGTCGAGGACCCGGCGCGGATCGCGGAATATGGCTGGCGGCCGGCGGAGATCAAGGCGGTGGGCTGCACGCGGCGCGGCCAGGCCTATCGCACCGGCCTGTGGGCGCTGGACACGGCCTGGAACCAGACCGAGACGGTGACCTATCGCGCGTCCTGGGACCATGCGGATGTGGGGCCGGGGGATATCGTTTCGATCGCCGACCCGGCCTATGCCGGCACGCGGCAAGGCGGACGTGTGGTGACGCCAGGCACGACCAGCCTGGTGATCGACGAGGCCGTCACGATCGACGGCGTCTCGACCTATACGCTTTCGGTGGTGATGCCGGACGGCTCGATCGAGGACCGGACGCTGACCAACGGGGCCGGCGACCATACGACGTTGACCTGGACGACGGCGCTGCCGGCCGCGCCGGTGCCGGGCGCGGTCTGGATCGTCTCGCCGGTGGCGCCGCGCCAGTTCCGCATCCTGAGCGTGGTGGAGGCGGAGGCCAACATCTTCGAGATCACGGCCCTGCTGCACGACCCGAACAAGTATGCGCGCATCGAACAGGGGCTGGTGCTGGACGCGCCGACCTTCACCGCGTTGCCGTCCGGCGCGCTGAAAAAGCCGATCAACCCGAGCCACAGTGAATATCTCTACAAGCCGGCCGCCACGATCCTGACGGCCGTGACCTTCTCGTGGGAAGCGCCGGACGACGCGCGGGTGACCCTGTTTGAGGTCGAGGTCAAGCCGACCGACGGGCGCGCGTTTCAGCCGGCCGGAACCACCTCGTCCCTGTCGATCGATATCGCGCCCACCGAGGACGGGCCGTGGGAATTTCGGGTGCGATCGCTGGACAATCTGGGGCGGGTGTCGCCCTGGACGACCTATGGCGCGACCCTGGGGGTTCTGGATGGCCCGCCGTCCGACGTTCAGAACTTCACCATCTCCGTTGTCGGCTCGATCGCGACCCTGAGCTGGGACCCGGTGCCCGACCTGAACCTGTCGCACTATCGCATCAAGCGGTCGCCACGTACCGACGGGCCGGGCTGGGGCGAGGCGATCGACGTTCAGCCGCGCGTCGAGGGGACCGTGGTGCAGATCCCGGCCAACGGCGGCACGTTCCTGATCAAGGCGGTGACGGAGCAAGGGACCGAAAGTGTCAACGCCACCTCGATCGTCTCGACGATCGGCAGCGTGGAGGGGCTGAACGTCGTCGAGACGGCTGACGAAGATCCGGGCTTCACCGGCACCAAGACGCAGACGGCTGTGGTGACCAACAATCTACGGCTAGCGGAGCAATCGCCGGGCGCCTTTTATGCCAGCGGTCAATACGACTTTGCCACGGACGTGGACCTCGGGGCCGTCTACACCAGCCGCGTGTCAGCCAACGTCAACGCCAGCGGTCTGAACAACCAGAACGTCATGTCGAGCTGGGCCAGCTTGACGTCGGTCGAGAATCTGAGCGGTACGACGGCGGACGAATGGGCTGCCGAAGTGCAGGTGCGCTTCACGTCGGACGATCCGGCCGGCTCTCCGGTCTGGTCGGCATGGCAGACGCTGGTGGTCGGCGATTACACCGCCCGCGCCTTCGAGTTCCGCATCCTGCTGTCCGGCGTCAGCACGAACATATCGCCGAACATCATCGATCTGGAGGTGACGGTGGACATGCCCGATCGGGTTGAGGCCGGTGACGATCTCGTTGTCACGCCAGCCGGCCGGACCATCACGTTCGCGCCAGCGTTCAACGCGCTGAAGGGACTTGGCATCGCGGCGCAGGATCTGGCGACGGGCGACTATTGGACGATCACCGCGAAGAGCGCCAGCGGCTTCACCATTCAGTTCTTCGACAACACCGACACAGCCATCCAGCGCACGTTTGATTACGTCGCCAAGGGCTATGGATATCAGGGCTAGACCATGTCTCAATTCGACTTCGGCACGATCAATCCTGACACAAAGACCGGGACGGATCTGGCCAGTGATCTGGGCTCTTGGCGCGACGCGCTCAACAGCCTGCATCGTGGCGCCACACGGCCAGCCTACGCCGCCGGTGGGATGCTGTGGGTCAGGGAAGTCTCCGGCACCCTTTGGGAACTGAACATCTTCGACGGCACGAACGATGTGGTCATCGCCCGCATCAACCCGTCGACCGGTGTCTTCAGCCTGCCGAACGCGAACGTCTCGCAATTCACCAATGACGCGGGCTACGCGCTCGTTGGGAGCGGCAATACGTTTACTGGCGAGCAGGTTATCGATTTGGGGCCAGCCGCAGGGGCAACCGCGCTGCAGCTCAGATACGAGACCACCGGAACGCCAAACGCGCGCAACCTCTTTATTGCGACGCCGGCCGACATCGCACATCCAGGCGGGAACCCCTGGCAAATCCGAACGCCTGATGCGATCGACTTTCTGATCGACACCATCCCGGCCCTGCGGCTGCTTGAGAACGCCGATGTAGAGATCACCACCAGCCTAAACGTGCTCGGGCCGATCCTGCAGAACGGGCAGCCGTTGGATACCGGTGGCGCGTTCGAAGATGAGTTGCTTCACGTCCGCGACGAAAAGGCGTCCGGGACGCACGGCGGCACATTCACGTCCGCCGCTTGGCGGACCCGCGATCTGAACACGGTCAAGGCCAATCTAATCTCTGGGGCATTAGTAGGGAGCAACCAGGTCACGCTACCGGCCGGCACGTATTGGCTAGAAGCGACAGCGCCCGGTTATAGCGTCAACTCGCATCAGCTTCGGTGGAGGAACACGTCAGACAACACAACAACGCTTGTCGGCCAATCTTGCGACGGGGCTTCAGGCGCACCAAGCTCGCAGACGCATGCCTCAGTGTGTGGGCGCTTCACAATTGCGGGCTCAAAAAACTTTGAACTGCAACATCGCTGCGACTTAACCGAGGGTACGGTTGGTTTTGGCGCTGCCTGCGGCTTTGGCGAGGTCGAGGTCTACTCCGAACTCAAAATCTGGAAGGTGGCTTAATCATGGACATTGCTCTTGCTCTCGGTGTTCTTGTGCCCGGCGCCGCCTACCGCGGCAGCCTGACGGACAACACCCGTGAGGCGTTCGACGCGCTGGACTGGGAAGATCAGCGGGCCAAGCCCGACTGGTCGGCGGTGGTGGCGGCGGCTGCCGAAGCCGCCAAGCTTGCGTTGGGTGAGGCCGTCAACGCGCATCGGGACGCGCTGGTGGCGGTAGGAGCCCCGATCGACATCGGTGGCGGCAAGGCCATCTCGATGGACCTGCGTAACCCAGAGGACTGGCGCAATGTCCAGGCCTTGTACTCGCGAGCCGAGACCGCCGCGCGTGAAGGCGAAAGTATCAGCCTGCGAGTGCGCGACAGCGACAATAGCGAGCACCTGATATCGGCCGATGAAATGATCGCGCTCGGCAAGGTGATTTACGCCGGTATCGACGCGATCTACCGGGCGTCGTGGGCGGTGAAGGCGGACATCGACGCCGGTACGCTGACCGACCAGGCGGATATCCCGGCGGCATTTCAGGCCGCATTGGAGGGCTAGGCTATGCTTGTCGACAAAGACCTGAACGACGTGAAGCCGCCATACGTCGCGGCCGATGGCACACAGTATCCGCGCTCGATCACGCGCGACTTCAGCGACGCTGAGTTGGCCGCGCTCGGCTGGTATCGTCTGAACGTTGACGATCGACCAGAGGGCATGGTCACCGCTGAGCGCGGGCCGCGTGAATGGCGCGGTGATCCGCAAACGGCATGGCAGACCTGGATTGCGACGCCGATCCCGGCGACGAACGAGGCGGTCAATGAATACCGCGACCAGCTCGTAGCTGGCGGAGCGCCGGTCGACATCGGCGGCAAGACGCTGACGCTGGACCTGCGCGACGAACAGGACTTTCGCAACCTCCAGGCGCTCTATTCACGCGCCCTGACGGCCAGGGTCGAGGGCGAGACGAGCCGCCAGATTCGGGTCCGGGACGCCAGCGACCAGGAACATCTGATCACGGTCGACCAGATGATCGGACTGGGCAAAGCGATCGTTGACGGGATCGACGCCATCTACCAGGCGTCTTGGGCCGTGAAGGCGGATATCGCGGCCGGCACGCTGGCCGACGCCGCCGATATCCCGGCTGCCTTTGACGCGATCTTGAGGCCCGCGCCATGACCGACCTCGTGCGCCGGGTGCCGGCGCTTGTCGACGAGCACGCCATTCGCCGTGGTGCGGATGCCAAGGTGACCCTGACGATGCTGGATGCCGCCAGCAACCCGCAGGATCTGACGGGCTACACCATGAAAGCCGAGATCCGCGAACAGACGGCGGGCGCGACCGAGCGCGGGCCGACGCCCTATCCTTGGGCCGTTGACAGCACGGGCGCCGCGACCGGTGAGTTCGTGCTGACAATGACCGGGACGCAGACCGCCGCCATTCCGGTCAACCTCTATCGATGGGATGCGCTGCTGCTGGGGCCTGGCGGCGAGATCGAGCATCTGTTGTCGAACACGGTGCGCGTCGTCCCGGGCGTCACCGACCCGGCCAGCCCGTAAACCATGGACGCGCAGTTCTATGTCAGGCTCGGGCCGCCGGGCCTGACGGTTCGGTATGCGCCGGCCGAAGCCGCGTTGCCTGAGCCGGTCGTGGTGGTGCAGGGGGGCACGGGGCCAACGGGACCGACCGGACCAGCAGGGCCGACAGGGCCCAAGGGTGACACCGGAGATGCGGGCGCGGCCGGTGCGCAGGGTCCGGCAGGTAACGACGGTGCGGACGGTGCGGCAGGGCCTGCCGGCGCCGATGGCACCGACGGCAAGACCATCCTCAATGGCATCGTCGACCCTGGTGTCGGCATTGGCGCCGACGGTGACTTCTACATCAACACCGCGACCGACACCCTGTTTGGCCCAAAAGCGGGTGGCGCGTGGCCGACCGGTAGGTCGCTTGTTGGCCCGGAGGGGCCGGCGGGTTCAGCGGGGGCGGACGGTGCGCAAGGGCCACAAGGGCCACAAGGTATCCAGGGGCCTGCCGGGAATGATGGCGCGGATGGTGCCGCTGGCATTGACGGAAGGACCGTCCTGAGCGGTAGCGTCGATCCGACCGGTGGTCTTGGCGCCGACGGCGATTTCTACATCAATACCACGTCAAACCGGATTTTCGGTCCCAAGACGGGTGGCGCTTGGGGTGCCGGTACATCCCTCTTGGGGCCTCAAGGGGCACAAGGTGATCAGGGGCTGGACGGCCCGGCCGGCGCTGATGGCGCCGACGGTGCGCAAGGTATCCAAGGCCCGGCCGGCGCAGATGGGGCGGACGGCAAGACCGTCCTTAGCGGTAGCATCGATCCGACCGGCGGCGTCGGCGTTGATGGCGACTTTTACATCAACACCGCATCGGATCGGATCTTCGGTCCCAAGACAGGTGGCGCGTGGGGCGCCGGCACCTCTCTCGTCGGGCCGCAGGGAGCCGAAGGTGCGCAAGGGCTGCAGGGTCCGGCCGGCAACGATGGTGCGCAGGGGCCACAGGGCCTGCAGGGCGATCAGGGGCCACAGGGTCTGCAAGGTGATGCGGGCGCGCAAGGTCCCGCCGGCACTGACGGCAAGACGGTTCTGAACGGCGCCGGCGACCCTGGCGCCGGAACCGGGGTCGATGGTGATTTCTACATCAACACGGCCAGCGACACGATCTTTGGGCCGAAGGCGGCGGGAGCCTGGGGCGCGGGCACGTCGCTGGTCGGTCCGCAAGGTCCGGCCGGAGCGGACGGGGCTCAAGGCCCCGCCGGGGCAGACGGCGCGGCAGGCGCTCAGGGGCCAGCGGGGCCGCAAGGGCCGACGGGGCCGGCCGGCCCGGCCGCTTCCGACGACGCATTCCTGGTCGCCACGTTCGGTGCGACGACCACCTTTCCACTTAACAGCAGCGAGAACCATGTGCTGACCGTCACCGGCAACACGACGCTGGACGCCAGCGGCCTCACCGAGGGGCAAGCCGGTGGCATTATCCTGGAGTTCAGCGGCGGGCCGCACACGGTCTCGTTCGCGGCCAAGTGGATCGACCCGCCGGACATTCCGGCCGATGCGAACCAGAAGCATTGGCTGGTCTATCAGGTCCGGTCCGGCACGGAGGTTCTGGTCGGCCTAGCGAACAGCTATCCATGAGCACTCGCGTCTTGCCCGCGCTGATCAAGCCGGCTGTCGCGGTAGGTGGGCCGCCGGTCATAACCAAGGTTACGCGCGGCGCGGGCAGCGGCGGCAACCCGCCGATCAGCGTCACGCTCGGCACGGTCAGCAGCCCACGACTGGTGTTGGTCGGCCTGTACAACAAGGAGGGTTTTGCGAGCGTCTACGCGACCGGCGTATCTATCTCCGGCGGTTCGTCGCTCACCGAGGAAACGCTGGCCCGCTTTGCCGCCAATCGTGCCGGCGATCGGCACAAGGGCCAACTCTACTGGATCGTCACCGACGCTAGTGGCCCGACGACATTCGACGTCTCGCTGAGCACCAGCGACACGACGCAATTGGTCGCGATTGAGTTGAATAGTTACAACGGCGCTGACCCGTTGGGCAACATTGTTCCGGATCAGGCGGACCGTAACGGTGGATTGTTGGAGACGATTACGACGACCGCGCTGGACTCACTGCTCGTGGTGTTTGCGGGCGGCGAAAAGCACCCGGTTGCTCCGGGCGCCGGAATCACAACGGAGATCAACGACGAAATCCTAACCGACGACGTGGTCTATGTCGGTCGTCGCGCCGCCCCGGCGGTCACGTCGTACTCGATGGCGATCGATTTCGGTGTCGCTGGTTTTTTCGACGGCGGCGGCATGTGGGTCGCCGAAGTCAAGGGCGCCTAGACCGCCACCAATCGCCACCACCCGCCGGCCTTCGAGCCGGCTTTTTTGATGCCTGAACAGGAGGGCACAGACCGTGCGCATGATTGTCGACTGGGTTCGCGCCTCGCGGAAGTTCATCGTGGCCGCGATCACCACGCTGCTGATCTGGCTGCAGAGCCAGGGCCATATCCAGCTCGCCGGCGACGAGGCGGCAGCGGCCGAGACCATCTACACGGTCCTCATCGCGGTGATCGGCTCGATCACGGTCTATGCTGTGCCCAACCGGCCGCCGGAGGGCTGAGCGATGAGGCGGCTTTTGCCGGTTTTCCTGGTCGTTCTGGTCGCGGGCTGTGCGTCCATTGGGACGGGGCAGAGCGATCTACGGGTTGAGCTGGCGACCGCCGCGCTGCTGCTCGCGTCGCTGAATGATCAAGGCGCCGCGACGATCGGCGCCGGCGAGGTGTCGCCGGAACAGGCACGCGCCATGGTCGAGGCCAGCAATGCCGGCCAGCAGGCCCTGGAGGGCTGCCGGCTGGTGGCGCTGGATGTCGAGGATGGCACGGTCGGCGAACTGTCGGCCTTTCTCTGCCTCGCCGCCACCGTCAACGCGGCGCTTCGGCTGGAGGGGGCCATCACGGCCGACGATGACGGCACCGAGTTGACCTATGTCGACGCCCTGCTGGCGCTGGCCAACGCCGCCCTGTTGCCGGACGAACGGATGGTTGCCCTCGTTCTTGAAGTCCAGACACTGCCGTCGGGCGAGCGCCTGTCCACCGGCACGGTGAACTGGGCGTTTCAGGAGATGCGAAACAGCAATCTGGCCTTGCGCGCGGCGGCGGGGTCCCTGTCGTGAAACCGGCGCGGGCCCTGGCAATGGCGACCATCGCGGCCGCGCTGTCTCAGCCGGTCTCGGCGCAAGTCCCCAATTGCCGGCCGACACAGGATGCCTTGCATTGGCTGGCGGCCAATGGCTGGGAGTATCACGACGCGCTGGTCGCGCCCTCGGGCGTGGCGTTCACGCTCTACTGCCGCGGCGAGGCCGGCTTGCTCGTCGGTCATCCGCCGGATGCCAGCGCCTCGTGCCTGATCACTGCCTTCCCGCAAGGCTGCAGGGCCGTGTCTGCGCGCGGAACGGAGAGTTAGATGGCGACCAGCAAACGCCTGCATTGGGACGGTACGGTCACGGCCGGCAATGTGCTGACCCTGTTCGGCATGCTCGTCGTGCTGCTGGTCTGGGGTGTGCGGCAAGAGGCGCGCATCGACCAGAACGAATACCGCATCGGCCAGCTCGAGGAGCAGGTCGAACGCTCGCTGGAAAACTTCACCGAGGCCCTGAACGCCGTTGAAACGCGCATCGGCCGTCAGATAGACGGCCTATCGTCTCAGGTGGAGCGCATCGAAAACATCCTGTTGCGGCCAGAGGGGGAGACCCCTTGAGTGTTCACTGACGCGTCAAGGCGCCGGGCGTCCCGCCGGTGTTTGACGACCACCAAGATGCGGTGAGATCATCGCCGTCTTGGTTGTAAGTCACTACGACAGCGGTGCCGAAGTTGATCACAAGGCTCCCTTCGCTGATTTCCCCATCGAATTCCCAACAGCCTGCGTCAACGCCCCAGGGAGCGTAGTCATCGACTACGTAATATCCGTGGGCTGTGGCGCCATTGACCTGGTCGACAATCAGGGTGTGGGTGAGTCTTCCATCCCATGAACCGACCCAGACGCCACCGTAAGGATCGGAGCTGGCCACGTTCGCAACACTGAACCCCGAGGGAAACGAACATGTCGACAGATCAGCTTGTGCCCATGCCGGAGTTGTCGCGAACAGACAAGCGACTGCAAGTCTTCTCATGATCGGCCTCCCTGGTTGCGGCTAGTTTTTCAACTAATCATACACGGTAACAAAAAGCGGCAGCGCGAGCAAAGGCGGTGGCGCCGATTTCTCCACGTCCTGCCTTCCAACGGAACACCATCGGCTCAGCCAGGGAAGCCCCGTCACCCCAAGGACGAAGCTTGCCCGCCAAGCCCCAAGCACTGGCCCAAAGCTTCAGTTCGGCCCACTTCGCTTAACGGTGCCGCGATACTCTTACACAGCTGCTGGGGCCGCTCGCTCTGTCTACCCAGACCGCACCAACTCGTTCCGGTAAACAAACCGTCCATGCGGGTACAGGCTCTCGGCGATTTCGATCGGTTGTTGGCCGGTGGCGTAGTACCAGCGGATGATCTTGAGGGCCGGAGTGCCTGCGGCGACGCTCAGGATCTTGGCCATGCCGGGGTCGATCAGGGCGCTGTCGATTTCCTGTTCGATGCGGCCGATGCGCAGGGCGAATTCCTGTTCCAGCAGTTCGGCGACGGAGGTTTGCAGGCCGTCGAGCTGGTCGGCGATGCGGCCGTAGCGCTGGTCGAGATGGATGCGGACGAAGGCAACAGGCTGGTCGCCGCCGCCAAAGCGCAGACCCTCGATCACGAGGGCGCGGCGGCCGGCGGGCAGGCCCAGGCGGCGGGCGCCTGCATCGTCGATGACCGTCCAGCGCACGCTTTGCGGCACGACAGGCCGGCCGGCGGCGAAGGTGAACAGCTCGTCGACCGACGAGTATTGCTCGACATAGGACGCGGCCGGGTCGGCACGCTTCACGATGGTGCCGATGCCGCGCCGGGCGGTGACCACGCCCAAGGTCTTCAGCTCGCGCAAGGCGGCGCGCACCGTGTGGCGCGAGACGCCATAGCGGGCCATCAGCTCCATTTCGGTCGGCAAGGGCTCGCCGATCTTGAACGTGCCACGCGCGATGGCGTCCGACAGGTCGCCGGCAAGCCGTTTGAAAAGCGGTGAGTCGCTGGCCATGGGCGCGGTCATGGCACGGACTAGGCAATCACGCCACTGTCGCGTAGCCCCTTGATGTCGGCGGCGCCGAGCCCGGCCGCGGCCAAAAGGCTGTCTGTGTCCTCGCCGAGCGTTGGGGGCGGGCGGTTTTCCGGCGGTTCGGCGGAGCGGATGGGGTTGCCCATGATGCGATAGGGCTGCCAGGCGTCGGGGCCGATCGGTTGGGCCATGCCGCTTTCCGCCAGAAAGGGCGAGGACAGGGCCTCCGCCACGCTGTTGACCGGCGCGCAAGGCACCGCGCCGGACAGGCGCGTGATCCAGCTTTGCGTCGTGTCCTGGCCCAGCGCTTCGTCCAACAAATCCGTCAGCGTATCGCGGTGTTTTAGCCGGTCGGCGAATCTGGCGAAGCGCGGGTCGGCGGCAAGGTCCGGCCGGCCGATGCGATCGCACAGGATCGACCAGAACTTCTCCTTGTTGGCCATGATGTAGAGCCAACCATCGGCCGTCCGGTAAAGCTGGCATGGCGTCAGCGACGGGTGGGCCGAGCGGGGCTGGCGCGTCGGTGCGTAGCCGGCGTTCATCGCCCAAGAGGCCAGATAGTTCAGGTTGGCGACGCCGACATCGTAGAGGCTGACATCCACGTCCTGGCCTTTGCCGGTCGACAGCGCGCGCAGGATCGCGGAGACCAGGGCCAGCGCCATGGCATAGCCGGTCATGAAGTCGACGATCGACAGGCCGAAGCGCGAGGGCGGGCTGTCCGGCTCGCCATTCAGGTCGAAATAGCCGGCTTCCGCCTGGATCAGATAGTCATAGCCGGGCCAGGTCGCGCGCGAGCCCGTGCGGCCATAGGCGGTCAAGTGACAGCAGACGATCGACGGCTTGATCGCGCCCAGGGTCTCGTACGTCAGGCCCAGCCGGCCGGGCACGTCGCCGCGCAGATTGCAGGCCACGGCGTCCGCACCGTCCAGCAGGCGATGCAGGACGGCCCGCCCCTCGTCGCGCGACAGGTCCAAGGCGATGGAGCGCTTGTTGCGGTTGACGGCGGCGTAGAACAGGCTGTCGGCCGTTTCCGGCAAGTCCTCGGCAAAGAAGGGGCCGAGCGAGCGCGAGACGTCGCCGCCATCGCCGGGGTTTTCGATCTTGATGACCTCGGCACCCAGATCGGCCAGCGCCTGGGTGCCGAACGGGCCGGCGCCGTACTGCTCCACCGACAAAATCCGCACCCCCGACAACAGGCCCATGGCCTAACCACCCCGTTTCATTTGACCTTGACTTTGACCGTTTGTCCGGACAAAGTCAACAAACCGATCGACCGTCGGGGGTGGAAGCGCCCCAAGGATTGACAGAGAGACTGACGGGAAGCCTGGTGGGAAGCCGGCGGGCACATCCGCGGAAACCCTGCCAGAAGAACGAGACACGGCGGCCGGCATGTTTGGGGAGGAAACCAATGGCCAATCGACTGTTCGCGACCCTGATCGCGGGGACCTGTCTGGCAACCTTGCCGATGGCGGCGCAGGCGCAGACCGACTTCACCATCTCGGTCAACACGGGCGAGAACCACATCCGCAACATCACGCTGCAGCAGTTTCTGTCCGACCTCAGCGAGGCGACGAACGGCGAACTGGTGGGCGAGCTGTTCGACAATGGCCAGCTTTACAGCGGCCGGGACGTGCCGAGGGCGGTGGCGCGCGGCGATGTCGACATGGCCGTGCCGGTGACGGTTTATCTCAGCCCCTTCGTGCCGGACCTGTCGGTGCTCGATCTGGCGCTGTTCGCCGGCGTTCCGGCGGAGCAGTTCAACCAGATCGTCGACGGCCCGCTGGGCCAGGATCTCAGCCAGCAGATTGCCGAGACGCTGGACGTGGCCGTGCCCGGCCATTGGATGCTCTTGGGCTCCGCCCACACCTTCGGCGCCGATCAGCCAATCGCGTCCTATGACGACATTGCCGGCCAGCGCATCCGCATTCCCGGCGGGGCGGCGATCCTGTCGCATTACCAGACGCTCGACGCCGACCCGGTGGTGATCAGCTTTGGCGACGTGCCGGTCGCACTGTCACAGGGCACCATCGACGGCATTCTGACCACCAACGAGACCATTCGCAGCGCCCAGCTTTGGGAGGCGGGGGTCAGCTCCGGCTTTCTCGACAACGTTCAGACGCTTTACTACGTGCCGATCGTCAATCGCGGCTTCTGGGCCAGCCTGACGGATGACCAGCGCACCACCTTCACCGACCTGTGGAACCAGGCGATCGCGACGGAGCGGGCGGAGGCCATCCGCCGCCAGGAAGAGGCCCAGGCAATCAACGCGGAAAACGGCATCGCCTTTACCACGCCGACGCCCGACGAGGTCTCCACGGCGCAGGCGGCGCTGCAGGCGACCGTCGATGACGTTGCCGCGGAGATGGGGATTTCCGACGGGACGCTGACCCTGGCCCGCGAGGTTTCCGCCCAATAGCATCTCGATAGCGTAGCTGGGCAGGCGGCATGGCCAAGGCGCTGTTGAATGCCCTGGCGCGTGTTGAGGGCGGCGCCATCGCGCTGTGCGGTGCCGTCGCCCTGGCGCTCGCCTGCTATATGGTGCTGGCGCGCTATGTGGCGCCAGGCCTGCGCGTGGATTGGGCGCTGGACGTCATCGTTATGGTGATCGTTTGGGGCGTCATGATCGCGGGCGGCCGTACCGCGCGGCACCAAGCGCACATCCGCGTCGACCTGTTCTTGAATGCGGCACCGCCCCGGCTGCGCGCGCTCATGACCGGCCTGACCCTGATCGTCATCGTGGCCACGGCGGGTCTTCTGTGCTGGTCGGGCATTCTGGTCGTCGAGGAGGCGATCCGCTGGGACGAGCGGTCCAGCAGCACCTGGCGCATCCCGCTTTGGATCTACTATCTCTGCCTGCCGGTCGGCATGGCGTCCATCGCGGCCCAGTCGATCTACGGCGTCTTGGCCGGCCGATCGTCCGACCATTCCCACCTTTGGCAGGCGGCGAACGAATGATCGTCGAAGCCGTCCTTGGCCTCATCGGCCTGTTCGCGCTCTTAATCCTGGGTGTGCCGATCTTCATCGCGCTGGCCGCCGTGGCGATCGTGCTGCTGCTGATCGAGGGCAACTCGATCGCCGGGCTGGGCCAGCATCTGCTGGACCATCTGAATGCCCCGACCTTGATGGCCATTCCGTTCTTCGTCATGGCGGCGATGTTCATGAAGGGCGGCGGCATCGCCCAGGCTTTGTTCGACTGGGCCAATCTGGCCTTCAGGCGGGTGCGGGGCGGCCTGCCGATCGCCACTGTCGCCGCGACGGCCCTGTTCGCGGCGATCAACGGCTCGTCGGTCGCCACCGCACTGGCGATGGGTACGATGGCGGTGCCGCTGTTGGTCTCCAAGGGCTATCGACGGCCCTTCGTGCTGGGGCTTACCGGCACGGCGGCGACCCTGGGCATTCTGATCCCGCCCAGCCTGCCGCTCGTCGTCTACGGCCTGATCTCCGAAACCTCGGTGCCGCGCCTGTTCCTGGCCGGCGTTGTGCCCGGCCTGCTGCAGGCCCTGTTGATCGCCGGCATCATCGTGGTGCGCGCCCGGTCCCAACGGTCAGCGCCGGAGGCCCAGGACGAAACGCCGGAACCGGATCAGCGCGGCATTGTCAGCACCACAATCTGGGCCATGCCCGCCCTGTCGGTGCCGTTCGTGGTTTTGGGCGGCATCTATGGCGGCCTGGTCACGATCACCGAGGCGGCGGCCCTGTCGGCCATTCTGGCGCTGCTGGTGACCTTGTTCGTCTATCGCGGTGCCACCCCGCGCGAGGTGCCCGGCCTGATCCGCCAGTCGGTCGAAAGCACGGGCTCGGTCATGCTGATCGTCGGCTCGGCCCTGTTGCTGTCCCACTGGATCGCACGGTCCGGCCTAGCGGCGGACCTCGTCGCCGCCGTCGTCGATCTGGGCCTGCCCGCTTGGCTGTTCCTGTTGATCATGAACGTCACCTTGATCCTGCTGGGCATGATCCTGGAGGGCTATTCGATCACCCTGATCACGGTGCCGCTGACCTTGCCGATCCTGGCCGCGCTGGAAATCTCCCGCGTGCATTACGGCATCGTGCTGATCATGAACATCGAGCTGGCGCTCTTAACCCCGCCCATCGGCCTGAACCTGTTCGTCATGGCCGGCATCGCCAAGGCCCCGGTGGGCGAGGTCATGCGCGGCACATTGCCTTTCCTGATCGGCATGATTGCGCTGTTGGCGCTGGTCACGTTCTATTCGCCCATCGTCACCTTCCTGCCGGACCTGGTTCTGGGCCCGGCCACCTATTGATCGGGACTAGTCGCCGCATGGCCCCTTCGCTACACGCAATCGCGACCGCCCTGATGGTGCCGGGCGACCGGCCGGACCGGTTCGACAAGGCCCGTCAACGCTGCGGCCATGCCATGATCATCGATCTGGAAGATGCCGTGCCGCCCGACGGTAAGGCGACGGCGCGTGCCCAGGTCGCGGGATATCTGGCCGCCGGCCCGGCCCGTGATGGCCCCTTGGTCGGCGTGCGCATCAATGCGCTGACGGACCCGAACGCGCTCGATGATCTAATGACGCTGCGCAGCACCATCGATGTGCTCGATTTCATCGCCGTGCCGATGGTCGAGAGCGGGCGCGACGTTCAGATCGCGCGGGCCGCGTTCGCGCCTTCCGACCTGCCCCTCATGCCCATCATCGAAACGATCGCGGGCCTCGACCATGCACGGTCGATCGCCGCCGCGCTCGATGGCCGGGGCGCCATCGGGTTCGGGGCGGCGGACTACAGTGCGGAGGCCGGTATGGCCATGACCCGCGACGCCCTGCTGCCGGCCCGCATCCGGCTGGTCGAGGCCGGGGCGCGAGGCGGCGTGCCCTGTTTCGATGTGCCTTATCTCCAGATCGGCGACGACGAAGGCCTAGCGGCAGAGGCGGCCTATGTCCGGGATCTGGGCTTTGCGGGCAAGCTCGCCATCCACCCCAGCCAGGTCCAGCCCATCATCGAGGCCTTCCAGCCCTCGGCCGAGGCCGTGGCACAGGCGGAACGGATCATCGACGCGTTCGAGCAGGCGGGCCGTGTCGCGATCCAGGTCGATGGCCGCATGATCGACAAGCCGGTCTATGACCAGGCGCTGGCCGTCCGGGCGCGCGCGGGCCAGACGCAATAGCCATGTGGGGCACCCATCTGCGCCTGGGCGATAACCGGTTCCGCGAATGCTATGGCCTGTTCTTTGAGGATTTCGCGGCCGGCCAGCGTTTTGCCCATCGGCCGGGCATTACGGTCTATCAGCAGGACAATGTCGCCGAGGCGCTGTCGACCCTGAACCAGGCCATGATCCATTTCGACGAGGCCTATGCCGACAAGACCGAGTTCAAGCGCCCGCTGATCGTCAGCACCATCACCGTCCGGCGCGGCATCGGCATGACCTGGCGCACCTTCGGCCAGCGACGGCGTATCCTCGGCTGGCCCGAAATCCGCATGACGGCGCCCGTGTTCGACCGCGACACGCTCTATGCAAGATCGGAAATCCTGGAGGCCGCCGATCACGACGATACCTGCGGGCGGTTGCGAATCCGCACTCACGTCGACAATCAGGATGGCACCACCGTCTGCAATATGGTCTGGGACGCGACCGTCTTTCGCCGCGCCGCTGCCCCGATCGATCCGTCCGGGGGCACGGCCGAACGCGCCTTCGCCTCCCACATCGAAGATGGGGACAGCGTGCTGGTCGAAACCACCGGCGTCGGCTTCGAGGATTTCGCGCCGGGCCAGGTGTTCGAACACTGGCCGGGCCGCCGCGTCTCGATGGCGGAGGCGTGGGCCTGGGCCGCCCATTCCGGCGATCAGGCGGCGGTCGCCATCGACCCGGCCCTGGGCGCCGGCGGCCCGGACGGCATCCTGCCGGAGTACCTGGTCCTGAGCATGGGCACGGCGACCTCGACCCGCACCTTCGGCCGCGTGGTCGCGAACCTGCAATGGAGCGACATTGTCATCGCCGAGGAGGTGCGCGACGGCGACGTGCTGCACGCCGTCTCCACCATCATCGACAGCCGTCCGTCCCGATCCCGTCCCGGCCAGGGCATCCTGACCGTCCGCACTGACGCCAATGCCGGGACCGGGCGGCCGGTCTTCGGCTATGTCCGTAAGCTGTTGGTCTACCGGACGGGCCACGGGCCCTATGCGGCGGCAGGGTATGCCTGAACCGATTTGACCGTTTGTGCCAGGGGGCAGAATCGGGCATAGGCTGGCCGGAGATTCGGCTAGACCCGGTGGCGCCCTGTGCTTCTGACCCTTGCCGTCGCGCTCGCCTACGCGTCGACGAATTTTGACAATCTGGCGCTGATGCTGGCCTTGGCGCCGGCGCTGGGCATTGCCCGTCCGGCGCTGGCCTTCGTCACCACCCAAGCCTTGGTGATCGGACTGGCGCTGGCCATTGGCACCGCTCTCGACAGCTTGCCCGAGGAGTGGTTGGGCCTGCTTGGCCTCATTCCCATGGGCATCGGGTTGTTGGAGCTTTGGCGCCTATGGCGCGCCCGGGGCCACGTCTCGTCCGAACCGCCACCGGTGCGCAAGGCGGGTCTGATGGCCTTGCTGGTCACCTTCGCGGGCCTCAGCGCCGATTCGTTCGCGCTGACCACCGCGTTTCTGGCCGACAGCGCGCCGGACTTCGATTTCGAGGTGATCCTGGGCGCCGTCATCGCGCTGGCGGCGATCAGCCTTGCCGGGGTGCTGGCCGCGCGGGTCGCGCTGAAGGCCGAGGCCCTGGTGCTGAAGCTGACGCGCATAACGCCCTTCATTATGATTGCGTCGGGCCTGTACATCCTGTTGCCGACCGTGACCGATGTAATCTGATCCGTCAGGGTGCCAGCCGGGTCCATGTTGACGGTTGACTAACGGCGGCTGTCTACTCGGTGCCGGCTGCCGCCTGGGGTCAGTCGGCTGAGGCCGGCTTTGTCGCAACTGGCCGGCGGCCACAGTCCAGGTCGGGCGGCCCACACCAGGTGTCGCCTTCCAAGGGAGAGCCTTTGATGAACCAGCTGTTTGCGGTGATTGCAGTCGTCCTCGTTGGCTTTACGGCGTCGGCGGCGTCGGCCTGTCCGGATTGGCGTTTGGATGGTCGCACCAGCCTTGGCACTCTGACTGGCAGCTACCTGTCCGCACCGCGTTCCTGGAACGTGCAGGCCGGTGGCAACAATAACCTCGCGAACTGCGAGGCACCTGGCAACGGTTGGGTGATCAGCGATCCGGACTTCGAGCTCGCGTTCCAGAACGACGGCGGCTATGGCCGGCTCGCGTTCGCGGTCGTCGGCAATTGTGACACGGTACTGCTGATCAACGATGCCAATGGCCAATGGCACTTCAACGACGACAGCGCAGGCCTGAACCCTGCCGTCACAATCACGAATCCGCCCAACGGCATCTATGATGTTTGGGTTGGCACGTATGGGACGACCACTTGCCCGGCCCAGATCGAAATCGCGACGTACTGAGTCCGGACGCTTGCCAGCGTCTTGGTGCAAGGATTGGCCCGCCTTTGTCGCGTCCCCCGCCTGGAACAAGGGACTGCCAGGCCGCTATTTCGGTGCGAACACGATCTGAACGTGAAGTTGGCCGTCGGCGGGATTGTGGCACAGCCGTTCGGTAAGCTGCCATTGGCCGCCATCGGCCAGGACGCCCGTCAGGTCCATGCCGACAACAGCGCCGCTAGGCGCTGGTCGAGACACGGAACTGGCGTTGGCGAACATCGGCAGGATCTGCTCGTCCGGCTTCGGTGCGCCGGCTAGGGGCGGGCGGAACGGCCTTAGCGCGATGGCCAAGGCGCGTCGCGCGAACCCGGCCCAGGTCATTGGCGACAACCCGTGGCCATCAGCCGAAGGCGTGCTGCGGTGCCGGTGCCACCCCTGGCTTCGGCCCGTCGATGTCGGCGGCGACCGTGTAGCCGTCGCGCGTCTGCGGCGTCTTGATGCCCAGAACCGCGCTGGCGAGCTGGTTACGCAGGATCTGCGCCGTGCCGCCGCCGATCGTGAACATGCGCACGTCGCGATACATGCGCTCCACCGCTTCCTCGCCGCCATAGCCCCGCGCGCCGAACATCTGCAGCGCGTCATTCACCACCTTGATCGCCGCCTCGGTGGAGAACAGCTTGGCCCGCGCGGTCAGCGTGCGGTCGGGGAAGCCGGTGCTGCCCGCGCCGGCGGATCGCGCCGCCTCATGCAGCATCAGCCGCGCGGCGTGGACGGAGGTGTCCATGTCGGCCAGCATCCATTGCAGCCCCTGGAACTCGGCCAGCGGCCGCCCGAACTGCTCGCGGTTCAACAGCCGGTCGCGGGCCAGGTCCAAGGCCCCGGCGGCAACGCCCATGGCGATCGTGCCCGCACCGACCCGCTGGGCGTTGTAGGCGGTCATCAGGTCCGCGAAGCCATGCCGAAAGCCCGAAGGCGGCACCACGACGTTTTCGACCGGCACCTCCAGGTCGGTGAACACCAGGGTCGCCTCCGGCATGCCGCACAGGCCCATGGTGCGCTCGCGGCCCGCCACGGCAAACCCGGCCGGGTCAATGCCGCGCGCCGGATCGCGATGGACGATGAAGCCGCCGATGCCCTCATCCATGCCGGTCTCGCCGACCACGCGGGCAAAGATGAGGTAAAGCTTGGAAACGCCGCCGCCGGTGATCCAGTGCTTGGTGCCGTTCAAGACGTAGCGGTCGCCGCGCCGCCGTGCCGTGGTGGTCATTTCGGTGGCGGCGCTGCCGGCCCCCGGCTCCGTAATCGCGATCGCGGGCTTGTCGCCGGCCAGCACGATCGGGGCGACGAACTTCTTCTGCGCCTCGGTGCCATAGGCCATGATTGCGCCCAGCCCGCCCATATTGGCCTCGACCACGATGCGGGCCGTCAGCGTGCAGGCCTTGGCGATCTCCTCGATCACCAGGGCGGTTTCGTAAAGCGACGCGCCCTTGCCGCCATAGGCCTGGGGGATTGTCATGCCCATGAAGCCGGCCTCGACCAGGGCATCGATATTGTCCCAGCAGTACCGGCGCTCGCGGTCCCATTCCGCCGCACGAGGGGCGAACAGGGTCTGCGCCAGGTGGCGCGCGGTCTCTTGATCGTCTGTAAGCGGTGCGAGCGTTTCCATACACGAAGAGTTGACCGTTTCTTTCTTCACATCAATCGAATAAGATTGGAGGTTAAATACGGGAATCGTGAAGTTATGAATCTCAACACGCTGCGCACATTGAGTGTGGTCGCCGAGATCGGGTCGTTCGTCGACGCCGCCCAGCGCCTGAACATGACCCTGTCGGCGGTCAGTATGCAGATGAAGACGCTGGAAACCCTGCTGGACGCAGACCTGTTTGACCGCGGTTTTCGTCCGCCGCAGCTAACCCCGCTGGGCCGCAGGGTTGCGCGGCACGCGCGGACGGTGCTGGCCGCCTATGACGATCTGGTCGGGCTCTGTCAGTCCCCCGACACGATCAAGGGCGATTTCCGCATCGGCTTCGTGCCGACCTCCAGCGTGCGTTTGCTGCCCGGCTTTCTGGTGCGCGTGCGGGCGCGCTTTCCCGACGCCCATTTCCGCATCGAGACCGGCCTGTCCGACGATCTGCTGGCCCGCTTGAAGGCCGGCACGCTGGATATCGCCGTGGTCACCGGCGGCGACGATGTGCCCAGGACGATGCGCACCTACCCGGTCAGCCACGAGGCGCTGGTGTTCTGCCTGCCGCCCCACGCGGCCGACTGGTCGATCGAGGACTGCATGGCCCGGATCAGCTTCATCCACTTCATGCCCCACACCGGCATCGGCCGGTTGATCGCCCAGCAACTCGACCGGATGGCGGCAACACCCAGCGACGTCATCGTGCTCGACCGGGTCGACGCCGTGGCCGAATGCGTCCGCGCGGGCGTCGGCTTCTCGATCCTGCCGGAGCCGGACATCAGGCGCTTTGCCACGGACACGATCATCCTGCGCCCGATGACGCCGGAACCGGTCACCCGCGACCTAGTTCTCGCCTGTGTCGCCGGCAGCCGCCTGGACGCCCATGCCAGGCTGTTGGCCCAGGCGTTTGCGCCCGCAACGGAGATTGCAACCGACGCCTAGATTGAGGCAGCATCACGCGGCTTACAGGCACTCCCCTGTCCAATTGACTTCATCCCCCGGCGCGTCGCCGGAATACCACCAGGTCCCGGCGAACTGGCACGGGCTGCTGAATAGGAACTCGAACGCGCCATGGCGGTCGGGGTCGTTCAGCCGGCCCCAGCTTCCTTCCACGACCCAGACCGCCCGATCGCGATCCTCATAGATGTCCTCGATCGCGATGGTGTTGTTGGGCTCGTCATAATAGCCCTCTTGCCAATGGATCTCGCCGTAGGTCGAGGCGAAGACCCGGTAGATGTCAGGGCGCACCTCGGCCTGGCTCACGGCCAGGATGTAGTCCACGCGGGCGGCCGTGTAGTTCAGGGCGTTTTCGAACGAGGACAAAAGCCGATCGCGATTTGCCCGCGCTTGGGCGACATGCAGATCGAGCGCGGCCGCATCCATGTTCGCGATGGCCTCGATACCCAGCGTTTCGAACAGGTAGCGGTCAAGCGCTGGCAAGTATTCGATGCCTCGATGCTCAAACAGGCCGGAGGTGGTCCAACCGCGCAGAAGGCCTAAGACCCTGCGATATTCCGCCTCCTCGACGATGATGATCTCCATGCCCGGCTGGCCGATCCACAGCGGCCATTCCATCGTGCTTTCCTGGTCGAGCAGGGCTTGGCGTTCGTCAAGCAGGCGTTCCTCGGCGTCGGCGTAGAAGTCGATCGTGTTCTGCTGATCCGGCTTCGCGTCGGTCTGTTGCGCCCAGCCGGGTAGCGCGATCGCCAGGCATAGAAGGGCGGTGACGAGGAGTCTCATGGTCCGGGTCCTCTTGTTCTTGCCTCCGTGAACGATTGTGTTCGGCTGAACGGCCACATGCAACCGTGCTCGGTTTATTCGCGCGCCCGTTCAATCACGCAGGGCGAGATAGAGCGGCAGGGCCAGCGACAGACCCACCAGACAGCCGGCCGGTAAGACCAGCCACCAGTTTCGAACGGCGTGTTGGCGCGCGTCGGTGAACGACCAGACCCAGAACACCAGGATCGACAGCAGCACGTCGACGGAAAAGCCGGCGGCTGCGCCATTGGCAAACAGGCCGCCGACGAATGCGGGCAGGTCTAGGCCGGCCGCGGCGAAGAAGGACCCAAAGAAAATCCAGGGCACGACCGTCCCGATGACAGCCATCAGGATGTAGAAATTCCGCAAAGTCATAGGTTGGCTCCGGCAAGTCCGCTACCGTTGGGTGCCTGCGATCATAGGGCATGCGTTGGGGCGGGCGAGGACCGGCGATGGCGTCGAGGCAAATCACCGCGCGCGATTGGCTGTTGCTGACGATGATCGGCATCACGGTCGGCCAAATCGCCTTGAACGAGTCGGCCATCGGGCTGGCCCTGCCGGCGATGCGGCTGGAGCTGGGCCTGTCTCAGGCGCAGTCCCATTGGGCGGTCAACGCCTATCTGCTCGTATTCGCCGCCTTGATCGCCGGCGCCGGCAAGCTGGGCGACCTGGTTGGCCTGAGGACCGTGTTCATCGGCGGCGTGGCCGTCTTCACATTTGGCTCTGCGGCGTGTGCCCTGGCGATGACCGGCGACGAGATCGTCGCCGCCCGCGCCGTACAGGGCATCGGGGCGGCTGCGATCTATCCGTCGTCGCTGGCGATGAGTTCGCTGATCTTCCCGCCGGAGCGAGAGGGCCAGGCGCTGGGCCTGTTCAGCGCCATTGCGGCGGCGTTCCTGGTGCTCGGCCCGCTGGTCGGCGGTCTCTTGACCCAGGGCCTGTCCTGGCGCTGGATCTTCTGGGTCAACCTGCCGGCTGTGATTGCCATCCCGTTCGTGATCAGGGGCCGGTTTGAGGAAGCGCAACGGACGGGAAGGCCCCGTTTCGATGTCGCAGGTATGGCGTTCTTGGTGGTCGGGCTCGGCGCGTTGGTCTTCGGCATCATGGAGGGACCCAACTGGGGTTGGTCATCGCTTGAAACGATGATCGCCCTGGCTGCGGGCGTCGTCGGCCTTGCCCTCTTTGTTCTCGTCGAACGGCGCATGAAACAGCCTTTGATCCGGGTCGCCCTGTTCGCCAGCATCGCGTTCTCCTACGCCAATTCTGCCGTATTCCTAGGCATGTTCCAGCGCATGGTGGTGGCCGTGTTCGGCGCCTTGTTCCTGCAAGACGTGATGGGCTTCGAGCCGATCACGGCGGGCCTCGCCCTGTTGCCCGCCATGGTGCCGGTGGCGCTGCTGGCCACCTATGGCGGCCGGCTGGCGGATCGCATGGACCCGGTTCTGGTGACCAAGGTCGGCATGGCCGCCACGGGCATCTGTCTGGCTTGGACGGCGTTCGCGATCTGGCTCCAGAGCTACTGGACCATGCTGCCCGGGCTGGTGCTGTGGGGCGCGACGATGACGCTGATCATGGCGCCACCGCGCAAGACCATCATGGGCATCGCCGGGCGTGACCAGCGCGGCGAGGCCAGCGGCATTTCGCTCGCCACCCAGCTTCTCGGCGCGACAACCGGCATTGCGGTGGCCAGCGCCTTGATCAGCGCGACCGCGAGCTACGGCATCGTGTTTGCGGTGACGGCGGCGATCACCCTGGCCGTCTCCGCGCTCGGCCTGATGGTGCGCGGCGCCCGGCCGAACGGCTGAGCGACGGTCAGGCCGCCTTTTCGGCCAGCAGCTTATCGAACAGGTCCGTAAACACGGCCGTGTCTTGCGCGCCGGAGACCAGATAGCGGCTGTTGAAGATGAAGGCCGGCACGCCCTGGATGCCCTGACTCAGCCAATAGTTCTCCCGGGTTCTGACCGTCTCGGCAAAGCGCTGGTCGGCCAGCACGGCGGCGGCTTCATCCCGGTCGAGGCCGACACGCTCGACCGTGTCCAACAGCACCGCCTCGTCGCTGACATCCCGCTGCGCGGTGAAATAGACGTCGAACAGGGCCAGCTTCAGGTCCGTTTCGCGCCCCTGCTCGCCGGCCCAGTGCAACAGCTGGTGGGCCTTGAACGTATTGACCATGCGTGACTCGGCCGTGTAGCGGAACTCGAACCCCAGCGACGCGCCCAGATCGGCCAATCGCTGCCGGTTCGCCTGGCTCTGCTCCGGCGTCGAGCCGTATTTCTGCTGAATATGCTCGGCCAGATTCTGGCCTTCCGGCGGCATCCCCGGGTTCAGCTCGAACGGATGCCAGTGTAGGCTGAACGCGACGCTGTCCGCCAGCGCATCCATCGCCGGCTTCAGCCGCCGGTAGCCGACAATGCACCAGGGGCAGACCACGTCGGAAACGATGTCGATACGGATCTCGGGGGCTTGGCCGGTCATGGCGTTGGCACTCGGATCAGGGGTTGGCCTCTCAGCCAATCATAGCCGTTTTCCACCGGCCGAACAGTGGCGTCCTCCCCAAACGCCCAGCGCGGATCGTTGACAGCCGGCCTGATCATCAAATATATAGCCATATGGCTATTCAATATCAGCAGCCGCTCGACCGCACCTTCCACGCGCTTGGCGACGGCACGCGGCGCCGGCTGCTGTCGATGCTGGCGGCGCATGGCGCCTTGTCGGCCAGCGAGCTGCACGCGCCGTTCGACGTCGCCCAGCCCACGGTCTCCAAACATCTGAAAGTGCTGGAACAGGCGGGGCTGATCAGCCGGCACGTGGAGGGGCGCACGCACCGGTTCCGGTTGGAGGTCGCGCCGATGCAGGAGGCGGAAGACTGGATCGACCGCCACAAGACGTTCTGGGAAGGCACGCTTCAGCGCCTTGAGGACTTCGTTCAAACCCTTGAACCACGGGAGGGGAAGAAATGAGCGAAAACGAGCGTCCGCTCGTAGTCCGCCGGACGATATCGGCCCCGCGCGCCCGTATCTTCGAGGCGTTCGGCCGGCCGGACCTGCTGTCCCAATGGTTCACGCCCAGCGCCGAAATCTCGGTCGAAATCCTGACGTTCGACTTCGTGCCCGGCGGCCGGTTCCGACTGCGCTACATCATGCCCGACGGCAGGCGCCCGACCGTCGGCGGGGACTACGAACGCATCGAACCACCCGCGCTGATCGCGCTCACCTGGATCTGGGAACCGCCGGACCCGCTGGAAAACATCCCCATGCGGGTGGTGTTCCAGTTCGGCGATAAGGGGTCAGCGACCGAGGTGGTCATAAGGCACGAAAAGCTGCCGTCCGACGCCGCCTGCACCATCCATGCGGATGGCTGGGAACGCGCGCTCGACAGTCTCCAGCGGTTCCTGGTCGGTGCCACGGCGGAAGGCGTTTGAGACCGTAAGGAGGACGGACCCCGTGAGAGAGCTCGCCATCCTGACCTTCATGACGCTGGACGGTGTCATCCAGAGCCCCAGTTCGCCGGACGAAGACTCCTCCGGCGGGTTCACGCAAGGCGGCTGGGCCGCCCCCTATTGGCAGGATGTCATGGCCCAGGTGGCAGCGGAGGCGATGGCCGAGCCCTATGACATTCTGTTCGGCCGCAAGACCTTCGACATCTTCGCTGGCCATTGGCCGGAACAGGGCGAGGACAATCCGGTCTCGAACCGGCTGAATGCCGCCCGCAAATATGTCGCGACGTCGACCCCGATCGACATCGCCTGGCGGAACACCACGCCGATCGAGGGCGATGTCCCCACCCAAATCCGGCGCCTCAAACAGCGAGACGGCCCGCTGATCCAGGTGCATGGCAGCGGCGATCTGATCCAGACCCTGCTCGCCCACGATTTGATCGACGAATTTCGCCTATGGACGTTCCCCGTCGTCGTGGGGGCGGGCAAGCGGCTGTTCGGGCCGGACACGCCGCGCCGCGACTTGTCGCTGGTGAAGTCGGCGCCGTCCGGCAATGGTGCTGTGATGGCCATCTACCGGCGCGCGGGTTAGGCTCGAGGCTCGCGCGTCGTTCGGCGCGCTGTCGAGCGAGCGAGGGTGCCATGCCGAGGATCGTGTTCATGATCGAGGTCGACGACCTGCCCGAATGGGAACGGAAGTTCCGCACCCATGGCGACCTGTTTCGCCGCCAGACCATCGACGGGCTTTACGAATACGCCATGATCGAGGACGGCAACCGCGTCGTTCTCAGCGCCGACGTGCACGATATCGACACCTTCTTCGAGGTGCTGGAAACGCCGGATGCCAACGCCGCGAAGGATTTCGACGGTGTCAACCGGCCAAGCATTCAGGTCTTCGTGCTCGACAAAACGTTTGAGTTCTAGGTCGCGGTAGATCGGTTGCACTGGCGGGCGTTCAAGGATGCGCGCGACACAAGGCTTGACCGCAATTCGGCCTGAGGTCGTATGCTCGACCGAGATCGGGCGTCGATTCAGGAGAGTTCACCAAGACATGGACCACGCATTCTGGCTGCAGCGCTGGCAGGAAAACAAAACCGCGTTCCATGAGGGCGCGGTGAACGCGCTGTTGTCGCGGTCTTTTGACCGGCTGGCGCTGGCACGCGGCGACCGCGTGTTCGTCCCGCTTTGCGGCAAGACCGTCGATCTCGCCTGGCTGGCCGCACAAGGCTGCAAGGTGGTGGGCATAGAGCTCAGCCGGTCGGCCGTCGAGGTGGTGTTCACCGACATGGGCGTCGCGCCCGAAGTCTCCGAGATGGGCAAGCTGATCTTGTTCCGCACCGACGGCATTGAGGTCTTTGTCGGCGATATCTTCGATCTTTCGGCAGAGACCCTGGGCCCCGTCGACGCGGTCTACGATCGCGCCGCGCTGGTCGCCCTGCCGGAAGCCATGCGCATCTCTTACGCCGCGCATCTCGCGGCAATAACCAACACCGCCCGGCAATTGCTGATCACCTTCGACTACGACCAGGCGCAAATGGAAGGCCCGCCCTTTTCGGTCGACGGCGCGGAAGTCACCGCACTTTATGGCACGCGATACCGGCCGGAGATCGTCGCCACCAAGCCAATCACCGGCTCGCTGGCCGAACGCTGCAGCGGCACCGAATACGCCTGGCTGCTGGAACCGCTGGGCGCGGGCGATTGAGATCCACCCACTGCCGACCCTAATCCGCCGCGACCACCCCGGTGGCCAACGTGTATTCATCCATGCGGGGGATGTAGCTGAGGCCGGGGCGGGTGCCCCAAATGTTGACCTGGAACTGCACCGGGATGACTGCGACGTCCGCCATGGCCATTTCCATGGCCTGCTCCAGCAGGATGGCGCGTTCGGTCTCGTCCAACTCGTGCTCCGCCTGGGCCAGCAGGTCGTCGATGTCTGGGTTGGAATATCGGCCGCGATTGGCCGCGCCCCAGCCGCGATCGGCGTCCGCGGTTGCGACAAGGGTTCGGATCGGCAGCGAGGCCTCGCCGGAATACGCGCTCCATCCGACCAGCATGACCGAAAACTCGCCGGCCGTGGCCCGCCCGAAATAGACCGAGGCCGGCATGACGTCGACGGTCGTCTTCAGGCCGATCCGGCTGAACATCTGCGCGATCGCCTGCAGCACTGCGCCATCGTTGATGTAGCGGTCGCCGGGCCCGTGCAGTTTGATGGCGAAGCCGTCCGGATAGCCGGCCTCGGCCAACAGCTCCATCGCGCGTTCCGGGTCATAGCGTGGTACGCCGATACTGTCCGGCGCACCCAGCATACCGTCCGGGATCAGCTGTCCGGCCGGGATCGCCAGCCCCTCCATGACATGTTCGGCGATCGCCTCGCGGTCGATGGCGATGCTCAAGGCCTCGCGCACGCGCTGGTCGCGCAACGGATTTTCGATCTCGCTGCCATCATTGGCCGTGATCATCGGCGTGACAGCGCGGCCGCTGTCCAGATGCAGGTAGATCAGCCGGTCGGAAACACCCTGCCACAGCGCCACATCGCTGCCTTGCGACAGACGCTCGATATCCATGGTCGGCACGTCGTTGATCACATCGACCGTGCCGGCCAGAAGGGCGGCGATCCGTGACGCAGAACTCGTGATCGGCACGAAGGTCACTTCGCTCCAGTCCGGCGGACCGCCCCAATAGTCCGGATACGCCTCCAGCACGATGCGCTCGCCGGGCGTGAACTGCACCTGGCGATAGGGGCCCGTGCCAACCGCCGCAACGCCGGAATTGTAGTCGGCCGTGGTCGCGCCCTCGCCATGGGCCCGGCTGACGATGGCGATGTTCGCCAGACTGATGGCCAGCAGCGGGACGGGATGATGGGTGTGGATGCGCAGCAGGTGGTCGTCGATCACCTCGACGCGCTCGATATCCCTGGTGATCATGCCGTAGCCGGCCGGGCTGTTGGGCACGTTGCCGGCACGTTCAAGCGTGAAGGCGACATCGTCGGCGGTGAACGGCGTGCCGTCGTGGAAGGTCACGCCCTCCCGCAGCTCAAACTCCCAAACCGTCGGGTCGTCGGTCGGCCCCCAATTGACCGCCAAACCCGGCACCAGCTCGTGACTGGGCCCTCGCTGCGTCAGCCTGTCGTAGATGTGCCAGTTGATCTGCGAATTGGTGGCCAGCGCGTGGAAGTGCGGGTCCATCGACGTGGCCTCCGACGACAGGCCGATCACCAGATCGTCGGCCTTGGCTGACGGCGCGAACAGAGCCAGGGCCGTTACGATGGCGAGCATTGCAAGCTGGCATCGTCCGGCCAATCCACTGCGCGCCTTGGTTCCGGCGTCCTGGGTCCGAATCGCCATTGGACGGGTCACGTTTCTTTCCCTTTCTCCCGTCATCGCGCTGGTCGCAAACGATCCGACGCAGCGCCGTTCCTTTGCTTGATACATGGGGTTTCGTCGCTTTGGATGCGATTTAGACCGGCGTTTTCAGGCGTTTTTCGGTACGAGGCCTGGATAGGGGTGCTGGGCGATGACATGAGGGGTTGCGGCGTGGGGATGCTTTGTCCCACGGTCGCCACATTGTGCTGTACGACGGTGGTTGCAGAGACTTGTGGCATAGGCCGGGCCCATGAATCGGAAAGTCGTCTTCTTCATCGTCGGCGGTTGCGCGGTCCTGGTGCTGATCGTTGTCGGCTATCTGGTCAGCCGTCCGGTTGAGCTTGGCGATTGTGCGTTGAGCGACCTCGATCCGGAGGCCAGGGTCGCCGCCTGTACCGAGGTGATCGAGGCGGCCAGCCGGCGAAACACCCTGGCCAGCGCCCATGCCGGCCGTGCCGATGCCCATGCCCGCCTCGGCGACCGCAGCGCGGCGATGGCCGACTATGATGCAGCGCTGGAGAACGATCCGGACACCGTCGGTGCATTGACCGGACGTGGCATGGCCCATCTGCTCGCCGGCGACAACCGGCTGGCTGTCGACGATTACACGAGGGCACTGGATCTGGAGCCTGGCCAGAGGATGGCATATTTCAATCGCGGCAACGCGCTGGCCGGTCTGGGCCAGTTTGACGGCGCAATCGATGATTTCACCAGCGCGATCGACCTCGATCCGGAGTTCGCGCCGGCCCATTTCAATCGCGGCAACGCGTACTTTCAGCTCGGCAACTACGATCAGGCCGTCGCCGACTATGACCTGGTCCTGGCGCAACAGCCCGATGACCCCGATGCGCTTCAAAACCGCGGCAACGCCTACTCGTCGCTTGGCCAATACCAGCGCGCGATTGACGATTTCGACCGCATTTTGGAGATCGACCCGGACCGCGCGCTCGCCTACGGCAACCGCGGGGTGGCCTATCACGGGCTGGGCCAGTTCCAGCGCGCGATCCAGGACTATGATCGGGCCCTGGCGCTCAACCCCGCCTATGCCCAAGGCTACAGCAATCGGGGCGCGGCCTTCTGCCAGCTTGGCGATGCCGAAAGCGCGGCCGCTAGCTGGATTACGCTGGACGAGAGGGCCGGGCCCGACGCGCGCCGCGATCGCCAGCAATTCCTCGCCGAACAGGGCTACTATGACGGCCCGATCGACGGCGCGATGACCCAAGCCATGCGCGACGCAGTGCAGGCGTATGCGGCGGCGGCGTGCGCGGGTTGAGTCTGGCTGGGCCTGACGGGTCTGCGGCGGTTTCGCCGCCTGGTCTTGCAGCGGAACTCCGGTCCAACCTATAAGTCGAATCGGCGAGCAATTCGCGACGCTTTATCCGATTTCGAGACCTTCCCGCACGCTTCGAGAGACCCGCGCCAGCCCATGCCGAACGAAACCCGACCCAACTTCGCCGCGATCGTGCCGCCCGACAGCGAACGGCGTCGCTATACCGCCGGCGAGGCGATCTTCAAGGAGGGCGACCCCGGCGACGCGATGTTTGTGGTGATGTCCGGCCATGTGCGCATCAGCCACGGCAACCGGTCGCTGGAGCGGGTCGAGGGTGGCGGCATTTTCGGCGAGATGGCGCTCGCCGATCCGGCGCCGCGCAGTGCGGCCGCCACGGCGGAGACGGACTGCGAGGTGGTGCCGGTGGACGCGAACCGATTCCAGTTCATGGTCCACCACACCCCCTTCTTCGCCCTGCAGGTCATGCGCATCATGACCGGGCGGCTGAGAGCGATGAACGCACGCGACCGACTGACGGGTGACGACGATTCCAGTTGAGCATGGGAGAACGGACGATGAAGCCGCTGCTTGGCCTGTTGGCCGTCCTGGCGACGACGGGTCTCGCGCGCGCCCAGGACCCGATCCCCGACATCACGGGTGTTTGGCAGACCATGAGCGGGCAGATCCTGACCCATGAAGGGGAAGTGCTCGACCTGACGGCCATGCCAGCGGGCGACATCGTGATCGAGATGCAGGAGGGGCCGCTGTTTCGCGGCTACTATCGCTGGCATCATCCGGACGGGACCCAGCTCGACGACGGCGTGGCCGAGACCAGTCGGGCGCAAGAAACCATGCTGGGCACCTTCGCCGGCGACGGGCGCAGCTTCATCATGGCCGACACGCCCGATCGGGGCTATTGGTTCGGCATCGTGCTGGACGAAAACCGCATTGAACTGCGCTATGTGGAAAGCGGCCCCTTTGCCGCCGCCAGTTCCGCGATCATGGAACGCGCGCAATAGGCCGCTTCTAGCACCTCGCGCGCGCTCGTTGCCCGGTCAGTCTTCGGTGCCCTGCCGGCGGTCGGCATACGCCTTCATGGCCTCGGTCAGGAACTCGGTAAAGCCGCCGGCGATCGCCTCGTAGCGGGCGGCGAAGTCCGGATGGGCGAGATAGAGGTCCGCCAGCCCGGCATAGGCGGCCGGCGCGCAGTCCCGCCCCCACATCCGGGCGACCCAGGCCCGGTGCCGGTCTAGCAACGGGTCAAGATCGGCCGATTGCGGTGACGTGCCCACCGCCATCTGTTGCGCGAGGGCGGCCTCGATTTCGGCGAGTTCGGCGATCGCCTCGGCATGATCCCGATCGGACCAGTCCTTCAGATGCGCGCGCGTGGCCTCGATCTTCTCGTGCATGCCGTCGCCGTAAGAGTCCATCAGCCAGTCTTCGTATTCGGCCTGCTTTTCGGCCGAGAAGCCCTTGTACAAATCGGCGTGTTTCATGGCGCCTGCTCCTTTCAACTGGGCGATCGTGCGGTCGATCGTCCGGATCAGTTGGCGCGTCCGCTTCGTCTCCGCTTGCAGCCGTGTGCGATGCTGTTCCAGCGCCGCGACATGGTCGAAACCGGGCCGGTCGAGAAAGGCGGCGATCTCGTTGAGAGGGATGCCGAATTCCCGATAGAACAGGACCTGCTGCAGCCGCAGCAGTTCCCGCTCGCCGTAATAGCGATAGCGGTTCTCGCCAATGAGGGCCGGCGTCAGAAGCCCCAGATCGTGATAATGGTGCAGCGTTCGGACAGACACGCCCGACAGCCTCGCCACCTGTTTCACCGTGTAGTGCTTCATGCGCCAGCTCTCCCGCGAGAGAGGCAGATAGGGTCTGACGCTACGTGAGGGTCAAGGGTCCGTCGGTGAAAAAATGCCGATCGGTTCCGACAGACCGCGAAGTTCGTGGCGGCCCAGATCGTCGAACGGCCGGTCGATGCGGCTTGCCACCGGCTCGGTCAGCAGGATGGCGCGGCCGACCTGCTTGCTCAACGCCTCGACGCGGGACGTGGCGTTCACCGCCCGGCCGATGACGGTGAAGTCCAGCCGTTCGGGCGCGCCGACATTGCCGAAGAACACCTCGCCCTCATGCAGGGCGATGCCGGTTTTCAGCGGTTGCCAGCCCTCGATGCCGGCCAGGTCGTCCGGCGGCGCCGCGTTGATGTCGGCAAGTCCGTCAAGCGCCTGTTCCGCCGCCGCCAGCGCGTCGCGCGCCGCTTCGGCAGCCTCATCGTCGTTGGAAAACGGGAACACGGCCAGCATGCCGTCGCCGATGAATTTCAGCACCTCGCCGCCGTTTGCCATCACCGCACCGGCCAGCTGCTCGAAATAGGCGTTCAACAGCGCCGTCATCTCCGGCCCCGACAGCCGGTCGGCCAGATCGGTGAAGCCGCGCAGGTCCGACGCCCAGATGACCGCGCGAATGGCGTCGCCGGAACCGCGCTTGATCGTGCCGGCCAGCACCCTTCCGCCGGCCGCACCGCCCAGATAGATGTCGAGCACGTTGCCGGCGATCCTGAGCGCGATGTGCCGCTGGACATGCAGGGCGAAGATCGGCAGCACCCGGTCAAGGCCCGCCCGCTGGTCGTCCGTAAACCCGGCCACGTCCTTCGTGGCCAGCGTGATGGCGTTGTGATAGGTACCGGCCGCCCCCAGCGGCATGGCGACATAATGGCGAATGCCGGCCTCGATCAGGTCGCCGACCATGCGAAACCGGTCCCGCGCGCCGGGCTCGGCCGTGTCGATCACGACGGTCTCGCCATGGTCGATGACGCGGTGCAGCGGGTTCATCAGATAGGCGTCGGTCTGCAGCGACCCTTCCGCCACGCGCACCTCGTCACACAGCCCGTCGGCGCTGTTCCAGTTCCAGGCAAAACCCAGAAGCTGAGGGTGCAGGGTACCGACATGCAGGCTGGCCCGATCCAGCGGCAGGCCGACCGCCACCAGCCGCCAGATCAGCGATTCCACCAGCGGCAACAGCTCGTCCTCGCGCGCCGCCTCGCCGAACAGCCAGCGCTCAATGTCGTCAAACGTGGCCTCGGCCGGTGCCGCCGCCCGCCGCCGATCGCCCCGCCCGATCAAGGTGACGAAGGGCGGATACTGGCGGGGCGCGGGGTCGATCTTGGCGGTGGGCACGGTGAGGCGTTTTCGAGACTGATGGCATCGGTCGGATCAACTGTCGCCCTATCCGCCGGGCCGCGCCAGTCTTTTCCAGCGGTCGGTCAGACCTGTCGCGCCATGACCAGATCCTGGCCGATGACGGTACCGTCGATCACCACATCGCAGTACCCGACCGCCTCAAAACCGTTGCGCTGGTAAAACGACAGGGCACGCCGGTTCTCCTCCCAGACATCGAGGTAGAGGGTGTGCCCGTCTCGCACACGGGGCAGGGCCAAGGCGGCATCCAGCAATGCCTTGCCGACGCCCTTGCCATGAAACGCCGCGTCGACAAAAAGCGCGTTGAGCTGTTGGCTCCCCGGCGCGGCGCCCTCAACCGGCAGGGACATCTCACAGATCTGGGCGTAGCCGATCAGCCGGTCGCCCCGCAGCGCGATCAGGATAGCATCGGTGTCGATGACGGTTCGGAAATAGGCCTCCGACTTGGTTTCGCGCAACGCGGCCGCCAGTTCCGCCTCGCTCAGCGTATGGCCAAACGTCGCCGCATAGACCCGGCAGGCCAGGTCCGACAGCGCCGCGATGTCTTCCGGCACTGCCTGGCGGATGATCATTCTTGACCGAGCCCGTTCCGCCGATCCTTCGCAACGGCCGTTGCCGCGCGCGAAGCTGGCGGCCCATACCCGCCGCCCTGCCCGGTGGTGATGCGGACCGTGTCGCCTTCGTTCAGCGGGATTTCGGACGCCATCGCGTAGCGCTCATGCCCGCCGTCCTTGCCGCGCAGCACCTCGACGCGATTGGGGGTGCCCGGCTCGCCGCCCTCCATGCCCCAGGGGGGCTCGACCGCGCGGGAATAGCCGCAGGTCAGCGACGTGCCGTCGGCGCGGACCCCGTAGTCGACGACGATGCCGCGGCCGCCGCGCCAGGTGCCGTTGCCGCCGGGCTCCGTGTTCAGGCTGTGGCGGTCGACCACCAGGCCATAGCGCGCCTCGGTGATCTCGGCCGGGCAGTTGAAGGTCTCGCCATGGACGTTGGAGAACATGGCCGTCGTGCCGTCCCGGTCGCGCGTGGCGCCCCAGCCGCCGACCTCCGGCTCGACCATGGTGAAGGGCCGGCCCGTGTCCGGGTGGCGGCCGGAAATGAAGGTGCCGCAGATCGAGGCGAAGCCGCCGGCCGGCAGCCGGTCGGGCAGGTGCGGGGCCAGGCAGCGGCACAGGAGGTCGTGTAGGCGGATGCGGGTTTCGAAGTAAAAGCCGTGCGGCGCCGGCTCTTGCGCGTGGAACCGGCTGCCCGGCCGGGTCAGCACGGTCAGCGGCCGGATCGAGCCGGCATTCATCGGCGTCTGGGGCGCGGTGGTCGATTTCAGGATCATCTGGGCCGCGATCACCGCGCCGTCACGGCTGGTGTTGTAGGGGCCCGCCGACTGGTCGGGATTGTCGGTGAGATCGACGGTGAAGCTGTCGGGGTCGATCTCGATCGTCGCGCGCCAGATCTCGCCGGTGTCTTGGCGCTCTTCGATCTCGAAGGTTCCTTGGGGCAGGTCGGCCATGCCCGCCCGCGTCGTGCGCTCGCCGAGATCGAGATAGTCGTCCAGCGCGGTTACGAAGGTCTCGACGCCATACTTGTCGACCAGGGCCAACAGCGCCCGCTCGCCGGTCCGGGCGGCGGCGATGCCGGCCCACAGATCACCCTCGACGAAGTCGGGCAGCCGGCTGTTGGTCTTGATGATGTCCATCACCGGCGCCAGGACCTCGCCCTTTTCGAACAGGCGCACGGCGGGCAGGCGCAAGCCTTCCTGCCAGATCTCCGTCGCCTCGGTGGACATGGACCCGCGGGCGCGGCCGCTGACATCGTTCCAATGGGCAATGTTGGCGGTCCAGGCCACCAGCCGGTCGCCGGCGAAGACGGGCAGGGCCAGCACCACGTCGTTCAGATGCGTCACGCCGCCATAGTACGGGTCGTTGGCGACGAACAGGTCGCCCGGCTCGATCGCCGCCGGCCCGCCTTGGATCTCCAAAATCCGCTTCACCGCCTTGTCCAGCACGCCGACGAATGTCGGGATGCCGCTGCCCGACGCGGCGAGGTCGCCATTGGCCAGGGTCACGGCCGTGCCCGCGTCCAGCACCTCATAGATGATCGGGCTCATCGCCGTCTTCTTCAGGGCGGCGAACATCTCGTCGCCGATGGCCAGCAGGCTTTCCTGGATGACCGAGGCGGCGAACGGGTCGATGGCTTGGCTCACTGGGCGGCGATCTGCGCGCCGTCGGTGGTTTCGGCCTCGATGACGATCCGGTCGCCAAACGCCTCGCCCTCGTCAAAGCCGCCGAAGCGTGCGATCTCCTCCTCCGGCGGTGCCTCGCAGGACCATTTGCGGCTCGGCACCCAGCCGCATTGCTGTTTTAGCAGCGCGGCATATTCCGCCCGTTTGAAGACGGCGATCGACGGGTCGATCACCGGCACGCCCAACTCCTGCTCGATCTCCTTGTAAAAGCCGATCTCCAAGGTGCAGCCCAGGATCAAGGCCTCGGCATAGTCCTCCTCGACCGCCTTGCGCCCGGCCTCGACCAGCAGCCGGTTGGTGTGGTCATGGTCGGTCTGAAAGTCGTTCACGCCCAGGCCGACATGGTAGAAGCCGGCAAGCCGGCTTTCCTGGCCGATGTCGCGCACGGTGGCGTGCATCTGGTCGACCCATTTGCGCCGCCCGACGATGATGCCGAACCGGTTGGCCAGGCTGGTCGCGATCTCGACGGAGGCGACGCAGGGTGCGGTGACGATCATCTCGCCCGATATCTCCCGCGCATCATGCAGGGCGGTGTCGTAGAAGCAGCCGATGGCCAGCGCGTCGAACCCTTCGCGCGCCGCCGCCCGCGTCGCCCGGATGATGCCGCGCGTCACGATCGCCTCGTAGGCGCGGTACTCGATATGGGTGAACGCGCCATCGTCCGCCGGCAGCGAGGTGATGTGCACCTCGGTCTGCGGCAGCTTGTGGTCGCGCACCATGTCGCCGAAGATCGGGTTGGCGGTGGCGGAGCCCACGGGGCTCAAATACATCACCTTCAAGGGCGTGGTCATAATCCTGTCCCTCCTGTCTGGTTAGCCGTCTATCGGCCCGTAAATCTCCTCCGCGCGTTCCTTACTGATGAAACCGTTCTTGATGTCGGCCTTGATGGCGTCGCGGTCGCGGTCCTTCGGGTCACCCATGCCGCCGCCATTGCCGGTGACGATGCGGATGACGTCGTCGCGATGGGTCGTCAGGCCCGAGACGAAGGCGTGGTGCTCGGTCGCGCCATCCTTGGCCCGGATCACGGTGATGTAGTTGGGCGAGCCTTCCTTGCCGCCGTCCAGCGCCCAGGCCGGGAATTTCGAGCGGGTGTAGCCGGCGGTCAGATAGCCGCCCTCGGTCCGGATGCGATAATCCATGCGGATGCCGCGCCCGCCGACATGCTTGCCCTCGCCGCCCGGCTCCAGGTTCAGCTCCATCCGGTCGATGATCAGGCCGTTGCGCGCCTCGTTGATCTCCGCCGGGCAGTTGTAGGTCTCGCCGTGAAAGCCGCTGAAGATGGCGCAGTTGCCGTCGCCCTGCTCGTTGGCACCCCAGCCGCCGAGCTGCGGTTCGATGATCGTGTATTGCCGGCCGGTATCCGGATGAATGCCGCCGATGAACGTGCCGCAGATCGAGGCGAAATGGCCGGAGCCGAGCCGTTCCGGCATGTGTTTCGCCAGACAGCGCCAGAGCAGGTCGTACACGCGAAGCTCGATCTCGTAATAGAAGCCGATCGGCGCCGGTTCTTCGGCGTGGAAGACGGAGCCCGGCCGCGTCAGCAGCCGGATCGGCCGGAACGAGCCCTCGTTGCAGGGCGAGTCCGGGTCGGTGATGGATTTGAAGATCATCTGGGCCACGACCATGACGCCGTCGGCACTGGTGTTCACCGGGTTGGTGGCCTGGTCGGGATTGTCGCGCAAATCGACGACGAATTCCTCGTCCGTGATCGTGATCTTGCAATTGAAGACGCTGCCATCGTCCTGCTCTTCGGACAGCTCGAACGTGCCGTGCGGCAGCTTGGCCAGCTCGACCCGGCTGCAGCGCTCGCCATAATCCATGAAGGCGGCCATAGCGGCCTCGAAGGTGGCGACGCCGTACTTCTCGGCCAGCTCGCCCAGCCGCTTGGCCCCGATGCGGACCGAGGCGATGGCGGCCCAGACGTCGCCTTCCAGCACGTCGGGCATGCGCGAGTTGACCTTGATGATCTCCATGACCGACCGGATCGGCTCGCCCTTGGAAATCATCTTGATTGCCGGCAGGCGCAGCCCTTCCTGAAAAATCTCCGTCGCCTCGCCGGTCAGCGAGCCGGGCGCCATGCCGCCGACGTCGGAATTGTGGGCGATGTTGGCGGTCCAGGCGATGACGCGGCCCTCGGCGAAGACCGGCATGATGACGACGATGTCGTTCAGATGGGTGACGCCGCCATGGTACGGGTCGTTGGTGGCGAAGACATCGCCCGGCTCCACATCGCCGGGCTGGTCGAACTTCTGCACGATCACCTTCACTGCCTTGTCCAGGACGCCGATGAAGGCCGGGATGCCGGCGCCGGAACAGGCGAGATCGCCGCGTGCGTCGAGCACCCCGGTGCCCATGTCCAGCACCTCATAGATGATCGAACTCATCGACGTCTTGCGCATGGCTGCGAACATCTCGTCGGCGGCCGCCTGCAGGGAATTCTGGATGATCTCCTGCGTGATCGGGTCGTTGGTAAGCGCGCTTGTCATCTGCCTGTCACCCACCGATTTCAATATGGATGTTGCCGTAACCGTCGATGCGGGCCTTGTTCAGCGGGTTGACCACGACGGTGGAGCCCGGGTCCTCGACAATGGCCGGCCCGTCGAACGCCATGCCCGGCATCAGCTTGGTGCCGTCATAGATCGCCGCCTCATGCATGCCCTCCAGCGCGTAGTCGACCTGGCGCCTGCTCTTCAGGGCGGGCGACGGGTCGCTCGCGCCCTCCTCATGGCGGGTCATGGTGAGCTTGCCGACCTCTGCGAAGGCAACCAGGTGGATGCCGACCATCTCCACCGGCGCGTCCAGCCGGTAGGTATATTCCCGCTCATAGGTCTCGTGAAAATCGGCCTCGATCTTGGCCAGGTTGGCGTCCGTCACCGGGCCGGTCAGCGGCACCTCGGTCGTGTGTTCCTGGTTCTGATAGCGGAACTTGCCGTAGCGCAGGAAGGTGACCTGGGACCGGTCGACACCTTCCGTCGCGAACTGCGCGCGCGCCCGGTCCTCGGTCTCGGCGAACAAGGCCTCGATGCCTTCCGCCGCGCCTTCGGCCAGGTCGGCGAGGCGAGTGATGAAATAGTCGCGGCGCAGGTCGGACATCATCATGCCCCAGGCGGAAAAGACCGAGGCGTTGGCCGGGATCACCACCTTGGCCACGCCCAGCTCCGCCGCCAGCGCCACCGCATGCATGCCGCCGCCGCCGCCGAATGCGACCAGGGTGAAGTCGCGCGGGTCGAAGCCGCGGTTGAGCGAGACCAGCTTCAACGCGTTCACCATATTGTTGTTGGCGATGCGCACGATGCCCCGCGCGGCATCGTCCTTGTCGACCGCCAGCTTCTGCGCAACGGCGCCGATGGCGGTCTCGACGGCGTTCATGTCAGCCTCGACCTCGCCGCCGCAGAAATAGTCGCGGTTGATCCGGCCGAGCCAGAGGTTGGCGTCCGTCGTCGTCGCCTCCGTGCCGCCCTTGCCATAGGCCGCCGGGCCGGGCAGGGCGCCGGCCGATTGCGGGCCGACATGCAGCTTGCCGAAATCATCGACCCAGGCGATGGAACCGCCGCCATTGCCGATCTCCACCAGATCGACCACCGGCACCATGATCGGATAGCCGGCGGACTTGCGGTCCCGCTCAATCCAATAGTCGGTCATGATCTTCACTTGACCGTTTTCGATCAGCGAGCATTTCGCCGTCGTGCCGCCGATATCGAGCGCCAGCACGTTGGCCTCCCCGATCAGCTTGCCCAGCTCCGCCGCCCCCCAGATGCCAGAGGCGGGGCCGGATTCGACCATGGTGATGGGGATGCGCGCCACGGCGTCCAGCGAGTCCACGCCACAGTTCGACTGCATGATGTAGGGGCTGCGGCTGAAACCCTTGGTCGTCAGCCCGTCATTCAGCCGGCGCAGATAGCGCTCCGCCGTGGGCTGAACGTAGGCCGACAGCACGGCGGTGTTGGTGCGCTCATACTCGCGCCATTCGCGGGTGATCTGGTGGGACGAGACCACCGAGACCTCGGGCCACAGCTCGCGCAGCTTTTCCACCGTGCGTTGCTCGTGCGACGGGTCGGCGTAGGA
Source organism: Alphaproteobacteria bacterium (assembly GCA_028277405.1). Classification (GTDB taxonomy): domain Bacteria; phylum Pseudomonadota; class Alphaproteobacteria; order DSM-16000; family Inquilinaceae; genus JANQGH01. Next base: position 97,339 of record JANQGH010000062.1, on the reverse strand, counting down.
GTGCAGGAAGCAGATCGCCACCGCCTCCACACCCTCCGCCTTGAAGTCCGCGACGATGGCGGGCAGGGGGTCCAAGTCCAGCGGCCGCATTTCCGCGCCCTTGTAGCTGATGCGCCCCGGCAGCTCGCGGCGCAGATAGCGTGGCACGAAGGGCGGCGGCTTCACATAGTGCAGATTGAAGAAATCCGGCCGGTTGCCGCGCGCGATCTCCAGCGTGTCGCGAAAGCCCTCCGTCGCGATCAGGCCGACCTTCACGCCCTTGCGTTCGGTCAGCGCGTTGATGACCACGGTGGTGCCGTGGGCCAGAAAGTCGACGGCGGCCGGGTCGACGCCGCCCTTCTCCAAGACGTTCAGCACGCCGATCTCGAAGTCCGGCGGGGTCGTGTCCGACTTGGCCGTTATCACGCTGGCCTCGCCCGTTTCGCTGTCGGTCTCGAAACTGACCAGATCGGTGAATGTGCCGCCGACATCGGTCGCGACGCGGATGACTTTAGACATGGTTTTCCTTTTGCGTCATGCGGCGTTCTCCATCGTGTCGGCGCGTTCAGAGGCGGCCGCCCGCACCGCCGCCTCGTCATCGGTCACCACCGGGATCGAGGCGATCAGCCGGGCGGTGTAGGGGTGCTGCGGGTTGGCGAAGATCTCGGCGACCTGGCCGCTTTCGACCAGCCGCCCGCGCTCGAACACCGACACCCGATCGGCCAGGTTGCGCACCACGGCCAGATCATGGGTGATGAACAGATAGGTCAGGCCGCGCCTTTGGCGCAGATCGGCCAGCAGGCGCAGGACACGGGCCTGGACCAGCACGTCCAGTGCGGAGGTCGGCTCGTCCAGCACGATCAGGTCCGGCTCGCAGGCCAGCGCGCGGGCGATGGCGACGCGCTGGCGCTGGCCGCCGGACAGGCTGCTGGGCGCGCGCTCGGCGTGGCCCGGCTCCAGCCCGACCTCCTCCAGCAATTCGGCGATCCGTTCGCGGCGCTGGGCGCGGCCTTGCACCAGCCCGTGGACCTCCAGCGGCAGGCGCAGGCTGGCGCCGACGCGCCGCTTGGGGTTCAGGGCGGACAACGGGTTTTGCTGCACGAGCTGGATGCGCCGTTTCAGGGCCAAGGGCCGCTTGGCCGGCAGCGCGTCGCCCTCGAACCGGATCGTGCCGCTGCTCGGCGCATGGATGCCCAGCGCCAGATTGCCCAGCGTGGTCTTGCCGGAGCCGGACTCGCCAACGATCGCGTGGCATTCGCCCGCCTCGATCGCCAGGTCGACATCGGCCAGGGCATGCACGTCCTGTCCGTTGACCCGGAAGGTCTTGGACACCGTCTCGAAGCTGAGGATCGGCCCGCTCATGCGGCCATGCCCGCCGGCAAGGGCGGCTCTTCACAGCCGTCATGGATCACCGCCGGCGCGTCGAAGGCGTCGGAGGTTTCCACCAGCGTGTCGGGCAATCCCTCGCCGGAAATCTTCGGCACGGCGGCCAGCAGGGCGCGCGTGTAGGGGTGGCGCGGGTCGTGAAACAGGGCGTCCGTGCCCGCATGTTCGACGATGCGGCCGCGATAGATGACATAGACCCGGTCGGCGAACTCGCGCACCACGCCCAGATTGTGGCTGATGAACAGGACCGCGCTGCCGACTTCTTCGATCAGGTCGGCCATCAGGTGCAGGGTGCGGTCCTGCACGGTCACATCCAGCGCCGTGCCAGGCTCGTCGGCCAGCAGCAGGGCCGGCTGGTTGGCCAGCGCCATGGCGATCAGCACCCGCTGGTTCATGCCGCCGCTGAGCTGGAAGGGGTAGGAGGCGAGCACCCGTTCCGGCTCATGGATCAGCACATGGTCCAGCGCCTCGGCGGCCCGCCGCCGCGCCTCGGCGCGGGAAATGTCCTTGTGCGCCCGGCCCAGCACCTCGCGAAACTGGTCGGCGATGGTGAAGACCGGGTTGAGCGCCGAGGTCGGGTCCTGGAACACCATCGACATCGCCGTGCCGCGCAGGTCGCGAAAGGCCCGCTCGGACAGCCCCAGCAAATCCTTGCCGTCGAATGCGACATGGCCGCTGATCCGCGCACCGCGCTGATACTGCAGCAGGCCGGCGATGATCCGCGCGGTAACCGACTTGCCGGAGCCGGACTCGCCAACCAGCGCCACCTTCTCGCCGCGCCTGATGTTCAGCGAGATGCCGTGCAGCACCTCGACCGGCCCGCGCCAACTGTCGAAGGCAAGGCGCAGATCGGCGATTTGCAAGAGCGGCGCGGTCATCGTCCCTGGTCCAGCGCGTCGCGCAACCCGTCGCCCAGCAGGTTGAAGCCCAGCACCGCGATCAGGATCGCGAAGGCCGGAAACACGGTCATCCACCACATGTCCGGCAGGTACTGCGCACCCTCCGCCACCATGGAGCCGAGATCGGGCGTCGGCGGCTGCACGCCCAATCCCAAGAAGCTGAGCGAGGAGGCGATCAGAATGACGAAGCCGACATCGAGCGTGATCTTGGTGAACACGGCCGGCAGGCAGTTGGGCAGCACCTCGCGCACCAGCACGTGCCATTTCGGCGCGCCGATCACCTCGGCCGCCAGCACATAGCCCTCATGGCTTTCCGAGCGCGAGAGGTTGTAGGCCAGGCGCGCATACCAGGGCCACCACATGACCGCGACCGCCATCATGGCGTTCAGCAAGGTCGGCTCCAAAAAGCCCATGATGGCCATGGCCAGAACCAGCGGCGGGATCGACAGGAAAACGTCCGTCACCCGCATGATCAGATAGTCGATCCAGCCGCCGAAGTACCCGGCCACCAGCCCGAGGCCGACGCCGATCGGCACCGCGATCACCAGCACGACGACGGACAGCACCAGCGAGACCTGATAGCCAAAGAAGATCCGGCTCAAAATGTCCCGGCCGATCAGGTCGGTGCCGAACCAGTTGGTCGCGGAGGGCGGCTGGCTGGCATTGACGAAATCGACAAAGGCGCCGGCATGGGTCGGGTAGGGGGCGACCAGCGGCGCGAACACCGCCAAGAGGACGATCAAGGTAACCAAGCCCAACCCGACCATGGACAGCTTGTTGCGCCGGAACTTGTACCAGGCCTCCGACCGCAGGATTGCCACCATCATCCGGCCCACCGTTTTTGCAGCCGGATGCGCGGGTTCAGCCAGGCGACCGCAATGTCGACCAGCATATTCACGATCAGGAAGAAGGCGGAAATCACCAGCACCGTGCCGACGATGCCGTTCAAATCCTTATGCAGGATCGTCTCGACGCCATAGCGCGCCAGGCCCGGCCAGGCGAACACGGCCTCGACCAGGAAGGCCCCGCCCAGCATGGCGGCGAAGTCCAGCCCCATGATGGTCAGGCTGGGGATCATGGCCGGCCGCAGGGCGTATTTGCTGGCGATCCTTCGATCGGAAAAGCCGTAGGCCTGTGCCATCTCGACATAGGGCTTGTCGTAGGTCTCCGCCACGCTGGCGCGGGTCAGCCGCGCGGTCTGGCCGATGCCGGTCAGCGCCAGGGCTGTCGCCGGCAGGATGATGTGGCTGAACGCATCGCCGAAGGTCGACCATTGGCCGGCCAGCAAGGCGTCGATGGTGTAAAATCCGGTCACGCCCGGCGGCGGGTCGACGCCTTGGGACAGCCGCCCGGCCACGGGCAGGATCTCCAGATAGAAGGCGAAGATCAGCATCAGGAAGACCGCCCAGACGAAGGTGGGCGTCACCACGCCTAACAGGGACAGCAGGCGCACCACATTGTCGGTCAGCTTGTCGCGATAGCGCGCGGCCAAGACGCCCAGCGGGATGCCGACCACCACCATCAAAATGCCGGCAAAGACCACCAGCTCCAGCGTCGCCGGCAGAAAGTCGCCGATATCCGTCGTCACCGGCCGGTTGGTGTAGAGCGACATGCCCAGATCGCCCTGGAACAGTTCGCGCACGAACTCGAAATACTGCACGGGCAGGGACTCGTTCAGGTGCAGCCGCTCGCGCAACAGCTCCACCTGTTCTTGCGTGGCGTTGGGGCCGAGCGCGATGCGCGCCGGGTCGCCGGGGATCACCCTTGCGATGCAGAAGATCAGGATCGAGACGCCGACCAGCACCAGCGCCGACGTCCACAGCCGGATGCCGATGGTCTTGAAGAAGGTCGACGACATGCGCGCGCACCAAAGGGCAGGGCGCCCCGAACCGCTAGGTCCGAGGCGCCCTAACCCAATCTACCCTACTGGACGTCCATGTGGCGGAACATGAAGTTCGCGCCGTCCAGACTGTAGGAATTGCTGCCGTCGCCCATAAGGGTCTCGGCCTCGACCGCGCCGCGCGCCACATAGACGCTCTGCGTGTCGAAGGCATAGATCGTCGGCTGCAGCTCAACCAGCCTGGCGCCCAGGTCGCGATAGATCTGCGCCCGCTCGTCCTGGTCGATGGTGCTGCGCCCGGCCTCTAGCAGGGCGTCGACCTCCGGATCGTTCAGCCATTCGGTCGATTGCCAGGTGCCGGCCACGTCGGAATGGTACATGTTGTAGATCAGTGCGTCCGGGTCCGGCGTGGTGGCGCGAACGTAGACCTGGCCGATATGCGGCGTGGTGTCGACCTGGGTTACGCGTTCGGTGAACAGCGCCCACGGTACCCGCACCACCTCGGTGTCGAAGCCCAGCTCTTGGAAGTTGGCCTGCATCAGGAGGGCAAAGCGCTCCTCCAACGGCACCTCGGCGATCCACGAGATTTCGATCGTCTGGTCGCCCGGGTCGTACGCGCATTGCGCCAGTTCCGCCTGCGCTGCCGCCATGTCGCGGGTCGGCACCGGCAGGTCGGGGTTGGCGCCCAGCATGCCGGCCGGCAGCGGGCCGTTCGCCGGCACGCCCTGCGCCACCTCGTCGGTGATCTGGATCAGGGCGATGACCGAGTCATAGTCCAGCGCGTGGGCCAGCGCCCGGCGGCAATGCACATCGTCCAGGGGTGCCCGCTGCGTGTTCATCTTGATGTAGAAGCCGCCGGTGCCGCTTTCGGTGAACAGGTGCATGTCGTCGCGATCCGCCAGGGCCCGGATGATCTCCGGCGCTAGCCATTGGGACGAGATGTCATGCTCGCCGCGCGACATCAACGTGCGCACCGTCGCGCCTTCCAGCCCATAGACCAGCCGCACCTCGTCCGGCGCGCCCTCGGGAATGTCGATGAAATAGTCGTCATTGCGGGCCAGCAGGGTCAGTTCCTGCGGGTTGTGATCGGTGACGGTGTAGGCGCCGGTGCCGGCGGAGTTGGCCGACAGATAGGCCTGCGCGTAATCGCCACGCTCGCCATAGTCGCCCTCAAGCTCGTTGGCCATCGCGGTCTGGCTGTCGACGATTTGCAGCCGCGTCAACGCCGCCAGGAACGGCGCGTAAGGCGCGTTCAAGGTGAAGCGCACGGTGTTGTCGTCCACCGCCTCCACCGACGCGACATGATCGCGGAACAGGTGCGAGAAGCCCTGGCCCAGCGCGATCAGACGGTCATAGCTGTAGACCACGTCGTCGGCCGTCAGCGGATTGCCGCTTTCGAAAGTCACGTCGTCGCGTAGCGTGAAGGTGAAGTCGTTGCCGTCGACGGAATAGTCGCTGGCCAGATGCGGCACCAGGCCGCCCGTGCCCTGGGCCGGCAGCAGCAGCGTGTCATAGGCGTTGAACATCAACATCGTGTCGGCGAAGTCGGTCGCCTTGGCCGGGTCCAGCTCGCCAACCGCAACTTCGTCCAGGCGCAAGACGGATTGGGCGTCGGCCGCCAGCGGAACGGTCGCGATCGCGGCCGCCAGTGCGGCGGCGGAAACGGTATGCTTCAAAGTCCTCATCTTCCTTCTCCCTTGTTCGTGTGGCCGCCGGCGATGGCTTGATCGGGGCGGCCGCTTCCCTGTCTCGGTGAATGGTGGGCCGGGTCGAACTGGTCGGCATGGACGTTGCCCACGCGGGGGCTGACCAGCACGTCATTGTCGAAGATCCGCAAGGTGCCGACCCACAGCACGGTTGCGGCGGTCTCGTCCGGATTCTCCGTCCGGTGCGGCAGATGCGAGGGGAAATGGACCGAATCCCCCTCTTCCAACAGGCGCGTGTCGCCGTCGACACTGCACAGAATGCGGCCGGAGACGACGAACATCATCTCCTCGCCGTCATGGGCGATCTCCTCCGCCGAATAGCCGGGCGGCAGGCGCATCAGAACGGAGTTCAGAAGGCTGCCGTCGAACGCGTCGCTCAGCCGTTCATAGGTCGGCGCCGTCGATCCGGTGGTGTAGGCCGGCCGCTGATTGTGCCGGCTGACCGGGCCGGGCTTGACCGGCGAGCGCATGAAGGTCTCGACCCCGGTATCCAGCGCGCCCGCGATGTTGATCAGAGACGACAGCGACGGCGAGGAGAGGTCTCGCTCTACCTGAGAGATGAAGCCGACGGACAGCCCGGCCTCGTCGGCGACAGACTGCAGGGTCTTGCCGATCTTCTTGCGCCGTTGCCGCAGCTTGTGCCCCAGCGACGCGCTGGTGCCCAGATCCGTCGCCATGCCCCCGCCAGCATTGGTTTTTCACCGTCACTAAAATCTGATCACGGATCAGCCGGCGCCGCAAGCGTATTTTAGTCAGAGTGAAAACCGGAACTGAGGCAACGAAAGGCCGGCGCCGGCTCGCCGCTTCAGCCGCCTCGCGATCGCCCCCTTTGCCACATATGCGCGTTTCGGCCCAACCAGGCCTGGGCCGCGTCATGCAGGCAGGCGATCAGGTGCTGTTCGGCCGCCGACAGTTGGCGGTCCTTGATGTGAACCGCCCGCGGGCGCAGCAGGCGGGTCGGCTCAAACGGACGGGCCACGATATCGGACGCCGTGTTGCCACCCAGGATGAACGGATCGGCCAGCGCAATGCCCAGCCCGCTGCGCACGAATTCCACCGACATGTACGAGTTGCCGGTCTGGACCACGACATTCCGACGGGCGCCAGCTTCGGCGAAGATCTCGTCCAGGCTGACGCCAGGCTGCGACATGTGTGAGAACGAGATCAGCGGGTGGTCTGAAAGATCCCGTGGCGTCAAGGCGGCCTTCCGGGCCAGCGGATGGTCCGCCATCATCAGGCACACCACCGGCGCCTCGCACAGATCGGTCGTGTCGATCCCCTCGCGTCCCGTCTCGGCGTAGACCAGCCCGATATCGAAATCGCGCGCCACGACGGCGTTTTTGATCGGCGATGGCTCCTGAATGCGGATCAGGGCCTTCACGTTGGGATACCGGTCGACCAAAGCGGCCACGGCGTCCGGCAAAAACGCCGTCGCCAAGGCCGGCGTCGCACCGATGCGCACGACCCGCCCGGCACCCTGGTTCAGCAGTGCCGCAAGCCTGCGGGCGGAATCGACGTTGCGAAAGACGAGCTGTAGTTCGTTCTGCAGTTCCAGCAACTCGGCGGTCGGGACCAGCCGGTTGCCTTCGCGCATGAACAGGCTGACCCCCAGCCGGCGTTCGGCCGCGCCGACCAGTTGGCTGACGGCCGGTTGCGAGATGCGTAACTGACGGCCCGCGGCGCTCATCGTCCCGGTATTGACGACCGCGTGCAGCACTTCCATCTCGCGCAACGACAGGATTGTGTCCATAAGCCCAGCTTATCGTAATCCCCCGATATTATATTTGACGCAAAGAGCCCGGTCACCTGAAATCGGGCCAGAAAGGCGGAACGCCAAAATCAACAACGATCCCATGGGAGGAGGAAATGATGCTCAGGTTCAGATCCGGCCTGTTCGGATTGGCCGCCGGCGCCTTGCTGATGATGGCAAGCCCGACGGCCGTCCTTGCGCAGGATTATAGCGAGGCGCCGGCCCTTTCGGCCCTGGTTGCCGCCGGCGATCTGCCGCCGGTTGACGAGCGGCTGCCGGTCAACCCCAGGGTTCTGGAGCCGGTCGATTCCGTCGGCGTCTATGGCGGTACCTGGCGCACAGGCGCGCGCGAAAGCGCCGAAACCTGGACGTTGAGGACGGTCGGCTACGACCACATGGTCCACTGGCTGCCCGACTGGTCGGGCGTGGTGCCCAACATTGCCGAAAGCGTCGAGGCCAACGACGACGCCACCGTCTACACCTTTACCTTGCGCGACGGCATGCGCTGGTCGGACGGCGAACCGTTCGATGTCGACGACATCCTGTTCGCCTACGAGGTGTTTCAACACGAGGATCTGGCCGACTTCCCCGCCTATCTGCGCACCGGCGAGGGGCCGGGCGTGATCGAGCGGGTCGATGACCACACCTTCACCATCACCTTCCCGGTGCCCAATGCCGGCCTGCTGACCGGCATGGCCCAGGTGACCACGGCCATCGGCGGCGACGCGCTGACCCTGTATCCCGAACATTACATGCGTCAGTTCCACACCGACCATAACACCGACACTCTCGACGAACTGATTGCCGATGCCGGTGTCAGCACCTGGCAGGAACTGTTCACCCTGCGCACGGACCTTTGGCTGAACGGCGGCAAGCCGACCCTGAACGCCTGGATCGTGACCACGCCGTTCGGCGAGGGCACCAGGGTCATTGCCGAGCGCAACCCCTACTATTGGAAGGTCGACAGCGCGGGCAACCAGTTGCCTTACATCGACCGGGTGGTGTTCGAGGTCGTGCAGGACCCGGAGGTTCTGTTGCTGAAGGCCATCGCGGGCGAGATCGACATGACGGCCTCGCACATCAACACCGTCGAAAACCGCGCCGTTCTGTTCGACAACATGGACCGCGGCAACTACGACTTCTTCGAGGTCACGCCCAGCGACGCCAACCTTGCGACCTATTCGTTCAATCAGGCGCATCGCGACCCTGTCCTGCGCGAGGTCTTGCAGAACCACGATTTCCGGGCCGCGCTGAGCCATGCGATCGACCGGCAGGAGATCATCGACCTGGTTTTTATCGGCCAGGGCACGCCGGCGCAAACCGCCGTTCTTCCCGGCTTTCCGGAGCTTTACAACGAGCAGCTGGCGACCCAGTACCTTGAGTACGACGTCGATCGTGCCAATGAGATGCTGGACGCCGCGGGGTTTGCTGACCGCGACGCCGACGGCCATCGGCTGGGGCCGGACGGCAACCCGATCCGCCTGTCGGTGCTGACCCGGTCGGACAAGCAGTTCATGGTCGACACCACCGAGATGGTGGTCGGCTACTGGCAGGATGTCGGCATCGATGCGCGCATGGACGTGGTCGAACGCTCGCTGGTGCGCCAGCGCAAGAACGCCAACGAGCATGACGTGATCATCGAGGACTTCCCCGGCGGCAATTTCGACGCCTATCTCAGGCCGACGCCGTGGGTGCCCATCCACCACAATGCCGCCTATGGGATCCCCTGGTTCTACTGGTGGCAAGGCAATGAGGGCGCGGAGGAGCCGCCGGCCCACGTGGTCCGCCAGTTGGAGCTGTGGGACCAGATGAACGCGACGGTCGATCAGGACCAGCGGGCCGAGCTGATGCGCGAGATGCTGCAGATCGCCGCCGACAGCTTCTACACCATCGGCGTCGTGGTGCCCTTGTCGAACTACGGCATCGTGTCGAACCGCATGCACAACGTGCCGGATCGGATCGAAGGATCGTACTGGTTCGCGCCGCCGGGCCCGACCAACCCGCCGACATACTATTTCGTCGACGGCACAAACGACGGATAGTCGACGGTGACCAGCCGGCCCCTGTCGCCGCGATCCTCCGGATCGAGCGGTCCGGGCCGGCCTTTTGCCCAACGGGACCCGGACAATGCTTGCCCGCTATATCCTAAAGCGCCTGCTCTACATGGTCCCGACGCTGATCGCGATCTCGGTGGTGGCCTTTGCCATCGTGCAGTTGCCGCCGGGCGATTTTCTCGACACCTACATCGCCACGCTGGAGGCTGAGGGCGGCGATATCGGCAGTGAAGAGGTCGAGGCGCTGCGCCGGCGCTACGCGCTGGATCAGCCGATCCTGGTGCAGTACTGGAATTGGATCTCCGGCATCGTCTTCCGAGGGGATTTCGGCTGGTCGTTTCAGTACCAGCGGCCGGTCGCGGACATTCTTTGGGGCCGCGTCGGGCTGACCTTCGTCATCTCGCTGGCCTCGATGATCCTGGTCTACGTCGTTGCCTTTCCCATCGGCGTCTATTCGGCGATCCGCAAATACTCGCTCGGCGACTATGTCTTCACCTTCTTTGGCTTCCTTGGCCTCGCCATCCCCAATTTCATGCTGGCGCTGGTCTTGATGTATGTCGCGCTGACCGTGTTCGGGCAGAGCGTCGGCGGCCTGTTTTCGCCGGAATATGCCGACGCGCCCTGGTCCTGGGGCAAGCTGGTCGATCTGCTGGCGCATCTGTGGATACCGGTGATCATCATCGGCACGGCCTCGACGGCGGGGCTGATCCGGGTGATGCGCGCCAATCTGCTGGACGAGTTGAACAAGCCCTATGTCGAGACCGCCCGCGCCAAGGGTGTGGGCGAGCGCACCCTGCTGCTGCGCTATCCGGTTCGCCTGGCGCTCAATCCCTTCATCAGCCAGGTCGGCTGGGAACTGCCGGCTTTGGTCTCCGGCGCCGCGATCACGTCGATCGTCTTGAACCTGCCCACAACGGGGCCCGTCCTGCTGATCGCGCTGAGATCCCAGGACATGTATCTGGCCGGCAGCTTCATCATGATCCTGTCGGTTCTGACCGTGATCGGCACGTTGCTGTCCGACCTCTTGCTGGTCTGGCTCGACCCACGCATTCGGTATGGGTGACCGGCGATGACGATGGACCAGACATCATCGCGGGCGGCGGATCCGGAGGACCGGGCGCAGGAAAAGCAGGTCGATCGCGCCGACGTCGCCGGCCAATGGCAGTTGATGTGGTGGCGCTTCAAGCGCCACCGGCTGGCGATGGTCAGCGCCATCATCGTGCTGCTGATCTATCTGGTCGCCCTGTTCGCCGAGTTTCTGGCGCCGGAACCGCCGGGCGAGACCCATACCCGCTACACTTACGCCCCACCGCAGGCGATCGGCCTGTTCGTTGCGGATGAAGACGGCGGCTCGCGCTTTCTGCCGCACGTCAACGGCTACACGGTCGAAATCGATCCGGTTGCCGTGCGCCGCACCTTCGTCAGCGATCCCGACGCGATCATCCCCATCGGCCTTTTCGTTCGGTCCGAGCCTTACCTGCTGATGGGGTTCATTCCGATGCAGCACAAGCTGATCGGGCCCATCGAACCGGGCGAACCCTTCTACCTGCTGGGGGCCGACCGGCTGGGCCGCGACATGTTGAGCCGGATCATTCACGGCGCGCGGGTGTCCATGTCCATCGGCTTGGTCGGTGTCGCCGTCAGCCTGTTTCTCGGCGTGCTGTTGGGCGGCATCTCCGGCTATTACGGCGGCCGTACCGACACGATCATCCAGCGTGTCATCGAGTTCCTGAAGGCGATACCGACGATCCCGCTGTGGATGGGCCTGGCCGCCGCCATCCCGCTCGCCTGGTCGCCGCTGACGGTCTATTTCGTCATCACGGTGCTGATTTCCCTGATCGGCTGGACCAGCCTGGCGCGCGAGGTGCGCGGCAGGTTTCTCTCCATGAAGACGGAGGACTTCGTGGCCGCGGCCAGGCTCGACGGTGCCGGCGAGTTGCGCATCATCATGCGCCATATGGCGCCCTCCTTCGTCAGCCACATCATCGCCACGCTGACCCTGGCCATACCGGCGATGATCCTGGCCGAAACCGCGCTGTCATTCCTGGGCATCGGCCTTCGCCCGCCGGTGGTCAGTTGGGGTGTTCTGTTGCAGGAGGCACAGAACGTGCGCGCGGTCGCCACCGCGCCCTGGCTGCTCACCCCCGGCCTGGCGGTCGTGGTGTCCGTGCTGGCGCTCAATTTCCTCGGCGACGGTCTGCGCGATGCCGCCGACCCCTACGCGCATTAGGCCGGCGATGAACAGGCCCCTTGCGAACAGCATGTCAGGCGGCGATCCGGTCCGGTCCGTCGGGCTGGCGCGCGGTGACGTGGCGCTGGAGGTCCGGCATCTGAAAACCCACTTCGCGCTGCGCACCGGCGTGCTGAAGGCCGTGGACGATGTCAGCTTTACCCTGCGACGCGGCGACACGCTGTGCGTTGTCGGCGAGTCCGGTTCGGGCAAGAGCGTGACCGCTCGGTCGATCCTGCAGATCGTCGCCGCCCCCGGCAAGATCGTCGGCGGCGAGATCTTGCTGCACGGCGTCGGCGGCGACCCCGACCGGGTCGTCGATCTGGCGACGCTCGACCCGCGCGGCAAGGAGATCCGGGCGATCCGCGGGCGCGAAATCGCGATGATCTTTCAAGAGCCCATGAGTTCGCTGTCGCCCGTGCACACGATCGGCCGCCAGATCGACGAATCGCTGCGCATCCATACCGACCTGGACAAGCGGGCGCGGCGCAAGCGCATCATCGAGTTGCTGAAGCGCGTCGAAATCCCCGATGCCGAACACACGATCGACCGCTATCCGTTTGAGTATTCAGGCGGCATGCGTCAGCGGGCGATGATCGCCATGGCGCTGGCCTGCAACCCCGTCGTTCTGATCGCCGACGAGCCGACGACCGCCCTCGACGTCACCACCCAGGCCGAAATCCTGGATCTGATCGGCGAGTTGCAGGACGAGTTCGGCATGGCGGTGATGTTCATCACCCATGACATGGGCGTGGTCGCCGAAATCGCCGACCGGGTCTGTGTCATGAACCTGGGCGAGATGGTCGAGGCCGGCCCGGTCGAGGATGTTTTCCACGCCCCGCAGCACCCGTACTCGCGCATGCTGATCGGCTCGGCGGTCAAGCTGGAAAAGCCGGCCCCAGCGAAGATCGCGGCGCGGGCGCGGCACGCGGACGGGCCCGACGATCGCGCCCAGATCCTCACGGTCGAGGGGCTGGGGAAGGAGTTTACCAGCCATAAGGGCTTCTTCCGGTCCAAGTCCCGCACGATCAAGGCGGTCGACAATGCCAGCCTCAGCCTGCGCGAGGGCGAAACCCTGGGCATTGTCGGCGAGTCCGGGTCCGGCAAGACGACCTTGGGCCGATGCCTGCTGCGGATGATCGAACCGAGCAGCGGCACGGTTTCCTACCGCGCCGGGGATGGTGCCGACATCGACATCACCGCGTTGGACAAGCGCGGCCTGCGCCGGCTTTACCGCGACATCCGCATGATCTTTCAGGACCCGTTCGGCTCGCTGAACCCGCGCATGACCGTGGCCGACCTGATCGGCGAACCGCTTAAGATGATGGGGTGGAAACAGCGCCGGATCAGGGACCGCGCGGCAGACCTGCTGGAGCGGGTGGGGCTGAGCGCCGACCATTTGGAACGCTATCCGCATGCCTTTTCCGGCGGCCAGCGCCAGCGCATCTGCATCGCCCGCGCCCTGGCGCCCGAACCCAGGCTGATCATCGCGGACGAGGCGACTTCCGCGCTGGACGTTTCCATCCGTGCCCAGGTGCTGGACCTGTTGCTGGACCTGCAGTCGCAGATGTCGCTGTCGTTCATCTTCGTCAGCCACGACATCAGCGTCGTGCGCTATTTCTGCGACCGGGTCGCCGTGATGCATCGCGGCCGCATCGTCGAAACGGGTGTCGCCACCCAGGTCTGCGACCATCCCGAACACCCCTACACCAAGGCCTTGCTGTCGGCGGTGCCGCGCCCGGACCCGCGCGACCGGCGCATTCACCAACGGCACCGCTATGTCGCCGAAGACCACCCAACCGCTTCAACGATGGAGGGCCCGTAATGGCCGAACATGCGGGCACAGGCCCTTGGCAGTGGCAAAGGCCGGCGCAGGCGGGCGATACGTCCATCATCCTCCTCGGCGATACCAACATCCAGGACCGGGCAGAGCCGGCCTCGGCCTTCGCTCATGTGCTGGGCACGTTGCAGGACGCCGATGTCCTGTTCGGGCAATTGGAAGGGCCGTTGTCGCCCCCGTCGCAAGACCCGAACACGCCGGACATTGCGCACAAGGATCGCTGGCGTCACAGCGACCCGCGCATGGTCGAGGCGCTGGTGGTGGCCGGCTTCGATGCGGTGGCCTGCGCCTCGAATGTCTGTTTCCCGCCGGCGGCCGCGCTGAACAGCATTGCCACCTTGGATGAAGCCGGTATCAAACACTGCGGTGCCGGCGCGACGATTGACACGGCACGGGCGCCCGCGATCGTGCAGGCCGACGGCGCGACCATCGGCTTTCTCAGCTACACGTCCGTGTTCTGGCCCGTTGGTCATGCCGCCGGGCCGACAACGCCGGGATGCGCCACGATCAAGGTCCATACCGGCTATCAGCCGGACCGCCGGGCGCTGGAGATGCCGGCCGCCCCGCCGATCATCCTGACCGTGCCCGATCCGGGGGAACTGGCGGCCATGGAGGCCGATGTTCGAGATCTGCGACGGCAGGCCGACATCGTCATCGTCTCCTGCCATTGGGGCGTGTCGAGCAGTGTCGAGGTGGTCGACTATCAGCGCGTGGTCGGCCGGGCGGCGATCGAGGCCGGGGCGGACCTGGTCTTCGGCCACCACCCGCACGTTATCCAAGGCGTCGAATGCCATCAGGGCAAGCCGGTCTTCTACAGTCTCGGCAATTTCGCCTTCGACTGGCCGAAGATGGCAGGTCGCAACCTTGATGGCCTGATGGTCCGCCTACTCGTGCGCGATCGCCAAATCGCCGATCTGGCGGTGCTGCCGGTCCGGCGCGACGCGGACAATCTGATCGCCATTCTGGACCCGGCCGGCGACGGGCGGGCGATCGTCGACAGCCTGGCCGCACGCTCGGCACCCTTCGGCACCGAGGTCATCGCCCGGGACCGGGATGCGGCGGTTGTCCTGCCTCAGCACACGGGCGCATCTGCATGACGGGTGTCGCATCCCTACGATCCCACGAGAGAGGTGCCGCGGCATGAAGATCACCAGGGTTACGCCTTATCGCGCCGGCCGCTTCCTTTATGTCGAGGTCGAGACGGACACCGGCATCGTCGGCACAGGCGAGTCCGGCGCCTGGGGCCATCTGGAGGCCTCACAGGCCGCGATCGAAAAGTTCGCCACCTACCTTGTCGGCAAGGATCCGGGCCCGATCGAACATCACTGGGCGGTGATGCACCGGTTTGGCCACTTCAAGGGCGCTGCCATCTGCGGTGCGATCTCGGCGATCGACATCGCGCTGTGGGATATCAAGGGCCAGGCGCTGGGCGTGCCGATCCATGCCCTGCTCGGCGGACCGGTGCGGCAGAAGGTGCGCTTGTATGCCCATGTGAAGGCGGCCAGCCGCGAGGCGATGATCGAAGACTGCCTTGACCTGAAACGCCAGGGCTTCACCGCGATCGGCCATCTCAACCCGTTTCTCGATGAAGACCGCTCCGTGCCCTACGCCAAGGGCCATGCCGCCAAGATCGAAGACGCCGTCGCCGTGGTCCGTGACTTGCGCGAGGCGCTGGGGCCGGAGGTCGATCTGTGCATCGAGATCCATCGCCGCCTGACACCGGCCGAGGCCATCGTGTTCGGCAACGAGATCGCGCCCTATCGGCCCATGTTCTACGAAGACCCGATGCCGCCCGCGTCGGTCGACGCCATGGCACGGATCGCCGACAAGACCACGATACCGGTAGCCACCGGCGAGCGGTTTGCCACGCTTCATGAGTTCCAGGCCCATATCGCCGCCCGCGCGCTCAGCTACGCCCGCGTGTCCGTCTGCCTGTGCGGCGGCCTGACCGGGGCCCGTAAGATCGCCGCGCTGGCCGAGGCGCATGACATCCAGGTGGTGCCGCACAATCCCCTGTCGCCGGTCTCGCTCTTCGCCTGCCTGCAGCTCGACGCCGCGATCCCCAACGTGGCGATCCAGGAATACCCGACCGTCGGCCTGGAATTTGAAGACACGGCCACGCCGGAGGCCTCGCGCCACACCCTGCGCGGGACGCAATTCGTGACCGCCCTGCCCGAGGTGAGGGACGGCTATGCCACCATCCCGGACGCGCCAGGGCTCGGTGTTGCCCTTTCCGAGCGCGGGCGTTCGGACCCGGCGCCGGTCCTGCGTACTGTGGAGATGCGCGCCCATATCGACGGTTTCGTCGTCGATCAGTAACCGCTGAAGAAAGCCTCCCACCCATGCGCATCGTCGAAATCCGCGAACGGACGGCCTCGATCGCCTCCGATATCCGCAACGCCTATATCGACTTTTCCAAGATGACCTGTTCGACCGTGGCCGTGGTGACCGACACCATCCGGGACGGCAGGCCGGTGGTCGGCTTCGGCTTCAATTCCAACGGAAGGTACGGCCAGGGCGCCTTGATCCGGGAGCGCTTTGAGCCGCGCATCATGGAAACGGACCCCGACGATCTGCTGGACGCGAACGGCCGCCTGTCGCCCCATGCCATCTGGGACACGATGATGGCCAACGAGAAGCCGGGCGGCCATGGCGAGCGCTCGGTCGCGGTCGGCACGATCGACATGGCGGTGTGGGACGTGGTGGCCAAGATCGAAGGTGTGCCGCTTTACCGGCTGCTGGCCGACCGCTATCGCGGTGGCGTGGTCGACGACAAGGTCTGGGTCTATGCCGCCGGCGGCTACTATTACCCGGGCAAGGATCTGGGCGCGCTGCAGGACGAAATGCGCCGCTATCGCGCCATGGGCTATCGTGCGGTGAAGATGAAGATCGGCGGTGCCGAGCTGGACGACGACCTGAGGCGGATCGATGCCGTCTTGGAGATCGTCGCGCCGGAGGATCTCTGCGTCGACGCCAACGGGCGGTTCGATCTGCCGACGGCGCTTGCCTATGCCGAGGCGCTGGCGCCCTACGGTCTGCGCTGGTTTGAGGAGGCGGGCGATCCGCTCGACTATCGGCTTCAGGCCGTCCTGTCGGAAGTCTACGACTCGCCATTGGCCACGGGCGAGAACCTGTTTTCGGTCCAGGATCAGCGCAATTTGATCCGCCACGGCGGCATGCGGCCGGACCGGGATGTGCTGCAGTTCGACTGTGCCTTGAGTTACGGCCTGGTGGAATATCTGCGGATGCTGGACATGCTGAAGGACCATGGCTGGTCGCCGCGCACCGTCGTGCCCCATGGCGGCCACCAGATGTCGCTGAACATCGCCGCCGGCCTGGGCCTGGGCGGCAACGAATCCTATCCTGAAGTGTTCAAGCCGTTCTGCGGCTTTGCCGATGCAACCCCGGTCGAAGACTCCTATGTCGGCCTGCCCGACGCCCCCGGCATCGGCTTTGAAGAAAGGGCAACGCTTTATGCCGAGTTCAGAAAGCTTGTCGAGGATCTCGGATACTGATCCGTACGGCAGGACCTGATGACTAGAACCTACCGCATCGCGGCGATACCGGGCGACGGCATCGGCAAGGAGGTCGTGCCTGAAGGCATGCGGGCGGCGGAGGCCGCGGCCAAGGCGCATGGCTTTGCGATCGAATGGACCGAGTTCGACTGGTCCTGCGCCGCCTACGAGGCCACGGGCCGGATGATGCCAACGGACGGCGTCGATCTCATGCGCCCGTTCGACGCGATCTTCCTGGGCGCGGTCGGCTGGCCGAACGTGCCGGATCACGTCTCACTGTGGGGGCTGTTGATCCCGTTCCGCCGCGCGTTCGACCAATACGTCAATCTCAGGCCGGTCAAGTTGTTCGAGGGCGTGACCTCGCCGCTGGCCGGCCGCAAGCCCGGCGATATCGATTTCGTGGTCGTGCGCGAGAACACGGAGGGCGAGTATTCCGAGGTCGGCGGGCGCATCTTCGCCGGAACCGAAAACGAAACGGTCATGCAG
Organism: Alphaproteobacteria bacterium; assembly: GCA_028277405.1. Classification (GTDB taxonomy): domain Bacteria; phylum Pseudomonadota; class Alphaproteobacteria; order DSM-16000; family Inquilinaceae; genus JANQGH01. Next base: position 79,654 of record JANQGH010000062.1, on the reverse strand, counting down.
GAGGCGGTGTTCACTCGGCGCGGCACCGACCGCATCCTGCGCTACGCGTTCGAGCTTGCGGTCAAGCGCGGTGGTCGGCTGGCGTCGGCCACGAAGTCGAACGGCATCATCCACTCCATGCCGTTCTGGGACGAGCGGGTGGCGGCAATGGCGCAGGTCTTTCCCGACGTCGCGGTGCAAAGCTTTCACATCGACATCCTGACCGCCCATTTCGTCCTCCATCCGGATTGGTTCGACGTTGTGGTCGGCTCCAACCTGTTCGGCGATATCCTGTCGGATCTGGGGCCGGCGGTTGCCGGGTCGATCGGAATCGCGCCGTCGGCCAACATCAATCCCGACCGCAGCGCACCGTCGATGTTCGAACCGGTGCACGGCTCCGCACCGGACATCGCCGGACAAGGCATCGCCAACCCGGTCGCGGCGATCTGGTCCGCCGCCATGATGCTGGATCATCTGGGCGAACCGGACGCCGCCCGCGCCATCGAGGCCGCGATCGAAACGGTGCTGGCCGGCCCGGCATCGATCAAGACCGCCGATCTCGGCGGTATCGCCACGACCGAGGAGTGTGGCCGCCAGATCGCCCTGGCAATCTGACCCGTTGCGCCTGAAGAGCCGCGCTGTTCAGCCGTGCACGGTTAGAGACACGCGCTGATCCCGCCATCGACGAAGATCGTGGTGCCGTTGACGAAGGACGAGGCGTCCGACGACAAGAAGATGCAGGTGCCAACCAGTTCCTCAACGCGGCCCCAGCGGCCCGCCGGCGTGCGCTTCTCCAGCCAGCTTGTGAAATCCTGATCGGCCACCAGGGCGGCGTTCAGCGGCGTGTCGAAATAGCCCGGCGCCAGGCCGTTGCATTGCAAGCCATACTTGGCCCAATCCGCCGCCATGCCCTTGGTCAGGTTCGCCACCGCGCCCTTCGTCGCGGTGTAGGGCGCGATGCCCTGGCGGGCGAGGGCCGTCTGCACCGAACAGATGTTCACGATCTTGCCGCGACCGCGCCGGATCATGTGTCGGGCCACCGCCTGTCCGACATGAAAGACGCTTGCGATGTTGGTCTGCAGAAGGCTTTCGAACGCGTCGGCCGGAAAGTCCTCCAGCGGGCTGCGGTGCTGCATGCCGGCATTGTTGACCAGGATGTCGATCGGCCCGACCTCGGCCTCGAACCCGTCGATCGCCGTGCGAACGGCATCATGGTCTGTAACATCGAAGCCAAGCGTGCGCACCGTTGCACCAGTGCCGGTCAATTGCTCGGCCGCGCCCCTTAGTTTCGCAGCGTCCCGCCCGTTCAGCACAATCTCCGCCCCGGCCACCGCCAGGCCCTCGGCGAGCGATAGCCCGATACCCTGCGACGAGCCGGTGATCAGCGCCCGCCGGCCGTTCAGATCAAACAGTTTCAAGCCCATGGCGACCCTATTCCCCTTCACGGTGCGCGATCGACCGGGCGGTCTTCGGGCCTAGCCATTGACCGGTACGCCTGCCCGCGGCGGGGCGTGATCGTAGCCCGTGCCCGGCAAGACCGCGTGGGGCCGATGCGAGTAATGCGCTCCGAACAGGTCGCCCGTGGTTTGGCACCAGTCGAAGAGAAGCCGTCGATGGTCGTCCAGCACGTCCGCGAAACGGCCTTCAACCGCCAGATTGACCAGTTCCCCGGGGTCGGCCGCCATGTCGAACAGCATCTCGCGGTACTGGCCCCGGTCATAGACCGTGTACTTGAACCGTTCGGTGCGCACCATGCGCAGCTGGACATCGGTGCGGTCCATCATCGACTCAAGGAAGACCGCCTCGCGCGCAACCGCCTCACCCCGCACGGCCGGTCCGACGGGTCGGCCGGTCAGTTCTTCCGGTATCGCCGCGCCCGTATAGTCCAGCAGGCTGGGCAAAAGATCGAGGCCGGTATTGATGAAGCTTGGCACGGTGCGGCCGGCCGGCCGCTTCAGATGTTCCGGCAAGCGGACCACGAAGGGCACGCGGCAGGATTCCTCATAAGACGTGCTCTTCTGGATCAGCTGGTGCGCGCCGTTATGCTCGCCGTGATCGGCCAGCATGATGACGATGGTGTTTTCGGCAAGGCCGGTGTCGTCCAGGACATCGAGCAGGTGGCCGATCTCCCGGTCGACCTTCTCGCACAGGCGGAAATAGACATGCCGAAAGCGGCGCCAGCGCTCCTCGGTAAAGCCGTACTGAACCGGCGGCATGGATTGGCGCAGATGGCCCAGGATGCGTGCCTCGAAAGCCGGGCGCGCGTGGTTGGCCGGCAGGTTCGGATAGTTGGCCGGCAGGTCGTCCGGTCTTTCCACCTCCCCCCAAGGCAGGACCTGGTCTCGGCCGTGCTCGCAGATGTTGTGGGGATTGTCGAACGAGGCGAACAGGAGGAAGGGCTCGCGATGGGCCTGGCGCAGGAAACCCTCGCAGGCCCGCGCCAGATAGGTGTCCGAAAAGCCGCAAACGCTTTCGAAACCGAACGATTCCGCATCCACGCCCATATCGATGTTCGGCACATGCCATTTGCCGGCCCAGGCGGTCCGGTAGCCGGCCGCGCGCATCAACGGGCCGGTCGACCGGGCGATGGCCCCCGGCGACAGGCTGGAGCCGTTTTTCGTACAGCCGATTTCGTGCGGCCAGCGGCCCGTCGCCATGGCCGCGCGGGACGGGCCGCACAGCGGAAAGGCGACATAGGCGCGCGTGAACCGCACCCCTTCGGCCGCGAGGCGGTCCTGGTGGGGGGTATGGAGGTAAGGATTGCCGGCACAGCTCATCGCCTCGGCGTTTTGCTGGTCCGTCATGATCACGAGGATGTTCGGGCGTTCGGTCATCGCTGCGGCACCGACCAGATCTAAGCCGAAGACCGAACGGTCGAACCGCGCACCAGCAGCTTCGGCTGCAGCACAAGCTTTTGCTCGGCCGGTTCGCGGTTGATGATCTTCAGCAGCATCGCCATCGCCGACCGCCCGATCTCGTATCGCGGCACCCCAAGCGACGTGATGGTCGGCGTGACCAGCTGGGCGAGATCGATGTCGTCGAAGCCGATCAACGCGACATCACCCGGCACATCGATGCCGAGATTGCGGCAGGCCATCAAGGCACCGACGGCGGTCAGGTCGTTGTAGCAAATCAGCGCATCAAAGCGCTCGCCCTGCGCCAGCAGCGAGGCGGCCGCCGTGTTGCCGCCCTCGATCGTCGGGTCGCAGAACAGAATGGCGTTGGGCGCGATGCCGTGCGCGCCAAGCGCCTCCTTGACGCCGTCCAGCCGGGCATGCGCGCCGAAGGCCCATTCCGGCCCGGCGATGACGCCGAAGCGCCGGGCGCCGATCGCCAGCAGGTGATCGACCCCCAACCGCGCGCCGAGCGCGTAGTCGACGACGACCGAGCGCGCCAAGTCCGGTGCGGCCTCGCGGTTGACCAGCACGACGGACTGGGCCGTCGCCAGCACCGGCGCCAGCGCGTCGGACGGCATTCGGGCCGAGCACCAGATGATGCCGTCGACCTGCTGCGCCACCAGCTTGTCGAAGATCTCCGCCTCGCGGTCGGCGCTCTCCACGACGTTGGAGAGGATCAGGGTGTAGCCGTGGCTTTGGGCGACGCTTTCGGCGCCGCGAAAGATCTCCGGAAAGAACGGGTTGCTGATGTCCGGAACGATCACGCCGATCGTGTAGGAGCGGCGCGATTTGAGGCTGCGGGCCATGGCGTTCGGCCGATAGTTCAGCTTCTCCGCCGCGTCTCGGATGCGCTTTTGCGTTTCGTCGGACGCCCCGCCGCGATTGTTCAGGACCCTGGACACGGTCATCCGCGACACGCCCGCCAAGTGCGCGACATCCTCCAAGGTCACTGGTGACTCGTTCTGGGCCATGGCCTCACCATTGTCTAAGATATCGATAACTCAGATTTCACGCGGCGCGTCAAGCAGTTTATCCGCGAAAGTGAGAAAACCCACACGAATCTTGTTGACAGACCAGCCCAATTGAACGATCAAATTACGTTAACGATAACTCATCCGGTCAAAGCCCGGTCATATCAGGGAGGAACCGACATGACCCATCATCCAAGATCATCCTGGACTTCTGCGCCATTGCGGGTCGCCGTTTGCGGCGTCGCCCTTGCCCTCGCGATGGGGGCAGGCGCGTGGGCTCAACCTTATTCCGAGGCGCCGATGCTGGCCGAACAGGTGGCCGCCGGCACGTTGCCCCCGGTCGACGAACGGTTGCCGGACGATCCCCTGGTCGAGGTGCCGCTGGAATCCGTGGGCACGTATGGCGGAACTTGGCGCCAGGCCCTGCGCGGCGGATCCGACAATCTGATCGAGCGCACGGTCGGCTATACGCGTCTGGCCCGGTGGAACCGGGAATGGACCGATGTCATCCCCGACGTGGCCGAAAGCTTCACCGTGAATGACGATGCCACGGAGTTCACGTTCCAACTGCGCGAAGGCCATCGCTGGTCCGACGGCGAGCCGTTCACATCGGCCGATATTCTGTTCTGGTACAATGACGTGCTGATGAACGAGGCGCTGACGCCCGAGGTGCCGTCCTGGCTGCAGTCCGGCGGCGAACCGGTGGTGGTGGAGGCGAACGGCGACCATGAGGTGACGTTCCGCTTCGCCGAGCCCAACGCGTTGTTTCTGTCGAACATGGCCACCGTGCGCGGGGCCGCCATCCTTGCCGCGTCGCCCCGCCACTATCTGGAACAGTTTCACGCCGACCATAACGACCAGGCCGACGCCATGGCCCAAGAGGCCGGCGCGGCCGACTGGGTTCAGCATTTCACCACCCGGGTGGAGTACCCCCATTCGCGTTGGCGCGACGCGGACCGGCCCTCGCTGGACGCCTGGGTGCTGACCGAACCCTATGACGGCACCGGCCAGGTCGTTGCCGAGCGCAACCCGTACTATCACAAGGTCGATCCGGAGGGTCAGCAGCTGCCCTACATCGACTATGTCACCTTCGACGTCATGGAAAGCCGCCAGGCCATCGTGCTGATGGCGATCAATGGCGAGCTGGACTTCCAGAACCGGCATATCGAGACCGCCGACGCGCGCCCCCTGATCGTGCAGAACCAGGAACAGGGCAACTACGATCTCTGGATCGCCCAGCCGGCCTGGTCGAACGCCATGATGATCAATCTGAACCAGACCCACAAAGACCCGGTCCTGCGCGAGATCTTCTCCGACCGGGATTTCCGCGTCGGCCTCAGCCACGCCATCAATCGGGACGAGTTGAACCAGATCATCTATGCCGGCGTCGCCCCGCCCTATCAGGCGGCACCCCGTCCCGGCACGGAGCTGTACGACGAGGAGATGGCAACCCAATACATCGAACACGATCCCGCGCTGGCGAACGAGTATCTCGACCAGGTCGTGCCCGAGCGCGACCAGGACGGCTTTCGGCTGCGCCCGGACGGCGAAAGGCTGTCCTTCGCGGTCAATGTCTTGAACTCGCGCCAGTTCCAGATCGACGCGCTTGAGTTGGTGCGCGGCTATTGGGCCGATGTCGGCATCGAGATGTTCGTGCGCCCGCTGGAACGCTCGTTGTCGATCTCTCTGCGTCAGGCCAACGATCATGACGCCAATGTCTGGATCGGCGGCGGCGGTTACGACCGGTTGGGACTGCTGGACCCGAAATGGTACTTCCCGTTCGAATGGCAGTCGTCCTACGCCGGCGCTTGGGGCATCTGGGCCCAGAACCCCAACGACCCGAACGCCGAAGAGCCGGACGAGACGGTGCTGCGCGCGCTGGACCTCTATCGTCAGGTCCAGGCCACGCCGGACCTGGAGGGACAGCTTGATCTGATGCGCCAGATCCTCGAGATCACCGAGGAACAGTTCTACGTCATCGGCACCAATATGGAGCCCGACCGTGTCGGCATCGTGAACGCCGACCTGCGCAACGTGCCGGACGCCATGCCGAACACCTACTTCTACATGACGCCGGGGCCGGCCGCGGCGGAGCAGTTCTACTACGTCAACTGATCCGCGACCCGCCGGAGGGGGCTGCAACCGGCGCCCCCTCCTGGTCTACTAGCGGCGGTTCGAACGGTCCGGCGGGAGCCCCGGCATGCTGACTTACATCCTAAGGCGCATCTTGTTCATGGTGCCCGTCACGCTGGCGATCTCGCTGGTGGCGTTCATCATCATCCAGTTGCCGCCCGGCGATTTCATCACCGCCCTGACCGCCCAGATGGCGGAAAACAACGAAACTCTCGACCCCGAAACCCTGGCCGCCCTGCGCGACCGATACGGTTTCGACCAGCCGATGATCGTGCAGTATTGGAAATGGATCACCGGCATCGTGTTTCGGGGCGATTTCGGTCAGTCCTTCGAATGGAGCCGCCCGGTCGCCGACCTGATCTGGGACCGGCTGGGCCTCACCCTGATCGTGTCGTTCGCCACGCTGGTGTTCGTCTGGGTGCTGGCCTTCCCGATCGGCATCTATTCGGCCGTGCGCCAGTATTCCTGGGGCGACTACATCGCCACCTTTTTCGGCTTCATCGGGCTGGCCGTGCCCAACTTCCTGCTGGCTCTGGTCTTGATGTATCTCAGCTCGCGCTATCTGGGGGCCAGCGTCGGCGGCCTGTTTTCCGCCGAATATGTCAACGCGGACTGGTCCTGGGGGCGGGTGGTCGACCTTCTGAACCATCTTTGGGTGCCGGTCATCGTGTTGGGCACCGGCGGCACGGCCGCGCTGATCCGCATCATGCGCGCCAACCTGCTGGACGAGCTGAAAAAACCCTATGTCGAGCTTGCCCGCGCCCGCGGCCTGTCGGAGACGCGGCTGCTGCTGAAGTACCCGGTCCGCGTGGCGCTGAACCCGTTCATTTCCACCCTCGGCTGGATATTGCCGACGCTGGTGTCCGGGGCCGTGGTCACGGCCATCGTGCTCAGCCTGCCGACGTCCGGACCGCTGCTGTTGAACGCCCTGTTCGCCCAGGACATGTACCTGGCTGGCGGCTTCATCCTGCTGCTCAGCATCCTGACATTGATCGGCACCCTGGTTTCCGACCTGCTGCTCGCCTGGCTCGACCCGCGGATTCGCTATGAGTGAGCTGCCGGTCCTGGAACGGGAGTTGCCGGCGGACCGGCCGGCCGACCCGAAATCGACGGCGGTCGCAGGGCAGTGGCGGCTGATCTGGCTGCGCTTCAAACGCCACCGGCTGGCGCTTTGGAGCGGCGCCATCGTCCTTCTGATCTATTTCGTGGCGGTCTTCTCCGACTTCATCGCGCCGACGACGGCCGGCTACTACAACGCGGACTACACCTATGCACCGCCTCAGCGCATCCGCCTTTGGGGCGAGGATGCGGACGGCCAGCGGCACTTGCTGTTCGTCTATGGCTACGAGGCCAGCGTCGACCCCATTGCGCTGACCCGCACCTACGAGATCAACGAGGACGAGGTCATCGGCATTGGCTTCTTCGTCCGCGGCGAGCCCTATCGGTTCTGGGGCCTGTTTCCGACCGACATCCACCTGTTCGGCCCGACCGAGGCCGGGCAGCCCTTCTACCTGTTCGGCGCCGACCGGCTGGGCCGCGACGTGTTTTCGCGCACTGTCCACGGCACCCGTGTGTCCATGTCGATCGGGCTGATCGGCGTCGCCATCAGCCTGGCGCTGGGCATTCTCTTGGGCGGTGTTTCCGGTCTGGCGGGCGGCTGGCTCGACGAGGTGATCCAGCGGGTGATCGAGTTCCTGAAGTCGATACCGACCATCCCGCTTTGGATGGGGCTGGCCGCCGCCATCCCGCTGAACATCCATCCGCTGATCGTCTATTTCTGGATCACGGTGATCCTAAGCCTGATCGGCTGGACCGACATCGCGCGCATCGTTCGCGGCCGCTTCCTGGCCTTGAAGACGGAGGATTTCGTGACCGCCGCCCGGCTCGATGGCTGCGGCCAGCAGCGGATCATCTGGCGCCATATGGTGCCGTCCTTCATGAGCCACCTGATCGCCTCCACGACGCTGGCGATACCGGCGATGATCCTGGCGGAGACGGCCTTGTCGTTCCTTGGCATCGGGCTGCGGCCGCCGGTGGTGAGCTGGGGCGTGCTCTTGAAGGAAGCCCAGAGCATCCTTGCCGTCGCCAACGCCCCCTGGCTGTTCCTGCCCGGGCTTGCCGTGATCGTCGCGGTCCTGGCCCTGAACTTTCTGGGCGACGGATTGCGCGACGCGTCCGACCCCTACGGCAACTGACCGTGGCGCCCCTCATCGAGGTCGCGGACCTGCGCACCCACTTCTTCACCGATGAGGGGGTGGTCAAGGCGGTCGACGGCGTGGCGTTCACGATCCCCGCCGGCAAGACCGTGTGCGTCGTGGGCGAAAGCGGCTCCGGCAAGTCGATCACCGGACGCTCGATCTTGAACATGGTCCCTTATCCGGGCCGGGTGCTGGACGGCGCCATACGGTGGCAACCGGACGGCGCGCCGCCGGTCGATCTTCTGGCGCTCGACCCGAAAGGCCGCGAGATCCGCGCCATCCGCGGCAAGGACATCGCGCTCATCAGTCAGGAGCCGATGGCGGCCCTGTCGCCGGTGCACACGATCGGCAACCAGATGATCGAGACGATTCGGCTGCATCTCGGCCTCACGAAGGCCGATGCCCGCGCGCGGGCGGCGGAAATGCTGGCCAAGGTCGGCATCCCGCGACCGAAGGATCGCCTCGACAGCTATGCCTTCGAGCTGTCCGGCGGCATGCGCCAGCGTGTCTGCATCGCCTTGGCGGTTGCCTGTGGACCGAAGCTGCTGATCGCCGACGAACCGACCACGGCGCTGGACGTGACGACGCAGGCCAACATCCTCGACCTGTTTCGCGAGCTGCGCGATGCGCTGGGCGTCTCGATCCTGTTCATCACCCATGATCTGGGCGTGGTGGCGGAGATCGCCGACGAGGTCGTGGTCATGTATCTGGGCCAGGTGGTGGAACAGGGGCGCGTCGACGACATTTTCCACCGTCCGCTGCACCCCTACACGAGGGCCCTTTTGGGCTCGGTCCCGCGCCTGACGCGCCACCGGCCGGAACGGCTGCCGACGATCAGCGGCATGGTGCCCTCGCCCTTCGAACGGCCCAGCGGTTGCCTGTTTCACCCCCGCTGCGATCGTTTCGAGCAGGGCCTGTGCGACCGGTCGGCGCCGGAACTCGACCGCTACGCCAACGACCGCGTCGCGCGCTGCTTCAAGGCGGGGGCGGGGTCGTGAGCCGCCCGCTGGTCGAGATCCGCGACCTGAAGGTGCACTTCACGTTGCGCGCCGGTCTCTTGCGCCGGGTGAAGGGCCAGGTGCGGGCCGTCGATGGCGTCAGCTTCGATGTGCTGGAGGGCGAGACGCTGGGGCTCGTCGGCGAGTCCGGCTGCGGCAAGTCGACGATTACGCGCGCGCTGTTGCGCGTCTATCAGCCGACCGGCGGGCAGATGCGCTATCACGCCGCCGACGGTCCCGTCGACCTGGCGACGCTCGACGAGGCGGCGCTGGCCCGCTTCCGGCGCGAGATCCGGCTGGTGTTCCAGGACCCGCAAAGCTCGCTGAACCCGCGCCTGCCGGTCGTCGACATCATTGGCGAGGTGCTGAAGGTCAACAAGATGGCCGCCGGCGAGGCGCTGCGCCAACGGGTCGCCGCCTTGATGACCCGCGTCGGGCTCAGGCCAGAAACGATGCACCGCTACCCCCACGCCTTCTCCGGCGGCGAGCGCCAGCGCATCGGCATCGCACGCGCGCTGGCCTCCGAACCGAAACTGCTGATCGCCGACGAGGCGGTCTCGGCGCTTGACGTCAGCGTGCAGGCCCAGACCATCAACTTGCTGAAAGACCTGCAGCGGGATTTCGGCCTGACCTACCTGTTCGTCAGCCACGATCTGTCGGTCGTCCAGCACATCTGCGACCGCGTGGCCGTCATGTATGTCGGCAACCTGGTCGAGATCGCCCCGACCGACCGCCTGTTCGAGGCGCCGAAGCATCCCTACACCGAGGCGTTGCTGTCCGCCGTGCCGATACCGGACCCGGCCATGCGCGGCCGGGCCTCGCGCATCCGGCTGCCGGGGGAGGTCGCCGATCCGGCGAACCCGCCGCCGGGCTGCCCCTTCCACCCCCGCTGCCGGTTCGCGACGGATATCTGCCGCAGCGACAAGCCGGCCCTTACATCCACCGGCCAGGACGGCCACGCGGTCGCCTGCCACCACGCCGACAGTCTGACGCTGGCCAACGCGTTCGATGCCGGCCAGTTCTCCGCCCCGCACTCCAACTCGGTGACCGCATAACATGGCTCGATTGATCACAGCCCACGACAACGCCAACGCCCCCATTGTCGGCCCGGCCGACGAAACCCTGCGCCTGATCACCTTCCGGCTGGTCCACCTGTCGCCCGGCGCCACCTTCGAGGTAACGGAGCCGGAGCATGAGCTGTGTGTCGTGCCGCTCTCGGGCACCGCCGATGTGGTGGCGGGCGATCGCGTCTTCGAAGGGCTCGGCGGCCGCGATCATGTCTTCGCCGGGTTGGCCGACTCGCTGTACGTCCCGCCCGGTGTTCGCTTGCGCCTCTCGGCGCCGGGGGGCGCAGAGATCGCCTTGGCCGGCGCGGCCGCGCCGCCCGATCCTGACCTGTCGGCGTTCCGCATCCCACCGGAGGAGGTTGAAGAGGTCGATGTCGGCTCGCGCGAGACCCATTCCCGCCGGCGTATCCGCCACATTCTGGGCCAGCGGCAGCATGGCCGCGTGCATCGCCTGCTGGTCAGCGAGCTCTATGCCGATCCGGGCTGCTGGTCAGGCTATCCCCCGCACAAGCACGACGCCGACGACAGTGCGGACGAGACGCGGCACGAAGAGCTCTACCATTACCGCTTCAACCCGGACACGGGGTTCGGCGGCCAGACCTGCTACAGCGATGGCGAAGGGCCAAGCGCCTACGTAACCCGCCACGGCGATACGTTCTGCCTGGATCGCGGCTATCACCCGACAGTCACGTCGCCTGGCCACGAGGGCTATATCTTCACCATCCTGGCCGGCTTCACGCGGCGCGGCCTGGTCCAGCGGTTCGAGGCCAGACATGCCCATCTGATGGACACCATCCCGGGCATTCAGGGCATGCGGGACGCGTTCAAGTGACGGTCACGCCCGATCTTGAGCGGGCGCACACGCTCTCCCGCTTCTGGCGCGGCACGGGGTTCTCGCCCGGCGAGCTGCTGTTGACGCCGGAAATGCAGCGCACGCTGACCCTGGTCGCGGCGACGCCTCGGCGCGGGGTGCAGTATCTGCGGCCGCACTTCCTCTTGAACCTGGTGCGCGTGCGCGGCGCCGGTTACGACTTCACGCTGCTGGAGGAGGCCTGCGACGTCATGGTCGAGAACGGCTTCACGCCGTTCTTCGAAATCATGGGCAACCCGTCGGACAGCTTTGATTTTACCGGTCAGGGCTGGGCACCCCGCTGGCGCGATCTGGTGGCGGAACTGGTGCAGCGGCTCGCCGCCCGCTATGGACACGCGACCCTGCAAGACTGGTACTTCGAAAGCTGGAACGAGCCCGACCTCCCCTGGTGGCCGGCCGATGCGCAGGCCTTTCTTGACTATTACGACGCCTGTGTCGCTGGCCTCGACGCGGGCCTGCCGGGACTGCGCATCGGCGGGCCGGGCACGGCGCGCACCCTGTCGCCCATGTTCAAGGCGTTCGTCGCGCATTGCGACACGGGCCACAACCATCTGACCGGCGAACGCCCGCGCCTGGATTTCATCTCGATCCACGAAAAGGGCGTGGGCAAGAGCTTTGAGGACATCGCGCCCGACAGTGTCGGCATCTGCCGGCGGGAAATGCAGGCGGTCGACTATCTTCGCGCCCACCACGAGCGGCTGGCCGACCTGCCGCTGATCAACAATGAATGCGACCCCCAGGTGGGCTGGTGGCAGCACCATACCTGGCGCGCGACCGCCTATGCGCCGGCGATGATCACCAAGATCATCGACCAGCATCAGCGCTTGATGATCGATGCGGGCACCCCGCTCGCCATGCTGTTCAACGACAATGGCTTCATGGGCGAATGGGGCCAGCGGACCCAGTTCGCCCTGTTCGGCGGGCGCGACGTCTCCAAGGCCCAGTCGGAACATGTGACGGATCTGGACCAGGTCGAACGGGGACGCCAGGCGGCTCCGTTCTCGCTGGTCAAGAAGCCGGCCCTGACGGTTATGGAACTGCTGGCACAGCTCGGCGAGACGCGCGTGCCCGTTAAGGGCCTGACGCCCGATACGGATGGTCCGGGGGTTCTGGCGACCCGGCACACCGACGGATCATGGGCCGTGATGCTGTATCACAGCCGCGATCGAACGCGCCTGTCCGGCCCGGCAACCGTTTCATTGTCGCTGCCCGAGACCGAAGGCGCCTGGGACGTGCTCGTCCTTGCGCTCGACGATGTCGACGACAACCCGTTCGCCGTGTGGGAGGCGGGCGGGCATCCACGGCCCCCGGTCGCGCCAAAACTGTCGGCCCCCGACGCGGCGTTGGCCGACATGCGCCGTGCCGCCGAACCGCGAGAGCGCATCGCCCGGCGGTTTGTCGACGGCGTCTCGCTGGACATCGATGTGCCGCTGCCGTCGGTGGCTCTGGTGCTGGCCAGGCGTGCATCGGACGAGGCGCCGGACCCGCCCAAGCCGTTCCTGGCCCGTGTGCCGGGCGTGAACGGCGAGGAATGGCTGGTCAGCTGGCCCGGCCCGGACGAAGTCGGCCTGCGTTATGATGTGGGGCTGGAGCGGAACGGAACCGTCACCGCCATCGTCGACGCGCCGATCCTGGCCAACGCCTATGTCATGGCCGGCGACCCGGACGGCTCGATTTCCGTTCGCGCGGTTTCCATGTCGGGCCGGACCAGCGGATGGGTGAGAGCCCGCGGCTGAACGGATCTTCCAGCGCCGCCCTATAACGGCCTGCCGGGCGGAATGGCCGAAAGTGTCAAGAACTTGTCCGGCCCCAACATGTCTGGCCGTGCCTCCTGCTGCCAGAGTGTTCGCGATGCTGAGCCGTAAGGGCTTGGACAACGCAACACTTTCCAGCCTGAAGGAGGCCGAAATGTCTGCTGCTAACGTTGTCGAAATCAACAACACGGCGAATGAACTGCGCGCCGCGCTTTCCAGGATGCAACGCGCCTACAGCCTTACCCCCGCACCGACGCGCCAGCAACGCATCGATCGCCTGGACCGCCTGCACGCCGCGATCATCGAATACAAGGATCGCCTGATCGACGCGGTCGACCAGGATTTCGACGGCCGCGCCGGCGCCGAAACCCTGATGATCGAACTGCTGCCGGTGCTGGAAGGCATCCGCTACAACAAGAAGAACCTGGCCAAATGGATGCGGCCGTCCAAGCGCCACACGCCGCTGATGCTGCTGGGCGCGAAGGCCAAGGTTCACTACCAGCCGCTGGGCGTGATCGGCATCGTCGTGCCTTGGAACTTCCCGATCTTCCTGGGCCTTTCCCCGCTGGTCGGTGCGCTTGCGGCCGGCAACCGGGCCATGATCAAGACCTCCGAATTCGCGCCCAAGACCGGCGAGTTGCTGGCCGAGATGCTGTCCAAGCACTTCTCCGATGACGAGGTCGTGGTCGTCAATGGCGGTGTGGAGGTGGCCACCGAGTTCACCAAGCTGCCCTTCGATCACCTGGTCTTCACCGGCTCCACCCAGGTCGGCCGGATCGTCATGCATGCGGCTGCCGACAACCTGACGCCGGTGACGCTTGAGCTGGGCGGCAAGTCGCCCGCCATCGTGCATGACAGCTTTCCGATCGACGAGGCCGCCAAACGGATCGCCTTCGGCAAGGGCCTGAACGCGGGCCAGGTCTGTGTGTCGCCCGACTACATCATGGTGCCACGGGCCAAGGTCGACGCCTTCGTCGCGGCCTTCGTGAAAGCCTTCACCAGGCACTATCCGTCCCTTCAGACGAACCCCGATTACACCTCGATCATCACCGAGCGGCAGCGTGATCGCCTGCTCGACACCCTTCGGGACGCTGAGCAGAACGGCGCCACGGTCGTAACCATCAACCCGACCAAGGAGACGTTCGACGGCACAAGGAAACTGCCGATGCATGTCATCACCAACGTCTCGGAAGACATGCGGGTGATGACCGAAGAGATCTTCGGCCCGCTGCTGCCGGTCGTGCCCTACGACACGCTCGATGACGCGATCGCCTTCGTGAACGATCGCGACCGTCCGCTGGCGCTCTACTATTTCGACTGGGACAAGGGCCGGGCCGAGAAGATCCTGCAAGAGACCCACTCCGGCGGCGTCTGCATCAACGAGGTCATGACCCACACCATGGTTGACGACATGCCGTTCGGCGGCGTCGGCCCGTCCGGCATGGGCCATTACCACGGTAAGGAAGGGTTCCTGAACTTCTCCAAGGCCAAGGCCGTGGTGCGCAAGGGCTGGTTCGACGGCAACGCGCTGATCGGCGCGCCCTGGGGCAACAGGGCCTTCAACCTCTTCATCAAGTTCCAGCTTCGCCGCTTCAGGAAAGCCTGATCGCGCGCCGTCCAACCGCCGCGCCCCGGTCGACCGGGGATGTCGGCCAATCCCCGAGGATTCCCCCATGCTCAACACGGCCATCACGCTCACCCTTCGTGCCCTTTCGACCTTCCGCACCCCGCAAAAGCCCCTGACCTTCTCAGGCGCCGGGGCGGCGCGGAAACTGGCGGATTTCATGATCCAGGCCGGTCAGAAACGGCCGCTTCTGGTCACCGACAGCTTCCTGCTGAAAAACGGTATGCTCGACGACCTGATCGCCTTTCTCGAAGGTGCAGGCTGCACCGTCACCACCTTCGACGGCATCGTGCCCAACCCGACCTTCGCGGTGGTGGAGGCGGGCCTGAAGGCAAGCCGCGAGAACAGGTGCGACGCCGTGTTCGCCGTCGGCGGCGGTTCGGCCATCGATGCCGCCAAGGTCATCGCCTCGGCCAGCACCAGCAAGAAATCGCTCGCCCAGCTGACCGGGATCCTGAAGGTCGACCAGCCGCTGTTGCCGTTCTATGTCGTGCCGACCACGTCGGGCACCGGGTCGGAGGTCACCAACGCCGCGGTGATCTCGGACACCGAGACCCACAAGAAGAAGTTCTTCGTCGACCCCAAATACATCCCGATCGCGGCGGCCTTCGACACCGGCCTGTTGAAATCCCTGCCGGCGCCCATGACGGCGGCAACCGGCATGGATGCGCTGACCCATGCGATCGAGGCCTACACGTCGCGCAACCGGTTTGCCGACACCGACCGCGACGCCGCGATGGCGATCAAGCTGTTGGTCGACTTCCTCCCAACCGCATACCAGAACGGCGCCGACGAACGCGCCCGCGAGATGGTCGCCCTGGGCTCATTTTTGGCCGGCTATGCCTTCACCAAGGCGAGCCTCGGCTATGTCCATGCCATCTCCCACCAGATCAGCGCGCATTACAACACGCCGCACGGACTGGCGAACGCAATCCTTCTGCCGCGCGTGCTTCGGTTCAACAGGCCCACTTGCAAGGGCCGCTTTGCCAAGCTGGAGACCATGTTGGGCCAGGACAGCACGGTTACCGACGTAGACGCGCTGGCGGACCGGTTCGTCGCCCGGGTCGACGCCTTGGCCGAGACGGTCGGCATCCCGGTCAACCTGACGGATCTCCAGCCCAAGGATTTCGACGCAATCGCCCGCGACGCCCTGGCGGAGGCGCGGTCTTCCTACGCCGTGCCGCGCGTGATGCGTAAAGCCCAAGTGACCCAGATCTTGCAATCGGTCGCCACCGGCAATCGCGCGATCTCGTTTGCTTGAACCGGCAGTTTTTCAAGGAGCAGAAACCATGATACCCGTCATGTGCATTGTCCAGGAGGGGCAGGTTTCGAAGGCAGCCGAGCGGGCCCTGAGGTCCGAGATCGGTGGCTTCACGCGGCGCGCCTTCAACGCCCCCGCCGATATCGACTGGATCGTGGTCCCGACCGGCAGCGGCTTTACCGCCGCCCGGCCGTCAACCACCGTCATCGCGTCCCTGCACGCCAACCGAGATTTGGCGGACAAAGAGCGCGTGTCGTTGCTGAGGCAACTGGCGGACATCTGCATGCGCCAGACCGGACGATCGGCGCATGAGGTCGTGACCTCGATCCGAAACCCAAGTTAAGTGGGGAACACCCGATGCCTCTTTACATGTGCAATGCCGTCAGCGGCACGATCCCGGAAACGGCCAAGCCCAAAATCGCGGCGGACATCACCGACATCCATTGTGAGATCACCGGCGCGCCACGCGGTTTCGTGCACGCGTTCTTTTTCGAAGATGCCCCGCAACTGCCGATCAACGGCAAGAGCGTTTTCCTGTTCGCAAGCCTGCGCGGCGGCCGAACCGTCGAGCAAAAACAGGCACTCGTCGACCGCATCAAGGCCTCCCTTCATCGGCGCGCCGGCGTCCCGTTGAGCGAGATTGTCGTGGATACCACCGACGTGCCGGCAAGCTGGGTCATGGAGGGCGGCGATGTTCTGCCGGAACCGGGCGAGGAAGACAGGTGGCTGGAGGCCCATCAGGGCGCCATATCCTGACGTTGAGAACGCCCCCCTTCAGTCAAGCGACCTGGCGCGAATTCGACCGGCGAACGTCGCCTGGGGTTGTCCCGAACTTCTTGGCAAACGCCCGCGCAAAGCTCGCCGGCTCGGCGTACCCGACGCGCCATGCGACAGTCTCAACATTCAGCCCCGCCGTTTCCAGCAACTCGTGCGCCAGGGCCATGCGGATGTCGGTGTAGAGTTCGCGAAACGAGGTTCCTTCCTCTGTCAGCCGCCGCCGCAGGGTCCGCTCCGTGACGGTCAGTTTCTCCGAGATGTCCTCGATCTTCTGGTCCGACCCGATGTCGTCGATGATCGCGTCGCGCACCTTCTGCGACCAGGGCGGCAGGGCGTTGTCGTTCTGCTCCGCCAGGGCCTTGCACTGCTCCAGGCAGAACCTCAGCGAAATCGGATCGGATTTGGGCAAGGGCTGGTCAAGCAGTTCGGCGTCGAAGGTCAGCGCGTGCGCCTGCATCCCGGTCACAACGGGGATGCCGCTGATGCCGGATAGCCGGGCGGCGTAGTCTTGGTCGCCCTCCGGTGTCTCAATGCGAAAGTCCGCGGCTTCCGGCTGTTGGACGAGTGCCCTGATAAAGTTCACGGCGACGGCCGAATGCCGTTCCAGAAGAAACCGATGCACGGTCGGCGCAAGCCCGGTCATGTCGAAGACCAGCCCGCCCCTCGATCCGTCTTCCGCCAGCCTCATGTCCGCAATCACGAAGGACAGCTTGATGTAGTCCAGCGAAGTTTGGATGGCCGACCTCAGGGTCGGGCTGGTGAGGATGGCGAACCCCCAGACGCCGAACGCGTTGACATGCATGGCCTGGCCCACGCCCCAGCCCAGCCCGACATTGTCGGGCGCGAGCCGGACATAGTTCTCGATCGCCTGCAGTTCCTGCTGGGTCGTGTGCAGCGACGCCGCGTCCGCCAGGTCTTCGACCGTGATGCCCGTGTCCTCAAGACAGGCCGCCGCGTCGATGCCGTGCGTCGCGGCGGCATCGCACAGCAGCCTCAGGCTGGTGACCGGACGCGTTCTCGCCTGGACAATCATGCCGATGACGATACCGACTTGGCCGAAGATATCAATTTGCCGTCTCAAGGCGGTCAAGGACGGGCGCGATCCAACCCAAGGTGCCTGAACATCTGACAGCGCTATCGGGCCCTTGCCTGCGCCGTAGATGAGGCATGGCAGCCGGCAACGCCTGACGTGTCTGCCGCTGTTTTCAATGCGCTTTCGGTAAGAAATCGGCCGCGCTCTCGCGACTACGAAGGGTGACCTTCGGACTGGGGAGCATCGTCACAGATCTCGGACCAGGAAGGCCTCTCGGAGGCAAACTCGTGAAACTGGTTCTTGAGGCCGATTTCCGTGTCGAGCGCGTTTGCGGCAATCGGAAAACTATCCTCGTCGGAGAGGATTTCGCCAAGGGAACTGCCGCAGACTTTACAGAAACATCTGCCATATTTGTAAGGGGGACCAGGCTTATAGAGCGCCACCTGTTCCTTGCCCTGAACCCAGATCAGGTCTTCCTTTTTGACGAAGACAATCGTGCTGGCCCCCGCCTTGCGGCACCGCGAACAATGGCACGTACCCATCATCGAGGGTGCGGACGAGAGCTGGAACTTGACCGCTCCGCAACAGCAGCTTCCTTCAATCATCCAATAAGTCTCCTAGGCCAATTCTCATGAATTAAGTCATTTGGCGTACATGGTTGTCGGAACGGCGCCCGAACAACGACCCCAAAGCGTCCGGATAACGGCGATCACGATCGATCCGCGCCGTGTCAGCGGTTTTGGGCCCGCCTTTCGGCGGGCCCTTTGCCCCGGGGACATGGCTGCATCAGTGCCGAGGCGCTGAGTGCGCCGTTCCGGCCGATGGGGGGGGCTGGTCAGGTGGAAAACAGGCCGATGGAGTTGCCGTCAGGATCGATGCAATAGGCGAAGCGGCCGGCCGGGATGGTGATGATGTCGGACAGCACGCGGCCGCCGGCGTCGTTCACGCGGCCCATCGTGGCCTCCAGCGTGTCCGGGCAGGCGAAATGGACCGTGGGGCCGGACCCCTCGGCGGACGGCTTGCCCTCGTAGAGATGGCCGGCGATGCCCTTGGTCGGGTCGGCGGTCGGGAACATGGCCATGGGGTTGGGGCCGGTTTCGTCGCGCTTCAGGTCCATGTCGAAGACCTTGCCGTAAAACGTGATCGCGTTGTCCAGATCGCTGACGGGGATCTCGGCCCAGACGGTGAAATGCTCGGGCGTAAAGCTCATTCTTGTCTCCATATGCGTTGGGGAGAGCGTTTGACCGCGGCTTGTTCGCACAACGCTGCTGACAGGATTATGTCAGGAGACTGTCTGGAGCCCCCGGACCGCCGATCTAACGGGCGGCGTGCTCGGCCTCGATCTCTTCCAGGCCGCGTCCCTTGGTTTCCGGCACGGCCAGGTAGATGAACACCAGGGCGGCGACCCCGAACCCGGCATGCAGCCACAGCGCGCCGGCGGTGCCCAACGCCTCGACGGATGACAGGAACAGCCTTGCGTTGAGCCAGAAGCTGAGCCAAAGGGCCAGCATGGCGACACCCATGGCGCGCGCGCGGATGCGTCGCGGATAGATCTCGGCGATCAACAGGAAGATCACGGGGCCGGGCCCCAGCGAGAAGCCGGCGGCGCAGGCGGCAAGACAGGCGACCGCGATCCAGGCCAGCAGGGACGACACGGGCAGCAAGGCGAAGGCGAGCCCGAGGGCCCCGATGCTGACCGTCATGATCGCCATGCCGGCCAGCAGCATCGGACGCCTTCCCAGCCTGTCGACCAGCAGCATGGCGACCACCGCTGCCGCAACGAACATCGACCCGACCACGACCGAGGCCAGGATATCCGCCCGGTCCGACTCGTGCCCGGCCTCTGCCAGCAGGGTTGGCGAGTAGAGGGTGGCGATGGCAAAGCCGGTGATTTCCCGAAAGATGGCCAGGCCGATACCGACCAGCATGATCATCGCGATGCCCGGCGCCAGCAGGTCGGCCCAGCGGCTGGATTGCTGGGCGATTTGCTGCTCCATGGCCTGGATCTCGGCATCGACGGCGTCGCTTCCGCGCAGATGGGCGAGAACGCGGCGCGCCTTTTGCCGATGGTTTCGCTGCAGCAGCCAGCGGGGCGTTTCCGGCAGGAACGGCACCGCGATCGCCAGGATCAGTGCCGGCAGGATGCCGAAGCCGAGCATGAGACGCCAATCGCCGCTGTCCGCAAGGGCCAGCCCGATGACATAGCCGAACAGGACGCCGACCTGAATGCCGAACGAATAAAGGCCGACCAGCAAACCCCTGATGTGGTTCGGTGCGATCTCGGCCAGGTAGAGCGGGCCGCAGACCGACACGGCCCCGACGGCGAAGCCCTGAACCAGCCGCCCGACGACCAGCAGGCCGACGCCGGGCGACAGGGTGATGATCGCGACGCCGGCAACGGCCGATGCGGCAACGACGATCATTGCCGCGCGCCTGCCGAACCGATCCGCGATCACGCCGCCCACGAGAGCGCCCAACGTCGCGCCCAGCAGGATCGAACTGACGATCCATTCCTCCGAATTCTCCGTCAGGCCGAAGTCGGCCTCCAGATAGAGGATGGCGCCCGCCATGACGGAGACGTCGAAGCCATACATGATGCCGGCGATCGCCATGGCGCCGGCACAGAGGTTCAGCGGATCAAACAGCCGTCTTGTCATCGCATCTCTGCCATGGGGGCTGATGGGACTAGGATGTGTCCCGCACCGCAACCTAACAGGTACGGTGTGAGGGGGAAGACAACATCTGGGTGTGCGATGGCGCGCGAGCGCACGAGCGACGCTGAGTCTGATCCGACGCTGGCCCTGGTGCGCGATTGGTCGCTCGTGGCGGACGGCCCGTCCTTCCAGACGCCTTCAAGCTGGCTGCGCCCGGTGCGCTTTCGGGGGTCGAAGGCGATGCTGAAGGTCATGAAGCCGACCAGCGACGAGCATCGCGCCGCCGCCGTCCTCGACTATTTCGATGGCGGCGGCGCGGTCAGAGTCTATCGCGCCGCGGAACGCGCCTGGCTGATGGAGTGTGGCACCAGGCAGGGCGCGCTGACACGCATGGTCCTGGCCGGCGACGATGACGGGGCGGCCGATATCCTTGCCGCGACGATCGAAAAGCTGCACGCGCCGCGATCGCGGCCAATCCCAAGGGGCTTGCCCAACCTGCAGCGCAGGTTCGCCGACTTGCTTGGCAACGCCGATGGATCGGCCCTGCTCGGCCGCTGCGCCACGGTGGCGACGACCCTGTTGACGACGGAACGCCAGAGCACCGTGCTGCATGCCGACATGCATCACGACAATGTGGTGGAAGGCGGTGTCGTCGATGGCCGGCCGCGCGGTTGGCTCGCGATTGATCCGAAGGGCGTCTATGGCGAGCGCACGTACGAGGTGGCCAATCTTTTCTGCAACCCCTCGCCGCATGACGGGATCGTGCTCCAGCCCGCCCGGATGCTGCGTCTGGCCGCGTTCTATGCCGCGCGCCTGGACCTGGATGCAGACCGGGTCCTGCACTTCGCCTTCGCCCATGCCGGCCTGTCGGCGTACTGGTCATTGGAGGACGGCGAAGATCCCAGCTTCGCCATTCGCTGCGCGGAGACCCTGCAGCCCTTGGTCCGTTAGGCGTCGAACCGCCGGATGTGGCTGACCCGTTGGGCGATGCTGTCGGCCTGATCTACAATTCGACTTAAAGGCCCGCTAAAGGACGCCTCGCTCGCGGGTCCTACCGGTTCCGCAGATAGCATTTGATGGTCAGGTCGCTGCCGAACCAGCTGATCGACAGGGGCTGGATCTCGCCGGCGTCTTCCAACTCGCACAAGGCCCGGTCCAGCTCGGCCTTCAGATTGTCGGCGTCCTCGCGAATGCCGATGCCCAGGCCCCGGCCGAGTACGGTGTAGTCCTCGCTGGTCAGGGGCGGGCCCAGCACGACGATGTCATCGGGCTGAACGATGATCGGCTGCGTCCAACTCGGCAGCGCCGCCAGGCCGGCGTCGACATCGCCATCGGCCACCGCCCGGGTCAACGCGTCGGTGCTGTCGTAGTCGATCAGGGTGGCGCTGGGGATCAGTTGGGCCGCCAATATGCTGGTGACCGTGTCCGCCTGCACGCCGATGGTGGCGTTGTCCAGCAAGGCGGCAAGCTGGGTCGCGTGCGACGGACGCGCCCCTGCCAGATCGCTGTCGGCGCCGACCGCGAAGGCGACGGCAAGCTGCATGTAAGGCCGCGTGAAGTCGACGGCCAGTTCGCGTTCCGGCGTGATCGCCACGCCGGAGATAAGGGCGTCGACCTCGCCCGCCGCGACCGCGTCCATCATCGCCGGCCAGGCCATCCGCTCCATGGTGCAGTCATAGCCGAGATGGGCGCACAACAGGCTCACCAGCTCGATATCGAAGCCGATCAGCACGCCGCTGTCGTCCGTCTCCGACCAGGGCGCGTACGTGCCCTCGGTGGCCCAGGTGACCTGTGTCTGGGCGTTCGCAACAGCCCCGGCGAGAGCGACGGAGATCAGCCCTCCCGCGGCAAGTGTTGCGCGTGTCTTGTTAAGCCGGCGCTGCATGGCATCAATCCTTGTTTGGCGGCTGGCACGAGACCGTTGAGACCATGCCAAGCGGACGCCGGGCGATCAACCATTGGCGGGCAGGGCGATTGTGCGCTTGCACGTTTGCTGATAGATAGTTGACTAGTCATGGAAACGACGGGCGCCGCTTATGCCGGGCAAAGACAAGAAAGCCGCACCACGAATCGCGGCCAGCGATGCCCCGACACTGGACCGTTTTCTGACCCATCGGATCACGGTGCTCGGCCATCTCTTGACCCGCACGGCCCAGCGCTGGCACGAGAAGAATTCCGGCCTCAGCCTGACCGCCTGGCGCATGCTGGCGATCCTCGCGGGCTTCGGGCCGATGACCCAGACCCAGATCGGCGAGGTCATCTTCATCGATCTGGCCCGCATCAGCCGGGTCAAGACCTCCCTTGTGGCCAAGGGGCTGGTGTCTGAGATCCCCGATCCGGCCGACAACCGGCGCACGATCTTGGCGCCGACCAAAAGCGGTGCCGCGCTTTACCGCAAGCTGTTGCCCGACGCGCTGAAGCGACAGGAAGATCTGTACGAACAGTTCAGCGACGCGGACGTCGCCGTCTTCAACCGGGTGCTGGACGGCATGATCGAACAGATATCGCAAGAAGACGCGCGCCAGACCGGCGGCCCGGGGTCACGCGCGGCGTAGCTGCCCCTCCGCTGCGATGGACCCCAAGCAGCCGGTTGGCTCCGCGTTTGCCAGCTTGATTGCCGAAAAGCGCGGCTACCTAAGCCCCTGATTCAGAGCAGAAATCCGCCTCAAAGGCAGCGCCAGGTCTTCATATCATGTCAAAAATGTTTGACATCGCGTTTCTGCAGGCTTACTTGATGTCAAAGAAATTTGACATCAAGTCGATCACACCAGACACGAGCCCGTTTCCATGACCCAGCACCAAAAGAGCGCGGTTGCCGCGTTGATTGGCACGATCCTTGTCATCGTCATCTACAGCGCGATCGTATTTCCGCTCTACGCTCAGGGGCGGTTCGACGGCCCGGATGGCGCCAGCGCGATCGGCGTGGCGATCCTGTTCCTGATCGCCGGCGGGATCGTCGTGAACATCGTCGTGAACATCCTGTTCAGCATTCTGCACGCCATCGCCACGAACGAGCCGAAGCCCAGCTTCGTGATCGACGAGCGGGACAAGGCGATCGAACTGCGCGGCGTGCGCCTGTTCTTCATCGTCGTCGGGGTGGGCTTCGTGCTGTCGATGGTTGCCCTGGCGCTCGATCAGCCGCTGTTCCTGGTCTTCAACCTGATGGTCTTTGGCTTCAGCTTCGGCGACATCGCCTCAAACGTCTTGAAGCTGGTCATTCACCGGCGGGGGTTCTGACATGGGCAAGGGCCGTGTCAGCAACTCCATCCGGCGCCTGCGCTTCGAAAACGGCGAGATGACCCAGAAGCAACTCGCCGACAAGGTCGGCGTCACGCGCCAGACGATCATCGCGATCGAAAGCGCCAAATACGCCCCCTCGCTGGAGCTGGCGTTCCTGATCGCCGAGGCCTTCGGCCGGCCGCTGGCCGACGTCTTCAGCTACGAGCCGGCCGCGAAGGCCGACAAACCGTGACCACCGAAACACGCCCGGCGTCAGCCCGGGATGTAAGCCCACTGAAAGGCAAATCGATGAAGGCAATCACCTACAAGAAATACGGCGCGCCCCAAGTGCTGAAACTGCGCGACGTCGAACGCCCGGTCCCGAAGGAAGACGAGGTCTTGATCCGGGTGCGCGCGACGGCGGTGACGTCGCGGGACTGGCGCCTGCGGGCGGCCGCGTTTCCCGGCGTCTTCTGGCTGCTGGGCCGGATGCACACCGGCCTTTTCAGGCCCCGGCGAAAGATCCTCGGGTCCGACCTTGCCGGCGAGATCGTTGCGGTCGGCGACCGGGTCACCCGCTTCAAGCCGGGCGATCGCGTCTTCGGCTACAGCAGCTTTGGTGCCTATGCCGAGTACGTGACCATGCCGGCGGACGGCGCCCTGGCGCCGATGCCGGCCAACCTGTCGTTCGAGGCGGCGGCCGCCATCCCGTTCGGCGGGCTGACGGCGCTTAATTTCCTGCGCGACCGGGCTGGTATTCGCGACGGCCAGAATGTGCTGATCAACGGCGCATCCGGGTGCGTCGGCACGTTCGCCGTTCAGCTTGCCAAGCACTATGGCGCGCGGGTCACCGGCGTGTGCAGCGCTGGCAACCGGCATTTGGTTGCGTCGCTCGGCGCCGACCGCGTTATCGACTATGAGACGGAGGACTTTGCGGAGAGCGGCGAAGTCTACGACGTCATCTTCGACACCGTCGGCACGACCAAATTCGCCAAGTGCCGCAGAGCACTAGCGCCGACCGGGATGCACCTCTTTTTGTGCTTCGGCGTGACCGAACTCATCCAGGCGCTGTGGACCGCGCGCCGCGACGGGCCGAAGGCGGTGTGCGGTATCGCCCAGGACAACAGGGAGGATTTGGCCACGCTCGGCCGGCTTGTCGCCTCTGGCGCGATCAAGCCGTTCATCGACCGGCGCTACACGCTCGCCCACACGGCCGAGGCGCATTTCTATGTCGAGCAGCGGCACAAGCGCGGCAGCGTCGTCGTCGCCGTATAGGCGCGGCCCGATCGCTGCCGCCCAGGCGGTTGCACCTATAGGACGGCGTCAGGATGCCTTTGTCAGCCGTGCCAGCTTCGCCTGCAGCGAGACCCACCAGATGAAGGCCGCGCCGGACAGAAAGATGCCGAGGCCGGCGAGAAACAGGCAGATGAACAGTCCGGGTGAGAGACCCATGACGATCCTCCATTTTATCGAGGTCGAACCGCGCCGGCACCCGTCCAAATCGCTGGTGCCGGCATCGGCGCGTCATGACGATCACCGATCCCGCGCGGCTTCATTGACCCCCGTCAAGAATGCGGCGTGAGGCTGCCGTGCGTCACCGACGGACAGTTGGCGCGAGAGCCGCGACAGGGCGTGGAGCCGGGTCGCTCGACAGGCGCTACTCCCCGCGCGCGATCGTCGGGTCCAGGCGGTCGCGCAGCCAGTCGCCGATGATGCTGATCGACAGGGTGGTGGCGAAGATCAGGGTGCCGGGGATGACCGACAGCCACCAGGCGTTGATCAACAGGTCGCGGCCGTCGCCCATCATCTGGCCCAGGCTGGTCAGCGGCGGCTGGATGCCGAGGCCGAGGAACGAGAGCGCCGTTTCCAGCAGGACGATCTCCGGATAGTTCAAGGTGAACTGAACGATCAGCACGCCGGCGATGTTGGGTAGCAAATGGCGGGTATAGAGCCGCCAGGGCGAGGCGCCCAGCGCGCGGACGGCCCGGGCGTAGGGCTGGCTTTGTGCCGACAGAACCGCACCGCGTGCCAGGCGCGCATACCGTTCCCAGCCATAGATGCCCATGATGATGATGAACAGGGTCAGCGAGTTGCCGACGAAGGCGAGCAAGGTCAGGGCAATGATGATGAAGGGCAGGGAGGCCTGGATGTCGACCAGGGTCATGATCGCCTCTTCGATCAGGCCCCGGAAATAAGCGGCGATGAAGCCGAGCATCGTGCCAATGATCGCGCCGATTACCGTGCCGGCAAGCGCGATCGCCAGGCTGATCCGGGTCGCGAACACCAGGCGGGCCAGGATGTCCCGGCCCAGCCGGTCGGAGCCGAGCAGGTAGGCGCTGTCGAAGCCGAACAGGGCCGGGGGCGCCAGCCGATCCAGCAGGTTCTGTTCCGTCGGAGCATAGGGCGTCAGCCAATAGCCGAACACGCCCAGGAACAAGACGCAGCCGAGGATCGCCCAGGCGAAGACCAGCACGACCCGGTTGGCGGAAAGCATGCCGAGGCGGCGGCGGCGCTCGTTGGTGGGCAGGGTCTGGGCCATCGCGGTCAGCCTGCCTTCGCCGCGCCGGCGACCCGGATGCGCGGGTCGAGAACGCTGTAAAGGATGTCGACCAGCAGGTTGGCCACGACCATGGTGAGGGCAATCAGCAGCACCAGGAACTGCACCACCGCCAGATCGCGCGCCTCAACCGACGAGATCAACAGACGCCCGACCCCGGGCCAGGCGAACACCGTCTCGGTCACGATCGAGCCCGAGATCAGGGCGCCGATGTTCAGACCCAGGATGGTGACCACCGGAATGGCGGCATTCGGCACCGCATGCCGCATCACCCGCCGAAACGCCCCGGCTCCCTTGGCCGCCGCCGTTTCCATGAACGGCTTGGACAACGCCTCCAGCATGGACGAGCGGGTGAAGCGGGCAAGCGCGCCGGCCGTCGCCAGCCCCAGCGTTGCCGCGGGCATGACCAGATGGTCCAGGCCGCCATAGCCGGAACTGGGCAGCCATCGCAGGTACAGCGAGAATAGAAGGATTAGCAGGATGCCGAAAAAGAAGTTCGGAATGGCGAAACCGAACACCGAAAAGGCCATGATCAGCCGGTCCGACAGCCGGTTTCGGCGCAAGGCCGCGATGATGCCGAACGGCACGCCGACAAAGAGCGCCAGCGCCAGCGCAGTCCCGCCCAGGATCAGGGTCGCCGGAATGCGCTGGCCGACCACCACGGTGACCGGCCGCCCGTCGCGATAGCTGAAGCCCAGATCGCCGACCGTCAGGCTGGCGATGTAGCGGCCATACTGCACGATGATCGGCTGATCGAGGCCCCAGATCTCGCTCCACTGCGCGATCTCGTCCGGCGTGGCGTCGGGCGGCAACAGCGCCTCCACCGGGTCCGTCGTCGCGCGCAGGACGACGAACACGAAGGTGACCACGAACCAGATGGTCACCAGCATGCGCAGCAGCTTCAGGGCCAGGAAGCGGGTGTTCATGTCGGCTTCACGTCTGCTTCAGATCTGCGGTGCGCGCGGGTAGATGCTTGCCATGTCAAGGAATATGCTACACACTCATCCCCCAATTCCAGCGGGAAATAACGGTGCGCCCAAGTGCCTGGCCCATTCCGCTGACGTCCTGGAACAGATGTCCCGGGACATTGGTCCAAGAACAGGGGAGTTTCACGATGATGAGGATCGTGCGCGAAACCCGGCTGGTGGTGGCGTTTGCCGTCCTGCTAGTCGGGCTGTTTGTGCTGTCGGCGACCACGGATCGGGCGTCGGCGCAGGATGACCGGCCGACGCTGCGCATCGCGGTGGACACGCTGTGGCCGACGTTGGAGCCGGTGCTGGGCTTCAGTTCGTCGTTGGCCCGGTTCGGCTTGAACATCTACGACCCGATTGTGCTGCGTGACTTCCGCGCCGACCCCACCGGCAATACCCGCGTGCCCAACCTGATCGAAAGCGCGGAGCAGATTTCGCCGACCGTCTGGCAGCTCAACGTGCGTGAGGGCATCACCTTCCACAATGGCGAGCCGATGACGGCGGACGACATTGCCTTCTCGCTGTCGGCCGAGCGCCTGTGGGGGCCGGACGCCATTGCCCCGCGCGGCCGCAGCTTTATGCGCGGCATCAACCGGGTTGAAGCGACCGGGCCCATGACCGTCGAGATCGAGACCGACTTTCCGGACCCGGTGCTGCCCAACCGCTTCACCTTCCAGATCGGCTATCTGGTGCCGGACGACTTTGCCGGCATGACGCCGGAGGAGTTCGGCCTCGCCCCCATCGGCACCGGCCCCTATCGGGTGACCGAGTTCGACAGCGGCGAACGCCTGGTGATGGAGGCCTATGACGATTATTGGGGCGGCACGCCGCCGCTGGCCGCCATCGAATGGATCATCGTGCCGGAGCCGTCCGCGCGGCTGGCCGGCCTGGTCTCGGGCGAATTCGACATCATTGTCAGCATCCCGTCCGACCAGGCGCCGGTGTTCGACAATTACGACGACATCTCGCTCTATCAGGTGACCATCGATAACTATCCGATGTTCGCCTTCAACACGCTGATCACGGAGGAAAACCCGGACAACCCGCTGGTCGACGCCAATCTGCGCAAGGCCATGGTCTCGTCAGTCGACATGGATGCGATCGTCTCCGCGCTCTGGGGTGACGTCACCTTCCATCCCGCGCCGTTCAATTTCCAGGAATATGGCGTGTTCTATGATCCGGACGGCGAGGCCGCCTATCCCTACGATCCGGACCGGGCGCAGGAACTGCTGGCGCTGACCGACTATGACGGTGAGGAACTGCAGTGGCACATCACCCGCGGCTTCTATCCGAACTACGAGCAGGCGGCCGAGATCATGGTCGAGATGTGGCGCGAGGCCGGTATCAATGTCCGCCTGGACATCGTCGACAATTTCCGCCTGGCCTATGAACGGCCGTTCCACCTGCTCAACATGTCCATGACCTCGGAATTCTCCGGCGATCCGCTACGGCCGCTGTGGATCGACTGGGGGCCGAACTCCAACCGTGCCAACGCCGCGCATCGCACCTGGGTGCCGACCGACCGGTTCATCGAGTTGGGCAACGCGTTCCAGCAGGAAGAGGATTTGGACCGCCGGATCGAGCTCTATCACGAGCTGCTGGCGGAGTGGGAGGACATCACCCCCGGCTTCTACCTGTGGCGCAACGTCATCAGCGTCGCTGTGCGCGACGGCATCAACTGGGCGCCGTTCGCCACCAACACGATGATGTTCGGCCCGGGCTACATCACGGTCGATCAGTAGGAAAGGTGCAGGGGTCGTAAGCCTCTTGCGGCCCCTCGCCATGCATTAGACAACAGAATTGAGCGACGCACCGGTCCTTTCCATCCGCGATCTCAGCCTGCGCCTGCCGGCCTGGGCCGATCGCGGCATGGCCATCGAGGATCTGTCGCTCGACCTGAAGGCCGGCGAAATCCTTTGCCTGGTCGGCGAGTCCGGCTCCGGCAAGTCGATCACCGCGCGGGCGGTCATGGGCCTGCTGCCGCGCGAGATTGCGGTTCAGGCCGGCGCCATTCGGTACCGAGACACCGATCTCTTGACCTTGCCGAAGTCCGCGCGCCGGCAACTGGCGGGCAGCCGGATCTCGATGATCTTTCAGGAACCCTTGGCGGCCCTGAACCCGGTCTTCACCGCGGGCAGCCAGATCGATGAGGTCTTGCGCATTCACGGGCGGGCCGATCCGGCGGACCGGCGCCAGCGCGTGCGAACCCTGTTCGAAGAGGTCGGGCTGGACGATTGGCAGCGCTTCTATCGCGCCTATCCCCACCAACTGTCCGGCGGCCAGTGCCAGCGCGTCATGATCGCCATGGCCATGGCGCTGGACCCCGACATATTGATCGCCGACGAGCCGACCACGGCCTTGGACGTCACCACCCAGGCCCGAATTCTCGATCTGATCCGCACCCTGCGGCGCCAGCACGAGGCGTCGATCCTGTTCATCACCCACGATTTCGGCGTCGTCGCCGACATCGCCGACCGGGTCGCGGTCATGCAGCATGGCAGGCTGGTCGAACAGGGGCCGGTACGCGACGTGCTGGACCGGCCCCAGCACCCCTACACCCAGTCGCTGATCGAGGCGGTGCCCAAGCTGGTGCCGAAGCCGCCGAGGGCGATCGAGGGCGCGCCGGTGCTGGAAGGCCGCGACATCACCAAGCGGTTTCGTGGCGGCAGCCTGTTCGGCAGCCATGAGACCAAGGCGCTGGATGGGGTCAGCCTGTCCGTGCGCCCGCAGGAAACGATCGGCCTGGTCGGCGAGTCTGGGTCCGGCAAGTCCACCTTGGCGCAGTGTCTGATGCGGCTGGAGCCGGTGACGAGCGGCGAGGTGGTGCTGGCCGGCGAGACGATCACGCGGCTGGGCGACCGCCGTCTCAGGCCGTATCGCCGGCGCTTTCAGGTCATCTTCCAAGACCCGTACACCGCGCTGGACCCGCGCCAGGCGGTCGGCGAGGCGATCGCCGAGGGGCCAATCATCCATGGCGTCGATCCGGCGGAAGCGCGGCGACAGGCCGCCTCCCTGCTACAACGCGTCGGCCTTGATCCGACGGCCGCGCGCCGGTTCCCGCACCAGTTCTCGGGCGGTCAGCGCCAGAGGGTCTGCATCGCAAGGGCCTTGGCCCTGAAGCCCGATATCCTGATCGCCGATGAGTCCGTTTCGGCCCTGGACGTTTCCGTCCAGCGCCAGATCCTGGACCTCTTACGCGACATTCAGGCCACGGAGGGCTTCGCGCTGTTGTTCATCACCCACGACCTGCGCATCGCCGCCCAGCTGTGCGATCGCATCGTGGTCATGCGCGCCGGCCGCATTGTTGAGCAGGGCGCGACCCAATCCGTGTTCGAAGACCCCCAACAGCCCTATACCAAGGACCTGCTCGCCGCCATTCCCGGCCTATTGGCCGCGTGACAGGGCCCAGGCATGGTTGACGGCCACCGCGGCGACGTCCTGCAAGACGGTTTTCAGCGCGGCAAAGTCCGCCGTCCGCTCGCGCGTGTCCTCGTCCATGTACAGAAGCCGGTTCAGCTCGATCTGCACGCTGTGACGGCCGGCTTCGGGGTCGTTGTACGCCGTGACCAACTCGCCGCCCTTATACGGGTCGTTAATCGTGACGGTCAGCCCGTGATCGCGAAACGCGGCCGCCAGGGCCGGGATCAGGTCCGGGTCGCAACTGGTGCCGTCCCGGTCGCTCAGCACCACGTCCGGCCGCTTCGTGCCCGGCGGGTCGGCCGACATGGAATGGCCGACCGACGGCATGGAGTGGCAATTGACATGCACAACATGGCCGAACTGTTGGGCCGTGTCGTCGATCAGGCTGGCCAGCAGCGCATGGTAGGGCCGCCAATAGGTGTCGATCCGCTCCTGTACCTCAGCGACGGTGAGCGGGCGATGGTTCACATGCGTCTCGCCCCAGGCGTAGCGCCACATCAGCCCCATGCCGCGCTTGGCCGTCGCACTGTCGCGCACCGCATGGGGCCAGTCGCCCTCGACCATGCTGAGGTCGATGTCCGCCAGGTTGCGGTTGACGTCGAGATAGCTGCGCGGGAACTCGGCCATCAGGAACGGCGCGCCCAGATCGGGCACATGGTCCCACAGGGCGTCGACATGGGTGTCGCTGGCCCTCAGCACATTGGCGTCGGATACTGCGCGGGCGGGGCAGGCCGGCACCGTGAGGCCGCTATGGGGCGAATCGAACACCGCCGGCACGCGTGTCGCCGCCGGCGGCACCACGCTCAGCACGCCGGGCAGAC
Source organism: Alphaproteobacteria bacterium (assembly GCA_028277405.1). GTDB lineage: Bacteria > Pseudomonadota > Alphaproteobacteria > DSM-16000 > Inquilinaceae > JANQGH01. The sequence goes on along the minus strand of JANQGH010000062.1, from coordinate 48,449 downwards.
GGTGGCCTTCGCGCATGATCCGGTCGATCGGCGGCAGAGACATGAGGGGTTGATCCTTCCAAGAACGGCCGGGGTCCACTCCCGGCATCGTGGCCAAGCAATCCGGGGCAAATTGGCCAAGTTGGTTGACATGTCAAGCCAGCTTCCCGGCTTGGCCACAGGATGGGTGTCACGATGATGAACGATCCGGAGCATTGGCTGGTCGCCAAACCGGTCGCGCGGGGCCGCCACGGCATGGTGGTCTCGCAACACAAGGTCGCGGCCTCGATCGGCGCGGGCGTGCTCGCCGATGGCGGCAATGCCATCGATGCGGCCATCGCCGCCGCCTTCGCACTGCAGGCGGTCGAACCGTGGATGAGCGGGCTGGCCGCCTGCGGCCTCGGCCTTGTGGCCCGGCCCGGCGAGGCGCCGGTTGTCATCGATTTCTCCGGCCAGGCGCCGGCGGAGATCGATCCTGCCCTGTTGACGCCGGACCCGGACGGCAAGCGCACCTTTCTGGGCATGGCCCAGGCGGCCGATGGGCGCAATGTGGAAGGCGCCAGTTCCGTCGTGGTGCCGGGTATCGTCGCCGGCCTTGCGGCCTTGCACGAGCACGGCGCCAGCGAGAGCTGGGCGCGGCTCTTGGAACCAGCGATCGAACGGGTCGCCGCCGGCATGACCGTCGATTGGCACACGACCTTGGCGATCGCCTTGGCGGCCGCACCACTTTCGGCTGATCCCGGCTGCCGCGCCCTGTTCCTGCCCGATGGCTGGCCGCCTCAGCCGGGCGCGACCCTCGATTTCGGCGTCCAGGCCGACACGCTCGCCACGCTGGCCAAGGACGGGCCGGGCGCCTTCTATGACGGCCCGATCGGCGCCGCCTGGGTTGAGGATTTGCAGGCAGCCGGCAGCACGATACAGCCGTCCGACCTCAGCGCCTATCGGCCCAGAACAGGCCCGGCAGCCACGGCCGAGCTGTTCGGTCACGGCCTGGCCTTGGCGCTGGAAAACAGCGGCGGCCCGCGTCTGGCAACGGCCCTGAAGGCGATGGAAGGCGGCAGCGTCGAACCGGATGCGCCAGGCCCGGACTTCTACGCCGCCACCGTGGATGCCCTGCGGGCTGCGAACGCCGCGCAGGCCAAATGGCTGACGACCGGCGATGGCGGCAGCACCACCCACCTCAACGTCGTCGATCGGGATGGCTGCGTCGTCGCCCTGACCTTCACGTTGCTGAACCGCTTCGGCGCCAAGCACCGGTCCGCCGCGACCGGCATTCTGGGCAATGACGGCATGGCCTGGTTCGATATCGAGCCGGGCAGCCGCCGCACACTGGCGCCGCGCGCCTGGGCTCATTCCAACATGTGCCCGACGATCATTCTGCGCGAAAACGAGCCAGTGGCCGCCATCGGCGCCTCGGGCGGCAACCAGATCGTGCCGGCGCTGACCCAGGTTGCCGCCTTCATCCTGGCCTACGGCATGGAGGCGGGTGCGGCCATCCACCAACCGCGCATCAACGTATCACCCGCCGGCGCCATAACCGCCGACCTCGACTTGCCCATTCCAGTCCTAAGACAACTCGCCGATCTGGGTCCGATCACCCTGTCCCAACGCACCGTCTTCCCCCGCCCGTTTGCGTCGCCCGCCGCCATCGTGCGCACGCCGGACGGCGAATGGACCGGGTGTCCGGACCTGTCCTACCCGCGCGCGGCGGCGGCGGTGCCGGATTAGGTCACACCACCGCATTTTGGTCTAGAATCCGTGCCCTGATCACAACCGCTGTGGTGTTGATCAAAAAGCGGAGTTCCAGCGCATGCGACCAGTTCGATCCGATCGTCGGCGACCTTTGCTGCAGCTTTCACTCAGCACGGCGCTGGTGGGCACCGCGTTCACCGGATATGTCCTCGGCGGCGCCGGCGGCCGGTCGGCCTACGCCGGCAGTTGCACGCCCGAGCCCCCATCCGAGACGTTCACCTGTGAAGGCGCGGCGGATGCGTCCACCGACGTCGCCCAGACGCTTTACAACGCCGGGCCCGTCACCGTCACCACCAGCGCGGGCTTTGGCATCGACACGACGGTCAGCGGCGGCAACGCGCTGACCATCACGTCGGAAAACGGGCTGACCTTTACCGATACCGATGGCACCACGATCACCGGCGGTGAAAGCGGGATCGTTGCCACCGGCACCAACGAGGCGCTCGTCATCACCACGACAAGTGACGTCATCGGGACCGGTGAGAACAGCTCTGGCATCGCCGCGTTCAACACCTACGGCGATGCCGGCGTATCCGTTACGGCCGCGTCGGCCCATGGCGACAGCTATGGCATCTATGTCCGGGATTTCGGCACCGGCGGTGTCACCGTCTCGGCCTCCGGCCCGGTCAGCGCCGTTGAGGGTGCCGGGATCAAGATCAGCGATCAGGCTGGCGGCACAACCGATATCACCGCGATGGACACCGTTTCGTCGACCAACGGCACCGGCATCTACGCCAAGAACGCCTACAGCGACGGCATGACGATCCACAGCGCCGATGTCAGTGGCGGTGACTCTGGCATTTACGCCTGGAACGCCGCCGCCGGCCCGCTGACGGTCACCTCCTCCGGCACCGTCCATGGCGGCACCGGCTACGGCATTTTCGCCTACGGCTACGTGCCCGACGGCTCGCCCATGACGATTTCGGTGGTCGATGTTCATGGCGGCTATCAGGGCATCCGCGCCGCCGCCTTCGTCACCAGCACGCTGTCGATCACGACAACCGGCAATGTCGAAGGCGGCACGGGCGCCGGCATCTTTGTCCTGGACGAGCAATCGGGCGGTGCCGAGATCACCATCGCCGGCACGGTCACGGGCGGCAATGGCGTCGCAATCGACGCGGTCAACATGAATGGCGGCCTGCGCCTGGAGCTGCAGCCCGGTTTCGGCCTGAACGGCGTCGTCGATGCCCAGAACATCTCGGATGAAAACCATCTGGTCTTTGGCGGCCCGTCGGGCGAGGCGACGTTCGACCTCGACAGTCTTGCGACCGATTTCCTCGGTTTCGAGCCCACCTTCCTGAAAGAGGATGCGTCCAACTTCCTGTTCACCGGGAGCAACGCAACGGCCTTCACCGAGGCTATGGTGACGGGTGGGATCGCCGCGCTTGATCAGGCCACGCTGGCAATGGCCGCGGACGCACCCTTCATTATCGAGGATGGCGCGGCGCTGGGTGCGATCGGCACATCCGTTCTGGATGGCGATGTGAGTAATTTCGGCACCATCCTGCTTGCCAATGGCGGCGGGTTCGATCCCATCGACGGGCTTGACGGCACGGACGATGTGCTGGTGATCACCGGCGATTATGTGGCCGGCAGCGGTCTTTATCTCGATGCCGTCCTGAACGCCGGGCCGACCGTGGAGGCCGACCAGCTTGTGATCGAGGGCGACACGTCCGGCGAAACCACGGTCTTCGTGATGAACGACGGCGGCCGGGGCGGCTTCACCGGCACGGGGCCAACCGACGGCATCCCGCTCATTCTGGTCGGCGGCGAGGGTGAGGGGAGTTTCGTTCTTGGCGACGATGCGGTTGCCGGCATCTTCCTCTACGACCGGCTGGTCGAGGGCGCGGACGGGACCTGGTTTCTGCAGTCCGACAGCTTCCTGCCCCAGGCCTTCGTCTACGACAGCCTGCCCGGCGGTCTGCAGGCGATCGGCTCGGCGACGGTCGGTCAACTGGTCGAACGCGTCGGCGTACGAGGCTATGGCGAAGCGCTAGCGTCCGGCGTCTGGGCGCGCGCGGTCGGCCTGTCGCTCGAAACCGACGGCGATGTCGACAGCACGACGGGCGGCGGTTTCGACCAGACCATCGGTTTCCTGCAGGCGGGGGCCGAAATCGACCTGCTGAACCGCCCGTCCGGCCAGTTGCTGGTCGGCGCCATACTCCATTGGGGCCAAAGCAGTCTCGATGCGACGGATGACAATGGTGCCGCCGCCGGCAGCGCTGACATCGACCTGTTCGGCGGCGGCCTCAACGCCACCTGGTACGGCGCCGGCGGCTGGTATTTCGACACTGTGGCGCAGTACACCGCCTATGATGTCGATCTGTCCGCCGCCGGCCGATGGTCCGGCGTCGGCACGGATGGTTACGGCATCGCCCTGTCGCACGAGGCGGGCTATCGCATCGCCCTTGGCGAGACGATGGCCCTGGTGCCGCAGGCCCAACTCACCTACCAGCATGTCGATTTCGACGGTTTCACCGATCCCGACGGGGTCGCCGTCAGCTTGCAGGACGGCGACAGTTTGGTCGGTCGCTTGGGCGTGGCGATCGAGGGCAGCCAGCCGATCGGCGCGTCGCAGGTGACCGGCTATCTCGAGGCCAACCTGCTGCACGAATTTTTCGGCGACAACGCGGTCCTGGCCTCGGGCACGGAGCTCAGCCAGGATCTCGGCGGCACCTCCGCGGAACTCGGCTTTGGCGGCACTGTGGCGGAGGCCGAGGGCGTCTCCCTGTTCGCCGAAATCGACTATGCCCTGCCGTTCGACGATGGCCTGCGCGGCTTTCAGGCCGCCGGGGGCCTGCGGCTAAGCTGGTAGCGCCGAGCCGGGTCCGCCTAAAGCACCCGGTAGTAATAGACGCTGGGAATGAACGGGCCGAAGCCGGCCTTCTCATACGCCCGCCGTGCCGGCGCGTGGCTGGGATCGCCGCCGGTCCCGACGGTGGCGACCGTCATGCCGGCCTGTTTCAAGCGGTCCAGCATGGCCGCGTACATCCAGGTGCCGATGCCTTTTCCCTGGCGGGCGGGATCGACCGCGTTCAGGCCGATCTCGCCGATGCCCGCCTTGCGATTCAGGCTCAAAGCGCAAAAGGCGACAATCTCATCGTCGAGCTCGACGACATGCATCTCCTGGTCCGCGCCAGGCTTGCAGATGCTGTCGAGGTGCTCGGCCTGATCCCGCTCGTCCTGGGCGATCGCGATGGGCGCGATGGTGTCACCGACGATGGATCTGAACGACTCGAAAACCGGCCTGAAGGCGGCGACGCGGATCTCGTGCAGCCTGGACAGGTCGTCGGGCTCAAAGGGCCGGATGCGGCATCTGTCGATCATGGTTTGGTTCCTTCGCGAGGCGCCCGGCAAGGTACGATCCTTGGCAGCCTGCCGCCATCATGTCTCGCGCCGACCGACAGTGCCACGAATTGACAGAGATCATTCTCGCCCAAGCGCTCGGCTGTTGTCCTGACACCCGTCGACTAAACCGGGCTAGAGGCGGGGTCGAAGACCATGGACATGATGCAAAGGCTGGGGCAAGAGCATCGGAACTTCCTCCACCTTCTGGACATTCTCGAACGCCAGCTTGCCGTCTTCGAACGGGGCGAGCGGCCCGACTACGACGTCGTGACGGCGATCGCGGATTACTTCACCGGCTTTCCAGAGCGCTGTCACCACCCGATGGAAGACCTGATACTGCGGCGCCTGCGCGAGAGATATCCGGCGGCGGCGGACGCCGTCGGCGATTTGGACGGCGAGCACGAGTCGCTCGGTACCCTTGCGCTCGACTTCCGCCAAGCGGTGCGCAACGTGCTGGACGAGGCGGAAATGCGCCGCGAGACCTTCCGCGACGCGCTGCGCCACTTCATCGACGCCCAGCGCGCGCACATGAAGATGGAGCAGGAGCGCTTCTTCCCCGTCGTACAGGAGGTTCTGACACCTGAGGACTGGGCGGAGCTGGAGACCGCGATGACCGATGAGGAAGACCCGGTCTTTGGCGGCCAGGCGGCGGCCGAGTTCGAGGATTTGCGCCACAAGATCCTGCAATGGCAGGCCGAGGACGACGCTGCCGCGCGCTAGCGGCGGCCTCACGGTCGCTCAATTGATGGTGAGATGACGTGGCGAAAGCCGCGCCGTCAGTGCTGGCGCCGCCGAAGACCATCTGCAACCTGTTGAATTCTCTCAAACTCTGCCTAGGTCTGCGCGGCGGCGGTAACTGATTGAGATGGGTCTTTGCCGACCGTTCGACGATGCGGGCAAGCCGCGCAAGGCTGTTTCGCGCCGTTCTTTCGGGTATTGTGCCCGACTGGCTTTCTGGCAAAGGCGCGGGCGAGGCCGTCCGCGAGGGGTTACAGGCATATGCCGATCAAGGTTCCGGACAATCTGCCGGCAAAGACAGCGCTGGAGAATGAAGGCGTCCTGCTGATCACCGAGGGTGCGGCGGTCAGGCAGGATGTGCGTCCGCTCGAAATCGCGCTTCTGAACCTGATGCCCGACAAGATCAAGACGGAGACGCAAGTCTCCCGACTGTTGGGCGCGACACCGTTGCAAATCGAACTGACGCTGATCACCACGTCCAGTTACGCGCCGAAAAACGCGTCCACCGAACACATGCTGTCCTTCTACAAGCCCTGGGAGGCGGTGCGCGGGCGCAAGTTCGACGGGCTGATCGTCACCGGCGCCCCGATCGAAACCCTGCCGTTTCAGGACGTGATCTATTGGCGCGAGCTGACCCAGATCTTCGACTGGTCGCAGACCCACGTCCAGGAGACCTATAACATCTGCTGGGGCGCCCAGGCGGCCTTGCAGCATTTCCACGGCGTGCCGAAGCACGAACTGCCGAAGAAGATGTTCGGCGTTTACCGTCACCACGTGCGCGGCGGGCGTGACGGCCTGTTGCGCGGCTTCAGCGACGATATCGCGGTGCCGGTCAGCCGCCACACGGAAGTGCGCCATGAGGATCTGCCGACGAACGCGGACCTCGACGTGCTGTTGGAGTCGGACGAGGCCGGGCTGTGCCTGATCCGCGACAAGGCAAGGCGCCACACCTACATGTTCAACCACCTGGAATACGATACCGAGGTTCTGGCCCACGAATACCATCGCGACGTGGCCGCCGGTGCGCCGATCGACCTGCCCGCCAACTATTTCCCGGACGATGACCCGAGCCGTGAACCGGTCAATCGCTGGCGGGCGCATGGCAGCCTGCTGATCAGCAACTGGATCAACGACCTTTACCAGTCGACCTCGTTCGAGTTGGCTGATATTCCGGAACGACGCCGTCTGGTGCGATAACGCGACGAGTCGGCGGAAAGGCGGCAGGCTGCCGCCGCCGGATCGTGAAGGCTGCCCCTATGGATCTCACCGTCTTTCTGATCGTCTTGGCCGCCGCCCTGTTGCACGCGACCTGGAACGCCTTTGTGAAAGCGGACGGCGACCGGCTGGTCTTCATGGCGGTGCTGATGGCCGCGGGTGGTATCGCCGCGCTTGCCGCCACGCCCTTTCTGCCGATGCCGGCGCCGGAAAGCTGGCCCTACATCGCACTGTCGATCGTCTTGCATCAGGGCTATATGGCGTTCCTGCTGTTGGCGTACCGGGTCGGCGATCTCAGCCATGCCTACCCGCTGGCGCGCGGTTCGGCGCCGCTGATCATCGCGCTCTTGTCGATCCCGGTCATCGGCGAGAGGCTGAGCCAGGACGCGCTTGTGGCGATCATCCTGATCGGTGCGGGCATCATGAGCCTGGCCTTCACGCGCGGGGCGCAGAATCTGCACAATCCGATCGCGGTCGTGTTTGCCCTGCTGACCGGCCTGTTCATCGCCGGCTACACCATGACCGACGGCATCGGGGCGCGCCTCTCGGGCAGTGCGCATGGCTACACGGCCTGGATGATGGGCCTGCAATGGATCCCGTTCCTCGCCTTCGCGTGCTGGCGGCGGCGCGGCCGTATCGTGCGCCCGGCGCTGCGGATCTGGCGGCCGGCCGCCCTTATGGGCCTATTGAGTCTCGCCGCCTATTGGGCCGTGATCTGGGCCATGACCGTGGCGCCGATCGCCCTGGTCGCGGGCTTGAGAGAGACCAGCATCGTCTTTGCCGTTCTGATCGGCGTGCTGGTCTTGAACGAACGGCTGAGCCTTGCGCGTCTGGCCGGCGCGTTCACGACGCTCGCCGGCGTTGTCCTGTTGCGCGTCGGCCGATCCTGATACGGCAGGCGAAGCCGGTCTAGCCAACCTCGGAGAGCACCCAGCGCACGACCGCATCCCTGGCCGGGTTGGGCTTCGACGCGCTGGGATAGACGATGAAATAGCCAGTTTCATCGGGGCATGGATTCCGCCACAGCACGACGAGACGGCCTTCGGCAACGTCGTCTTGGAGCAGCAGGCGGGGGACCAGCGCGACACCCTGGTCGTTGATCGCCGCATCCATGGCCAGGGCGGTCTGATTGAACTGGATCATCCGGCTGCTCGGTTTGACGCCAGCTTCGTCCAACAGCTTTTGCCACATATAGTGGCTGTCTTGGATCAACCTGAGGGAAGCGAACTGCTCGATCCGATCGATCGGACCCACCTCGCTCGCAGGGGCCGGGCTGCAAACGGCACAGAGCTCGACGGGTGCCAGCAATCTTGTCTGAAGCCCCGGTCCAAAGGGCGGACGGCCCAGGCGGATGGCGATGTCGACCCCATCGGACGTGAAATCGGACAGCCCCTCGCTGGCGATCGTCTGCAGGTCCAGGTCAGGATACGCACGCGCAAAGCGGGCTAAGCGAGGCACGAGCCATTTTGACGCGAAGGATGGCGTGACGCTGAGGGTGACGGTGGTATTCGACGGCCGGAGGCTCTGGGTCGCGTCTTCGATCACCGAAAGGGCACGACGGACCGGCTCGTGATAGCGCCGTCCTATCTCTGTCAAGACCAGGCCCCGCGCCTCGCGCTGGAACAGCTTGTGACCCAACTCCGCCTCAAGCCGTCGCACCTGCTGTGCCACCGCACCCTGGGTCAGGCTCAGCTCCTGCGCCGCCAGGCGAAAGTTCAGGTGTCGTGCCGCGGCATCGAACATTCGCAAGGCATTCAGGTTCGGCGTTCGCATGGACATTGGTCGAGCGCTAACAGTAGGTTTTCTACAGTCTCACGCGACAGAACTTGATTGGTCAAGGGGCGTGTATTCTGCCATGGTCCCCGCCTTTTGGTAGAAGGAGGCCATTTTATGGCATTCAAGAGTGTTGCCATGGTTTCGGCCGGTGACAGCGGTTCGGGCGCCGACGCCGCGTGGCACCTTGGTACGGCCGGCCATGAGATTGCGATCCTGTCGTCCTCGAAGGCGGGAGAGGCCCTTGCCCACGAACTCGGGGGGCTCGGCGTCGCGGAATGCCGTCGCTCGGCGGCAGCCGTTCAACGGCTTGTGGACGGCGCGATGGACCGCTGGGGCCGCGTTGACGTGCTGGTGAACTCGGCGGAATACCAGCCGGCCGGTTCGGCGGCGGACGCCGGCGGCCGCCATTTGCATGCGATCATGGATGCCTATCTGATGAACATCGTGCGGCCCACCCGCATCGTGGCGCCGGTCATGGCGGAGGCGGGCGGCGGCACGATCGTGAACATCGTGAACGTTGGCGGGGTCGATCCGCTTGAGCTGGCGCCTGCCCTTGAGATCTTTCGCGGCGCCATGATGAATTTCTGCACGCTGGTCGAAAACCGGTTTGGCGCAAGCGGGGTGAGAATGGCCGTTGTCGTTCCCGACAGGCTCGCGGGCCAGTCCGACCAGGACGAGTGTGGCGCGGGCATGCCCATCTGGCGGTTCAGAAAGCCGGAGGAAATCCCCGGTCTGGTCACCTGTCTCGTTGCCGACACGCCGGGTCTTCTCGACCAGAAACAGCGGTTTGACGGCCCGCTGACCTCGCAGTACAAGGCGGCGGCCTGATCGGCGACGGGCGCCGACGCATCACCGAGATCAAGGGACCGCGCAATGACCTCATCAAGGGTGGCCCTCGTCACCGCCGGCGGCAGCGGCATGGGGGCGGACGCCGCCCGTCGCCTGTCTGCCGATGGGTTTGAGGTCGCGATCCTGTCGTCGTCCGGGAAGGGCGAGGCGCTGGCCGGCGAACTCGGCGGCATCGGCGTCACAGGGTCGAACCGGTCGGTCGACGATCTACGAAGGCTTGTCGACCGGGCGATGGACCGCTGGGGTCGGGTGGATGTTCTGGTCAATTCCGCCGGCCACGGCCCCAAGGGCCCGGTGCTGGAGATCAGCGACGACGACTGGCATAAGGGTATGGAGGTCTACCTGCTGAACGTCGTGCGGCCCACCCGCATGGTGGCGCCGATCATGGCCGCGCAGGGTGGCGGCGCGATCATCAACATCTCGACCTTCGCCGTCTTCGAGCCGGACCCCTTGTTCCCGACCTCCGGCGTGTTTCGATCCGCCCTGGCCGCATTCACTAAGCTGTTCGCCGACAAGTATGCTGGCGACAATGTGCGCATGAACAACATCCTGCCCGGCTTCATCGACAGCCTGCCGGAAACCGAGGACCGGCGCGCCCGCATCCCGATGGGCCGCTATGGCCGCGCCGGCGAGGTGTCGGCGCTGATCGGATTTCTGGCCTCCGACGGTGCCGGTTACATCACCGGCCAGAATCTGCGCATTGACGGCGGCCTAACCCGATCGGTCTGACGTTAGGCGTCTGCCCTCAAGGGCCGGTCAGCGCTGGCCGCGCAGCGCGTCCAGCGACCAGCGGCCCGCCCCCACCGCCATCAGCGCGGTCATGCCGGCGATGACGGTGAACTCGGCTGCGTAGAGAAACTGCTGTACCTGGCTGGTGGCGTCGCTGTTGAAAATCTGATTGGCGACGATGGTGAACAGGGCGAACGCGAAACACGCCAGTCGCGTCATCAGTCCAGCTGCCACCAGGATCGCTCCGCCGATTTCGAGCAGGATAACAAGCGGTAGCAATATGCCGGGGATGCCGGTGCTCTCCATCAAGGTGACGGTTCCGGAGTAATCCTGGATCTTTTCAATGCCCTCGGGCAGGAAGTACCAGGCGATCAGCAGCCGGCTGATCAGCAGCAGCGGTGCTGCGAAAAACTCAAAGAAGCTGTCGATGCGTCTGAGCAGGTTTGCCAACATCTCGCCTCCGCGCTTCTTGGTATTGAGCCACCATTGGCCCAAGAAACGACGATGGCAATACCGTTCAGTCGAATCGCGGCCGCCGCTTGGCCAGGAAAGCACGGTAGCCTTCCTTGAAATGCGGACCGTCGAACAGCGCCTCGAATCGGTCGACCAGGTCGACAGGGGCCTCCGTGGCGCCGTCGGCGATGGCATTGATGGTCTGCTTCAGCACCGAGATGGAGGCGCTGGACGCCTGGCCCAATAGGGCGCAGTAGGCGTCCGTGCTTGCCGTCAGGTCGGACGCGGGCTCGACCCGGTCGACCAGTCCGATGGCAAGCGCCTCCGCCGCCGGCAACAGCCGCCCGGTGAACAGCATGTCCTTGGCCCGCGCCGGGCCGACCTTTTCGACAAGCTGTTGCGTATCCTCAAAGCTGTAGGCCAGGCCCAGCTTCGCCGGTGTGATGGCAAAGCGGGCGTCATCGACGGCAAAGCGCAGATCGCAGGCCAGCGCCAGGCCCAGCCCGCCGCCGACACAGGCGCCGCGGATCTCGGCGATCGTCGGCAGGCCGAGATAGCGGATCGCCGCCTGGCCGTCGCGTACCGCCTTGTTGTAGGCGGCCGTGCTGGCCGGGTCGCCATAGACCCGCTCGAACTCGCTGATGTCGGCCCCGGCGCTGAACGCCGCCCCGCCCGCGCCGTGAATGCGCAGGGCATGGATACCGGGCTCGGTGGTCAGATCCGCCGCGACCTCGGGCAGGGCGCGCCACATGGCTTCGGCCAAGGCGTTGCGCCGTTCCGGCTGGTTCAGCTCGATCGTGGCCACCGGCCCATCGCGCCGCACCAGCAACTTGCCGTCCGCATAGCTGTCCTTCATCACTGGTAATCCCCAACCGCGTCGTAGAGCGCGGCGACAAGTGAACGGTCGCGCGCGGAACAGCCAAGTTCCGGCGCCATGTGACACGTAACATAGCCGAAGGCGAGCCCAGCCTCCCGATCGGAAAACCCCAACGCGCCGCCGGCTCCCCAATAGCCGGCTGTTGACGGGTTGGGACCGAAGTCGAGGGAAGGCGGCAGCGACAGTTCAAAGCCGGTGCCGTAGCGGATGGGCACGCCCAGGATGGGATCGTATCCGTCGCTGCGGCCCGTCTCTTGACGCGCCAGCGCCTGCAGTGACGGCCCGATCAAGCCGTCCTTGGCGATAAGCTGGTCGTAGAGCTTCGCGATCGCGCGTGCCGTAGCGTGCCCGCTGCCGGAACCAATGGCCGCGCGGCGCCAGCGCAGCGTATTGAACGTCTCACGCCGATCAAAGCCGGCCATGGAGCGGGCAATCAGGCTGTCAGGCGTCTCGGCGATCGCCCGGAACAGGCCGCCGGGGTCGTCCTGGTTGAGCGTGGCGCAGCGCCCGATCGCCGCGTCGTCGAGCGCGATGTGAAAGTCCGCGTCCAGGGCACCGGTCAACTCGGCCGCGATCAGCGAGGGCAATGGCGCGTTGCCGGCGCGCCGCAAAACCTCGCCCATCAGATAGCCATAGGTCATGTTCTGATAGATCGGCGGGCCGTCCAGCGGGACGGTCGGCGACGAGGCCGTCAGCGCCGCGGTCATGGTCGCCCAATCGTAAACATCACCCTCGTCAAAGTCCGGCGAAACCGCGGGCAGGCCGGACCGGTGACACATGATGTTGCTGACCGTCATGGCCCCCTTGCCGCCGGCCTCGAAACCGGGCCACAGGTCCGCCACCCTGGCGCTGAGGTCGAGCCCGCCCTGTTCGGCCAAGCGCAGGGCCAGCAACGACAGCACGCCCTTGGTGACTGAGAAGCAGCAGGCCAGCGTGTCCTCGCGCCAAGCCGCGCCTGTTTCACGATCCTTTGTCCCGCCCCAAAGATCGACCACCAGCCGCCCATCCGCGATGACTGCGATCGCGCCGCCGGGCTCCGCGCCGCTGGCCAGCAGGCTCTCAAACCGGTCGGCGAGGGTGCGGAAGCGTGCGTCGCAGTGGCCCTGCGTCAGGCGGGTCACAGTGGCCATCGGCATGGCGTCAACCGATGTCGACGCGCGGCAGGGGCGACCGGCCGAGGATCATGTCGGCCGCCTTTTCCGCGATCATCATGGTCGGTGCTGCAGTGTTGCCGCCGATGATCGTCGGCATGACCGAGGCGTCCACGACCCGCAGCCGATCGAGGCCGCGCACGCGCAGGCTCTCGTCGACCACGGCGGTGTCATCCCTTCCCATGGCGCAGGTGCCGACCGGATGGAAGATCGTGTTGGCGTTCGCCCGCACCCAGGCATCGATCGCATGGTCGTCGGCGAGGTCGTCGGCCAGCGGCGAGATCGCGCCGGCATCGTAGGCCGCCATGGCCTCGTGTGCACCGATCCCATGGGCCAGCCGCACGCCGTCCCGCAGGCAGGCCCGGTCCGCCTCCGCCGCCAGATAGTTCGGGTCAATCAGCGGGGCCTCGTCCGGGTCGGCGCTCGCCACGCGTACCGTCCCCCGGCTGTCGGGACGCAACTGGTAGAAGTTGATCAGATAGCCGTGCTGGCCTTGGCCCGCCCGGGTGGTTTCCAAGTTCAGGCCCGGCAGGAAGGTCATGTGAATGTCGGGGATCTCAAGCTCGGCCCGTGTCTTCAAAAAGCCGCCGGCCTCCAGCGGGATGGAGGTCGCCGGCCCGGTGCCGTAAAGCCAGGCCCGCAGGCCGGCGAACAAGGCCCGGTCGAAGCGAAACATGGAATAGAGCGTGATCGGCTGAGTGCAGCGATAGCGCAGATAGACGCCGAGATGATCCTGCAGGTTTTTGCCGACACCGGGCAGCGGGTGCGCGACTTCGATGCCGGCTTGCGCCAGATCGCCGGGATCGCCGATGCCAGACAGTTGCAGCAGGGCCGGTGAGTTGATCGCGCCGCCGCACAGGATCAGCTCTCGGCCGACATCGACTCCGATGTGCTGGCCGTCGCATTCCAGGTCCAGGCCGGTCACATGCCGGTCGACCAGGCGAATGCGGTTGACCTGGCTGCGGGTCCAGACGGTCAGGTTCCGGCGATGCTTGGCCGGCCGCAGGAAGGCGGTGGCGCTGCTCTCCCGCTTGCCGTCGCGGACGGCAAAATCGTAGAGGCCCAGCCCTTCCTGTTCGGCGCCGTTGAAGTCGTCGTTTTGGGGTGCGCCCCGGTCCCAGCCGGCCTGTAGGAAGGCGTGATAGAGCGGGTTTTCGCCCCTGGCCTTGGTCACGCGCAGAGGCCCGCCCTGGCCGTGATAGGGATCGCCGGCCCGTTCCACATGGTCTTCCGACCGCAGGAAGTAGGGCAGCACGTCTTCGTAGGACCAGCCGTCGAGGCCAAGCTGGCGCCAATCGTCATAATCGCGGCGGTTGCCCCGCATATACATCATGCCGTTGATCGACGACGACCCGCCCAGCACCCTGCCGCGCGGCCAGGCGATCGACCGGTCGTCCATATGGGCCTGGGCCGTCGTTGCGTAGTTCCAGTTGATCGACTTCCAGAAATAGACCAGGCCGGCGGCCAGGGGGATGCCGATCAGCGGGTTGCGGTCCTTGCCGCCCGCCTCGATCAACAGGACAGTGTGGCGCCCATCCTCCGACAGCCGGTTGGCAAGCACGCAGCCGGCCGTGCCGGCGCCGACGATGACGTAATCGAATGCGGCCATCGGGGTCCCCCCAGATCGTCAGTACGGAAATTCCGCGCCGTTCATGGCGATGGCCTGGGCGCTGACGAACTCCGCCTCGTCGCAGGCCAGCCACGATACGGCGGCGGCCACATCGTCGGGCGTGCCAAACCGGCCCCACGGGATGGAGGACGCGAACATCTCGATCACCTGGTCGGGCGTCTTGTCCAGGACACCGGCGAAGCCCTCCGCGATGTCCTTCCAAAACGGCGTTTCGATATGGCCCGGCGCGTAGCTGTTGACCCGGATCTTGTGCGGCGCCAGTTCCAGCGCAAGTGACTGGGTGAACATGATGATCGCCGCCTTTGACGCACAATAGTGCGACAGGTTGGCGACCCCGCGCCGCCCGGCGCCGGACGAGGCGTTGATGATCGACCCGCCGCTGCCTTGCGCGATCATGTGTTTCGCCGCCGCCCTGGCACCCAGGAACACGCCGTGGATGTTGGTGTCGACCACCCGCCGCCATTCGTCATATGCCATGCCGGCCACGGGGCCGATCCCGATGACGCCGGCATTGTTGACCATCACGTCCAGGCGGCCGAACCGGCTGACCGTCTCTTCCACCGCGCCGTCAACCGCCGCCTCGTCGGTAACGTCGCCTTGCACCACCAGGACGCGTTGATCGGCAACAAACGCACTATCGTCGGGCCGGTTGCGGTCGTAGATCGCGATCGCCGCGCCCTCGGCCAGGAACCGTTGGGCGATGCCCAGCCCGATGCCGCTGGCCCCGCCGGTGATCATCACCGTCTTGCCGGCGTGCCGCGTCTCGTCAAACCGCATGTTGAAGTCCTTCCTGGTCGGCCAAATCCCCCGTCGCGACGCGCCAGCAGCGGATGCTTCGTCCGTCCGGCAGGATGGTCAGCTCCTGCGGCCGGGCCTGGCACTCCGGCTTGGCCGAGGGGCAACGGCTGGCGAGATAGCAGCCCTTCGGCAGATCGATCGGGCTGGGGATCTCGCCCTCCAGTTCCCGCCGGTCCTGCCGATCGACCCGGCGCTGGCCCGGGTCCGGGAACAGGTGCGCGGCCAGTAGGGCCTTCGAATAGGGGTGTTTGGGATCGTTGAACACCTGGTCGACGCTGCCCTTCTCGACGATCTGGCCCAGATACATCACCGCCACCCGGTGGCAGAGATAGCGGACGGTGGTCAGATCGTGGCTGATGAACAGATAGGACAGGCCCAGGTTGCGTTGCAGCCGGCGCAGCAGGTCCACCAGCCCGACCACGGCGCGCGGCGACAGCACCGACGTCGGCTCGTCCAGCACGATGAAGGACGGGTTGGTGGCGATGGCCCGCGCGATGTTCAGCCGCTGCAGCATGCCCGCCCCCAGCCCTTGCGGCCGCCGGTCGATCAGGCCGGGGTCGACGCCCACCATCTCCAACAACTCGCGCGAGCGGCTGTCCTTCTCGCCGCGCGATAGTTCGGTGTGCAGGTCCAGCGGCTCGCGCAGGATGCGCCGGATCGTCCAGCGCGGGTTCAGGCTGTCGTAAGGGTCCTGAAAGACGATCTGAAGCTTGGCGCGCATTTGGCGCAGCGCCGTTGCCGGGAGGCCGGAGAGGTTCCGGTCGCCGAACCGGATCTCGCCTCCGGTCGGCTCCGTCAGATGCACCAGACAGCGGCCCACGGTGGTCTTGCCCGACCCGCTTTCGCCGACCAGCCCCAGCGTCTCGCCGGGCGCGATGGCCAGATCGACATCATGGACCGCCTGCACGACCTTGGACGAACCCTTGATCGGGAAGTTCTTGACCAGGCCGGTGATCCGCACGAGCGGTTCCGCGCCCGCCTTTACCGTTCCCCCGCTGGCTATCCCGCCCTCGGCCGTGTCCTGTTCCAGCCGCAGGATCTCGCGGCTGTAGGGCTGTTGCGGGGCGGCGAAGAACTGGCGCACCGGTGCGTCTTCGGCGATATGGCCGTTTTGCAGCACCAGCACCCGGTCGCAATAGTTGGCGAGGATGCCCAGCTCTTGCGCGACCAAAAACATGGCCGAGCCGGTTTCCTGCACCGTCTGCCACATCTGGTCCAGAAACTGGGCCTGGATGGTGACGTCCAGCCCGCTGGTCGGCTCGTCGGCGATCAAGAGCTTGGGCATGGACGACAGGGCCATGGCGATCAGCGCGCGCTGGGCCATGCCGCCGGACAGTTCGTGGGCATAGGCGTCGACACGCCGTTCCGGGTCGTTGATGCCGACCATGCGCAGCATGTCGATCGCCCGCCGCTTACCGTCGCCGCGATTTGCCTTGTTGTGGGCACGGTAGGCGTTGCCGATCTGGCGGCCGACCTTCAGCATCGGGTTCAGGGCGCCGCGCGGATTCTGCACGATGATGCCAATGTCGCGGCCCCGGATGCGGCGCAGCGCCTCGTCATCCATGGCCAGCAGGTCGCGCCCCTCGAACGCGACCTGGCCGCCGACGATGTGTCCCGGCGGCCGCGCCAGGCCCATCAGCGCCAGGGCGGCGGTCGACTTGCCCGAGCCGGCCTCGCCGATCAGTCCGACGATCTCGCGCTGGCGCAGGGTGAAGCTTAGCCCGTCGATCGGCCGGACGGCGTCGCGCCCGACACCGTAGGCGACGGACAGATCGCGCACCTCCAGCATCGGCGCCTCAGCCGCCGTCATAGCGTCGCTCCAGCGCGTTGCCCAGGACGGCGAAGCCGAACACGGTCAGCGAAATGGCGATGCCGGGGAATACCGACGGCCACCATTCGCCCAGGATGATCTGGTTGGCGCCGGTGGAGATCATCAGCCCCCATTCCGGCGTCGGCGGACGCACGCCCGCCCCGACGAAGCTGAGGCCCGCCGTCAGCAGAATGGCGAAACCGATGGTGACGGAGGCCTGGATCAGCGCCGGCGCCAGCGAGTTCGGCAACACGTGCCGCAAGGCCACGGTCAGTTCCGGATTGCCCATCGCCCGCGCGGCCTCGACATAGCCGCGCACCTTCTGGCTCATCACCTCCGCCCGCGTCAGGCGGATATAGATCGGCGTGTAGAGCAGGGCGAGCGCGATGATGATGTTCACGGTCGAGCGGCCGGCGAGCGCGACCAGGATCATCGCCGAGATGAACACCGGGAAGGACTGCAGCACGTCGGAAACCCGCATGAGCAGGCCGGTGGCGACATTCCGGTAATAGCCGGCCAGCAGGCCCAGCAGCACGCCGACCAGCAGGGACAGGCCGTTCGCGGCCAGCGCGATCGACAAGTCGATGCGCGGTGCGGAGATCACGCGAGAGAAGATGTCGAAGCCCGACGCATCCGTGCCCATCCAGTGCGGCGGGTGTTCCAGCGTGCCGGTGATCGAGCCCCACAGCAGGCCAGGGATCTCGCCCAATGAGGGCGGCGGCTCGACAATGCGCGGCGTGACCGCCGTCGGGTCGTAGGGCGCGATCCAGGGGCCGATCGCCGCCAGGATGACCACGACCACCACGATGGTCAGGCCGATGCCGAACAGCCAGTCCCGCTTTTTGCGGCGAGGCAGGGTCGTGGCCTCGTCCGTCGGCCCCATCAGGTCTGCAGCACTCATCAGTAAGCCACCCTGGGGTCGATGACGGCGTGGATCAGGTCCAGCGCCAGATAGATCAACAGCGAGATCCCGGTGATGATCAGCACCACACCCTGGATCGCCGGATAGTCGAAGGACAGCACCGCGCGCACCGAATACTGGCCGATGCCGCTGAGTGAAAACACGCTCTCCACCAGCACCGCGCCGCCCAGCATGAAGCCGTAAAGAATACCGATCAGCGTGATCGACGGCGCCATGGCCGCGCGCAAGGCATAGCGGGCGACCTGCCAGCGCGGCAGGCCGGCGCAATGGGCATAGAGCACGAAGTCTGAGCGCAGCGCCCGCACCATGTTCTGGCGCACCATCTTGATGATCGGCCCGGACAGAATGAAGACGAGCGTCGCCACCGGCAGCATCAGATGATGCAGCGCCTCGACAAAGGTGTCGGGCCGCCCGGCCAGCAGGGCGTCGACCGTGATCATGCCCGTGATTTCCGGCGGCGGGCTGGTCAGCGGCGACAGGCTGCCCAGCGGCGGCGGCGCCACGCCGAGGGTGAAAAAGAACAGATAGACGAACAACAGACCCCACCAGAACTCGGGTTGAGAGCCGGCGAACAGGCTGTAGATAAAGACCCCGCGATCCGCCTTGCCGCCGGGCTTCAGCGCCCCCAGCATGCCGATCGGCACGGCCAGCACGAAGGCAATAAGAAAGCTGAGCGTGATCAGCTCGATGGTCACCGGCAAATGCCGGCCAATCTCCTCGACGATCGGCGACCCCGTCACCCAGGAGATGCCGAGGCTGCCCTGCAACAGCCCCGGACCCTCCTCAGGAGCCAGCCCGAGATAGTGCAAAAGCTGGGTCAGGATCGGCCGGTCGAGGCCCAACTGCCGCTCGGCCTGGGCATAGGCCTCGGCACTCGGGTTCAGCCCGACCAGGCGCGATACCGGGTCGGCCGGCAACAGCCGGATCAAGAAGAACACGGCAATGACCAGCCCGACAAGCTGGGCGACGCCGATCACCAGCCGGGTTGCGATATAGCGGACCAGCATCAGCCGACCCGATCTTCTGGTCTATGCGGCCCGACCGATCTGACGGCCGGGCCGCCCTCCATCCCCCTATTCAAAGCTCAGATCGTAGAACCGGACCGAGTTGTCGGGGTGCCAGCGCATGCCGTTGAGATCGTCGGCAAACGCCCATTGGGTGCGGTACTCCACCACCGGTAGCCAGGCGACATCGGCCATCAACTGGTCCTGGATTTCGGCCACCTGGGCGTTGCGCGTGTCCGTGTCCGGCTCGATCCTGGCCAAGGCCCAGGTCGCGTCCACATCCTCGTTGCGGTAATTGACCATGTTGTTCAGGCCGCCGGCCTCCGGCGAGACGAAGAACAGCTGGATGGCATAGCCCGCATCGACGCCGATCGGCTTTTCCTGGTCGTTCACGGCAAAGGGCAGGTCGCGCTGCACCAGTTGCCGGTCGCCATACTGGGTCTGCGGGATCGGGTTCAGCGTGACCGGGAAGCCGACCTCGCGCAGGGCCGTCTGGATCGCGTTGACGATCGGCCCCAGGGTCGACTCCTTCTCAGCCACATAGGTCAGCGCGAAGGCGTCGCCATAGGCATCCAACCCCTCGCCGTTCGGATAGCCGGCCTCCGCCAGCAGCTCGGCCGCCCGGTCCGGGTCCTGGTCATACTGGTTGTCGGAGAGGTGGAAACCGGGATAGCCGCTGGGCACAACGCCCGGCCAGCGCTCCGCCTGGCCGAAATAGCCGTTGGCGATGATCTGGTCGTACGGCATGGCGTGGGCGACCGCCTGGCGCACCAGCGGGTTGTCAAACGGCGGCACGTCGAAATTCATGTGCACGAACAGGTTTTCGTTGCCCGTCACGCCGCCGACGGCAACGCCCGCCGCGTCGCGCAGACTGTCATATTCGCGCGGCGTCAGGGCCTGGGCCAGCTGCGCCTGGCCGGTCTGCAGCACCACGACCCGGTTGGACGATTGCGGCACCCGGCGCATCACCACCCGCTCGATCGCCGGCGCGCCCAGGTAGTAGTCCGGGTTGGCGGTGAAGACGATCTCTTCGTTCTTGGTCCAGCTTTCCAGGCAATAGGGGCCGAAGCTGGGGACGTTCACGTTGTTGGTGTAGTCATGCGCCCACGGGTCGTCGTCCGTGGCGTTGGCGTTCATCTCCTCGGCATCGAAGATGTGGAGGCCGAAGATGGTCATCACCGGCAGGAACAGGGCGTTCGGCTCCGATTGCCGGATCTGCACCGTGTAGTCGTCCAGCGCCACCACCTCGTCGCCCAGCTCGCGCGCCGCCTCGTCGCCGAACACGTCCGGCGTGAAGCCGTCGATCGAGGCGACGTTCGACAGGAACCAGCCGATCGGCGCGGCACCGCTGACCGACTTGGCGCGGGCGAAGGTGTAGACCACGTCGTCGGCGGTAAACTCCGCCCCGTTACAGCCCATCACGCCCTGGCGCAGGTTCAAGGTCCAGGTCAGCGTGTCGGGATCGTAATCCCAGCTTTCGACCAGCCGCCCCTCGAACTCGTCGAAGTTCGGCACGATGATGCCGTCTTCGTTCTCGCCGGCGGACGCATAGCCGAACAAAGGCTCCATCAGATTGACCATGCCGGTCTGGCTGGTCGGAATGGCCGCGGCCGGCCCGTCATAGTTCAGGCCGGCAGGCACATCCTCGGCCAGAAACAACAGGGATTGGGCGGCGGCCGGCAGCGCGACCGTCAGCGCCAGCGCGCTGGCCGCGAGCGCCGGAACGAGTCCGGGAACGAGTCTTGGCATTTTTTGAAGTCTCCCCTCGGGCAAAAATTGTCCGGACAAATTTTCAGCCGAGGGGTTCGGTGGTGTCAAGCTTCCGGTTCGAAATGCCCCGGATTCAGCGCCAAGCGGCATCATCGGCGCGTTATGCCTTCTGCGCGATAGACAGGGCGATACTGGAAATGTATGCCAATGCAGACAATTGACGAGTCAACGCCGGGGGAGGGTTGCCGTGGGGACGAAGCTGATCATCGATACGGATATCGGCACCGACATCGATGACGCCTTGGCAATCGTCTTCGCGCTCGCCAGCCCGGAGTTGGAGCTGGAAGGCCTGACCATCGTCGACGGCGATGTGGAGGCCAGGGCGAGGATGGCCAGCCGTCTTCTGGGCATGGCCGGCCGGCCCGACATTCCGGTGGTGCGCGGGGACGGGCAGCCCATCGCGGCAGGCCGCATGCCGACCTGGATGGGGCACGAGGGCAAGGGCATCCTCGATCTCGACTGGCAGGGCGCGGAGGCGCCGATCCTGGACGGCCACGCGGCCGACTGGCTGGTCGAACGCTCGCGCGCGGCGCCGTTTCGTCTGGCGGCCATAGGCCCGTTCACCAACGTGGCCCGCGCGGTGGAGCGCGACTCGGGCTTCGCCGGCCGCATCGAGGGCCTGACCGTGATGGGCGGCATGGCCCATGCGGAAACCTATATCGAGGGCTGGCAGCAGTTCTTTGCCGAGACCGGCATCGACCCGGCCCATATGGACCACAACACCGCGTCCGACCTGGACGCCGCGCTTCGCATGGCCCAGGCCGGCTTCAACCTCGATTGGGTGACGGCGGAGCTGACCTTCTGCACCACCTTGCACCGCGATGCCATCGGCGCCTTTCGCGACACGGGCAGCGCCCTGGGCGCGTGCCTGGCGACCATGCTGGACATCTGGGACCGCGAGCGGTTCCACTTCATCCCGGGCTTCCCGGACAACCCCAACCCCGCACCGGCCGACGCGGCCGCGGCCCTGCACGACCCGCTGGCGATCGCCAGCATCTTCGGCTGGCCGGGCCTGACCATGCGGCCCCATCATCTGACGTTTTCCAGGGATGCTACGCTGTTCCACATGAACGAGGTCGCGGCCGGCGGCGAGGCGCTTAACAACGTGTCGGTGGCCGTCGACCACGCGGCGTTCGAACGTTTTTTTGTCGATCGTGTCACCGGCTTCCTGCGCGGCTTGCCGTCGTGAGGCCGGGCTTACACGAACGATCGCGACGAACGCACATCACCTTCAATCATCACACCTGAACAGGGGGGAAATCTCATGAAGCCGTTGGCTAAAGTCAGCTCTGTAACCTTGGTCGCGCTCGGCGCCCTATCGTTTGCCGGCGTCGCGTCGGCGCAAACGGTGCTGCAATTCGTCGGGCCGGAGCAGCCCTCGGCGATGGAGCCGGTGATCGCGGCCTTCGAGGCCGCCCATCCCGACATCCAGGTCGAATACGAGTCCGTGCCGTTCAACGACCTGAACAACATCATCCAGGCGCGCCTGTCCGATGGCGGCACGACGCCGGACATCTACACCGCCGACCAGCCGCGCATCGCCGCCCTGGTCGATCGTGGCCTTCTCGCCGACTTGAGCGATCAGGCGGACGGCCTTACCGGCGTCATGTGGCCGGCGGCGGTCGAGGCGTCGTCGATCGACGGTCAGCTTTACGCCATGCCGATCTCCACCTCGTCGCAGCTGCTCTACTACAACATCGACCTGTTGGAGGCGGCGGGCATCCCGTTGCCGTCGATGGACCCGGAAGGCCGCATGACGTGGGAGGCGCTGGCCGAGGCCGGCGCGGCGGCGCAAGCGGAAGGGGCGCAGTACGGTGTCGTCCTGGACCAGATCAATCGCTACTACCAGCTTCAGCCGCTGATGGAATCGGCGGGCGGCGGCAGCGGCGTGTCGCCGAACGACCCGTTGGTGCCGGACCTGGTCAATGATGGCTGGCTGCGCGCCATGACCTATTATCACGACCTGTTCGACAGCGGCCTGGGCCCGCGCGGCGTTCCGGTCGAGCAGACGCCGGACCTGTTCGCCAACGGCCAGACCGCGTTCTTCGTCGGCGGCCCGTGGTGGCTGCCGCGCATGACCGGGACCGACGGCCTGCGCTTCGGCATCGCGCCGCACCCCTATTTCGACGGCGGCGAGGTTGTGACCCCGACGGGCGCCTGGTCCTGGGGCGTGAACCCCAACAGCGAGCATCTGGAAGAGGCCGTGACCTTCGTCAGCTTCGCCTCGACCGATCCCGTCGGATCGCTGGAGACGGCGCGCGGCTTCCCGATCCCCCCGGCCAACATGGCGGTGTTTGACACCTATTACTCCGAGGGGCAGGAGGTCGAGGGCGTCGGCGAACTGATCCTGCATGAGTTGACCGAAACCGCCCGGATCCGGCCGCCAACCCGTGGCTATATCCAGTTCGAGCAGATCCTGGGCCAGGCCTTTGAGGACATCCGCAATGGCGCGGACCCGGCCACAGCGCTGGAACAGGCCCAGTCCCAACTGGAGCGCGCGTGGTCGCGTCTCTGACCCCATCGGCGGCCGGCGGCACTGTCCTCGTGGTGGACCGCCGCCGGCCGCAATTGTCCTAAGCGATGTTCGGCATCCGGCGCTTTCGGCCTGCCGGGGGCCAGGCCGTCACGGCGATCCTGTTTCTGGTGCCGGCCCTGCTGGTCCTGGTCGCCTTTCGCCTGTGGCCGGCGGCCCTCTCGGTCGCGGGCAGTTTTCAGCACAATGGCGAATGGGTCGGGCTGGACAACTACATCTTCCTGTTCCAGTCCGACACGGCGGTCCAGTCGCTGATCGTCACGCTGATCTACAACGTCATCATCAACCCGGTGCAGATCGCGATCGCCTTTGCGCTGGCGCTTCTGCTGGTCGACAAGATTGTCGCGCCGTCGGTATGGCGCTCGCTGCTGCTGATCCCGGTCGGCATCCCGCTGGCTGTCTCGTCGGTCGTTTGGGGCATTGCCTTTCGGCCGGATGACGGCGCGATCAACGCCATCCTGATGGCGCTGGGGTTCCCGGCCCAACCTTGGCTGACGTCGCCGGACCAGGCGCTGCTGGCGATCATGATCCTGGTCTCCTGGGTCGGCGTCGGCTATTGGGCGTTCTTTCTCACCGCCGGGCTGAAGGACATTCCGTCATCCCTGTTGGAGGCCGCGCGCATCGATGGCGCCACCTATTGGCAGGCGCTCAGATACATCGTCATTCCGCTGATGAAACGCCCGCTGGCCTTCGTCCTGGTCGCCAACACGGTCTCGAACTTCCTGCTGTTTCCGCCGATCCGGATCCTGACGGCGGGCGGCCCCTCCGGCTCGACCAACCTGATCATGCATGAGGTCTTTTTGAATGCCTTCACCTATGACGATCAGGGCCTGGCCTCGGCGGAAATGGTGATCCTGATCGCCGTGCTGCTGCTGGTCGTCAGCCTGCAGTTCCGCTTCCTGCGCGATCGCTGACGATGCTGTTGGGCGGCGGCAACAGCCCCGGGCGGGCAATCGTGGTCAACCTGACCCTGGCGGTGGTCATCCTCGCCTTCATGGCCCCGATCGTCTGGATGGTGACCAGTTCGCTGCGGCCAAACGAGGAGATCTTTCGCTATCTCTCGCCCCTGTCCGTCCGCGCCATCCTGCCGGAGGAATGGACGCTCGAAAACTATCGCCTGCTGTTCGAAAGCGCCTTCCGCCGAGCCTTGATCAACTCCCTGATCGTGGCCGGGCTGACGGTCGCGATCGGCCTGATCTTGAACGCTATGGCGGCCTACGCCCTGTCCGTCCTGCGCTTCAAACTGCGCGAACTGGTCTTCACCCTCGTGGTTATCAGCTTTTTGATCCCGTTCGAGGGCGTGGCCATTCCGCTGTCGTTCCTCGCCCGGTCGTGGGATTTGCAGAACACCTATGCCGGGCTGGTCCTGCCCGGCGTCGCCAACGGCCTGTCCATCTTCCTGCTGCGCCAGTTTTTCTTGAGCATTCCGGTGGAGCTGCGCGAGGCCGCGCGGGTCGATGGGGCCGGCTGGTGGACCATCTTCTGGCGCATCTACCTGCCGCTGTCGCGCCCGGCCCTGATCGGCTCCGGCCTGATCCTGTTCATGTTCCAGTGGCAGGCTTACCTCTGGCCGCTTTTGATCGCGTCGGACAGCAGCATGGATCTGGCCCCGGTCGCGCTCGGCAAGCAGCTCGGCCAGTTCGATTTCGAATTCGGCCAGATGTTCGCCGGCTCCGTCGCCGTCTCGCTGATCCCGGCCCTGATCCTGTTCCCGCTCCGCCGCTTCCTGGAACAGACGATCAAGTCGACCGGCGGGAAGGAGTAGCGGGCGCCTCGGTCAATCGCCGCAGACCAAATCGAACGTGTGCAGTCGGCCGTCTTCGGTGGCTTGCGTGTGCACGGTGCCGCGCGCGCCGGCGAAGGCGCCAGTGCCGCCGAGCACCGGATAGGTGTAGTCGGTGGTCACCGTGTGCTCCGTGTCCGATGGATCGGCCAGCGTGTACAGGGTCGAGATATGGACCGTCCCATGGTCGAACGTGTATCGGGCGTGGCCGAACTCGTGATAGTCGCCCGGCTCGCCGCCCGGCAGGGTGGTCGACGCGAACAGGAAGGCGCCGGCCGGCGTGTCGTCCATCAGGAACGTGTCGAAGCGGCCGATCCGCCTGTCACCGGTGCTTGGCCCCTCGTCGCGATCATCGAAGAACTCGATATGGTCGAGTTTGAGCGTGATTTGGAACGGGCCGCATGACGGCAATTGCTGGGCCGTCGCTGACGCACTGATTACGAATGCGGCCGCCGCAGATGTGAAAAGAGTTCTGATCGTGCCCAATAGTCGTGCCTCCACTGAAGATCGTCGCGCGGGCGCACCAATATCAGCAACCGCGATCCGGGTCGATACGCCGAAAGACTTCGGGTGCTTGACAGGGACCATCCGACCCGAAAGATTTGTCCGGACAAATTGGGGGGGTGAAATCGATGACCAGGATCGTGGTGTTGTTCAATCTGAAGTCCGATACGGACAGAGAGGCCTATGAGGCGTGGGCGCGGTCGACGGACCTGCCGACCGTGCGGGCGCTGCCGTCGGTGGACGGCTTCACGGTCCATCCGGTGAGCGCGCTGCTCGGTTCCGACGCGGCGCCGCCGTACCAGTTTGTCGAGATCATCGACGTCGCCGACATGGACCAGTTCGGGCGGGATATCGCCGGCGAGACGATGCAGCGCATCGCCGGTGAGTTCCAGGCGTTCACGGACCATCCCGTCTTCATGCTGACGGGGTCGCTGGATTAAGGGGCAGTATTATGGGGCGTTTGGACGGAAAGGTCGCGCTGATCACCGGGTCCGGTCGGCCGAAAGGGCTGGGCCAGGGCATGGCGAAAAGGCTGGCGCAGGATGGTGCCAGGATCGTCTTGCATGATCGCGGGCGCATCGATGGCGACGTCGCGCCCGCCCATGGCGTCGGCACCGGCGACGATCTGGCCGCGACCGCCGAGGAACTGCGTGCCGGCGGTGCCGAGGTCGCGATCGTGACGGCCGACCTGCTGGACCCGGCGGAAACCGAGGCGATGGTGGCGGAGGCGGCCGGCGCGTTCGGCCGGCTCGACATCCTGGTGAACAATGCCGGCATCGGCTATCTGTTCGGCCCGATGGTCGAGACGACGGTGGACCAGTGGGACGCGGTGCTGGGCGTCAATCTGCGCGCCGCGTTCCTGTGCACCAAGGCGGCGGCCCAGCGCATGATCGACCAGGGCGAGGGCGGGCGGATCATCAACATCGCGTCGCAGGCCGGCAAGTCGGGCTTCGCCTTTACCTCGGCCTACACGGCCTCCAAACACGGGCTGATCGGCTTCACCCGCGCCGTGGCGTTGGAACTGGCGGAGCATAAGATCACGGTCAACGCCATCTGCCCCAACCATGTCACCACCGGCCTGGGCGCGTGGCAGAACCAGTTCATGTCGAACGCGCGCGGCCTGACCATGGATGAGTACATGGCGGCGATGCGCAACCGCATTCCGCTCGGCCGGCCGGGCACGGTGGAGGACACGGCCAATGTCTGCGCCTTTCTGTGTTCCGACGAGGCGGCCTTCATCACGGCCGAAGCGACCAACGTGACCGGCGGCGAGGAATACCATTGATGGCCGATGTCTTCACCTGGCCGAACGGCGCGCGCCTGGCCATGTCCTTCGTCATCAATGTCGAGGAAGGCTCGGAGATGACCCTGGCCGACGGCGACAAACGGCCGGAGCCGGTCGACGAGCTGGGCGTGGCCCTGAAACTGCCGATCCGCAATTACGGCAACGAAAGCAACTATCAATACGGCATCAAGGCCGGCGCGCCGCGGGTCTTCGGCCTGTTCAAAAAGGCCGGTATCCGAACGACCGTGACGGCGGCCGCCCTGTCGCTGGAACGCGCGCCGGAGGTCGCGGCGATGGTCCGCGACGGCGGGCATGAGGCGTGCAGCCATGGCTGGCGCTGGGTGCACCAGTTTTCCCATGACGAGGCGCGCGAGCGGGAGTTCATTGCCAAGGCGGTCACCAGCATCGAAGCGACCACGGGCACGCGGCCCTATGGCTGGCTGTCGCGCTATCTTCACACCGAACGCACGCGCCGCTTGCTGGCCGAGGCCGGTTTCACCTATCACATGGACGACTATTCCGACGACGTGCCGCGCTGGGACCTGGTCAAGACCGATGGCGGCAACGTGCCCATGGTGATCGTGCCCTACGCGCTCGACACCAACGACATGAAGTTCTGGCTGGCCCCAGGCTACACGCCGGACCAATGGCTGGACTACGCTGTCGCGACGTTCGACCAGCTTTACGAGGAGGGTGCGGCGGCGCCCAAGATGATGTCCCTGGGCCTGCATCTGCGCATTATTGGCCGGCCGGGGCGCATCGGCGCGCTGGCCCGGTTCATCGACCATGTACAATCGAAACCCGACGTCTGGTGCGCGACCCGCCTGGCGATCGCGGAGCATTTCAAGACCAGCGTGCCGGCGCCGACATGACGGACGCCAACCCGCTCGACCACGTTGTCGACCACATCGTCGCGGTCGACTTCGACAGCCTGCCGCAAGAGGTCGTCGACAAGGCGAAGACGTTCCTGCTGGACAGCATCGGCGTAGGTATCGCCGGCAGCGCGGGGGCGGACATCGACAGGCTGAAGCGCACCGTGGCCCAATGGGGCGACGGCGACGAGGCCACGGTCTGGCTGACCGGCGAGCGTCTGCCGGCGATGCAGGCGGCGATCGTGAACGCCTATCAGATCCACTGTCTGGAGTTCGACTGCGTGCATGAAGGCGCGGTGGTGCATCCCATGGCCACCATGCTGTCGGCCGTTATGGCCTGGGCGGAGCGTGCGTCCCGACACGGCCAGCCCGTCTCCGGCCGTGATCTGATCACGGCGCTCGCTGTCGGCGTTGATATGGCGGCCGTCTTGGGCGTGGCATCGAAGGCGCCGATCCGCTTCTTTCGGCCGGCCACCGCCGGCGGCTTCGGCGCCACGGCAGCCATCGGCAAGCTGGCGGGGTTCGACCGCTGCCAGATGAAGGATGCGCTGGGCGCCATGTACGGCCAGACCAGCGGCACGCTGCAGCCCCATGTCGAGGGCTCCATGCTGCTGGGCCTGCAGATCGGCTTCAACGCGCGCGGTGCGATCTCCGCGTGCGATCTGGCCGCCGCCGGCATTCGCGGCCCCCACGACATCCTGACCGGGCGCTATGGCTATCTGCACCTTTATGAGATGGGCGACTTCGATCTCGATCCGGTGCTGGCCTCGCTGGGCTCGGCATGGCAGATCGCCCGCCTGTCGCACAAGCCCTTCCCCAGCGGCCGCCTGACCCACGGGGTCGTCGACGGGCTGGGGCGCCTGATGAAGACGCACGGCTTTGGCGCCGTCGACATCGCCACGGTCCGCTGCGAGGTGCCGTCGCTGGTCGCCAATCTGGTCGGCCGACCGGATATGCCGGAACCGGCGGCGAATTACGCCAAGCTGTGCCTGCGCTTCGTCGCCGGCATTTTCCTGGCCCACGGAAGGGTTGATCTGGAGCATTTCGCGACGCCTGCCGCACTGGCCGACCCGGCCGCCCACGCCTATGCGGCCCTCGTCGACGTGGTCGACAACGGCAATCCGGACCCCAACGCGTTGGACCCCCAGACCGTGCGCGTGCGCCTGAAGAGTGGCGCCGAGCATGACGTCACCATGCCGCAGGTGTATGGCCATCCGGACGCTCCGCTGACGCCGGAGGAAAACCTCGACAAGTTCCGCCGGTGCTGCGGCTATGCCGCCCGGTCGCTGCCGACCTCGAACGTCGACGGCCTGATTGCGTCGGTCGCCGGCATCGAGGCCGAGCCGGACGTGGCCCGGATCGTCAACCTGACCTTGGCGTGACGGCCCGCGCGATGACCACCTGGATCGATGCCTGCGCGGTCGATGACATCGACACGGAAGATGTCGTCCGGTTCGATCACGCGGGCCGGACCTACGCCATCTACCGCTCGCCCGACGACGACTATTTCGCCACCGACGGGCTGTGCACCCATGAACATGTGCATTTGGCCGACGGGTTCGTGATCGACCATGTCATCGAATGCCCGATGCATAACGGCCAGTTCGACTATCGCACCGGCGCCGCCAAGCGTGCGCCGGCCTGCGACGATCTGAAAACCTATCCGACCAGGATCGAGGCCGGCCGCGTCCTGATCGCGATTGAGTGAACGCGAAGGCACCGGCACCAATTGACAGGCCTTGGGGCGCCCCTTAAATTTGTCCGGACAAATTTCAGTTTCGGATGAAATGGGGCTAGGGCGCGGATGGCTGGAACCGTCAAGCAGGTGGGACCCAATCGCTATCGGGAGAGTTTCGGGCGGTTCTACGAGGATTTTGAGCCGGGGGATGTTTACGAGCACCGGCCGGGTCGGACGATCACCGAAACCGACAATACTTGGTTCACCTTGCTGACCATGAACACCCACCCGCTGCATTTCGACCAGGAATACGCCAAGCACAGCGAATTCGGGCGCTGCCTGGTCGCCTCGCCGCTGACCGTATCGCTGATGGTCGGCATGAGCGTGACGGATGTCAGCCAAAAGGCGGTCGCCAATCTGGGCTGGAGCAACATTCGCCTGGTTCATCCGGTCTTCGTCGGCGATACGCTGACATCCGAATCCGAGGTGAAGGCCAAGCGGGAGAGCAAGTCGCGCCCGAATGCCGGCATCGTCACGGTCGAGACCCGTGGCTTCAATCAGGACGGCACGCTGGTCTGCGATTTTGAGCGCACGATCCTGGTCGCCAAGCGCGGCAGTGATTTGGAAGACAAGGCCGGCTACTGACGCCCGGCGTTTGGCCAGCCCTTGGGGAGACAGCCATGACCACCACGATGACGCCGCCCACCGACGCCGCCGAGCAGGCGGAGCACGCCGAACACGAAGAACGCATGATCTTGGAGGCGATCGACAAATGGCTCGATCGCGATGTCCGTGACAAGGTCATGGACCTGGAACACGCCGACGAGTACCCGACCGAGATGGTCGAGCAGATGAAGGAACTCGGCCTGTTCGGCGCGACCATTCCGCAAGAGTATGGCGGCCTTGGCCTGTCCGCCACGACCTACGCCAAGGTGGTGGAGAAGATCTCGTCGGTCTGGATGTCGCTGACCGGCATCTTCAACAGCCACCTGATCATGGCCGCCTGCGTGGCCCGCATGGGCACGGAGGACCAGCGGCGCCATTTCCTGCCGAAATTCGCCAGTGGCGAGATCAGGGGCGGGCTGGCCCTGACCGAGCCGGACGCGGGCACGGACCTGCAGGCCATCCGCATGCGCGCGGTGCGCGACGGCGACGACTATGTCATCGACGGCACCAAGACCTGGATCTCGAACGGCATCTATGGCTCGTGCTTTGCGCTCTTGGTGAAGACCGACCCGGAGGCGCAGCCGCGCCACAAGGGCATGTCCATGTTCATCGCCGAAAAGGGCGACGGCTTCACCGTGTCCAAGAAGCTGGAAAAGATGGGCTACAAGGGCATCGACAGCGCCGAGCTGATCTTCGAGAACTACCGCATCAGTGCCGACAAGCTGCTCGGCGGCACGGAGGGCAAGGGGCTGCAGGCCGCCCTGTCGGGGCTGGAGCTGGGCCGCATCAACATCGCCGCGCGCGGCTGCGGCATCGCCTCCGCCGCCTTGATGGACAGCGTCAGCTATTCCCAGATCCGCAAAACCTTCGGCAAGCCGATCTGCCAGCATCAGGCCATCCAGTTGAAGCTGGGCGAGATGGCCACCCGACTGCAGGCCGCGCGTTTGCTGACCTACGACGCCGCGCGCGCCTATGACAGGGGCGAGCGCTGCGACATGGAGGCGGGCATGGCGAAGTATTTCGCCTCGGAGGCGGCGGTGGAAAACTCGCTGGAGGCGATGCGCATCCATGGCGGCTATGGCTATTCCAAGGAATACCCCATCGAGCGCTATTTCCGTGACGCGCCGCTGATGTGCATCGGCGAGGGCACCAACGAAATCCAGCGCATGATCATCGCCAAGCAGCTTGTCGAAAGGCACCCCGTGTGACCGACACCACGACGGACGATCTGCCGCTGGCCGGGGTGCGCATCCTGGCCGCCGAACAGTATGGCGCCGGGCCTTTCGGCACCATGTACATGGCCGATATGGGGGCGGAGATCATCAAGATCGAAACGCCGCCGGTGGACGGCACGGGCGGCGACAGTGCCCGCCAGTCCGGCCCCCATTTCCTGGGCGACAATGACAGCCATTTCTTCCAGACCTTCAATCTGGGCAAGCGCAGCCTGACCTTGAACCTGCGCCACCCGTCGGGCCAGGCGGTGCTGCACCGGCTGGTCGAGGGTGCGGATGCGGTGATCAACAATCTGCGCGGCGACCTGCCCGGCAAGCTGGGCCTGACCTATGAACATTTGTCGCCGGTCAAGCCGTCGATCGTCTGCGCCCATCTGTCCGGCTATGGCCGCATGGATGACCGTGCCGGCCGGCCGGCCTACGACTATCTGATGCAGGCCGAGGCCGGCTTCATGTCCATGACCGGCGAGCCGGACGGGCTGCCCACCCGCATGGGCCTGTCGATCGTCGATTTCATGACCGGCCTGACCACCGCGTTTGCCTTGACCGCCGCGCTTTTCGGTGCCGCGCGTTCCGGCAAGGGCAGGGACGTCGACGTCACGCTTTACGACGTCGCCATCCATCAGATGAGCTATCCGGCGACCTGGTATCTGAACGAGGGCACGGTGACGAATGCACGCCCGCGTTCCGGCCATCCCTCGGTCGTACCGTGCGAGATGTTCCCGACCAGCGACGGCCACATCTTCATCATGTGCGTGCTGGACAAGTTCTGGCGCCGGCTGTGCGAGCTGCTGGGCTGCGCGGAACTGCTGGACGATCCGCGCTTCGCCAGCTTCGCCGACCGCCGCGCGAACCGGGATGCCTTGGCGGAGCGTCTCGACGCGGTTCTGATCACGAAGCCGACCGCCGAATGGATGGCGATCCTGATGGGGCAGGTGCCGGTCGCCCCGGTCTATGATTTTGCCGGCGCGCTGGACAACCCTTACTTACGCGAACGCGGCGGCATCGGCACCTTCGACCACCCCATGAAGCCCGGCTTCAAGGTGCTGGCCAACCCGATCCTGCTGGACGGCAAGCGCGTGGCGGCGCGGCCGGGGCCGGCGCTTGGCGCCGATACCGACGCCCTGCTGGCGGAGGTCGGCTATTCGGCCAGCGAAATCGCGGCCTTGCGACAAGACGGCGCGGTGTAGCTGGCGATGAAGCTTGAAGGCATCCGGGTCATCGACCTGTCGCTGTTCCTGCCCGGGCCGCACCTGACCATGTTGATGGCCGATCACGGGGCGGAGGTGATCAAGGTTGAACCGCCGGGCGAGGGCGAGCCGGTGCGCAATGTCGGCTATCGCGCCGGCGGCGACAGCGTCTGGTTCCGCAACACCCATCGCGGCAAGAAGAGCATCGTCCTGAACCTGAAGGACCCGCTGGGCCGCGAGGCGCTGCTGCGCCTGGCCGAAACGGCGGACGTCATGGTCGAGGCGTTCCGGCCGGGCGTCGTCGACCGGCTGGGCGTGGGCTACGAGGCGGTGTCGGCGCGCAATCCGGCCCTCATCTATGCCTCGATCGCCGCCTTCGGCCAGACCGGCCCGGAACGCAACCGCCCGGCACACGATCTGGCCATCGAGGCAATGGCCGGCGTGGTCAGCCTGAACCTGGGCAGCGACGGCCAGCCGACCAACCCGCACATGCCGGTCGCCGACCTTTCCGGCTCGCTGATGGCGCTGAGCGGCATCCTCATGGCGCTGCACCGCCGCCATTCGACGGGCAAGGGCGACTATATCGACCTGTCCATGATGGACGCGACCATGGCCTGGCTGCCCAACGTCACAGGCCCGGTCTTTGCCGAGGATCGTCCACCGGTGGTCAAGCAGGAACGGTCCTTCGGCGGCTACGCCTTCTTTTCGATCTACGGCACCGCCGATGGCGGCCATATCGCGCTCGGCGGGGTCGAGGCCAAGTTCGTGCGCAACCTGCTGACCGCGCTGGACCGGCCCGACCTGATCGACATCGCCACGGGGCCACCGGGGCCGGGGCAGGAACCGGTCAAGGCGTTCCTGCGCGAGACCTTCGCTCAGCGCACGCGGGCGGAGTGGGAGGCCTGGCTGGCCGACAAGGATGTCTGCGCCGCGCCGGTTCTGAACCTGAAAGAGGCGTTTCACCAGCCGCAGGCGGCGGCCCGCGAGATGCTCGTGCGCGACGCGGACGGCAATCTCCATATCGGCATTCCGATCAAGTTCCACGACGAACCCGGCCGCATCGACCCAACGCTGCCCGGGCTGGGCCAGCACACCGAAGAACTGCTGAGCGACGTGGGCTTCGACGCCTCACAAATCGCTTCGGCGTCGGGCCGTGGCTAACCGCCCCGGCGAAGCTGCATGGAATAGCTGAAGCGGTCGGCCGGGTGATAGTTGATCGAGATCTGTAGCTGCTTGTCGTTCTCGCCGATGTAGCGGCGCACGACGCGCACGGCCCAGACATCGGGCTCACAGCCGAGAATTTCACCGATCGCCGACGGCATGGGCTCGGCCGTGATGTCCTGCCAGACCGTGGTGACCACCTCGCCGTATTCGGATTCGATCAGGCTGTAGAACGGCCCGTCCTGCTCGGCCAGCTTGGGTGCCAGGCCGGCGAACTGGCCGTTGATGAACACGCGGGTGAAGGAGATCGGCGCGTGGCCGTCTGGCTCGTTGCGCACGGCCTCGACCCTCAGCCAGCGCCGCCTTGGCTGGCCGCCCAGAAAACCGACCAGCTCGCTGTCGTTCTTCACCTTCTCGATCGACCTTATGTCGAACCGTGTGTCGGTGGCGTATTGAAACAGGCCTGACAGCGACCGCATGGATTGCACGAAGGCGGC
Organism: Alphaproteobacteria bacterium; assembly: GCA_028277405.1. GTDB lineage: Bacteria > Pseudomonadota > Alphaproteobacteria > DSM-16000 > Inquilinaceae > JANQGH01. Next base: position 14,247 of record JANQGH010000062.1, on the reverse strand, counting down.
CTGCGGCTCGCGCGCGATGACCTGGCTGCCGGACCCCTGACGGCGTTGCAGCAGCCCGCTGTCGGTCAGGCGGCGCAGCGCCTCGCGCACCGTATAGCGGCTGACGTTGAACTCGCCGCACAGCTCGCTTTCCGTCGGCAGCAGCGCGCCCACCTCATAGACGCCGGCCTCGATACGCTGGCGCAGCACGTTGCTGAGCTGGTGGTAGCGCGGCAGGGCGTCACTGTCGGTGGTGACGTTCAACATCTTGTCCCCTTGGCTGGTGGCGGTTGCCGGCTTTCCCAGGCGTAACGACCGAAGGCCGACGGCGCAATACCGGTCGACCCTTTGGCGTGCTGCTCAACCGTTGCGTGCCCGCGCCCGGCCATCCGCCCATCCGTCATGGTTGCCACGTCTCTCGCGAACAGTAAAATATGTCCGGACAAATTTCCAAGGGTGCAGATGGGCGTTTCACAGGTGATCGATCGGCGGAGTGAGCACAGCGTCACCCAGCGTCTGTGCCCCATCCTGCGCCGGAACGTGTCGGATGCGGATAGGGCGCGCGCGTCCTGGCACCTGGTCGACTGGATCGCGTGCACGGCTGTTGGCCGCGATACTGAGGCCGGGCGTTTGCTGTTCTCCGAGGTCGCGGACCGTTTCGGGCACGACGGCTTGCTGCCATCCGCCAAGGCGGGGCCGGCCATGACGGCGTTCGGGCTGGGCGGCTTGGGCGCGGTTTTGGAGATGGATGACGTCCACCGCACCGCGCTCTTGCATCCCGGCCCGGTCATCATGCCCGCAGCCCTGGCGGTCGCCCGAGATGTCGACGCGTCCGGCACCGACTTGCTCGACGCCGTTGTGCGCGGGTACGAGGCGATGATCCGCCTGGGCCGCGCGGTGGGTCCGGGCCATTACGCGATGTTTCACAACACGGGCACATGCGGGGCCTTCGGCGCGGCGGCCGCCGCCGGGTCGCTATTTGGTCTGGACGACGGGAAGCTGGTCAGCGCGCTTGGCAATGCCGGCACCCAGTCCGCCGGGTTCTGGCAGTGCCGGCACGAGCCGGTGATGACCAAGCCGATGCACAACGCCCATGCCGCCTGGTCCGGCGTCACGGCGGCCAGCCTGGCCGCGCGCGGCTTCACCGGGCCGGCGACCATTCTGGAAGGCCCACAGGGGTTCTTCGTCGCGACCTGCCCGGACGGCGACCCGATGGCAGTGGTGGCGGCGCCGGAGGCGGCCTGGCAAATCTGGGACGTCAGCTTCAAGCCCTGGCCCGCCTGCCGCCACGCCCATCCGGTGATCGACGCGGCTCTGGCGCTCGGCGAGGTCGATCCCGCCGCGATCGAGACCGTCAGCGTGCAAACCTATGGCGACGCCGTGCGGTTTTGCGACCGTGCGCATCCAAGCACGTCGGACGAGGCCAAATTCAGCCTTCAGCATGCGGTCGCGGTGGTGTTGGCTGAGGGCAAGCCGACGCTGGCGCACTTCGAGCCGGCGGCCTACCAGCGGGCGGATCTGGCAGCGCTGCGAGATCGCGTCACGGTCGCTGTCGATGACGGGTTTGACGCCGCCTATCCGGCCCATTTCGGCGCCGCCGTCGAGGCCCGGCTGAAGGATGGCGACCGAAAACAGGCCTCGGTCGCCGATGCGCTGGGCGATCCCGAAAATCCGTTCGACGAAGCCGGACGTCTGGCGAAGGCCCGCCAGCTTCTCGGCGCGGCGGGCTGGTCGACGGCGCGTCAGGACCGAACCATCGATGCCGCGCTGGGCCTTGCCGACGGCAAACCGCTTCAGGCGCTGCTGGCGGCGCTCGCCGATCGGCCGAACTAAGGGGACATTGAAGTCTTGGACTATTTTCAGGCCGTCGACTATCCGTCGCTGATTGCCGAGTACGGCCGGCCGGCCGAGTTCGCTGACCGGTTCGCCCGGCTCAGCCGCGACGAGCTGCGGTCGATCCAAAACCGCCGCTTTCTGGAGGCGATGGCGTTTGCCTGGCGGGTGCCGTTCTATCGGCGCCATTGGGGCGGCGCGGGGCTTGAACCCGGCGACATCGCGTCGGTCGAGGACATCGCCAAGCTGCCGCCCTATTCGAAGGCCGACCTGATGGCCTCGGTCGAGGCGCATCCGCCGATTGGCGACTTCGATGGTCTGGACACCTATGCGGAGGACGACCGACCGCCCCTGATCTTCCAGACCACCAGCGGCACCACGGGCAAGCCCCAACCGCTGCTGTTCGGGCCGCGTAGCCGCGAGATTCAAAACCTGCTGCTCGCCCGGTTCTATGCGTTGCAGGGTATCACGCGGGACGACGTGATCCACTCCGTCTACGGCCACGGCATGGTCAATGGCGGGCATTATGTGCGCGAGGCGGTGACGCGCTGGGTCGGCGCCCAGATGCTGACGGCCGGTACGGGTGTCGAAACCCGCTCGGCCAACCAGGTCTCTTTGATGCGTGATTTCGGCGCGACCGCGCTGATCGGCTTCGGCGATTTCATCCGCCGCCTGGCGGAGGTGGCGCGCGAGGCCGGGCTGCAGCCCGGGGTCGACATCCCGATCCGCATCGTCAGCGGCCATCTGGGTGCCGAAAGCCACGCCTCCATGTCGGAGGCCTGGGGCGGGGCGGAGGTCTTCGACTGGTACGGCGTCGGCGACACGGGCGCCATCGCGGGCGAAGGGCCGGACCGGTCCGGGCTCTACGTCCAGGAAGACGCGCAACTGCTGGAAATCCTGGACGTTGAGACCGGCGCGCCCGTGCCCGACGGCGAGGCCGGGGACATGGTCTGCACCTGCCTGTTCAAGACCGACATTTTCCCGATCATCCGCTTCAACACCCATGACGTGTCGCGCTTCCTGACCGATGCCTCGCCCATGGGTCTCAGCCTGCGGCGCATCGCCGGCTTCCTCGGGCGCAGCGACAACATGGTCAAGCTGCGCGGCATCAACATCTACCCGACCGGCATCGGCGCCATCCTGACCGAGCAGCATGACGATCTGAACGGCGAGTTCGTCTGTCATGTCGGCCGCATCGACGGCAGGGACGAGATGACGGTCACGATCGAGACGACCGGCGCGCTCGACCGGCCGACCGAGGCCTACGAAACCCTGCTGCGCACGCGCCTGGGCGTCGAGATCAAGGTCGCCCTCGCCGCGCCGGGCGGGCTGGCCGAGGTCACCCAGATCGAACGACGGCAAAAGCCGATCCGCCTGATCGACGAGCGACAGCAGGGCCGATGAGCGTTTCCGGGCCAGTCGAACAGCGCGTCCGCGAGGCGCTGGCGCGGATCGCCGACGTCAACGATCAGTGGCACATCTTCGTGGCGCTGGATGCGGACCGGGCAATCGCTGACGCCAGGGCGAGCGACGCCCGCCATGACGACGGACGATCCCACGGCGCCTTGGACGGCGTCCTGGTCGCGATCAAGGACAACATCGATGTCGAGGGCCTGCCCAGCGCGGCGGGCATCGGCGCGTTTCGCGATCGCACCGCCGAGGCTGACGCCCATGTGGTCGCCCGGCTGCGCGCCGCCGGCGCGATCATTCTCGGCAAGCTGAACATGCATGAAGGGGCGTTGGGGGCGACCACCGACAACCCGTTCTTCGGCCGTTGTGCCAACCCGCTGGCGCCGGACCGCACGCCCGGCGGGTCCAGCGGCGGCTCGGCGGCGGCGGTGGCGGCCGGCATTGTGCCACTCACGCTGGGCACCGACACGATGGGCTCGGTCCGCATTCCGGCCGCCTATTGCGGGGTCTGGGGCCTGAAGCCGACGACGGGACTGGTCGCCCAGACCGGACTTTTGCATCTGAGCTGGACGTTGGACACGATCGGCCTGTTGGCCGATACGCCCGCCCATTTGGCCGCCGGGCTTTCCCTAATCGCAGGCCCGGTCAACGACGATCCTTCAAGCCATGCGCCGCCGGACGACTGGTCGGTCGGGTTTCGCCACGGTAACGGCCTCACCGGTGTCGTGCTCGGCCGGCCGACGGCCCTCGACCAGGTTGCGCTGGAACCGGCGGTGGCGGATGCGTATGCGGCCGCCCTCGCCGTTGCCGAGGAGGGCGGCGCGGCGGTTCAGCCCATCGACATTCCGGGCTGGCAGCCGGGCAAGCTGCGCCGGGCCGGGCTGCTGGCGGTCGAGGCCGAGGGTGCCTTCTTGCTGGCCGACGCGGTGGAGCGCGATCCGGAGGGGTTCTCGCCAGAGTTCAGAGGGTTTCTCGACTATGGTGTTCGCGCCTCGGCCGCGCGCCTGGCCGGGTCGTATCACCTTTTGCGTGACATCGGCCATGCGGCGCGCCAAGCGCTTAATGGTGTCGACGCGCTTGTTCTGCCGACAGCCCCTCAAACGGCTTTCCGCCACGGCGCGCCCGTGCCCGTGAACCAGGCTGACCTGACCGCGCTGGCCAATGCCGCCGGTTGTCCGGCGCTGTCGATCCCCTGGCCGACCGAGCCGGGCGCGCTGCCGGCCGGTATCCAGCTTGTCGGCGCGCCCTATTCGGACGGTCACCTGCTGTCGATCGGCGCGGCCCTGCGCGAGTCTGTTTAGACCTGATCCAGCCGCCGTTCGTCGATCCGCCAGGCATTGGCCGGCGGGTACATATCGTTCAGCCAGGCGGGTCCGCCATGGGCGACCCAGCAGGCCGATGCGATGTGCGCGCAGGCGACCAGAACATCGAGATCCTCCTGCCGCATGGTCCAGCGCGCCTGCGCCGCCACGGCAAGCTGCCCCATGATCTCGCCGCGCCAGAATAGGGGCGCGTAGATCGACGAGCCCATGCGCGAGGTCTTCAGGTACTGGCGAAAGTCGCCATGCTCGTCGGTGTTCTCCAGGATCAGCTTGGATCGGTTGTGCACCACCCAGCCGGGGTTGCCCTCCGCGATCGGGATCATCAGCCGTTCCTGGTCGGGCGGAAAGTTCACACTGCCGACCAGCATGTGATAGGCGCGGTCCGGGCTGATCATGAAGGCCCCGGCAACGAAATACTGCTTCTCGCCCGCCTTCAGCGCGTCCGGCTGCAGGTGCGCGTTGCGGTCGCCCAGCGTATCGTAACAGCGCTGGAGGATCGCGCGTAGCGCGCTTTCCGGCCCGTCGGCGGCAAGCGCGGCGGCGCCGGCCTCGTCGACCAGCGCCAGCCCGTCCTGCGAAGTGTTTGCCGCGGAAGCCTTTGTCAAGGCGCTACCATGCCATCTCGCAGCCTGAGAACGGATCCAGTATTTGCATGTGGCCGGCCTTCACGCCGCCTTGCTGCCGAACAGGCTGTCGGCCAGATCGGTGGCCGCGGCCATCGGCAGGGCACGATGGGGCGGCAGCGGGGTGCGCCAGCGTTCGTCGCCGGTGCGCGCGGCGGTGAGCGCGCGTATCGCCGGGATCAGCGGGTGGGCCTGAATGGCCATCCGTTGCTGCGTCAGCGCGTCCTGCAGTTCCGCCGCGCGGTCCGCCGGGCCGTTGCGCCAGGCCTGGTAGACGGCCTGGCAGCCGGCGGCCGTGATGTTGGCTGTGGCCGAGATGCAGCCGACGCCGCCTTCCTTAAGGATGTCCAACAGATAGGCCTCGGTGCCCGCGAACACCGCGAAGTCGGGCACCGTGGTAAAGCCGCGCATGGACTCGAAATCGCCCGAACTGTCCTTCAGCCCGGCCACGATGTCGCCGTGGCGATCCTTCAAGCGACGCACCCAGTCGACCGGAAACGCAAACCCGGTCAGTTGCGGGAAGTTGTACAGGTAAAGCCTCAGCGACGCGGATCCCGCGCCTTCGATCAACCGGTCGAAAAAATCCAGAACCCCCTCCGGGTCGGCCGGACGATAGAAGAAGGGTGGCAAGACCAGAACACGGTCGACCCCGGCGTCCAGCGCGGTCCGTGTCAGCAATATCGCATCGTCCAGCGCGCAGGCCCCGGTGCCGACCAACAGGCTTTCGGGCGACAGCGCTTTCGCCAGGTTGCCGATCAGGTGCTGACGGTCGGCCAGGCTGATTGAGTTGGCCTCACCCGTGGTGCCCAGAACGCCCAAGCCGTCGCAGCCATTTTCCAGCAGCCAGCGACCTTGCGCGACCGCCAGGTCGGCGTCCGGTTGGCCATTTCGGTCAAAAGGTGTCAGTGTGGCAGCCCAGACGCCGCTAATCGTATCCATGTCGAATCCTTGGTTTGAGGTTTTTGCACTATGCCCCTATCTCGATGTTTGGGCGATCGCAAATCTGCCGCGTCCTGACAGCTACGATGGTTGTCGACGGGTAAAGTTGCTTGGGCACAATTATGAGTTAGTGTTTTTTGTTTCTAAGTATTAAAAGATGAAAAATCATATGGTTGCGTAAATGATGATCCGGTATCTACGATTTGTCGTAATTGGTTTTGACGCGTGCAGTAAATGATAGGTTGAGTGCTTGTCGAAAAACAGGCGTAATAGGTGTGGGGCGGCCGTCGGCACGTAGGGCTTACGCAGTTTGGTGAGGCATGGCGGAGGGTTTGGTTAGAGCAGTCGAAGAGGGTCCCTTTGGGGTCGCCGGGGCGGTTAAGCGCGTCACGCTTCCGTTCGACACCGACCTGTACCAACTGCGTATCGATCTTCTTGAACCCTACGAGGATCTGCTAAGCCCTCTTTTATCGGCGCAAGAACTGCAGACCGCGGCAGAGCTTTCGCGTCGTCAAAGCAGGCTGGAATCAGCCATAACCCGCGCCTGCCTCAAGCTGCTGGTCGCCGACCGGTTGAAGGCTGACCCTCATCGGCTGTCCGTCCGGCGGGACGAACGCAGAAAGCCGTATGTGACCTTTGACGACGAGACCTACCGCGCGTTCAACGTCAGCCACAGCTATCCATGGTCGCTGATCGCCTTCGCCGACGAGGGCCGGCTTGGCGTTGATGTCGAAACCATCAGGCCACTGGAAGACGTCGAGAACCTCGCCCGTCTCACAATGGTTCCCGCTGAGCTGGAAGAGCTCACCCAAGCGCCGGCGGCCCGCCAGCCAGGTCTTTTTCTGAAGAACTGGACGCGCAAGGAGGCGGTGATGAAGGCGCTGGGCATCGGCATCGATGTGCCCCTGCGACAGGTTCTTATCGATCCGCCAAAGCACGACGATGCCGACCCGGTGCAGGTCAGGTGCGCCGAAAGGCAGTACGGCACGTTCTACATCATCGACGCTTCGACGGATGCCTATGCCGCCTCGGTCGCCCTTCAGGGCGAAACCCTGAACGCACCACGCTAGACAGGCGGCCAGCCCTCTCCGGCCCCTCCCGAGGTGGCCCAAATCTGTGTCCGACCACCAATTGGCCCGGGCTTGGATTTGAGGAATTGCGCCTCGATAGGCGATAGAGTGGCGCATTGGGCTGGCATCTGGACGGTTTTTGGCGCCCAATGGCGGCGAGCAGTGCCAACTTGCGATGATGCCGCCATCACATGGGTCATGATCATCGCGGGTTGGCATAAGTGCGCCTAGCGGGAGGGTCCGGGCATTGCCTGAGCACACAATCATCGCCATGGATGTCGGCAGTTCCGCCCTGAAGGCGGTGCTGTTTTCGGCCGCCGGCGACCCGTTGGCCCGGCATGTCTGCCCCTATCCGACGCAGACGGTGGCCGACGGCACGGCGGAGCAGGACCCGGACGACTGGTGGCGGGCCTGCATCGAGGCCGTGCGCGCCCTGGAGCCTGACGAAGGTTTGCAGGCCCTGGTCCTGACGGGTTCCATGCAGAACCTGATCGCGGTCGACCGGCAGGGGCGGGCGCTGATGCCGGCGATGCTCTATTCCGACGCGCGGGTCACGACGGATCTCAGGCGCGCCTGGCAGGCCGATCTGCCGGACGCTTTCGAGCAAGCCATCGGCAATCGGGCTGACAACGCCCAATGCGTTTTCAAGATCCGCTGGTTTCGCGGCCATTGGCCGGATCTGGCCGAACGGGTCGCTCGGTTTCATTTCGGCGCCAAGGACGTGGTCGTGCAACGGTTGACGGGCGCTGCCGTGATCGATCCAACGACGGCGACCACCACCGGCATGATGGATCTCGCCAAGCGTCAATGGCTGCCGGAGGTCATCACGGCGGTTGGCCTCGATCGCAAGCACCTGCCCGAGATCCGGCCGGCGGACTCCATCGCCGGGCACCTGACCGACGAGGCGGCAGCCGCCCTGGGCCTGCCGGGCGGCTTGCCGGTGCTGACCGGTGCCGGCGATGCCGCCGCCGCGACCTGGGGGGCCCATGCCGATAGCCACGGCCGGCCTTACGCCTATCTCGGCACGACCGGCTGGGTCGCCGCCGTCATGTCCCTGGCCGAGGCGGCCCCGCCGCGGCCGACCTACACGATGGCGGCCCCGCTGGGTGAAGAGGTGATCGTGGTTTCACCCTTCCTGACGGCCGGCACCGCGCTGCACTGGGTCGCCGGCCTGACGAACCGGGACCTGCCGGAGATATTGCAGGCCGCCGCGGACGCTGACGCGGCGCCGCCGGCCGGCCTGTTCCTGCCGTTTCTGATGGGCGAGCGGGCGCCGTTTGAGGATCGCGACGTTCGCGCCGCGCTCTTGGGCCTCGACGCGTCGGCCGACTCCGGCAGCCTGGCCTATGCGGTGATGGAGGGTCTTGCCCACGCGGTCCGTCACAATCTGGAAAGCCTGCCGGTTTCATGGCGCGACATGACGGCCATCGGTGGCGTGACGGAAAGCGAGGTGCAGCGTCAGCTTCTGGCCGACGTTACCGGCCTGCACATCGCGTCGCCGCCGCTGCCCAGGCTCGCCACGGCCTATGGCGCCTGGCGCATGGCCACCCGCGCACTGGGGCTCGACGACCGCACGCTGGATGCCACGCGCGCCAAGACGCGCCGAGCGGACCGCGCGGATAGGGCCGAGGCGCGCTATCGCGCCTACCTGTCCGCCGTCGCCATGGCGCGGGAGGTGGCGCCGCTGTTGAACCAGCGGGTCGGCGGCCCGCCGCGCACCCAGGTCGCCTGACCGAATCGATCAAGACGAGATACGAAGTCCTTAACTGTTGAAGAGGGAGGTCCCTTTCATGTTTCGAACCCTTGTTTGCTCGGCCGCCGCGATGGGCTTTCTGGCGCCCGCCGCGCTTGCCCAGGATGTCGCGGTGCTGACGCCCTATCTTAGCTCCGTCACCACCAACGAGATGATCGAGGTGTTCACCGACACGGCCGACGCGCGCGGCTGGTCGACCAACGTGGTCGATACGCGCGGCGATTTCGGCCAGCTGGCCAGTCGGGTCGAAGACGTGGTCAATGCCGGCGTCGACGCCATCGTCTTTGCCAGCGTCGATCCGTCTCAGATCCAGGATCAGGTGGATGCGGCGGCCTCCGCCGGCATCCCGGTGATCGCCATCGACGGTGCCGTGGCGCCCGGTGTGACCGTGAATGTGACCTCGGACAATTTCGAACTCGGGACCCAGCTTTCGACCTTCCTGTTCGATCAGCTCGGCGGCGAGGGCAACATCGTCAAATTCTATCACTCCGCCCATCCGGGCGTGCGCCAGCGCGAACTGGCGCTGGACGCCGCGCTGGAGGCCAATCCCGGCATCAGCGTGATCGCCGATCATTACGTCAACGTGCCCGGCCCGATCGACGATTCGCGCATCGCCATGGAAACGATCCTGCGCCAGCATGGCGACGACATCGACGGCGTCTGGGCGGCTTGGGACGAGCCGGCCGTCGGCGCCCTGATCGCCGTTCAGGCCGATATGCCGGACAGCACCATGCTGATCGCCGGCATCGACGGCAACCCGCAGGCGGTCGAACTGATCGGCGAGTGCACCAACCTGATCGGCTCCGTCCGGCAAGACTTCACCGCCATGTCGACGATGGCGGTCGACGCGTTGCAGACCGTGTTGGAGGGCGGATCGCCGGACGCGCAGGAACTCTACGCCCCGTCGATCCTGATCACCCGCGACAGCGTCGGTGCCAACTGCGGCTGACGCTAAACGTGCCGGCCGATACCAAGCTGCTCGCCGTCGAGGCGCTGTCCAAACGCTTCGGCGGCGTAATCGCACTGGACGGCGTCGATCTCGCGATCCGGCCGGGCGAGGTCCATGGCCTGGTCGGCGAGAACGGCGCGGGCAAGTCGACCCTGATCAAATGCCTGTCGGGCGTGCACCGGCCGGATGGCGGGACGATGCGGCTGGACGGGGCACCGTTCGGTCCGGAGGGCCCGCGCGACGCCGAACGGCTGGGCCTGCGGGTGATCCATCAGGAACTGAACCTGGTGCCGGGCTTTTCGGCGATCGAGAACATCTTCGTCGGCAGGCGCTACCCCAAGCGACTTGGCCTGGTCGATCGCTCAGCCACGGCACGGCGGGTGCGCGCGGTTGCTGCCGACCTGTCTCCCGACCTGCCGCTCGACCGGCCGATCGCGCGGCTGACGACCGGCCAGTGCCAGCTCGTGGAGATCCTGCGGGCGCTGATCAGCGCGGCCCGCCTGGTGATCATGGACGAGCCAAGCGCCTCGTTGAGCAGGGGCGAAGCGGATCGGCTGCACGATGTGGTCCGACGTCTCCGGGATGCCGGCACGGCCGTGCTGTTCGTGTCGCACCGGTTGGACGAGATCTTCGCCCTGTGCGATCGGGTCACGGTCCTGCGCAATGGCCGCACGGTCGCGACCGACGCGACCTCCGCCATGACCCGAGACGACTTGGTTCACCTGATGTCGGGTGGCATGGCCATGCCCGGCCGCCACCGCGCCACGCGGCCGCCCGGGCCGCCGGTGCTGCGCGTCGACCGGCTGCCCTTCGGGCGACGCCGCGCGCCGCTGTCTCTCACCGTTCATGAGGGCGAGGTGGTGGCGCTCTACGGCCTGATCGGCGCCGGGCGCAGCCGGCTGTTGCGCACGCTTTGGGGGGTGGGTGAGCCAACGGCGGACCGGGTGACGATCGACGGAGGCCCGCTCTCCAAATCGGGGCCGGCCGGGCGCATCCGACAGGGCATCGCCTTCGCGCCGGAGGACCGACGCACCCAGGGTCTGGTGATGCGGCACTCGATTGCGGCCAACGCCACTCTGCCGCGTCTGGACAGCTTCCGCGGCCGATCCTGGCTGCCCATGCCCTCCGCCGACCGCGTCAACACGTTCATCGCCGATCTCAAGCAGCGGCTCGACGTGCGCATGGGCCGGGCGTCGGACGCGATTTCGACCTTGTCCGGCGGCAACCAGCAAAAGCTGATGGTCGGCCGCTGGACGCCGTTCCCCATCCGCCTCCTCCTGCTCGACGAGCCGACGCGCGGTGTCGATGTCGGCGCCAAGGCCGAGCTGCATGGCATGATGCGCGATCTCGCCGATGGTGGCGCCGGCGTCCTGATGGCCTCCAGCGATCTGGAAGAGGTGCTGGACATTGCCGACCGCATCCTGGTCATGGCCGACGGCGGCATCGTTGCCGAACTTGCGGGCGCGGAGGCCGATGGCGACCAAGTGCTCGCCGCCCTGTTCGCGGCCGAAAGACAAGAGCCTGAGAGCCGGACGGCGTGAGCGTGCTGAACCGTTTCGGAACGCTGATCGCGCTGATCGTCATCATCGCGGTCTTTGCCGCCGCGTCTCCCGGCGGCTTCGCCCAGATCGGCAATCTGGTGAACATCACCCAGCAGATGAGCCTGCTGGCCATCGTCGCCATCGGCGCCACGCTGGTGATGGTGCTGGGCGAGTTCGACCTGTCGGTCAGCGCCATGGTCTCCTGGGGCGGCATCGTGGCGGTGACGCTTTTTCAGGCCGGCGTCGGGACGGTGCCGGTCTTCGCCATCGTGCTGCTGTCCTGTCTGGTCATCGGCTCGGGCTCGGGCGTGCTGGTGGCCCGCTTTCGGGTGCCCAGCTTCATCGCTACCCTCGCCATGGGCACGATCCTGGGCGGCCTCACCTTCTGGCTCAGCGACGGCGCCACCCTGTTCGGCGGCATGCCGGACGGGTTTCGCGACCTGGCGCGCGGCACGGCCCTGGGCCTGCCGGTTCTGACCTGGTGGATGATCGCCGCCGGTCTCCTGATCTGGCTGGTGCTGGATCGGGTGGAGTATGGCAGGCGCCTCTATGCCATCGGCGGCAATCGCGAGGCCGCGTTGCTGGCCGGGGTGCCCGTCCGCCGCGACAGCGTCCTGGCCTTCGCGCTGTGTGCCGCCTTTGCCGGCCTGGTCGGCCTCTTGTTGACCGCGCGGCTGGGCAGCGCGCACCCGACCGGCGGCGGCGGTTTCCTGCTTCAGGCCTACGCCGCCGTCTTCCTGGGCATGACGGCGTTCAAGAACGGCGAGCCGAACGTGCCTGGAACCCTGGTCGGCGCCGCCATCATCGCCGTCATCGCCAACGGCCTGACCATCCTGGGCGTGCCGGCATTCCTACAGGACGTGCTGACCGGCGCGATCATCATCGCCGCCGTCCTCTTGCGCCGGGCGGCGGGGCGCAAAAGTCGCGAGTGAGGGGCGCTACCCTGCCAATCCGATGTCCGCTTCTGTCGCTAGGGGCGGCAGCCGTTCAGCGTCGATTGCCCACCACGACCGCAACACTAGTCTTTGCGGGCAACGACGAAGTGGTTGGGCGGTGATGCCGGGTAGTCGCCGGTTTCGACGATGCGGAAGGCGGCCTGCTCCATGGCTGCCTCCAAGGTCCGCGACTTCAGGAAGTTCACGTAGGGTGCAACCCTCAGCGCCTGAAGGCCGCGAACGAACAGGCGCAGCGGCAAGCCCTTGTCGCCCAGGCAGACCGTCTTCGAGATGAACACCCCGTTCGGTCGCAAGAGATCCGCCACGCGCCGCACCGCGGCCGGCACGTCGTTCAGCAAGTGCAGGAAGTTATAGGCCAGGACGACGTCGAACGAGCCGGGTTCGAAGCGCTCGTCGAACGGTGTGGCCTGCACGAATGTGACGTTGTCCACCCGTTCCTGCTCGGCCTTGCGCTTGGCGATGCCGACCATCTTGGACGAGATGTCGCTGGCGGTGATGTGCTTGACGGCGTCGGCGAGCAGCAGGGCCGTCGACCCGGTGCCACAGCCAAGTTCGAGCACCTCGTCGCTGCTCGACAGGTAAAGGCGGCTTCGTTCCATCGTTCGCTGATAGGCGTTGACGTTCTTGACCGGCTTCTGTGCGTATTTGGGCGCGATCCGGTCCCAGAATGCTTCTGCGTTGTGCATGGTTTCCTCGCTTGTCGCTCAAGCGGCTGTGTTGCGTTCAAGATGTGCGCCGATCTTGCGTGTTGAACAGGGAAAGGCCTGCGCCACCGTGCGTTGGCGTCTAACTAATCATGCGTCGATCAGATATAAATTGCCGAAATTCGCAGTCTCGATATACAGGTATGCATGAACTGGCAGTTGATCTCTTTCGATTGGAATCAGGCGCGTGCGTTCCTCGCCACGGCGGAGGAAGGGTCGCTTTCCGCTGCCGCGCGGGCTCTGGGACTAACCCAGCCGACCTTGAGCCGGCAGGTCGCGGCACTCGAGGACGATTTGGGGGTCCTGCTTTTTGACCGTGTCGGACGGTCGCTGTCGTTGACCGAGGCCGGTCTGGACCTGCTTGAGCATGTCCGCACGATGGGCAATGGCGCCAGCCTGTTGTCTCTGGCCGCTTCCGGTCGATCGCAGACCATCGAGGGGCAGGTCAGCATCACGGCGACCGATGCCATGTCGGCCTACATTTTGCCGGCCGTGCTTCAGCGTGTGCGCGCCGTCGCGCCTGGCATCGAGATTGAGGTCGTGGCCTCCAACGAGGTGCGCGACCTAAGGCGACGAGAGGCGGATATCGCCCTTCGGAATATCAGGCCGGAGCAGCCGGACCTGATCGCCAAGCTGGCCCGCGTGACCACCGCCCATCTTTACGCGTCGACGGCGTATCTCGACGCCCATGGTCGACCGGAAACCCCGGAAGATCTGAAGAACGCCGACTTCGTCGGCTTTGTCGATTCCGAAGTGTTGATCCCGACATTGAACGGCATGGGCTTGCCCGTGAGCAGACGCAACTTCAAGCTCAGCTCGGCCAGCAGCGTTGTCGTGTGGGAACTCGTCAAGCAGGGTCTCGGCATCACCATCATGCCGAAAGAGATTGCGGCGCTGACGCCAGGCATAGAAAAAGTATTGCCCGAACTCGACCCCGTTCCGGTGCCCGTGTGGCTGATTTCCCATCGCGAGCTGCTGACCAGCCGTCGCATCCGCATCGTTTTCGACCTGCTGGCCGACGCGCTGTCAAAAGACATATGGCAGCCGGCGCCCGCTTCACCGACGGCTTGCTAGGGCATCGTTCGATCGATTGGAATCGCTTCGCGATCCAAACGATCGAACAAAGATGCCCTATCTTATTCAAAAATAGAGCAATTTTGACCGACCA
>JANQGH010000010.1 GCA_028277405.1 Alphaproteobacteria bacterium | reverse complement strand
ACATCGCCGTGATGTAGAGAACGATGCCGACGGTCGCGACCCAGAAATGCACCTCGACCAGCTTGTTGGAATAGAGCCCCGCCCGCCGCCACAGCCGCGGCACCAGGAAGTAGACGGCACCGAAGGAGACGAAGGCGACCCAGCCCAGCGCGCCGGAATGCACGTGGCCGACGGTCCAGTCGGTGTAGTGGCTGAGCCCGTTCACCTGGCGAATGCTCATCAGCGGGCCTTCGAAGGTGCTCATCCCATAAAAGGCGATGGAGACCACCATCAGGCGGATGACCGGGTCGGTGCGCAGCTTGTCCCAGGCGCCCGACAGGGTCATGATGCCGTTGATCATGCCGCCCCATGAGGGCATCCACAGCATCACGGAAAACACCATGCCCAGGGTCTGCGCCCAATCCGGCAGCGCCGTGTAGTGCAGATGGTGCGGGCCGGCCCAGATGTAGAGGAAGATCAGCGACCAGAAGTGGACGATCGACAGCCGGTAGGAATAGATCGGCCGGTTGGCGCGCTTGGGCACGAAATAATACATAATGCCCAGGAACCCGGCGGTCAGGAAGAAGCCGACCGCGTTGTGGCCGTACCACCATTGTGTGAGGGCATCCTGGACGCCGGAGAACAACGAGTAGCTCTTGGTGCCCAGCAGGCTGACCGGGATCGCCAGATTGTTGACGATGTGCAGGACAGCCACCGTCAAAATGAACGCCAGGAAGAACCAGTTGGCGACATAGATGTGGGGTTCGCGGCGCTTGAACAGCGTGCCGGCGAAGACGATCAGATAGCAGACCCAGACGATGGTCAGCCAGAGATCGACATACCATTCCGGCTCGGCATATTCGCGGCTCTGCGTAACGCCGAAGACATAGCCGAGCGCGGCCATGACGATGAAAAGCTGATAGCCCCAGAAGATGAACAGCGCCAAAGCCCGGCCGCCGAACAGCGGCGCGTGGCAGGTGCGCTGAACCGTGTAAAGCGATGTCGCGAACAGCGCGTTGCCACCGAACGCGAAGATCGCGGCGGAAGTGTGCAGCGGCCGAAGCCGGCCGAAGGTCGTATATTCGAGATCCAGATTCAGGATCGGGAAGGCCAATTGCAGGGCGATGAAAACGCCGACCGTGAAGGCCGCGACGCCCCAGAAGACCGCGGCCAGCGTGAACAGCCGGACCACGTCCTCATTATAGCCGGTATGTGCTTCCAACCGGTCGTCGGCCGCGACCGTACCCGCTGCGACATCTGCCGCCATTACCAGCCTCCACCCTCTCTCAAATCACATCGCCCGCCCGTCCTGCGAACAAGCCAGGCATCAGCTTGCCACACGGTCGGCCTGCGGCCCACACTTCTCCTGCGCGCGGCCGCAATTGGTTGACGCGATAATTGCTGAGTCGGATGTTAAAAGGCCTTGATGCAGATCAAACCTGGTGACGGGCGAATCCTTGTAGCATCCGGCCCTGAACCGCCCGACCACAGTGTTTGACCGCACCAGCGTCTGGCTGAATCATGGTCTGAAGCACTGGCTGACTGAATCAGGGCGGCACAAGAATGAGGTCCAGCTTATGAGCGATACGACGACGACGATGCCGCGGGCCGGCGGCCCGATCATCAACACGATCTATCGGGACCGACCCTGGGCCTGGCTGGCGCAAGGCTGGCGCGATCTCATGGCCGCGCCTGGCGTTGGCCTCGTGTGGGGGCTGATCTTCGCGTTGATCGGCATCGTGCTGACGGTGCTGTCCTGGGTCTATCAGGTCTATTATCTCACCTATCCGCTGATGGCGGCGTTCTTGCTGTTCGGGCCGATCGTCGCGGTCGGGCTTTACGACACAAGCAGACGTCTGGCAGCGGGCGAGCCGGTCAGCTTTGGCACGTCCGTCGCCGCCTTGCGCACCAACACGACGCAGATCCTGCTGATGGGCGTGGTGTTGCTGCTGATTTCGATCGCCTGGGTACGCCTGGCCTCTCTGCTGTTCATGCTGTTTTTCTTCGAGTTCAACGCCGCGCCGGAGCCGATGTCGATGCTGCAGGCGCTGATCAGCGTCGAAGCCATCCCCTTCCTGATCGTCGGCAATGCCATCGGCGCCGTTTTGGCGCTGTTCACCTTCGCGGTCTCGGCGATCTCGATCCCCCTGCTGCTCGACCGGCCGCATACTCACGTGATGACGGCGGTGATCACCTCGTGGCGGGCGGTCGCGGAGAATTTCTGGACCATGCTGTTGTGGGCCTGGCTGATCGCGATCTTCATCGGCGTCGGTCTGGTGACCGGTTTCATCGGCCTGATCATCACCTTGCCGTTGATCGGCCACGCCAGCTGGGCCGCCTACAGGGATCTGGTCACATGGCCGGACGAGTGAGTTTCTGGAACGGGAATAGCAGCCATGGGTAACTTTGTTTTCGGAGGCGTGATGGCCCTCCTTGCACTGCTGGGCCTGTTCATGGCCGCCGGCGCGCATGACGGGTTCTTCCGGTTCAGCGGGTTTTTGATCTTCGGCTTCAGCGTGTTCTTCATCTTCGGTCTGATCCGCCACACGGTTGGCAACGAGCACAAGGGTGATCGCGGCCCTGGCTAAGAGCCTGACCCGTAGGGATTAACTTGGCCCGGCCCTGGCGCCGGCCCTGTTGTCACGCTTCTGGGCAAACGTTTCTTTGACGCGCTTCTCCGCATAAGGCAGCGCGCACCGGTGGATTCGCGGACCGGTGCCCATGCCTTGGAAAAGGAGAACACAGCGATGAAACGCATTTCCCTGCTCGCCTTGGCCGCAATCGTCGGCTTCTCACCGGTCCTGACCGCTTCGGCGCAAACGAACCGATTGACGGCGGCAGGACCCGATCTCGTGCCGATCGCCAGTCGCATCGAGCATGGCGCGGTCTCCGTCCGCAACACGGGCCCCGCCGCGTCCGGTCCGTCCTTGGCGCGCCTTACCTGCAACCGCGTGGGCGGCGGCTCCTGCGCCGAAGAGGTGCCCGGCATGCGGGCCTACATCGACCCGGCCTATCCAAACTCGGCCGTCATCCAGATCCCGGCGATCGAGCCTGGCCATGTCCACACGCACTATCTGACCTTCTGGGACGATCTGGTGTGGAACCCAGGCACCTATAACCTCCTGCTCGAGGTCGATGCCGCGTCGGTTGTCGCGGAAACCAACGAAGGCAACAATTTCGGCGGCTACCCTTACGTGGTGCCCTGATCCGCCGAGTTGCCGAGACCATAGCCTCACTGAGGCTTGATCAGACCACGGTCGTGGGTCGAAACTGCGCTCATGGCGGATTTCGACCCACCCGTGGCGCCTGATCGCTCCCGACCCTTACGCACCCTTACCAAGCGGCTGCCGCTGCGCGTGCTGACGCCGGCGCAGTTCGAAGACTGGCAGGCCAACGGCTATGTCGTGATCGGCGATGCCGTGCCGCCGGAGAACATAAGCCGCACCGTCAACTTCCTGTGGGCGTTCCAAGACCTCGACCCGAACGATCCCGCCGGCTGGGACAGGCGGCAGTTGCGCGACATCGAGATGTCGGAGTTGAACAACACCGGCATGGTCGAGGCCTACAACCACCAGACGCTGTGGGATAACCGCCAGTATCCGCGCGTCTATGACGCCTTCGTCGATCTCTGGGATCGAGAAGACCTCTGGGTCACCATCGACCGGGCCAACCTGAACACGCCCAATCGCGGCCTGCGTGCCTTTGACGGTTTCATTCATTGGGACTGCGACACGACCGAGGAACCGCCTGCCGTCGCGGTACAGGGCGTGCTGTCGTTGGTCGACACGGATGAAGAGGTCGGCGGCTTTCAGTGCGTGCCGGAGATCTTTCGCGACTTCGAGGCCTGGAAACGAACCCAGCCCGCCGACCGCGACGGCTGGAAGCCCGACCTGGGCGATCTGGAGCCCACCTTCATCCCGCTGAAGGCCGGCGACTTGGTGATCTGGAACAGCCTGCTGCCCCACGGCATCCGCGCCAACCGGTCCGACCGACCGCGCATTGCGCAGTATATCTCGATGTCGCCGGCCAAGAGCGAGGAGGCCGTTCGCGAGGCCCGCATCCGATCCTGGCGCGAGCGTTTAGCGCCGGAAGGCATGGCTTTTCCGGGCGACCCAAGAAAGTGGGAACGGACGCGGTATCCCACGGCGAAGCTGACGGAGCTGGGGAAACGGGTATTGGGGCTGGAACCGTGGTCCACACTGTGAGCTATGAGATTAGCCAGAAGACATGTCTTTGGTCTGATGGAGAGTTTGGCAAATAGCGATGAAGAACCCGCCACATCCGGGTCTGTCCGTAAGACATGACTGCATCGGACCGTTGGGTTTGACCGTAGCGGAGACGGCACGGCGTCTTGGCGTCAGCCGCAAGCAGCTCTCTGACATCGTCAATGGACGTGCCGGCATATCGCCGGAGATGGCGATCCGATTGGAAAGAGCGTTCGGTGGGAGCGCGGAAACCTGGTACCGCCTTCAAGCGGCTTGCGATCTCGCCCGCGCCATGGAGCGTGCCGGCGACATCAGGGTCGAGCGTTTGTCTCCGGCGGCTTGAACTGTTAGCGAACGGGAGCAAGCTTCCTCCAATCAGAGTTTCTGATGCCGTTGGGATTGCCGTTTGTTATGTCGGAGTGGGCAGACGGGCGATCGCGCTCAGTCCAGAGACCTCCAGCCACCACCTCCCACATTTCCGGTGGTCGTCTGAGCAACTCGCCTTTTTGGAATTGCGCTTGGGCGCCGGCTCGCCCAACATTGCCGTCATCAACACGATGCAACGATCCGCCCGGCACGATAGAGCGATGACGGGCTATAAGGGAGGAACATATGAAATCGCGCATGTTGGCTTTTGCTTCGGTGGGGGCGCTTGCCCTCGGCATGATGACGTCGGCCGCCTCGGCCCAGACCGAGCTGCGGATGACCTGGTACAATGACGGTATCGAGGGCGAGGTCATGCAGGACCTGCTCGACCGGTTCGAAGCCGAACATCCCGACATCACGGTCTCGCTGGATGTCGTGCCCTACAGCGCCATCCTGGAAAGCCTGCCGGTTCAGCTCGCTGCCGGCGACGGGCCCGACGTAGCGCGCATCACCGACCTGGGCGGCCTTTCGGAGCATTATCTCGACCTGACGCCCTATATCTCCGACCCCGCCTATTGGGAGGAGAATTTCGGGCCATTCCTAAACTGGCTGCGCCCGGCGGGGGATGATGCGATCTCCGGCTTCATGACCCAGATGACCGTCACCGGACCGTATGTGAACCGGACCCTGTTTGAACAGGCTGGCGTCGACCTGCCTGGCGACGGCGCGACCTGGGACGACTGGGCGGCCGCCTCGAGCCAGGTTGCCGAGGCCCTGGACATTCCGATCCCCATGGCCTGGGACCGCTCCGGCCACCGTGTCGCCGGCCCCGCGATTTCGATGGGCGCGCACATGTTTGATGCCGACGGCAATCCGGCGTTGGTCGATGACGGTCTGAAGGAGATGACCCAGCGCCTGTACGACTGGCACCAGGACGGCACAATGGCGCAAGAGCTGTGGGGCTCGGTCTCCGGCTCGACCTATCTTGGCGCCAACGAGGACTTCGCCAATGCGCAAGTCGTGCTCTATATGAGCGGCTCTTGGCAGATCCCGCAATTCGCCGAGACCATCGGCGACGCCTTTGACTGGTGGGCGGTCCCTGCCCCGTGCGGCCCGGCCGGCTGCACCGGCATGCCTGGCGGCGCGGCCCTGGTCGCGATGGCGGGTACCGAGCATCCGGAGGAAGTCGGCATCCTGATGGACTATCTGTCCAGCGAAGACGTGCTGTCGGAGTTCTATGGCCGGACCCTGTTCATCCCGGGCCATCTCGGCCTGGCGCAAGGCGGCATCGACTTCGACACCGACGATCCGCGCGCCAGCCACGCGCTGGAAGTGTTCGCAGGCGCCGTGCCGACCATCTCGCCGATCGCCTTCGAACTGCAGGGCTATCCGAACAACCGCGTGATGTTCAACGCGCTGATCTCGCGTTTGGGCGAGGCCATCGTCGGCGAACTGACCCTCGACGAAGCCTACGACCGGATGACCCAAGACGTCGAACAGCAGTTGGCGGAACAAGCGCGCGATAACTAACGCGCGATCGGTCGGTCCCGGCCCCACCGGGTCGGGACCGCTCCGGCTCAAACCGTCCCGCCCATGGCTGAAATCCGTTCCGACGAGAAGCGATCGCCGCTGATCACGCTGGCCGCGATGCCGATGCGCGCGGTTGGCGCGGCGATCGATCCCGTGTTCAAGACCGCCCAGCGGGTGGTCGGCATTGGCGGGATGCCGTACATCTTCCTGCTGCCGAATCTGTGCTTTTTCGGCATCTTCGTGATCATCCCCCTGTTCATCAATTTCGCCTTCTCGCTGACCGGTGGAACCAACCTGTTCCTCTCCGACCGGGCCTATGTCGGCGGCGAGCAGTATGGCTTCCTGCTGGAATGCGAGAACCACTTCGATACCAGCTCGTGCCGGGAGGACCGGTTCTGGCGCGGCATCACGAACACGATGGTGTTCGTCGTGTTCCAGGTCACGTTTCTGGTTCTGTTCTCGCTGATCACCGCCTTGATCTTGAACCGCAAGATCAAAGGGAGAGGCTTCTTCCGGGCTGTGTTCTTTTTCCCGGTCCTACTGTCGCCCGTGGTCGTGGCGCTGATCTGGAAGTGGATCCTGCTGCGTGACGGTCTCTTGAACGCGCTGCTGGTCTCGATCGGGCTGGAGCGCATTCTGTTCTTCGTCGACCCGAACTGGGCCATGTTCTGGGCCATCTTCGTGTCGATCTGGGCCCATATGGGCTTCTACACGCTGATCCTGCTGGCCGGCCTGCAGGCCATACCGCCCGATCTCTACGAGGCCGCCGAGATGGACGGCACCAGCAAAGAGCGGGTGTTCTGGCGCATCACCCTGCCGCTGTTGTGGCCCAACATGCTGGTGGTGATCGTGCTGGCCCTGATTCGTGGCGTGCAGATTTTCGACGAGGTCTATGTGCTGACCGGTGGTGGCCCAGGCACCGCGACCCAGTTCATGGTGCAGTACATCTACAACACCGGCTTTACCAACCAGGTGCAGAATTTCGGACTGGCGTCGGCCGCCTCGGTCCTGCTGGGCGTCGTGCTGTTCATCCTGACCCTGACCCAACTTTTCGTCACAAGGCGCAGGGACCGTGGCTGACACCGCAACGACGGAACGGCGCACGCTTTGGGGCTTCTTGACCGCCACACGCGGTCGGGGGCGGCTGCACTGGACGGACGTCTTCACCTACCTCTACCTGTTCCTAGGCGTGGTGCTGATGTTCGGGCCGGCGGTGTGGCTAGCGCTGTCCTCGTTCAAGACCCAATCCGGCCTGCTGGAGTTCCCGCCCACCCTGTTGCCCCTGGGCCAGATCGAGGTCGAGGTCGAGGGTTATGACGAGCCGCTGCTGCTGTTCGACGTCACCATGGAGGATGGCAGCGTGCGCCAACTGGCGCAGATCAGGCGCGTCGGCATCGTCGCCCAGATGGTCGACCCGGCGGAGCCTGACGTCCGCATCGACGTGCCCATCGACCAACGCACGGCAACGCGCGAATTCCGCGTGGCGGTGGAGAACTACACCGACCCGCTGGAACGGTTTAACTTCCTGACATTCCTGCAAAACTCCGTCATCGTCACGGTGGTCGCCACGCTGGTGACCTTGCTGATCAATTCCATGGCGGCCTACGCGCTCTCGATCTACGAGTTCAGGGGGCGAAACGCCATCATGCTGCTGGTGATCGGCACCTTGATGATCCCGATCACCGTGATTCTGGTGCCCGTCTACCTGGTGGTGACCGAACTCGGGCTGGTCAATTCACTATGGGCGGTGATTCTGCCTGGCGCGGCCACGCCCACCGGCGTCTTCCTGCTTCGACAATACATGCTGACCATCCCGAGGGACCTGATCGAGGCGGCCCGCATGGACAAGGCCAGCGAATGGCAGATCTATTGGCGCGTGGTCATGCCGCTGGCCATGCCGGCGATCGCCGTGCTGGCCATCTTCTCGATCATGTGGCGCTGGAACGATTTCCTGTGGCCCCTGATCGTGCTGAACCGCAGCGAGGTCTACACGCTGCAGATCGGCCTGAATGCCTTCCAGGGCGAGTTGAACGTGCAGTGGCACTATGTGCTGGCCATGACCGTCGTCACCTTGATCCCCGTGGTGGTGGTCTTCGCCTTCCTGCAGCGCTTCATCACCACCGGCATCGCCAGTTCGGGCATGAAGTAGCCTTGCATGACCGCCAAACCGCTGATCTTTCTGGACCCGCACCCGCGGACGCAGGCGATGGTCTATACCGACGACATCGCCCGGGCCCTGGACGGTATGGGCCGCGTGGTCAGCCATTTCGGCGCGCGCGCGCCGGATGATCTGGTCGAACGCATCTTGCCGGAAGTGGCGGTTATCATCGGCCAGACCGACTTGCCGAAGGCGCGGCTGGACCGGGCGCCGAACCTGCGCGCGGTCTTGAACGTGAAGGCCAACTGGGAACCGAACATCGACTATGCCGCCGCCCAGGCACGCGGCATCCGCGTCCTGTCCGCCGCGCCCGCCATGGCACCTGCGGTGGCGGAGTTCTGCCTGGCCCAGGCGATCACGCTTGCCAGAGGGCTGAACCAGGCGGACGGTCTGTTTCGCAGCGGGGAGGAAGCCTACGGCATCGCTGGTAACGGACACGCCTACAGCCTCTACGGCGCCGATGTGGGGCTGATCGGCTACGGCAACCTCGGGCGGGAACTGGCCGCGCTGTTGCGGCCATTCGGCTGCACGCTGACGGCCCACGACCCGTGGCTGTCCGATCGCTATCTGGAGGCACAAGGGTTGGTGCCGGCCTCACTCGAGACGGTGTTGGCGCAGAGCCAGTTCCTGTTCCTGCTGGCCGGTGTCACGACCGACAATGAAGGTTTTCTTGACCGGGCGAAGCTTTCCACGATCCGCGGCGACGCCTGTATCATCCTCGCTAGCCGGGCGGAGATCGTGGACTTCGAGGCCCTGCTGGCTCTCGCCGCTGAGGGAAGGTTCCGCGCGGCGATCGATGTTTATCCGGAAGAACCGGTGCCGCCCGACGCCGGCTTTCGGGACACGCCGAACGTCCTGTTCTCCGCCCATCTCGCGGGCGGATTGGAGGCATCCTACCAGCGCATCCGCGACATGATGCTGGACGATGTCGGCCAGATTTTGAAGGGGCTGCCGCCGTTGTGGATGCAGCGCGCCGAACCGAGGCTCGCCGCCATGATGCGCAGCCGCTAGGGGGAAGATGATGACTGAAATCCTTCTGAAAGACGTGCGCAAATCCTACGGCACGGTCGAGGTCATCCATGGGGTCAACCTCGATATCCACAGCGGCGAGTTCGTGGTCTTTGTCGGCCCGTCAGGCTGTGGCAAGTCCACGCTTCTGCGCATCATCGCGGGCCTGGAGGACGTCACCGAAGGCGACATTCTGATCGACGGTGATGTCGTGAACCGGATCACCGCGTCTGAGCGTGGTCTGGCGATGGTGTTCCAGTCCTACGCGCTTTACCCGCACATGACCGTCTACAAGAACATGGCGTTCGGTCTGGAAAACGCGAAGTTGCCCAAACCGGAGATCGAGCAGCGCGTGACGGCCGCCGCCGACATGCTGCAGATCACGCCGTACCTTCAACGTCGGCCGAAGGCGCTGTCGGGCGGGCAGCGCCAGCGTGTCGCTATCGGTCGGGCGATCGTGCGCGACCCCAAGGCCTTCCTGTTCGACGAGCCGCTGTCCAACCTGGATGCCGAGCTGCGTGTCACCATGCGCAAGGAGCTGGCGGCCCTGCACAAGAGCATCGGCGGCACGATGATCTATGTGACCCATGACCAGATCGAGGCCATGACCCTGGCCGACAAGATCGTGGTGCTGCAGGGCGGCGTGGTCGAACAGACCGGACGGCCGCTGGACCTCTACAACACACCGCAGAACATGTTCGTCGCCGGCTTCATCGGCTCACCCCGCATGAACCTGATCGAGGCGACTGTGGAGCAAGATACCCTGGTCGCCGGCCCCCACAGAATCGGGATTCCGCCGGTCGACGGTCTTGTTCCCGGGCAAGAGGTGACCTTCGGCGTCCGGTCGGAACATCTTCAGATCACGGAGGCTGACGCAGCGGATATAACCGTTCAGGTCGATTTCTCCGAACAGCTTGGCGGCGAGACCTATCTCTATTGCTCCGCCGAGGGCATGCCGCAGCTCACCGTCCATCAGATCGGCCAGTTGCCGGTCGAGCAAGGCCAAGCCCTGCACCTGAAGCTGAACCGCGCCAACCTGCACCTGTTCGACGCCGACGGCTTGACGATCGCCAACGGTATCGCGGCATAGGCCGTCGTCCGGGGGTTCAGGCAGGCTGCCAGCCCCCATACGCCGGATCGTCACCGCCCAGCGGCAGGTCGACTGGGACTCCGCCGCGCGCCGACCGATAGATCGCCGTCACCAACTCGATAGAACGGCGGCCGTCCTGGACCGTGACGTCGTCGCCCGGCGCGCCCCGAATGGCATCCGCGAGTGCGGCAAAGAAGCCGACAAAGCCCGCCTTGGCCGTGATGGCGGACGCAACGATTGCGTCGACCTCGCCCTGGCGATCGGGATCGCGCGCCAGGAACCGCCAAGTATCCTCGGCCGGTGTGTAAGGCAGGCTGCCGCTCTCGGCCGTGAGGCCCGCGAAGCAGAAGCGCAGGCGCGTGGTGTTGTCGGCCGCACCGAGCGTTATCGAACTGGTCGCCAACGCGCCGTTTTCCATCGTGAACTGGACGGCGCCGCAGTCCTCGGTTTCGATCGGGTTAACCC
>JANQGH010000061.1 GCA_028277405.1 Alphaproteobacteria bacterium | reverse complement strand
CACCAGCAAGCCGGTGTGATGGAGGCCGGGGACGTCGCTTTGGTCGTCAGCTTCAAGCCTTACGCGCCCGATACGGTCGACGTGGCGCGTCAGGCCGTGGAACGCGGCGTCGGCGTCGTTGCCATAACAGACGAGCCCTTGAGCCCGCTGGTCCGCTACGCCGACGTGGCGCTTGAGGTGCAGGATGCGCAGTTGGAATCGATCCGCTCGCTGTCGGCCACCATGTGCCTCGCGATTACGCTGATTGTCGGCCTGGGCGGACGGCTTGAGCAGCGCAAGAAGACGCGAGAGACCGTCAAAGCCCTGGATTGACGGGCCGGTTGGCGGTCAGGGATTCGGCTGCGGCATCCGCCAGCAAGAGGGCGACCCTGCCATCCTCGCCGGACGGCGATGGCGCCGCCCCGTCCGCGACCGCATCGATAAAGGTGTCCAGTTCCGCCTTGTAAGCGAGAGCGTAGCGTTCGAGGAAGAAGTGCATCGGCTTGGCGCCGGTCACACCTTGGTCGGTCGCCACGGTGACGCTGTGTTCCAGCCAGTTGCTGGCCTGCAGCATGCCGGCGGACCCGTGCAGTTCGATCCGCTGGTCGTAACCGTAGCCGGATCGCCGGCTGTTGAAGATCTGCGCCAGGCGGCCGGACCCGGTGCGCAGGGTCACCGTAGCGGTGTCGATGTCCCCCGCCGCCTCGATCGCCGGATCGACATTGCAGGAACCGGCGGCAAAGACCTCGACAGGCCGCTCACCCAGCAGCCAGACCACCATGTCGAAATCATGGATCATCATGTCGCGGAAAAGGCCGCCTGAGGTCTTGATGTAGTCGACCGGCGGCGGTGCGGGATCGACGCTGGTGATCAGCACCGCCTCGAGATCGCCGATAACGCCGTCGCACAGCCTTTGGTGCAGGACACGGAAGTTCGGATCGAACCGCCGATTGAAGGCGACGAACAAGGGCACGCCGGCCGCCGCGACCACGCCTAGACAGGCCGCGACACGATCGCTGTCCAGATCAATGGGCTTTTCACAGAAGATGGCCTTGCCGGCCTTGGCCGCCTGCTCGATCAGCGCCGCATGGGTGTGGGTCGCGCTGGCGATAACGACCGCACCGATTTCCGGATCGGTGAACACCTGGTCGGCGGTCATGACCTGGGCGCCGGTATCGCCGGCCAGGGCCGACGCCGCATCGGCGTTCACGTCGACGATCGCCTTCAATCGGCAACGGCCGTTTTGGGCGACGTTCCTGGCATGGATCTGGCCGATCCGGCCGGCACCGAATTGCGCGAGCGTCAGCATCCGCGATAACTCCTAATCCCAAGCACCGATTACTTTCTGGTCTTGATCGATGATCGCGCCGGTCATGATGCCGGACCGATCACTCAGCAAGAACACACTCAACTCCGCCACATCGGCAGGCTTCAGCAAGCGACCGAACGGTTGTTCGGCCTCCGCCTGCGCCAGCCAATCGTCCGGCTGTCCCATGGCGCCGGTCTGCACGCGGTGTTCATGGGGCGTGTCCGTCCAGCCGATATTGATGCCGTTCACCCGGATGCGGTCCCAGCGAAGGCCGTTGGCCGTGTTGCGCGTCAGGATTGCCAGCGCGCCCTTCGAGGCGCAATAGCCGGTGATAAATGGCTGGCCGCCATGGCCGCTGATCGACAGGATGTTGACGATCGACCCGCCGCTGCCCTGCTTTCTCATCTGCTCGGCCGCGGCTTGGATCAGCAGGAACGGCGCCCGCGCGTTGATGGCAAACAAGCGGTCCCAGAGTTCGACCGAGGTGTCGAAGATGGTGCCGCGATCGGTCAAACCGGCGGCGTTCACCAACCCGTCGACGCGGCCGAACTCGGCGATGCAGGTCGCCACGATCGATGTGCACTGGTCCGGCTCCGCCAGTTCCGCCGGATGGAACACCGCGCGGCACAGGCCATTGCTGAGCGCATCGGCCACCCGGTCGCCGCGCTGCCGGTCGCGCGCCGTCAGCAGGAGGCCGGCGGCCCCTTCTGCAGCGCATTTGCGCGCGACGGCCTCGCCAATACCCTGGCTGGCGCCCGTGACGATGACGATTTTTCCAGCCAGGTCGGCCATGCCTTGCCCCCCATCGGCAATTCTCTGTCGGCAAAACTCACATTCCGGTCTTGCGCCCTAGTTAGAATTTTTGTTTCATTTGCCGCAAGCGAATTCTCCCCCTTTGTCCGCTCTCAGTGCCCTCGATTGGGGGGCTTGCCATTGGAGGCCACATGACCCTGCATTTGACGAACCATAGGGCCGGGTTCGGCGATGGTTTGACAAGCATTACCCGTTACGACGAGGCGGAGGACAACACCGGCATCGCCATGGGCGTCCTGAAGCTGAAGGCCGGCGAAGCCTACGAGATCGAGACGGAGGAGGAAACCGCCTGGCTGTTGATGGAAGGCACCGTGATCGCGACGGTCGGCAACGAAACCACGCGGTTGAGCCGGGCCTCGTTGTTTGACGAGTCCTCAAGCGCCGTTCACGTCGCCGCCGGCGAACGGGTGCGCTTCGAGGCCGACGGGCCGGCCGAGTTCACGGTTTACAGCGTCGCCAATCGACGCCGGTTCGCCCCGCGTGTCTTCACGCCCGACGACGTGCCCAACGAACACCGGGGCAAGGGCCAGGTGGGCGACGCGTGCTACCGGTTCGTGCGCACGATCTTCGACGGTTCCACGTCCGACGGCGCGGCGAAGCTGGTGCTGGGCGAGGTGGTGACCATGCCCGGGCGCTGGTCCAGCTATCCGCCCCACCATCACCCGCAGCCGGAGATCTATCACTATCGGTTCACCAAGCCCCAGGGCTACGGCCATGCGGAGTTGGGTGACCAGGTGCTGAAGGTGAAACAGTACGACACCGTCAAGATCTTCGACGGCAACGACCACGCCCAATGCGCCGCGCCGGGATACGGCATGTATTACAGCTGGGTGATCCGGCACCTGCCCGACAACCCCTACACCGTGCCGGACTTCACCGAAGAGCATACCTGGACGCAGGACCCGAACGCCGAGATCTGGCTGCCCGAGGACCTGAAGGGCAATGGCTCCTGATCCCACGCCCCGCGCGCCGAACGGCGACGGCCCGCTGGACGTCGTCTGCATCGGCCGGTCTTCCGTCGACCTTTACGGCCAGCAGGTCGGCGGCCGGCTGGAGGATATGGCCAGCTTCGCCAAATATGTCGGCGGCTGCCCGACCAACATCTCGATCGGCACCGCGCGGCTGGGCCTGAGACCGGCCGTGATCACCGGTGTCGGCGACGAGCATATGGGCCGGTTCATCTTGGAACAGTTGGGCCGCGAGGGCGTCGATACCAGCCAGGTTCTGGTCGACCCCGAGCGGCTGACCTCGCTGGTCATCCTGGGCATTCGCGACCAGCACACCTTTCCGCTGATCTTCTACCGCGAGAACTGCGCCGATGCCGCGCTGACGGAAGACCATATCGACCCGGCCTTTATCGCGCGCGCAAAGGCGGTGGTCGTGACCGGCACCCATGTCTCCACGCCCTCGCTGGAGGCGATGAGCCGCAAGGCCATGTCGGCCTGTCACGACGCCGGCAGCAAGGTCGTCTTCGACATCGACTATCGCCCGGTGCTGTGGGGCCTGACCGGCCACGGGCTGGGCGAGGAGCGGTTCGTGGCCGACCAAACCGTTACCGAGCGGTTGCAAACCATCCTACCGGACTGCGACGTGATCGTCGGCACCGAGGAGGAGTTGCACATCGCGGGTGGCACGACCGATACGCTGGCGGCGATCAGGCGCGTCCGCGAACTGACCGATGCCCTGATCGTTTGCAAGCGCGGGCCGATGGGCTGCGTGGCGTTTCCGGACGCGATTCCCGACAGTCTCGATGAGGGCGTGACCGGGCCGGGCTTTCCGGTCGAGGTCTATAACGTGTTGGGCGCGGGCGACGCCTTCATGAGCGGATTTCTGAAGGGCTATCTGCGCGACCTGCCGTTGGAGGAGTGTTGCCGGCTGGCCAACGCCTGCGGGGCCTTCGCCGTTTCGCGCCATGGCTGCGCGCCGGCCGTACCGACCTGGGAAGAGCTGAGCTATTTTCTGGAGCATGGCAGCGGCGAGCACGCTCTGCGCAAGGACGAGGCCTTGAACCGCCTGCATTGGTCGACGACGCGGCGGCGCGACTGGCCGTCGGTGCTGGCCTTTGCCTTCGATCACCGTGCCCAGTTTGAAGAGATGGCGCTGCGGCATGGGGCCGACGCCGCGCGCATCGGCGATTTCAAGGAGTTGGCCTTGCGGGCGGCGCACCAGTTCGAGGGCGGCGGCAATTCAATCGGCATTCTCTGCGACGGCCGGCTGGGGCGTTCTGCCTTGGACGCCGCCAGCGACGGCAGCCTATGGGTCGGCAGGCCGATCGAGCGGCCCGGGTCGATCCCGCTGCGTTTCGAAGGCGGTCCGGATGTCGGCGCGACCTTGCGCGAATGGCCGGTCGACCATGTGGTCAAGTGCCTGGTCTTCTATCACCCGGACGACGACCCGGCCCTTCTGGAGGAGCAGGAGAGCCAGGTCAAGACGCTCTATGAGGCCTGCCGCAACACCGATCACGAGCTGTTGCTGGAGGTGATCGCCACGAAATCCGATCGGCCGACGGACATGCACACGATGCCCCGCGTGATCGACCGGTTCTATCGCCTGGGCGTCTATCCCGATTGGTGGAAGCTGGCCCCGCCGACCAGCCAATCCGAGTGGCGCTTGACGGCTGACGCGATCACCGGCCACGACCGGCATTGCCGGGGCGTTCTGCTGCTGGGGCTGGAGGCGCCGGAGGCCGAGCTGTTCGCGGCCTTTGACCTGGCGGTCAAGCAGCCCATCTGCAAAGGGTTCGCGGTCGGCAGGACGATCTTCGGCGCGGCGGCGGACGAATGGTTCGCCGGCAGAATCGACGATGACGAGGCGGTCGACCGTATGGCGGCTTCGTTCGGCCGCCTGATCAACCGCTGGGACAAGGCTCAAGCCGCGGCGGCCTGACGCCGTAGGCCGATAGCGAGGGAACCGATCATGACAACCGTCCGCTTGACGATGGCCCAGGCGCTGGTGCGCTATCTGATCGCGCAGAGAACCGAGATCGATGGCCAGGAGGTACCGCTGATCCCTGGCGTTTGGGCGATCTTCGGTCATGGCAACGTGGCCGGGCTCGGTGAGGCGCTGTTCCAGGCCGGCGACCTTCTGCCGACCTACCGCAGCCACAACGAACAGGCCATGGCGTTGGCGGCAATCGCCTTTGCAAAGGCCAAGTATCGGCGGCAGTTCATGGCCTGCACCAGCTCGATTGGGCCGGGCGCGACCAACATGGTCACCGCGGCCGCCCTCGCCCACGCCAACCGCCTGCCCGTCTTGCTGTTGCCCGGTGACGTGTTCGCCAACCGCCGGCCCGATCCGGTGCTGCAGCAGATCGAGGATTTCGGCGACCCGACGATCACCGCCAACGACTGTTTCCGGCCGGTCTCGCGCTTCTGGGACCGGATCACGCGGCCGGAACAGTTGCTGGTCAGCCTGCCCCACGCGTTGGATACCTTGACCGATCCGGCAAACTGCGGACCGGTGACGCTCGCCATGTGCCAGGACGTCCAGGCCGAGGCGTATGACTACCCCGAGAGCTTCTTCGAGCCGGTCGTGCGCCGCTCGCGCAGGCCCGGTCCCGACGAGGACGAGTTGGCCGATGCCGTCGCCCTGATCAAGGCATCGGAACGGCCATTGATCATAGCGGGCGGTGGCGTCCTCTATTCCGGCGCCAGCGATGCGTTGGCGCATCTGGCGGAGACACACGGCCTCGCGGTCGCGGAAACCCAAGCGGGCAAGGGCGCGCTCGCGTGGGACCACCCCCAAGCCGTCGGGTCCATCGGGGTTACCGGCAGCAGCGCGGCAAACAGCCTGGCCGCCGATGCCGATCTCGTGCTCGCGGTCGGCACTCGGCTGCAGGACTTTACAAGCGCGTCCGGCACCTTGTTCCGCAACCCGGCGATGCGCCTGATCCAGGTGAACACGGCGCCGTACGACGCGATCAAGCACCGCGCGGTGCCGCTGGTCGCGGACGCACGTCGCGCGCTCACCGCGCTCGCCGACGACCTGTCGGGCTGGCAGGTGCCAAGCACCTGGCAAGATTATGCCAAGTCCTCCATGGCCGAATGGAACGAGGCGGTCGAGCGCGCGACGGCGCCAACCAACGCGCCGCTGCCGTCCGACGCGCAAGTTCTGGGTGCCGTCAACCGCGGTGCCGACGCCAACACGACCATGGTCTGCGCGGCCGGTGGCTTGCCGGGCGAGTTGCACAAGCTTTGGCGCACGCCGGCGCCGGGCAATTATCATGTCGAGTACGCCTATTCCTGCATGGGCTACGAGATCGCGGGCGGCGTTGGGGTCAAGCTGGCCAAGCCTGATGACGAGGTCGTCGTTATGGTCGGTGACGGCAGCTATCTGATGATGAACTCGGAAATCGCGACTTCGGTGATGCTGGGCTGTCGGCTGACGATCGTGGTGCTGGACAATCGCGGCTTTGGCTGCATCAACCGGCTGCAGCAGGCGACCGGCAGCGCGCCGTTCAACAATCTGCTGGCCGACGCGCGCCATGAACAGGTCGTGCCGATCGACTTTGTCGCGCACGCCACCGGCCTGGGCGCGCGGGCGGAAAAGGTCGCCAGCATCGCGGAGCTGGAACAGGCGTTCGAACGGGCCAAGCAGGCGGACCGTACCTCCGTCATCGTGATCGACACCGATCCGATGATCACAACCGAGGAAGGTGGCGCCTGGTGGGATGTGGCCGTGCCTGAAACATCCGAGCGCGCGGCCGTGCGCGATGCCCGCGCCGCCTATCAAAACGCAATCGAGCGCCTGCGCGCCGACTAGGAGACACCCCCATGACCGAACAGAAGGTCCGTTTGGGCACGAACCCAATCGGTTGGAGCAACGACGACCTGCCGGAGCTGGGCGGCGACATCTCCCTGGAAACCTGCCTGGCCGAGGCTGCCGAGGCGGGCTTCGCCGGCATCGAGCTGGGCAACAAGTTTCCGCGCAATTCGGCCCAGTTGCGGCCAGTCCTGGACGCCCACAGCCTGGTTCTGGTTTCCGGCTGGTACAGCGGCTCACTCCGCCACGGCACGGTCGACGTCGAATGGACCGAAATCGCCGACCATCTGACCCTCTTGGAGGAGATGGGCTGTGACGTCCTGGTCTACTGCGACACCACGGATTCCATACAGGCCGATCGCACCAGGTCGCTGATCACCCGCCCGTTGATGACCGAGGATGCCTGGCGACCCTTTTGCGACCGTCTGACCGAACTAGCCGAAAGAACGGCCGAACGCGGCCTGCGCCTCGCCTACCACCCCCACATGGGAACCCTGATCCAAACCGAGGCCGAGGCGGACCGGCTGATGGAGGAAACGGGCGACGCGGTCGGGCTGTTGCTGGACACCGGGCACATCACCTTTGCCGGCGGCGACCCCGTCGCGTTCGCGGAACGCCACGCCGAGCGCATCGCCCACGTGCACACCAAGGACGTGCGCGAGCCGGTCATGCAGTCGATCCTGGCCAACGGCGGCAGCTTTCTCGACGCTGTCATCGATGGCGTGTTCACCGTCCCGGGCGACGGCATCGTCGATTTCGAAGGCGCCCTGAAGCCGTTGGCCGCCGTCGACTACAAGGGCTGGCTCGTCGTCGAGGCGGAGCAGGATGCCGCCAAGGCGAACCCGCTACAGTATGCCAGCATGGGCTACCGAAACCTCTCACGGTACGCTGTGGAAGTCGGCCTGCTGGACGGGTGACTTGATCGCCGTGGACCTGCCGACGCGACCGGGCCTGCCGACGCGACCGGGCCTGCCGACGCGACCGGGCCTGCCGACGCGACCGGGCCTGCCGACGCGACCGGGCCTG
>JANQGH010000055.1 GCA_028277405.1 Alphaproteobacteria bacterium | reverse complement strand
CGGCTGGTTGTCCCGCACGGGCTGACGCTGCCGCCGCTCGACCTGCCTATCGACTGGGACGACGAGAACTTCGTGCCCTTCGATTGGGGCTATTTCGCTTTCGTCTACGACACCGATGCGATCGAAGAGCCGCCGGCGAGCCTGCGCGACCTGGTCGAAAACAGCGATGTCGAAATCCTGATCCAGGACCCGCGCACCAGCACCCCCGGCCTGGGCCTGTTGCTGTGGATCCGGCAGGTTTATGGCGAGGCGGCCCCCGCTGCATGGGCCCAGCTGCGCCCACGCATCGTCGCGGTGACCAGCGGCTGGAGCGAGGCGTACGGCATGTTCCTGGAGGGCGAGGCGCCGATGGTGCTGAGCTACACCACCTCGCCCTCCTACCACCGCATCGCCGAAGGCGACGAGCGCTACGCCGCCGACACTTTCGAGGAAGGCCATTACATGCAGGTCGAGGTAGCGGGCATCACCCGGACCAGCGATTCGCCGGAATTGGCGGCGGAGTTCCTGGCGTTTCTGCTGTCGCCGGAGTTCCAGGAGGCGATACCGACCACCAACTGGATGTATCCGGCACGGTTCCCTGCCGGCGGACTGCCCGAGGGCTTCACCCCGCCGCCGGAAGGGCCCGCCTTGCTCTACCCGTCGCAAACGGTGCGAGACAATCGCCAGGCCTGGATCGATGAATGGCTGACAGCGATGTCGCGCTAGGCGCGGCAAGGCCAAGCGGGCGAAACATCGCGGGGCTGCTGCCGGGCCTGCTACCGGGGGGACTGGTTATCGGCCTGTTGGCCGCCCTGATCGCGGTCAGTGCGATCGGCCTTCTGCTTGCCGCGCCGGGCACCGACGGACGACGGATTTGGACCGACCCGTACATCTGGTCGATCCTGCGCTTCACGGTCGTTCAGGCAACGCTGTCCGCCCTGATCAGTATCGTTCTGGCGATACCGGTGGCCCGCGCCCTGGCGCGCCGTCCGTCCTTCGCCGGCCGGTCGCTGTTGATCCGGCTGTTGGGCGTGCCGATGGTTCTGCCGACGATCGTCGGTGTCTTGGGCATGGTGATCCTTCTCGGCCGCAATGGCTGGCTGAACCAGGGCTGGGGCTGGCTGGGCCTGCCGGGCAGGTTCGATTTCTACGGCCTGTCCGGCATCCTGATGGCCCATGTCTTTTTCAACATGCCGTTCGCGGCGCGGCTGATGCTGGCGGGCTGGGCGACGATCCCGTCGGAACAATGGCGTCTGGCCAGCCAGCTTGGCATGAGCGGGCCGCAGATCTTCCGCCTGATCGAATGGCCGATGATCCGCGAGGTCGCGCCCGGCATCGCCGGGCTGATCTTCCTGTTGTGCTTCACCAGCTTCGCCGTGGT
This sequence comes from Alphaproteobacteria bacterium, assembly GCA_028277405.1. Lineage (GTDB taxonomy): Bacteria > Pseudomonadota > Alphaproteobacteria > DSM-16000 > Inquilinaceae > JANQGH01. The sequence goes on along the minus strand of JANQGH010000055.1, from coordinate 226,936 downwards.
GCTGACCCTCGGCGGCGGGCCGCCGAACGCGACCTTGGAGGTGGCGATCTATCAGGCCCTGCGTTTCGATTTCGACCTGCAGCGCGGGCTGGCCCTCTCGGTGCTGCAGGTTGCCGTCTGCGCCTGTGTCATGGCCATGCTGATGCTGTGGGCCCGGCCGATCGCGCCGGAGGCAACATTGCAGACCGCCGACGCCAGGCCGGACAGCCAGCATCCGTCGGCCCGAGTGATCGATGTCGGCTGGCTGCTGATCGGCGCCGTCATCGTGCTGGCACCGCTGGCGGCGCTGGCCAGCCGGTTCGTGACCGGGCCTGTCGTCACGGTGATCACCGACGGCGATGTCTGGGCCGCCGCCGGGCGCAGCCTCGGGGTTGGGCTGGCGGCCGGCAGCCTGTCGCTGATCTCGGGTTGGGGCCTGTTGTCGACGGCCCGATGGCTCGACGTGCGCCGGCAGCGGCGAAAGCTGGCCGGGCTGTTGGAGACCGCCGCGTCGCTCAGCCTCGTCGTGCCGCCGATGGTGCTGGGGGCCGGCATGTTCCTGGTCCTGCGCACGGTGGCCGACCCGTTTTCCCTGGGCCTCGTGATCGTCGTCATCGTCAATGCCGTGATGGGCCTGCCCTTCGTGGTGCGCATTCTCAATCCGCCGATGACCCAGGCCGCGCGGCGCTACGACCGGCTGATACAAGGGCTGGGCATGCGCCCGCTGGACCGGTTCCGGCTCGTCGACTGGCCGTTGCTGCGCCGTCCGATCGCGCTGGCGCTGGGGCTGACGGTGGCCTTGTCTTTCGGGGATTTCGGCGTCATCGCCCTGTTCGGCACGGCCGAAACCGAAACCTTGCCCATGCTGTTGTATCAACGGCTTTCCGCCTATCGCATGGACGAGGCGGCCGTGGTTGCCGGGCTATTGATCCTTTTGTGCCTGTTCGTGTTCACCGTGATCGATAAGGGGGTCGGCGGCCGTGCCACGCGATAACGCCGCGACAGCCGTTGCCTTGGATCGCGTCTCGTTCCGCTACGAGGCGATGGAAATGCGGTTCGATGTCGCCATCGCGGCCGGCGAGTTCGTCGTCGTGCTGGGCCCCAGTGGCGCCGGCAAGTCGACCCTGTTGAACCTGATCGCCGGTTTCGATCGCCCGACGGCCGGCAGGATGGCGCTGATGGGCGAGGATGTCGGCGACAAGGTACCGGCCGATCGGCCGGTGACGACGCTGTTTCAGGAAGGCAATCTCTTCCCGCACCTGACCGTGGCCGAGAATGTGGCCCTGGGCCTGCATCCCGGCCTCAGGCTGACCCCGGACCAGTGGCGCCATGTGACGATGGCGCTTGACCGCATGGGGCTGGCCGGGCTGTCAGAACGGTGGCCCCGCCATCTATCGGGCGGCGAGCGTCAGCGTGTCGCCTTGGCGCGCAGCCTGGTGCGCAACCGGCCGATCCTGCTGCTGGACGAGCCGTTCGCCGCGCTCGATCCGGGCCGCCGGCGCGAGATGACGGATCTCGTGCGCACGCTGGCCAAGGATCGGGGCCTGACCGTCGTAATGGTCAGTCACCAGTTGGAAGAGGTGCGCGACCTGCCGGTCCGCGCCCTGTTCATCCATGACGGCCATATCATCGCAGACGGTCCGATGGCCGGTCTGTTGTCGGCGCCGGCGTCGGACGAGGTGCGGGCCTATCTCGGGCGGTGACCGTCCCGTCAGGGCGCGTATGCGCTCGGTGACGTTGCACGGCGGCCCCGCGCGGGGCTAGTCTGGCCAACGGCCCGCGCCCCCCTATACCAAGGACACTCCGTCGATGGCGATCAAGACCATTCTGCTTCACCTGGCGCCGGACGACAGCCGCCAAATTCGCTTCGACGCGGCGATCGACATGGCCCAGCGGTTCGACGCCCATCTGCACGTCGTCTACATGACCCAGCCCGCCCACATGCCGGCCGCGGTCACCGGCCGGGGCGCATCGTATGCCTACATATCCGAGGCGACGGCGATCGCGCGGGAGAAGGCCGACGAGGTCTCAGCCTGGGTCGGCGAACATTGCGACGCGGCCAACGTGTCCTGGGACATGGACGTCATCGAGGGCGACCATAACAAGATCTTGGCCGATCTCGGCCACTACGCGGATCTGATCGTGGTTTCCAAGGGCCATGGCCAGGCACCCGACGACCATGTCGGCATGCAACGGCCGGATGACCTGCTGCTGATGGCCACCGCACCCCTGCTAATCCTGCCGAACCTGCCGAAGATTCCGCCCATCGGCCGGCGGGTGATGATCGCCTGGAAAGACACGCGCGAGGCGGCGCGGGTCGTGCGCGACAGCCTGGCGATCCTGAAACAGGCCGATCAGGTCTTCGTCATGACCGGCGACCAGCCCCACAAGCGGTTCCAGTCGGCCGGCAGCCTGATCACCTATCTGGGGCGCCATGGCATCCAGCCGCAGCAGGTCAGCGACGTCGCCGAACACCGGGTCGGCGAAGTGATCCTTAGCTATGCCGAGGACGAGGCCATCGACCTGTTGATCATGGGCGCCTATGGCAGGCCGCGCTGGCGCGAGGTCATCTGGGGCGGCGTCACCCACCATGTGCTGAGCCACGCCCAGCGTCCGCTGTTGATGTCGCATTAGAACTGGAAACCACCGATCTGCTCAGGATCGAGTGCGGGGGTGCGAAAAGGGCTGACGTCCGTGCAACGGTCGTGACAGCCTGAAGAGGCTCGTAACCGCACAATTCCGCAGCGTCGTTTCAGACCCTGATGCGGGTTCGGCTTGAAGCTCTTCAAGCTGTCTTGAGAACACATCAGAAGCCCACCCCTTACGTCGGGTGGGGCGCGTCGATGACAAGCACCACGTCGCGATAGTTTCCCAGAATCAAGCGATGGTACTCGTCACCAGTGGCCGAATGCCGACGTTTTGAGCGGTTATGGAAGCCACAGCCCGAATAGTTCGCGCGGCGCCGATCCGGCGGTATCTCACTCAGTCGCAGACATGCCCATACAAGCAAGCTCGAATGCTCTCTGGATATCGGCGTGTCCGATCCAAGCTGACCGCTGATCTGCCCTTAAAGGTATTACATTATTCTCTTATTTGTTGTATACTGATAGGGTCAATGGACGCTCGTTTGTGTGAAGCACCGCACATTAGAGGGAAACCGCGCTCATGATTCTAAAGCTGCTATGTGGCGAAAAATAATCATTGTGACTACCGTCATCGGCGGATTAGCGGCGCTAGCGGCGTTTCTTCTCGACGCGCAGACTCTTTTTTGCGGCGATGAGGAGCCTTGTTGGCCCTGGGACGAACACCCGATTGTCGCCATGCGTGTGGTTGACGTCGAAGGTGGAGGAGAGTGCTTAGAGTTCGCCTTTTCGCACTTACCGCGAACCTTTTCGATCCGGACGATATCCTTGGATATCGTCGACGCCCTCGGCCCCAGTCCGATCGGCGGTGACCAGGCAGCATCGCCGCTGGTGCGCCGTGTCAACCGGGTCTTGGGGCCCTCAGTGTTCCGAGCTGGCCCCGAGCCTATCGAACTTGAAGAACCGTTTGTCGCTGAACGTAACAGCGACGCAGCGATTGTTGAGTTCTGCCCGATCTTAAGAACACCCGGTTTCACGGGCCGCCTTTGGCTCGATCCAAGTTTTGTTGCCCTGGATAGCACGCCAGCAGAGATCGAGTTGCGGTTCGAGGGCGATGCAATGCCGGAACACGGGATCGAACTTGCCCTCAGCCATCCGACGGGCGTTGTCTTAGAGACAACCGATGCATTTCAGGGATTGATTGAAGAATGAAGTTTTTCTGGCTGCTAGCGATACCGCTTGTTTTCCTATCAACACCGGTTTCCGCTCAGAGCGGCCTTGATGAAAACGTCTGGGCTTTCTTGCAACAAGCGCGTCCGCTTCAGACGGAGGCCGAGATTGCGGTGATTGCGGCCGATCATTTCGCGGAAATGCCGCAAAGCGATGTGATGGCCAATGCTCTTGGGCTCATGCGCGAAAGCAACCTGCCACGGTCCGTCCGCTACGACGCGGTACTGCGCCTCTTGGTGGCGGCTTCCGCACCGTACATAGAAGCGACGAGCCGTCCAATCGTCCAAATGCTTCCCGCCGATGTGTCCGCGATACAGGCACGGATTGGCTACCCCGAAATCGATGATTTGGCGCTCTACTTCTTCGAACGTGGTCCGAGCATACATCTGCCCACTAATGGGGAATACATCATCATACGCCTGGCGCCAAACGACGCGCCGCGTCTGGTGATTGAGCAGTCACCACTGCCACGAGGCTCGGGCTTTGAGAGCCGCCAACGTATTTTTGCCGCGGACGAAGACCCGGTTGCAATAGGCGACTCTGAGCGTGCCAAGACCCTTCGCCTCAACATGTCGGCAGTGGCGCCGTTGGTTATGGCTGCCCGCTCGTATCGCATTGCCGAGCAGCTTCCTGAGGAGATCGCAGTCTACGCATTATTGATCGCGATGGAGGCGCTAAGCGATTCTACAGCTGCCCACCCAGACGAACTGCGTGCGCTCGGGTTTACCGGGCAAACCACGGCAGAGCGTGCACTGGCGGCCCTGCAACGTGACGGCAATCTGTCGGACGATCTTACGGCCGAAGCGGAGGCTCTCGAGTTAGCCTTTCCGACCGCTGCGTTCTTCGCGCGCCAGTTCCCTGAGGCAGCGGACGCTTACGGTGAGTTGGCCGCGGAGCCGAATGACGCGCACGAAGCAGCATGGCGCGCGTGGGGAGTGGCGCTGTCTCGCTTTGCTGCCGGGCACCGAGACCCGGCTGATTTCGAGCGTTTAGCCACAACGCTTTCGCCAGAAACCGAGCAGTTTGCTGCTATCTTCCTGCGCTTTCTCTCAGTGCTGACGTCCGAAGACGCGGCGGCCTTCCCACACCGAACGGGATGGGAGGATCTGGCTAACGATGTGGCATCAGGTGCCGCGGAAGACGGGCCGACACGGCTGAACCGCGATACCTACTTTCTGAGGCTCTTGGAGACGATTGCACGCCCAGATATGGCTCTGCCATTTATCATGCGGCGTCTGGAGAGCGAACGCGAGCAGCCAGGCCGTCCTTTGGAACACCGCTATCTCGTGTCTCTTGGGGCGTTCACTCGAGACCTATGCCACCATATCTCGTTCCGCCTTTCGACCTTCGGCATTTGGGAGCGACGCGACGAACTTGGATATGATGGACTCACGGATTTCCTCGACAATCTGCATCCTTCGGGAAGATTAACGGCTTCTGGTGAAGTCGTCCGACCTCATCCAGGCTTCGTTCCTTACCCCGCGACCGAGCCAGAAGAGGACTGCGCGGTCATGCTTGTGGCGTCAGGCATTGCGCCAGGGCTGATCGGTGCTGAGGATACGCTGCAACTCGCACCGGCCTTTTTCGACTGGGTCAGCGAAGCCCTTGAGCGCGAGGACCCCCGGCCATCCATCGCGCCTTACATGAAGCTGATTTATCTTGATTGGTTCGCCACGGCGTTCGAACCGCTGCGTCGCACAACTGGCGGGCCCGTTTCATGGCAATATGATCCACTCGGGTTGTCGGATCTTACTGATCCAGCTTTTGCGCGCAATCTCTTGACGGACGAAGCGTTCCACCCAGAACAACGACGGCATCTCACTCTGATGCTAACGGTTCGCGACTACCTGGAAACGAGATATGGCGAAGGCGAGCAATAGGTCGTCTATGGCAGGCCGGTTGTAGGTTACTCGAGGCTGAACCACTGTCTGCGGCCAGTCAATTAGACAGACGGCCGCTGTCGTTGGATATCGCCGAGCGTATGTCTGGAGAGCGGACCGTCAGGCGTTCATTTTGTCCGCTTGAGAGGGATCTCAGCCGCTTCAATGCCGCGTCATGTATGGTTGTCCGCTCAGCGGAACCTGGGCATGAGCGTTCAAGAGGATAGCGACCGTCGGAGTTAAGCCCGAACCGGAAACTCAGCAAAATCGGGTCAGCTAGATCCTGACCCTACAAAAACGCGAACGTCACCACGATGAAAAGCGGGATCAGGATCGCACCCGACAAGGCCATAGAGCCGAAGAAGCTGGGCATGGGCACGCCGCGTTCCTGGGCGATCGAGCGGACCAAGAAGTTGCACGCGTTGCTGATACAGAAATTGGCCACCGGCAAGACGACCCGGCCCGAGTTGACGTTCGATAGCAATGTCCCCACGCCCGCGCCGCGATGAGATCATGATCACGTCGTCATGAGCCCCATAGGGATGCTCCGCCGATAAGCAGAAGATTGGTGCCGGCCACGGCCAACAGGCCATAGGCAAGGGTAACAAAAACCCTCTGAGGAATGCGCGTGTGCAAGGCAAAGCCGAGCCACACACCCGCCAACAGCCAAGGGGACAAGAGCGCCGACGCCAGAACACTGTCGATCGTAAACAGTCCTAGTGCGGCATAGCCGGCCCCTTTAGCCAGGTTCAGCAAGAAAAAGAAAAACGCGTTGGTTCCGACAAAGGCCGACTTGTCGAGATTTGCCCTTAGCAGAGTCCCCTTGATCGGCGGCCCGCCGGCATGGGCTACGAAACCTGCAAAGCCGGACATGGTGCTGGCGACCAAAAGCGTGGGCCACGAGGCACGCGCCTCCCGGTTCCGGCCGTTGCCCAACGCGAAGCGAAGGACAAAACCGAGTGCCATGGCCCCAATGGCCACGCGCAACAGGTCAGGATCAATCCTGGAGAACCCGATCATGCCTAGGCCGATCCCGAGGGCCGCCCCGGGCAGCAGGACGACAATCACGCGGGCCTGCCAGTCGTTACGGTATCGCCAGACCGCCAGGATATCGATGCCGATTAGGATCGGCAGCAGAAGAACGGCGGCGGCCTGTGGTGGCATCGTCAGCGCCACGAGCGGCACGCCGAGAATTCCCAGCCCGCCCGCGAAACCGCTCTTCGAGATGCCGGTTAGAACGACCGCCAGCGCGGCGATGAGGTAGGATTCGAGTGACATGCCCACCAAATAGCGGCGCCTATAAAATCACTGAAACGATTTTATAGGATCGTAAAAATCTGCTACAATGATTTTATGCCCTTAGACCTCAGGCTCGTCGAAAGCTTTGTCGCCGTGGCAGAGGCTCGCAGCTTTTCCGTCGCGGCGGAGCGCCTGAACACCGTCCAATCCGCCATAAGCACACACATTAAGCAACTGGAACGGCAGGCAAATCGGCCCCTGGTCGAGCGCGGACGCGGTAAGCCGGTCGCGCTGACACAGGAAGGCATGGCGTTTCTTGTGCAGGCGCGCCGTTTGCTTGCGTTGGCCGATGAGATCGCCCGCAGCCCAGGCGGCACGGTCGATCCGGCCCCATTGCGCTTGGGCACGAGCGTGACGTTCGCGCTTTCGGTTGTTCCGAAGGCGTTGGCGGCGTTCGCCTCGGCGACGGAAGGGATGCAGGCCACGGTGCAAACCGCCCGCAGCCACGAGTTGATAGACCTGTTGGACGACGGCGATATCGACGTTGCACTGGTCTTCGATCAGGGCGTCCATCCCGCGCGCCAATGGACAATCGAGACCGAGTTGTCTTGGGCGGCCGCCGAAACGTTCGCGAAAACCGCCAATGGCGTCGTGCCATTGGCGTTTCTGGAGGATGCACGAGATCTTCGACGGCACGCCTTTGCAGCGATAGACAAGAACGGCGGTTTCGACACGTCGCTGACAACCCACCCCGACCCCATCGGGATGCGCGCCGTCGTAACCGCGGGGCTTGCGGTCACCGTCCTGCCGAGCGTCGCCGTTGTCCCGCCGCTGATCGACGTCGCAGAGCATCTCGGCTTACCGCGACTAGGCACCCTGCCGGTGTCCTTTTACGCCTCGAAAGGTGCCTCCAAGGACCGGATTGGCGACCTGTCCCACTGTCTGCGGTGGGTGTTAACCGGTCATCGCGAAGCGTTGTCGGACCTTACACCATCCCAGACTTGACGTGTCGCGATGGCGATCCCGCCTACCATCAGCAGTTGCCGTCGTCCGCGCAGTTGGCGCCAACATTCCTAAAGAAATACGAACGTCACCACGATGAACAGCGGGATCAGGATCGCACCCGACCAGACCATATAGCCGAAGAAGCTGGGCATGGGCACACCGCGTTCCTGGGCGATGGAGCGGACCATGAAGTTGGGGGCGTTGCCGATATAGGTGTTAGCACCCATGAAGACGGCGCCGGCCGAGATCGCGACCAGGGTGCTGCTGAGCTCGGTCATCAGGGTTTCCGCGTTGCCACCGGCGGTGTTGAAGAACACCAGATAGGTCGGCGCGTTGTCCAGGAAGCTCGACAGGATGCCGGTCAGCCAGAAATACATGATGTCGTTGGGCTGGCCATTGTCGCTCACGGCCGAGACCACGGCCGCCAAGGCGCCGTCGGTGCCCGCCCTCAGGATCGCGATGGCCGGAATGATCGTCACGAAGATGCCGGCGAACAGCTTGGCCACCTCCAGGATCGGAAACCAGGTGAAGCCGTTGCGCTTTCGGCTCTCGCTGTTGGTCAGGTGCAGCGACAGGAAGGCGAGCCCGATCAGGATCAGATCGCGCACCAGGTTCTGCAGCTCGACATGGACGCCATAGACCAGGAACTCGATATGCGGTCGCCAGATGCCGCTCATCAGCACCGCCGCCACTACGCCGCCGATCAGCAGGATGTTGATCTTGCCTTCCAGGCCCAGCCGCTCGGCCGGCTCCGCTTCGCCTTTGTCAGATGCTGGCAGGCCGCCTTCGCGAGCGAACAGCGTGACGTCAAGAATGTAGTAGGCGATCAACAGAATGACCGAGACCATCAGCATGGGAAAAAACAGATGGGTGGTCGGCCAGAAGAACGAGACCCCTTTCAGGAAGCCGAGAAACAGCGGGGGGTCGCCCAACGGCGAAAGCGAGCCGCCGATATTGGCGACGAGAAAGATGAAAAAGACGACCGTGTGAACCTTGTGCCGCCGGTTTTCGTTCGCGTTCAAGAGCGGCCGGATCAACAGCATCGCCGCACCCGTGGTGCCCATCAGGCTGGCGATGGCCGTGCCGATCGCCAGGATGGCGACATTTACGATCGGGGTGCCCTTCAGCGTTCCCGTGACGCGGACGCCGCCCGCCACCGTGAACAGGGCGCCCAGCAGGATTATGAACGGGATGTATTCGAGAAGCGCGACGTGAAGCAGCTCGAAGACCGCGAGCTGCCAGCCGAACAGGAGGGCAAAGGGGACAAGAAAGCAGAGGGCCCAGACGGCCGCCACCTTGCCGAAATGGCGGTGCCAGAACTGGGGCATCACCAGAGGCATGATCGCGATCGACAGCAGAATACCGACGAACGGCACGACCCAGATCAGGCCAAGATCGCCGCCATCCAGATGCAGTTCACCCGCCCCATGCGCCTCGTCATCGTCGCCATGCTCCTCCTCGCCCTCGGCATGTGCGTCCTCGGCATCGGCGGCGGTTTCTGCGCCGTGCTCTTGCGCGAACGCCTCCGATGCCCCCACGTCCGGCGGACCCGAGGCATCGAATCCCAGCCCGAAAAACGCCAGGGCACAGACAATCAGCAACAGCCGGGTCAAGAGATGCGCCTCCTATGGATGGGAAACGGGGGAACGAGGCAGGCGGCGAAGTATGGACACGCGGCCTTGCCTTTCCAAGCGCATATCGCCACTTGACCCCCTACGCTTGGCTTGGCTTGCATCGAGACGGGACAGTTCGATGACAGGCCGAGTCTGGCCAGCCTTGGCGAAATCCGTCAAGGTCGGGGTAGAAACAAAACACAGACCGATGGGGAGACTTTGATGAAATCGACGGTTAAGACCCTTCTCGCGGCCGGCGCCTTCGCCGCGGTTGCAGCCCAGTCGCTGGCACCAGCGCAAGCGCAGGACGAATCCTACCTGCTGGCCACCGCCGGTACGGGCGGTACCTACTATCCGGTCGGCGTCGCGATCGCCACGCTCGTCTCCGTGCGCGTCCAGCCGACCTTCGGCATTGCCATGTCGGCGATCACCTCCGCCGGTTCAGGCGAGAATGTGCGCCTATTGCGCGAGGACGAGGCACAGTTTGCCATCCTGCAGGGCCTCTACGGCGCCTATGCGGCGACCGGTGAAGGCCCGCTCGCCGACGAAGGCCCGCAAGAGAATCTGCGCGCCGTCAGCATGCTGTGGCAGAATGTCGAACACTTCGCGATCCGGTCGGAGTATGTCGACAGCGGCACGATCGACGATCTGATTGCGATGCAGGACCACGGTTTTGCCATCGGCGCCCGCAACTCCGGCACCGAAGGCTCGAACCGGCAGATCCTGGCCGGGCTGGGCGTTGACGACCCGGACACCCATTTCGCCGTTGCCTATCTCGGCTACTCGCCGTCCGTGGACGCCTTCCAGAACGGTACCATCGATGCGGTCAATCCGGCCGCCGGCCCGCCCGTCGGCGCCTATACCAGGCTGGCGGCGGCCGTGGGGGACGAGATCACCCTCTTGAACTTTACCGACGATCAGGTTACGGCCGCCAACGGTCCGTATACGGGCCTATGGACGTCGTACACCATCCCGAGCGGGACGTATCCGAACCAGGATGACGATGTGACCACGATCGCCCAGCCCAACATCCTGGCGGTCGACGCGGATGTGCCGGAAGAGGCGGTCTATCAGATCACCAAGGCAATGTACGAAAACCTGCCCTTCCTGCAGAACATTCACCCGGCGACGAACGCCATGTCGCTGGACGCGGCGATCGTCGGCCTGCCGCTGCCCCTGCACCCCGGCGCCCTCCGGTACTACGAGGAGGCAGGGCTGGAAATCCCCGACAATCTGAGGCCGCCGGCAGAGTAGCGACGGCCCAAGGCCAAAGAGTTCAGCGACCGGGCTGTCACGCAGTCCGGTCGCCTTTGCCCTTGATCAACCCGTTCCTGAACCGACCGCGCCGATAATGTCGGACGAGCAGCGCCAGACCGACGCCGCATCGACGGACCGAAGCGAGCCTGTCGACATCGAGGCGGCCAACCCCAATCGGGAACTGACGGGCTGGCTCGGCTGGTTCTTTTTCGTCGCGGCGGTGCTGGTCGCCCTTTGGCATATCTGGGCGAATTCGCTCGGCATCGTGCCGGACCTGACGCGCAACGTCATCCATTTCGGGTCCTTCGGCCTGTTCTGCGCCCTGATCTTCCCGATGGTCCGCAGCCGGGCGGCTGGGCAAGGCCGGCTGACCCTCTGGCTCGACATCGCCATCGGCGCCGTTCTGGTCGCGTGCTGCGTCTACATTCTGGTGCGCGAGCGCGCGCTGTCGGGCCGCAGTTTCACCGATCCGCTGGACTTCGTCGTCTGCATCGTCGTCATCCTGATCGGCATCGAGCTGACGCGCCGGACGACCGGCTGGATCATCCCGGCGATCATCGTCGTGGCGCTCGGCTACATTCTGTGGTGGGGCAGCCTGATCCCGGGCGCCATGGGCTTTCCGGGCCTGTCGCTGGAAACCGTTCTGCAGCGCGCGATCTACGGCGAAGACGGCATGTTCGGCATCATCGCGACCATCTCGTCGACCTATGTCGTCATGTTCATCCTTTTCGGCGCCTTCCTGACCAAGTCCGGTGCCAACGAGTTCATCATCGAGTTTTCGCGTGCGATCGCGGGCCGCATCATCGGCGGCCCGGGCTTCGTCGCCGTCGTCGCCTCCGGCCTGAACGGCACGATTTCGGGCTCGGCCGTCGCCAACACGGTCTCGACCGGCGTGATGACGATCCCGCTGATGAAGCGGTCGGGATTTCCGGCGCGCATCGCCGCCGGTATCGAGGCCTCGGCCTCGACGGGCGGCCAGTTGATGCCGCCGATCATGGGTGCGGGCGCCTTCGTCATGGCGACCTTCACGGAGATCTCATACCTGGAGATCATCGCGCTGGCCTTCTTCCCCGCCCTGCTGTTCTTTGCCGGCATCGCCTTCAACATCCGCGTCCTGGCCAAGAAGGCGGGATTGCAGCCCGTCGGTGCGGGCGGCCCCAGCGCCTGGCAGGCGGTCAAGACCCGGGGCATAACCTTCATCGTGCCGCTGTGCGTCCTCGTCGGCGCCTTGATCATCGGCTATACGCCGACCTATGCGGCGGGTGCCGCCATCCTGGCCGTGATCGGATCAAGCTGGCTGACCGCCAACCGCATGGGCCCGCGGCAGATCGTCGAGGCGCTGGTTCTGGGCGTGCGCAACATGATCCTGACGGCCGTGCTGCTGGTCACGGTCGGCCTGATCGTCATGGTCATCACCACCACCGGCATCGGCAATACCTTCTCGCTCTTGATCACGAGCTGGGCCGGCGGCAGCCTGATCATCGCCATCATCCTGGTCGCGATCGCCTCGCTGGTGCTTGGCATGGGGCTGCCGGTCACCGCCGCCTACATCGTGCTGGCGACCCTGTCGGCGCCAGCCTTGGAACAGCTTATCAGCCAGGGCCAGGTCATCGCCGCCATGGCGGGCCAGCCGGCGCCACAGACTGTCAGCACGATCTTCATGCTGTTCACGCCCGACCTGCTGGTCCAGATGGCCGGCCAATGGGGCGTGCCGCTGACCGCCGACGCGGCCTCGTCATTGGTCGACACGGTGACCTCCGGCGCGCCGCTGACCCAAGTGCAGGCGGCGACGATCATGGAACTGTCGCGCATCCCGGACATCGCGCCCATGATCGACGGCATCGGCGACAGCGTGCTGTCGGCTGCCGCATTGACCACGGCGCTCCTGTCCGCCCACATGATCATCTTCTGGCTCAGCCAGGACAGCAATGTCACGCCGCCGGTCTGCCTAACGGCCTTTGCCGCCGCCGCGATCGCCGGCTCTCCGCCCATGCGGACAGGCATCAGCGCCTGGAAGATCTCCAAAACGCTCTACATCGTGCCTCTGCTGTTCGCCTACACGCCGTTCTTGAGCGACGACTTCCTGGTTGTGTTCGAGATCTTCGCCTTCGGCCTGTTGGGCATCTATGCCCTGATCGTCGCCCTTGAGGGCCATGCCGAGGCACCGGTGGCGTGGTATCTGCGCCCGGTGATCGCCGTGATCGGCGTTGCATTGCTGTGGCCCAACGACCTGATCGTGCATCTGATCGGTGCAGTGCTTCTGGTCGTTTTCATGACCGTCAATATCCGGCTGGACCGGCGCCGCCTTGCCGCCCCGGCCGCCAGGGGCTAGCCTTCCGGCCAAATCGTCTCGCAGATAGGGAAACCACGCCATGGACATGTCAGGTCAGCAAGTCATTCCCGCCGATCGCGAAACCGTCTGGCGGGGCTTGAACGACGCGGAAATCCTGCGCCAGAGCATTCCGGGCTGCGAAAGCATCGAGATGCAGTCCGACACCGAGATGACGGCCAAGGTCACGGCCAAGGTCGGCCCGGTGAAGGCCAAGTTCACCGGAGCCGTCACCCTGTCCGACCTGAACCCGCCGGAAAGCTATCGGATCAGCGGCGAGGGCAAGGGGGGTGCCGCCGGCTTCGCCAAGGGGGGCGCCGACGTGAAGCTGGAGGAGGTCGAGGGCGGCACGCTCTTGAGCTACGAGGTCCACGCCAATGTCGGCGGCAAGCTGGCCCAGCTTGGCGGCCGCCTGATCGAGGGTACGGCCAAGCGCATGGCCGGCGAGTTCTTCGACAATTTCGCCAAGGCCGTCGCACCGGAAGCCGTGGCCCCAGAGCCTGGCCCAGAGCCTGCCCCAGAGCCCGAGGCGGCGGAGACGCCAGTAGCCCCGGAGCCGGAGGCAGCCCCAGTCGGCGAACCGATGCCGGAGATCGAGCCGGCCAGCCCAGAACCGGTCCAAGCCGAGCCGGCGGCGACAGCCCCGACCGCAGCCGACGTCCAGCCGGAACCCGGCACGCCAGTCGTGGAACCCCCGGCAGCCGAGCCGCCGCCGACACCCGATCCGGAGCAGGGCCAGTCCTCGCCAGGCTTGAACCCGATCATCTGGATCGGCGGCCTGGTCGTGATCGTGGTCGCGATCATCTACCTGTTGTCATAGGCGCGCTCGCGGTCCGATTGTCACTTTTTGGTCGGCCATCGGACCAGGCCACTCTTGTTACACAGGTCGCGCGACCGTACATTTCATGAACGGGATGGAAACCATGTAATGTCCGACCAAGCAGCCCTTCCGGACCCTAGCCAGGGACAATCAGATCAAAAAAGGCACTGGGCCTGGTCAAACCCAGCCGTTATCGCCGCGGTCGTCGCGGTCGCTGCCACCCTGGTTGTGGCCGTCTTGAGACAGTTCGGCATTGCCATTCCCAGCCTGTTCGGTGCCGACCAAGGGATTTTGGCGGCTGCCGTCATCATAGGGCTGTCGATTATCGGCGCCGCGGCCTTCGCCGTCGGTTTAGGCTTCTTGCTGCGGGGTCGCCAAACGCTCAGCATAGCCGACCAGAACCTGATCTTGGCCGAAAGCCAACATCGAGAAGCCGAAGCCCGTCTCGACACGGTTTGGGGCCTGTTGAACCAGTTGGAGCAGGCCGGCGATCGGACGGCGGCCAAAAATCAAAAGTCGAACCAAGAACCGCCGGGCTGACGGCATTCGCCGGGGCACCCGCGCTTCATGAGCCGTCTCGACGGATACTCGGTTCAGCGGCTTCGACGGCTCGCGATTGATTGCGCCGACAGGCTGAAGGCGAACAAGGCCGAGATCGAGAAAACCAGGTCGGCCGTCCGGAGCCAGGAACGAGAGCTTTCTTGGCTAAGCATTACGTTCATCGGAGATGGAATTGTCTTGATTATGGGCATTCTGGGTTCGTCGATGTCGGCGGGCCTTACGCTTGCCTTCTCTGTTTACGGCGGCGCCAAGCTGATCATCGACGGCGTTAAGATGACCCAACTGAACGGTCATCTGTTGAACCCGCGGCGTGAAACCGATCGCCTTCTGGGCGAGTCCAGGGCCGTTACGGATCTGCTGCGCGAGATCGAAGACGAGATCCGGGGGCGACTCGCGCAGCTGTAAGGACCGACCGGTCAGACCAGTCGGAAGCGCCGGGGCTGCTTGACCGGGGCATTGGCGTCCCCTACCTCTTTTCCAATGGCGGCGCCCCGGCATTGGGCCAACCGCCCCCACCAGGCCTTAGGGAGGACTCTCATGGCGGTTTCCGTATCGCTGAACGTCAACGGCAAGTCGGTGTCGCGCGAGGTCGAACCGCGCACGCTGCTGGTCGAGTTTTTGCGCGAGGAGCTGGGCCTGACCGGCACCCATGTCGGCTGTGATACCAGCCAGTGCGGCGCCTGCGTGGTCCATGTCGACGGCAAGTCCGTCAAGGCCTGCACCATGCTGGCGGCCCAGGCCAACGGGACGTCGGTCCTAACCATCGAGGGGCTGGCGCCGAACCCGGAGGACCTGCACCCCATGCAAGCGGCGTTCCGCGACAATCACGGCCTGCAGTGCGGCTTCTGCACGCCGGGCATGATCATGAGCGCCGTTGACCTTCTCCAGCACAATGCCGACCCCAGCGAGCAGGAAGTGCGGGAGTGGCTGGAGGGCAATATCTGCCGCTGCACCGGCTACCACAACATCGTCAAGGCCGTGCTGGACGCCGCCGGACGCATGCGCGGCCAACCACAAGCGGCGGAATAGAGGGAGGATCAACCATGGCTGACGACGGCATTGGTGCGTCGATCACCCGCAAGGAGGATCGCCGCTTTCTGGTCGGACGAGGCACCTACACAGACGATATCAACCGACCGCACCAAACCTACGCCGCCTTCGTGCGCAGCCCGCACGCCCATGCGGGCATCCGCGGCATCGACACAAGCGCGGCGGAAAGCGCGCCCGGCGTGCTCGCCGTGCTCACGGGCAAGGATCTGGCGGATGACGGGATCGGCGACCTGATTTGCGGCTGGCTGATCCATTCGCGCGATGGCGAACCGATGAAGGTCGGCGAGTACGCCGTGCTGGCGAAGGACACTGTGCGCTTTGTCGGACACCATGTCGCCGTCGTCGTCGCCGAAACACTGGCTGAGGCGCGGGACGCTGCTGAACTGGTCGAGGTTGATTACGACGTTAGGCCTGCCTGTATCGCGACGGCGACGGCAACAGCGAACGGCCAGCCACAGGTCCACCCCGAAGCCCCGAACAATCGGGCCTTCGATTGGGAACTGGGCGATAAGGCGGCAACCGATGCGGCGTTCGAAAACGCCCATCACGTGACCAAGATCGACATCGTCAACAACCGGCTGATCCCCAACGCGATGGAACCGCGCGCTGCGATCGGCGAGTACGATTTCGGGACCGAGGACTACACGCTATACACCACCAGCCAAAACCCGCACGTGGCGCGGTTGGTGTTGACGGCGTTCGTTGGCATCGGCGCGGAGCACAATATGCGCGTGATCGCGCCGGATGTCGGCGGCGGATTTGGCTCCAAGATCAACATCTATCCCGAAGAGACCGTTTGCCTGTGGGCGTCGAAGAAGGTCAGCCGTCCCGTGAAATGGACGGGCGACCGGTCGGAGTCCTTCATGGCCGACACCCATGGCCGCGACCATGTGACGACGGCGGAACTGGCGCTGGACGCCGATGGCAAGATGCTGGGCCTGCGCGTCCATACCTTCGCCAATATCGGCGCCCATCTGGCGCTGTTCGGCTCGGTAACGCCGACCTATTTGCACGGCACGCTGTTTTCGGGCCAGTACGTGTTGCCGGCCATCTACGTCAATCTGGAGGCCGTCTACACGCACACCGCGCCGGTCGACGCCTATCGCGGCGCGGGCCGTCCGGAAACCGCCTATATCGTGGAACGGATCGCCGAGGTCGCGGCCCGCGAACTGGGCATGGACTCCGCCGAGTTCCGGCGGCGCAACTTCATCCAGCCGGATCAGTTCCCGTACCAGACGCCCGTGGCGCTGACGTACGATTCCGGGGATTACCCGGCGATCCTGGATCGGGCGCTGGCCATGTCGGACTACGACACCTTTCCGCAGCGCCGCGCTGAGTCCGAGGCAAAGGGCAAGCTGCGCGGCATCGGCCTGTCCTGCTACATCGAGGCCTGCGGCATCGCGCCTTCGGCCGTGATCGGATCGCTCGGCGCGGGCGTGGGATTGTGGGAGAGCGCCAAGATCCGGTTCAATGCCACCGGCAACGTCTTGGTCTACACCGGCGCCCACAGCCACGGCCAAGGGCATGAAACGACCTTCGCCCAAATCATCAGCAGCCATCTGGGCATTCCGGCCGACCATGTCGAAATCGTCCATGGCGACACGGAAAAGACCCCGATGGGCATGGGAACCTACGGCTCGCGCTCACTGGCCGTCGGCGGCTCTGCGATCGTGAAGGCGGCGGAAAAAATCGTTGCCAAGGGCACCAAGATCGCTGCCCACCTCTTGGAGGCGTCGGAGGCGGATATCGAGTTCAAGGACGGCGCCTTTACCGTCGCCGGCACGGACCGATCGACGACCATTCAAGAGGTCGCGTTCGCGGCCTACGTTCCGCACAACTATCCCGAGGACCTGGAACCGGGGCTGGAGGAGTCGGCTTTCTACGATCCCGGCAACTTCACCTATCCCGCGGGCACGCATATCTGCGAGGTCGAGATCGATCCGGACACCGGCGTCGTGGAGATCGTCAACTTCACCGCCGTCGACGATTTCGGCACGGTGGTCAATCCCATGATCGTCGAGGGCCAGGTGCATGGCGGCATCGCCCAAGGCGTCGGCCAGGCGATGATGGAGAACTGCGTCTATGACGACGATGGGGCGCTGATCACGGGGTCCTACATGGACTATTGCATGCCGCGCGCCCAGGACTTCCCGGGCTTCAAGGTGGCGACCACAGAAACGCCCTGCCCGCACAACCCCTTGGGCGTTAAAGGCTGCGGCGAGGCTGGAGCGATCGCCGCACCGCCGGCCGTTATGAACGCAATTACGGACGCGATCGGAACTGACATGCAAATGCCGGCGACCCCGCTGAGGGTCTGGCAAGCCTTGCAGGCCAAGGCCCCGGCGATGGCCGCCGAATAAGGAGGACAAACCCATGTACGCATTCGACTATCACAAGCCGTCCTCCGTCGAGGAGGCCGCGTCCCTGCTTGCCAGCAAGGAAGACGCCACCGTCGTCGCCGGAGGTCAGACCCTGATCCCGACCTTGAAGCACAGGCTGGCCCAGCCGACCGACCTGGTCGATCTGTCGGGCGTGGCCGAGCTCAAGGGCGTCAAGATGGACGGCGACACGCTGGTCATCGGCGCCATGACAACCCATGCCGAGGTTGCGGCTGACGCGACCGTACGATCGGCCATCCCGGCGTTGGCCGATCTGGCCGATGGCATCGGCGATGCCCAGGTGCGCAATTGCGGCACAATCGGTGGTTCGGTCTCGAACAACGATCCGGCCGCCGACTATCCCGCCGCCTTGCTGGCGCTGGGCGCAACGGTCGTCACCACCAACCGGTCGATTTCAGCCGACGACTTCTTCACCGGCATGTTCGACACCGCACTTGAGCCAGGCGAGATCGTCACCGAGATCCGCTTGCCAAAGCCGGCGCGTGCGGCCTACGCCAAGTTCCCCAACCCGGCCAGCCGCTATGCCATCGTCGGCGTGATGGTCGCAGAGAGCGGCGGTCAGATCCGCGTCGCGGTGACCGGCGCAGGCCAGGATGGGGTCTTCCGGGCAACCGACATCGAACAAGCGCTTTCCGGCGCGTTCAGCGCTGAGGCGGCAAAGGCCGTGAAGGTGTCGCCCGAAACTATGAGCGCGGATATTCATGCCTCGGCGGACTATCGCGCTCACCTGGTCTCCGTCATGGCCTCGCGCGCGGTCGCTGCTTGCAGCTAGCCCGTAAGGTCCTATCTCTTGGGGGCGCGGCGCCGGTTGCCGCGCCCTTTTTGCTATGCCG
Organism: Alphaproteobacteria bacterium; assembly: GCA_028277405.1. GTDB lineage: Bacteria > Pseudomonadota > Alphaproteobacteria > DSM-16000 > Inquilinaceae > JANQGH01. Next base: position 208,159 of record JANQGH010000055.1, on the reverse strand, counting down.
ACGCCGAAATTGCCCCAGCGCGGGCGGAATTGGGCGCACCGATAGTTCTGGAGCCCATCCTGCCGGATCAGCCGATCATCGAACCGCCGCTTGACGGCAAACGATCGCTTGCCCCCCAGCCCATCATCGATTGGCTGCTGTCGGAGGCGCGTGTCCTCGATGGGTGTGGGGCACTGCTGGAAGGCATCGCCAATCGGCTCGTCGAGGCCGGGCTGCCGGTTGATCGGGCAACGTCGCATGTCCCCGCCCTGCATCCCCAAATGTCGGCACTCAGCTATTTCTGGCATTCCGAAGGCGGCCTTCGCGAAGCGCGGCGGGTCGACCGTCGGGTCAGCACCTCGCGGGCGTACCATCACAGCCCGATCGCGATGATGCATCGCACGCGCGCGCTGGTGCGACGCCGCCTGACCGGGCCCGAGGCGGAACTGGATTTCCCTCTGTTGGAGGAGATCGCGGCGGAAGGATATACGGACTATGCCGTCTTTCCGCTGCCCTTCGGCAACGGCACGCCTGCGGCGTTCAGCCTGTCCACGCGTGCACCGGACGGGTTTTCGGACGAGCAGATCGCGCTGATCCAGGCCATCAGCCCGGCGTTGAGCGCGACGTCGGAAATCCTGGCCATTCGGCACATCGCGGCGATGCTGCTGGACACCTATGTCGGCCACGAGGCCGGCGAGCGCATTCTGAAGGGCCAAGTCACGATCGGCAGCAGCCAGACGATCAACGCGATCATCCTGTTTTGCGACATGCGCAACTTCACCAGCCTGTCCGAACGGCTGGAGCGCGGGCCTCTGCTGGAACTGCTGAACGATTATTTCGCCTGTGTCGTCGCGCCGCTGCGCAAGGCTGGCGGCGAAGTCCTGAAGTATCTAGGCGACGGGATGCTGGCGATCTTCAATCTGGATCACGAGGAGGATGAGGAAGCCGCTTGCGCGAAGGCGATGATCGCCGCGCTGGAATCCGTCGATCTGATCGAGAAGAAGAATGCCGAGCGGGTCGAGGCCGGCAAGGTGCCGTTTGCCGCCGGTATCGCGCTCCACCGGGGCGAGGTGTTGTATGGCAACATCGGCGCGGAGGACCGGCTGGACTTCACCGTGATCGGCCCGGCGGTCAATCGGGCCTCGCGGATCGAGGCTCTGTGTCCCATTATCGGCAAGCCAATTCTGACCTCGCGCGCCTTCGCCCGCGCCTGCCCCGTGCGCCTGCTGTCCGTCGGCAAGCACAAGCTGAGGGGTGTGCCGAGGCCGCAAGAGATCTTCACCCCCGGCCTTTCGATCCAATCCTGAGCATTAACGAACCGTCCGCACGATCATGACCAAACCCCTGCCCGCCTCCGTCGATGACACGGTTACCTTGTTGGAAAGCGGCGACTACGTTCCCGACCGGTCCCTGTCGACCGCCCTCTTCCTAGCCTTGCGGCTGGCCCGCCCTTTGTTTCTGGAGGGCGAGGCCGGGGTCGGCAAAACCGAGATCGCGAAGGTATTGGCGGCCACCCTGGGCCGGCGGCTGGTACGGCTGCAATGCTATGAGGGGTTGGACGTGGCGTCGGCTGTCTATGAGTGGGACTATCCGCGCCAAATGCTGGAAATCCGCATGGCGGAGGCGGCCGGCCAGAGCGACCGGGACGAGATCGCATCCGATATCTTCTCCGAACGGTTCCTGCTGCGCCGTCCGCTGTTGCAAGCGCTGGAGCCGGACATCGAAGGCGCGCCGATCCTGCTGATCGACGAGCTGGACCGTACCGACGAGCCGTTCGAGGCCTTCTTGCTGGAGGTGCTGTCGGACTATCAGATCACCGTGCCGGAGATCGGAACGGTCAAGGCCGAAACGCCGCCGATCACGGTCATCACCTCGAACCGTACACGTGAGATCCACGACGCGCTGAAGCGCCGCTGCTTCTACCACTGGGTCGACTATCCCGACGCCCATCGCGAACGCCAGATCATCGCCGTTAGGGCCCCCGGCGCGCCAGCGGAGTTGTCCGCCCAAGTGGTCGCGTTCGTGCAAAAGCTGCGCCAGGATAGGGACCTGTTCAAGGCCCCGGGCGTGGCCGAGACCCTCGACTGGGTTCAAGCACTGTCTGAACTGGACGCGATCGAACTCGACCCGCGAACCATCGATGATACGCTGGGTACCTTGCTTAAATATCAAGATGATATCGAGCGTATTAAAGGTGAACCCGCAGCACGACTGCTCGCCGATATCAGGGCCGAACAGGCGGCGCACGCCTGAGTTTCAATGCCAACGGCGCTTCCAGACAGCGAGATCAATTTCACGCCGCCCAAGACAGGGCAACTCGCGGCCAACATCATGCAGTTTTGCCGAACGCTGCGCGCGGCCGGCTTGCCGATTGGCCCGGGCAAGGTGCTGACGGCGATCGAGGCCGCGACCACGGTCGGGGTCGCCGACCGGACAGGTTTTTATTGGGCCTTGCATTCCGCGCTGATCAATCGGCGGGACCAGCGCGAGATCTTCGACCAGGTCTTTCACATCTTCTGGCGCAACCCGGACATCTTGCGCCGGGCGATGTCCCTGCTGTTGCCAACCGTCGACCCGGACCCTCGCAGCGATCATGGCGAGCCGATCCAAAAGCGTGTGGCCGACGCGATCCGCAAAGAGGAGGCTTCGCCGCGTGGCACGGACGACGAGGACGAGCCGCCGACGGTCGAGCTGGACGCGCGTCTGACCTTCTCGGCGAAAGAAAAGCTGGCGTCGAAGGATTTCGAGCAGATGAGCGCGGAGGAAATCGCCGCCGCCAAGAAGGCCATCGCCGCCTTAAGGCTGCCGATCCCGGCCGTCCGGACGCGCCGGTTTCAACCGACCAGCCGGATCGATCGCGTCGACCCGCGCCGCACGCTGCGCCGAAGCCTGCGCGGAGGCGGTGCGATCATCGACATCGCCCATCGTCACCGGATCGATCGGCCGCCGCCGCTGGTCGTGCTGTGCGATATCTCGGGTTCCATGAGCCAGTATTCGCGCATGCTGCTGCACTTTCTGCATGCCATCACCAACGATCGTGATCGCGTCCACAGCTTCGTCTTCGGCACGCGACTGACCAACATCACGCGGCCGTTGCGCCACCGCGACGTCGATCTGGCACTCGGCAAGATCGGCGAAAGCGTGCAGGACTGGTCCGGCGGCACCCGGATCGGCGCCTGCCTGCACGACTTCAACCGACATTGGTCGCGGCGGGTCCTGGCCCAGGGGGCCGTGGTGCTGCTGATCACCGATGGCCTCGACCGCGATACCGGCGAGGCGCTGGAACGCGAGATGGAGCGGCTGCAAAAAAGCTGCCGCAGCCTGCTGTGGCTCAATCCCCTGTTGCGCTACGAAGGCTTCGCCCCAAAATCCATAGGCGCACGGGCCATAGTTCGCCATGTCGATGCAATGCTGCCGGCGCACAATTTGGACAGCCTGGAATCGCTTGTTGAGGCGCTGAGCGGGGACCAAAGGCATCTCGGCACCGACATGCGAGACTGGCGCGCCCGAGCGGAGGGTTAGGTGATGCAAAACGATGACATCTTGTCCCTGGCGGCGGACTGGCACGCGGCGGGCCGGCAGGTTGCGCTGGCCACCGTGGTCAGCACCTGGGGCTCGTCCCCGCGTCCTGCCGGCAGCCATCTGTTGATCGATCGCGACGGCAAGATGATGGGGTCGGTCTCCGGCGGCTGTATCGAGGGCGCGGTTGTGCGCGAGGCGCAGGAGGTCATCGATACCGGCGAGCATAGGCTGCTCGACTATGGCGTCACCAACGAGCAAGCCTGGGATGTCGGGCTCGCCTGCGGCGGCAAGGTGCAGGTCTACGTCGAAAAGCTGTCCTGAGCGCGGCTTATGAAGGTCGAAACCCTGGAAAGGCTGAACCGGGCGCGCCAGGCTGGGCACCCGTCTTTGCTGATAACTGACATCAAGAATGGCGATCAGTCCATTGTTATTGGTAAACAATGGTCAGGATCAATTCCCGAATCGATCATCTTGAACGACAATGCCGCGCGGATCTTGCGCGAGGATCGGGCGCGCACCGTCGAGAGCGACGGGCGTCAGTTCTTCATCCAGCCGTTCAACCCGCCCCTGCGCCTGATTGTGGTCGGCGCGGTCCATATCTCTCAGGCGCTGGTGCCGATGGCGGCGCTGGCCGGCTACGCCGTCACGGTCATCGACCCCAGGCGCGGCTTTGCCAATGACGAGCGGTTTCCGAACGTCACGCTGCTCGACGCCTGGCCGGACGAGGGTCTTTCGGAGCTGGCGCCCGATGCCAGAACCGCCGTGGTCACCTTGACGCACGACCCGAAGCTGGACGACCCGGCGCTCGATGTCGCCCTGCGGTCGGACGCTTTCTACATCGCGGCGCTGGGCAGCAAGCGCACCCATGCCGCGCGCCTGGAGCGGCTGGCGACACTCGGCCACGATCAGGCCGCTCTGGATCGGATTCACGGGCCGGCCGGCTTGGCCCTAGGAGCGGTATCGCCAGCGGAAATTGCGGTGTCCGTGCTCGCCCAGATGACTCAGGTCCTGCGCCGGCGGGACAACACCGCGTGATCTTCGACGATCTGCCCTTGAGCCAGGCCGAGGGCGCCATCCTCGCCCATTCGGTGCGACAGGGCTCTGTGAGGCTCAAGAAAGGGCACCTGTTAACCGCTGAAGACATCGACGCACTCAGACAGGCTGGCCGGCAAAGCGTGGTTGTCGCCCGGCTGGAGGCCAGCGACGTACACGAAGACAAAGCCGCCGACCGGCTTGCCGCGGCGCTGGCCGACGAGACACTTGCGGCCGGCGAAGCGCGCACCGGTCGGGTGAACCTGTACGCCAAGGATGCCGGCATCGCCGTGATCGATGGCGAGCGCCTGAACCGCATCAACGGCATCGACGAGGCGGTCACGGTCGCGACCCTGCCGGCGATGGCCGTGGTCGAGCCCAACCAGATGGTCGCGACCATCAAGATCATCCCGTTCGCCGCCCCCACCAGCGCGCTTTCGCTTGCCGAGACGATTGGCGGCCAGCATGACCGGGGACCGGTGCTGCGCGTGGCGGCCTGGCAACCGCGGAAGGTCGGCCTGATCCAAACCCGGCTGCCGGGCACGCAGGTGAAGGTGCTGGATAAGACGGCGCAGATCACCGCCGACCGGCTTCAGGGCATGGCCAGCGATCTGGCGCGCGAGCGGCGGTGCGAGCACAGCACGAAGACTGTTGCAGGCGAGATCCGGTTCATGGCGCAGGCCGGCGTCGATATCGTTTTGATGGCCGGCGCGTCCGCGATCACCGACCGACGCGATGTCCTGCCGGCCGCGCTTGAGGCCGCCGGCGGCACGGTCGAGCATTTCGGCATGCCGGTCGACCCTGGCAATCTTTTGATGGTGGGCAAGCTCGGCGCCGTGCCGGTGCTCGGCCTGCCCGGCTGCGCCCGGTCGCCCAAGCTGAACGGTTTCGACTGGGTCTTGCAGCGGCTGGTCGCCGGCCTCGAAGTTACCAAGGACGACGTGACCGCGATGGGCGTGGGTGGCCTTCTGACCGAAATCCCCAGCCGACCCCAGCCGCGCGACCAAGCCTCCAAGCCCGCACGGAAGCCGGCGCCGAAGGCACCGCGCGTCGCCGCCCTGGTGCTGGCCGCCGGACAATCCCGCCGCATGGGTGCCCGCAACAAGCTGCTGGCGAAAATCGATGCCAAGCCAATGGTGGTCCGGGTCGTCGATGCGGCCTTGGACAGTGTGGCGGAGAGCGTCGTGGTGGTGACCGGCCACGAGGCCGAGGCCGTCGAACGGGTACTGGCCGACCGGCCCGTTCGGTTCGTGCACAACCCCGACTTCGCGGCCGGCCTCAGCACCTCTCTGCAGGCAGGGTTATCTGCCCTGGATCGCGACATCGACGCGTTCCTGGTCCTTCTGGGCGACATGCCGCGCGTATCCGCGGACATCATCAACGAGCTGATTGCCACCTTCGATCCAAGCGCGGGCCGGGCCATCATCGTGCCGACCTATGACGGCAAACGCGGCAACCCTGTCTTGTGGGACCGGCACTTCCTCGCTGAGATGCGCACCCTTGCGGGCGATGTCGGGGCGCGCCATCTGATTGGTCACCATGCCGAACAGGTCGCCGAGGTGGCCTTCGCCGACGATGCCATTTTGCTGGACATCGACACCGAGGCGGCGCTAGAGGCAGTCAAGAACAAGGCCGACCCCCAGCCATGATCGACCAGCTCTATCAAGACGCCATCCTCAAACACGCCAAGGCCGCGGTCGGCCAGGGCAAGCTCGACGCGCCCACCGGCTCGGCCATGGTCGACAATCCGCTCTGCGGCGATCGGGTGACGGTGGACATCACGCTCGACGGCGATCGCGTCGCCGCCGTCGGTCACCATGTGCGCGGCTGCCTGCTCTGCCAGGCTTCGGCGTCGATCCTGGCCAAGAACCTGCCCGGGCGTTCGGTCGAAGACTTGCACGCGGTGGCCACAGCGATCGACGCCATGGTGCGCGACGGCGCCGAAACGCCGGCAGGCTGGCCCGATCTGGCCGCGTTCGAGCCGGTTCACGGCGTCCGCAGCCGGCACGAATGCGTGCTGCTGCCTTTCGAGGCGGCGGTTAGGGCGGTTGGCCAAGTGCGCGTCAGCGCCTGATCAGGTCGATTAGACTTACTGTCCACAATCGATCGAGCATTGCCTCCTGCTCAATGTAACTTGCTTAGCAGTCTGGAGTCTGCGTGATGCACGTTTGACCTTGTGTACCATGCGCGGTACATTTCTGTCTTAGAGGCGCAGAGGAATGCCAGGATCGGCCAAGACTGTCGAAGCCAGGTTCTATCAGTCACCAATCGGAAGTGAGCCTGTCCGTGACTGGCTGAAGGCCCTAGCGCCTCAAGACCGGAAGGTCATTGGCATTGACATCGCTACCATCGACTATTCCTGGCCGGTGGGCATGCCGCATTGTCGGCCGCTGGGCGGAGGACTTTGGGAGGTCCGCAGCGCAGTCAGCGATGGCAGGATCGCCCGGGTAATCTTCAGTTTGAAAGGCGACGACATGGTTCTGCTTCACGGCTTTATCAAGAAATCTCAAAAGACCCCCAGTAGAGACCTCGACCTAGCCCGTGCACGCTTGAGGGAGTTGAGCTGATGCCTGGCAAGGCGAAAATCGGTTCGTCGTTCGACGAGTTCTTGAAAGAGGATGGCATCTATGAGGATGTTACCGCCGTAGCGGTCAAGCGATCTGTCGCTGCCCAAATAGCCAAAGCGATGGCGGACGGCATGATCAGCAAAGCGGAGATGGCGCGTCGGATGAAGACAAGCCGCAGTCAACTCGATCGATTTCTTGATCCGCGACACACAAAGCTACAGCTCGACACGCTGATCCGTGCAGCTCGCGTGCTCGGACGGGACGTGAAAATCGAGCTTACCTGATTCCGCTGACCAGGTGCGCGTCAGCGCCTGATCAGATCGACCCAGCGGTCGACCAGTTGGCGCCCATAGACGGCGGCGCGGTCGGAAAACTGGTCGAGCTCGCTGCGCAGCCGGGCGATCAGGCCCGGATTTTTGTATTCCAGCTTGATACCGGAATGGGCGATCCAGTCCTCGACGATCTGGCGCGTCACCTCGAAGTGGAACTGCACGGCGTATTGGGCACGGCCGATCCGCATCGCCTGATTGCGACAAATCTCGTTGGTGCTCAACAGCACGGCCGCTTCCGGCAGGTCGAACGTGTCGGCGTGCCACTGCATTTGGGGCAAGGGATCGCCGCCTCGGAAAAGCGGATCGTCGGCGGCTTCCTTGGTCGCGCTCAGCGGCGAAAAGCCGATTTCCATCTCGTCGAGCTTGCGCACGGCCGCACCGTGCGCGCGGGCCACGATTTGGGCGCCGAGGCAGATGCCCAGGGTCGGCCGGTCGGCCTCGGCAAACCGACGCGCGAGAGCCGCCTCTTCGGCGAGATAGGGCCAGGTCTCGAAATCGGCGGCTGACTGGAGGCCGCCTAACACCACCAGGCCGTCGTAGTCCCCCACCTCCTTCGGCAGCCAGTCGCCATCATCGGCCCGCAGCACGACCGTATCGGCGCCGTCGGCGGCCAATCGGTCACCCACCAATCCTGCGGGTGCAAAGGCGTCGTTCTGGAGGATCAGTATTCGCATCGCGCGCGTTCATAGGTCGTCGAGCGGGTAAATCGGCCGGCGCACCTTGGCAAAAGTAAGGCTGTCATAATCGGACGTCGTCACGCCGGGGCCGGCACACTCGACAACATGGCGCACCACCGGCCAAAAGCCGGCCCGCCAATGAACCCGACTTTTCAGCATGATGAAGCGCTTCTCGGCAAGATCAATCCCAAGCGCATGCAGGCAGCCGACGTCCCAGGGCTCGTGATGACGGTCGATGACCACGATCTGGATCTTGCCGGTGTCCAGCACCACGGTGCGGCCCATCACGACCTCGACGCCGGTATACATCGGCCCGCGGATCGTATAGCGGCCGTCGGAGATCAGGCGCACGCGCCCGGACACGGTCAGCGGCTGGCCGGTCAGCCCGATGGCCGGCATGTCCAGCTTTCCGCCAAGCGGCAGCGTCACCTCCGCACCGACGCCCGCCGCCGTCATCGCGGCCACGGCGTCGGGGTCGTGGATGGCAAAGGCGACGGCGTTGTCCAGATCCTGGTCGATCATCTCGCCCAGCACGGTCATGACGTCCTGGGCGCCGCCGGAACCGCAATTGTCGCAATGGTCCAGCAGCAGGATGGGCCCCTCTTGCAGGTGTTTGGCGCGGGCGATGGCGTCGCGCGCCGGGACGCTTCGGTAGACGAAGTCCGCCCGGCGCTGCCAGGCCAGGTCCAGGATGCGGTCGCGGGCGGCCTCGGCCCGGCCACGGTCGTCGTCGGCAACGGTCACAACGCTAAGGCCGGCATCGTGAATGTCCGCGTGGGGAAAGCCCCCGAAGACACTGGCCGCCAACAGGCCGGATTGCTCTTCGGAGCGTGCCGCGTCGATCAAATCGCGCATCGGTGCCTCGTCGGTGCCCTGGCGCATGATGTGGGGCAGCATGGGGCGATTGCCCCACACGGTCACCGGCTTGCAATCGCCGGCCAGCGCCTTGAAGGCGATCTCACCGGCCTGGCGGCCCGTCTCGTACATGTCCGTGTGAGGATAGGTCTTGAAGCCGACCACGATGTCGGCGTTGTCGACGATGGCGTCGCTGAGATTGCCATGCGAGTCCAGCGCCACGGCAATGATCGCGTCGGGCGCCAACTGCCGTAGGCGAGCAACAAGCGTGCCTTCGCCATCATCGGAGGTCTCGGTCACCATGGCGCCGTGCAGGTCGAGCAGGATCATATCGCAGCCCTTGGCGACCTCATCCGCCACGGCGTCGTTCAAGGCTTGATCCGCCTCTGCCGCGACCGGCCCGCTGGGCCAGGCCTCCGCGCCGACCGGGACCGCGATGTCGGCGCCCGCCGCCTCGGCCAGTTCGATATAGGCGCCGATCGGCGTCGCGGTGTTCTTGTATTGGCGGTAGGCCGCCTCGCCCCAATAGGGGCCGCCATCGCCGAACCGTTCCAAGGGCGTCGGCACTGGCGAAAAAGTGTTCGTTTCGTGTTTGATCATCGCGATGACGACGCGCATTGACCCCTCCCCTATCGCGCAATCGCTACCGCTGCGCTAAACTCCCTGCCTCCGTCCCTTTAGCATATCAGGCCTCGCGAGGATGCGATTGTCCAGCGGTGCGAACTGTCGCACGGTCGCGCGGTGATTTGCCTAGATGTCACCATGATCGATGGCTGAACCCATCCCGTCCGCCGGCCAGAGACCGCTTTGGTCGGTGATCGGCGCACCGATTTGGCACCGGCGCATGTGGGCGGTCGCCTTGCCGATCATGATCGCGAACGCCACGACGCCCCTGCTCGGCATTGTCGACACCGCCGTCGTCGGGCATCTGGGCGACCCGGTCTATATCGGCGCGGTCGGCGCCGGCGGCGTTCTGTTCAGCCTGGTGTTCTGGGGCTTCGGCTTCCTGCGCATGGGCACGACCGGCCTGATCGCCCAAGCCAGAGGTGCGGATGACCGGGACCGGCTGCGCACCGTTCTGGGGCAGGCCGGGCTGCTCGCCCTCTTACTGGGCCTGCTGCTGATCGCGGTCAGCCAGCCCTTACGTGAACTGGCCTTGTCCCTGATCGATGTCAGCGACGCGGTGGCCGACGAGGCGCGCGGCTATTTCGACATGCGCATACTGGGCGCGCCGGCGACGTTGCTGAACTATGTCGTGATGGGCTGGTTCCTGGGCATCAACCGGGCCGGTCTGGTGCTGGTCACCCAGCTCTTCCTGAACCTGACCAACGTCGTGCTGAGCGTCCTGTTCGTCGTCGGCTTCGGCTGGGGCGTGCCCGGCGTGGCGATTGCGTCGGCGGTGGCCGAGTATCTTGCGCTGATCTTTGGCCTGGTGTTGGTCGCGCGCTCACTGTCGTTCCTGGGCGGGCATCTGCGCTGGCGCCATGTCTTCGATGCCCAGACGGTCAAACGGCTGCTGGCGATCAACCTCGACATCTTCATCCGCACGCTGTGCCTGCAGGCGGCCTTCATCTGGTTCACCTCGGTAGGCGGCTCGCTGGGCAATCTGGTGCTGGCGGCGAACGTCGTGCTGCTGCAGTTCCACACGCTGAACGCCTTCATTCTCGATGGTTACGCCTATGCCTGCGAGACGCTGATCGGCGACCGGGTCGGTGCCGGCGACAGGCGCGGGCTGCGACAGGCCGTGCGTGCGGGGACGTTCTGGGCGGCCCTGACGGCCATCGTTCTGGCGGCCCTCTTCTGGCTGGCCGGCGACCTGATCATTGCCCTGATAACCGATCTGGAGACCGTACGCGCGGCTGCGGGCAGCTATCTGCCTTGGGTCGTTGCGCTGCCGGTGGTCTCGGTGTGGAGCTATCTCTTGGACGGCATCTTCATCGGCGCGACCCGCACCGCCGCCATGCGCAACTCCATGATTGTCTCACTGATCGGCTTCATCGCCCTGCAGCAGGTTTTCACGCCGGTCTGGGGCAATGACGGGCTGTGGCTGGCCATGCTGGGCTTCATGGCCATTCGAGCCGTGACCCTCGGCAGCGCCTACCCTGCCCTGTTGCAAACCGTCACACGGCGATGCCAGACGGCCTAGTTTTCGCTTCAAAGCCCAGCCGAAACCGGCATACTTGACCAACTGGTCAGATTTTCTTTCGACCGCCCCCATTTCGAAACAGAGAGGCAAACCCCATGGCCATCGTCAAAGGCGGGCTGATCCAAACCAAGCTGCACGGCAGCACCGACGACAGCCCGGAACAGATCCGCGACAAGATGCTGGCGGCGCACATCCCGTTCATCGAGCGGGCGGGCGAGGCCGGGGTTCAGGTGCTGTGCCTGCAAGAGGTTTTCAACCAGCCCTATTTCTGCCCCTCGCAGGACGTCAAATGGTATGCGGCGGCGGAGAAGATCCCGGATGGCCCGACGACCAAGCTGATGCAGGACTACGCCAAGAAGTACTCCATGGTCATCGTGGTGCCGATCTATGAGGAGCACATAACCGGCGTCTACTACAACGCCTGCGCCGTGATCGACGCGGACGGCAAGTATCTCGGTAAGTTCCGCAAGATCCACATCCCGCAGGTGGCCGGTTTTTGGGAGAAGTTCTTCTTCAAGCCCGGCAATCTCGGCTATCCGGTGTTCGACACCGCCTATTGCAAGCTGGGCGTCTATATCTGTTACGACCGGCACTTCCCGGAAGGCTGGCGCGCGCTGGCGCTGAACGGTGCGGAATACATCGTCAACCCGTCGGCCACCGTGGCGGGCCTGAGCCAGTATCTTTGGAAGCTGGAACAGCCGGCCTCGGCCGTCGCCAACGGGGTCTTCATCGGCGCGGTGAACCGTGTGGGCGTTGAAGAACCGTGGAGCATCGGCCGGTTCTACGGCTCCAGCTACATCGTCGACCCGCGCGGCAATTTCCTCTGCGAGGCCAGCGAGGACCAGGAAGAGCTGGTGACGGCCGACATGGACCTCGACCAGGTGCGCGAGGTGCGCAATCTGTGGCAGTTCATGCGCGACCGGCGGCCGGAGACCTACGACGCGCTGACCGCGCCCTAAGTATCCGCCTCCGCCTCGGCGGCGAGCTGCCAAACGGCCGCTTCGGCGGGCGATTTCGCGCCGCTGAGACGCACGGCGACGACCGTCAGCATGCTCGACGGCAACACGTCGCTGAGATCCGCAAGTCCGCCCTGGGCAATGTCGCTGGCGCCCAATGACTCGGGTATCCAGGCGACCCCGACGCCCGATAGAGCCAATTGAAGTGCCGCCAGCGTCAGAGCCGTTTCCGCCCTGCGGCGGACGGAGTCGCTGCCCTTGATCGCGGGGAAGACCTCCTGGCTCAAGACCTGGCCGAGCGAAACGTCCGCCGGGTAGGCGACGACGGCAAGCGGCCCGGACTTGAGCTGGCGCCGGACGGTCTTGAGCTCCGCGCTGGCGATCACCGGGATGAGGCGTTCGCTGCGAACCTCGACCTGTTCCAGGAAGTCCTCGTCGGCCGGCAGCGGGTCGGCGACGGACCGGTAGAGCAAGGCGATGTCGGCCTGCTTGGTCATCAGCATGGCATAACACTCGTCCCGGTTCGCCGAACGCAGGCGGATCGAGATGTCGGGATCGGGGGCCAGCCTTTTCACCAGTTCCGGTGCGATCGTGGCCGCGATGGCGTGCTGGCTGGTGATCACCACTCGGTTCTGCGTTTCGCGGTCCTGACGCTTCAACTCGTAGACCAGGTCGCGCAGGCTGGCGGCCAGTTCCTGCATCTTCTGCTGTTGGTCGCGCACGGCCTTGCGCAGTTGCACCGGCTTGCGCGATCGATCGACGAGGTCGACGCCGACATAGCGTTCGATGGTGCGGATGCGGCGCGAAAAAGCCGGCTGGGTTAGCAATCGTTGCTCCGCCGCGCGGTTCAGCGACCCGGTTTCCAATACCGCGAGCAAATCCTCAAGCCATTCTAGTCTCATACCAGCCTCCTAAAATGCAGATCAGGCATATTAGCGCCGGATTTTTGCATTTGAATGCGGTCTTACGGAAGTCAATACTCACTTCAGGTATTTTAGAAAGGTCCGCCACCCATGCATCTTGCGCGTTTTCCGAGACTCCGCCTGGCCCATCTGCCAACCCCGCTGGAACCGATGAAACGGCTGTCCCGAGAGCTTGGCGGCCCAGAAATCTGGATCAAGCGCGACGACTGCACCGGTCTCTCGACCGGCGGCAACAAGACGCGCAAGCTTGAGTTCCTGATGGCCGAGGCCGAGGCTGAAGGCGCGGACCTAGTGATCACCCAGGGCGCGACCCAATCGAACCACGCGCGTCAGACGGCCGCGTTCGCCGCCAAGCTGGGCGTGGATTGCCACATCCTGCTGGAAGACCGCACCGGGTCGACCGACCCGAACTACAATGAAAACGGCAACGTCTTCCTCGACCATCTGCACGGCGCGACCGCGGAAAAGCGCGGGCCGGGCCTGGACATGAATGCCGAGATGCTGGCGGTTGCCGACGGCTTTCGCGACGGCGGCCGCAAGGTCTACACCATTCCCGGCGGCGGCTCGAACCCGACCGGGGCGCTGGGCTACGTCAACTGCGCGTTTGAACTGGTGCATCAGGCCAACGATGTGGGTCTGGTGATCGACCGTATCGTGCACGCGACCGGCAGCGCCGGCACCCAGGCCGGCATGATCGTCGGCTTGAAGGCGATCAACGCCAACATCCCGCTGCTCGGCTTCGGCGTGCGTGCGCCCCAGCCGAAGCAGGAGGAAAACGTCTATAACCTGGCCGTGCAGACGGCCGAGAAGCTGGGCTCGCCCGGCATCGTGCGGCGCGAGGACGTGGTGGCCAACACCGACTATGTCGGCGAAGGCTACGGCATCCCGACCGAGGGCACGCTCGAGGCCATCGAGATGTTCGCGCAGTTGGAGGGCATCCTTCTGGACCCGGTCTATTCGGGCAAGGGTGCCGCCGGGCTGATCGACTTCATCCGCAAGGGCAGGTTCAAAGAGGGCGAGAAGATCGTCTTCCTGCACACAGGCGGCGCGGCGGCTCTGTTCGGCTATACTGCCGCCTTCAATTATGGCGATCGGCCGCTCGCGGTCGCAGCCGAATAGGAAGTTCCGAACCCCACGATGACAGACGGTGCAGCCAAGCGACGGATCGGCGTTTTAGGGGGCATGGGCCCCGAGGCCACCGTCTTGTTCATGTCGCGCGTGATCAAGCTGACGCCGGCCCGGGACGACCGCGATCACGTGCCCCTGATCGTCGACGACAACACGCAAGTACCGTCGCGGATCAAGGCGCTGATCGAAAAAACCGGGGACGACCCGGCGCCTGTGTTGGCCGACATGGCGCGCCGTCTGGAAGCAGCCGGGGCCGAAGCGCTGGCGATGCCGTGCAACACCGCCCACCATTTCGCGCCGGCCATCGTGGGCGCCGTCGACATACCGTTCTTGAACATGGTCGACCTGGCGGTTGAACGCGTCGCGCCCTTGGCCCAGGCCAACAAGCGCGTCGGCCTGCTGGCCTCGCCCGCGGTCCGGCTCATCGGCCTGTTCGACCGGGCCTTCGCCGAGCGCGGCATTTCGCTGCTGTATCCCGACGATGATGACCGTCTGCTGGCGGCGATCCGTGCCATCAAGGTCGACAGCACCGACGCATCGGCGGTTCAAACCCTGCGCGCGGCGGCAACGGAATTGACCGGCAAGGGGGCCGACGTTCTGGTCATCGCGTGTTCGGAATTTTCGATCATTGCCGACACGGTCGAGAGCTCGCTCGCAGTCGTCGACACGATCGACGTGCTGGCGCAAGCGGCCATCGACTTTGCCAGCCACCAGGACGACGGCTCCAGCAATAGCAACGGGGACTGGCGGATGAGCGCCTGATCGGCAGTCGCTACGTGTCGGCTCTAGTCAGCCGCTCGCGAAAGCTCTCCAGTTCGTTCGGGTCCAGCGTGGCCACCTCCCCTTCCGCCGGGAACGCACCGGACGCCACGTCTTGGCGGAAGGCCGATAGCGCCCGCACCCGTTCCTCGCGAACCTGGCGGTAAAGGCTGGCCAGATCGCCATAGGCTCTGGCGTGCCGGGGCCGACTGTCGGTTTCGCCGCAGATGTCGGCCATGAACAGGAACAGGACATCCGCGTGCCGGCCCGAGCCTAGGGACACGGTGACAAGGCCGCTGCGCTTTGTCAGTTCCGCCATGACGGGTTCAGGGATCAGCTCGGCCTCAACGGCGAAACCGCCGGCATCTTCCAGCCGCTTGAAGCGCGCATAGAGTTCAAACGCCTCGTCCGCCGTTTTGCCGAAGGCCCGCATGGACCCGACCCAGGTGGACTTGCGCGGCACCAGACCCAGATGGCCCATGACCGGGATGTCCTCCCTGGCCAGCATCTCGACCACCGTAGGGCCACGGCTGGTGATGACCGCGTCGGCGCCAGTCGTCAGCGCGCCGATGGCCGCGCGCAGGATCTCGTCGTCGGAGATGTTGTCGGCAAAACCGAGTGCCGCCGTGACGAAGACATGCGCGGACCCGCGCCGGACCTCGGCAACATTGCGGGCGCGACAGATCAGCATCTCGCAGCTTGCGGCCTCGGCCGCCGCCGCTTCGTCGGCCGTGTCGGCCGTGACCTGACAGAAGGTCTCCTTGCCCTTCGCCGCAATCAGATCAGCAACCGTCAACTTGCGCAGCGCCGGACGCGCGCCCCAGTCGTAAATCCGCTTCATAGACCCATGCCCCACTCTTGGCCGACGTGACGGAACGCCATCTAAATCTTGTCGGCGTAGTAATCGGGGGCCACGGTCCCTGGCTTGCTGAACCATTGCGGCACATCGACGCCGGAATAGAGCAGGATGTTGCCCCAGGGGTCGAACGCGCCCGTGCGCACGATGGCCTTCGCCCGCCCGGCCAACTCGCCCAGGATCTGTGCGTGAGGAACGGTCTCGTGGTCGGCGTCGGGAAACAGGCGCTTCACCGTTTGGAGCAGAGGCTGGTTGTTTGTGGTCACGTCGTCGGCGTAGGCAACCTTCTCGGCGATGAAGGCATCGGCGACGGCCCCCAGTACGGTGGCCAGGTCCGGCACGTCGGGCGCGATCGCAAGGTCGATCCGCCAGGCGTCGGACGGGATCGGGAACCCGGCGTCGCAGACGATCAGCAGGTCGCCATGGCCCATCGAGGCGATGGCGTGGCTAAGCTCCGAATTCAGCAGGCGTCCCCGTTTCATGACGATCCCCCCTTCGTTGTTCCGTAATGGTCTTGGTAAAGCGCTGTCGCTTGCGCGCGCGTCGGCAATGACGGGATGACGCCCAGCTTTGTGCAGGCCAGCGCCCCGCAGGCGCAGCCGAACCGCACCGCATCGAGGACGGGCCGCCCCTCGCCCAGCGCGACCGCCAAGCCGGCATTGAAGGCATCGCCCGCGCCGGTCGTGTCGACGACATCCACGCGGCAGCCGGGCACGATCTCGTCGATGGTGTCGGTCAGCACCAGCGTGCCGCGATCGCCCATGGTGACGATCAGGTTGCTGGTACCCCTGCCCCTCAACTCTCGCGCCAGATCCGGGGTCGGGCGCGGATCGTCGGCGGCAAGCCCAAGCAGGATGCGAAGCTCGCTTTCGTTGGGTGTCAGATAGTCGACCGATCCGAACATGTCCGTCGGCACCGCCTGCGCCGGCGCAGGATTGAAGATCGTCGTGACGCCGTGCTTGCGGCCAAGCGCCATGGCCCGCTGGGCCGCCGGCACCGGGATCTCCAGCACCGACATGACAATGTCGCTGGCGGCAATCAGGTCTTCCGCCGTGTCGACGAAGGCCGGGTCCATCAGCTCGTTCGCGCCCATGTCGAGAATGATGAAATTGTCGCCTTCGGTGTTCAGGATGATGAAGCCGACGCCCGTGGCGCGTTCCCCCGTCAGCGTCAGATGGTCGGTGCCCACGCCCTCGCGGGCGTAGAGCTCCGTGCCGACCTCGCCCAGCTTGTCGTCGCCGATGATCGCCGCCAGCGACGAGCTTGCGCCCAGCCGGGCGGTGGCCACGGCCTGGTTAGACCCCTTGCCGCCGGGCCCCATGTCGAAGTCGGAGCCCAGCAGGGTCTGGCCGAACACCGGCAGTTCCGGCGTGCGCATGGTCATGCCGACAGCGAAGCTGCCGATTACCGCGATCTTCGGACCTGCCATCCCGTCCTCCGTCGGCTCGTTGTCCCTTGGCCGGCCTTAGCCAGCCGCCTCCGCCGTGGCCCGTTCGTGTCCCAGCGGCGTCGGCCGGGTCACGTCCTGGCCCATGGCATGCGACAGGATCGTCTCTTCGTCGATGTGGTCCCCACTGAGCTCGGCGCGCAGCTTACCCTGATGCAAAACCAGAACCCGCGAGCACTGGCCGATCAGTTCCGGCATCTCTGAGGACACCAGCAAGATCCCGACGCCGTCTGCGGCCAGCTTGGCCAAGATGCCGTAGATCTCGGCCTTGGCGCCGACATCAATGCCACGTGTCGGCTCGTGCAGGACCAGCAAGCCAGGCGTCGTCGCCAGCCCGCGGGCGATGATGATCTTCTGCTGATTGCCGCCGCTGAGCGTGCGGATCTTCTGTTTCAGATGCGCGATGCGCGCGTCCAGCCGCTTAACATAGCTGTCGCCGACAGTGCGCATCCTGCGGCGGTTCAGGATGCCGAGCCAGCTGACCCTGTCGAGGGAGGCGGCGACGATGTTGTCCTGCACGCTCATGGACAAGAGGGCGCCGACCCCGCGCCTGTCGGCCGGAACCAGGGCCATGCCCCCTTTGATGGCCGCCGATGTCGATTGCGGCGTCAGCGGCCTTCCTTGCAAGGTGACGGTGCCCATCCGGGGCATCAGCCCGAAGATCGCCGCCGGCAACTCGTCCTTGCCGGAGTCCGGAAGGCCGGCGACGCCGACGATCTCGCCGGCACGGACGTTGAACGAGACGCCGTTCAAGGCTGGCTCGGCGGAGAGGTCCTTAACGTCCAACGCGACGGGCGCGTCGGTCAGCAGCGGTGCGGCGCGTTTCGTCGCGATCTCGACCGTCTTGCCGACCATCGACGCGATCAGATGGGCCGGCGTGACGCTGCCGTCATTGTCGACCGTTTCGATATGGCGGCCATCGCGCATCACGCTGATCGTGTCGGCGATGTCGATGACCTCCTCCAGATGGTGCGAGACATAGACGATGGTCACTCCGTCGCGCTTCAGTTGCGCGATGATCTCGAACAGCTTGTCGGTTTCGTTCTTCGACAGGGCCGAGTTCGGTTCGTCCAGGACCAGGATGCGTGCTTCTTGCGAGATCGCCCGGGCGATTTCGACAAGTTGCTTTTGGGCGACCGACAGGTTCACCACGGTGGCGTCGGGGTCGAGCCCGGCGACGCCAAGGCGTTCAAGCTGCTCTCTGGCGGCGGCCCGGACGGTGCGGCGCCGGATTGGCGAGAACACCGATTGCGCGGCCAGACGGTCGAGCATGACGTTTTCCGCCACGCTCAAATTCGGGCAGAGCGACAGCTCTTGATAGACGACCTTGATGCCCAGCCGCTGGCTGGCATGTGGCGACGGGATGCTGACCGGCTGGCCGTCAAGCAGGATTTCGCCGGCGTCCGGATGCAGGTCGCCGGCCAGGATGTTCATCAGGGTGCTTTTGCCGGCGCCGTTCTCGCCGATTACGGCGTTCAACGCGCCGGAGCGAAACGAGAGGCTGACATCGTCCAGTGCCAAAACGCCGGGAAACCGCTTGGTGATGTTCTTGAACGCAACGACGGTTTCAGAGCGCGCCATGGAGGCCCTGCAATGCCACGATTGTCCCTAGCCGGCGGCGGGACGAGGCCAGCCCCCGCCCCGCCAAGCCGCTATTCAACGATGACTTCGTCGATGTTTTCAATCGTGTAGATGCCGACGCCGGTGTCCAGATCGGCGATCGTCTCGCCGTTCAGGAACTGGACCAGCAGGTTAACCGCCTCGAACCCTTGCCGTTCCGGCGCCTGGTCGATGGTGGCCTGGATGGCGCCCTCTGACACCAGATCGACGGTCTGATCGAGCAGATCGAAGCCGACGACCATCACCCGATCCGTCGCACCGTTGCGGTCGACCCACTCGCCGGCGGCCGGCGTCGAGCAGCATTCCAGCGACAGGATGCCGGTGACGCTCGGGTTGGCCAGCATGGCGTTTTCGATCGACGCGTAGATCTCCTGCGGATCGGTGCCCGTGTTCACGGTCTGCACGATCTCGATGCCCGGATAGGCGCCCAGCGCCTCGCGCGCGCCGGTCTCGCGGTCGATCGACCATTGGGCGGCCGCATCCAAGGTCGTGATGATGACCACGCCGTTTTCGTCCAAGACCGAGCCCATCAGAGCGCCGGCTTCGCGGCCGGACTGCACCAGATCCTGCCCGGCGAAGACCAGCCGTTCGCTTTCCGGATTGTCGGTGTTGTAGGTCACCACCGGGATGCCGGCCTCAATCACCCGGTTGATCAGCGGCGCCAGGGCGTCGGTGCTGACGGACGAGATCGCCAGCCCGTCCATGGTGTCCATCAGGGTCTCGATCTCGCTGATCTGCGCGTCGGCATCGGCGCCGACCGGCCCCATGAAGACGGCATTCACGGCGAGCTCTTCAGATGCGCGAAACACCCCACGACGGATGAATGGCGCGAACTCGTTGGAGACGTCGTGATAGGAGACGTAGATGTTGAGCTGGTCGCCACTGGCAACGGCCTCGGCGATGCGATCGGCCAGGGCGAAGTCGGCCACGTTGACGCCGTCCTGCGCCTGGGCGGCGCCGATCGGAAGTTGGAACAGCAGTGCCGTGACGGCAGCGGTTGCAAGCAGTTTCGTTGATCTCATCTTGCCCTCCCTTTGGTGCGGTGAGTTGATGGTTGTTCGGTTCCGCCGCTCGTCACCGCGCGCGCCGGCCGGCGGTCCATTTGTCGATCGCCACGGCCACGATGATGACCAGGCCGATCATGAGTTCCTGAAAGAATGGCGAGATGCCCAGCAGCACCAGGCCGTTTCTGAGCACGCCGATGATCAGGACGCCGAAGATGGTGCCCAGGATCGTGCCCTCACCGCCGGACAACGAGGCGCCACCAACGATCGTGGCGGCGATCACGTCCAACTCCAGGCCCAGGCCGGTGCGGCCGGCCTGGCCGCTGGGCAGGAAGGCCATGCTGAGAATGCCGGCCAGGGCCGCCAGCAGTCCCATGACGATGAAGGCGCAGATCTTCACCGCGTTGACCGGCATGCCCGAAACCCGGGCGGCCTTGGCGTTGCCGCCGACGGCGAAGATGCGAAAGCCGAAATTGGTGTTGGACAGGACCAGCCAGGCGATCAGCGCGACCACAATGAAAAAGACCAGCTGCATCGGGATCGTGCCGAACAGATAGCCCTGGCCGATGAATTCGAACCGTGCCAGCACGCCTTCCAGCGCGCCTTGCCGTTCGTTCACCGTCACCGGCTGACCGTCCGTGATGACCAGCGCCAGGCCGCGCACGACGCTGAGCATGCCCAGGGTGGCGATAAGCGACGGGATGCGGCCATACGTGGACAGCACGCCGTTGACCAGACCGATCGCCAAGCCCACGGCCAGGCCGCCGGTAATCGCCGGCACCAGGGCCCATTGTTCCACGATCAGCATGCCGGTGGTCAGGCCGGATAAGGCGTAGGTCGAGCCGACCGAGAGGTCGACCTCGCCGGAAATCAAGACGAAGGTCATGCCCACCGCCATGATCCCCAGCAGGGAGACCTGGCGGCCGACATTCAGCAGGTTTTGCGAGGTGAGAAAGGCGTCCGTCGTCAGCGACAGCACGAAGCACATCAGCAACAGGGCGAGGAAAATGCCGGTCTCGCGCGCCAACATCATGCGGCGGAGATAGCCGCCAACCCCCATCGAGGCCGACCTCGCCTGACTTCTCACGCCGATGCCCCCTTCAGGCTGCATTCATGAAGCTGCCGGCGGCCACCGGCTTCAGCTCTTCATAATTGCCATAGTCGCGCACGCGCTTGAACGGTGCGTTTTCGACCGCGTTGTACGAGCAGATATAGCCCCAGCGATAGGTGTCGCTGCGGTTGGCATCCGACCGGTGCAGCAGGTTGCAGTGGAAGACCAGGGCATCGCCCGCCTCCATCTCCACATAGCGCAGCGCGTAGCGATCTAGTGCTGCCTGAAGGTATTCCGGGTCGACATTCGTCTGCCCGTCCTGCCTGATGTGGTTCAGGCGGCCGAGCCGATGGGTGTCGGGCATGACCTGAAGGCAGCCGTTCGCCGCCGTCGATTTATCCAAAGCGATCCAGATGCTGAGCATCTCCGGCGCCAGGCAGCCATACTGGTGCCAATAGCCGAAATCCTGATGCCACTCCCAGGCCCCGCCCTCGCCCGGCTGTTTCATGGTCATCTTGTGGCTGTAGAGATAGATGTCCTTGCCGATCACGCCGCGCGCCAACCCCACCAGGCGCTCGTCGCGCGCCAGCAGGCCGTACTGATCGTCTTCGGCCGTGTTCCACATCTTCAAGAGGGTCTTGTTGCCCTCCTGATCGCCCTTTTCCATGACGGCCTGGTTCGCGGCCTCTGCCTCAAGCTCACGCCGCGCATGGGCGCGGAACTGGTCGACCTCCGCCGCCGACAACAGGCCGGGCCGGACAAAAAAGCCGCCGCGTTCGAACTGTTCGAACTCTTGTGGTGTCGGCTCAAGCATCGCTGTCGCCCCTTCTTTAAAGTGAGAGCGGTCCTTGACGCTAGGCAATCTCGCGGGCGCCAGGAATGGACGAACCAGACTTCTTTTTGTACAAAACGCGCATGGCCGATACGACGTCGACCTCAGTCTTCTTCGAGGATCATCACTATTTTCCGGCCGCCGGCTGGACGCGCAGCTGCTTCACGATCCTGCGCGCGGGCAAGGTTGGCGCCGCGCCCGACTATGCGATCTCGCGGCCCAGCTATCCCGGTCAGGACCTGCTGTTTTGCGTCTCGGGCGCGGGCTTCATCCTGTCGGAGGGCGAGCGCTACGCCGTTGGTCCCAACCAGCTGGCCTGGATCGCCAACGAGCGGCCGCATGCCCACTGGGCGGACCCCGACCGGCCCTGGACGGTGTTGTGGGTCCGCCTCGACGGCCCCGACAACCAGGCTTGCCGCTCCGCCCTGTTCGGCCCGAACCGGCCGGTGGTGACACCGCCGCAGCCGGCCGGTGCCGTGGCCTGGTTCGAGCAGCTATTCGAAGTGTTCCGCAGCCGCAGCACGGGCATCGACGCCGTGCTGAACCGGCTGGTCGCCGAAATGCTGGTCTTGATCGAGGAAAGCCAAAGGGGGCTGGATGGTTCCCCCTTGCCGCACAGCCTACTGCGGGCGGTCGATGGCATGCGGGCCAACCCGGAACGGCGCTGGAATGCGGCCGACCTGGCCCGGGAAAGCAATGTCAGCGCCCCGCATTTGCGGCGCCTTTTCCGGCGGCATCTGCAATCCAGCCCGCGCCAATGGCTGATGCGCGAACGGCTGCTGCTGGTCCAGACCTTGCTCTTGGACACCAATCTGCGCATCTCCGAGATCGCCGAGCGCAGCGGGTTCAGCGACGTCTACCATCTCAGCCGCGAGTTCAAGCGCGCGATCGGCATCAACCCGTCACGCTGGCGCAGGCTGGAGCGGGGCTAGCGCCTGGTCGGCATCAGAGCCTATCAGGCCGCTTGATCCTGATACTGGCGGCTCGCCAGCGCGTGTCGGACAATGTCGGCCGCCCGGCGCACGACGTCGCCGTCGGCGCCGCGACGGCTGGCATTCTCCGACAGATGTCGACGCCAGGTGCGGGCGCCCGGCTGCCCCTGGAACAGGCCAAGCATGTGCCGCGTGATCGCATGCAGCGGTGTGCCTTGCGCCACGGCGCGCTGGATGTATGGCGCCATGCGGTCGACGACCTCCAGACGGTCGGGCGGCTCGGCCGGGTCGCCGAACAGGGTTCGATCCGCCTCGGCAAGCAGAAACGGATTCTGATAGGCCGCACGGCCCAGCATCACGCCGTCGACCGCTTCGAGCAGGTCGCCGGCCTGCGCCAGTGTCGTGATGCCGCCATTCAGCACGATCGTCAGATCCGGCCGCCGGGCTTTCAGGCGCAGCACGCGGTCATAGTCCAGGGGCGGCACGTCGCGGTTCTGCTTCGGGCTGAGGCCGCTGAGCCACGCCTTGCGCGCATGCACGATGAAGGTCTCGCACCCGGCATCGGCGACCGTATCGATGAACCGGTCCAAATCGGCTTCGCTGTCCTGGTCGTCGATACCGATCCGGCACTTCACGGTCACTGGAACATCAACGCGCCGGGCCATCGCGTCGACACAAGCGGCAACCGTTTCGGGTTCGGCCATCAAACAGGCGCCGAAGCGGCCCGACTGGACCCGGTCGCTGGGACAGCCGACATTGATGTTGATCGCGCCATAGCCCCAATCCGCCCCGATCGAGGCGGCCTCGGCCATGCGTTCGGGATCGGAACCGCCAAGCTGCAGCACCAACGGATGCTCCGCCGCATCAAAGCCGATCAGGCGCGCCCGATCGCCATGAATCACCGCGTCGGCCGTGACCATTTCGGTGTACAGCACCACGCGCTTCGACAATTGGCGATGTAAGAACCGGCAATGCCGATCCGTCCAGTCCATCATCGGCGCGACTGAAACTTTGTGATATTTATCAATCACTTCTATGGCTTTCCTACACCACAGACGAATTCTAACCGACGAGCACTGCCTGTGTTCGCGACAGATGATGTCTTTCGCTCTGTTTTCAAAGTGTAGTGACCAAGGGCTCCCAACACCACCTTCCTGCTTTTGTGGACTCCGGCGCACCAGATGCCGGCACCGCACAGCTAGTGATTGTCGCGGGGGAGATTGCGGCCGATGCGCTGATAGGCGGTTGCCAGTTCCAGGCAGCCGCCCTGCGCCAACTGGCCGACATGGCTGCGGTAGATTTCCTGCCATGGCGTCTGGTGCGCCAGCTCCGGCGCTGACCAGGCATCACGGCGGGCCTGCCATTCCGCCTCCGGAACAACGGCGTTCAGCGTGCCGTTCTCGACATCCAGCCGCACAATGTCGCCGGTCCGAAGCAGGGCGAGACCGCCGCCGACCACGGCTTCGGGGGAAGCGTTGAGGATCGACGGGCTCTCCGACGTGCCCGACTGGCGGCCGTCGCCAACGGTCGGCAGGTGGTTGATGCCGCCTTGGATGAGCGCGTCGGGCGGCTGCATGTTGACCACTTCGGCCGAGCCCGGATAGCCGACGCAGCCTACATTGCGGATAAAAAGGATGGTCTTTTCGTCGATGCCGAGCGATGGATCGTTGATCCGCTGGTGATAGTCCTCAGGCCCCTCGAACACGACCGCGCGGGCTTCGAACATCCCGTCTTGGAGGAAGCGGGCGCGGAAATCCTCGGAAATGACCGAGGTCTTCATCAAGGCGCTGTCGAACAGGTTCCCCGTCAGCACGACGAAGCCGGCCTTCGCGCGAAGCGGTTTGTCGACGGGGCGAATAACCGCATGATCACCGCTGCGGGCACCGTCGAGCGCCCGGGAAACCGGCACACCGGAGGCCGTCATGACATCGCCGTGCAGATGGCCTGCCGCGAGAAGCTCGCCCATCACCGCCGGCACGCCGCCTGCGCGGAAAAAGCTTTCGCCCAGATATTCGCCCGCGGGCTGCATATTGACCAGAAGCGGCAGCTCGAAACCGACCCGCTGCCAGTCGAAGACGTCGAGGTCGACGCCGGCGTGGCGCGCGACGGCCTGCAAATGCGGAGGCGCGTTGGTGGAGCCGCCGATCGCCGTGTTGACCCTGATCGCGTTTTCGAAGGCCTTGCGGGTCAGGATGTCGCTGGGCTTGAGGTCGTCATAGGCCATCTCGACGGCACGCCTGCCGGTCCGAAATGCCATTTCCATGCGCTCACGGAAGGGCGCGGGGATCGCCGAGGACCCCGGCAGCGTCATGCCGAGCGCTTCGGCCATGGCGTTCATGGTCGATGCGGTGCCCATAGTGTTGCAGTGGCCGAGCGACGGCGCCGAGGCGCAGGCCCGGCCGATGAACTCCTCGTAGTCGATCTTGCCCTCGGCCAGAAGGCGCCGGGATTCCCAAACGATGGAGCCCGAGCCGGCACGCTTTCCCTTCCACCAGCCGTCGAGCATGGGGCCGCCATTGAGCGCGATGGCCGGAAGATCCACGGTGGCCGCACCCATCAGCATGGCCGGCGTGGTCTTGTCGCAGCCGGTGGTCAGCACCACCGCGTCGATGGGATAGCCGTGCAGCACTTCCACCAAGCTCAAGTAAGCGAGGTTGCGGTCGAGCGCGGCGGTCGGTCGTTTGCCGGTCTCCTGAATCGGATGCACCGGAAACTCCATAGGGATGCCGCCGGCATCACGGATACCGGCCTTGATCCGGTCCATCAGGAATAGGTGGATCTTGTTGCAGGGCACCAGTTCCGAGCCTGTGTTGGCGATGCCGATCACGGGCCGGCCCGATTGCAGTTCCTCGCGGGTGAAGGTCTGGTTCTGGTAGCGCTCCAGATAGAGAGCGGTCATGCCTGGATTGTTGGGGTTGTCGAACCATTCCTGGCTGCGAAAGCGCTTCCCGGCGCGAGTCGATGACATGATGGAGGCTCCTGAAATCCGGATTCTTCTCGCGCTTGGTCAGCCGCGGCCTACGAAGGGCATTTTGAGTGCCATGACATTCATGGTCAGAACATTGGCGTCGAGCGGCAGGGAGGCCATGTGCGCCACGGACCGGCCGATATGGGCGGCATCGATGACCGGCTCTTGCGCGGTGGACCCGTCCGCCTGCAAAACGCCTTGCGGCATCTTTTCCGTCATGTCGGTCGCCGCGTTGCCGATGTCGATCTGGCCGACGGCGATGTCGAAGCGGCGGCCATCCAGCGCGCCGGACTTGGTCAGGCCTAGAACGCCGTGCTTGGTGGCGGTGTAGGGTGCCGAATGAAGGCGCGGGGTCGTCGCCGAGATCGATCCGTTGTTGATGATGCGTCCGCCGCGCGGGTCCTGCCGCTTCATGGCGCGGAACGCCGCCGCCATGCAATAGAACATGCCCGACAGGTTGACATCCACCACCGCACGCCAGTCTTCCGGAGCCAGTTCGTCCATCGGCACGGGCGGCGCGCCGGTTCCGGCATTGTTGAACAGAAGATCGACCCGGCCCCACTCGGCAGCAACCTTGTCGAACAGGGCGTTCACCGCCTCCACGTCGGTCACGTCTGTCGGCACGACGAGGCTGGACGCGCCGGTTGGATCGATCTGTCGGGCGGCATCGGCGAGCGGTGCCTCGCGCCGGCCGGCATAGGCGACATGCCAGCCATCGTCGGCCAGCGCTCGGGCGACGGCGCGCCCGACGCCGGTTCCGGCCCCGGTCACGATCGCGGTCTTCCTGCTCATTGAGGTCGTTTCCTTTCAATCATGTGTTCGGCCCGCCTAGTGCGCGGCGGGCGCGGGCAGAGCGCCGCCCAGCTCGTCTTCGATGTGAACTCTGATGATGTCTTCGAAGCTGCCCTCGGTGGTAAAGCCGAGCGCGCGGGCACGGCTCGCCTCATAATCCCCGCCCCAGCCGCCGACAATGTCGGCGACCAGCGGATCGGGCGCCGGGCGGATCAGGTCGATGGCGCTCTGCCCGGCCACCGCACGCAGGGCCTCGATCTGTTCGGCCACGGTCGCGGAAAGACCCGGCATGTTCAGCGCCCGCCGATGGCCGAGCGACGCGGTGTCCATGCCGGCGGCATGTAGGAAGAAGCCGGCGGCGCTGCGCGGACTGGCGTGCCAGTGGCGCGTGGTGTCGGGCACCGGCAGGGCGGCGGGCTGACCGATCAGCGGCTCGCGGATGATGCCGGAAAAGAAGCCCGATGCGGCCGCATTGGGCTTGCCCGGACGGATGCTGATGGTCGGCAGCCGTAGCGAGACGCCATCAATCATGCCCTTGCGCGAGTAGTCGTTGATCAACAGTTCCGCGATGACCTTCTGGGTGCCGTAACTTGTGCGCGGCGCGGGCGCGAAATCGTCGGGGATGCGGTTTGGGAAGGGCGGGCCGAAGACCGCCAGCGAGGAGGCGAAGACAAGACGCGGGTGATAAGCATCGCCGGCGTGACGGACTGCCTCCAGCAGCGCGCGTGTGCCGTCGACATTGACCCTATAGCCCTTGTCGAAATGCAGCTCCGCATCGGCCGAGACGACGGCCGCCAGATGGATGATGACGTCCGGACGGTCCTCGATCAGCTCCGCCGGCGCGGCGGAACCGCCGAGATCGGCCGCCTTGGCGGACACCCGACCTGCTGGCCAATCCGGCGCTTGTGGTGCCATTAGATCAACCAGCGAAAGCGCCGTGACTGTCCGGCCGCCGATGGTCGGTTCGGCCAGGATCGCCGCCGTGATCTTGCGGCCGAGCATGCCGGCCGCGCCGATGATGAGAATGTGCACGAAATACTCCTTTGCGCGACAGCGCGTTCGCTGATGTGTCTTATGCCAAGGACGCCAGACGGGCGGTGCTTTGCCGCGCCATGATCTCGAAACCCAGATCGATGACCGCCGGGTCGGGCCGTTCGCCGGCTACCGCCGCGGCCAGCATCTCCACCGACCGGCACCCCATCTCGTAGCGCCGGGTGCGCACGCTGGTGATGGAGGGAAAGGCGGCCGCCTCCATATCGAAATCGTTGAAGCCGGCGACACCAAGCTGTTGCGGAACCCGCAGGCCCTGGCGCTGGGCCTCGAACAACGCGCCGAGCGCCAGATCGCCATTGTTGCAAAAAACGGCGTCCAGATCGGGTGTAAGGGCCAGGAAATCCGCCAGCATCTCCGCGCCTTTGGAAACGCTGGTCGCTTCGGGCGTCGTCAATACGCGCTCGGGCCGATCAAGCCCGGCTTTCCCCATGGCCGCCCGGTAGCCCGCCAGACGACGTTGCGAGCGCGGGTCCATGCGGGCGCCCAGGAACCCGATCCTGCGATAGCCTTGCTCAAACAGATGTTCGACCATCGCACCGGCGGCGGCGGCATGATCGATCCCGATCATCAGATCCACCGGGTCGGGGCCGATCTCCATGATCTGCACGACCGGGCACCCCATCCTTTCGAGGATGCGCCGCCCATCTTGCGTCTGATTATACCCGGTGACGATCACCCCGGCCGGCCTTTGCGTGGCCAGCACGCGCAGCAATTCCGTCTCGCGCGCGGCGACATAGCGGCTGGTGACGAACTGGATCTCAAAGGCGGTCTTCTCGGCGGCGTCGAGCATGCCGCTGAGTACCTCGGCGAACACCCAGTTGGCGACCGACGGAATGATCACGCCGATGATGTTCGACCGGTTAGAGGCCAGCGCCTGCGCCGCGGGATTGGGCACATAGCCCAGCGCCTTCACCGCCTGCCGCACACGATCGCGCATTTCGGGCGACACGATCTCCGGCGTTCGCAGGGTTCGCGAGGCAGTGATAACGCTCACATTGGCATGTGATGCCACGTCTTTCAGCGTTGCTGCCTTATTTTCTCTGTATTTTTCCACCATCCTAGGGTGTTGTTCCTTGCCGCAAACGGTGGTTTTCTATTGACAATGATATACGCTACCATCTAACTCAAGCAAAAAGTAACAGCGCCGCTGAAAAGACTGCGGCAGCGATAGGTCGGCGCCCAGCGTCCGGCCCATGGCGAGGGAGGACGACACGCCTTGCATGCCTTCGTTTCACGCCGCTTTCCGCGGCGCGACCTCAATCGATGCCCGCATGGCGCAGCCGTTTCCGCCGCCGTCGGCCGCCCGCATGGTGGCCATCGATGACCCGCGCCACCGGCTGGATGGCGCGCGCGATCGAATTCATGCTGTTTTGCCTGCTGGCCGGCATGGTTGTGATGGTCTTCGGCAACGTGGTGTTGCGCTACGTGTTCAACACCGGGCTGAACTTCTCCGAGGAGATGTCGCGCTACTTCTTTGTCTGGCTGACCTTCATCGGCGCGGTTCTGACGTTTGCCGAGCATGGGCACATCGGCGTTGAGACGATGGTGCGGTTTTTCGGGCGGCGCGGGCGGCTGGTCTGCATGGTGCTGTCCAACGCCATCATTCTTCTGTGCGCGGTGGTGTTCTTCCATGGCACCTGGCAGCAGCATGGCATCAACGCCTCGATGACGGCGCCGGTCGTCGGCATTTCGATGATCTGGGTCTTCGGCATTGGCTATTTCACTTCTGCGGGGATCGGTGCCATCGCGGCCTGGCGCCTGTTGCGCATCGCGCTCGGGCGCATGAGCGATGCCGAGATCGCCCATTTCGCCGGCGAGTACGCGGAGAACGAGCACGATCCTCACCAAGAGGGTCGGATATGACGATCGCCGTCTTCCTCGTCACCTTGTTCGGCACGCTATCGCTCGGCGTTCCGGTGGCCTTTGCGCTGATGTTCTGCGGCATCGTGCTGATGTTCTACATGGACATCTTCAACACCCAGATCGTCGCCCAGCAGATGATCTCCGGGGCCAACACCTTCACCTTGCTGGCGATTCCGTTCTTCCTGCTGGCCGGCGAACTGATGAATGCCGGCGGGCTGTCGAAGCGCATCGTCAATTTCGCCATCGCCTGTGTCGGCCATATAAGAGGCGGGCTGGGCATCGTGGCGATCTTCGCCGCCGTGATCATGGCCAGCCTGTCGGGTTCGGCGGCGGCCGATTCGGCGGCTCTGGCCGCCATCCTGATCCCGATGATGCGCGAAGCGGGCTACAATGTGCCGCGTTCGGCCGGGCTTATGGCGGCGGGCGGCGTGATCGCGCCGGTCATACCGCCCTCCATCGCGTTCATCATCTTCGGCGTGGCGGCCAATGTGTCGATCACCGGCCTGTTCATGGGCGGCATCGTGCCAGGCCTGATGATGGCGCTGTCGCTGACGGCGATGTGGATGTTCGTGGCGCGCAAGGAAGATGTGAAAACCTTGCCGCGCCAATCGGGCCAGGTGCGCCTTCGGGCATCGGTGGCGGCGATCTGGGCGCTGATCATGCCGATCATCATCCTCGGCGGCATCCGGTTCGGCGTTTTCACGCCAACCGAGGCGGCGGTGATCGCGGCCGCCTACGCCATGTTCGTAGGCTTGGTCGTCTACCGCGAACTGCGCGTCGCCCAGCTCTATGCGGTGTTCATCAGCGCCGCCAAGACGACCTCGGTGGTGCTCTTTCTGGTCGCCTCGGCGTTGGTGACGTCCTGGCTGATCACCCGCGCCAACATTCCCGCCGAGGTCGGCGACATCATCCAGCCGTTGATCGATCGACCGCAGCTTCTGATGCTGGTGATCGTGCTTTTGGTGCTGGTCGTCGGCACGGTCCTCGATCTGGCGCCGACCATTCTGATCCTGTCGCCGGTCCTGATGCCGCTGGTGCGCGAGGCGGGGATCGATCCGGTCTATTTCGGCGTGGTGTTCGTCATGACCACCTGTATCGGGCTGATCACGCCGCCGGTCGGGGTGGTGCTGAACGTGGTCAGCGGCGTCTCGCGCGTTCCCCTCGGCCAAGTGATCGTCGGCGTCGCGCCGTTCCTCATCGCCCAGGTCGTCGTCCTGGCCCTGCTCGTCGCCTTCCCGCAGATCGTGTTGGTGCCGCTTG
The DNA here is from genome assembly GCA_028277405.1 of Alphaproteobacteria bacterium. Taxonomy (GTDB): domain Bacteria; phylum Pseudomonadota; class Alphaproteobacteria; order DSM-16000; family Inquilinaceae; genus JANQGH01. The sequence goes on along the minus strand of JANQGH010000055.1, from coordinate 177,605 downwards.
ATTTTCTGAGATGAGGCGAACGGTCCGCCGCGGCCAGAAACCGCAAAGCCCGCAACCCACTCCCCGCAACCCCTCAAGGAGAAAACCAACCATGAAATCGACATCCAAGACTCTGGCCCGGCTGGGCGTCACGACCATCCTGACGCTTGGTCTCGCCACCCCGGCCCTGGCCGAAATCTCCGAGCGCACGATCACCGTGTCGAACGGCGTGTCCGAAACCCACCCGGTTGCCGATGGCGTCGAAGCCATGCGCGCCTGCATGACCGAGCGCACGGACGGCGCCTGGACGCTGAACGCGTTCTGGTCGTCCTCGCTGGGCGACGATCTTCAGGCCACGCAGGCACTGCGTTCGGGTACCCAGGAGATGGTCATCACTTCGACCTCGCCGCTGGTCGGCATCGAGCCGGCGCTCGGCGTGTTCGACCTGCCGTTCCTGTTCGCCAACGCCGAAGAGGCGGACGCCATCCTGGATGGCGCGTTCGGCCAGATGATCAGCGACCAACTGGCCGAAGCCGGCGTCGTCAACCTCGCCTACTGGGAGAACGGCTTCCGCAACCTCACCAACTCGGTGCGGCCGGTGGAAAGCCTTGACGATTTCGACGGCATGCGCGTGCGCGTGATGCAGAACAACATCTTCCTCGACACCTTCCAGACGCTTGGCACCAACGCCACGCCGATGGCGTTCGGCGAAGTGTTCACCGCGCTTGAGACCGGGGCCATCGATGCCCAGGAAAACCCGTTCGTGACCATCGAGACATCGCAGTTCTACCAGGTGCAGGACTATGTCTCGGCCACCCGCCACGCCTACACGCCGTTCATGGTGCTGTTCTCCGGGCCGATCTTCGGCACCTACTCTGAAGAAGAGCAGCAGATCCTGTTCGACTGCGCGGTGATCGGTCGCGACGTGCAGCGCGCCACGAGCCGGGCGCTGTCCGACCAATCGCTCGCCAACATCCAGGAAAACGGCATGCAGTACAACGAGCTGGACGAGGCGGAAATGCAGCGCATCCGCGATGCGGTGGCGCCGGTCTATGACCGTCACGCCGAAACGATCGGTACCAACGTGGTCGACGGCATCCGCGACGCGCTGGCCGAACTGCGGAATAACTGATTGTCGCGATGAACCTTGGGTGGCGGGGCCGGCGACGGCCCCGCCATTTGCTTGGGTGGGAGCCTCATGACACAGTTGGCCCCTGCCGCGGCGCCTTGGCGTCGGGCCGGCCCAGCCGGCCTCGGCATCGCCTTGATGCTGCTTGGCATGCTGTTGTTTGCGCTCAACGATACGCTCGGCAAATGGCTGGTGGCGACCTACACGGTCGGTCAGGTGCTTTTGCTGCGCAGCGCGACGGGTCTTGCGATCCTGGCGCCCCTGGTGCTGCGGCGCGGCGTCTTGACCGTCTGGCGGGTGGACAGGCCCGGCCTTCAGGTGCTGCGCGTGGCGCTGTCCACCGCCGAGGTCTTTTGCTTTTACTGGGCGGTACGGTTTCTGCCGCTGGCCGACGTCATGACATTCTGGCTCGCCGCGCCGATATGGGTGGCGATGCTGTCGCCCTTTCTGCTTGGCGAACGGATCGATGTGCGTCGCTGGCTTGTCATCATGATCGGCTTTGGCGGCGTGGTGATCGCGCTGGCGCCCTCAGGAGAGCTGCATATGGGCGCGACGCTGGTTGCCATGGTGGGCACACTCTGCTTTGCCCTGATGCTGATCACCGGGCGGGCCTTGCGCGGCACGCCGGACATCACGCTTGTGGTCTGGCAGATGGCCGGCGCCCTGGCGATCGGCCTCGTACTGGCGCCCATTGGCTGGGTGCCGCCCGGCGCGATGGACGTTGCGCTCTTGTGCGCGCTGGGCATTGTCGCGATGCTGGCCCATCTGTGCGTCAGCCGCGCTTTGAAGCTGGTTGACGCGGGCGTGGTCGCGCCGTTCCAATACACGCTTCTGCCCTGGGCCATCCTTCTGGGCTGGCTGTTCTTCGGCGACGTGCCAAGGCCGGACATGCTCTTGGGCGGGGCCATCATCGTGTCGGCCGGGCTCTACATTTTCGTGCGCGAGCGTCGCCAAGCGGCGAGGCAAGCGTGAACCGACCCATCAAATTGGGACACCATCCATGACCGTTTCTTCCCTTTTGCTGCCAGCCGATGGCTTGTTCGTGGGACGTGTTTGGCGCGCCGGCATCGGACCGTGCCTCGTCACGCTGCGCGATGACAATCTTGTCGACATCACCTCGCGCAAGGCGCCGACCATGCGCGATCTCCTGGAACAGGGCGACCACGCCGACTTCATCGCCGCCATCGACGGTGTCGATCTGGGTCCGCTGGACGCCTGGATCGCCAAGAGCCGGGGTGCTGCGGAGCCGGATGCCGACCGCCTGCTTGCGCCGTGCGACCTTCAGGCGGTGAAGGCCTGCGGCGTCACCTTCGCTCGCTCCATGATCGAGCGGGTGATCGAAGAAAGCGCCGGCGGCGATCCGACGAAGGCCGAGACGATCCGCGCGCGCGTCACGACCATCGTCGGCGACAGCCTGCGCGACCTGGTGCCCGGATCGGAGGCGGCCGCCGAGGTGAAGGCGATGCTGCAGAAAGAGAGGTTGTGGTCGCAATATCTGGAGGTCGGGATCGGCCCGGACGCCGAAGTGTTCAGCAAGGCCCAACCCATGTCGGCGGTCGGCTGGGGCGCGGATGTCGGCCTGCACCCGATCTCTCAATGGAACAACCCCGAACCGGAAGTGGTGCTCGCGGTCGACAGCGCCGGCCGCACCGTCGGGGCGACGCTCGGCAACGACGTGAACCTGCGCGACGTGGAGGGCCGTTCGGCGCTTCTGCTCGGCAAGGCGAAGGACAATAACGCCGCGGCCGCCATCGGCCCCTTCATCCGGTTGTTCGACGCGGGTTTCGACCTCGACACGGTGCGCGGACTGGACCTGGCGCTGACGGTGACCGGCGAGGATGGGTTTGTCCTGAACGGCGCCTCGTCGATGCGCGAGATCAGCCGGGACCCGGCCGATCTCGTGGGCCAGACGCGCGGGCGCCATCACCAGTACCCCGATGGTTTCATGCTCTATCTGGGCACATTGTTCGCGCCGACCGAGGATCGCGATGCGCCCGGCCAGGGTTTCACCCATCACCTCGGCGATGTCGTCACCATCGCGACCCCGACACTGGGGGCACTGGAAAACACCGTCAGGCTGTCGACCGAAGCACCGGAATGGACGTTCGGGACCGGCGCGCTAATGCGCAATCTTGCCCAACGCGGGCTGCTCTAGGCGCGGAGCCTGCGGCCTTCATCCAGCAGTTCCATGACCGGCCTTGGAACGGTTTGGCCGCGAACCTTTTCAGCAAGACGGAGAACCAAGCATCGTGTTTCACATCCTGACGCCCGACGCGCAGTATTCGGACGACGCCACGGTCGAGCGGCAGACGACGGGCACAGACGCGCACTGGCATGTCTTCCGCGAACGCAGCGGCGGCTGGCGCGCCATTGCCGACGAACTGGTCACGAACGCCGACGCGCTGGTGGTCTGGCACGAGGCCAGCATGAACCGGCAGGTGATCGAGCGTCTGAAGCGCTGCAAGGTGATCGTGCGGGCGGGTGTCGGTTTCGACCATATCGACCTCGAAGCGGCCGCCAGTGCCGGCATTCCGGTCTGCAACACGCCGGACTATGGCACCAGCGAGGTCGCCGACCACGCGCTGGCGCTGCTCTTGACATTGACGCGCGGCGTCACTGCCTATCACGAACATCTTCGGCTGGATCCGGTCGGCAACTACCACTTTTCGCGTGCGCCGCTGGTGCGCCGCATTCGCGGCAGGGTCATGGGCATTGTCGGTCTGGGGCGCATCGGGACCGCAACGGCGCTGCGCGCCAAGGCCTTCGGCATGCGGGTGATGGCCTATGATCCCTACCTGCCCTCGGGCACCGAAATCGCGCTGGGCGTCGAGCGGGTCGACAGCCTTCAGGCCCTGTTGTCGGCCAGCGATGTCGTCAGCCTGCATACGCCGCTGACCGAAGAGACGCGCGGCATGATCGACGCGGCCGCGCTCAAGGCGATGAAGGACGACGCCATCCTGATCAACACGGCCCGCGGTGGGATCGTCGATACCGCAGCCCTGCTTGCCGGCCTTGCGGCTGGCGACATTGCCGGAGCAGGCCTCGACGTGTTGCCGCAGGAGCCGCCGCCGCGCGACGATCCGATGGTCCGCTGTTATGCCGATCTCGACCGGTCCGGCCTCAAGGACCGTCTCGTCGTCACGCCGCACGGCGCCTGGTGCAGCCCCGAAAGCCAAACCGATGCGCGGCGTCTTTCGGCCGAAACGGCGATGCTCTACCTGCGGCAGGGTCGGCTGCGGAACCTTGTCAACGAAGCAGAACTGCGCCGCGCCGGCTTCGACCACCGCGCTTATCGCCAGGCAGAACCGGCCCCGAATGGATCGAAAGGGCCCTAAGGGCCCGGCCAAACCGTGTGCCCGCTTGCCTAACTTGACGATGTCGCGTGGGCGTCAACACTTGCCCGCTCGTATGTCCCGTCCGTCGATACCATGGTCAGCGTCGTTGCGAGATTGGCGACGGGACAGGCGTGATTTGGAAAGATCGCCAGACGGCTGCCAATGCCCAGCCTCTGGCCGCCATGGTCGACAAATCCGTGTTCCTCGGAAAGGCGCGCCACGGTGAGCGGCAGTCGATCGTCGCTGCCCGACACTGGTATGGCAAGCCCGAACCCCGCCGCCGTGCCGCCGTGCGGCGCCCCGTCCGACGACAGGGTCTTGGAGCCTGCATCGATGATGCTGAAGCCGTCATTCTCGCTGATCACCGTCGCAACGACCGCCAGTGCGAGATCCTTCCAACCGGCGATGCCCAGGCGCAGCGCAGTCAGATCAAGGAAGGCGTAATTGCCAGGTCTCAGTTCCGTCGCCTGACCGAAATCGGTTGCGGCAAGAACGGTGGGTGTTGAACCAACCGAGATTTCGTCCACCGACCCACCCGCTTGCACGACGCGGTCGCGTGCGTGCTCGAGAACATCGATTTCCTGCTCAGCGACGCCCCGAATGCCGTCCGGCCCGCCGGCTGCGTAGCTGTGGCCGGCATGAGAGAGCAAGCCCGTCATCTTCAGGTTCGGGGCCTTGAGCAGGGCTTTCAAAACGGCGTCGAACGCGGCGGTAGTGGGCCTGACGCCGCAGCGCCCGAGGCCGACATCGACCTTCAAGAACACCGGCAGTGGACGTGTCGCAGCCTCTTCCAGCGACTCAACCCCAGCAACGGAATCCACGATCATGCGAAGGTCGCACCCTGCCTCTTGGGCCTCACGCAGAACGGTTCGCGCCGCCCCTGCGGCAACGACGGGGTACGCGATGGTGATCGAGGGAAATCCCGCCTTGATGAAGACCAGCGCTTCCCGCGGCTTCGATGCGGTAAGTCCGCTGGCGCCTAACGCCAGTTGACTGCGCGCGATCGCTAGCGATTTGTGGGTTTTGATGTGCGGCCGCAGCGACAGGCCTTCACGCTTCGCGATTGCCGCGCCGCGCTGCAGATTGCGCATAAGCGGCGCTTCTGAGACAGCCACGAACGGTGTCTCCAGGTCGGGAACTTGGCGCCAGTCTTGGGTTGCGGAGGGCTGCCAATCGGCGAGGCCATCGGCGGCGGGGCGAGGAAGGGGCTTTTTCATAGCGCCGTGTCTATCTATGCATATTCGGGAGAAGCTCCAGCCGGGAAGTCGTTTCATGCCAGCCGTCAACAGTCGCTCGAAATCCCCCCGAGGCGGAACGAATGAGGAGTTCAAGCCCCGCCCGTCGGTCACCTTGCCGCTGTTTCGGGCGCCGGAGGACTATCGCAGGTTTCGCCGGATGCTGTTCAACATTTTCGCCGTGAAGGACCGGTTGAACGACATGATCCGCGATCTTGCCCGGGCTTTTGATCTGACCGCACCCCAACATACGATCATGACCGCCGTGGCCGACCTGCAAGGCCGCAAGGGCGTTACGGTCATGGCGCTGGCGACCTACATGCGTGTCAGCAGCCCGTTCATCGCGGCACAAACCAAGGGGCTGGCCACCAAGGGCCTTATGACCAAAGAGCCGGACCCGCAGGATCAACGCCACACGCTTCTGCGGCTGACGACGGCGGGCGAAGACTACATCGAGATGGTCACCGATGTGGTGCAGGCGGCCAATGATCGCATGTTTCGTTCGCTGGATGCTGACAGTCTGACCGCGTTCGAGGCGATCCTGCAAAACCTCGTGCGCGACGCCGATGACGCGAACGAAGTGGTGCACGAAATGCTGGCCAGCCAAACGGCGAAAAACCGCGAACGAACCTAATCCCACTTTCCGACGTCCATCGAAATCACCTGGTCAAAAAGGCGTTGCAATGGATAACTAAGTTATGTAACTGACAAACGCAACGACAATCCAAGTAAGGTTGGTGTGCTCAATGCGCCAGAACTCCGACGACCCGTTCGTGTTCGATTTCGCGCCAATGTGCGGACCGATCGTCATGACGCCGGAACTGAAGAAAGCGATGCAGGCCGGCTTGGAGCAGAGGCAGCCGATCGGCCACATCATCCGGTCGATGATGAACGCGCGCCTCGCCACCTTCACCGACGGCGGGTTCAGGAACAGCAGCGAAGCCGAGGTTTGGCGCAGATCCGGTGTCAAGGCGATACAGGTGACGCTTGGCGGCCTTGAGATCGATCCGTCAGGCTGGGACGGCTATATCCGGGACCTGGCGTGGTATCTGCGCGCCGAGCAATGCGGGGGCTTCTTGCGTTTGTGCCGAACGGCCGACGAACTGGAAGCGGCTGCGTCGGATAACGTTCTGGGTGTACTGCTCGGCACCCAGGATGCGGCCTGGGCCGACCGCAAGTTTGATCGGATAGATACGCTGTATCGCGCAGGCGTTCGGGTCGTTCAACTGACCTACAACCAGCGCAATCTGATCGGCGACGGGTGCAGCGAACCGGCCAATGCCGGCCTGAGCCGCTTCGGCACCGCGTTCGTGAAACATCTCGGCGCGCTTGGCGTCATCGTCGATGTGTCCCATAGCGGCGAGAGAACCAGCCTGGATGCAATCGATGTTGCCACGCGGCCAACGGCGGTAACCCATGCCGCTTGTCGCGCTCTGCATGATCATCCCAGGGCCAAGTCCGACGACGTGCTGCACGCGATCCGCGATGCGGATGGTTTTTTCGGCGTTGTCGCCATTCCGCATTTTCTCACCGACGACCCACATGCAAGCGTCGACCACATCATCCGGCATGTCGATCACGCGGCCAACACCGTCGGGATCGAGCGCGTGGGCATCGCTACCGACTGGGGCGGGGTCACGCCCGACATGCCGTCCCAGATGCAACAGGGCGCGAAGGATGCCTTCATCGCCGCGGGTTTTGCCCTGCACGAAGTCCCGCCGCTCGGAGAAGCGCTGATCGAGTTTGACGCCTACGAGAAATGGCCGTCGATCACCGCGGCCTTGCAAGGCCGCTTTTCCCCCGAAGAGACGGCGGGGCTGATCGGAGGGAATTGGCTCTCTTTCACGCGTCGCACGCTGGAGGCCAGCCATTGAGAGCCTGTTTCGAAACGGGCCCTAAACAGGGAGCAAAAGACCATGAAAAAAGCCATGAGATCCAGAAACATCCGTGCATCGGTGATTGCCGCGGTCGTCGGTGGCACCGTGGTCCTTGCCGGTGCATCTGAGGCGACTGGCGACACCATTACCTTGCGGACGGCCTATCCCGGACCTTCGACCAGCCCGATCGCGGAGTGCCTGTTCGAATGGATGGCCCAAGAGCTTGAGACGCGGTCGGAGGGGCGCATCGAGGTCGAGACCTTTAGCGGCGGCAATACGTTCGCCGACCAGACCCAGCAATATGATCAACTCGTGGCCGGCGTGCTCGACTACACCTATGTCGCGCTGCAAAACCACCCGGGGCGGTTCCCGCTGACGTCTCTGATCACCCTGCCCTTCAGCGTTTCCGACCGCATGGCGGCAAGCCGAACATTGCTGGAGATGTCCGAAACAGATCTTGCGGACGAGTTCGACGACATCCGCATCCTGGCCATCTTCACCGGGCCCATGTCCGACGTGCATGCCCGCGAGCCGATTGCCTCGTTCGAGGATCTGGGGGGCCTGCGGGTGCGCGCCATCGGTCGAGAGGTCGAACAATCGGCGCGCGCCTTGGGTATGGACCCGGTCAGCATTCCGCTGTCGGCACTCTATGAGAACCTGCAACGCGGCGTGATCGATGGCGGCCTTCTGACCGGGGCGGCGATCGCCGTCTTCCGCCTTCATGAGGTGACCGACCACCATTTCCTTTCCAACATGATCGCAAGCCCGACGATTATCGGCATGAACAAGGACGCCTACGACCGGCTGCCCGAGGATCTGCAAGCGATTGTGGATGAGCACTTCTCGGGCTGGGCACTCGCGGAGTACGCAACCCAGTGCTTCATCGATCTCGATCAGCTGGGAATCCGGCTCGCCGAAGAGGCGGGCAATGTGGTGACGGTTGCAACCGACGCACAGATCAGTGTGGCCCGCGAGGTTCTGGCGCCGACCGTCAACGAAATCCTGGAAGAGATGGAAGCTGACGGCCTGCCGGCCCACGCGACGTATCAGACGCTCTTGGACGGCATGGCGCGGCATGGCGAGGGTGACGGGACAAACCGGTAATGGCCATTCTGGGGGGCGCGCTGGCGCTAGGCTGTGTGCTCCTCCTCCTGGCTTTGCGAATGCCGCTGGGGCTTGCGATGGCCCTTGTCGGCGCTGGCGGGCTTTGGATCGTCGACGGAGAACGCAGCCTCATTTTTGTGCTGTCGAACGCACCGGTCGACTCGCTGTCCAACTATACGCTGTCGGTTGTTCCTCTGTTCATTCTCATGGGTGCGTTGGCCGCCCGCGGTGGGCTGGCCAGCGGCCTGTACAAGTCCGCCAATGCCCTTGTCGGGCACTATCGCGGCGGACTGGCGACCTCGACGATCCTGGCTTCGGGTGCCTTCGGGGCGGTCTGCGGGTCGAGTCTCGCCACGGTCGCGACCATCGGCCGGATCGCCCTGCCGGAGATGCAGCGCTTTGGCTATTCAAAGGCGCTTGCGGCGGGCACGGTGGCCTCCGGGGGTACGTTGGGCATCTTGATTCCGCCGTCAGTCGCCATGGTGATCTACGCAATTCTGACGGAAACGTCGGTCGGCCAGCTTTTTCTCGCGGGCCTGATACCCGGCATCATCGCCATCGTCCTTTATGCCACCACCGTGGCAATTTGGACGCGGCTCAATCCCGAACTGGCCGGCCCGCCGCAAAAGCCCCTGCCCTTCGTTCAACGCGTGCTTGATCAGCGGCACATGCTCGGCATGTTCACGCTTTTCACGGTGGTCGTCGGCGGCATCGTTGCCGGCATCTTCTCGCCCACCGAAGGGGCCGCGATAGGGGTCGGCATGGCCCTGGTGATTGGGCTGGCCGGCGGCACACTGAACGCCAGTGCCATCTTGGCAAGCCTGCGCGAGACGGCGTCGTTCAGCGTCTCATTGCTGTTCATTCTGCTTGGCATCGTGATTTTCGAGTTCTTTCTCAACGCGCTTTCATTTCCACAGGAACTCGCGTCTTTCATACGATCCTTTGATGCCGAGCCTTGGCAGGTCGTAATGATCGTCCTGCTTGTGCTTATCTTGCTTGGCTGTTTCTTGGAATCACTGACGGTCATACTGCTGACCGTCCCGGTGCTGCATCCGCTTATTGTCGAGATGGACCTCAACCTGATCTGGTGGGGCATCGTCATGGTGGTTACGATCGAACTGGGTCTCGTCACACCGCCGGTCGGCCTCAACGTGTACGTCATGGCCCGGATGGTACCGGATCTGGACCTTTGGACGGCGTTTCGGGGCGTTGCGCCGTTCGTCGTGACCGACTTGCTTCGGCTGGCGCTTATCGTGACAATCCCGGCGATATCGCTTTGGTTGCCCGACCTGGTGTACGGAGGGCTGCTCTGATGACGGACTGGGTCGGTACCCTGCCGGGAATCATCGCCTCGATTGTTCGAGGCATGCGTCTTGTTGCAGCACTTGCGATTTTCTTTCTGGCTTTGATTACGATCATCGATGTCGTTGGACGCAATACCGGTCTCTTCGCGGTCCGCGGCATTTTGGAACTGACATTTCTGGCGATGATTATTGCCGGCAGCTGGGCACTGCCTCATTGCTTCTTGCGCGGCGAGCACATCGTTGTCGAGATCGCGACCCAAAAGGCACCGAAAGCGGTGAACCGGGCGTTGGACGGTCTGTGGCTGCTGCTTGGCGGCCTTTTCCTGGGCTGGCTGGCCTATCTCACATGGGACGAAAGCTTCGCAACCCATGCTACGGGGCAACGAAGCCAATCGCTGGATTGGTCGCCGCATGTGTTTCACCTGCCGATCTCTTTCGGCTATGCGGTCGTCACGGTAACGGCGATCATCGCCATCTGGGGCGCCTGGCGACATCGTCGCCGCAAGCGTGACGGCTCTGCCTAGCTTAGCTTAGCGTGCGCGTTGCGGCGCGTTCAGGTCGCCGCCTAGGCGTCTTGTCAGATCGGTCGCCACGTCGCGGACACTGGGCACGATCACCGTATCGAACGTCCGGGTGACATCCTCTTGCCGTCCGATGACGCCGATCACGCCCGTAATCATGTCCTTGTGGTCGAAGATCGGCGCGGCAACTGCGGAAACGCCGGACACGAGCGAGCCGTGAACGAAGGCGATGCCGTCGCGCCGGACCCGCTCCAGCTGCGCCTCGAACGCCCCTTCGCCCCCGGTCGGCATGCGATGCACCCCGTGGCTGCGAAGGACGGCATCGACGATACGCCGGTCGATATGGGCCGCGAAGGCAAGGCCGACCGCGGTCGAGGGGATCGGCAGAACCGAGCCGACGCGGACATTCATGTAGACGGGGCGCGCGGATTCGTCGAACTGGACGACCACCGGCCCATTGTCGGTCCAAATGGCCAGGATCGCCGTCTCCTCGGTGCGCTGACGAAGCGTTGGCAGGGCAGCCCCGGCCAGTCGCACCACATCGAGGCCGCGCAGGCCCACGAGCCCCATCATGATGCTTTGGCTGCCGATCGAATAGAAGCCGGATTCCGGATCCTGGGCCACCAGATTGGTCCGCACCAGGCTGACGAGATACCGATGCACCTTGGCCGGCGGCATGCCCGCCTCGGCGGCGAGATCCTTCAATTGCGCCGAGCGTCCGATCCGCGTCAGCGCCTCAAGGATTTCAGCGGCGACTTCGGCGGATTGAATGCCAAGCTTTTCGGGAGTGTCGGCCATCTGATGTCGTAGTCTCATGTCCGCAAAACACCGAATCCCTCGCAGACCGGGCGGGAATATTCAAGCAGGCTGCGCCTCACGTCCGGCGCCTATCCGCAATGAAGACCGGCGCAAGCGACAGTGTCGCAACGCTTGTCTCGGACCAGACCCCAGCCATTTGGTAGGGGTGGCCGGCGAGCCAGGCGTCCAGGCTGGCACGGTCCGGCAGATCCAAGATGGCGAAGCTCGCCGGGCCCGCCTTCTCGCCGTCCATGAGCGCGCCGCCGAGCACCATGCGCCTGTCGGCGGCCATGGCACGAACGGTTTGCGTGTGCGCCGGGCGCAAGATGGTGCGTTTCTCTTCTGCCTCGGGGCCTTCGGCGAGGCGGGCGGTGACGACGAACAGCATGCCGCGCCCTCCGCTCAAAGCCAGGTGATCTGTGAGACACGGCCCGGATCGAGGCCAAGGCCGTGGCCGGCCGTATCGCGGGGCGCGACCGTACCGTTTTCGATGACGGGCATGCCTTGGAACAGCGGCTCCAGCAGCGGAAAATCCTCCAGCATCGTGACGGACGGAACGGCGCTTGCGAGATGGCAATAAAGGCCGGGCAGAAAATGGGGCATGACCTGAAGGCCCAAGGCCTCGGCCATCAGCGCGACGTGCAAACTGGGCGTCATGCCGCCGACCATGGCGAGATCCGGCTGCAAGACAGCGGCGAGGCGGTTGCGGGCCAGGTCGGTAAAGGCCGCGACCGGCTGAAGGTGTTCTCCCGTTGCGATCCATGGACCGGCGCGGGAGGCAAGACCGCGCAGCCCCTCATGATCAGCGACCGGCAGCGGTTCCTCAACGAACAACAGGCCGTGGTCACGGGCCATGTCCAGCGCCCACCGTGCCCGCACCTGGTCGCCCTTTTCATTCATATCGGCCATGGCCCATGCCCGCCCGGACACGGCGTTCGCCACCGCGGCGATAAGCGCCGCGTCCGAAGGCCGGCCCTCGATCCGGGGCTTGACCCCCGCCATGCCCGCCTCGACGCAAGCGGTGGCGATGTCGGCGGCCTCGCCTGGGTCCATGCCGGGTCGAAAGCCGCCGCTGGCATAGACGGGGACCGCCCGCGCCTTGCCGCCCATTTCCGCGGCCAACGACACGCCGTGCCGACGCGCGTTCAGATCCCAAAGCGCCAAGTCCAGCGCCGCGAGCGCCACGAGATTCGGACCAGGCCCCGTGCGATTGAAGCTCTTGGCAATCTCGCGCCAATGGCATGGTGCCGGGTGCAGCGGTTTGGCCTTGAGAAACCGCGCCGCGAGGGCAGCGCAGCGCTCGGCCACGAGCCCCCCGCCCCCGGCGATCACGTAGCTGAAGCCGAAGCCCGGCACCCCATCCGCATCGGCCAGTTCAGCGACGATCAGGTCGACCACGGAGACGCCTGAGCCGCCCATCGGACGCTCGAGGCGGTAGGTCAAGAGCCCCACCCGCGCCTCTTGTATGACCGGGCTCATGCCGCCACCCCAGGGGCATGGACGGCAACGTGCATATCGCCGATGCCCTCGATCCAGCACTGGATCTCGTCGCCCGCCTCAACCGGCGCCACGCCTTCAGGCGTGCCCGTCAGGATCACGTCACCGGGATAGAGCGTGTAGCTGTCCGACGCGTAGCAGATCAGTTTCGCGACATCGAAAACCAAGAGCCGCGTGTTCGAGGCCTGCCGCGCCTCGCCATTGACCGAGAGTGTGAAGTCAAGCGTGTTCGGGTCCGGGATTTCGTCGGCGGTGACCAGTGCCGGCCCAAGGACGGTGAAACTGTCGAGAGACTTGCGCCAGGACCGGTCCTCGGTTCCCCGGACGCTCATATCCAGGCCGATCGTGTAGCCCGCGACATAGCCGAGCGCGTCGTCCCGGGGCACGTTGCGCGCCGTGCGTCCGATAATCACGGCCAGCTCGATCTCGTGGTCGATCCGTCGGTCGGGCAGATGGTGCAGGACACCGTCCGACGGCCCGACCAGCGAGGTGTTCGATTTCAGGAACAGGCCCAACTCGTCGATCGTCTTGACCGGCATGCCATAGTTGATCTCGGCCGAAGCCAGCGCCTCTTCCCGATGCAACAGATAGTTCACCGGCGCGGCGATAATCTTGGACGGGCGCGCGACCGGGGATCGCACCCGGACCGAGGCAAGCGGAACGCTCGGCGCGCCGTCCCGGGCCGCGGCGATCCGGGGCAGGAGGTCGGGCAGCGCGGCGATCAGCGCGTCGCCGTGCGGCGCCGGCCAGGCCTGGGGCGCCAGCGCATCCAGGATGGGCGTGACGTCCCGCACCTGGTCGCCCTGAAGCACACCCAGGCGGTTGTCGTCGAAGCGCACCAGCTTCATTCCATGCTCCTTTCAATCGGCGTGTCGGAGGGGGCGGCGCTGTGCCAACGCAGGGCGGCGGCCCCCGCGAGGGCGAGGATCGCGCCCAGGTCGATCACGTGCCAGGCGCCGAAGACGATGTGATCGGGAAAGAGAAAGGCGACGCCGATCATGCCGACAAGCAGGCGCCACGGACCGCTGAGATCCCCTCGAAACCACCCCACCGCCGCGGATGAAATCAGCCAGACCCCGGCGATGGCGGCGGCAATGTCGGCGACGATGTCCAAGGGTCGTCCTTCGAGCAGCAGCGATGGGGTCACGACGAAGACGAACGGGATGACGTAGGCGACCCAGCCGAAGCGCATCGCCTCCAGCGCGGTGCGCATCTTGTCCGCCCCGGCGATGCTGGCCGCGAAAAACGCCGCGATGCCGACGGGCGGCGTGACCATCGACATCATGCCCAGATAGAAGATGAACAGGTGCGCGGCGATGGGCGCCACGCCGACCTCGACCAGCGACGGGGCGATCAGCACGGCGAGGACGAGATAGACACCCACCGTCGGCATGCCCATGCCGAGGACGATGCAAATCGCGCCGGCCAGTACCAGCAGCACGAACAGATTGCCCGAACCCAGTTGCACCAAGCTGTAGCTGAGGCCGAAGCCTAGGCCGCTGATGTTCAGCATGCCGATCAGGTAGCCCGCCGAGGCCGCAATCAGGGCCACGTCGATGACGGACATGCCCGTGCGCACCAGGATCGCCCAAAGATCGCCAAGCGCAAAACGACGCGTCCGGTAGGCGGCGACAAGTCCGACCAACAGCCCGGCGACCGCCCCGTAGAACGCGGCCGTGTCCGCGCGCAGGCCGAACCAGAACAGCGAAACGATGACCACGGCGAAGGGCACGAAGAACGGCCAGCCCGAGCGCAGGACACGGGACAGGGGCAGGATCAGATTTTCCGCGACGGGTGGAATGCGCAGGCGCGCCGCCTCAAGATCCGCCTGCAACAGGATTGCGATGTAGAAGAGCAGCGCCGGAACCAGCGCCGCGACGACGATGGCGGTATAGGGAACCTGCAGGATCTCAGCCATGAGGAAGGCCGCCGCGCCCATGATCGGCGGCAGGATTTGACCGCCGGTCGAGGCGACGGCCTCGATCGCGCCCGCGCTGGTGCGGCGATACCCGCCTTTGATCATGATCCGGATGGTGATGATCCCGGTAGCCACGATGTTCGAGACGACGACACCCGAGATCGTCCCGAAAAGACCCGAGCCGACGATGGCGATCTTCGCCGAACCGCCGCGCCGGCGCCCCATCAAGGCAAGCGATAGATCGTTGAAGAAGGCACCGGCGCCACTTGCCAGCAAAACTTGGCCGAACAGGATGAAGGCGATGACGATCGTCGCGGCGATCAGCAAGGTGAGCCCGAGCATGCCGCCGGAATCGACGCCCAGATACATCAGCGCGCGTTCCGGCGGGACATAACGGGTTTGAAGCGGGCCGGAAATCAAATGGCCCAAAAGCCCAAAGGCGATGACCGCCGCGATCACCAAGACCAGCAGCGGCCCCATGGTGCGCCGAACGCCTTCCAGGATAGCGACCAGGAGCACCCCGCTGACGATCAGCCCGTCGGCCGGCATCTGCAGTTGCTGCAGCACGAGCGTCGGATACCGCACCGTCAGATAGAGCGCCGACAGCGACGCCAGGAGTGCGAACGTCACATCGAGCCGGGTGCGCCACCGTCCCCTGCGGCCCCTGGGATCGCGCAGAAAGACGATCCCGAGGCACAGGCTGAGCACCGCGGCAAGGAACTGCTCGGTGTAGGGCGCGAGGCCCAGGTACCGGAACGCATCGGCGGCCCAAACGATCGCCGTCAGCGACAGCAGCGCCGCCAGGACATGGCAGATCGTGGCCAGCGCCTTCGGCGTTTTGTCAGCCGACACGTGCCCGTGGCCGTCATCCGGCCGGCCAGCAGTTCCATCGCCCATGGTCACTCAGAGGCCGGCCAGACACCCGCTTCCTGGTAATAGCGAACGGCACCGGGGTGGTATGCGACCACCGGATGCTGCCTGGCCGCGGCCTCCAGGCGGAAGCTGTTGAACGGCGGGTAGGCCGCGACAAGGGCGTCGCGGTTTTCCATGATGCTGCGGACCATGGCGTAAACCGTGTCATCCGGCACATCGGCACCAGCCAGAAGGACGGCATCCCACGTCACAAGCGGGGTCGGCTCATTGATCCCGGCAAGGTGGTCAAGCGGCGGTACCGTCGTGATGTAGAATGCGGGCCGGACCGCCTGTACCGCCGCCAACGCCGCCGGCGTGTCCGGCACCGGCAGATACCGGATGCCGCCCAAGGCGGCGTTCATCTCGGCCACTTTCGGCGCGCCGATGGCAAAATAGGTGGCATCAAGCCGGCCGGCGACGAAATCGTCCGCTGCGCGAATCAGGCCGGTCGTCGGCACGGGGTCCACATCCTCCATGGTCATTCCGGATGCCGCCAGCACCGCCTCGACATGCGAATTGGCCAACGGAAAGGCGCTCCAGCCCGACGGCAGCCGCTGGCCGCGCAGGTCTTCGGCCGACGTGATGCCGCTGTCGTCGGATACGATCAGGCCCATGGGCAGGGGCGCGATGGTGAGGACCACCCGCAAATTCTCCATCGGGCTGCCTTCATGCTCGTCAAGGCCTTCAAGCGCTGCAATGACGTCATTCACATCGTTGATGGCAAAATCGGAAAAGCCGCCATCGACCGCGCTCATCATCACGAACGTGCCGCCGTTTGGCTGCACGACCACGTTCATGCCTTCCGTGTCCCGCGCGACGCGGGATATCACCGATCCCATGGTGTGAAAGACCGAGCCCTGGTTCAGCGTGCCGATGGACACGGTTTGGGCCATGACCGAGCCGGACACGGCAATCATGGCCGCGCAGAGCGCAGCAAGCAGCTTCATCCTCATAGTGATGTTCCTCCCTCATCGCTTGGTTTTGGTCGGCCAGCTGTTCAGTGCTGGCTTCTTTTTCATCCAGGTGTTGGCAACACCTCCATCGCTTTCGCCCAGGCCTTGTTCGATGCCTCGGCGTCGTAAACATCGGTGCGAAGTCTGTTGAAAAACCCGTGTTGCGCGCCCGGATAGACGGAGATCTCGACACCGTCTTCGTCGTCCAGGGCCGTTTTCAGCGTATCGACGACCTCCATCGGGACATGCGCGTCATCGTCGCCGACGTGAATGCTGACGGGACACGGCAGCGCCTTGATTTGCTCGATGTTTTCGTCGAGCCGGACGCCATAGAAGGACACCACCGCCGACGCATCGCCAACCTTTGCGCCGGCCAGAACCGCCAGTTTGCCGCCCAGGCAATAGCCGACGAACGCCGGCGCGGTATCCACGCCGTCGATGCCCTTCAGCGCCTCGTAGGCCGCCGCGATGTCGCCGATGGCCTTGGGCCAGTCAAGCGCCTGCATGAGGCTGAACGCCTTCGTGCGATCCGCTTCGGTGTAGGCCAGATCGACGCGTGGCTCGAGGCGCCAAAACACGTCCGGGACCAGGACGACATAACCCGCCGCAGCAAAGTCACCCGCCTTCGCGCGCATGGCTGCGTTCACGCCGAAGATCTCCTGCAGCATCACGATGCCCGGTCCCGACCCGCCTGACGGGCGTACCAAGTACGCATCCATCGTGCCGTCGGGCACCTCCACCGAGATCCATGCGCTTTGCGGTTCGGTCACGCGCTTTTCCTTCCGATGCGATTCTATATGTTATGTATGTTATATTTCGGACGACCACGACGACAAGCGATAATCGCGCCCTAAGCCTTTCGCTATTCTCAAACTGGCTGTTTTTCCTAGGACTACAAGGGTTTGCCAGGTCTGCTTGACCAAAATCGCGCTCTCATTATATATGATATATTTAATATAATACCACGTCGTTACGTTAGGGAGGTTCGATGACCAAGCTTGATGCCATCACGGAAGACACCGAGATCGAAGAGAAGCGCCAGCAGATGTATGCGGCACTTCGCGCGCTGGATGCCTTCGGCTTTTGGACGATCCAAGGTGACATGGAGCCTCGCGAACCGCGCGTTCGCGAAGTCCCCCATGTCTGGCGCTGGAAGGACTTTGAAGAGCATGTGATGCTTGCCGGCGAGATCGTACCCCACGAGCTTGCCGACCGCCGTGGCATCATCCTGCACAACCCCGGCCTGGACATGACGAAACCGGCCACGACCAACACCCAGTTCGTGGCCTACTCGGTCTACATGCCCGGCGAGGTCTTCCATCCCCATATTCACAGCCCCGCGGCGAGCCGGATGCTGCTCAAAAGCGACGGCAAGGGCTACACGACGGTCGAGGGCGAAAAAGCCTATCTTGAGCGCGGCGACCTGATCACCACGCCATCGGGAACCTGGCACGATCACGGCAACGAAGGCGACGTGCCGATGGTTTGGGTCGATATGCTCGATATCCCGGTTGCCATGCTGTTCAACGCCGGGAAATTCGGCTTCGACTACACGGAAAACGGTGTCGCGCGCGAGATGCAGTCACCGACCCGATCGCAGCTTTATTCGCAGCGCCATTTTGCCGTCGGCGGCGTGCGGCCGCGGTTTGCCGAGCAGGTCATCGGCAACGACAACGGCTCGCCGCAACTCCACTTCAAATACGCCGACACGAGACGGGCGCTGAACGCGGTGCGTGACGAGGCCGGCGATCCGTATGACGGCGTGATCGTCGACTACGTCAACATCATGGATGGCGGCCCGATCCAAAGGACACAGAACTTCTCGATGCAGTTGCTGCGGCCGGGCGAACACACCCTGTCGCACCGCGACACCTCGTCCAGCGTCTATGTGGTGATCGAGGGCAGCGGCTCGACGATCATCAACGGCCGGGAATACAAGTGGGAGGAGGACGATATCTTCTGCGTGCCGACCTATATGTGGCACGAGCATGTGAACGCCTCGAACACGGAAGACGCGGTGATCTACTGCGTGTCAGACGCGCCGGCCGTGAAGAAACTGGGCCTCTACTGGGAAGACCGCAAAGACAGCCAGGGCAACGTCACCACCATTGGCAAGGCCATCCCTGCATAGGGCCATAGACTGCTTCGCCGATTTCTAGGCAATCCGCGCAACCGACACCAAGGGCGCCGGCTGGCCCTCACCCCGTTTTTGTGGAGCCCGTGTACAGCCCTAGATAGTCTCTAGGACCAAGGCAAACGCCGCCGGGGAGCAGCGGTCAGGTGTGCAGCGCGGTGGCCGCCGCGATCGTCTCGTCACGCGACCATGACGCGCCCTCGGCGAACAGGGCCGCGAACTGCTGTTCACCCAACGCGGCCTTCGCCTCGTCCTTGAAGCGGTCGAACTCCGCCTGATCCGGTGGTTCGAGCGCCGCCCCGAGCGTGCGCAACAGCGCGTCGGCGGCACCGAACAGACGCGCGCCCTGGTCCGCGTCGCCCTTTGCGTGGGCAACCGCACCCATGATCACAACGTAAAGATTGATGACCATGGGATAGTCGAACTCGCGGCCCAATTCGATGGATTCGGCCAGGAATTCCAAGGCATCCGCCACCGCGCCGTCACGCAGCTTCAACTGCGCCAGATTGAGCAGCAGGCCGGCGGTCCAGTAAGTGTTGTCCAGGCTGCGCAACAGCGCCAGGGCCTTTTCGTAGAAGTCGCGAGCGGTCGCCAGGTCACCGCCATGTCGCGCGCCTTCGCCGATTGCGATCAATGTCACAGCGGCGCCGATCCGATCGTCCAAGGCCTGTGACTGCTCCAGCGCCCCCATGACCTGGGCTATGCCCTCTTCAGCGGCGCCGGTCGCCGCCATCGTGATGCCATACATCATGCGCGCGCGGGCGGCTTCCACCTCGTCGCCGACTTGGCCGAAAACCTCATAAGCGCGCTGGCAAAGCGGCAGCGCGCCAGGATAATCGCCGGACATCATCTTCAGCCATCCGGCGACCTTGTAGATCAGCCCGAGCGACCGGCTTGGCTGTGCGCCGGCGAACCGGGCGACCGCGCGATCCGCCCAGGCGCTGCCTTCGGTGAACTGGCCTCGCGGCACCCACAGCCAGAGCAGCGCATCAAGCAAGCGACCGGTCGCCTCCGGTTCGGGCTGTTCGGACGCCCAGACCAGGGCCGCACGCAGATTGTCCGTCTCGGTCAACAAGCGTCCAACGGAGCTGCGCTGTTGGCGCCCCAGCAGATCCGGCGCCAATGTCTCGGCAAGAGCCAGAAAATGATCGCCGTGCCTTTTGCGATACCCGTCATACTCGTCGCTCTGGCGCAGCCGCTCGAGGCCAAACTCGCGTACGGTTTCCAGCATGTGAAGCCGAGGCAGCCCGTCCGCCGTCTCGCGTCTGAGCAGGCTCTTGCTCAGCAAGGACGACAGCATTTCGAGAACGTCGAAACCGGCCGGATCCAAATCGTGGCAGATGTCTTCGGCCGCCTCGATCTGAAAACCGCTAACGAAGACAGCTACGCGTCGGAACAACGCCTTCTCACCGGGCGGGAGCAGATCGTAGCTCCAGTTCACAGCGTCACGCAGCGTCCGGTGGCGCTGGTCGGCGCCGCGGCGTCCGGCCTGCAGCGCGTCCAGGCTCTGGGTCAGCCGTCTGAGAAGATCGTCGGGGCTGAGCAACCTCAGGCGCGGCGCGGCCAGTTCGATGGCGAGCGGCAGGCCATCGAGCTTCCTGCAGATTTGCGCGATCGCCGAGGCGTTTTCCGGCGTGATTGCGAAGTCCGGCTGGAAATCCCTGACGCGCTCGACGAACAGGCGGACGGCGGGCGATTGCATAAGCCGATCCGGATCATCGGTCTCATCCACGGCCGCCAAGGTCATCGGCGACACCGCCAACTCGCTCTCGTACGGAACGTTGAGCGTTTCGCGGCTGGTGACCAGCAGCTTCAGGTTTTCGCAAGTCTGCAGGAGATCGACCAGCGTTCCGGCGGCATCGACGACCTGCTCGAAATTGTCGATGACCAGCAGCATGTGCCGGTTGCCGATGGCGTGCTTCAACCCGTCGATCGCCGACTGTCCGGGAAATTCCTGAACGCCCAGCGTCTGCGCGATCGTCGGTGGCACCAATGTCGGTTCGGTGACAGCGGACAGCGGCACCTGAAAGATACCGGACGGAAAGGTTTCAAGAAGGCCGCCGGCGATGGCGAGCGACAGACGCGTTTTGCCGACGCCGCCCGGTCCGGTGAGCGTCAACAGTCTTGTATCGCGATCGCGCAGCAGCCCGTGCGCCCTTTCGATTTCCCGCTCCCGGCCGACGATCTCCACTGCAGCGGCGGGAAGATTGTTGGGCCGGTTGTCCAGCGTGTCGATGGGGGCGAAGTTGCTGTTCAGCCCCTCGATGGTCACGTCATAGAGCGTTTCGGGATACCGCAGATCCTTCAGGCGATGGGTTCCCAAGTCCCTGATCGCGACGCCATCCGGCAGTGCCGAATCCTGAAGCAGTTTTCGGGTCGCGCCGGAGAACACGATCTGTCCGCCATGGGCGACCGAGCTGATCCGGGCGCTGCGGTGTACGTCAAGACCGACATAGCCGAGTTCGCGGTTCTTATCGGGCGAGAACTCGCCCGTGTGCACGCCGATGCGGATCCGCAACGCCGCACCGTTGGGCCATTGCTCGGCCGCCAGCATGCGTTGGGCGTCAACCGCCGCCGCCAGAGCCTGGTGCGGCTGATCGAAAACGGCGAAATAGGCGTCGCCTATGGCATCGACCTCATGCCCGTCATGCGTGGATAGCGCGCTTCTCAGAATCTCGAAGTGGCGTGCCAGCGCCGCACCGTAGGACGGCCCCAAATGCTCAAGCAGGCGCGTCGAGCTCTCGATATCCGTAAAGAGGCTCGTCAGGATGCCGGACGGCAGGCGCGCGCTGGCCGGTTCGTGCCCGTTCATCGTCCGAGCACGGCAGAAAGCGCCCGGAAAACCGGGCGTCGCAGATGGTCTTCGATAATCGCCAAAGTCCGACGCTTCAATATCGTGCCGGCGCTCGAACCTCCCGAACGCCGACGATCGAATAGTCCATCAAAAACACATCACCGGCGCTCCCAAGCGACCGGTGCCGGTCAGGCGGCCCTTAGAGGAACCCACCGTCTCCGGAGAAACCCCATGGCTGCAGATTGAACTTGCCCTTTATCGAGATCAACGCGTCGACCTCTTCACTGGTCAGCCGCGAGTCGAGTGCCTGCCACATCTCATCGGAAAGTGAGTCCGAGTCCAGGACCCCTGCGGCGACCAAACGGTCGACATTGGATGGATTGCTGTTCATTGACCCCTCCGGTTTTCAATCGAGCGTGGCCGATCCTAGAGCAGTCTACCGGCGTATTGGAAGCGATAATCGCGGAACCAGCCCAGCATCATTGCAAGAATCAGCGGCTTTATGCTTTCGTTGGCCAGACATCAAAATCACAAACCAGTTCAGGCGGCGGACATTAGCAATGACGCAAAGTGAAGTCTTGCACTTCAAGATGCAGTTGACCTGCCGTCCACTTGCCGAAGCCCTGCAGCGGCACTGGCAGCGTGACGATGCGGCGGAGGCGTTCATCGCCTTCATGATCTTGTTTCACCAGATCATTCGCGCGAGCGTGCCGCTGATGGTGGCGGCACGCGATCAGGCGAGCAAGCAATCCGACCGGCTGTGCGCGGATCTTGCGACCTATCTCGATGAGCACATCGCCGAAGAGCAGGAGCATGACGACTGGCTGCTGAACGACCTGAGCGCGGCGGGAGCCGATCGCGAGGCCGTGCTTGCCCGGACGCCGTTGCCCCGTGTCGCGTCCATGGTCGGGGCCCAGTACTACTGGATCTACCATCACCACCCCGTGGCCGTCTTAGGCTACATCGCCGTGCTTGAGAGCAATCCGCCGTCGGTCGAGCACATCGAGAGAATCAGGCGTAGAAGCGGACTGCCGGAGGCGGCGTTCGACAGCTACCGCATGCATGGCGAGGCGGATCACGACCATATGGCCTCGTTTAACGCCGCACTCGACCAAATGCCGCTGACCCCGGCGCTGGCCGGCCTGATCGGCATGAGCATGGCGAACACGGCACACCTCTTGGCGGAGTGTATCGACGGACTGACAACGCCCTAACCGCGCGGTCCAACGCGGGAGAGAACAATGACCGACTCGAGCCAACCGGCCCCAAAAACGGAAGACCCATCGCAGAGCCCTCAGTTTCTGTCAGCACTGCAGAAGCTGGGCACAATCCACGACATCGACGAGCTTGAAGACATGACGTCCAGCCTGTCGCTGGACGATCGCGCGCTGCTGATCGATCAGACGCTGATCGTGCTGACCGAGCTTTATGCTCACCGGCCGCTGAAGAAGACGCGTCGTCCGGCGGACGCGGTGCATCGCCTCAAAATCCTGCGCGGGCGGTTGGACACGCTCGACCACCAGGCCTTTCACGAGGAGTTCATGCTCGCCCTGAAAAGCCTGTGCGACAGCCATACCGCCTACCGCCCACCGCCGCCGTTCGCGGACCTCGTCGCCTTCCTGCCATTTATGGTCGAGGCCTGCTACGACGAGGCCGGCGAACGGATGTTCATCGTGTCGGCGACCTTGGACGGGTTCGACCACCCGACCTTCCGGCCGGGGGTCGAGATCACCTCCTGGAACGGCATTCCCATGCAGCGTGCGGTCAGGCGCAACGCGGAACGGGAGAACGGCTCCAATCCGGCCGCCCAGATGGCCCTCGGGCTGCTCTACATCACCGTTCGATGGCTCGGCTGTTCGCTGCCGCCGGACGGCGCCTGGGTGATTGTCGGCTACGAGGCAAACAACCAGCATCACGAGATCAGGATGCCATGGCGGCTGCTGCGCCTGAAAGGGCTGCCGGAATTCACCATCGGCCTGCAGGCGGTGTGGCTGTTCGACGAACAGTCCGACGAGGATTTCGGCGACGAGGCAGAGCCCGACGGCGTGGAGGACGACAGCGACGATCCGCCGTTGGAAGAGGAAGACCGCCTCGCCGTCAACCAGCGCACGGCCATCGAAAACCTGACGCGGCGACGGCTTTTCCGACACGACAAGGTGGTCGACGAAGAAACGGCCCGCGCGAACGACCAGCAGCATTTGGCTGAAACGATGCGCCTGGCGGCTCAAGGCGTCAGGGGCCCCGCGTTGAATGCCAATCGGGCGGACCCGCTGCGGTCCGCCCTGCCGAGACAGCTGGAGGCGAGGATCGAAAGGCGCGGAGACGTTGACTATGGCTATATCCGCATTCGCGCGTTTCTGGACCACTACAAGCGGTTTGTCCCCGAATTCAGGCGCCTGCTTGGCCAAATGCCGCAATCGGGACTGATCATCGATGTTCGCGACAATCCCGGTGGCGAAATCCAATCGGCGGAATCCCTGCTTCAACTCCTGACACCGAAAACCGTAACGCCGGAGCCGTTTCAGTTCGTGTCGTCGCGCTTGACCGACCAATTGACCCACCCGCAGGAGGATATCGGGTTCGCCGCGCTCAGATGGCGAAAACGCCTTCAAGAGACCTGGGGCGGGTCGATCGATATCGCGCGCGCGACGGGCGGCTTGTATTCAACGGGCGCGCCGTTGACCAGCCCCGTGATCGCAAACAGGATCGGTCAGGAGTATTACGGGCCTGTCGTGCTGATCACCAGCGCGGGCAGCTACAGTTCCGCCGACATCTTCGCCGCCGGCTTCCAGGACCACGAGATTGGCCCCGTAATCGGCGTCGATCCGACCACCGGAGCCGGAGGCGGCAATGTCTGGCGCCATCTTCGCTTGACCCAGCGGGCGTCGGACCTGGCGCCGGAGGTCCGTCAACTGCCGCAAGGCACCCAGTTGCGCTTCGCGGTCCGGCGCTGCCTTCGGGTTGGCAAGAACGCCGGCGAACCCGTTGAGGAGCTGGGCGTCGTCGCCGACCATTGGCACCGGCCGACCTATCGCGACCTGACCGAAGGCAACCGCGACCTGATGGATTTCGCGATCAAGCAACTCAACGACATGCCGCGGCGCAGCCTGGACGTTCAGGTCGATCGCATCGACGGCAGGATCACGGTTACGTCGCGGATGGTCGGTCTCGATTCGCTCTACGCCTATGTGGACGACCGGCCCGCGGGCGGCGGCATTGCGGATGGTGAGGGCTGTGCCAAGATCCTGATTCCAAACGCCGGTCTGCAGACGCGCAGGATCGAGCTGCAGGCCTATTCCGGCGACAGCCTGGCTGCAAAGTATAAATGCGAACTGGCAGCACCCGCCACGGTAGAGGCGACGGAGCGAACACCCGCTTAGCACGCTGATCGTTCACTGCGGAGCCGAGAGGGGCCTTACCGACAACCATCGGATCATCGTTGTCGCTGCCTTTCAGCGACACAGTCGCAGACCGGCACGTCTGTCGGTGGACCATGATGCCGGGTCGCATTGTCGGTCAAATCCCGCAGCGCCTGCTTGGTCCCGACGGCGCAGCCAGACAGCAGTTTCGGCAGTTTTCTCATCTGCGCGGCCTGCAAGCCATCGACGGCTGCGGCGCAGGCACATTGGGTCGAAGCGTCGATATCCAAGCAGCCTAGCAGGACACCGAATACCGGATATGCGCCCGACGTAGATGGCCAAGAAACGCCGCGGAACCGGAACGAACATGGGCGCGAGAGTGTCGAAAATTTGTCAAAAATGTGTTCGAAAACAGCCGTAAGTTACTAACTTCTCTCATCGCAGGTGCTACTAACACGTACTTATGTCTATAGTTGCGTCACTTAGACGGTCTGACGCGTTATTTCCGTGCTCGTTTCGCTCGACTTATTCGACGAAAGCATCGATTATGTAAACAGCGTTCGATCTCGAAATCATCCGACCGGCCTCTTCTGCCGGACGAAAGGGGAAGCGCTGCATGAGTTTCTCGCGCAAGCAGGAGCGCGACGAGCGTGCAGGAAGGACGGAGCGGCCGCTGGCTCACATGGCCAGAGACCTCGGCCTGCGCCTGTTCACGCCCCATCAGTATGCCCGGTTGCTGGACAATGGGCGGCGCAGCGCGGAGCGGTTGGCCAGCGGACAAAAGAAAATCGACTATCACCCGGTCGCCAAACTGGTGGATCCGATCAGCAACGCGGTCTGGCTGGTCACCGAGATCGATCCCGAGCAGCGATACAGAGCAGCCGGCCTGATCGACCTCGGGTCCGGCTCTCCGGATGTCGGCGAGATCGACCTGCGCAGCCTGATCCCGGCGGAGAAAAGCGGTGAACTGGCGGTTCGCCCCGACCCCGCCTTCAAGTCGGCCGGCCGCTTGTCCTCCTACCTGCAGACCGCGCAGGCCATCGGCCGGGTCATCGCCTAAACCAGACTGGAAACCGCGCCCTCCTTAAGACGCCAGCCGAAAACTGCCGATCGCCGTCCCGATCGGCCAAGGCCAAAGCTGGCACGACGCACAGGCTGAGCGGTCTCACCTGACGCCAGCAAACCTGTCAACCGTCATCCATCTGGCCACATGATAATGGATTGCATTCTCAAGAACTCCGAGCTAAGAACGCGAATGGTTCCTATTTGCGGACAGGCACGGAGATTTCGCATGCGTCGCTTATCGGTTACAGCCGCTGTTGCGGTGGCCCTGATTGCTCCATCGGCAGTTGCCCAGGCACAGCCCGACCCAGCGGCGGTGATGACCACCTACGCCGATATCGCCCATGCGATGTACGCCGATTCACTGGCGACGGCGCGGATCCTGGACACAGCGATCGGCACCTTGGTCAGCACGCCGACCGAGGCCAACCTGGCCGCGGCGCGCCAGGCCTGGATCGAGGCGCGGGTGCCCTACCAGCAGACGGAGGTGTACCGGTTCGGCAATCCGATCGTCGACGATTGGGAGGGGCGCGTGAACGCCTGGCCGCTCGATGAGGGCCTGATCGACTATGTCGACGTCTCCAACTATGGCGACGCCAGCGACGAGAACATGTTCTACACCGCCAACGTCGTGGCTAATCCACAGTTCACCTTCGGCGGCACGACGATCGACGCGTCCAGCATCACGCCGTCCCTGTTGCAGGACGATCTGCATGAGGTCGACGGCGTGGAAGCCAATGTCGCGACCGGCTATCACGCCATCGAGTTCCTGCTTTGGGGCCAGGATCTGAACGGCACGGGGCCGGGCGCCGGAAACCGGCCGGCAACCGACTTCGACACCGCCAACTGCACCGGCGGCAACTGCGACCGGCGGGCCGAGTTTCTGGTTTCCGCATCGGCCCTGCTGATCAGCGATCTGGAGGAGATGGTCGACAATTGGGCCGAGGGCGGTGCGGCGCGCGCCGAAGTCACGGCGGACCCCGAGACAGCGGGGCCCTCGGCCATCATCACCGGCCTGGGCAGCTTGTCCTATGGCGAGTTGGCGGGCGAACGCATGCAGCTGGGCCTACTGCTGCATGATCCGGAAGAGGAGCATGACTGCTTCGCCGACAACACCCACAACTCGCACTACTACAATCAGGTCGGCATGACCGCCGTCTACACCGGACGGTATGTGCGAACCGACGGGTCGGTCGTCGAAGGTGCGTCCATGAGCGACCTGGTGGCCGCCAACTCCGAAGAGCTGGACACCACAATTCTCAATCTCATGTCGGCAACCACGTCGGCCATGCAGGCGATGGTGGCAACGGCCGAAGGCGGCACGGCCTACGACCAGATGCTGGCCGAGGGCAATGACGACGGCAACGCCGTTCTGCAGGCGGTGATCGACCGTCTGGTCGACCAGGCTGCGGGTTTTGAGGAGGTGGTCGTCGCGCTGGATCTGCAGATCGGCCCCTTCGAGGGCTCCGACAGCCTGGACGACCCGGACGCCGTCTTCCATTAGTCGACCGCTCGATCCCGTAAACGAGCCATCGACGGTGTGCGCATCCCACCACGTCGGTGTGGGATGCGCACCTGGCTGTCGATCGATGAACCGTAACCCCGCAGTGAGCTAGGCGCGCATGGTATCCACCGGAAGACTTCGCCGAAATCTTCCCCCCGAGATCAAGGTAATCGCAGCAATCGTCTTGATGTTCACCGTGCCCGCGGTCGCGCAGCAGTTGGACATCCTGACCCCCTCGCCGCCGTTCGATCGTGCCGAGCGGTACGAAACCAACTCCGGCGGCGCGGGCACCGTTCGAGGGCCGCTTAACCGCAATGCGTTTTCGCAGCCGGCGGCGAATCTCAGCTTTGCCGAACGCGCCGATTTCAACATCGGCAATGCGGTGTTTCGGCGCCTGTGGGTGACGGCACCGTCATCGACGGCCGCATCGGACGGGCTGGGGCCGCTGTACAACTCGCGCGGCTGCCAAAGCTGTCACCTGCGCGACGGGCGCGGCCATCCGCCGGCGGCGAACTTCCCCGAAGACAATGCCGAGTCCATTCTCATGCGGCTCAGCGTGCCGCCCACGACCGACGAAGAGCGGGCCTTGTTGGCCGAGGGACGCGTCAACAGCCTGCCGGAGCCGACCTATGGTGGTCAGCTACAAGATCTCGGCATCGCAAACCTGCCGGCCGAAGGGCATATCCATACCGAGTGGACAGAAACACCGGTGGAGATGAACGGCGGCGAGGTCGCGTCCTTGCGTGAGCCGACCTATTCAATCGCCAACCCGGCCTACGGGCCGCTGTCGCCGGACGTCATGATGTCGGTGCGCGTGGCGCCGCCCATGATCGGGCTTGGCTTGTTGGAGGCCATACCGGAAGAGCGCATCCTCGCGCTGGCCGACCCCGACGATCGGGATGGCGACGGCATCTCCGGCCGGCCGAACTGGGTGTGGAGCACCGAGGCCGACGGTCTGGCGCTGGGCCGGTTCGGCTGGAAATCGAACGAGCCCACGTTGAACCAGCAAAACGCCCACGCCTTTGCCGGCGATATCGGCTTGTCGAGCCCGCTGGCGCCGTCACCCTGGGGCGATTGCACCGAGGCCCAGGCGGACTGTCGCAACGCCATCCACGGAGATATCGAAAACGGCGACGGCATCGAGATCCCCGCGACGCTGATGGAACCGCTGGAGTTTTACACCGCGCATCTCGCCGTGCCGGCGCGGCGCAATGTCGACGACCCGGCGGTGCTGGCGGGACGTGAACTCTTCTACGAAGTCGGCTGCGACGCCTGCCATGTCAGCCGCCACCTGACGCGGGATGACGCCTCGACGGAGGCCCTGTCCCGCCAGTTGATTTGGCCCTACACCGACCTGCTGCTTCACGATATGGGGCCGGGCCTGGCGGACAACCGACCCGACGGCCAGGCCTCGGGCCAGGAATGGCGCACTGCACCGCTATGGGGCATCGGCCTGACCGAGATGGTCAACGATCACACCTTCTATCTGCATGACGGCAGGGCGCGCAACCTGACGGAGGCCATCCTCTGGCACGGTGGCGAAGCCGAAGAACAGCGCGATACCTTCATCGCCATGACGCCAGATGAACGCGCGGCACTGCTCACGTTCCTCAACTCGCTTTGACGGGGGCCAAATGAAACATCCGCGCATCGCAATCAGTACGATTACCGCGCTCAGCCTCGGCTTCATGACGCCGTTTGCGGCCGCGCAAACGGCGCCGGAAGGAGCACGCTACGCGGAGCTTAACGACGCGATCATCACGCACCAGATCGCGCCTGCGCATGAGGCCTTTGCCATCGCCGCGCGGGACCTTGCCGCCGCCTTGGACGGCTATTGCGTGACGGAGACAAGCGGTCTCGACACGGTCTTCGATGCCTATCACGACACCTATGATGGGTGGATGGCGGTGAGCTGGGTGAATTTCGGCCCGCAATCGTTGTTTATGCGGCCGGTGCGCGTCCATTTCTGGCCGGACAGCCGAAACACGGTTGGGCGCCAACTTGCCGGCGTGTTGAACGAACCGCGCGACGACCTGCTCGACCCTGAGGTGCTGGCCTCGGCCAGTGTCGCCTTGCAAGGGTTGCCCGCGTTGGAGCGGCTGCTGTTCGAGGGCGACGGTTTGGCGCCGGAGTCCTACACCTGCGCCTTGGGCATCGCGATTGCGGCCAATCTTGAAGCCATTGGCGCGGATCTCGGCGCGGCGTGGTCCGATCCCGAAGCGCCAGCCGCGGCTCTGCCTGATGACGCTGCACTCACCGTCACCATGTTTCAGGCGGCCTTTGAGCAACTGGAGCTGATCTTGACGCGCAAGCTGGCCGCCCCCCTTGGCGAGAGCGCTGACCAGGCGCGTCCGCGGCTGGCGGAGAACTGGCGCAGCGGCCGTGCCCTGCGCAATATCGGCGTTAACCTGGCGACCTTGCGCGATCTGACTGAGAATGGTGACCAGACCGGATTTGCCGACCTATTGCGCGACGCCCCGGGCGGCGTCGACATCGCTGACCGGGTCATCGCGGAATTGGACGCCGCGATTGCGCTGGCGGAACTGTTGCGCGACCAGCCGATCGACCAGTTGGTGGCGGATCCGGATCAGCGGGCCAACCTCGTCACGCTGGGTCAGCATGTCGCCGAGGCACGGCGGATCTGGGCGGATGAGGTTGGACCGGCATTGAACCTCAATCTCGGCTTCAACAGCCTGGACGGCGACTGACCCATGGCTCTGTCGCGGCGGGCGTTTCTGGCGACCGCTGCCGCCGCCTCCCTGCCCGTGAGCCCAAGCCTTGCCACCGACACCGGCAGGGCCGGCTGGTACATGAGCGGCGGAGCCGATGCCGGCATGATCCATCACGCAGCGGTGATCGACGATGCCGGTCGCACCCGCCTTGCCCACGAACTGCCGGCGCGCGGGCACGCTGCGGCGGTCAGCCCGGATGGCAGGACGGCGGTACTCTGCGCCCGACGCGCCGGGCGGTTCGTCACCGTCATCGATCTGCCGACCCTGAGCGCGGTTCACGAGATTGCCGCCCAGCCGGATCGGCACTTCTATGGGCACGCCTGCTTCTCGGCTGACGGCGCCGTCCTGTTCACCACCGAGAACGCGTTCGACAGCGGTGACGGGCGCATTGGCGTTTACGACGCCGTCAATGGTTATCGCCGGCTTGGGGAATGGCGGTCCCACGGCATCGGACCGCACGAACTGGTGCTGCACCCGGATGGCCGCACACTGGTGGTCGCCAATGGCGGGATCCTGACCCATCCGGACAGCGGGCGCGAGCCGCTCAATCTCGATACGATGGCGCCCAACCTTGGCCTTATCGACAGCCAAACCGGCGATCTGGCCCATCGGATCGAGATACCGCAGACGCTTAGCCTGTTGAGCAGCCGGCACCTGTCCGTCAGCCGCGAGGGCACGGTCGCGGTCGTCATGCAGTATCAAGGCGACGCGACCGAAACACCTCCTTTGATCGCGCTGGTCAACGACCGCCACGGGCTGGAATTCCTGAACGCGCCAGACCCCGTTCAAACAGCGATGGCCAACTACTGCGGCAGCGTCGCCTTTGACCGCGACGGGAGTTGCTTCGGCGTCTCCAGCCCGCGCGGCAACCTCTTCACCTTCTGGCAAACCGACGGGCGCTTTCGCACCAGCGTGTCGATCGCCGACGGATGCGGCATCGCCCCCGGCGGCGCGGCCGGCACGTTCGCGCTGTCAAGCGGCACCGGCGGCCTGTGGCGCTTTGACCTCGCAACCGGCCACCTTCAGCCGCTGGCCGGCCCAATCGCGCCCATCGCCCACTGGGACAATCACCTGACCGCACTTTAGCGATTCATGCCGTCACGCGGCGAGCGCGGAAAAGTGATCAGGCTTTGGCTGTTACCTTTGGCGCCGGTCCGACATCTAAGCACGGGACCCACTCAACGCTAATCGGCATTGGCAAGCGCGATCCGCCCGACCGGGGCAAAGCCGTGTGC
This sequence comes from Alphaproteobacteria bacterium, assembly GCA_028277405.1. Classification (GTDB taxonomy): domain Bacteria; phylum Pseudomonadota; class Alphaproteobacteria; order DSM-16000; family Inquilinaceae; genus JANQGH01. Next base: position 146,223 of record JANQGH010000055.1, on the reverse strand, counting down.
CGAGCCAAAGGCAAGTAAGGAGGCCGACGTGGAGGCGTTTTCCGGCTTTGCGATGTCCAGCCTGAACTTTCTGTCGACGCTGTTCGTCTTTGTGATCGGCGTCGTGGTCTTGTGCGTGGCGGTGATGCTCGTCGTCGACCTGACCCAGAAGAAGGACGCGGTTCGACGCAACTATCCGGTCGTCGGCCGCTTTCGCTATCTGTTTTCGACCCTGGGCGAGTTCTTCCGGCAGTATTTCTTCGCCATGGACCGCGAAGAGATGCCGTTCAACCGGGCGGAGCGCGAATGGGTCACCAAGTCCGCGCGCGGCGTCGACAACACCGTCGCCTTCGGATCGACCCGCAACCTCTCGCCGGTCGGTACCGCGATCTTCGTGAACTGCCCCTACCCCACGCTGGATATTGACGCGTCGGAGCCGTCGGAAGTGACGATCGGCCCGCACACGCCCCACCCGTACCGCACCCAATCGATCATCCATATCTCGGGCATGAGCTACGGCGCGCTGTCGACGCCGGCCATTCGCGCGTTGTCGAAGGGCGCCGCCATGGCCGGCTGCTGGCTGAACACCGGCGAGGGCGGGTTGTCGCCGCACCATCTGGAAGGCGGCAGCGATATCGTGTTTCAGATCGGCACGGCCAAGTACGGCGTGCGCGACCCGGACGGCACTCTGTCGGACGAAAAGCTAGCGGAGGTCGCTGCCCATCCCGAGGTCAAGATGTTCGAACTGAAGCTGTCTCAGGGGGCCAAACCCGGCAAGGGCGGCATCCTGCCGGCGGCGAAGGTGAATGAGGAAATCGCCAGGATCCGCGGCATCCCGGCCTTCGAGGACTCGATCTCGCCCAACCGTCACCCGGAAATCAACTCCACGCCCCAACTGCTGGACATGATCGCGCATATTCGCGCGGTCACTGGCAAGCCGACCGGATTCAAGTCGGTGATCGGCGCCTATGGCTGGCTGGAACAGATGTGCCAGGAGATCGTCGCGCGGGGCGAGGAATCAGCCCCCGACTTCATCGCGATCGATTCCGGCGATGGCGGCACGGGCGCGGCGCCGATGCCGTTGATGGACAATGTAGGCCTGCCCATTCGCGAGTCCCTACCGATGGTGGTCGATATTCTCTGCCGCCACGGGCTGCGCGATCGCATCCGGTTGATCGCCTCGGGCAAGCTGATCACGCCGGCGGAAGTGGCCTGGGCGCTGTGCGCCGGGGCCGACTTCGTCGCCTCGGCGCGTGGCTTCATGTTCACACTCGGCTGTATCCAGGCCTTGAAGTGCAACAAGAACACCTGCCCCACCGGCATCACGACCCACGACCGCCGCCTGCAACGCGGCCTGAACCCGGAAGAGAAATCCGTGCGCGTGATGAACTTCGTGAACCGGATGCACCAAGGGGTCGGCCTGATCGCCCATTCCTGCGGCGTCGATCATCCGCGCCAGTTGAAGCGCCACCATGTGCGCATCGTGCAATCCGATGGAAAATCGCGTCCGCTGGACGAGCTTTTTCCACCGCAAACACCCAAATTAGACCTCGACCAAGTCGCCTAGAGATCCCCCTCCCCCGGCGGCTGATACTGGAGAAGACAATGAAGGCCTCGGATCTGTTCGTGCGCGCCCTTGAGAACGAGGGCGTGGAGTACATCTTCGGCGTGCCCGGCGAAGAAAACCTCGATTTGCTTGAATCGCTGAGGACGTCGTCGATCAAGCTGGTGCTGACACGGCACGAGCAAGGCGCGGGCTTTATGGCGGCGACCTATGGCCGGCTGACCGGCAAAGCAGGCGTTTGCCTCGCGACCCTCGGCCCTGGCGCGACCAATCTGGTGACACCGGCCGCCTACGCCCAGCTTGGCGCCATGCCGATGGTGATGATCACCGGCCAGAAGCCGATCAAGCGCAGCAAGCAAGGCCGTTTCCAGATCGTCGACGTGGTCTCGATGATGGGGCCGATCACCAAATACGCCAAGCAGATCGTCAACGCCAATCTGATCCCCAGCCTGGTGCGCGAAAGCTTTCGCTTGGCCCAGGAGGAACGCCCGGGCGCGGTTCATCTGGAACTGCCGGAGGACATCGCGGCGGAGGAGGCGGAGCACACCGATCTGATCCCCGCGACCACGCCCTACAGGCCTGGCTGCGACTACCGCTCGCTGGACGCCGCGGCGGAGATGATCCGGGCCGCACGGCACCCGCTGCTGCTGGTCGGTGCGGGCGCGAACCGCAAACGGGTGATGGAGGCGCTGGGCGCCTTTGTCGACAAGACCGGCATTCCGTTCGTCAACACCCAGATGGGCAAGGGCGTGATCAACGATCACCCGGAATGCTATATCGGCACGGCCGCGCTGTCCGACGGCGACTATGTGCACCTGGCCATCGACCATGCTGACCTGATCATCAATGCCGGTCACGACGTGGTCGAAAAGCCGCCCTTCTTCATGGCGCATGGCGGCACCAAGGTGATCCACGCCAATTTCAGCCCGGCGCAGATCGACGAGGTCTATTTCCCGCAGCTCGAACTGGTCGGCGATCTGGCCAACACCTTCGAACGGCTGAACACCCGTGACCTGACCCCGGACACGGAGCACGATTTCACCTACTTCATGCGGGCCCGGGCGGAGGTGATGAGCCATATCGGCGAGGGCGCGAACGATGCCGGCTTCCCGGTCAAACCGCAGCGCCTGGTCGCCGATGTCCGCAAGGTCATGCCGCCCGACGGGATCATCGCGCTGGACAACGGTGTCTATAAGATCTGGTTCGCGCGCAACTACCGCACCCAGCACTCCAACTCCGTTCTTCTGGACAACGCTCTGGCGACCATGGGCGCCGGTCTGCCGTCGGCCATGATGGCGGCAATGCTGCACCCGAACAAAAGGGTGATGGCGATCTGCGGCGATGGCGGCTTTATGATGAACTCGCAAGAGATGGAAACCGCCGTGCGCCTGGGCCTGAACCTGGTGGTCACGATCCTGCGTGACGACAGCTATGGCATGATCCGCTGGAAGCAGAAGATCGACAAGTTCGCCGATTGGGGCTTGGAGTTCGGCAACCCGGACTTTGTCGACTACGCCAACAGCTACGGCGCCACCGGTCATCGCGTGACCAAGACCGAAGATCTGGAGAGCATCTTCAACGCCTGCTTCGCCGAAGGCGGCGTGCACCTGGTCGACGTGCCCGTCGACTATTCGGAAAACACGCGCGTCTTGATCGACGAGTTGGGCGACCGCGTCGACGCGCTGTAGGCCGGAGGATCGACCATGACGACGAGCACTGACGGTCGGCTGACCGTCACCAAGGCCTATGACGGTCAGCCGATCGACGAGGTAGCGCTGACCGGCTGGGACATGCTGGACGGCATGCTGGAAACGGCGGCGGCCCTGCATCGACAGCAGGCCGCCCTGCCCGCCCACCGGCGCATCGAGATCCTGCAGGCGCTGGCCGACGACATGGAGGCCGAGGCCGAGGCCTATGCCGTCCTGATCGCGCAGGAGGGCGGCAAGCCGCTCGCCGACGCGCGGGTCGAGGTCGCCAGGGCCATCAACGGCGTGAGGCTGGCGATCGGGGAGATCGAGCATCATGGCGGTAGGGAACTGCCCATGGATCTCAGCGCCGCCGGCGACGGCCGGATCGCCTTCACGCGCAAGCACCCGATCGGGCCGGTCGTGGCGATCAGCGCCTTCAACCATCCGCTGAACCTGATTGTCCATCAGGTGGTGCCGGCGATCGCCACCGGCTGCCCCGTGATCGTGAAGCCGGCGGACACCACGCCCTTGTCTTGCCTGAAGTTCGTCGCTGCCGTTCATCGCGCTGGATTGCCGCCGGACTGGTGTCAGGCGGTCGTGACCGACATCCCGACGGCCGAAAAGCTGGTGACGGACCCGAGAGTGGCCTTCTTCACCTTCATCGGCTCGGCCAAGGTCGGCTGGTATCTGCGGTCAAAGCTGGCGCCGGGCACCCGCTGTGCCTTGGAGCATGGCGGCGCGGCGCCGGTCGTGGTCCATGCCGACGCCGATCTCGATCGGGCGCTGCCGTTGATCGTGAAGGGCGGCTATTACCATGCGGGGCAGGTCTGCGTGTCGGTCCAGCGCCTGTTCGTCGACAACGCCATCAAGGACCGGGTTGTCGAGGCGCTGACCGACCAGGTCGGCAAGCTGGTCGTCGGCGACCCGGAGCTGGCCGAGACCGAGGTCGGTCCGCTGATCACGCCGCGCGAGGTGGAGCGCGTTGGATCGTGGGTCGACGAGGCAGTGGCGGCCGGCGCCGGGCTTGCCATCGGCGGTGGCCAAGTGTCCGACCATGTCTATCAGCCGACCGTCTTGGTCGATCCACCCTCAGATGCGAAGGTCTCGACGCTGGAGGTGTTCGGGCCGGTGACATGCGTTTACGGGTTCGACGACATCGATGACGCGGTCGCCCAGGCCAATGCGTTGCCCTTTGCCTTCCAGGCGGCCGTCTTCTCACAGGACATCGACAAGGCGCTGGTCATGGCCGACCGGCTGGACGCCAGCGCGGTCATGGTCAACGACCATTCGGCGTTCCGGGTCGACTGGATGCCCTTTGCCGGCCTGCGCCAGTCGGGCCTGGGCATCGGGGGCATTCCCTACACGATGGAAGACATGGTGATCGACAAGATGACGGTGATCCGGCGTAGATAGGTGCGGGAAGCCGAGCCCTTCGTGTTCGGGGGTCTCGCGCGTCTAGCTCTTCAACTCGGCGAAGGCCCGTTCCATGTCGTCCCAGTTCAAAACCGGCCGTTCGTCGATCAGCGCACCCATGGCGGCGAACAGGGGTTCGTGGAGATCCAGTAGCTTATACTGTTCGTCTAGCTCGTAGACGATGTAGGCCGCCCGATAGCCGTCGAGCATGCTGAAATAAGTTGCCTCGGGCTTCACGGCCTCAAAGAGGCGCTCGAACGCCTTTCCCATCGACCCGTCCCGGATCGCCTTGTTGCCATGCTCGACGGGGATCCTGATCGTCATCATCAATCGCATCGCGGACCTCTTGTATTGCTCGGTTGGATCGGGGGCTGATGCGCAACGACCGCCCTCCATTTTCGAACGATGATTGATTAGCCATTCGCAATCAAGTTAAGAAGGTGCGTTAAGGTGAACGCCCAAATTGTCGTAAGCAAACGGTCACTAAAACGGGCTGGCCTTGTGGTTCAGGCCCGGCGGCGTGCCAGACGCCGCCAGCGCACGCCGACAATAAGGCGCCTTTCGCCCAGCGGGCGGAAAGCCATCAAAAGGCAAGGGAGGTGTCGCATGCCGAAGATCGCCGCGTCCGACTATCGGATCATTCAGGCGCTTCGCCAGCCAGGCCTGAACAAGGGCACCGCCTTTTCCTTGGGGGAGCGAGAGCGTTTCGGGCTGATGGGGTTGCTACCGCCCCATATCGAGACGCTGGAGGAACAGACCGTGCGGGCCTATCACGGCCTGCACATGAACGAGTCCGACATCGAGCGCCATATCTACATGCGCAACCTGCAGGACCAGAACGAAACGGTCTTCTACAATTTGGTGGTCAATTACGTCGAAGAGATCATGCCGCTGATCTATACGCCCGTGGTCGGTGCCGCGTGCGAACAGTTCAGCGAGATCTACCGGCAGCCGCGCGGCCTGTTCATCAGCTATCCCGATCGCGAGCGCATCGACGAGATACTCGACAACGCCCCGCACAAGAATGTCGAGGCCATCGTCGTCACGGATGGTGAGCGGATCTTGGGCCTGGGCGACCAGGGCGCGGGCGGCATGGGCATCCCGATCGGCAAGCTCTCGCTCTATACGGCCGTGGGCGGCGTCCACCCCGCGACGACCTTGCCGATGCTGCTGGATGTCGGCACCAACAATCAGGAGCGGTTGAAGGACCCGCTCTATATCGGCTGGCGGCACGAGCGGGTGACCGGAGACGACTATTTCGATTTCGTCGACCGCTTCGTGCAGGCGGTCAAACGCAAATGGCCGAACGTGCTGCTGCAGTTCGAAGACTTTGCACAGCCCCATGCCGCGCCGCTGCTCAACAGGTACCGTGACCAGCTTTGCACCTTTAACGACGACATTCAGGGCACGGCCGCTGTCGCGGTTGGCACGCTGCTCGCGGCCACCAAGGTGACCGGCACGAAGCTGCGTGATCACCGCGTGGCTTTCCTGGGGGCTGGCTCGGCCGGCGCCGGCATCGCGGAACAGATCGTCGCGGCCATGGTCAAACAGGGCCTTTCGGATCAGGACGCCCGGGCCCGCATCTTCATGGTCGACCGACACGGTCTCTTGCACGACAAGATGACCGGCCTGATGCCGTTTCAAGAGAAACTGGTCCAGCCGCATGACGCGATCGCCGGCTGGGCGAGCGGTTCGGACGGGGAGATCGGCCTTGGGGATGTCGTTGCCAACGCCAAACCGACCATCCTGATCGGCGTTTCGGGGCAGCCCGGCCTGTTCAGCGAGGCGATCGTGCGTGCGATGGCGGCCGAGACAAAGCGCCCGATCATCTTCCCGCTGTCCAATCCGACATCGCGCTCGGAAGCGGTGCCGGAGGATCTGATCCGCTGGACGGACGGCCGAGCTTTGATCGCCACCGGCAGCCCGTTCAAGCCCGTCGCCCACGACGGAACCACCTACAACATCGCCCAAAGCAACAACACCTACATCTTCCCGGCCATGGGCCTGGGCATCCTGGCGGCCGAGGCGACGCGGGTGACCGACGGCATGTTCATGGCCGCCGCCGAGGCGCTGGCGGCCGCCGCCGGCGATCTGACCGCACCGGGTGCGGCCCTCCTGCCCGCGATCGGCAATATCCGGGCGGTCAGCCGCCAGATTTCGCGGGCGGTTGCGCGCCAAGCCCAGGCCGACCGCGTGGCGCCCCAAACGAGCGAAGACGCGCTGGACGCCAAACTGGCCGAGAAGTATTGGACCCCCGCTTACGCCGATCTTTCGGACCTCTCTTGATCCGTTCCACTTCTAGCCGACCCAACGAGGAAGGAGCCGACCCGTGTCCATAGATCCCATGACCTACAAGCCTCGGGGCGACAAGAAGAACTCGGACTTCTTCAACCAATATCTGCCGATGATCTACCAGCGCCGCAAATCCAGCGGCGTTGATGGCTTGGTCGGCCACATGCGGGCGCCCATCATCCAGGTCGATGCCGGCAAGGGCGTCGACACAATGGCCGAGATCTACATCATGACGCCCAACCGGTTCACCGCCGCCTACCAAAGCGCAACCCACCGCTTCTTCGTGCTGCACAACAAGCCGGAGTTTCCAGCGCTGATCATCATGGAGCCGCTTAGCGCGGACTTCGCCGATTTCGTCTCGCGCTTCAACAGCATGTACCCGCTGGCCCGGCCAAAGCCGCAGACGCGCTACATCGGCGAACTGTTCGCCTCATCGGATCTCAAAGAGACACGCAGGGTGCTGGAAAGCCACAACATCCGGTTTGAGTATCCCGGCGACACGGAAAATCCGCTCTATACGCACGAGGGCTACCTGTTCTCCGTGCCGTCGGACTTCACCGGCAACCGCATCGGCTATACGCCCCACGATGTGAACGATCCGGACTCGCTGGGCCTGGGAGAAAGGATCGACATCAGCGACGCGGACAAGGCGCGGCTGGAAACGGCGGCCGCCTTTGGCGTGGACGAGAAGATCACCCCGCTGATGCTGGGCTACGACCATATGGCGACGCGCATCCTCGCGGCCGACCGGGAAGACGCGATCTTGGAGTTCCTGACCATGGTGCCCTACTATTTCTGGGGCGCCTACAACATCGCCGACATGAACTCGTCGACCAATGTCAGCCGCTGCCCGGATGTCGACGACGACAAAATCTCGCCGGCCAAGGTGTTCACCGCCAACAACACGCCGTCTTTCGTGAACTCGTTCGAGGGCCTGCCGATGCCGACGGAGAATTTCGTGCGCAATTTCGGCCGGCGTATGCATCACATGGCGGTCGAGATCCTCGACGGCGATCACCGCGCGGGTGAAAAGAATGTCGACTTCGTGGTTGGCGCGCTGAAGGAAAAGGGCATTCCGTTCCTCGCCCACATTGTCGGCGAGTGCAAGGACGACCCCAATCTGAAGCAGATCTTCTCCAAGCACTCGGCCTTCACCCTGCTGATCACGGAGTATATCGAGCGCTGCCACCACTATGACGGCTTCTTCACCAAGGACAATGTCGCGGCCCTGACCGCCGCCGCCGGCCAGGACGAGCAGTTCCATCACGGCCAGGTGTTCGACTGATCGGGGTCCGGCGGCTTCAAACCGTGGAGATATCCGGCTATCGTTCGGTGATGGAGAGGACGTATCGGACCGACGGTTGACCGGGGTCAGCGCGGATAGCGTCGGCCAAGCATCCCGGCGCGACTACAGCCTGCTGGGCGCGGACGGCGCGCAGGCGGTCGAACACGGTCTGGCGGCCGCCAAGTGGTATCACACCGACGTGCCTCGCCAAGGCATGAAGGCGGTGATGAAGCGCTCGGATGGCCCGGCCATCCGAGACACCATCCTCTGGCTCGGCCTGATGATCCTCTTTGCCGGCATCGGCATCTGGCTGTGGCCGAGTTGGTGGTCGGCGCCCTTCTGGCTCGCGTACGGCGTGCTTTACGGGTCTGCCTCGGATTCGCGCTGGCATGAGTGTGGTCATGGCACGGCGTTCAAGACACCTTGGATGAATGACGTCGTCTACCAGATCGCCAGCTTCATGATCGTGCGCAACCCGGTGGCCTGGCGCTGGAGCCATGCGCGCCACCATACCGACACGATCATCGTCGGCCGCGACCCCGAAATCCTGCTGATGCGACCACCGGCCCTGTTGCGCCTGTTGGCCACGTTCTTCGGCCTGACCGATCTGTGGAGCGGCCTGTCGCGCATGGTGGTCAATGCCAGCGGCCGGCCGACGGCGGAAGAGGCGACCTACATCCCGAAATCCGAATGGCCCAAGCTGGTGTGGGTGGCGCGCATCTGGGTCGCGATCTATGCGGCCACGATCGCGCTGGCGCTGGTCATCCAATCGATCCTGCCGCTGATGGTCATCGGCCTGCCCCGCCTTTACGGCGCCTGGCACGCGGTGCTGTGTGGCGTCCTGCAGCATGCCGGGCTGGCGGAGGATGTGCTGGACCACCGGCTCAACTCCCGCACCGTGCTGATGAACCCGATCAGCCGCTTCATCTATTGGAACATGAACTATCATGTGGAGCACCACATGTTCCCCATGGTGCCCTACCACCAACTGCCGGCCTTGCACGCGCTGATCAAACACGACCTGCCGGCCGCCAATACCAGCTTCCTCGACGCCTATCGCGAAGTCTGGCCAGCGCTGAAGCGCCAGCTACGCAACCAACGCTGGTTCATCAAGAAGGACCTGCCGCCCGGGGCCGCGCCCTACCGGGCGGAGTTTCATGGGGATGTCATGCCGGTAGCGGCGGCGAAGTAGCTGGCGCCGATCAGTCCATACGAATGCCGCCATTGACCGGGATTGTCGCCCCGGTGATGTAGCCAGCACCCTGTGACAGCAAGAAGCCGATGGTCGCGGCCACCTCGTCCGGCTGGCCATGGCGTTTCAGCGGGGTTGCGGCATCCATGGCGGCCTTGCGTTCGGGCGGATGGTTCGCGGTCATCGGTGTTTCGATGGCGCCGGGCGCAACGCAGTTCACGGTGATCCGGCGCGGCGCCAGATCCTGGGCCAGAGACTTGGTCAGACTTTCGATACCGCCCTTGCTGGCGGCGTAGGCCGGCCCCGTGATGACGCCGCCGGTGCGCCCGGCGAGCGAGCCCAGCAGCACCACGCGCCCGCCATCGGCCAGCCAGTCCAGCGCCGCTTGCACCGCGAAAAAGACGCCGGTCAGGTTTACGGCCAGAACCTCTGCCCAGCGCTCCCTCGTCAGCGCCGCCGAGCGCGTCGTGTCGACGATGCCGGCGGTGACGACCAGTCCACCGATATGCGGCGCGTGGCGCCGGCCCGCCTCCAGCGCCGGCACGATGCCATCCGCGTCCGACAGCTCGATCGGCAACGGCACGATCACGCCGGACGATTGCTCAGGCAGCATCGCCGGCCGATCGAACGCCAGCACCGGGCGCCACCCGGTCTGCGCCAGGCCTTCTGTCACCGGCTGTCCTATGCCGCCAAAGGCGCCGATCACGGCTACCGCTTCATGAGGTCCCGGCCCCACCATTCTCTGTCCTTTCAATCGCGTGCGCGCTCTTGGTAGAATTAGCGCGATCCTAACCAATGCGCGAGGTCCGTGCCGTGTCGGCAATGTCACAGCTTACAATTCGTGCCGAACCGGCAACCGAGACAGCACTGGCACCCTTTGGCGATCTGATCGCCGTCGATACCGGCGACACGGGCCGCGACGTGCCCGACTACAACGCCCGCATCTGGAAACCGGCGGATTTCGCCTCCGATGCGGATACGACGCTGTCGACCGTGCGGCTGGACAGGCGACCTTTCGCCATCCGCTGGTTGGAACGGCATTTCAAGCATACCCAAGTGTTCCTGCCGCTGAACGGCAAGCCGTTCATCGTCGCACTGGCGCCGCCGACGGAAGGCGATATGCCCGACCCGGCATCGGTCCGCGCCTTTCGCTTCGACGGCAGTCAGGGCGTTTGCATGAAGGTGGGCACCTGGCACGAATTCCCCTTTCCGCTGGAAGACGATACCCATGCGATCGTCATACTGCGCCACGAGACCAACCGGAACCTGCAGCAGCGCTCGGGCACCGACGCCTATGGCGACGACCTCGACAAGAAGGACGTGCAGATCCGTTGGGGCCAAACGCTGGCGGTGGAACCATAGCGACGCCGGAGCCGCCGCCGACCCAATGCGACATCGCGATCGTCGGGGCCGGAGCGTCTGGTGCTGCGGCAGCTTGGCGCCTGAGCCAGGCCGGTTTTGACGTTGTCTGCCTGGAGCAAGGGGATCACGCGGCCCGTGACCGCATTCCTACCGGAGACGACGATTGGGAGTGGACACGGCTAGGCGCCTGGCACCCCAACCCGAACGTTCGCAGCCTGGCGACCGACTATCCGGTCTTGGCCGATACCAGCCCGATCCAGCCGCTGATGTTCAACGGCGTCGGGGGCAGCACGGTGATGTGGTCGTGCCACCTGCCCCGATTTCATCCCAGCGACTTTCGCATGGCCAGCCTGGATGGCGTCGGCGACGACTGGCCGGTGAGCTACGACGAACTGGCGCCGTACTATGGTCTCAACGAGCGGATGACGGGCGTGGCCGGCCTGGCGGGCGATCCGGCCTATCCGTCGCTGCCTGGTCGCCAGACACCACCGGCGCCGCTCGGGCCGGGGGGCGAGCGGGTCGCCGCTGCCTTCGATCGGCTGGGCTGGTCCTGGTGGCCGGCGGACCTGGCCTTGAACACGGCCCCGCATGACGGACGGGGCGCCTGCACCCATTGTGGCCCGTGCGAACTCGGCTGTCCGCAGCGCGCCAAGTCCAGCGCCGACCTCACCTACTGGCCGAAGGCGCTGAGGCAAGGTGCCCGGTTGCAGACCGAGGCGCGGGTGACTGCCATCGAGGTCGACGACCAGGATCGAGCCAAGGCGGTCATCTGGCGCGACGGATCGGGCGCGACGCATCGTCTTGTGGCAAGCAGTGTCATGCTCGCGGCCAACGGCGTCGGTACCCCGCGCCTGCTCTTCCTTTCGGCAACCGGGCGCTGGCCCGACGGGCTGGCCAACCGGTCGGGGCTGGTCGGGCGCCGGCTGATGCTGCACCCGCTGGCGCGTATTGTCGGGCGTTTCGATGAACCCGTCTTTGGCCATCGCGGCATCGCCGCCGGCGTGCTGGTCAGCCATCATTTCTACGAAACCGATACGGCACGCGGCTTCGCGCGCGGTGCCAAACTGCAACTGCTGCGCTCACACGGGCCGCTGATGGTGGCGCTGGGCTCGACCCTGCCACGCTTTGACTGGGGTGATGGTCATCACGGGCGCTTTGAAGAGGTCTTCGATCACACGGCCAGCCTGTCGATCTGCGTCGACGATCTGCCGGAGATGGACAACCGCGTCGTTCTGGACGATCGCCAGACCGATAGCAGCGGCCTGCCCGCCGCGCGCATGATCTACCGGGTCGGCGAGAACAGCCGGCGGGCGCTGGACTTCGGCATGGCGCGGGCGCGCGAAGCGCTGACGGAGGCCGGCGCGGTCGAGCTCTACGACCAGCCCGTCATCGCCGATGCGGGGTTTCATCTGATGGGCACGGCCCGCATGGGGGACGACCCAGAGACCTCCGTAACCGACCGGTGGGGCCAGTGCCACGACGTCGAAAATCTCTGGGTCATCGACGGCAGCCTGTTTGTGACGGCGGCAGCGGTCAATCCGACACATACCTTGCAGGCGTTGGCCTTGCGCGCGGCGGACCGGCTGATCGCGACCCGGCGCGACATCGCCGCTTAGGCTCAGCGGGCCAGATAGCCGCCATCGACGACCAAATCGGCGCCCGTCACATATCCGCAGGCTGGGTCGGCGAGCAGAAGAGCGGCTGCGGCAATCTCCTCCGGCTCGGCAAGCCGGCCGAGCGGTACATCCGCTGACAAGGACGCCTCCGCCGCCTCGCGGTCGGCAAAGAACCGCCCCAGGCGATCAGTCCAGGTCGGGCCTGGCGACAGGCTGTTAACCCGGATTTGCTGCTCCGCGAGTTCCAGCGCCAACACGCGGGCGAGCTGCAGGACACCCGCCTTGCTGGCGCAATAGGGCGCGCGTCCGGGCTGGGCGGCGGAGCCGAGCTGAGACGCCACGAGGATCATGCGGCCGCCCGCCGGCATCAGCGGGATCACGGTCTTGGCCGTCACGAACGTGCCGGTCAGGTTGACGGCGATGGCCTGGGACCAGGCGTCGAGCGGCAAGTCGACGACGGGCGCCGGCTGGGTCACAGCGGCGGCATTGGCGACCACGATATCGAGCGTGCGCCATCGCTCCGGCAGCCCGTCGATCGCCGCCGCCATGGCGTCGGGCGAGGTGATGTCGGCCGAAACCGCCGCGCTGACGCCGCCCATCGCAGCGATGGCGTCGGCAACCTCCGCCGCCGCTTTTGCATCCAGGTCCAAGCAGGCGACGGCCGCGCCGGCCGCGCCCAGGGCCTTGGCGATCGCGGCGCCGATGCCTCGGCCGGCACCGGTTACCAAGGCTGTCTCACCCGTCAGCATGGGCAGCACACCGTGTCGGAGACCATCAGTAAGGCGCGCGGCAACGGTTCAGCCCACCGAACGGCCGTCGGCATCGACCAATCGCGATGCGATCCGCCGTGCCCTGTTCTTGGTCCATTGGATGGTATTGGTCCAGCCGCCCAGGACCTGGTAGGGCTTCAAGGGCTGGAGTTCCGGGGCGTCGAGCGCCAGATCGGCCTCGCCGGCATGCAGGCCGCCGGTCTGGACATCCTCCATCTCCGACGCGAACAGTTCGCGCGTCACGGAACCGGTTTCCGGGTCCGGCAAGACACGCTCGGTGAAGAAGGTCGAGAATGAGGGCAAATCGATGCCCAAGCCGCCATCGCGGTCGATGGTCAGCGACAGGCGCATCGCCGGCTCGTGATAGTAGCTGACCTTGCCCACCGCCTTGTCTCCGGGCCGCCAGCCAAACTGCGGATGCGGTTCGGTAAAGTTCAACAGCGCCTGCCGTTGCGGCCAGCCATACACCTCGCGCCCGACGGCGATTTCCGCCTCGCCATCACACCACAAGAACGGGTCCCAATAACCCTCCTGCCCCCTATGCGAGACCGCCAAACCGACCACGGCTTCATGAAACTGACAACGCTCCGGGTGGGTTTGCGCGAAGTCCCAGCCGAAGCCGAGATCGCAGATCAATCGATGCACGCTGAAACGCACCCGGGCCGGGCCGTCGAGCAGCCGCAGAGGGGTGGGCACGAGCGCCGCGACGGCGTCCGGATTGCAGTCGGCGACGACCGTCAGCGACCGGCCGGCAAAGTGCCAAGGCGGCGGGCCATAGCTCGCGCTCTTGCCATCCGGCGACAAAGGCGCGGAAAATCCCCTTAGCCGATCCCGCAGGTCGGTCATGATTCGGCCCCCAATTGCGATGGCGACAAGGAAACCAGAATTGCCTGACGATTTCGACGCCCGATTGAAGTCAAGCCAACTACCGCTCGATGACAACGAGCGGACGATCATGCGCGATGCGGTATCGCGTATGGACGTCTTGATCGGGCATCTGGACGAGCCTCTGCAGGCCGCGAAGACCGATCCGCTGGACGGTTGGTCGCCCCCCAAACCGAAGGCCGAAACGCCGATCGAACCCGATGACGGCTGGCCCATGACCACCGTCGCCGCCATGGCCGACGCGCTCAAAAACGGCCAGACGACAGCGCTGGCGCTCACGGAGCTCTGCCTCGACCGCATCGAGCAGCATGACGGGCCATTGAGTTCGTTCCTCACGGTGACGGCCGACCATGCGCGGCGCAGCGCAGAGATGGCCGATATTGAACTGCGAGACGGAAGGAGGCGGGGGCCGCTCCATGGCATCCCCTACGCCTTGAAAGACGCTTTCGACACCGCCGGCATCCGAACCACCGTCGGCTCCCGCGTCTTTGCCGACCGCGTGCCGACGAAGGACGCTGCCCTGGTCGCCGACCTGAACGAGGCTGGGGCCGTCTTGATCGGCAAACTGGACACGTCCGAGTTCTGCTTCGGCGGGCCGGCGCGCGATGGCGGCTATGGTCCGGCGAACAATCCCTGGGATCTGCCCCGCTATGCCGGCGGCTCGTCGTCCGGCGCCGGGGCGGCGATCGCGGCCGGGCTGGTCCCGCTGGCGTTTGGCACCGATACGGGGGGCTCGGTACGTTTGCCGGCGACACTCACCGGCGTGGCGGGGCTGAAGCCGAGCCAGGATCTGATTTCAACCGATGGCGTCTTTCCGCTGTCGACGTCACTGGATCACGCCGGGCCTCTGGCAGCAACGGCAGGCGATTGCGCGCTGGCATTGGCGGCGATTGGCAAGCTGGACAAAGAAACGGCTGATGCACCGCAAGCGACAGGGCTGCGCGTTGGCGTGCCGCGCGGACATGGCGCGGATTGTCCGTCGGCGCACCCGGACGCGGTCAAGGCGCTGTTCGCGGCGGCCAGCGCTCTGGCCAAGGCGGGCGCGGAGATCCGCGTGGTCGACCTGCCACCGCTTTGGCCGTACTCGGCCACCACCAGTATCATTGTCGGCTACGAAGGTTGGCAGGTCCATGCCGAGCGTCTCGCCAGACACGGCCGCCTCTATGCCAGTACGACGCGCATGAGACTTGGCTTCGGCGCCTTCGTCACCGACGACGCCTATCGGCATGCGATACAGATGCGCGAGCGGCTCACCGCCGCATGGCAAGCGGCGTTTGCGGATAGCGACGTGATGCTGACCATTGGGTCGCCCGGCCCTGCCCCGCTGCAAAGCGACGTCGCGCCGTTCTACTATCTGCAATCGCCGATCCTGTTTTCCGCTGCCAACATCGCCGGGGCGCCCGCCCTTGTGGTGCGCGCCGGTACCAGCACGGAAGGGCTGCCGATCGGGGTCAAGCTGGCGGGTCGGCGTGGCGATGACGGCAAGGTCCTGGGTGCCGGCCAACTGCTCGAAAGCTTGCTGCGGCCCAGCCCAAGACATCCGGCCGGCTATGGCGACGCCAACAGGAAACACAGCCGATGACGGCGCACCCGCAAGCCAGACTCCGTCGCCGCTTTGTCGACGTGGACGACGGTCAAATCCACGTCCGTACCGCGGACATTGGTCAGTCAGGGACGCCCCTCGTGATGCTGCACGCGTCGCCTGGGTCGTCGAAACAGCTTGAATCGCTGATCGGCCGCCTGGGCATGGGCCGTCGGGTCTTGGCGCCGGACTGCCCCGGCAATGGTGACAGCGAGCCGTTGGCGGCAGAGGTGCCGGAGATTGACGAGTTGGCCGATGCGCTGCTGGCTGCCATCACCAGGCTTTGCCCGGACGATCAGCCGTTCGATCTGTATGGCAGCCACACCGGCGCGCGGCTCGCCTGCTCGATCGCGCTGCGGTTCTCCGAACGGGTGCGCCGCATCGTGCTGGACGGTTTCGGTCTCTACACCACCGACGAGAGGGACGAGATCCTGTCGGTCTATGCGCCGGAACAGGCGCCCGATCCGCTGGGCAGGCATCTGATGTGGGGCTGGCACTTCGCGCGCGACCAGTGGATCTGGTTTCCCTGGTTCGACAAGCGGGATGACAAGCGCGTGTCGCTGGATCTGCCGCCACCCGCCTTCCTGCACGACCTCTTCGTCGAGATCATGAAATCGCTCACCACCTATCACCGGTCGTACCGGGCGGCGTTTCGCTATGACATGAGCAAGGCGGTGCCGGAACTCACCCAGCCGGCCCTGATCTGCGCGCAGAAGACCGACATGATCCATACCGCCTTGCCGCGCATGGCCGCCCTGCTGCCGGGTGCCCCATCGGCGTTGCTGCCTGGCACGGCGACGGAGCAGGATGCCGACGAGACCGCCGCCGCGATCGCCGGCTTCCTGGATCACGAACCGGCGGAGGGCGCGGCGCCGTGATGCTGGCGGCCGATTAGGACCAGCCCGCTGGCGACGATCATGAGCATGCCGATCAACGCCTCGGTGTCCGGGGTTTCGGCGAAGATCAGCCAGCCGATCAGGCCGGCCCAGATCAGGCGGAAATAGTCCATCGCCGCGATGCTGCTGGAGCGCGCCAAGCGATAGGCCAAGGTCAGCAGGAACTGCATCGACACCGCGACGACGATCAGGCCGATCAGCCAGAGCCAGCTTTCTGTCAGGCCCAAGGCGGCCATCTCGACCGGCGTTGCGGTCAGGGCGGCCAAGACGGGAAAGACCACGAAGCCGACGGCAGCGTAGTAGAACAGCACGGCGAAATGGGTGCTCTGGCTGGGCATGCGCCGGATGGTGATCAGCATGAAGGCGGTCAGCAGCGAGCCGAGCAAAACGATCAGGCCGGCCCATTCGAAACTGCCGGCGGAAAGGTCCATGACCAGCACCGCCCCAACGAGCCCCGCGAATGCGGCCGCCCAGGACTGCCAGTCGGGCCGTTCGCCGAGAAACGGGATCGCCAACAGCATGACGAACATGGGCGTGGTAAAGTTGATCGCCGTGACCGCGACCAACTGCATCTGGCCGAGGCCGTAATAGAAGCAGGTCATCGAGCTGAGGCCGAACAGCGCGTGCCAGAAATGCGCCCGCTTGTCGGCACGGACGAGGGCCTGCCGCAACGGCCGCAAGAGCAGGAACGGCAGCAATAGCAGGAGAGCGCCGCCGGAGCGGACACCCATGACGACAAGTGCGCCCAAGCCCAAATCGTGCAGCCATTTCACCGCCAAGCCCATCAGCGGGATCAGCACGGTCGTGCCCAGCATCGCCACCACGCCCACCGTCGGACGGCTGGCGGGCCGGCTGTTGGCCTCTGCCGTCACGGACGGCGCCAGAAAGGCGGGCGCTGCTTAACCTTGTCCAACAGCCGCTCGTCGAACGGCGGCAATTCGTAGCCTTCCGGCTGGGGCGGCCGGTTCGGATAGCCGGTGCGGGCCTCGACCACGTCACGCACGCGCGGATCGGTGTAGTAGACGCCATAGGCGTAGAGGATCAGCAGATCGAACGCGTCGGGCTGGTCGGCCTCAAGGGCCTTCAGCGCGGCGACCTGGCCGGCCTCGCTGACGTCGTCGAAATCGGCCGGCAAGGCAGCCACAATGCCCGCGAGCCGATCGGCGTCGCCGCGCTCGGCCGCCATCTGACGCGCCTTGTCGGCCAGGCCAAGGGCCCCGGCCGCCGGCCACCCTGCGTCCGGATCGCCGGGCAGCAATCGGTCCAGGACGATGGTGAGCCGATCCGTGCTCATGTTGTCATGTCCCTTGCTTCGGCGCGGCCGCGCCGCATCGGCGTCTGTCCGGCCAGCAAATCGGCCAGGCGCAGCGCGTTGGCCTGCAAGGTCGAGGTCGGGTTGACCCCGCCGGCACTGGGAAAGACAGAGCCGTCGACCACCGCCAAGCCCGGGCAATCGCGCACGCGCCCTGCCGGGTCGACGACGAACCGGTCCGGGTCCTCGCCCATGGCGACCGTGCCGAGGAAATGAAAGCCGGCCTGGCGTGACAATGCGGTGACCTTGGTTTCTGTCGCACCGGCCTCGCGCAGCCAGCCGGTGGTCCGCTCAATCCCGTGGGTCAGCAGCCGCTGGCTGTTCTCACTGACGCGGTAGGTGAGGCGCGCGGCCGGCACACCGGCAGCATCTTCGGCCCGATCATCCAGATCGACCCGGTTTTCCGGTTCCGGCAGATCCTCCGTCGTCACCGTCAGGCTGACGGTGTGCTGAAACGAGTTCTCGAACTGGCGGTGGTGATCGCCCCCCCAATCCAGGCGCGTCACATAACCTCCGAGCGCAGTGCCGAGTGGGCCTTGGCCGCGGATCGCCTGCATTTGATAACCGCGCATAGCACCTGTGTCGCCGCGATCGGTCTCGTAGAACTCCTGGCTGTACAACGCACAGGCAAACGGGCCAGCCGGCGGCCCTAGCGACTCGTCGAATACGCCGCTGACCAGGGCGGTTGGATGGTGCATCAGGTGGCGGCCGACCTGGTCGCTTCTGTTGCCGATGCCGTTTGGATGCGCGGCCGACGTCGAATGCAGCATCAGGCGCGGCGTGCCCATGCCGTTCGCGGCCAGGACAATCAGATCGGCCGCTTGCCGATGCCACGCGCCGTCGCGATCCCGCCACAGGACGGATCTCGCGCGCCCGTCATCGTCGGTTTCGATCCGTCCGACGGTCGCCTCCGGCCGCACGGTCACGCCGGCCTCGATCGCCAGCGGCCAATAGGTGATGTCGGTCGAGGCGCGGGCGTGCCTGGGACAGCCCATGCCGCACGGCCCGCATTGATTGCAGCAGTTCCGCCCCAGCCCATCCTGGTCGAGATTGATGGCACTGTCCGACGGCCACCAGTGCCAGCCCAGCCGGTCCGCCGCCTCGGCCAGGCGTTGTGTCCCGGCACAGAGCGGCACCGGCGGCATGGCGCGGCTCGCGCGGACCGGATTGGCCGGGTCGCCTGCCAGGCCGCTGACGCCCATGATTTGGTCGTTCAGGTCGTAATAGGGCTCAAGATCCCAGTAGTCGATCGGCCAGTCACGGCCGACACCGTCCAGGGTGAAGGTCTTGAAGTCCGACGGATGAAAACGCGGGAAATGCGCACCCCAATGCAAGGTGCTGCCGCCGATGCCCGCATAGTAGGCCGGGCGGATCGGCGTATCGTCGGCGGTGACCGGGTAGTCGGCCGGCGCCTTGCGGATACCGGGATCAGGGTGATGGTCGGTGCACATCACCCATTCCCAGTCATCGCGGCTGTTTGCGGCCTCCTGCTGGTTTAGCCACGGCCCGCGATCCAGCACCGAGACCGAGAGACCGGCCTTGGCCATCCGCCAGGCGACGGCAGCACCAGCGGCGCCGGCACCAACGATGACGGCGTCGACGTGCGGGTCTGCCGTTGCGTGCATCGCGGTCAGTCCGGCACCTTCTGGTCGACCCAGCCCTTGCCCTCGCGCATGTCCCGCATAACGCGGCAGAAGTTTTCAAAGGCAGGAATGCCGGCCGGCAACGCGGCCATGAAGGCAGCCTCGACCACCTCGTCCCACGTGGCGCCGTTCTGGACCGCGCGCGCGGCGGCCCATTCCATGCCCTCCCGATCGCCCTTGACCGCCGTGGTGACGCCGACCAGCACGAGAAAGCGGGTCTTCAGATCCATCGGCCGTCCGTCGGGCTCACCGAACAGTGTGTAGGAGGCCAGATTGCCGTAGCGCTTCAGGAACTCCGGCCCGAGTTCGGCCAGCATCTCGTGCAGCGGCAGCGTATAGCCGCGAACCTCGCGGATCTTGTCCAGCTCTGCCTGGCCTTCTGGTGTCAACGGCATGATCAGTTCCTCTTGTTCCGGGTCAGCTTTGTTGAAGGCGGGGGAATTCAGATGGCGCGGGCGGCGATCTCGGCCTCGCGGATGGCGTCGCTGGCCCGGCGGGGGGCCACCGCGTCGCCGATCAGCGCCAGCGACAAGCCGGCGTCGCGCGATGGTTCCAGCGCGTGATAGAGGCTGTCTTCGGCCGCCGCGCCGACCATCATCACCACGGCGCCGACCCCATCCTCACGCTGGACGTCGCCCGTGTAAACGTCGCGCAGTAGGACGGCGTCGGGATGGATCTCGGCTAACTCGACATCGGCGACAAAACGAACGCCCAGCTTGCGCAACATGCCGTGCACCTTCCCCCAGTCGCGGCTGGACCCGAGGTCGGGCGATGGCTGGCCAAGCTGGGTGGCAAACACCACCTCGTCGGCGTGGCGCGCGCAATACTCCGCCACCACGGCACCCTGTCGACCGCCGAGCGCGTCGAAGACAAGGACCTTGGAAGGCAGCTTCGGACGGCGTTCCAGAAGCTCGATGTAGGAATAGACGGTGGCGGTTTCCGCACCCGGAACCGTGCTGTGCCCGTCCCATTTTTCGGGCCGCAGCGGTGTCCAGCCATGCTTCAGGCCAACGGCGCCGGTGGCAACGACCACCGAGTCATAACCCTCGTCCAGCAGGGTCTGGGCATCCGCGCGGACACCGGTTCTGATCTCGACATCGGTCTCGGCCAAACGGTCGGACAGCCAGTCGACGATCTCGACCAGTTCGCGCCGGCTTTCGGCTTGGCTCCACAGGCGCACCTGGCCGCCCAGTTGTGCGCGCGCCTCATACAAGGTGACGCGGTGGCCACGCTGAGCGGCGGTGAGTGCCGCGCGCAGGCCCGCCGGCCCGCCGCCGATGACCGCGACCTTCTTGGGCTGATCGGCCTTGGTCAGCGTGTCCGGCCCCAGCTCGGTCTCCGCACCCGCCGCCGGGTTGTGGATGCAGGCGATCGGGGCCTGGGCGAAGATCGAGGACATGCACCAGTTGGCGCCGACGCAGGGTCGGATCGGCTCCGCCTTCGCATCGGCCGCCTTGGCGACCCAGTCCGGGTCGGCGATCAACTGTCGGGCGACGCCGATGATGTCGCAGGCGCCGTCGGCCAGGAACCGCTCCGCCTCCTCATGGGTGACGATGCGGCCACCGCCGATCACCGGCACCTCGACCGCGTCGGCGATCTTGTGCGTCGCCGGCATTTGAAAGCCGTGGATTTCCGGGCTGGTCGGGTAGATCAGCATCCGGTTGATGTAGGTGCCCTGGCTGACGGAGAAGTAGTCGACCAGCCCAGTGGCCTCCAGCCGGCGGGCGATGTCGGCCCACTCGTCCGGCCCCAAGCCGCCCGGATGCCCGTCATCGCCGTTCATGCGCACACCGACGATCAGGTCGGGGCCGGCCTCTTCGCGGGTTGCCTGCAGGATCTCCTCGACGATGCGCAGCCGGTTTTCCAGCGAGCCGCCGAATTGGTCCGTGCGGTGATTGATCGCCGGCGACAGGAACTGGCCGATCAGGTAGCCGTGGGCCAGGCCCGCCACCTCGATGCCGTCGAGATCGCCCGATCTGGCGTGTCGCGCGGATAACCGGTAGCCCTCGATGATGTCATCGATTTCACTCGGGCTCATGACATGGGGCATTTCGCGATAGACCGCGCAGGGCACCGAGGACGGTGCCCAGACCGGCAGCCCGTTGGCAACGCTGTTCGTCTGCCGCCCCCGGTGCCAGGGCTGGGTCAGCAGGATCGCGCCTTCCTGGTGGACCGCGTCGGCGATCTTCTTGTACTGCGCGACCATGCGCTCGTCGAAGGCGAAGGCCTTGCCCTTATAGGGCTGGGTGGTCGGGTGGACGGCCATCGCCTCCATGGTGATGGCGCCGACACCGCCCCGCGCGCGGGCGACGTAATAGGCGACATGCGCGTCGGTGAACAGGTGGTCCTTCACCAGCAAGGTCGCGTGGGCCAGCATCCAGACCCGATTGCGCACACGGCGCGGACCGATATCGATCGGTGCCAGCAGGTTCGGGTAGCGCGGGTCGGTCATGGGTTGGCCATCTGGTGTTGCGGTTGGACAAGGCGGTTGGCGCCTTCGGCGATGCGAATGCAGGCGGCGCGATGATCGGCGACATCGCCGGGAACGGAGTCGAGCGGCGGCAGGGCGGAACGGCAGGGGTCGATCGCGAGCGGGCAGCGCCCGGCGAAGCGGCAGCCCGGCGGCAGATGGATCGGGCTGGGCACCTCGCCCTCCAGAAGGTGCCGCTGCACCTTGACCGCCGGGTCTGGCGGCAGGTGGGCGGACAGGAGCGCCTGGGTGTAGGGATGGGCCGGCGTATCGAACAGGGTGTCGGCCGCCCCCTCCTCTACCACCGTGCCCAGATAGAGCACGACGATGCGGTCGGAGATCAGCTTCACCGTGCCGAGATCGTGCGAGATGAACAGCATGGCGACGCCGAGATCGCGGCGCAGGTCCGCCAACAGGTCGAGAATGCCGGCGCGGACCGAGAGGTCCAGCGAGCTGGTCGGTTCGTCGAGCACGATCAGCTTCGGCTCGGTCGCGATCGCCTTGGCGATGCAGACCCGCTGCAACTGGCCGCCCGACAGATCGGCCGGCAGGCGGTTGAGGTAGGTGGTCGGCAGGCGGACCCGGTCTGCCAGTTCGGCCACCTTGGCCTTGCGGCCGCTGCGATCGAGCTTCGTGTGCAGCAACAGCGGCTCGGCGATCTGTCGGCCGACCGCCATGCGCGGGTTCAAGGCGCTCCAAGGGTCCTGGAAGACCATCTGCATGTCGGCCCGGCTGGCCCGCATCTGGCGCGCGTCGAGTGCCGCCAGATCCTTGCCGTCGAATTCCACGGTGCCGGCCGTTGGGGGCAGCAGCCCCAGCACAAGGCGACCAACGGTCGACTTGCCGGACCCGCTCTCGCCGACCATGCCCAAGACCTCGCCCTCGGCTATGGCGAAGCTGACATCGTTAACGGCGTGGATCTTCTGATGCTCTGGCGCGGGAAAATGCTTGTCCAGGTTCCGGGCCAGGAGGACCGGCCGCGCCGTGTTTTTCGCCGGGCCGCTCACAGCGGTTGGTCCTTCAGCGATGCGGCGTAGTGGCAGCGCGCATCATGGTCGCTGGCTACCGTGACGAAGGACGGCGTTTGCTCGCAAAGCTCGGTCGCGTGGCCGCAGCGGTCGCGGTAGTGGCAGCCTTTGGGCAGATTGTAGAGGTCCGGCGGCGGGCCGCCGAAGCGGCGGCCGGAGCCCAGCGCCAGTCGTTCCGGCGTGGCGGCCAGAAGCGCCCTGGTATAGGGGTGGCAGGGCTGGCCGAAGACGGCCCCGACCGGGCCGGCCTCGACAATACCGCCGGCGAACATGACCACCACGCGGTCGCAGTAATGCGCCACCACACCCAGATCATGGGTGATGATGATCGCCGCCATGTCGCGATCGATCACCAGGTCGCGCAACAGGTCCAGGATCTGGGCCTGCACGGTGACGTCCAATCCCGTCGTCGGCTCGTCGGCGATCAGCAGTTTCGGATCGTTGATCAGGGCCATGGCGATCAGCACGCGCTGGGCCATGCCGCCGGACAGTTCGTGCGGCCAGGCCCGCATGCGCCGCTTGGGCTCCGGTATGCCGACCGCGTCCAGCATCGCGATCGCGCGCTTGCGGGCGTCGGCAAGGCTGATCTCGCGATGCACCCGCTGAATGCGCACGAGCTGGTCGCCGATGCGGGTCAACGGATCGAGCGACGTGCGCGGGTTCTGCACGACCAGCGCGATGTCCCGGCCGCGCATCGCGTTCATCGTGTCCGTCGGCAGTTCGAACAGGTCGGTGCCGTCGAACAGGGCCTTGCCACCGACGCGCAAGGCCGGCGGGCGCAGCAGGCCCATGACGGACTGCGCGGTCAGGGACTTGCCGGCCCCCGTCTCGCCCACCAGACCTAAAACCTGCCCGCGATCGACGGCAAACGAGACGCCGTTCAGCGCGTGCGCAACCAGCACCTCATTATCGAGATTGCGGGAGACGAAATGGGTTTCCAGATCCTCAACACTCAGCAACGCCACGCAAACTAACCCTTCCGCCGCGGGTTCAGCAGATCCTGCAAACCGTCGCCCAACATGTTGAGGCCCAGCACCATGACGACCAGGGCGATGCCCGGGAAGAGGGCGACCCACCATTGGCCGGTGACCATGTATTCCGCCCCCTGACGGATCATCACCCCCCATTCCGGCGTCGGCACCTGAATGCCGACACCAAGGAACGCCAGGGTCGCGCTGATGCGCACGGCCCAGGCGGCGCGCACGGCCGTCTGGGCCATGGCGCCCTGGATGGCGTTTGGCAGCAGATGGACGAGCAGAATGCGCCAGGTCGGATTGCCGGCGGCGCGCGCGGCCTCGACCATGGTGGAGGAGCGCAGGGCCAACACCTCCGCCCGCACCACGCGCACGAAAATCGGGCTGTCCAAGAGGCCGATGACGATCACCACGTTGATCACCGACGGGCCGGCGGCCGCGACCACCGCCAAGGCCAGGATGATCGAGGGAAACACGCGCAGCGCATCGAAGAAACGCATCAAGCCTTCGTCGAACAGGCCGCCGCGATAGCCGGTCCACAAGCCGATCGGCACGCCGATGACGATCGACAGCAACACCGCCGGCACCGCGATGGCGAAGGCATAGCGCGCGCCATAGATGACCCGCGAGAAGATGTCCATGCCGTTGCCGTCCGTGCCCAGCCAGAACTCCGCATCCGGCGGATTCAGGATGTTGCGCGGATAGGCCTCGACCGGATCGTGCGGCGTGATGTACTGGGCGAAGATCGCCATCAGGGCGAACGCCACGACGATCACGAAGCCGACCGTCGCGGTCGGGCTGCGGCGGCCGACGCCGACCAGCCGGTTGAGGGTAGGCCAGCGCCGCTCGGAACGGCCGGCGGGCAGGTCGATCGTGGTCATGTGGCCTCCGAACTGCGCGGTTCGATGATGACCACGGTCAGGTCAATGATCAGAAAGACGATGACGGAGAACAGCGCCAGGAACAGGACATAGCCCTGCACGGCAGCGAAATCGCCGCTGATGATGGCGTTCAGCCCGTACTGGCCGAGGCCGCCCCAGGCGAAGACGAACTCGATCAGGGAGGTCGTGCCGACCAGTCCGGTGATCTCGGTGCCGACGAAGGTCATGACCGGGACGGTCGAGTTGCGCATGACGATGCGCCGCACGATCCGGCGCGGCAGGCCGGAGGCGCGCGCAAACCGCACCGCGTCGCCCCGATAAACCTCCAGCGCGATCGCACGGGTATGCTTGATGATCGGCGCGGCGGAAATGATGGCGATGCATGTCACCGGCAAAACCAAGTGAGAGAAGGCAGAATGCGCCGCCTCCCAATCCCCGGTCAGAAGACTGTCGATCAGGTAGGAGCCCGTGATCGTTTCCGGCGGAATGACCACCAAACCGATGCGGCCGATGCCCGGCGGCGCCCAGCCCAACAGGTAGAAGAAGACGAACAGCATCACGAGCCCGAGCCAGTAGGTCGGGATCGAAAAGCCGAACAGCGAGACCACGCGGGCGCACTGATCAAACCAACTGTCCGGCCGGCCGGCCACCCGTAGACCGACCGGAATGCCGATCAAGGCGCCAAGCCCGACGCCCCAGAACAACAGTTCCAGGGTGATCGGCGCACGCCGCAGAATGTCGTCCAGCACCGGCTGCGAACTGATCCAGCTATCGCCCAGATTGCCGGTGAAGACGTTCCCGATATAGATCAGGAACTGGGACAACAGCGGCTGATCCAAGCCCAGCTCTCGTTCGATCAGGTCGATATGGGCCTGGGTCGCGGTCGGCCCGGCCAGCATCTCCACTGGATCCTGGCCACCGATGCGCACCAGCATGAAGGTGAAGAACACGATCCCCAGCAACAGGGGAACGATGAAGATCAACCTGCGCAGAAGAAACCGGCGGACCTTCATCTCAAGCACCTATGGGGGAAACGCGGGTACTCACCACGGCATTGCTAATCCTCAACACGGCGCAGATCATACCACCGCTCATGCACGTCCGGGTAGGGCACCCAGCCGACAATGTCCGGGGCCATGGCCTCGAACGTGCGCGGATAGGCGGCCACCAGCCACGGCGCATCCTCCATCCAGATGCGCTGCGCGTCTGTGGTCAGGGCCAGCCTGGCATCGCGGTCCAGAGTTTCGCGCGCCTCGTCGATCAGCGCGTCGAAGTCGGGGTTGGAATAGTCCGACCGGTTGGAAACGCCCTCGCTGTGGGCCAGCAGGTAGAGCGTGTAGACCGGGTCCAGGATGATCGGGCCGCTTTCGAAGACGAAGAACGGCATGTCGCGCACGGCGGGCGCGCTGCGCGAGCGCATGTCGGAGCCGGTAATCCGCGTCGGCGTCGCCGTTACGCCCACCTCGCTGAGCTGACTGGAAACCTGGATCGTGAACGGCTCCAGCCACCACCAGAGGTCGGAATACAGAAGCTCGGTTTCGAAGCCGTCGGGATAGCCCGCCTCGGTCAGCAGTTCGCGGGCTCGGTCGGGGTCATAATCGTAGGCGAAGAAGGACGGGTCGTAGCCGTCGACGATCGGCGGCACGACCGACATGGCGACGTCGCCGGTGCCGCGGGTCACGGAGTCGATGATCTCCTCGCGGTCGATCGCGTAGTTCAGCGCCTGGCGCACGCGCACATCGCCGAAAGGCTCGAAGTTCGGGTTCATCCAGGCAGCCACCATGGCCCGGCCCGGTGAGTCCTCGATCTTGACGCGATCGTCGCCCTGAAATTCGACCACCTGCTGCACCGCCGGCCGATCGATCCAGTCGACATCGCCGGTCAGCAAGAGCGTCGCGCGGCTGGCGGCGGATGGCACCTCACGATAGACGATCCGGTCGAAAAAGGGCTGATCGCGGAAGTAGTTCGGGTTGGCGACGAAGACGGCCATCTCGTCCGGCCGCAGCGTGTCGAGATGGTAGGCGCCGAAGCCGGCCGTATTGGTTTCCAGCCACTCCAAGGCCCACGGGTCTTCGTCGGTGGCGTGGCTGCGCACCTCGGTGCTGTCATAGATGCCCGGCACGTAAAGCGTTAGCGCCGGCAGGAAGATCGAACTGGGCGCCGACAGGTTGAACGCGACCTCGTAGTCGGAAAGCGCCTCGACGGACTCCACGTTGGAAACGCGCGCGATGAAGTTGCCGGTGCGCTGCTGGTCGAAGGATTTGTTCCACGACCATTCCACATCGTCGGCCGTCAACTCGTTGCCATAGGGGCTGAGAATGCCCTCGCGCAACGTGAAGACCCAGCGGGTGCCGTCCTCGGAAACCTCCCAGCTTTCGGCCAGATGGCCTTCGATCGCGCTGGGGTCGAGATAGGTGCGGCCGTCCTCGCCCTCGATCCGGCCGTAGCGGACCAGGTTTTCGTAGACCTGTGGGACAACGTTCTGCGTGCCGGGCCGCAACGCGTCGCCGTCAAAACCCTCCGGCACCGCCGTGGCGGCGACCAGCAGCGTTTCCTCCGCCGAAGCGGTCACCGCAGGCAGCGCAACCGCGAGGCCCGTACCAAGCAGCGCGGCCGCGCCAAGAACACCTGTCGTGCGGCTAAGCACACCAACCATCGTCACACCCCCTTTTTTTGATCGACAATTTGCTGATCGACAATCGGCCGGCCGGGACAAAGCCCGACCGGCCGACGGCCGCTTGGGCCCTATTGGGCAACGCGCAAATCGTACCAGCGCTCGTGCTCGTCGGGATGCGGGACCCAGCCCTCGACGTTGGGGGCCATGGCCTCGAACGTGCGCGGATAGGCCACGACGATCCAGGGTGCGTCGTTCATCCAGGTTTCCTGAGCGGACGACATCAGCCCTAAGCGCGTGTCGCGATCGAGGGTCTGCCTGGCCTCGTCGATCAAGGCGTCGAGCTCGGCATTCGAATAGCCGGCCCGGTTGGACACGCCCTCGGTGTGGGTCATCAGATAGTGCGAATAGACCGGGTCGAGCACGATCGGCCCGTCCTCGAAGACGAAGAAGGGCATGTCCTGCACGGCCGGTGCCCCGCGCGACCGCATGTCCGAACCGGTGATCCGCGCCGGCGACACGGTGATGCCGACATCGCCGAGTTGGTCCGCCAACTGGATCGCAAAGGGCTCCAGCCACCACCAAAGATCAGAGTACAGGAGTTCGACCTCGACACCGTCCCCATAGCCGGCCTCGGCCAACAGCTCGCGGGCACGGTCGGGGTTGTAGTCGTAGCCGAAATGGGACGGGTCGTAGCCATCGACGATCGGCGGCACGATGGACCGGGCCACATCGCCCGTGCCGCGCAGCACGCTGTCAATGATTTCCTGCCGGTCAACCGCGTAGTTCATGGCCTGGCGGACCCGAACATCGTCGAACGGTGGGAAGTTCGGGTTCATGCGCGCGGCCATCATGGACCGGCCCGGGGCGTCGAGAACCTGGACCCGGTCATCACCGTCGAAGTCGACGACCTGCTGGATCGCCGGTCGGTCGATCCACTGCGCGTCGCCGGTCAGCAGCAGCGTGGCGCGGCTGGCAGCGGACGGAACCTCGCGATAGATCACCCGATCGAAGTAGGGCGGGTCGCGGAAATAGTTCGGGTTGGCGACGAAAACCGCCATCTCGTCCGGGCGCAGCGTGTCGAGGTGATAGGCGCCGAAGCCCGCCGTGTTGGTCGCCAGCCAGTCAAGGGCCCACGGGTCCTCGTCCGTGGCGTGGCTGCGCACCTCGGTGCTGTCATAGATGCCGGGCACGTAAAGGGTCAGAGCGGACAGGAAGATGGAACTCGGCGCGTTCAGGTTGAACGCGACCTGATTGTCCGATACGGCCTCCACCGACTCCACGTTGGACACGCGGGCGATGAAGTTGCCCGTGCGCTGCTGGTCGAACGACTTGTTCCAGGACCAAACCACGTCATCGGCCGTGAGCTCGTTGCCGTACGGGCTCATCACGCCGTCGCGCAGGGTGAACACCCAACGCATGCCGTCTTCCGAGACCTCCCAGCTTTCGGCCAGATGACCCTCGATTACGCCGGGATCGAGATAGGTGCGGCCGTCCTCGCCCACGGTTCGGCCATAACGGACCAGGTTCTCGTAGACCTGCGTGACAACATTCTGGGTGCCGGGGCGCAGCGCATCGCCGTCAAAACCCTCCGGCACCGCTGCTGCGGCAACGACCAGCGTTTCGGCGCTCGACGGTGTGGCCGCCATAATCGCCAGCGACGCGGCACCGGCAAGCAATGCCGTGCCGAAGCGGGTGCGAATTCCAGTTCTCATGAGCCTCCAAGCCTCCTTTGTTGTTGGCCGGGACCGGTTCTGCCGATCCCGCATGCGATCAGGGGATGTGCCCGTCACGCGGATTTCGCCAGATCGGGCCCGATCGCGCCGGTCAGCATGGGCACGCGATAGTCGGGCCGAATGGCGTCGAACATGTTGCGGACATCATAAGTGTGGCGGATGCACCGATCGCCCTTCGGGTCGGTCATCTCGAACGCCCAACGGCTGCCGAAACCCAAGCGCTTGTCGACGCTGACGATGGTGCCGCAGAAAATCGCGGCATTTGTCTCAGGGAAGCCAGGCGCTCGTTCGGCGACGATCTCCAAGACGGTCTCGGGCCGGAGGAAGGCATCGACACCGACCTCTTGATAGAGCCGGCCATCGACCCACGAGCGCAGCACGCAACTGTCCCAGTCGTCCTTCAATTCCTCGAACGGCCAGACCTGCGGCGCCAGCACATTGGCGCAGGCCTGCTTGCTCCAGGGGATCGAGGCACGCTCCAGCGCGCGGTCCGTATGGTCCGAGCCGACACCGACATAGAGCTGGTCCGCCAGGATCAAGACGATCTCGACCTCGCCCGAGGTCTCTTCCGTCTGCACCTCGATCAGATCGTCGGTGACGACGGACGATGCGGCGATCGGATACATGCGCGGCGCGGGCACCTCGGTGGCGACGTGCACGCCATGCAGCAGGACCTCGTCGCGATGCAGCTTGGCGACTTCGTCGCTGCGAGTCGCGGATCCCAGGTTGATGACCGTGTCCAGGGTCAGATCCATCGCGCGCTTGGAACCACCACGCTCGACAACGGTTAAGGGCAATCGACGGCTCATTGGGCTTGGCTTCCATTCGCGACGGGATCGAGGGCCAGCAACGCCGGATCCTCGTATGGAGGCCGGTGGCGTCGCCGCATCCAAACCCGCTTCAGGACCCGCCGATGGCGGCCTTCGTCGGCGAAGCCCAGCCGGCCGTGTAGCGTTACCAGGTTGTTGGTGAACAGATAGTCGCCGGGCTTGAGGGCGTAGGTCCAGACCAGCTCCGGCCGCTCCAACACGCCGTCGAACCAATTCAGCGCCTCGCGTTCTTCCTGCGTCAGCGGGGTGCCCGCCAGTTCCATGCCCGGCTCGATCATCACGCGGGCGTAGTGAATGCGCACCTCGTCATCGACGATTTCCAGGATCGGCTTCTGGATCGTCGTCGGACCGGCCGGCCAGGTGTGCAGCTTCGGCGGCCGAAAGTGCCAGGACCGCAGGAACAGCGGCAGCAAGTCCGGCCGCTCGTCGGCCACCACCTGGTAGACGGTTTCCCCCGATATCAGGGTGCTTTCGCCGCCCGCGGCCGCATTCTCCGCGCACAAAAGACCGAGATAGCAGGGCGGCCGCATTTCCAGGCAGCCATTGTCGGAATGGGCGCGCGACACTTTGTTGCTGGCGCCGATCCGTGTCGGATCGTTGTTGGCGGCGCCGACATTCGTGACGGTGAACAGCTTCCGGTCGACCCGGATGCCCTGGCGCAGCGGCCGGCCGACATGGTTCGCCAATGCCCACGCGACGATGCCCGCCTGATCGCCGGAGAGCCCCTCCATATCGAGGCCTTGAAGAACGGCCACGCCGGCGCCGTCGTCAAGCCGGCGCCGAATCTCCGGCACGATCGGCGCGAACGCGGCCAGAAGGCAGTCTTCCGTCTCCACGGTGTCGAGATCGAGCCCTTGGCGCTGCAGCGTATCGAGCATGCGGCGGAGCCCGTCGTTCAACGGATCAGGCGCGCGGAGGAAGATGTCGTCGGCCCGCACGGCGAGGCCGTCCCGGTCCCAGCGCCGCTCGGTAAGCGGCAATGTCCCCGAAGAACCGTTGGATCGGTGGCTGCTCGCCGCCTGCGACTGCATCTGTTTTCCGCCCTGTCCAAACCACCAAGGAAGATGGCCTTGAGTGGCCAAGCTGTCCTATATTTAATACAATGCTAGGTTCATCGCCCGGGCCTGTCAACTGAACCCGAGCGTTCGGGCCGGCCTTGGCAAGACAGGGGCAAGAAGGGGGCAAGAAGGGGGACAGCCATGACACGTACGACGGATTCGAAGACGAACGGCCAACACTACCATCACGCGTTGCAGCCGCTCACCGTCGGCAGCACGACCATTCGAAACCGGATCTTCGTGCCCGCCCACACGACCAATTTCGGGGCCGACAACAAGCCATCGTCGCGCCATGCGGCCTATCACCGCGCCAGGGCCGAAGGCGGCGTCGGCCTGATCATCTTCGAAGGCATTCGGGTGCACCACAGCTCGCTGGGCCGGGCGCAGGGCGTGAACGGATATGAGCGCGACGCCATCCCGCATTTCGCCGCCGTCGCGGATGCCGTTCAGGGCGCAGGCGCCAAACTGTTCGGCCAGATCATTCACCTCGGCCGGCACATCGACGGCAACTACACCCGTACGCCCGCCTGGGGCGCCTCGCCCGTGCCGTGGACCGCGACCGCGCCGCCGCCCCACCCGATGACCACGGACGAAATCGCCGAGGTGGTCGCGGGGCACGCCGACACGGCCGTCAACCTCTTGGAGGCAGGCCTTGACGGTATCGAACTGCAACTGGCCCACGGCCATCTGCTGCAGCAATTCCTGTCCCCGGCAACCAACTTGCGCGACGACGCCTATGGCGGGTCGCCGGAGAACCGGATGCGCTTCGCGGCCGAGACCCTGGCCGCAGTCCGGCGTGCGATCGGCGAAGACGCGACCCTCGGCATCCGGGTCAGCGCGGACGAGTTTCTGCCCGGCGGCCTGACCTTGGAGATGATGTGCGAGATCGTCGCGACGCTTTGCACGAAGACCGAGGTCGACTTCGTCAATGTCAGCCATTCCGCCTATCACGGCAGCTACACGATCTCGACCCAGATGGCGGACATGGCCTTCGATGCGGCCCGGTTTCGCGGCCTCGCGCCCGCCATCAAGCAGGCGGTCGCCACGCTGCCGCGGCCACCCGCTGTCTTCGCCGTGTGCAAGTTTCGCACCCTGGCGGAGGCCGAAACGGTTCTTGCGGCGGGCGACGCCGACATGGTCGGCATGGCCCGTGCCCACATCGCCGAGCCCGCCATCGTCGCGAAGTCGATCGCCGGTCGTGAAGACGAGATCCGCCCCTGCATCGGGTGCAATCAGGGCTGTGCGGGATACCTCGCGCAGAACCTGGCCATCACCTGCCTGGTCAATCCGAGGGCCGGGCTTGAAGACGACTGGCCAGAGGCGGAATCGGCGCCGACGGCGGAAAAACGGCGTCTGCTGGTCATCGGCGGTGGACCGGGCGGCATGGAGACGGCGCTGACCGCCGCGGCCCGCGGCCACGCGGTGACACTTTGGGAGGCCGGCGCACGGCTTGGCGGCGCGCTGGCGCTGGTCGATGCGATGCCGCTGAGGCACGACGCGTTAAACCTGCTGTCGTTTCAGCAGCAGTCGTTGGAGCGTCTGGGCGTCGAGGTGGTGCTGAACCGGCGCGCGACGGTCGATGATGTGCTTGAGGAAACGCCGGACGCGGTCGTGGTCGCGACGGGCGCTGAACCCGCGGCGATGCCGTTGGAGGCTGGCGAGGCCATGACCTTGGAGGCGGCTCTGGCCGCCCCGGACACGCTTGGCCATCGCGTTCTGCTGGTCGACAATCTCGGCACCTGGTCGGTGCTTTCGGTCGCCGAATGGCTGGCCGACAGAGGCCACGAGGTGATCCTGCTGGCACCGACCGGCACGCCGGGCTGGACCATCCCGATCTATTCCAGCTTCGCCCTGCGCCATCGGCTGAAGCAGAAGAGCGTGCGGATTATGGGGCTGCACACGGTGCTGGCGTTCGAGAATGGCACGGCGACAGTGGTCGACCTGTCAAGCGATACCAGGCAAGAGATGGTCGATGTCGGGTCGGTCATCGCGCCGGTTCACGGACGCCCGCGTTCCGGCTTGATCCAGGATCTGCGCAAGGCTGCGGCAGAACGGCAGATCGCTACGACCTTCAACGCGGTCGGCGATGCCCAGGCGGCCAGGACAGCGCTGGAGGCCGTGTTCGAAGGGCAGCAATCCGGACGGCTTGTTTAGGAAAGGTCACACATCATCGCGACGCTGGCGATCGCAACCGCGCATTTCAACCGAACCGATCACGGCTCGGCGCACCGGCAGCAACCCTGAATAACGGTCTGGATTACGTCTCGACTTTTGCAATAGTCGGACGCCATACTACCAGCTTCCCCCAAGCTGCCCCCAAAGCTGTCCAACGCAAAGATCCGGACCTTAGTGGTCATGTTGCTTTCAACGCTGCCGAAGTCAGGCGCGGTCCAGGACAGGCCGAACGGCCCGATCCTTGACGTCGCCCAGCTTGAAGAGGCAGCGAACGATCGCGCATTGGACCTGGCCGCAGGTGGCTTGAAAGCCGGCCAGCGGCTCGCCGTGGTTCCAGATCGCCCGGTGCCCTTGCTGATCGACCTGTTCGCCGCCTGGCAATGCGGCGCCTTGGCAGTGTTGCTGTTGCCGTCGCTGCCGGCGGCCGAGATCGCGGCGATCGAGCAAAGCGTCCGTCCCAACCTGTGGTCCCTGCCCGATCCTGCAGCCGCGCCCCCTGGGGCCACTGCATTGCCGTCCCCGGGCGCGACGCTCCGAGGCCGGCGGATGCCGGTCCGTCACAACGTGACGCTGGACGACCCGGCCCTGGTGTTGATGACCTCGGGAACCACGAGCACGCCGAAGGGCGTCACGCTGTCCCACCGCGCCCTGCTGGCGCGGCTGGCATTGAACGTCGCCCATATCGGCCCGGAAACGCTGGCGACCAGCCTTTGCCCCCTGCCTCTGCATTTCGGACATGGCTTGATCGGAAATGCGCTGACCCCCTTGTTTGCCGGCGGACACGTCATCCTGTGGCCGGATGCCGGCATTGCCGGGCTTTCGCGCCTGGGCGAGGTGATTGACGACGCCGAGGTTCGGTTCATGTCATCGGTGCCGGCAATCTGGCAGATTGCCTTGCGTGCGGCACGGCCACCGCGACGACAGAGTCTTCAGCGCGTTCATGTCGGATCCGCGCCGCTGTCGAGAGACCAGTGGCAAGCGATCGCGGCGTGGGCCGGCACACGGCATGTCGTCAACATGTACGGCATGACCGAGGCGGCAAACTGGATCGGCGGCCACGACCTGGCGGACGGTGATCCCGCGGACGGTCTGGTTGGCCGGCCCTGGGGCGGTGCGCTGGCCGTGCGTTCGCCGGACGGGTCCATTGCGCCCGTCGGCCGGGGCGAAGTGCTGGTTGCCTCGCCGTCACTGATGCTGGGCTATCTGGATCAGCCGGAAATGACGGCGCGCAGCCTGCCCGGCGGCTGGCTGGACACGGGCGACGTCGGTGAGATCGACGAGGCCGGCCGTTTGCGCCTGATCGGCCGGACGAAGTTCGAGATCAACCGCGCCGGCATCAAAATCCCGGCCGAGGAGATCGATCTGCTGCTGCAAGGCCATCCGGGGATCGCCGAGGCCTGCGGCTTTGCCATGCCCGATCCGGTCTTCGGCGAAGCCGTCGCCGCCGCGGTGGTGGCGGAAGGTGGCGCGACGATCGAGACTGACGGGCTGCGCGAATGGTGCCGCGCCCGCATCCGCCCCCAAGCCGTGCCGAGCCGCCTGTTCGTAATCGATCGCCTGCCCCGCAGCGATCGCGGCAAGGTCCGGCGCGACCAGGTCGCCGCGCTGTGCCTGGGCAGCCTAGAGCCGGGGGCGGCACCGTGAGGCTGCGCTGGAACAAGGGCAAGCCCGTGGTGCTAACCACCGAGCGCTTCGTCTTAAGATCGGTCAGCCAGCGCTGGATTGCCCGCCACACCTTTGCCTGGACGGAGAATGAGGAGGTTATGGCCGGCCTCGAACTCAGCGCCGGCGGCTGGCTGCTACGCCGCTGGCGCCGACAGTTCACCGTCGCCGACAACCGGAACCGCCTGACCCTGGCCATTTTCGACAAACGGAACGACCGGCTTGTCGGCTATGAAACTGCGCGTGTCGTCGGCGGCAAGGTGGCCCTTATCGGGGTGGTGGTCGGCGACACCGACTGGTGGGGCAAGGGGCTGGTCCTTGAAACGCACGCCGCCGTTCTGGACTATTTGTTCGACGTGCGGGGCTGCGTACGCGCCTGGGGCACGCCATTCGGCCGCAACTTCGCCAGCATCTACAACTATCAGCGCCTCGGCTTCAAGAAGGAGGGAGTCTTGCGCAAGGGCGGCCGATCCGCCGATGGCGATGCGTCGGACCTGGTCGCATTCGGCATGCTTGCCGAAGAGTGGCAGGCAATACGGGCCGAAAACCAGACATGACCGACGCACGCATGCTGGTAGCCGAGGCCATCGAACGGCCGCGCGATCACGTTCCCGCGAACGGCACGATCGAGACCGTTGAGGGCTGGGACAGCCTCGGCCACATGCGTATCATGCTGGCGCTGGAGGCCCGGCTTGGGCGGCCAATGGAAACGGAAGAAATCCTTGAACTGGCGTCCGTCGAGGCCATCGACCGGCTTTTGAACGGCGGTTCAGGATAGGGAGACGAGCGTGCCACGCAACCCGTTGGCTGTCACGATGTCGATGATCGCGGCTACTCTCCTGGCCTCAAGCGCCATGGCACAGACGGACGGTCGCGGGTGTGGCGGCGAGGTCGCCTGCCCCCTGCCGGTCGAGGGTCAGTCGGAACGCCAGTATTATGTCGCGCTGCCGGGCGATATCGATGATCGTGCTGCCGTGCCGGTGATGATCTGGTATCATGGCTTTCGAGGTTCCGGCCTGGCCGGCATCCGCAATCGAAGCCTGGTCGAGGGTTGGACGGATGCCGGGTACATCTTTGTCGCGGCAAACGGCCTGGACGGTCGCTGGACCCATCAGGGAAACCCGCGCACCGAACCTGATGATGACGCCTATTCGGTTGCCATCGTCGAGGATCTCGCGGCCGACTATCCCGTCGACCCGCAACGGGTGGTGGCGGCCGGCTTCAGTTCCGGCGGTTTCATGGTCTGGTCGCTGGCCTGCTTTCAGGGTGCGCCGTTCACCCATTTTGCCCCTGTCTCGGGGGCATTTTGGGAACCCTTGCCGGAGGCCTGCGAGGCCGGTCCGGTGACCATACGTCACACGCACGGCACGGCGGATACGG
The DNA here is from genome assembly GCA_028277405.1 of Alphaproteobacteria bacterium. Classification (GTDB taxonomy): domain Bacteria; phylum Pseudomonadota; class Alphaproteobacteria; order DSM-16000; family Inquilinaceae; genus JANQGH01. The sequence continues at coordinate 109,936 of JANQGH010000055.1, read as the reverse complement.
TCGTGCCGCTGGAGGGCAGATGGCTGCGCGATACGTTCAAGCAGGGCGACGTGTTTGAGAGTTTCGACGTGATGATCGCCAACAACGCCTGCGTCGCAGCGCCGGACCTGACCGATCTTGCGGTACCGCCCTCAAGTTGCAGCGTCTGGCAGAGCTGCACCGGCGGCTCATCCCTACAACTTTGCCTGCACGATGGCGGCCATGGACTTCCAGCCGGATGGTCGGCGACGACTCAGGCCTGGATCGACGCAACCGTCGACGGCGAGGTGGCGACAACCCATTAAAGAACGGCGTCAGGTTGCGTTCGGATCGCCCGCCAGATCGTCCAAGATCGGACAGTCCGGCCTGTCATCTCCGGCACAGGCATTCACCAGATGGTCCAACGTCGCCCTTAGACCCTGAAGCTCGGCGATCTTGTCGTCGACCTTGCGCAACCGTGCCTCGGCAAGGGCCCTGACGTCGCTGCTCGACCGGTGCCGGTCGCGGTATAGCGACAACAGATCGCGGCAGTCGGCCACCGAAAAGCCGAGGCCGCGGGCACGCTGCACGAAGCGCAGATTGTGGATTTCGGTGTCGCCATAGTCCCGGTAGCCGTTCGGCCGCCGCTCCGCCGTGACCAGGCCGATATCCTCGTAATAGCGGATGGTCTTTGCCGGCAGCCCCGTCTTCTGGGCCACCTCGCCGATATTCACGGGCTCACCCCCCTATCTTGACGCCGCGCAGCCTCAACGCGTTGCCGATGACCGAGACCGAACTCAGGCTCATGGCAGCGGCGGCGATCATCGGGCTGAGCAGCAGCCCGAAGACCGGATAAAGGATGCCGGCCGCGATGGGAACGCCGATCGTATTGTATCCGAAGGCGAAGACCAGGTTCTGGCGGATGTTGCGGATGGTAGCCGTCGCCAGTTCGCGGGCCCGCAGCAGGCCGTTCAGGTCGCCCTTGACCAGGGTCATGCCGGCACTTTCCACGGCCACATCGGCCCCCGCGCCCATGGCGATGCCGACATCGGCCTGTGCCAGGGCGGGCGCATCATTGATCCCGTCGCCGGCCATGGCGACCTTGGCGCCGGATGCCTGCAGCTCCTTGACCAGGTTGGCCTTGTCTTGCGGCATGATTTCCGCCTCGATCCGATCGATGCCGAGGCGCCGGGCGACCGCTTCGGCCGTGAGGCGATTGTCGCCAGTGGCCATAACGACCTTCAGGCCCTGAGCGTGCAGAGCTTCAATGGCGGCATGGGTCGTTTGCTTGATGGGGTCCGCAACCGCAAGCAGGCCGGCCAACGTGCCGTCGACGCCGACGAACATGACGGTCGCCCCATCCCGGCGCAGTTCGTCGGCCTTGTCGGCGAGCGGTGCGGGGTCGGCGCCTGCTTCGCGCATCAGCTTCTCCGTCCCCAGAACAATGCGCCGCCCCTCGACCATACCGCGGACGCCCATGCCGGTTTCGCTGCTGAACGCGTCGGCGCTTGCCAGGCTTAAAGAGCGCGTCTTGGCTGCCGCGACGATAGCGGCGGCGAGCGGATGCTCGCTGCCCTTTTCCAGACCGGCCGCCAGGCGCAGCAGGTCGTCCTCGCGCCAGCCGTCGACGGGCACGAGGCCGGTCAGCGCCGGCTTGCCCTCGGTCAGCGTGCCGGTTTTGTCGATCACGATCGTGTCGACCTTGGCCAGCCGCTCCAACGCCTCGGCATTCTTGATCAGCACGCCGAGACTGGCACCTCGGCCGGTCGCCACCATGATCGACATCGGCGTCGCCAGGCCCAGGGCGCATGGGCAGGCGATGATCAGCACGCTGACCGCGGCAATCAGCGCGAAGACAAAGGACGGCGTCGGGCCGACAAGAGCCCAGACGACGAAGGCGATAACAGCGACGGCGACCACGGCGGGCACGAACACGGCCGAAACCTGGTCGACCAGCTTCTGGATCGGCGCCCGGCTACGCTGGGCCTCGGCGACCATCTCAACGACCTGGGCCAGCATCGTGTCTGTACCGACCCGGTCGACCTCGAAAACGAAACTGCCGGAACCGTTCAGCGTGCCGCCGGTCACGCGGTCGCCCGGCGACTTTTCGACCGGGACCGGTTCGCCGGTGAGCATGCTTTCATCGATCGCGCTGGTGCCCGTCGACACGATGCCGTCCAGCGGCACCTTGTCGCCCGGCCGGACGCGCAGCCTGTCGCCGACGGAGACGGCGTCGATCGGCACCTCTTCCTCGTTGCCGTCGTCCAACAGGCGCCGTGCGGTCTTCGGCGCCAGATCCAAGAGCGCGCGGATGGCGCCGGACGTGCGCTCGCGCGCGCGCAGCTCCAACACCTGCCCTAGCAGGATCAGGGTAACGATGACCGCGGCGCTTTCGAAATAGACCGGCACCGTACCGGCCGCCATCCGCAAGGTCTCGGGGAAGAGGCCGGGCGCGAAGGTGGCCACGACGCTGTAGAGATAGGCCACGCCTGTGCCCAGGGCGATCAAGGTGAACATGTTCAGGTGCCGGCTGACCACCGAGGCCCAGCCGCGTTGGAAAAACGGCCAGCCGCCCCAAAGCAGGACGGGGGTTGCCAGCACCAGTTGGATCCAAGGATTGACGGCCTGCGGGATCACATCGTCGATCGGCAGCCTGAACAGATGAACGCCCATCTCCATAACCAGCAGCGGGACCGACAGGACGAGACTGACCCAAAAGCGCCGTGTCATGTCGGTCAGTTCGGCGTTTTCCTCGTCCGCCGTCGGTACGCCCATCACCTCCAGCGCCATGCCGCATTTGGGGCACGAGCCAGGCCGGTCCTGCACGATCTCCGGGTGCATCGGGCAGGTGTACAGCGTCTCGGTTGATGCGCTGTCTGCGGACGGCCCTTCCGACGTCTCGGTCAAAACTTGCTGACGCATGGTCGCACTTCCAGTGTCGGTCCTTCTAGGAACGACCTCTACATGGAGATTCCAGTTACTGGAAGGTCAAGGGCAGGCTCAATAGGCTGCGATGACCCACCTCAGCAGCCGCTTGAGACGCAGCCGCCGGCTGGCGCCCGGCAGCCGGCGGCGAAACCGGCACCGCGCGTCGGCGAGGTCCATCGCGACAAAGAATGGGCCGATCCTTGGAGGTTCGCCCGTTGGAGGCCCGAGCGATCGCGCTCTGCCCAGAACGCGGATCGTGCGGTCATCTGTCCTCAGATCACGGGAGGCGTGTCCTCCGAACAGAGACAGATGCCGTTCTGCCTGATCGTAGCTTGTGGTCTTGTCGATGGCGAATTGTGCATTCGCCCTTAGGGCATACGGCGTCGGCGATGCCGGCTGAGGCCGGGGATCGATCTCGCCTCTAAGAAAGGGCTCAACCCCCTCGCGCACAAGGTCGCCCGACGCGCGGGACAGAGCCTGCGCCCACCAGATCCAGTCCTTGCCCGGGTCGAGCGGAACGGGAACCGCCGCGACGATCGCGCCGGCATCGAACCGATCGACCATGACATGCAGGGTCACGCCGCCATCAAGTGCCGCCCTGCCGGCACGGACCATGCTTATCATGGGCGCGCTACCCCGCCATGCGGGCAGCATGGCAGGATGTAGATTCAATGCCCGACCGCCGGCCAATGTCAAAAGATGAGACGGCACGCGATATGGAAACATGCACGACAGGATCAGGCCCGATCGCTCAACGCTTTCGGCCAGCGATTCGTCCTTGGCCAAGTCCTCACGCTCGACATGCCTGACAGGAATGCTGAAACGCTTTGCGGCCGCCGCGACCGACCAGCCCGGTCGAAAAAAGCCGAGTTGCCGCTCCCGCCGCAGCATTCCGCGATCCAGCCCGGCCGGCATCCAAAGCTCCGTGACCTGATGACCCGCTTCCAGCCATCTCCAAAGCAGCCGGGCCGTCATTGTCGACGGAACGCCCGCCACGACCGCCCGATAGACGGGCGCGTTCATTTCGTTCCGCGTGTCGATACCGGTCGTTCCCGTTGCAGCAGATGGTGGCGTTAACTTCAAACAGCCCATTGATCGCAATGGCGGCTTGGATCTTGGCGGCCAGGACCAACCGGGGCAACCCGTTGTTGGCTGCTCACCCAATAGGCCGCTGCCAGAACAACCTGTGCTAGCCGGTCAGATAACGCAGGATCATGGCCGCAACCTCGTCTTCGACCTGTTTGGGTTCCGGCGTTGGACCCGGACCATCGATCGTCGCGTGCACTACCGCTTCAACCAAATGCTGAACGACAAAGGCGGCGGTATCGAGGTCCTTGACGATAAGCTGCTGCCTGTAACGCCACAGCCAGGCGCGAAGCTGGGCATGGATACCATCGCGAATGCAGCCCAGGGTCTCTGGATTGGCGGCCGCCGGAACGATCGCCGTCAACGCCCGATGCAAATCCGGGTCCGCCAAATGCGCTTGCATGTTGGCGTGAACCAAGCCGCGGATCCCGATCTCCAGGGGCTGCCCCGCCGTTTCGGCAAAGGCGGTCGCCATCGCCGAGGCGACCTCCGCGTGGTGGCGACGCTGAACGGCCGCAACGATCGCGTTCTTGTTCGGAAAGTACTGGTACAGCGACCCGACGCTGATGCCCGCGCGTTCGGCGATGCGGTTGGTGTTTGCCGCAGCGTACCCCTCCTTTGCCAGAACCTGCCAGGTCGCTTCCACGATCGTTTCGACCATGGCGCGGGAGCGCTGCTGTCGCGGTGTCCGTCTCGGGTTCGTAGAAATCTTTGAGACCTCCTTAACTGAACCTTGCTCATATTCAGGAATTGACCCGCTTGCTGTGTCGGCCCTCACAGCGGCTTCGATCGATGGAAATGCGAGCAGCACGCCTCTTGAAACGAGTCTGTCGCTTCTTAGTCTTGTTGTTTTTCAGTTAGTTAAGACGTTTCTCTGAAGTGAGATAACGCGAGTTTACCAAGATGGACGATCTGCTCACTGTGCGCGCGATTTCGTCGCGCCAGGCAGATCGGCAATCGCTGCCGAGCGCGGCGCCGACGCCGCTGACGCGTTCAGTCAGCGGCGGCCATCGACCCGATCCGTGAGCAGGAGTTATTGCCGTGCAGTTTCGTTCGTCGCCCTCGCGCTGTGCCCTCTTGGCCACCGCTGCCGGGATTTCTCTGACACTGGGTTTCGCGGATCTCTCAAGCGCTCAAACGCCGCGAGAGCAAGACCGCGGCGGCATCAGCGGTTCGATTTCCGGCGGCGTCGGCGTCGCGCCGGACTTCGAGGGCTCGTCCGATTACGACGTGGTTCCGTTCATCTTCGGAGACGTCAACGCGCTGGGCGTGCGCCTTGAGATCCAGGGTTTGGGCGCACGTCTCAATTTCCGGCCCGACAGGCCCTTTCAGTTCGGCCCCGTCTTCAGCTATCGGCCGGGCCGCGAAGATGTCTCGAACGACGTCGTCGATCGGCTGGAAGACATCGATGACTCCTTCGAGGCGGGTGGCTTCGTCAGCTACGAGTTCACCGAACTGTTCAGGCCGACCGATTCGTTCGCCCTCAGCGCCGAGGTGCTGGCCGATCTCGGCAGCGGGCATGAAGGCTGGACGGCCAGCTTTGGGGCGGGCTACGGCACATCGCTGGGCGACCGCTGGCGCGCGGGTGTCGATGCCGGAGTCACCTGGGCCAGCGACGACTATATGCAGACCTATTTCGGCGTCGATCGTGCAAACTCTGTGCGCAGCGGGCTGCCAGTCTTTGACGCCGAAGCCGGCATCAAGGATGTCGGGGTCGGCGCCACGCTGACCTACGTCTTGTCCGACCGCTGGAGCGTCAGCGGCCGTGCCAGCTACACGCGGCTGCTCGGCGACGCGGCGGACAGCCCGATCGTCGAGCAAGAAGGATCTCCGGACCAGTTCTTCGGCGGTCTGGGCCTGACATTCAGGTACTGACGCCACCCCTGCTGGGCCGCACACCCCTTAAGCTTTCCAGGGAGAGTCTCTATGAGCTTAGCCACCCGCACGGATGCCCGGTCTGCAAAGAATCCTGGGTCGGTTACGAGACTGTCGATGGTCGTCCTCTCGGTTCTGGCGATAGGCATCGGCCTTGCGTCGCTGCGTTACCTTTCCGGCGATGCGGGCCTGGTGCCGCCATCCATGCAGATCTCGTTCATGCTCAATGGGCCGATCTTCATAACCCATGCGACGGTGTCCGCCCTGGCCCTGATGCTCGGCGTCTATCAACTCTTCGCCGGGCCGCGTCGTCGCTGGCCGGGCGTGCATCGTTGGACGGGTCGGATCTATGTCGTCTGCTGTATCGCCGGCGGGCTGAGCGCGCTTTGGATTGCGCCCGATATCGAGAGCGGCCTTGTCGCCACCATCGCGTTCTCCGTTCTTGCCCTGGTCTGGATGGCAGCGACGGTTCTCGCTTGGCGCCACGCCGTCAATCGCCGGTTCGATCTTCATCGGCGGTGGATGTTGCGGTCATACGGGCTCACCGCCGCCGCCATTACCTTGCGACTTCAACTCGTCGCCTTCGAAGGCTTCGGGTTCGACTACGATCAGGTGTCAAACATCCTCAGCCTGTCTTGCTGGCTGCCGAACGTTGTGTTCGTGGAAATCCTGCTGGCCCGGCAAAACCGAAGCAAGGCTCGCATGACCCAGATTGCGCCAAGGCCGGCATGAGGCTCAGGCCGCCTCCCGTGCCCTGCCCTCGTAGAGGTCGCGCCCCTCGACCAGGGCACGGATCTTGCCGTCCGCGACGGAGCGCGGCAGCATCCAGAAGCCGCAATCCGGATGGATATAGCGAACACGGCCTGGCCCCAAGACCCGATCGGCGCGCTCAATCCGGCGGGCGATTGTCTCAGCCGCTTCGATCTGGTTGTCCTTGATGTCGACCACGCCCAAGCCAAAGCCGATGTCGGGCCTTAGGTCTTTGAAAACGCTAAGCTCCTCCGGCGGTCGCCTGGCGCATTCCATGACGATGTGGTCTGCCTTGAGGCTGTTGAGATAGGTCATAAGATGGGCCCAGGTGCCCTGTTGCACCGACTGGCCGCCATAGTTGCCGAAACAGAGATGAACCGCCGGCGTCGTCTTGACCGCTGACAATACGATGTTGATGGCCTCGGCCGCCCAACGGGCCTCCTCCGGATGGCCCGGCAGATTGGCCTCGTCGACCTGGATGACATCCGCATCGACTTGCGCCACCTGCTCCGCCAGCACCTCGGCGATCGCGCGGGCGACCTTGGCCGGGTCCCCGTAATGCTTGTCGAGCAGGGTCTTGGCCAGCATGTGCGGGCCGGTCAGGGTGAATTTGAAGGTCTTCGCCGTCAGCGCCCGTGCCTGCGCGCATGCGCCGGGCAGATCGAGCGAGCCATGGCCGATTGGCCCGTCGACGACCCCCGGCGGCCGAGCACGAAAGCGCATGCCGGCATCGCGGCGATAGGCGGTTAGCTCGTCAAAGGTCGCGTCCGACCGGATACCGCTCATCGGCCGGGTGAAGTATTCGATCATCCCGTTGGTTTCGGGGTGGTTGATGTCAAAACGAGAGATCTCGCCATCGCAGACGACGTCGATGCCGGCCTGTTCCTGGGTCGCCAGTACGACCCGCGTGGCATCGACCAGTGCCTGGCGGGAGGGGGCGGCGACCAGCCAGGCGGGGATGGGATACGAACCGACGACGGTGGTGAGAATATCGGCCATGGAGCGTGCTTTCTTCAGAACGGGAACGGGCGCCGGGCCTAAAGGCCGAGGCGCTGATAGATGCGATGGGTGTAGGCGCCGAAGCGCGGGTCGTTGTGCATGTCCAGCACCCGCGGCGACGGCAGGTCGACGGTGAAGGTGTCGGCCATGCGGGCCGGGCCCGAGGTCAGCACGGCCACGCGTGTAGCCAGGAAGACCGCCTCTTGAATGCCGTGGGTGACGAACAGGATGGTCTTTTTGCTTTCGTCCCAGATGCGCAGCAGTTCGAGGTTCATGCGTTCGCGCGTCAGCGCGTCCAGTGCCCCGAACGGCTCGTCCATCAAGACGATCTTGGGGTCGTGAACGAAGGCGCGGGCGATGGCGGCGCGCTGCTGCATGCCGCCCGACAGCTCGTAGGGATACTTGTCCTCGAACCCCGCGAGGCCGACCATGGCCAGCAAGTCCCGCGCCCGGTCGCGCGCCTCGCGCATGGGCAGGCCGAGGATTTCGGCGGGCAGCAGCACGTTCTCCAAAACGCGGCGCCATTTCAGCAGCAGCGGTTGCTGGAAGACCATGCCGATGTCGCGGCCGGCGTCGAAGGCGGCGCCTGGAACGCCGATTTCGACCTCGCCCTCGTCGTGGGGCTGCAGGCCGGCCAGGATGCGCAAGACCGTCGACTTGCCGCAGCCGGACGGCCCGACCAGCGTCACCAGCTCGCCCTCGCCGATGTCCAGCGTGACATCCTGCACGGCCAGGAACTCCTCACCGCGCGTGCGGTAAATCTTCTTCACCCCGCGCATGCGGATGATCGGCGGCCGGCCGTCGGCGACGCTGTCCTGGTCGACCATGACGGGTCTACTCAATGCGGGCATCGGTCACCACGCACCAGCGTTCAAGAAGCAAAACGAGGCCGTACAGCACGACCCCGATGATCGAGACCAGAATCACCGCCATGAACATGCCGGCGGTGTCCAGAAAGCCCTGGCGCGACTGCATCAGGTAACCCAGCCCGCCGGACGAGCCCATGAACTCGCCGACGATCGCGCCGGCCACGGCCAGCACGGTAGCCACCTTCATGCCGGAGAAGATGTAAGGCAGCGCGCCGGGAAGCTGGATCTTGCGGAAGATCTGCCAGCGCGAGCCCTTCAGCGCCCGCACCAGGTCCAGCAGGTCCGGCTCGACCTCGCGCAGGCCGCGCGACGTCGTCAGCAGGATCGGAAAGAACGAGATGGTGAAGGCGATCACCATGTTGGGAAACAGGCCGAAGCCCAGCCAGACGATGAACAACGGCGCCATCGCCACCTTCGGGATCATGTTCAGCGTTACCAGAACCGGCATCGCGCCCCGTTCAAAGCCACGCGACCAGCAGAACGCCATGGCAAGGCCGATGCCGACAACAACCGCCAGCAGATAGCCGCCAAACACCTCGCCGGCCGTGATCGCGACATGGTGCGGCCAGTGATAGGTCGGGTCCCAAAGCGTCTGCAGCGTCGCCCACGGGGTCGGCATGATGAAGGCCGGAATGTCGCCCCAAACGACGATCAGCCACCAGGCCGCGATGAAGGCGACATGGCCCGCGATCGCCGGCCACCAGCGCAACAGCCACCGCCCGATCGCCTCGAATACACCGCCGTCCGATGTGCCGGCGCGCGCCGGCGCTGCCGTCAAATCCTGTCCGTCAACCGCCATGGGCTTGCCGCTGCTCCGCCTCGGTGATCCGCGTTACCACGGCATCATCATACGACAGGGCCGGCGTGGCAAATCGCGTCGCGTTGGAGACATAGTGCAGCGCGCAGGCGCGGCGCCAGTTCGGCGACCGGTTGTCCGACGAGCGGTGCAGCGTGTTGCCGTGATGAAAGCTGACGCCGCCCTTCGGCACGGGCGCCGGCGTCATCGGGATCGCGCTGGCGACCGCGTCGGGTATCTGCAGATCGTACGGTTTGTCGGGCGGCGCCACATGGTCGAGGATCGGGCCTCGATTGGTGCCGTCGCCGAAGAACAGGCAACCGTTTTCGACCGTCGCCGCATCCAGCGCGATCCAGGCCGTGACCACGCCGTCGCGGTCGTTCGGGCCGAAGTAATAGTTGTCCTGATGCACCGGTTTCGGCCCGCCGCCCTTCGGCGGCTTGAAGAAGATCTGGCTGAAATAGACGCTGACGCCGGGGCCGATCAGGCTTTCGACCTCGGCGATCAATCGCGGTTCGGCCGCAATCTCTCGGAAGACCGGCCGATAAAAGTGCGGATTGTCCATCTTGCGCAGGGCCTGGGCCGAGACGATGCCCTGGTCGAGATACCAGGCACGGTCCGCCTCGTCCAAGTCGGCCAGGAACTCCGAACCCCAGGCCATGATGTCGGCGATGGCGGCGTCCATCTCGGCGGTGGAAAACAGACCGGGCACCGTAACATGGCCATCGGCGACATAGCGCGCACGCTGTTCTGGTGTCATGGCAGTCCCTCCCCTCGATCATCGTCGCTTGTGGATTTGCGAATTAGGAAATCAAGCAACCGTTCCTCGGCTGTCAATTTGATTGTAGGCAGAAATCAATGCATGTATCTTTGGCAATCAGGCCAACTTGATCTTTGCAGATTCGGCAATGAGCAAACCGATCGGCACATTGGGAACGGGTGGAGGCGACTTCGGGCCGGGTCCGGATGCGGCCCCATTGCGCGTTCGACCGGTCTCGGTCTCGCTAGAGGATCGGGGCCTCGCCGTGTTCGAGAGCCGGCATGCGCCGAACTTCGCCATGGAGATTGGCACGTGGCCGTTCGAGAAGCTGTGCCTGGTGCGTCAGGGCAGTGGCATTCTTCGGCTTCAGGAGGAGGACCGCCCGCTGGCGGAGGGCGACCTGCTGCGCATTCCGGCCGACATTCCCCACGCCTTCGCCGATCAGCCCAGCCAGCCAATGACGCTGACCATGGCCTGCTATGACGAGCGGATCGCTGCGGGCAATGCGCAGTCAGAGCGCATCCTGGCCCGCTATCGTGCCGCCCTTGCGCCGCTTGAGCCCTACCCGCTTGCTGCTCCCCATCGCCGGCTGCAGGTAACGCGGCGGTTTCGCCAGATGGTGTTCGAAGACGTCCGGCCGGGCGCGCAGACGGACGACGCGATCTGGTGCGGGCTTCTGGACTTGATGCGCCACCTCGCCGCCATGGTCGCGGAGGATGACCAGCTGCGTGCGCTCGACCCTAGCCAGCAAGGCTTTGCCAGCAGCCTCGCCCATTTGGAGGCCAACTTCGTCCGCCCGATCCGCGTCGATGAACTGGCGGCGATCGCCAACCTGTCCTACCGACGCTACACGGACCTGTTCCGTCAGCGCACCGGCGCCACGGTGGTGGAGTATGTCACGGGCCTGCGCCTCACCTACGCCAAACAACGGCTCTTGGAGACCGGCAGCATCATGCTGTCCTGCCTCGACGCCGGTTTTGGCGACCTGTCCAGTTTCTATCGCGCGTTCAACCGGTTCGTCGGCATGACGCCGAAGCAGTTCCTGGCCGAACACCGCAAACAATCGGCCGCGTGATCCTGTTGTCCAAGAAACGATCATGAGAGGGAGGAACAAGATGAAGACCCTGAAAACGCTGATGGGCGCAAGTGCGCTGGTGCTTGCCGCGACGCCGGCGCCGGCCCAGGAAGACGTTACCCTGGTGCTGAACTGGACCGCCGGTGGCGACCATGCCCCCGTGTATTGGGCGGCCAGCCAAGGCTGGTACCAGGATGCCGGCATCGACCTCGACATCGAGGAAGGGCGCGGCTCCGGCGCGGCGGTGCAAAGCGTTGGTGTCGGCGCGTCGGAGTTCGGCATCGCCGACATGCCGACCGTCCTGCAAGGGCGCGGCGCCGAGGCCGATGTGGTCGCTGTCATGGCGCTCTACGTCAACTCACCCTACGGCCTCTACTGGGTGCGTGGCGGCGACATCGAGACCTACGAGGATCTCGCTGGTCACACCATAGGCAACCCGCCCTTCGACGCGGCGCGCCAGATGTGGCCGGCGATTGCGGCGGCGATCAATGTCGATCCGGACAGTGTTGAGTTCGTCAACATCGCACCCGAGGCCAAGGTTGCCTCGTTGCAATCCGGCGTGATCGACGCCACGACACATTTCTACAATGTGCACTACATCTACGAGCGCATTTTCGGCGACGATATGGGCTTCGTGGCCCTGCGCGATATCGGCTTCAATCCGTATGGCAACGCCTTCATCGTGAACGGTGAGTATCTGGCGGAGAACCCGGACGTCGTCAGCGCCTTCGTCGATGTGACCCAGCGCGCCTACGCGGCCTGTGTCGCCGACCCTGACCCGTGCGTTGCCGAACTCGCCGACGCGGCCAGCCAGGACCCGGCCGATGTGCGCGCCAATTGGGACCTGGTGGTCGAACTGATGACCGACGACAGTGCTGGCAGCGCGCCCCTCGGCCATTTCGACCTGGACCGAATGTCGGCGACCTACGGCTTCGTCGCGGACTCGTTCGAGATCACCGAGTTCGACGTCACCGACGGCTACACCAACGATCATCTGAGCAGCGACGTGGTGATGCCGACCGCGAACTAAAGGACGACAAGGCGGGGGCGTGGTACCGGCTGCGTGCCCGCCGCCGATCACCAGTTGAACCCTACTGGCGTGATCTGCAGGCGCATCGGCGCGTTCTGCGAGTGCCATGGCGCTCGTTCCCGACTATGCTGTTGGCAAGTGCTAAGGCGTTGAGGGAGCGCGCGAGGCGATGCTGTTCTACAGGACACTGCTGGGCGACCGCTTGATCATGGGTCCGGCTCGATGACGGCCGGCAACGGCAAGTTCGTTCTCGATTTCGGCTGGCAGGTACTGCTGAAGGATTTGGGCCTGTCGGCGCAGGATCTGCTGCGCCATGCGCGGCTGCCGCTGGACCTTTTGAACCGCAAGGCGCCCGCCCTGACGACCGACGAGTACTTCCGGCTGTGGGACGGCATGACCAAGCTGTTTGACGACCCGGCCTTCCCGCTGCGCCTGGGCCAGGCTTTCTCCGTCGAGGCCTTCAGCCCGCCGATCTTTGCCTGCTTTTGCAGCGCCGACCTGAATGTCGCGCTCACCCGCCTGTCCCAATACAAACCGCTGATCGGACCACTGACCTTGGAGGTCGTGCAAACCGAACGCCAGACGGGGGTGACGCTCGGCGGGCTGCCGAAAGACAAGCCGCTGCCGACGTCTTTGGTCGCCACGGAGCTGGTGTTTCTCGTCTACATGGCGCGGTTGGCGACGCGTGAGCGCATCGGCCCGACCGCCGTTCAATTGACCAGGCCATTGCCGGAGGCGGAACAGTACGCCGCTTTCTTCGGGACCGACGTGGCAGAAGGTCCGGTCGATGGCCTGACTTTTTCCGCCGAGGATGCCAGCAAGCCGTTCCTGACGGCAAACGAGGCCATGTGGTCTGTCTTTGAGCCTGAACTGAAGACGCGCATGGCCGATTTGGGCCTGGAGGCCGGCTTTCGCGAGCGCGTCCGCGCGTGTCTGATGGAGTGTCTGGCAAGCGGCGACTGCGCGATGGCGTCGGTGGCCAAGCGGCTGGCCGTCAGCACGCGCACCCTGCAGCGACGCCTCGGCGATGAAGGCACCAGTTTCCAGCGGGAGCTGAACGGGTTGCGCGAAGAGCTGGCGCGCCACTATCTGACCACCTCTCACTATTCCAGCGGCGAGATTTCGTTTCTGTTGGGCTATGACGATCCGAATTCCTTCATCCGCGCATTTCACGCCTGGACCGGCCTGACGCCGGAACGGGCGCGCATTGAGAGCCGGCTGCACTGACCTGTTGACCCAACGGTCTCATGGGCGCCGTATTCGCCCGTTACCGAGGGGCGAAACGCTGACCGGATTGGGGCCATCATGAAACGCATTGCTTTGATCGTCGTCGGGCTTGCCTTGGGTGGCTTGGCGACCACCGCGGCCCACGCCTGTTCCTGCCTACCCGCCACGGCGGAGGACATGCTGCGCCAGGGCTATCCGGTGGCCAACGTGCTTGTGACCGGGATAGAGGTGTCCAATCCCGAGCTTGGCACCCTGGCGCTGACGGCGGACGTGCTGCAAAGCTTCACCGGAGACATGCCGGACGAGGTCGCGATTTCGACCGAGGGAACGACGGCCGCCTGCGGCGTTCCGGTCGCGGTTGGGGAAGCCGTCACTGTCGTCCTGCATCCGATGCCGGAGACGGAAAAGGAGAGCTACGCGATCAACCTGTGCACATCGATGCCGGTGGACGACGAGGCCGCGCTGCCTGTTCTGGAGCAGTTCGCTGACCGTCGGGCGGCCGGAGAAGGTGTCTGGATCGACGTGGTAGCCTTCCAGCGGCTGCTGGCGACACACCCGCATCCGGACGAACTGCGTGGCGCATTCCCCGAGGTGCTGTTCGTTTTGCCAGGCGAAATCGCGACCCGCGAGTTCCGATACGACCAGTCACGCTTTTTCGCGCAGTTCGACGGTAGCGGGCTGGTCTATGGCGGGGAGTTTCAGTAGGCGCCGTCTACGAAGCCTCCGCCTCGCGGATCAATCCGCGCAGTTTGGCCGGGGTCAGCGGCAGGAAGTCCGCCTTCACGCCAAGCGGTTTCAGCGCGTCTTCGATCGCCGCGGCAAGGGCCGGCGGCGCGCCCATGCGACCGCCCTCGCCGCCGCCCTTGATGCCATATTCTGTAAAGGGTGACGGCGTTTCGACATGGCCGATGCGCATGTTGGCCGGGATCTCGTGCGCGGTCGGCACCAGATAGTCCATGAAGCTGGCGTTCTGCAGTTGGCCGTTAGCGTCGTACTTGTACTCTTCGTAGAGCGCCGTGCCGATGCCCTGGGCCGTGCCGCCCCGGATGTGGCCGGCCAAGGTCTTAGGATTGACCATCGTGCCGCAATCATGGACGGCGACGTAGTCCAGGAACTTTACCTGGCCGGTCTTGATGTCCACCTCGACCACCGGCATGTGACACATATGGCCCATAATCGGGTAGTAGATGCCGAGATCCTTGCGGTCTTCGGACGGCATCGTGGTCAGCGGGTGGTCGTAGGTGGTGGTCGCGTCCAGGCCGGTGTCGAAGCCCGGCTCGTCGGGAAACGACAACCGGAAGAAATGGGCCTGCATCGCCAGATCGGCGATCGTCATCTCTTTGCCCGGCACGCCCTTCAGGCCGACGGCGCCGTCGCGCAGCTCCAGATCCGCCGTGTCGGCCTCCATCAGATGGCCGGCGATCTTAAACAGCTTGTCCTTGATAGTGTCGACCGCGCCGACAATGGCGCCAGCCAGCATCACCGTATAGCGGCTGCCGCCCGGGCCCGTGCCGCTGACGCCGTGATCGGTATCGGCATAGGTGATGGAGATGTTGGCGGGGTCGATGGTCAGTTTTTCGGCCAGGACCATGGTCGCCATGGTTTCCGGGCTGTTGCCCCAGAACGGTGCCTGCAGCGAGACGACCGCGTTGCCGGTCGGGTCGATCTTGATCGACACGCCTTCCGGTGAACTGGTCAGCGCAAAGCCGGCCTCGTCGTTCAGCGACCAGAACTCTGTCGAACTGAACACGCTGCGTTCCTGGCAGGTAGCCAGGCCGATGCCGATATAGCGGCCCTCGGCCAGCGCGTCCTTCTGCTTCTGGCGCCAACCGTCATAGTCCAGCAGGTCCAGCGCCTTGTCCAAGACGGCCGGATAGTTGCCGCTGTCGTACAGGTTGCCGGTCGGGATGAAGTACGGGAACTGATCCGGTTGAATGAAGTTGGTCTTGCGGAAGGCGACCGGGTCCAGATCCAACTCGGCGCAGGCCGCATCGACCATACGCTCCATGACGTAGTTCGAGACCTCAGAGCCGAAGCCGCGATAGGCGCCCTGCTGGCACTTGTTGGTGAACACCGCCGTGATGTCGACCTTCACGCTGCCGATCTGGTAGGGCCCGGTGATCTGCGACAGGGCATTGCCGTGATGGCCGATGCCGAACTGGAAATAGGCGCCGTAATCGTCGATGACCGTGCATTTCATCGAGGTCATGCGGCGATCGGCATCCAGCGCCAGCTCGCAGTCGTAAATTCGGTCCGACCCGTGATGGTCGCAGGCCGTCATGTTGTCGATGCGGTCTTCCAGATACTTCACCGGCCGACCGCATTCCCGCGCCAGCACCGCCGCGATCACCGGCACCTTGTGGATGAACAGCTTGCTGCCGAAGCTGCCGCCGGCGAGGGTCGGGACGAGGTTCAGCTTGTGCACCGGCACGCCGAGCGTGACTGCGATCAGCCAGCCAACATAATTGTACATTGAACTGTTCACATGGATGGTGAACTTGCCCTCGCCCTCGTCGAAGACGGCCGTCGCGCCGCAGGTCTCCATCGGCTGGGCGCCGGAGCGGGGCCAGCGCAGCTTGCGCTTGATCACCGCGTCGGCGGCCGCGAAATCGTCGTCGACGTCGCCGAATTCGAATACACGGTGGATCGCGACGTTGGTCTCGCCACGCTCGGGATGGATGACGGCATCGCCGGTGGCATGGACAGCCTCGGCGGCGTCCATGACCACGGGCAGTTCCTCATACTCGACCTCGATCAGCGCCAGCGCGTCCTCGGCGACATAGCGGCTTTCGGCGGCGACGATCGCCACCGGCTCGCCGACATGGCGCACGCGATCGATCGCGACGCAGCGCTGCTCGGTCGGCGGGTTGGAAAAGCAGGGCAGCGGACCGGTCGATTTCGCGACATCCTCGCCAGTGAGAACGGCGGCCACACCAGGCAGGGCGCGCGCCTTGCTGACGTCGATCGATTTGATCCGCGCATGCGCGTGGGGGCTGCCAAGGGCTGCCGCGTGCAGCGAGTTGGGCAGGACGACGTCATCGACATATTTGCCCCGGCCGGTCAGCAGGCGCGGGTCCTCGACCCGCCGGATGCCCTTGCCGATCCATTTCAGGTCCTGGCCCGGCTTTTCGCGCTGGCGGCTGGGCGGGATGCGCGGATCCATGGTCGTGGTCATGCCGCTTCCTCCTTCCCGGCCCGCATCTGTTCGGCAGCCTGCTCGATGGAGTCGACGATGGTCTGATAGCCCGTGCAGCGACAAAGATTGCCGCCGATCGCCTCGATGATCTCCGCCCGGCTTGGACTGGCGTTTCGGCTCAGCAGCTCATGCGCCGTCAAGACCATCGCCGGGGTGCAGAAGCCGCATTGAAGACCATGGTTTTCCCAGAACGCTTCTTGGATCGGGTGCAGGTCCGATGGCGTGCCAAGGCTTTCGATGGTCTCGATCTCGTCGCCGTCGCATTGCACGGCAAAGGCCAGACAAGACAGGCCGGTCTTGCCGTTGATCAGGACGGCGCAGACCCCGCAGGCGCCGTTCTCGCAGCCGACATGGGTTCCGGTCAGGCCGATCTCGTGGCGAATGAAGTCGCTGAGCAAGAGGCGCGGGTCGACCTCCCGCTCATAACGTTGCCCGTTGACGGTGATCGATACCGGCATCTTGGCCATGCCAGCCCTCCCCCTTGTTGGCCGGATCAGACGGCGCGCGAGGCCGCTTGCTTCAGCACCCGTTCGCTCAGCGCCTGGACCAGATCCAGCTTGTATTGAACATCGGCGTGCATGTCGGCGTGCGGATCGACGGCACCGACCGCCGCCTCGGCGACGGCGGCGATGGTCGCACCGTTCACCGGCTGTCCCTCAAGTGCCGTCTCGGCGGCCGCGACGCGCTTGATGGCCGGCCCGGCACCGACGAAGCCCAGGCGCACGCCACGACAGACGCCGTCGACCATGGCAAAGCGGCAACCGGCCGCGACGATCGCGTAGTCGCCCTTGAGCTGCGACACGACCTCGAAGGCCCAGCCTTCGCCCGCACCTTGTCGGGCGAAGCGGATCTCGGTCAGGATCTCGTCGGCATGCGCCGCCGTGTGGAACGTATCGACGAAGAAATCCTCAGCCGCCACGCGCCGCTCGCCCCCGCTGCCGCGCAGGACCAACTCGGCGTCCAACAGCGAGGCCACCAGAGGCATTTCCGAGGCCGGGTCGTTGTGACAAAGATTGCCGCCGAGCGTGCCGCGATTGCGCACGGTGTGGTGCGCCACGTTCGCGTATGCCGCGCTGACCAGCGGGCAATGGGCGGCGACCTCCGCCGACTGCAGGACGGTGTTGTGGGTCGTCAGCGCGCCAATGCTGAGCGCGTCGCCGTCGACACGGATATAGGAGAGGTCCGACAAGCGGCCGATATCGACCAGGACCTTCGGCTCCGCCAACCGCGTGTTCATCATGGCGATCAGGCTTTGGCCGCCCGCCAGTAGCCGGGCCTCGTCGCCATGCTGGGACAGCGCGCTGATCGCATCGTCGACCGACGTGGCGCGCACATACTCGAAGGCTGAAGGCTTCATCGAATTCCTCCCATTCGAGCGCACTGGACGGCGTCTTATCGGCCGGGTCTTGCGCCCGGACCTTGTTCTTATTGATCAACTATTCAATAAGGATGCCGGCGAGTCAAGCTCAAACTGGCGGCGCATCAGCCTGGTCGAGACTGCCGCGCAGGAAGGTGTGCACCAGGCGATCCACCAGCCGCTCATGGTCCAGATCGACGGCGGTGTGAAACACGTGCTTGCGCACCAGGTAGTAAATGATCGCGGAATGCAGTTGCCAGACCTGCTCCAGCTCGATGCGGTCGATATCACGATCGACAGCATCGTTCCGTTCGATCCTGACCTCGATCGCGATCTGGCGCAGCAGCTTTTCGACATGGGTGCGCACATAGCGCGCGGTCAGGTCGTTGCCCGCCAAGCCCGAAAACATGGCAATGCGCACCCAAACATAGTCGTCGATCGTTCGCAAATACGAGAGGTAGAAACGCCTTAGGCGGGTTTCGAGCGGCACGTCGCGGTCGGCGATCACGTCCTCCCAGTCCGGCCGCCAGCGCTGCAGGAACGTGCGCTCATAGACCCGCTCAACCAACTGTTCCTTGGTCTTGAAGTAGCGGAAGATCAGACCTTGCGAGATGCCCAGCCGTTCGGCCAGGTCGCGCGTTTGGGCGCTGAAGCCATTGTCGGCGAAAAACCGAGTAGCCTCGTCAAGGATCATCTGTTCGCGCTCATGCGACGGCAGGCGCCGCCGCCTGGGGCGCTCGTCTTCCGACATGCGCGCGCTACTCAACCCTTCAACCTTGCTTTCCGACACAACGCGGGCTCACCATGCTCCCCACCATCCGACTGGCGTTCGAGGTCCAGCCACGCTAGGCATTATGGCTCAAGCGCCGCCTGCGGCCTATATCTTAATTGAGTCGTTGCTCAGCAACGGCTAGAGTGCACACAAAAGGGCCGGACGCGTTATCAGGGAGGAGAAGGCATGGCAGCCAAAGGCAAGGTGATCATCACTTGCGCGGTAACGGGCGCGATCCATACGCCCAGCATGTCGCCCCATCTGCCGGTCACGCCGGACGAAATCGTGGAGGACTCGCTAAAGGCCGTCGAGGCCGGCGCTGCGGTGCTGCATTTGCATGCGCGCGATCCGGAAACCGGCCGGCCCGACCAGACGCCCGAGGCCTTTCAGCGCTTCCTGCCCCGTCTCAAGCAAAGCACCGACGCGGTGATCAACCTTACAACCGGCGGCAGCCCGTTCATGAAGGTGGAGGAACGCGTCCTGCCGGCGGCGACCTTCAAGCCGGAGGTGGCGTCGCTGAACATGGGCTCGATCAATTTCGGCCTGTACCCGATGCTGAACCGCTACAAGGACTTCAAGTTCGATTGGGAGCAGAAGCATCTGGAGGCCACGAAGGACCTGGTCTTCAGAAACTCGTTCAAGGACATCGAGTACATCCTGACGACCTGTGCCGAAAACGGCACGCGGTTCGAATTCGAATGTTACGACATCGCCCATCTCTATAATCTCAGCCACTTTCTGGATCGCGGTCTCGTCAAGCCGCCGCTGTTCGTCCAGTCGGTCTTTGGCATTCTGGGCGGTATCGGCACCCATCCGGAAGACGTCGCCCACATGAAGCGGACGGCCGACCGCCTGTTCGGCGACAGCTATCGCTGGTCCGTCTTAGGTGCCGGCGCGGCACAGTTGCGCATTGGGGCGATGGCGATCGCCATGGGCGGCAACATGCGGGTCGGGCTGGAAGACTCGCTTTGGGCCGCCAAGGGCCGCCTGGCGACATCGAACGCAGAGCAGGTGACGCTCGCCCGCAAGATCATCGAGGGCATGAGCCTGGACGTCGCCAGTCCGGAGGAGGCACGCGAGATCCTGGAACTTAAGGGCGGCGACCGCACCGAGTTTTAGTCGGGTGGGGCAAATCTTTACGGGGAGGAAGGACAATGGACATCAAGGTCGGCAAGGACGCCATCTATCAAGCGGCGAAGGAGCTGTCGAACTGGGGCCGCTGGGGGCCGGACGACCAGCTCGGCACGCTGAACTTCGTGACGCCGGAGGACGTCGTGAACGCAGCCTCGCTGATCAAACGCGGCGCGGTCTTCGCCCTCGGCCTGTCGCTGAAGGAGCGGATTCAGTCCGGCCTGTTCGGTGGGCGCTGGAACCCGATCCACACCATGCTGGCGACCGGCACGGACGCCGTCGCCGGCAATCAGGACGAGCCGGTGGGTGTCCGCTATGGCGACGATGCGATCAACATGCCCATGCAGGGTTCCACCCAATGGGACGCGCTGGCGCATATCTTCCTCGACGACAAGATGTACAACGGCTATCCGGCCAGTCTGGTCGACTCAAACGGTGCCGCGAAGAACGGCATCGAAAACTATCGCGACAAGGCGGTTGGGCGCGGCGTCCTGTTGGACGTTGCCCGCTTCAAGGGCGTGGACTGGCTGGAGGACGGCTACGGCATCTCCAACGACGATCTGGACCAGACCGCCAAGGCGCAAGGCGTGGAGATCCGGCGCGGCGATTTCGTCATCGTTCGCACCGGCCAGCAAGAACGGTGCCTGCAGCAAGGCGAATGGGGCACCTATGCCGGCGGCGACGCGCCGGGGCTGAAATTCGAGACCGCCTATTGGATTCACGGGCAAGAGATCGCCGCCATCTGCGCCGACACCTGGGGCTGCGAGGTCCGGCCGAACGAAACCGACGAGGCGAACCAGCCCTGGCACTGGGTCGTGATCCCGGCCATCGGCATCGCCATGGGCGAGATCTTCTATTTAAAGGAACTGGCGGCCGATTGCGCCGAGGACGGGGTTTACGAGTTCTTCTTCTCCGCCCCGCCGCTGCACATGCCGGGCGCCTGCGGGTCGCCGATCAATCCCCAGGCGATCAAGTAGCGTCTTTAAGCAACGGCCAGCGCTGCCTCTGCCCAGGCGATTGTTCCGCGTGCGACAAAAAGCCGTCGGTGGTACCCATGCGCGCGGAACCCCGGCGGTGCTAAACTGTTCGTGAAAAAATCATTACAGAGCATTGTGGACCGCATCAGGGGGACGCTATATCTGTTTGACTGACAATAACTTCTTTGTCGAATAGGTAGCGTATGCAACCGACGGACATCTCCGACCCCGAATACTTTCACAAGGTGGTCGATTGCCAGTGGGCCTGCCCGGCCCACACGCCGGTGCCGGAGTACATTCGACTGATCGCCCAGCGTCGCTATGCCGACGCCTTCATGATCAACTGGGAATCAAATGTTTTTCCCGGCATTCTCGGCCGCACGTGCGACCGGCCGTGCGAGCCGGCCTGCCGGCGTACGCGTATTGAGGAAAAGCCGGTTGCGATCTGCCGGCTGAAGCGCGTCGCCGCCGATTACAAGGGTGACATCGACGATCGGTTGCCGAGCGTGCCGAGCCTAAAGAACGGCAAGCGGATCGCCCTTATCGGCGCCGGCCCGGCCTCGCTGACGGTTGCCCGCGATCTGTTGCCGCTGGGCTATTCCTGCGTGCTGTTCGAGAAGGACCCGCAAGGCGGCGGCCTGATGCGGACCAACATTCCAACCTTCCGCCTGCCAACCGACGTCCTCGACGAGGAGGTCGACCGCATCTTGGAGATGGGCGTCGAACCGCGTTTCGGTGAAGAGATCACCAGCTTGACGGCCGTGTTGGATGAGGGCTACGACGCGGTCTTCATCGGCACCGGCGCGCCGCGCGGCAAGGACATGAAGGTCCCCGGACGGGCCGAGGCGTCCGCGAATATCCATATCGGCACCGACTTTCTGAAATCGGTCGCGTTCAAGCATATCGACAGCATTGGCAAGCGGGTCGTCGTCATCGGCGGCGGCAACACGGCGATGGATTGCTGTCGGACCGCGCTGCGGCTCGGGGCAGAGCAAGTCACGGTCACCGTGCGGAGCCCGCGCGGGGACATGAAGGCGTCGGATTGGGAGATCGAGGACGCCGAACGCGAGGGTATCCCGATCCTCGACAACCACGCGCCCAAGGAGTTCGTGGTCGAGGACGGTCGATTGACCGCGGTCATCTTCGAAAAGATGCGCGCCGAGTACGATCAGAACGGCAAGCGGACCTTGCTGCCGACCGGCGAGCCGCCCGTGGTGCTGCCCTGCGACGACGTGCTGATGGCGATTGGACAGGACAACGCGTTTCCCTGGATCGAGCGGGACCTGGGCCTGACCTTCGACGATTGGGACATGCCGGTGGTCGATCGCAAGACCTTTCAATCGACCCTGCCGACGGTGTTCTTCGGCGGCGACGCGGCCTGGGGGCCGGAGAACATCATCTGGGCCGTGGCCCATGGCCACCAGGCGGCGATTTCGATCGATCTCCATTGCCGGGGCGAGTCTCTTGCCGACCGGCCACCGCCAACGACCAACCTGGTGAGCCAAAAAATGGGCATCCATGAGTGGTCGTACGACAACGCCATCTCGCACGACCGGCGGGTGCCGATGCCGCACGCGGACCTGAAGCTGGCGCTGAAGGAGCTGACGGTCGAGGCCGAGCTTGGCTATGACGAGCGGCTGGCCTTCGACGAGGCCATGCGGTGCCTGAACTGCGACATTCAGACCGTGTTCGCCGAGCCGCTGTGCATCGAGTGCGATGCCTGCGTCGACATCTGCCCGGTCGACTGCATCAACTTCACGCAAAACGGCGACGAGGCCGATTTGCGTGAACGGCTGCGCGTTCCGGCGCAAAACCTTGACCAGGACCTCTACGTGTCCGATGTGCTGAAGACCGGACGCGTGATGGTCAAGGATGAGGATATGTGCCTGCATTGCGGCCTGTGCGCCGAGCGATGTCCGACCTCGGCCTGGGATATGCAGAAGTTCACCTATTGGGACAACCAAGCCCAGCCGGGACCGGTGCACGCCAATGCCGCCTAGCCCCGTGTTCAACGAATTCGTTCTGAAGTTCGCGAACGTCAACGGGTCGGGATCGGCCAGCGCCAACCTGCTGTGTGCCAAGGCGCTGTTCCGCATGGGCCTGCCTGTGGCGCCGAAGAACATCTTCCCGTCCAACATCCAGGGCATGCCGACCTGGTACGAAATCCGGGTCAGCGAGGCCGGGCACCTGGCACGGCGCGACGGCGTCGACGTCATGGTGGCGATGAACCCGCAGACGTATGACGAGGATGTGGCGTCCCTGGTTCCCGGCGGCACCCTGATCTACGACGACACCTGGCCGCGCGACTTCGGCCGCGACGACATCAACGTCATCGGCATTCCGCTGGCGAAGATGAGCGCGGAGAAGTATGCCGACCCCAGGCAGCGTCAGCTGTTCAAGAACGTCATCTATCTCGGCGCGCTGGCCCGGCTGATCAGCATCGATGTCCAGGTCATTCATGATCTGATCGGTGAACAGTTCAAGGGCAAGCCAAAGCTGATCGAGCCGAACCTGGCGGCCCTTGCGCTCGGCTGGGACTATGCCGACACGAACGTTACGAACCCGCCGGCGGTTCAAGCGCGCACGGCCGACGGGAATGCCGGCAAGATCATGATCCAGGGCAACGAGGCGGCCGCGCTGGGCGCTCTTTATGCCGGCGCGACGGTCGCCTCCTGGTATCCGATCACGCCCTCGACCTCACTGGCCGAGGCGTTTGAAAAACATGCGCTCAAGTTCAGGCGCGACCCGGACGGCAAGTTGCGTGCGGCCATCATCCAGGCCGAGGATGAGTTGGCCGCCGTGGGCATGGCGGTCGGCGCCAATTGGAACGGCGCGCGCTCGTTCACAGCCACGTCCGGCCCCGGTATCTCGTTGATGAGCGAGTTCATCGGGCTGGCCTATTTTGCCGAGATCCCGCTGGTGATCTTCGACATTCAGCGCGGCGGGCCGTCGACGGGCATGCCGACCCGCACCCAGCAGTCGGACGTGCTGGCCTGCGCCTACGCCTCGCACGGCGACACGCGCCATGTGCTGCTGTTTCCGGCCGATCCCGGCGAATGCTTCACCCTGTCGGCCGACGCGTTCGACCTTGCCGACCGTTTGCAGACGCCGGTCTTCGTCATGAGCGATCTGGACATCGGCATGAACGACTGGGTGGTCGATGCCCTGACCTGGGACGACGCACGCCAGCCGGACCGCGGCAAGGTTCTGGACGAGGAGGCCTTGGAAGCGGTCAGCGATTTCGGCCGCTATCGCGACGTCGACGGTGACGGCATTCCGTACCGGACCATCCCGGGTGTGCACGCCGAGAAAGGCGCCTACTTCACGCGCGGGACGTCCCATACCGATACCGGCGGCTATACCGAGGACGGCACCGTCCATGCCGCAAACCTTGCCCGCATCGCGCGGAAGTTCAAGACCGTGACAGCAATGGTGCCCAAGCCGGTGATCAACACGACCGGCGCTACCTCGCGCATCGGCGTCATCAATTACGGCTCGACCGATCCGGCCGTGCGCGAGGCGATCGCCAAGCTGGCCGCCAACGGGCATATGATCAATCACATGCGCATCCGCGCGTTCCCGTTCGGCGACGAGGTCAGGGAGTTTGCGGATCGACACGATCACCTGTTTGTGGTCGAGCAGAACCGGGACGGCCAGATGCGCCATCTCCTGATCGCCGAGGCCGACATCGAAGCCGAGAAGCTGGTGCAGGTCACGAACTATGACGGCATGCCGCTGACCGCCGCCTTCGTCGAGGACGCCGTTACCGGCGTACTTGAGGGCGGCTGGCAAGTGACGGCCGCCGAATGAGCCGGGCGAAACCCTGACATGACCCATCTTGCCAAACCGCGATTTCATCACCCTAACCTGCCCGTCAACGGTGTCGGCCTGACGCGGCGCGACTATGAAGGGGTGGTGTCGACCCTGTGCGCCGGCTGCGGCCACGATTCGGTGACCGCGGCGATCATCGAGGCGTGCTTCGAGCTCGATATCGAGGCGCATAAGGTCGCCAAGGTCTCGGGCATCGGCTGCTCGTCGAAGACAACCAACTATTTTTTGAGCCGGTCGCACGGTTTCAACAGCGTGCATGGCCGCATGCCGTCCGTGGCGACCGGGGCCAATCTGGCCAATGGTGATCTTGTCTATATCGGCGTTTCCGGCGACGGCGACACGGCATCCATCGGGCTGGGTCAGTTCTGCCACGCGATCCGGCGCGGGCTGAATATGGTCTATATCGTCGAGAACAACGGCACCTACGGGCTGACCAAGGGGCAGTTTTCGGCGACCAACGACAAGCATTCGAAGGGCCGCAAGGGCGCGGACAACCTCTTCCATCCGATCGATCTTTGCTCGCTGGCCATCGAGCTCGGCGCCGGCTTCGTGGCCCGCGGCTTTTCAGGCGACAAAGACCAACTGGTGCCGCTGATCAAGGCGGCGATCCATTATCGCGGTTTCGCCGTGATCGACGTCATCTCGCCATGCGTCACCTTCAACAACCACGCGGCGTCGACCAAGAGCTACGACTATGTGCGCGATCACAACGCCGCCATGGGCCAACTGGACCTGGTGGCCGAGGCCGACGAGATCCGCGCCGAGTACGCCGCCGGCAGCTCGATCGATGTGGCCTTGCATGACGGTTCGAGCCTGAAGCTGCACAAGCTGCCGGCCAGTTACGATCCGACCGATCATGGCGTCGTGCTGCACGAACTGGCCCGGATCAAAGACGCGGGCGGGGTGGCCACGGGCCTCCTGTCGATCGATCCCAACGAAGCAGATCTGCACGACCTCATCGGTACGACGTCAACATCGCTGAACGCGATCGATGAGGCGGATCTGTGCCCCGGCGCGGACGCCTTGGACGCCATCAACGCCAGTCACCGGTAGCCCGTCTTCTGGCACCAACCCACGCGCGTTTAGACCGCTACGAGTTGCCGTCGGTTGCCCAGCCGGAACCGATGAGTTCGGCCTCGTCGGGCCCGGCGATGGGCGCGCCCGCGATCGTGGACTCGATGAAGTCGTCAACCAGGACCGACTCGCCACCGCTGGCCGTGACGTAGCCGTCGCCTTCGACCTCGGCCGCGTCGAGCCTGACGGTGATGACCTGCTGCCAGTTACCGCCACCATCGAGACAGGCGACCCCGTCGACGGTTTGACCACCCTGAGGCCCCGCCCCGTGGTGCAAGTAATGGCGGCAGTAATGCCCATCGGCGTTAACGTAGGTCAACAGCGGCAGAACATCCTCGGCGCCATCGGAACCATCGAGAACGACGACGGTGCCGCTGCCAGCCGCCGATAGGGCATCGGCGACCCTCGGGTCCATGGCATCGCTGTAGACGGTGTCGCCGCCGAGCTGGGTGCCGACCACGCCGCCGACGACCAGAAGCAGCCCGGCGGCGGTCGCGAGTTCCAGACCGCCGAGCGGAAGCGACCACTGGCGGCCCGCGCCGCCGAAGCGTCGAAACAGGCGCTTCAGCAGCCCGTCGTGCTCCGTCGCCTGCAGTTTCGCCAGCATCGCGTCGGGCACCGGTTCGCGAAGGGTATCCGCCAGGGCCAGCCGTGCCAGGTCTGCACTTTGGCGGAACATCTCCGCGCGTTCCTGAAGCGACGAGTCCCGCGCGAGAAGGGTCTCAACCTCCGCCCGTTCGACGGCCCCGAGTTCGCCATCGACATAGGCCATCAGCTTTTCGTCATCAATGCCCCTGGTCATCATGCTCATCCTTTCTGCGCCGCGGCCGCAACCGCGGGGTCGCCGTGCACCATCTGCCAAAGGCGCAAGCGCGCCCGCGACAGACGGCTCATGACGGTGCCAATCTTCAATCCCAGGGTCTCCGCAGCCTCCCGGTACGAAAACCCTTCAACGCACACCAACACCAGCACCTCCCGTTGGTCGGGCGGCAGGTGACGCATCGCGGCCATCGTCTTTTGGTGAAGGTCGCGTGTCTCAACGTCCTGCCGACTGTCGCCACCGGCGACGGCCGAGACGGCCTCCAGGTCGGGAACCGTGTTTCGGGTCTTTTCCTGTCGCATCTTGTTGATCCAAACGCTCTGGGCGATGCGATAGAGCCAACTGTCCAATCGCGTGCCTTCCTGCCATTGGTGAAGCCGCGATAACGCCCGCTCGCACGCCATCTGCACCAGTTCGTCCCCCTCCTCCGCCGACCCGGTCAGGCCGCGGCAAAACCGACGCAACCTGGGCAACATCGCGATTAGCTGGGTCCTGGTGTCGCTCATTCTTCTGCCGCCCAATGTCCGGACCTGAAACTGCCGCCGTGTTGTGTGGACAACAGGTCTCGCGGTCATCTATTCCCATATAGGAGAAAAAAGTTTTCGCAGTCCACGGCGACCGGTCAGGGAATAAGCACGCAAGTGCGCTGTTGTTCCCGTGAAGCACTTTCGCTGAAACAGGATGACCCGCCATGACTTCTCCGTCCCCTGCCCTATCGCCTTCGGAGCCGCTTGATTGCCTGAGACGGCAGATCAAACGGTATCTGCGCATCGCCTCCGTCTCGCTCGTCGTCACCTTTGCGTGGGCGGCGCCCTTCGGGGATGGCGGTCTGGATATCATCGCCGCCTACGCGGATGACGACGACGACGATGATGATGACGACGATGACGATGATGACGACGACAACGACGGGGGCAGCAGTGGTGGCGGCGGCGGCGGTAGCGGCGGTAGCGGCGGCGGGGACGACGACAATGGTGGCGGCGATGACGACGACGATAATGATGATGATGATGATGATGATGACGAAGAAGACGATGACGACGATGACGATGACGATGACGAAGAGGCGGAAGACGACGGCGCGTTCGGCAGCAACTCGGACGATGATCTCAACGCGGCGCGAGGCGAGATTGTCGGCCTGAATCTGACCGGTACCGATGTCTTTGCGGCTCGCCAGGCCGGCTTCAACGTCGTACGGCAGACCAATCTGCCAAACCTTGACCTGACGGTGACCGTGCTGTCCGCCACGCCCGGGACCGATCCGTTCGTGCCGCTTCGAGCCTTGAGAACGGCCCGCCCCGGCGCGCTGGTGGCCCCGAACGCGACCTATCGGCTTGATGCCGGACCGTGTGACGACCAGCAATGCTTTGGCCATGTGATGATCGAATGGCCTTTGACGACAGCCGCCTGTGGTGCCGGCGTCCGCGTCGGTGTTGTCGATACCGGCATCAATCGCGCGGACCCTATGCTGGCCGGAGCCCGCATCGAAACGGCCAGCTTCACCCAGTCGCCGGGGTCCGTATCCACCGAGCATGGCACCGCGATCGCGATCCTGCTGGTCGGCGGCGTGGCAGGCGGTTTCGCCGGGCTGGTGCCGGCCGCGGAGCTTTACGGTGCCGATGTCTTTGAACGGATTGACGGCGAGGTCGAAGCGACGACGGATGCCCTGGTCAACGCGCTCGACTGGTTGGCCGGCCGCGACGTCGAGATCGTGAATATGAGCCTGAGCGGCCCCAACCATCCTCTCTTGGAAGCGGCAATCAACGCATTGACCGCCCGGGGCGTGCTGGTGATCGCGGCCGCCGGCAATGGCGGACCGACGGCGGCACCGGCCTTCCCCGGCGCTTACGCGCAGGTTCTGTCGGTTTCGGCGGTCGATCGGCTGATGCGCCCCTATCGCCAGGCCAATCGTGGCGACTACATCACCTTTGCCGCCCCGGGTGTGAACCTGCCTCTGCCGGGCACGGGCAGCCGGTCGGAATGGTCGGGCACGTCGTTCGCCAGCGCCTATCTCACCGGAGTCGTCGCCGAGATCCTCGCCGACAATCGCGCGCGCGACGCCGCCGGCGTGATCCGAACCTTGCAGTCGGACGCCCTTGATCTCGGCTCGCCCGGACGGGATGCTGTCTTCGGCTGGGGCCTGCCCCGCTATCAGCCGAGTTGCCAGTGATCGATACCCAGGATAATCGGATGACCGCCACCATCGAGTACTTCTACGTCGCCCATTCGGCCTTTGCCTTTCTGGGCTCGGCCAAACTGATAGAGATTGCCCAGGCGACGGGGCGGCGCATCGTGCACTATCCGATCGACCTGCATCGGGTCATGGCGGCGCAGAACATCACCGCCTTCAGCGACCGCGACGCAGCCCATATTCGCTATTACTTCCGGCGTGAGATCTGGCGCTGGGCGGAGTATCGGGGCGTTGAGATCAGCGACACCCGCCCGACCCATCACAGCAACGATTACGGCCTGGCGAACCGCCTGCTGATCGCTTGCGTTCAAACAGGAGGCGACACGGACGCGTTGGCCCACGCCTTCCTCGTGGCGCATTGGCGTGACGATGCGGACCTGGCCGATATTGATACACTCGCGCGCCTGACGCGCGCGGCCGGCGGCGATCCCGAAAGACTGCTGACTGACGCGGCGAGCCCCACGGTCGCCGACCAGTATGAGGCCAACACGCAAGAGGCCATCCGCCGCAACGTTTACGGCTCGCCGACCTATGTCGTCGATGGCGACATGTTCTATGGCCAGGACCATCTGGAACTGGTCGAGCGCGCCTGCCGGCAGCCCTTCGGCCCGTCGCCCGCTTGAGGCCTGTCAGGCGCCGGCTTGTGCCGAACGTCTAAACATCATAAGGATTATTATGAATTGAGGCCCGCCCTGGGCCGAGGAGACGCTGCGCCGATGGACCACCGACTTGTGCCCGACGATGTTCGCGTGCCGACCGCACAGCGCAAGACCGATGCCATCGTCAGCGAGGTCAAGCGCTGGATCGTCAGCAGCGAGATGCAGCCGGGCGATCCCTTGCCCAAGGAAAAGGATCTGATCGAGCTTTTCCAGGCCAGCCGCGGTTCCGTCCGCGAGGCGCTGAACGCGTTGCAATATCAAGGCCTGATCCGGATCAAGCAGGGCGCGCGCGGCGGTGCCGTGGTCGCCTCCGCCACCTACCAGAGGACGGCCGCCTTCCTGCGCGGCTACTTCTACTTCAACGATCTGAACTGGGCGCAGATTTACGAGGTTCGACGGGCGCTGGAACCGGTGCTGGCGGCGGAGGTGACGCCGCTGCTGACCGATGAAGACTTCGCCGCGTTGGAAGAGAGCATCGCGGTTTGCGAGGCGAACATGGCCGATGACGGTGATCTCGTCGCCCTGCGCCAGGCGGAGATTGCATTTCACACCGTCTTGGCCCAGCGCTGCCCCAACCCGCTCAACACTTTCATCTGCCAGTTCATCAACGATTTGATGAGCGAGCTTACCGTAACCCGGAACATCGTCGATCCCGGCGGCGAGGGTTTCACGCGGGACAATGTCCGGGCCCATCGCGCCATCCTGGCCGCCCTGCGGAAGCGCCAGACCGATAAGGTCAAGCGGCTGATGGAGGATCACATCCACGAGGCCGAATGCTTCGTCTGCGCCCGGGAGGGCGTGGTCGAGCCTCGCCTGCTGCTCTGACAGTGCGCTTAAGCGTAGTAAGGCCGCAAATCGACCCAGCCGCCGGTCTTGGCCGCCTCGATCGCCCCGAAGACCATGGCGAGTGACCGCAGGTTGTCGGATGCGTCGGTCGGCGGCCGCGTGCGGTTCGCGATCGCCGTCAGAAAGTCGCGGATGACGCCCTCATGGCCCTCGGCCATGGGCGGCGGTTCGTCAAACGAAAGGGGCTGAAGGTCGGACCAGAACGCCCCGGGGCCGGCGCGACGCTCGCCGGTTGGACGATCGGCGCCGTTCCAGCGGACCGTGCCCCCCTCACCGACCAGCCGCCATTCGCCATGCCAAGGCGACGGCCTGCCCTCGGCCGACCAGGAGCCGCGATAGCTGAACACGATATCGTCGGTCATGCGAAATGTGGCCAGCGCCGCCGCGCCGGCCGCGAAGGGTGATCCGGGCGGGTTCCATTCCAGGCACTGTACGGCCAGCGGATCGGCGCCGGTCAGGAACCGCGCCTGGTCGAAGCTGTGAATCGCCATGTCCAAAAGCAGGACGTGGTCCATTTCGTTGCGAAAACCGGTGAAGTGCGGTGCCATGAAGAAATCGGCGGTCAGTGTCGTCGGGCGGCCGATCCGGCCCGCCTCGACCGCCGCGCGCAGCTGGCCCATGCCGGTTGAATAGCGCCAGTTCTGAACCACGGCATGGACGACACCGGCGGCGCGGCCGGCCTTCACGAGGCGCCGGGCGGCCTCGAGCGTCGGCGCCAGGGGCTTTTCGCCGAGCAGATGGCAGCGATGGGCAAAGGCGGCAAGCGCGACATGCTCATGCGCTGCCGGCACCGTGCAGTCGAAAACGCAATCCGGCCGCAGCCGGTCGAGCATGCCGTTCAAATCGGTGGAGGTCTCGGCATCGGGGCATCGCTGTTCGCGCAGGCGATCCGCTCGGTCAATCTCAAGATCGACCAGGCCAACCACCGAGACATCGTCGATGCGGTCCAGCGCATCGAACCACAGGCCGGTGATTTCGCCGCACCCGACAAGGACCGCCCGCACCGTCTCAGCGCCCATTCTTGATACCACTCCGGTCCAGATGACGCCCGTCCGCGTAGTAGTGGCGCATTGCGTCCTGGTGTCGGCTCAGCACATCGCGCTCGGTCGTGTCTCGAGGTGCCGCGTCGACCGACGCCGCCCTCAATTCCGTGACAGCCGCATCGAAGTCGACCCCGGTCAGGCGGCCGTCGGCCACAACAGGGCGCCCGGCCACATAGAGCGACCGGACATGCTCGCGCCGTGCGCGGGTCATCAACAGGTCCAGCGGTGCCGCCCTGTCGGCGGCTGCGTCACTGGCAAGAGCGGCCCAATCGAGGATCAGGATGTCGGCATCCCGGCCGGCTTCGAGCAGCCCTTCGTCGTCGACGCCGTCGATCACCCGGCGACCGTTCGTCGTCGCCGCGCGCCATGCATCCCCGATATCGATGCCAGCGCCATCCAGCCCGATCGGCGCGTGCAGCGCGTGGAACAGGCGCAGTTCGCGCAGCATGTCCTCGTCATCGTCGAACGCCATGCCGTCCAGCCCCAGCGCGAAGGCCAGCCCCGCCTTGGCGAACCGCCGAACGGGCGCCATGCCGGATCGCAGCCTCAGGTTCGAGGAGGTATTGACCGCCACGGTTACGCCCCGCGCTGCCAGCAAGTCGATCTCCGCATCGCTTAACCAGACGCCATGGGCAACCGTTAGCCGATCGTTCAGCAAACCCAGCGCGTCAAACCGCTGGACAAGGCCGCCGGGGAAATGGGCATCAGCCCAGGCCCGCTGGGTCTGGGTCTCGAGAAGATGGGTGTGGATGCGTCGCTTGTCGGCGGCCGCCCGATCGGCCAGGTCTCGCCAGCCCGCCTCGGTGACCCATTGCGGGCCGGCGGGGCCATATTGGACCGAGACCATCGTGCTTTCGCAGGCAGACGCGATCGCCGACACGGCATCGAGCTGGGCCCGCGCGGGTGCCGGCCTTCCGTCCCAATGGCGCACGATCGCCCAGTCTGCGGAACCGTGATAGCCGCACAGCGCTTCGGCGCCGCCATAGACAAAGGGATTGGCGTCGACCACCGGCACCGCGTAGCCAAGGCGAACGCCGACATCGGCGGCCGCGCGGGCGACCGTCTTCGCCTCTTCCACCGGGTCGCCGCCTTGCGGGATATGCATGTGTAGGACCGACGCCACGCCGCTCAAGGCCAGACGGCCGAAGGCGACGACACATTGGGTATAGAGGTCGGCGTTCGGCGCACGCATCAAGGCGGGCAGCCAGGTTTCCAGCGGCTGGTCGGCCGCCCCGTAGGAAACGGGTCGAAACGCGCGGCCATGGTCGTGAGCGTTGGTCAAGGCCAGCACGGCGATTAGGCCTGTCGATCCTAACGCCCTGTCGATGAGCGAGATCTTGCCATTCGCGATGTGCACGCGCGCGTCTTGAACCGGGGACGCCGATCCCGGATCGGCCAGGAGCCAATCAACCGAAAGGCTTGTTGCGTCGGTCATGCCCGTGCGGAGGTTTCCAGATCGAAGGCATAGACCCGCGCCGGCAGGCCCTCCGCGCCGACGATCTTCAGCGGCGCGATCAACAGGCCGATCAGGGGGCCGTCAAGGCTGGCGAGATTGCACAGCCCCTCGACCTGGAACCGGTGCGTGCCGCGCATGACGATGTCGTGGGTGCCACCCGGATGGGCTGAGAACAGGAAATCGCTGCCGATATAGTCGAGCCCGCGTTCCATCAGGGCCCGCGTCGCGTCGTCGGACAAGGTCGGCGAACCGCGCTTGAAGAAGTCGGGTTCGAAATAGCCGTCGTTCCAACCTGTGCGCAGGATGGCGCCCTTGACGCTGGCGTGATCGAAGCCCGGGTGGGCGGCGTCGAAACGCTGAAACCACCCTTCAATCTCGTCGCGCGTGACCTGGTCGCCGAAACGAAACGTCTCGTCCGGTAGCCGATCGGTGCCTCGTTTGTCGTCAAACGCCATCAGATAAGCCGTCGTCAGCGTAGCTTCCGGGAACAGGCTGTCGCGAAAGCCGTCCTCGGCAAAGGCACGCGGGCCGTCGGGATCGATGTGGCTGGCATAGTCGATATGGGTGCCGGCGTGGCAGGACATGCGCAGCTGGGTTTCGAACATGCCCATGGGCGAGCTGTCATGGTCATGCAGGACGGTCAGCTTCACGTTCGATGCCTCGGCGATCGGAAACATGCCCGGCCGAATGGGCAAGGTCAGGTCGACCAGCGCGCGGTTCAGACGGCCGACCAGATCTGCGTCGAGGCCCATCAAGCGCCGAGCCCGAGCAGGCGGGCCAGCGTGCCGCCCTCGACCATCGGACGCTCCGCCTCCGGGATCGATTTGGCGATCTTCAGCCGCTCCAGCTCAAAGTCGCTGCCCGGCCAGTCCGTGCCCATGATGATCTTGTCCGCCCCGACATCGCGATAGGCCGTACGCACCTCGATCAGTTGCGTGCTGGACGTCTCCAGATAGATGTTCGGGTTGCGCTTGGCGACCATGATCGCCTCCATCACGTTCCAGACCGTGCCCATATGGGCGATCAGCACCGGCACATCCGGGAAGCCCCGCGCGATCTCCTCGATGCCCAGCGGGCTGACGAACGGGTCGTCGAGGGCGTTGAACAGCACCACAATGCCCAGCTCGGCGCAGACCTCGAACACCGGGTCCAGCAGGCCGTGATCGACCACGTGATAGCCGTGCATGGTCGGATGCAACTTCAGGCCGGGCAGGCCGTGCACCTCCCTGCCCTTGCGCACGATGTCCGTGGCATCGGGCACACGCGGGTTGACCTGGCCGAAACCGATGATGCGGTCGGGGTACTGGCGCATGACGCCGGCGGTGTAGTCGTTGTCGATCATCTGACCGAGGGAACAGCCGACGGCCATGTCGACACCGGCCTTGTCCATGTCGCGCAGCATCATCTCGACCGAGTAGGTCTCCGAGGTCAGATAGTCGGAGGTCTGGGCGGCCTGCCAGATGTTGTTGTAGGCGTCGATGATCATGCGGCGGCTCCTGAACGGGGTGTTGATTGCGGCTGCCAGCCGTCGAGCGCGGCCATGGCACGGTCCTGCGCATCGTCGTCGGCGTTGCGCGGAAAGTGGCACGCGACCTGTCGGCCGTCCGCGTGCGCCACGGGCGGGGGGGCGGCCATGCGGCATAGGTCCGTCGCGTGGGGACAGCGGGTGTGAAAGCGGCACCCGGATGGCGGGTTGATCGGGCTGGGCAGGTCGCCCTTCAGGGCGATCCGGCGGCGCCCGGCGCTAGCCTCCGGGTCGGGCAGCGGCACGGCCGACAGCAAGGCTTCGGTATAGGGATGCATCGGCGATCGGTAGAGCGCATCGCTCGCCCCCTGCTCGACGATCTGGCCGAGATACATCACCGCCACCCGGTCGGCGACCTGGCGCACGAGGCCCAGATCATGGGCGATGATCAGGTAGGTCAGGCCGTGCTCGTCCTGCAAGTCGGCCATCAGGTTGATGATCTGGGCCTGGATCGACACGTCGAGAGCGGAGACCGGCTCGTCGGCCACGATCAGCTTCGGTTTGAGCGCCAGGGCGCGGGCGATGCCGATGCGCTGGCGCTGACCGCCGGAAAAGGCATGCGGCCGCCGACCGGCATGTTCCGGGCGCAAGCCGACATCGTCGAGCAGTTCCGCAATGCGCGCCTGGATACGAACGCCGTCGCGTTCGCCATGGGCGCGCAGCACGTCGCCGATCAGTTGCCGGACCCGCTTGCGCGGGTTCAGCGACGTGTAGGGGTCCTGAAAGACCATCTGCATCCGCTCGCGGATCGGCCGCAACTGTTTCGCATTCAGATGGGTGAGGTCGTTCCCCTCAAAGATGATGCGGCCCGCCGTCGGTTCCTCCAGCCGCAAGATACAGCGGCCGAGGGTCGTCTTGCCGCTGCCGGACTCGCCGACGACGGCCAGCGTTTCGCCTTGCCGAAGCATGAAGCTGACATCGTCGACCGCGCGAACCGAGTGGCCGCCGGCCCGAAAATCCTTCGACAGGGTCTCGACCTCAAGCAGCGGCGCGGTCATGCCGGCACCTGTTCGGCGACGTCTTGCAAGATCGTGCCTCGGCGGCGCAGGCGCTCGTCCGCGTCCAGCCAGCAAGCCGCCCGATGGTCCGGCGTGCCAGCCAGCGGCGGATCGGCTTCGCAGCGCGCGAAGCGCTGGCCGCAGCGCTGGGCGAAAGCGCAGCCAGTTGGCCGGGCGACCAGATCCGGCGGCAGACCCTGGATCGCCGGCAAGCGTCTGGCTGGCGGTCGATCAATTCGGGGCATGGAGCCCAACAGGCCCCAGGTGTAGGGGTGCTGCGGGTCGGCGAACAGTTGACTGCACGGCGCCTGTTCGACGATCCGGCCGGCATACATCACCGCGACGTGCTGAGCCGTTTCAGCCACGATGCCCAGGTCATGGGTGATCAGGATGATCGCGGCTCCGCGCTCGTCACGCAAACGGCAGAGCAGGTCCAGGATCTGGGCCTGGATCGTCACGTCCAGGGCGGTCGTCGGTTCGTCGGCGATCAGCACCTTCGGGTCGCAGGCCAGCGCCATGGCGATCATGGCGCGTTGGCGCATGCCGCCGGAGAACTGGTGCGGATAGGCCCGCGCCCGCGACCGCGCCTGGGGAATGCCGACCTCGTCCAGCAGGCTGACGGCACGTTCGTTGGCCTCGCGCCGGCTGACCGGCCGGTGCAGCCGCACCATCTCGGCGATCTGCCAGCCGATCGGCTGCATCGGGTTCAGCGCCGACAAGGCGTCCTGAAACACCATGGCGAGTTCCGCCCCGCGCACGCCGCGCATCTGGCGTTCCGTCAGAGACAGCAGGTTCCGGCCGGCATACAGGACCTCACCGCGATGGACGGCCCCGCGCCCGCGATTGAGCCCAAGCAGCGACAGGGCCATAGCCGACTTGCCGGACCCGGACTCACCGACGACGGCCATAATCTCTCCCGGCTGCAGATCGAAGCTGACGCCGTCAACCGCTTGCAATCGCCCCGCGGGAGTGGCGAAACCGACGGCCAGGTCGCGTACCGACAGAACGGGCGGCGCGCCGCTCATGCCGTTCTCAGCCTGGGATCGATCAAAGCGTAGGAAAGATCGGTCGCAAGATTGACCAGGATGTAGAGGCAGGCGATGACCAGGGCCGCACCCTGCACGACCGAATAGTCGCGCTGGAAGATGGCATCGACCATCATGCGGCCGATGCCGGGATAGGCGAACACGACCTCGGCGATCACCGAACCGCCGAGCATGGCGCCGAACATCAGGCCGACGATGGTGACGATCGGCAAGGCGGCGTTGCGGCAGATGTGGCGCCAGAACACGCGCGACCCGCTCATCCCCTTCATACGGGCGGTGCGCACGAAATCCTCGACCATGACCTCAAGGAACGAGACGCGCGTGATGCGGGTGACGAACCCGGCGGTCGTCAGGCCCACCGTCAGTGCCGGCAAGATCAGATGCTGAAGCCACGGCCAGATCAGTTGCGGCTGGCCCAGAATGATGGCGTCGATCAGAACGAAATTCGTGACAGGGTCGTAGAGCACGGAGGGCGGCAGTCGCCCGAAGGACGGCAGCCAGCCCAACTGGACTGAGAAGACGAGGATCAGCACGATGCCCAGCCAGAACCACGGGACCGAGAACAGCACGGTGGCCACGAACCGCACAGACACGTCGATCCAACTGCCGCGAAAGGCGGCGGCCAGCATGCCGCTGGTCAAGCCGAGGGCAGCCATGATCAAAGCGGCCGCCACGGCCAGTTCGATCGTCACCGGCAGGGTGGTGTAGATCAGGCTGGTCACCGATCGGCCGGAAATGTAGGAGACGCCGGCATCCAGCCGCAGCAAATCGCCCAGATAGATCAGATATTGCTGCCACAGGGACTGGTCGAGGCCGAGTTCGATCACGATGCGGTCGCGCACTTCTTGCGAGGCCACCTGGGCCGTCAACATCGTCGCCGCATCGCCGGGCAGGATGCGCAACAGGACGAAAACAAGCGTGACGACCGCCCAAAGCAGCAGGGGCAGCACCGCGAGGCGGCGGATCAGCTCGCTGGTCATGGCATCGTCTCACCGCCGGCAGCGAACAGGTCGCGCAGATCATCGCCGATGAAGTTCCAAGCGGTGACGAACACCGCGATGCAGATGCCGGGGACAAGGGCCAGAGAGGGCGCGAAGAACAGCAGCTGCTGCCCTTCCTTGACCATATAGCCCCAATCGGGCTCAGGCGGCTGAATGCCGAGGCCGAGATAGGAGAGCGCGGCGGAATAGAGCGCCGCCACGGCGATTACGGAGGTGCCTTGCACGATCACCGGTCCGACCAGGTTCGGTGCGATTTCCGACAGCATGATGCGGGGGGTCGAGAAACCCACGGCCTTTCCGGCCAGGACGTACTCCTTGGCGGTTTCGCCCACCGTCAGGGCGCGCACGAGGCGGGCGAAAACCGGGATCTGCGACAGCGCAATGGCAATGATCACGTTGATCAGGTTCGGGCCCAGCGCGGCGACGATGACGATGGCGAACAGGATCAGCGGGAACGACAAGATGACGTCCATCACCCGCATCAGAACCATGTCGATCCAGCCGCGCAGATAGCCGGCGCAAAGACCGATCACAAAGCCCGCGGCAATCGCGATGGCGACCGAGACCAGGCTGATCACGATCAGCGGCCGCCCGCCCCACAAGAGGCGCGAAAGCTGATCGCGGCCGAATTGATCGGTGCCCATGGCGAACGCATCACTGCCCATCGGCAGCATGCGGTCGGTCGTTGCCTGATCGGTCGGGTCGAACGGCGCCAGCCACGGGGCCAGCAGGCTGACCAGCATCACCGCCAGGACGATGACCCATGACAGGGCGACCACCGGCCTGCGGGCGAGATGGCGAAAAACGGCGGACAGGCCGATCGGTTTTGGCCGACCGGCCCGTCCATCCGGTAAAGAAGCGGCGCGATCCAGACCTGTCACCGCCGCCTTGCCCTTACAGATACGAAACGGTTTCCAGGAACGTCCGATACGTGCCCATGCCGTCGGCATTCACGCCGCTCAGATCGTTCTGGCTGGCGACCGGCGTGTAGATGTTGGCCAGCATGGCATGGACCATCACCTCCTCCGCCAGGAACCGGTTCAGATCAATGTAGAGCTGGTTGCGCACCTCCGGGTCCTGGGCCTGCAGGGCCTCCAGAATGCGCCGCTCCAGCTCCGGCTGGGTCGGCAGTCCGGTATGGGCCGTGGTGTCCTCCGCCGACAAGGTGCCGGAGAAGAACAGCGGCGAGAACTTGCCGTCCGGGTCCGGCATGAAGGCCGAGCGCTGCCACAAGCCCAGCTCGTGCTGGGTCTTGTCAAACATGATGCCGAAGAACGAGCCGGACTCGACATATTGGGTATCGATGTTCAGGCCGATGTCTTCGAGGTTGCGCTGCACCACCTGCCCCAGGCTGGGCCAGAAGAGCTGATTTTGCGAGTGCATCATGATCGTCGCACCTTCCGCGCCGGCCTCCTGAATCAACTGGCGCGCCCGGTCGAGATCGCGGGTCGAATAGGCCTCCTGCGCCGGGTCGTAGCCCATCTGGGCCGCCGTGCACATATAGGCCGGCTGATAGGCATAGCCGAAGAAGGCCTCGTTGATGACGGCGTCGCGGTCGACCGCGTAGTTGATCGCCTGGCGCACGCGCATGTCCGACAGCGGCCCCGCCGTCGCGTTCATGGTCAGGAACAGGCTGATATAGGCCTGTGGTTCGTGCACCGTCACCCGGCCGGAACTGGCCAACTGTTCGAGGTTGGAGTGCGGGACGAAGTTGCTCATGCTCACCGTCCCGCCGACCAGCGCCGAGGTCAGCGCCAGCGGGTCGGGCAGAACCTGGAACACGATCCGGTCGACCGACGGCCGGCCCAGATAGAAATCGTCGAACGCCTCGACGACGGCGCGCTCACCCGGAGTGGCGTCGACCAGACGGTAGGGCCCGCAGCTGACCAGGTTCGGGCCGATGTCGGAGCCGTACTCGTCCAGCGCGGCGCCGGAAATGATCACCATATCCGGCCGGCTGAGACGGGCAGCGAAAGCGGCGTCGGGATCGCGCAGGATGAACCGGAAGGTCATGTCGTCGACCAGCTCGATCTCCTGCAGATTGTCGCCGCCCAGATTGTCGATGGCACCGGTGCCAGCCGGCCGCGTCGGATCTTCGGGGTCGAGAATGCGGTTGAAGGTGCGGAACACGTCTTGGGCGGTGACATCGGTACCGTCGTGAAAGGTCATGCCCGGCCGGATGGAGAATGTGTAGACCCGTCCGTCCTCCGAAACGTCCCAGCTTTCCGCCACGGCACCCTGCACGTCGGTCGACTGGAAGGTGACATGGGTCAGGCCGCGGCCCAGACTGTCCATGGTGATCACGGTATCGCCGAAACCGTTCCAAACCGTGGGTTCGAAATTGCCAGTGATCGAGTTCACGGCAAAGACGAGGGTGTTGTCCTGGGCGCTCGCGAGCCTCGGCAGGCCGAGCGTGGCGGCCCCCAGCCCCGCCGCTCCCGACGCCAAAACCTGACGCCGCGACACGGGCACGCGGCCGCCTGTCTTGGTTGATGGGGACCTCATCCTGTTCATGATCATGGTCTTTCTCCTTCGTTCAAGGCTTCGGGTTGTTTCCCGTTTGGTTGATTTGGGCTTGTTGGTTTGGCGACGTCCTCGCTTTGGTGTTCATGCACGACCTCATCAAACCGTTTCGCCGATCAGGCTGACGTGGGCCGCAACGATCCGCCAGCCCGCGTCGGTGCGGACCAGCGTCTTGCTTTCGCGCCCCGGGCGGTCGTGGCCGGCGCGCTGATACTCCGTATTGGCAACGGCGAAATCCGCGCCGAACGTTGTGATGGTCGTGTTCGACAGCTCTCGGTCGAACGGACCGGTCTTTCGGTTGCGCCGGAACTCTGCGATCTGGTCGATCCCGTAGAGGTTTTCGCCGACCCCATATCGGATCGTGTCTGGGCTCGCCCAGAACAGCTCGTTCATCGTGGCGACATCGTTGCTGAGCAGGGCACGTTCGTAGCGGTCAAAGACCGCGCGGACCTCGGCCACCACGTCCACGCGGTTGATCTCAAGCATGGCGCACCTCCTGCTGCTCGGCAGTCGCCACGCCGGCGCCAAAGCCCCTTTCCTCCAGCGCCTGCGCGACCCGCAACACGAGATCCTCGCGCCAGGGTGCGGCCATGATCTGGACCCCGACGGGCAGCCGGCCGGGCGGGTGCCAGGGCACAACGGCGATCGGCATGCCATTCAGGGTCAAGGGCTGGACGAACAGGCCGAGACCGGTTCGGGTCGGCAAGGTCGTGCCGGCGACGGTCATTTCCTGCTGGCCCAGCAGCGGTGCCGGGACTGGCGTCGCCGGCGCCAACACGACGTCCACCTGGTCAAACAAGCGGTTGAGCTCGTCCACGAACCAGCGGCGAAAGCGCTGCGCCTCCAGATACCAGTGGGCCGGCACCAGGGCGCCGGCGATCAGCCGGTCGCGAACCAACGGATCGTACTGATCGGCCTGGGTGCGCAGCCGGGCATGGTGAAGACTGCCGGATTCGGTCGCGGTAATGACAAAGGCGGCCGCCCTCGCCGCCGCCGGGTTCGGCAGGGCGACCCGCTCGCGAATGCCCAGCGCACCCGCCGCCGCATCCACAGCCTCGAGCGCCTCGTCGGAAACCGTCTCGCGGAAATAGCCATCGGCGACGGCAACCCTCAAGCCATCCGTGCCCTGGTCGATACGGGCCACGACGGGCTCAACCACACCTTGCCGGCAAGCCGGATCGCTTGGGTCGGCGCCCTGCAACAGGTCGTAGACGAGCGCTACTTCCGCCATCGATCGTGCAAAGACGCCGACATGATCGAGGCTCGCGACAAATGGATAGACACCGGCGCGGCTGACCCGGCCGAAGGTCGGCTTCAGGCCCGCAATGCCGCACAGCGCGGCGGGCACTCGGATCGATCCGTTGGTGTCGCTGCCTAGCGCCAGGGGTATCAGACCCGCAGCGACGGCGGTCGCCGATCCGCCCGACGAACCGCCGGCCGACCGGGTTGGATCGTGGGCATTGCGGGTCGGTCCGTAGTGGCTGTTCTCCGTCGTATAGCCGTACGCGAACTCGTTCATGTTCAAGGCGCCGACCAGGATCGCACCAGCCGCGCGAAGCCGCGCCACGGCGGTCGCATCCCTGGCGGCCGGCCTGTTCGACCGGTTGATGATCGAGCCCGCGAGCGTCACCTCGCCTGCCACGTCGAACAGGTTCTTAACGCCAAAAGGAACGCCGGCCAGCGGGCCGGGATTCCTCCCCTCGGCAATCGACCGGTCAACCGCATCGGCGTCGGCCAGGGCACGCTCGTGGAAAACGTGCGTAAACGCGTTCAGCGCCCTGTTGCCCGCCTCGACCCGCGCCAGCGTCTCCTCCGCCACCGATCGGGCGGAGCGCCGGCCGGAACGCACAGAAGCAGCGATGCTGTGAATATCCGTCATGGCCGGTGAACCGAGGCCGGCTCCGTGTTTTCCGGCACGTCGGCCTCGAAAACCAACGTCGCCATGGCATGGATGCGGGCCAGGTTCTGACACACGCCGTCGCGATGCGCCTCGGCGACCGGCATGTCGAC
Organism: Alphaproteobacteria bacterium; assembly: GCA_028277405.1. GTDB lineage: Bacteria > Pseudomonadota > Alphaproteobacteria > DSM-16000 > Inquilinaceae > JANQGH01. The sequence goes on along the minus strand of JANQGH010000055.1, from coordinate 68,127 downwards.
CAGCGCGGCCATCATGTCGAGATGGCGTTCGGCATCGAAGGTCGACGCGGCCTTGGCGGAGGATTTGCGCGGCTCGGCCATCAGTCACCGTCCCCAGGCATAAGTTGTTCGCCTCGGGTCGGCCCCTGCGCCCAGCACGCGCCCATTCGCGCCAGGGTCGGCCACATCGCCGACCATCGCCGTGCCGCCCGCGTCGAACTCCCAATCCGACCAGTCGGACAGGGCGTGCCCCCGAGAGGCGAGTTCCGCCCGCACGTGGGGTGCGACGCGGCCCTCGACATCGACCCGTTGCGGAAAATGCGGGTTGGGGAAGAACGAGCCGGGGAAGCAGAAACTGGCCAGGCGTGGAGCCTCCACCGCCTGCTGAAAGGTCATGCCAAAATCGACGACGTTGATGAAGGCCTGCAGCATCGCCTGGATGATCACATCGCCGCCGGGACAGCCGAAGGCCAGCACGCGCGGATCGTCGCCCGGACCCAGCGAAAGCGCCGGCGCCGGCGTGATGCGCGGGCGCTTGCCAGGCGCCAGCGCATTGGGATGGCCGGGCCGGTTGCTCGACTGAACGCCGCGCGGCGAGACGAGGATGCCGAGATCCGGGATTACCGGCCCGCCATCTATCGTGTCCGACGGCATGGCGGAAAAGGCGTTGCCCTCGGCATCGATGACGCAGAGGTAGGTTGTGTCGGCTTTCGGCCGCGCCCGCTGTACGGTGGCTTCGTGCGGGTCGGGTATCGCCACCGCGTGGTCGATCGATCGCGCGAGGTCGTCGATGTGGCTGTCGGACAGGAGGGCATCCAACGGTTCGGCGGCAAACAGCGGGTCGGCCATTGCCCGCTCGCGCTCCGCGAAGGCCAGCTTCAGGGCCTCGACGATCAGGTGCAGCGTGTCGGCGCTGTTGTGGCCAAGTGACGCCAGATCGAAGCGCTGCAGCAGCTTCAGGGCCATCAGCATGATCGGACCCTGGGTGTAGGTCGGCGGCGTGAACACGCGATGTCCCCGATAGGAGACGAAGGGCGCCGGGTCGACCGTCGAGGCGAACGATTTCAGGTCTTGCTCGTCAAGCCAGCCACCGTGCGCCTGACACCAGGCGGCTATTTCCCGGCCGATCGCGCCCTTGTAGAACGCATCGCGCGCGGCGGCGATCGCGCTGGCACGGTCATCGCCCTGTTCTGCCTCGACCAGCCGACGCAGAGTGGTCGCCAGGGCCGGTTGGCGCAGCCTTTCGCCGACACTGGGCGGCCGTCCGTTCGGCCAATAGACCGCGGCGCTGCTGGGCCATTGCTGAAAGGTACGGCCGAGAATGCCGTAAGCGCTGGCCGTGCGCCGATCGAGCGGGAAGCCGGCGTCAGCAAACTGAACGGCAGGCTCAGCCACCTCCGCCAGGCCCTTGGTGCCGAACCGTTCCAGCGCCACCAGCCACGCGTCGGCGGCAGCCGGCACCACGCCGACACCAACACCCAACGGCATGTCGTCGCCGAAACGGTCGCGAAAGGCCTCGATCGTGGCGGCCCGCCCCCACGTGCCGACGCCGGAAACCGCCCAGACCCGGGCCTCGCCCGCCTGCCGCAAGACGATCGGGGCGATGCCGCCCAGATTACACATGTCGGCCTGAACCACGTTGCTGGCCAGGCCTCCGGCGACGCCGGCATCGATCGCCGTACCGCCTTGCTCAAGGATCGTCGCACAGACATGGGCCACCAGCGGATGTCCGGCGGCGATCATGTAGCGGTCGCCGATCAGGGTCGGGCGCAGCGACTCGGATGCCGGAAACACCCCCGGTGTCGGCGAGTTGTCGCTGCGCATGCCGCCCGTGCTTTCCGGTTGGTCGGGCGCGTCGCGATCAGGCATTCGCTGATCCGGCGGGGTCATGTCATGCCCTCCGGATCATCCGACGAGGGCGCCGACATCGACGGGCAGCGCGGTGCCGGTCACGGCCGAGGCCGCGGGGCTGACCAGCCAGACGCAAACCGAGGCCACCTCATCGGCCGTCACCAGGCGACGGGCGGCACCGATCTTGGCCGCCTCGGCATGCACGTCGTCAGCGTCGCCGCCGCGATAGGCGGCGATGTCCTCGCTGACCTGGCGCAGCAACGGCGAGTCGACATTGCCGGGGCAAACGGCGTTCACGCGGATGTGGTGGGGCGTCAGCTCCGCGGCGAAGGATTGGGTCAGCCCGATCAGGCCGAATTTCGAGGCGCAATAGGCCGACGCACCGGCCTCGCCGCGCAAACCCGCCATCGACGACAGAAAGACGAAGGCGCCGGGGCGTTTGGCCGCGATCATCGGCTTGACGAAGGCCTGGGCGGCATGAAAGGCGCCATCCAGATTGACCGCCATCAGCCGGCGATAGTCGGGCCACGCCATGTCAGCGACATCGGACGTGATGGCGATGCCCGGCGCATAAATCACGCCGTCTACCGGCCCGTCAGCCCAGACCGCCTCAACGGTCGCGGATACAGCGCCGGGATCGGCAACGTCGGCCTCATACGCCCGATGCGTGCCGGCCACGCCGTCAAGCGCGCCCTCGGCAAAAGTCTTGTCGCGATCGAGCGCCGCCACCTCGCCGCCCAGTTCGGCCAGTTGCCTTACGCACGCGCGGCCGATCGCGCCGCCCGCGCCGAGCACGGCGGTGCGATGACCCTCCAGGCGCATGGTCAGCATTACGAGGCAGCCGCCATCTTGCGCACGGCCTCGACGATCGAGGCCGGCCCCGGCACCACGGCGTGCTCCAACGACAGCGCCGCCGGTACCGGCACGTCGGGTACGGCGTGCCGCGCGACCTGGCGAAGGCCCGAGGGGCCCAACGCCTCAACGGCGCGGGCGACGATCTCTCCGGACAGGCCGAAGCTGAGATAGTCTTCATCGACGACCAGCAGCCGGCCTGTCTTTGACAGCGAGTTCAGCACTGTCGGCATGTCCAGGGGCACGACGGTGCGCAAGTCGATGATCTCGACGTCACTGCCTTCCTTGGCCAGCGTGTCGGCGGCCTCCAGCGCGTATTCGACGCCGGCCGATAGCGTAACGACGGTCAGATCGCCGCCTTCGCGTGCGACCTTAGCCTGGCCGAACGGGATGGTGAAACGCTCCTCGGGAACCGGTTCGGCGTCGTGAAACTGACGCCAGCGTTTCAGCAGGAGGGCCTTGTGCTCGATGTAAATGACCGGGTCGTCGGACTCGACCGCCATGGCCATCAGCCCGCGATGGTCGTAGGGCGAAGACGGCGCGACCACGACCATGCCGGGCAAATGGGCGAACAGGCCCCACAGGCATTGCGAGTGCTGCGCGGCCGAGCCGATGCAGCCGCCCGCGGTCTTGATCACCATGGGCATGCGCACCTGGCCACCCGACATGTACGGGATCTTGGCCATGGCGTTGTAGACCTGCTCCAGGCAAACGCCGATGAAATCGACGAACATGATTTCGACCACCGGCCGAAAGCCGCTCATGCACAGGCCGACGCCCATGCCGGTGAAGGCCATCTCCGAGATCGGCGTGTCGCGCACGCGCATGGCGCCGAACTCATCCAGCAGGCCTCGGCTGCTGCCGAACACGCCGCCATTGCGGCCGACATCCTCGCCCAGCATCAGAACGTTTTCGTCCCGCGCCATTTCCAAGCGCAGGGCCTCCGCGACGAACAGGGAGGTGTTCCAGGATTCCCGCGACGCGACGCTCATGGTGATGTCGCCCCGACAAAGCGGTGATCGAGCGCACCGGACGCATCCGGCTGCGTGTCGTCCCGAACCTCTTCAAGCAATGCGGTCATCGCCTCCTTCGACGTCTGCTCGATGCGATCGAGGGTTTGCGCATCGGCCAGACCCGCCTCTATCAGCTTGGCGCGATACAGCACCAACGGGTCGTGTTCCTTTCGGATGCGGCGCTTTTCCTCGCGGTCGCGATAGGTGTCGTGATCGCCCTCGAAATGGCCATGAAAGCGGTGGCAAGTGGCCTCGAGAACGGCCGGTCCCTGCCCCGAACGCGCGTGGTCGACCGCCTCGGCGAACGCCTTGGCGACCAGATCCGGGTCCGTACCGTCGATCTTGCGGCCCCAGGCGCCGTAGCTGTGCGACCGTTCGGCCAGGGTTTCGGTTGCCGAGACTTCGTTGATGTCGACGGAAATGGCCCAGCGGTTGTTTTCGACCAGCACCACCAGCGGCAGGTCCCAGGCGCCGGCCATGTTCAGGCTTTCATGAAAGCCGCCGGTCAGCACGCCGCCATCGCCCGTGACGCCGACCGCCACATGGTCCTGGCCGCGCAGCTTGAAACCATAGGCATAGCCCAGCGCCACCGGCAGCGAGGCCCCGACGATGCCGGTGGCGGAGAAATTGGTCGAGAGGTCGAACGGGTGCATGTGGCCGCCGCGCCCCCGGCAAAGGCCGGTCTCCTTTTCATAAATCTCGGCGAGCAACGCCTTTGGCGAGACGCCCTTGGCCAGGGCGTGGAAGTGGTTGCGATGGGTCGAGACCACGGCGTCGCCCGGGCGCAGCGCCTCCGCCATGCCCGCGCCGATCGCCTCCTGCCCGATGCCGATATGCAGCTCGCCATGGATCTCGCGGCTCATCACGCCGGCGAGACAGGCCTCGTCGAAATGGCGCATCTGCGCCAAGCGCTCGAACCGCGCGAGGCTGCGCTCATTCTCCATCGGCGCCGTCCTCTTGCTCATAAAGCTCTTCCAGTTCCAGAACGGACCCGCCAGGCTCCTGGCAATAGGCGGCGCGGCCCTCGGCAAACTCGGTCACCGCGCCCAACCTGCGCGCGCCCAGTTCCTCGATGCGGACCAGCGTCGCGTCGAGATCTTCGACCACAAAGCTGACATGGGCCTGACCAGGCTGCAGTGGCCGGGGCCGATCATCTGCCTCGTCGCGAGGTGGATGGTGAAAAGCGATCAGTTCCAGAACGTGATCCCCGACCGGGGCGTCGAGCTGCATCAGATCGCACCGCGCGCCCTCGACGCCCGTGATCGATGCGATCTGGTGCGTCATATCCCGCACGGTGAATTTGTGAACGAAGCCAAAGGCCCGGCCGTAGAACTCGGCCGACCGGTCGATGTCCGTGACGGTGAGCGAGCTGTGGTTCCAGTCTTTCAGCATCGATGGCTTCGGCTCGCCTCCGTCGGTTTGATCGTTATTATCATAAACATCATCATATTCAGGGTTCAAGCGCGTTGCTGCGATGGCTCTGCCAACAAGGCAGACAACCGAACCCCTTTTGGATGGTGAGATCGGCCCGGAGCTCGGCCGGCGGTCAACCGTTCCACATAGCGCTTTGGTATCGATGGCCAGGGCAAGTTCCGGAGAATGGCGTGGCCCAGTCCGGTATCCTCGCTGAGAAACGGGATTGCGACATGCCCGCGCGAGGAGATTGCGTTGCCGCGCGAGTGGCCGTACGCTGTGATCACGGTTGTGAACGATAATTATCGTGGCGGTAGTTGCGGGGGGCTTCCTACTTGCCGAAATCGATCGCGGTTTCCGACGGATTCGCGGGCGGCGACGTCGAGGGTGTTGACGCGCGCGCCAGCGTGACGGGTGCAACCCGTTGAGCGGTCTTGCCCAAACGGAAAACCTCCCCGCCCATCGGCGGGTGTTCGACGCGCTCAGGGCCGAACTGATGGATGGCCGCTATCGTCCGGGCGACGTGCTGACCCTGCGCCGCCTGGCGGCCGACTATCGCGTCAGCCCGATGCCCGTGCGCGAGGCCTTGCGACAGCTGATCGCCGAGCGGGCGCTGACGGTGCGGCCCTCCGGATCGGTCATGGTGCCCGAGATGGATCTGGCGCGACTGGCGGATCTGAAGCAGGTCCGTCTGCTGCTGGAGGGCCGCGCGGCCGAACTGGCGGCTCACGCGATCTCGAAAGACCGGCTAAACGCCCTGAGACGAACGCTCAAGCGAAGCGAGGCCACGAGAGGCGACGATGGCGCCTTGCCCAACCTGACGCAGAACCGGGTCTTTCATTTTCAGATTTACCGGGCCGCGGGTTCGGACGTTCTGGTGCCGCTGATCGAAAGCCTGTGGCTACAGTTCGGACCCTATTTGCGGATCGTGACCCAGCGGGTCGGGACCGCCTGGGGAACCGGCGACCAGCACCATCGCGAGGCGATCGAGGCGCTGAGCGATCGGAAGCCGGCCGCCGCCCGCCGGGCCATCGAGCGCGACATCTCCCGCGCCATGGACATTTTGCTGGGCGGTCATCCGTCCGACATCGCCGCATGGATGGGACTGGACCGAGGGCAGAGCGAGGGCATGCCCGCCCAGCCCGCTTGACCTTACAACTGAGCACATGAACAGGAGGCAATTATGACGAAGCAAACCGAGCAGAAGGATACGAGCGCGCAATTCGCCCTGAACCGACGGCAGGCCCTGCAACTTGGCGGCGGCCTGGGCTTTGTCGCCACCATGGGCCTCGGCGCCAAGCCGGTGTTCGCGCAGGGTGAAGACACGCTGACCATCGCGATCGCCGGCGATCTCGGTGGCTGGGACCAGGACTATCTGGCCTTCGACCTGATCGGCCTGGCCGTGATGAAGAACACCTATCCCTACATGCTGGACTATGGCGTCCGCGACGTGGCCGGCGGCCGCATCCAGGACACCGAAACCGTGGTGCCGACCTTTGCCGAATCCTGGGAATCGAACGAGGACGGCACGGTCTGGACGCTGGGCATTCGTCAAGGCATGCGCTTTCCCAGCGGCAACGAGCTGACGGCGGCGGACGTCAAATGGTCGAAGGACCGCGCCTTTGCCGCGCAGGCCAACGTCGCCGGCATCTATCGCATCATCGGTCTGACCGAGGCGGACCAGGTCGAGGTCGTGGACGACTACACGGTGCGCTTCCACCAGTCCCAGCCCAGCGCGATGACCTCGCAGATCCAGATCATCTCGCTTTACGTCTTCGACAGCCAACTGGTGCAAGAGCACGCCACGACGGACGACCCGTGGGCGACGGACTGGGTGAACCGGAACCCGCCGCTGGGCGGCGCCTACAACGTGGTGGGCTATGAGCCGGGCCAGGAAATCGTGCTGGAGGCCAATCCGGACTTCCCGCTGGGCGAACCGCCCGTGCACCGCGTGCGGTTGCCGATCATTCCGGCCGCGGCCAATCGGCGCCTGCTGCTCCAGAACGGCGATATCGACATCGCGCTGGGCCTGCCCCGCCGCGATATCGACGATCTCAGGTCCGAGCCGGGCATTACGGTGATCTCGGCGCCCAGCAACGAGTTCGTTTTCGTGCCCATGTCGACGGTGACGCCGCCGTTCGACAATCCGCTGGTGCGCCAGGCAATGGCCTATGCCGTGCCCTACGAGCAGATCATCGCCAGCGTTTACAACGGCGACGCTCGCCGCTCGACCAGCCCGGTGCCGCTGGATATGCCCGGCCACTCGGATGCCGGCTATCCCTACGCTCATGATCCGGACCAGGCGCGCGCCTTGCTTGAGCAGGCTGGCCTGGCGGACGGGTTCGACACCTCGATCGTCATCGTCACCGACAATGTGGAGCAGGAGCGCATCGCCATCCTGCTGCAAAACGCGCTCGGCGAGGTCGGGGTGCGGGCGGAAATCGAGACGGTCGACCCGGCGACGCTGCAGCAACGCCGGCGCGACCGGACGATCCCGTTGCAGGTCGCCTCCGGCCAGATGTGGGTGAACGATGTGGAGTACCTCTTGTCCGTCGCGCTGACCGAGGGCGGGTTTCTGAACTACGCCAACTATGACAATGCGGAGGTCAACGAGCTGTTTGGTGAGTTGAACGGGCTGCTCGACCCGGCCGCACGCCAGGAGATCTTCATGCGGGTTCAGGAGATTCTGGCGGAAGATGTGCCCTGGCTGGTGCTGTGCCAGCCGAATTTCGGGCTGCCGGTGTCCGGCTCCATCTCCGGCTGGGTACAGCCGGTCGACGGTCTGTTCCGCCTGCGCTATCTGGAGCGCTGAGAAACGATCGATCGCGGTGCGCCTTACCCGCTACATCGTTCGCCGCCTGCTGCTGCTGATCCCGGTCTTGATCGGGGTCAGCGTGCTGACCTTTGTCCTGATCCGCGTGCTGCCGGGCGACCCGGTGCTGTTGATCGTGCCGGAAACGGCGACAGAGGCCGACATCCAGCAGGCGCGCGAACGCTTCGGCCTCGACCGGCCCCTCGCGGCGCAGTACCTCGCCTATCTGGGCGATGTGTTGCGCGGCGATCTCGGCCGGTCGATCACCACCAACACTCCGGTGGCCGAACAACTGACACGCCGCGTGCCTTTGACGCTGGAGCTGATCGTCTACGCCATGGGGCTGGCGCTGGTCATCGCGGTGGTCGGCGGCATCTATGCCGCCAGACGCGCCGGCCGGCCGTCGGACCATACCGCACGCGTGGCCGCGCTCGCCGGCAATTCACTGCCTGAATTCTGGCTCGGGCTGGTGCTGGTTCTGATCTTCTATCAGGCCCTGGGCTGGGCGCCGCCGCCGGCTGGGCGGATCAGCCCGCTGTTCTCCGTACCGCCGATCACCGGGTTCATCACCGTCGACACGCTGCTGCAGGGTGATCTGCCGGCCTCCTTCTCGGCGCTCCACCATCTGATGCTGCCGGTGTTGACCCTGGCCATCGTGATCACCGCGCCGCTGTTGCGCAGCGTGCGGGCCTCCGCGCTTGAGGTCATCGACAGCGACAGCTATCGCTGCGCCGAATCCCACGGGCTGAAGGACCGGGTGCTGCTGTTCGCCTATCTGTTCCGCCTGACCCTGATCCGCCTGCCCACACTGGCGGCCCTGGTCTTCGGCAACCTGTTGGGGGGCAGCGTTCTGGTCGAATACGTCTTCTCCTGGCAAGGCCTCGGCCAGTGGGCACTGCGCGGCCTGTTGCTGCGCGACTATCCGGTAATCCAGGCCTACGTCCTGGTCGTCGCCACCTTCTACGTCTTGGTCTTCCTGATCGCCGACCTGTTGCAGGCGGCATTGGACCCCAGGGTGGAGGTCTGATGGCGGTTGTCGACGACCTGACCCACCCGCCGGCCAAGCGCGTGCGACGCGGCGGCGACGGCCTAATCGCGGCCGGATCGCTGATCCTGCTGATCGTCCTGTTCGGGGCCGTGGCTGCGCCGTGGCTGAGCCAATGGGGGCCGACCGAAATCGACCCGATCGCCTTTCTGGAACCACCGGGCCCAGGCCATTGGCTGGGCACGGACGGCAACGGCATGGACATCTGGTCGCGCATCCTGTTCGCCGCGCGCATCGATCTGGGCGTCGCGGTCGCCTCGGTCGCGCTGGCGGTTCTGGTCGGCGGCACGATCGGGCTGGCGACGGGCTATGCGGGCGGCTGGGTCGAGGAGACGACCATGCGCCTGCTGGACATCGTCCAGGCGTTCCCGGTGTTCATCCTGGCCCTGACCGTCGCGGCATTGCTCGGCAACAGCCTGCACACACTGATCCTGGCCATCGGGCTGATCAACGCGCCGGCCTACGCGCGGCTGATGCGGGCCGAGGTGCGCTCGCTGAAAAGCCACATCTATATCGAGGCGGCGGAATGCGCCGGGAACTCGCGACTGTCGATCCTGTTTCGCCATTTGCTGCCCAACGCGCTGACGCCGCTGTTGGTCATCGCGCCCCTGAATTGCGGCTGGGCAATTCTGATGCTGGCCGGCCTCTCCTTCCTGGGCCTCGGCGTCGCGGTGCCGACGGCCGAATGGGGCGCGATGATCTCGACCGGGGCGGCCGACGTGGTCGGCGGGCGCTGGTGGACTTCCGTCTTCCCGGGCCTGGCCCTGTTCATCACCGTGCTCGGCTTCAACCTGATCGGCGAGGGCCTGCTGCAGCGCACCGGGCAGCGGCGATGACCGGCGCGGACGTTCTTGAGATCAGCGACCTCACCGTCGATATCGACGGGCCGAACGGCACTGTCCGGGCGCTGGATCAGGTCTCGCTGTCGGTCGCCGCCGGCGAGGTTTTCGGGCTGGTCGGCGAAAGCGGGGGCGGCAAGTCGATGCTGGCGCGATCGATCGTGCGCCAATTGCCGGGGCGCGCGCGGGTCAGCGGCAGCGTCCAAGTCGACGGACGCGATGTCTTCGCGATGGATGCCGAAGCCCTGCGCCAGCATCGCGGCGCGGGCGCGGCCTTGTGCTTTCAGACACCGCGATCCTCGCTGAGCCCGGCGCGCACGGTCGGGCACCAGATCGTCGACCGGCTGCGCGCCCATGCCGGCATGGATGAGACGGAGGCCTGGAAGGCGGCGCTTGCCCTGTTCCAACAGGTCGGCATCCGGGAGCCGGAACGGCGCCTGGGCGCATTTCCCCACGAGATGTCCGGCGGGCAATGCCAGCGGGTGATGATCGCCCTGGCGCTCGCCTGCGGGCCGCGCCTGCTGCTGGCCGACGAGCCCAGCACCGGGCTGGACGTGACCTTGACCCGCGACATCCTGGCCCTGATCGCCGCCCAGGCCGGCAAGGACCGGGGCGTGATTGTGATCTCGCACGATCTGGCCGCGATTGCCGCGATCTGCGATCGCATCGGGGTGCTGGAAACCGGCCGTCTGGTGGAGATTGGCCCCACCGCCCAACTACTCACGCGGCCCACGCACCCCTACACCAAGCGACTGGTCGCCGCCGTGCCGGACATCAACCGGGTGCGCGCCGCGACGGGCGCTCCCGCTGGCGGGGGCGGGCCGCTGCTGGCGGTCGAAAACGCCGACGTGGTCTATCGCTCGCGATTTGGCCGCCAGGGCCACCAGGCCTTGTTCGATGTCTCCCTGTCGTTGCGCAAGGGCGAGACGCTGGGCATCGTCGGCGAAAGCGGCTGCGGCAAGTCGACCCTGTCGCGTACGATCATGGGGCTGATCCGGCCGACGCGCGGCCGCGTCATGATCGACGGGATCGACTTGGCCGGCTTGGGACGCAGCCGCCTGCGCCACCTCAGAAACCGCATGCAGATGGTCTTCCAGGACCCGATCGACGCGCTGAACCCGCGCCGGTCCGTGGCCCAGATCGTCGCCGACCCGCTGCGGCTGATCCGGCTGGGCCGGGCGGAACAGGACCGGCGCATCGACGCCATCCTGACCGATGTCGGCCTCGGCCCCGACTATCGCAAACGCCGGCCGCATGAGTTGAGCGGCGGCCAGGCCCAGCGTGTCGGCATTGCGCGCGCGCTGGTCATCGATCCGGCCCTGGTCGTGCTCGACGAGCCGACCTCGGCGCTTGACGTCACCATCCAGGCGCAAATCCTGGAGCTGATCCGGCGCCTGACGGCCCGGCGCGATCGTGGCTATCTGTTCGTATCGCACGACCTGGCCATCGTGCGGTCGATCTGCGACCGCGTCATGGTGCTGTCGGAGGGGCGCGTGGTCGAGGAAGGACCGACCGATCGCCTGTTCGAGGCACCCCAGGATCCGTACACGCGCCGCCTGTTGGCGGCCGTGCCCTCCCTATCGACCGTATCCGAAAGGCACGCTGGCAATGGCGGCTGACCAAGATTTGCGCATGGCCGTCGATATCGGCGGCACCTTCGTCGACGCCGTGGAGTTGGACATGATGACCGGCGCCTTTCGGCTGGCCAAGGCGCCGACCACGCCTGGCGAGCCCTGGCGCGGCGTCACCGACGCGATCGCCAAGCTGGCGACCGATCTGGCCCGGCTGGAGGTGTTCATTCACGGCACGACGCTGGGCCTGAACGCGGTGCTGGAACGGCGCGGTGCCGTCACGGGCATCATCATCAATGACGGCTTTCGCGACATCTTCATGATCGGGCGCGGCAATGTGCCGGACGACCACATGTATGACTTTCAGTACGAGCCGCCCGAACCGCTGGTGAAGCGCCGACGGATCGCGGGCGTGGGCTGCCGCCTCGACTATAAGGGGCGCGAACTTGTGCCGCTGGACGAGACTGGCGTGCGCGCGGCCGCCCGCCATCTGGTGGAGGAACAGGGCGTCGAGGCGATCGCGATCTGCTTTCTGTTCTCGTTTCGCGACCCGGCCCATGAGCAGCGGGCGGCGGAAATCATCCGTGCGCAATACCCGGAGGTGAAGGTCTCGATCTCGTCGGACATCGCGCGCGAGCATCGCGAGTATGAGCGTACCAGCACCACCGTGCTCGACGCCTATATCCGGCCGATCTTCGAGCGCTACATCGATCGGCTGTCCGGCGCGCTCGACGATGGCGGCTTTGCCGGCCGGTTTCTGGTCATGCGCTCCGGCGGCGGCGCGATGACGACGGCGGCCGCGAAGGCGTCGCCGACCCAGACCGTGCTCTCCGGCCCCGCCGGCGGCATTATCGGGGCCGCGTTCATGGCCGACCTGTTGGACCGTCGCGATCTGATCTCCTTCGATGTCGGCGGCACGTCGCTGGATGTCTGCCTGATCGAAAACGCCCAGCCGGTGACCGCTCATGAGGCCGAACTGGAGCACTACCCCCTGCTGATCCCGACATACGATATCCGTACGATCGGGGCCGGCGGCGGCTCGATCGCCTGGACCGACGAGGGGCTGTTGAAGGTCGGCCCGCAAAGCGCGGGCGCGGAGCCGGGCCCGATCTGCTATGGCAGAGGCGGCGACCGGCCGACGGTGACCGACGCCGCGCTGATCCTGGGCTATGTCGATCCCGACCGGTTCCTGGAAGGCCAGATGACGCTCGATGTCGCGGCGGCACGCAGCGGGATCGAGCGCTGGATCGGCGCCGAGCTCGGCATGGATGTCGAGGCCGCCGCCGCCGGCATTTACGACGTGCTGCTGGCCCGCACGGTGGGGGCCGTGCGCCAGGTGACGGTCGAGCGCGGGCGGGACCCGGCGACCTTCTCGCTGCTGGCCTTCGGCGGCGCCGGGCCGCTGTTGGCGCCTCTGGTCGCCCGCGACATGGGCATCCGGGAGGTGATCGTGCCGATCGTCCCGTCGGGTTTTTCCGCCTGGGGCATGTTGGGCGCCGACATCGTTAACGACTATGCCCGCACCGATCTGCGCCTGCTGGACGAGGTCTCGGCCGACGATCTGGAAAGCCTGTTCGCCGCCATGGAGGCCGACGCGAGCGCGTCGCTGGCCGATCAGGGGATCGGGGCCGACAACGCGGCGACGGAGCGGCAGCTTGAGCTGCGCTATATGGGCCAGGAGCATGCGCTGACGGTCGCGGTCGGCGGCGCGATCGATCGTGCCGCCTTGCGCCGGGCGTTCGAAGAGTTACACGAAGCACGCTATGGCCACGCCATGGAAGCACCGGTTCAGATCCTGAATGTGCGTGTGCGCGGGCTGGGCATCGGCCGCAGCCCGACGGTGGCGATAAGGGAACCCGCCGGCGGTGGACCGGAGCGCGCCTTGCTCAACGAACGGCCGGCCTACTGCTTCGCGCGCCGGACGATGACGCCGTTCGCCGTCTACGACCGTGCGCGATTGGCGCCTGACGACCGGATCGACGGACCGGCGATGGTCGACGAAGGCACGTCGGTGACCGTGATCCAGTCCGATCAGCGGCTTGAGGTGAACCGGTACGGGCATCTGCTGGTCACCTCCACCGAGGGCGCTTGATATGACCGCGAGGACTGACATCGACGGCGCCACGGTCGAGGTCGTGCAGAGCTATCTGACGGCCGCGGCCAACGAAATGCGGGCGACCTTGATCCGCACGGCCTTCAACCCGGTGATCTACGAGGTCCTGGATTTCGGCATCTCGATCTACGACGCGGCGATGGACCTGATCGCCGAAGCGCCCGGCCTGACCTTCTTCCTGGGCGCCAACGACTACAGCGTGCGCAAGGTGATGGCGCATGTCGGGTCGGAGAATGTCGAGCCGGGCGACATTATCCTGTCGAACTACCCGTACTGGAACGCCGCCCACACCTATGACGCGACCCTGCTGGCGCCAGTGTTCGACCCCAGTGACGGCCGCCTGTTCGCCTATATGTGCATCCGGGCGCACTGGATGGATCTGGGGGCGAAGGATCCCGGCTATGTTCTGGACAGCACGGATATGCACCAGGAAGGCGTGGTCTTTCCTGGCACCAAGGTGTTCCGGCGTGGCCAGGCGAATGACGAGATCATCGACCTGATCCGCTTCAACTCCCGCATGCCCGATCTGGTGATCGGCGATCTGAACGCGCAGGTCGCGGCGCTGCGCACCGGCGAACGGCGGCTGCACGAGATCGTGGCCAAGTTCACCCGGCCGCGCCTGGATGCGGCCATCGCCTCGATCATGGACCATGGCGAGCGGACGACGGCGGCCGCATTGGCAAACCTGCCCCAAGGAAGTTGGACGGCCAGCGACATCATCGACGATGACGGCATCAGTGACGAGCCGGTGGCCATGCAGGTCACGGTCACGATCCAGGACGGCGTCTTCGAGGTGGACTTCGCCGGTTCCGCAGCGGCCACGCGCGGGCCGGTGAACATGCCCTTCGGCTCGACCTTGGCCATGTGCAAGGTCGTGTTCAAATCCCTGACCTCGCCCGACCGGCCGTCGAACGCGGGCCAGACCCGCGCGCTGAAGGTCAAGGCCGAACCGGGCACGCTGTTCCACGCGGTCTACCCCGCGCCGACATTCACACTTTGGACCGGCATCGTCGGGCTGGAGCTGATCCACAAGGCGCTGGCCAAGGCCATGCCGGACCGCATGGCGGCATCATCCGGCGGCGACGTACCGGGCTTCATGATGATCGGCACCCATCCCGACACTGGGCAGATGTTCGCGATCTCGAACAACGACCCGGTCGGCTGGGGCGCGACGCCGTGCCATGACGGGGCCAGTGCGCTGATCCATCTGTCTGAAAGCATCGTGCGCAACACGCCGCTGGAGGTGCTGGAGACGAAGACGACGATGCTGATCGAACGGGCGGAGTTGCGGCCGGACTCCGGCGGCGCCGGGCAATATCGCGGCGGTCTCGGCCTGCATCGGGACATCAGGTTTCTGACGGATGGCGAATTCCTGACGGTGATGAAGAAGACCAAGAGCCCGCCCTGGGCGCTGGAAGGCGGCCGCGAGACCGATCCCAACACTGTCATCCTGTTTCCAGGCACGGAGCGCGAGCGCCGGGTATCGACCAAGCGCACGGCCGTGGCCGCCGGCGATCGGATTACCCTGCTGACGGCGGGCGGCGGCGGGTACGGCGACCCCGCCAAGCGCGATCGCCGGCGTGTTCGCGAGGATGTGGCCGAAGGATACATCTCCGTGGACGCCGCACGCACGGTCTATGGCGTGTCGTCCGACGATGGCTGACACGGGCACGGTCGACGGCGCAACCCTGGAGGTCGTCCGCGCGACGCTGCTGTCGGTCGCGGAGGAAATGCGCACGACCTTGATGCGCACCGCGTTCAGCCCGGTCATCTACGAGGTGCGCGATTTCGGCATCTCGATCTACGACCGCAATCTGGACCTGATCGCCGAGGCGCCAGGGCTCACCCGGTTTCTGGGCGCCAACGACTACGCCGTGCGCAAGGTGGTCGATTTCGTCGGCGTCGACCGGCTGGCCCCGGGCGACGTGGTGCTGTCCAACTATCCCTATTGGAACGCCGCGCACACCTATGACGCCACGTTGATCGCGCCTGTGTTCAGCGATGCGGGCGGCGCCCCGGTGGCGTATCTTACCATCCGCGCCCATTGGCTCGATCTCGGTGCCAAGGACCCGGGCTATGTCCTCGACAGCACCGACATGCATCAAGAGGGGCTGGTGTTTCCCGGCACCAAGCTAGTCAAGAGCGGGCGGCTCGACCAGGAACTCGTCGACATCATCCGCTTCAACTCCCGCATGCCGGATGCGGTGATGGGCGACGTGAACGCACAGCTTGCCGCGCTGGCGACAGGCCAGCGCCGGATGCAGGCCGTGTTGGGGCGGTTTGGACCGGACCGGCTGCGGCGGGCGACGGACGCCCTGCTGGCCTATGGCGAGCGGATCACCGCCCGCGGCCTCGCCGACCTGCCACAAGGTGAATGGAGCGCGGTCGACTGGCTGGATGATGACGGCATCGGCGACGCGCCGATCCGCATGGCGGTCACGGTGCGGCATAGTGACGGCCGCTTCGAGATCGACTTCGACGGGTCGGCCCTGGCGGCCAAGGGGCCGGTCAACCTGCCCTTCGGCTCCACCATGGCCACGGCGAAGGTCGCCTTCAAGGCACTGACCTCGCCGTTCGAGCCGACCAATGGCGGGCAGATGCGTGCACTGACCGTCAAGGCGGCGCCGGGCACGCTGTTTCATGCCGTCTACCCGGCACCGACCTTCACCCAATGGACCGGCATCGTGGCCCTGGAACTGATCTTCAAGGCCTTGGCCCAGGCCATGCCCGAGCGGATCCAGGCCTGTTCGGGCGGCGATGTGCCCGGGTTCATGATGATCGGCACGCATCCCGACAGTGGACGAGCTTACGCGATTTCCAACAATGAATCGGTGGGCTGGGGTGCAACAGCGCGCCATGACGGCCGCTTGGCCGGCAGCCATCTGGCGCAAAGCGTCGTGCGCAACACGCCCGTGGAAGTGCTGGAGAGCAAGACCGCGATGCGTATGGAGCGGCTGGAACTGCGCCCGGGCTCGTTCGGCGGTGGGCGTTTTCGCGGCGGCCCGGGGTTGCGCCGCGACATCATCTTCACGGCCGATGGAGAGTTCCTCACGGTGGCGAAGAAGACCAAGGCACGCCCCTGGGGTCTGTCGGGCGGGGGCGAGCCCGAACCGACGGCCATAGTCTTGTTTCCCGACACCGATCGAGAGCGCCGGGTAGGCACCGCCAGAACGGCCGTGCGGGCCGGTGACCGTGTTTCGGTGCTGACGGCCGGCGGCGCCGGCTATGGCGATTCCGCCGACCGCAAGGCACATTCCGAACAGGAGGATGTTTTGGACGGTCTGATCGGTTAGGCGGGATGCCGGCGTCAGGCCCCTGCCCGTTCGGCCGATTCCAGCTCCGCCCGTCCGGATTCCATCAGCCGGTCGACTACCTCGGACTCCAGCCGCAGCCGTATGGCAAGGCGGAAGATGACGAGGGAGAAAACTGTGAGGATCAGCATGTCCCAGCCGTCCGAGATCAGCCCCAGCCCGCCGCCATAGTTGCCGACGTACGACATGATGGCCAAACCCGCGTAGTAGGGCCAGATCCAAGCCGAGGCGCGGAGCTGAAGCGGCTCCTTGCTGCCCCCCTTCATGCGGCGCGTGACCGCCAGAATCAAAAGCCCGGCCATGGCGACCAGCATGATCTTCCAATTGGTCTGCCAGCCGGTCCAATAGACGACAAAGCCGACCAGGACGAAGGCGATGGTGGCGAAGGTCGTGACCATCGGCAGCCGAACCGGCCGGAACCGGGTCGGTTCCTGCCGGCGCATGACCAAGAGGGCGACCGGGCCGAAAGCGAAGGACAGCACGGCGGCCGTGCTGATGAACTCGACCAGCTCGTTCCAGCCCGGCAAGGGCAGCACGACGACGATGCCGATCAGGAAATTGAACACCAGGCTCCAGCCCGGCACGTGATAGCGGTTGAGCCGCTGGAAGATGCTGGGGATCTGGCCGGCCTTTGCCATCGAGTAGTTTACCCGCGCCGTCGAGGCCACGAAGGACAGGCCCGTGCCTGCCGGCGAGACGATGGCGTCGGCATAGAGCAGGATCGCCAGCCATTGCAGCCCCAGGATCGCGGCAAAGGCGGCGAAGGGACCGCCAGGCGCCGTCTCGGTGATGCCGGCCCAGCCATTGTCGAGATGGGCAACCGGGATCGCGCCGATGAAGGCGATTTGCAGCAGGATGTAGAAGATGATGCAGAAGACGACGGTGCCGATGATCGACAAGGGTACGTCGCGCCTGGGATTGCGCGCCTCGCCCGCCATGTCCACGACGCTGCGGAAGCCGTAAAAGGCGAACATGATGCCGCCGCTGGACACCGCGCTCATCACGCCGGTGGCGCCATAGGGCGCGAAGCCGTCGAATTCGGTGAAGTTCTCCCAGCGAAAGCCATAGACGATCAGCAGGATCGCGGCGACCACCGGAACCAGCAGCTTCCAGAAGGTGATGGCGGTGTTGGCGCGCGCGAAGTATTTGACGCCCAGCAGGTTGATGACCGTGAACAGCGCCATCAGGGCGATGGCGACCAGCACGCCCTCGAAAGTCAGCACGCGCTCGCCCTCGATATTGACGCTGAGCCACGGCAGATAGTTGCTGGCATATTCCAGGACGGCGATGACCTCGAGCGGCGCGGTCGCCACGAAGGCGGCCCAGCACAGCCAGCCGGCCATGAAGCCGCCAAGCGGGCCGAAGGCGAAATACGGGATACGGGCGAGCGCGCCGCCGACCGGCAGCATGCCGCCCAACTCCGCATAGACCAGCGCGATGGCCAGCGTGACGATACCGCCGATGACCCAGGACAGGATGCCGGCGGGCCCAGCGAGTTGGGCGGTGTAGAGCGCCGCGAACAGCCAGCCGGAGCCGATGATGCTGAGGCCGGTGAACATCATGGCCACCGGGCCCAATTGCCGGCTCAGACCCGTGGTCTCGGCCTTTGGCTGGGGCATCGCGCAACGCCCTGTTGTTGGGTAGCTGGATCAGATCGTCCTGGCCCGTATAGCCTTGGTAGCGGTGAGCAACAAGGTTTCAACAGTTGGCATCAATGGAAGTCGCGCGATTTCGGGATAACCCGGACGTTGCGGGGGTGTTTGTGCAGGCTGGGCGGCGGGCGTTTCGGGCTGGTTTCCGGCTGGTCGTTCGCACCCGGCGGCTGGCCGGCGAACAGGGTGGCGAGCAGGCCGGACATGTCCTGCAGTTGGTCGGCGACGACATGGATGATGTTCTCGTGGCGCTGAAGGCGGCCGTGGATCAAGACCAGCCGGCTGCCCATCACCACCTTGCGATTGGCTTGAAAGACGTGCTGCCAGACCACTGCGTTGGCGATGCCCGTCTCGTCCTCCAAGGTGGCGAAGATCACCCCCTTGGCCGTACCCGGCCGCTGGCGGACCAGGACGATGCCGGCGACCGAGACACGCTGGCCGTCCTTCATGCCCATCAGGTCGCGGTTGGGCGTGACCCCGCGCGCGGCGAAGTAGGACCGCAGGAAGGACATGGGGTGGGCCTTTAGCGACAGGCGCTGGGTCTGATAGTCGACCATCACCTGTTCGGACAGATGCATGGGCGGAAGGGTGACCGGTGCCTCGTCCGCCTCCTCCCTGGCATCGGCATGGGCGAACAGGGGCAAGGGGGCAGCCGCCTTGATGGCGGAGACTTCCCACAGCGCCTGGCGCCGGTCGAGGCCCAGCGAGCCGAACGCGTCCGCCGCCGCCAGCCGTTCCAGGCTGGCGACCGGCACGCCGGCACGACGCCACAGGGTCGGCAGGTCGGCATAGGCCGCACCCCGCGCCTTCACAATCTCCAGGCCGATTTCCTCGGACAGCCCGTCGACCTCGCGCATGCCCAGCCGTACGGCGCAGCGATCGCCATCGGTGGGTTCCAGCGTGCAGTCCCAATCGCTGTGATTGACATCGACCGGCCGCACTTCGACGCCATGCTCGCGGGCGTCGCGCACCAGCTGGGCCGGGGCATAAAAACCCATGGGCTGGGAGTTCAGGATGCCACAGGCGAACACCTCCGGGTAATGCCATTTCAGCCAGGACGAGACATAGACCAGAAGGGCGAAGCTGGCGGCGTGGGATTCCGGAAAGCCGTATTCGCCGAAGCCCTTGATCTGGTTGAAACAGCGGGCGGCGAAGTCGGGGTCGTAGCCCCGCTCGATCATGCGACCGACCATCTTCTGCTCCAGCTGCTCGATGGTGCCGCGCCGGCGGAAGGTGGCCATGGCATAGCGCAGATCGTTGGCCTCGCCGGCGTCGAACTTGGCCGCCTCGATGGCGATGCGCATGGCCTGTTCCTGAAAGATCGGCACGCCCAGGGTCTTTTTCAGGATGCGCTCCAGCTCGTCCGGCGGGCCGTGGGACGGGTCGGGCGAGGGGTATTCCACCGGCTCTATCCTGTCCCGCCGGCGCAGATAGGGATGCACCATGTCGCCCTGGATCGGGCCGGGGCGGACGATCGCGACCTCGATCACCAGATCGTAGAAATCCTTCGGCTTCAGCCGGGGCAGCATGTTCATCTGCGCCCGGCTTTCGACCTGGAACACGCCGACGGAATCGCCCTGCTGCAGCATGGTGTAGGTCGCCTCGTCGGTCATGGGGTGAAAGCCGGCCAGGGTATATTTCTTGTCGTAATGCTGGCGGGCGAGCGCGAAGCATCTGGCCAGGCAGGTCAGCATGCCCAAGGCCAGCACATCGACCTTCAGAATATGCAGCGCGTCCAGATCGTCCTTGTCCCATTCGACGAAGGTGCGGTCATCCATGGCGGCGTTCCCGATCGGCACGATTTCACTGAGCGGGTCCTGGGTCAGCACAAAGCCGCCGACATGCTGGGACAGATGGCGCGGAAAGCCGATCAGCTCTGCCGTCAGTTCCAAGGTCCGGCGCAGCATCGGGTCCGCCGGGTCCAGCCCGGCCTCGCGCACATGCTCGTCCGGCACGCCCTCTTCCGACCAGCCCCAGACCATACCGGCCAGCGCGCCGGTGACGTCGTCGGTCAACCCCATCGCCTTGCCGACCTCACGCACGGCACTGCGCGAGCGGTAGGAGATCACCGTGGCGGCGATGCTGGCCCGCTCGCGGCCATAGCGGCGGTAGATGTACTGCATCACCTCCTCGCGCCGCTCATGCTCGAAATCGACATCGATGTCGGGCGGCTCGTCCCGCGCTTCGGAGATGAAGCGTTCGAACAGGAGATCGATTTCGATCGGGTTGACCTCGGTGACCCACAGGCAAAAACAGACCGACGAGTTGGCTGCCGAGCCGCGCCCCTGGCACAGAATGCCCTGCGCGCGCGCCCAGCGGACGATGTCGTGCACGGTCAGGAAATAGGGCGCGTAGTCGCGACGCTTGATGATCGCCAGTTCCTTGACCAGCGTCTCGCGCACCTTGGCCGGGATGCCGTCGGGAAAACGGCGGGCGGCCCCCGCCCAGGTCAGATCCTCCAGATGCTCTTGCGGGGTCTTGCCCGGCGGCACCGGCTCGTCGGGATAGTTGTAGCGCAGCTCGTCCAGGCTGAACCGGCAGGCCTCCATGATATCCAGCGTGCGGGCCACGGCCTGTTCGTGGCCGGCGAACAGGCGGGCCATTTCATCCGCCGGTTTCAGGTGCCGTTCCGCGTTGGCGTGTAGGCGCCAGCCGGCCTCGTGAATGGTGCAGTGTTCGCGGATGCAGGTCAGCACATCCTGCAGGGCGCGCCGGTCGGGATGGTGATAATGGACATCACCGGTGGCGACCATGGGCGTGCCGGCCGCCTCGGCGATCGCGGCCAGCCGGTTGATCCGGGCCTTGTCGTCGCCGCGGTAAAGCGCGTGGGCGGCCAGATAACACGGCGCGTCGAGCCGGGACGCGATCTCAGCCACCTCGGCGGTAAAGGCTTCGTCCTCCAAGGTTTCGGGCGGGATCAGGATGAAGATCTGGCCTTCAGCATGGGCATAGACGTCGGCCAGGTCGAGATCGCATGCGCCCTTTTCCGCCCGTCTCTTGCCCAGGGTCAGGAGGCGGCTGAGCCGGCCATAGGCGGCCCGGTCGGTCGGCAGGCAGAGCAGGCTGGGCCCGTCGCGCAGGTCCAGCCGGCAGCCGGGAATGAAGCGGATGCCGGCCTGCTTGGCGGCGGTATGGGCGCGCACGACACCGGCCAGCGTATTGCGGTCGGTCACGGCGATGGCGCGGAGGCCAAGGGAAGCCGCCGTCAGCATCAGCTCGTCCGGATGCGAGGCGCCGCGCAGGAACGAGAAATTGCTGGCGACCTGAAGTTCGGCGTAGCCAATCACGGCCTCACCCGAACACGCCGTGCAGGAACCAGGCCGGCTTGCCGCTCTGCCCTTCCGCCTGATAGAGGCCTTCCCGATAAAGCCAGTAGCGCCGCCCTTCACGGTCTTCGACCCGGTAATAGTCGCGCACGCGCTCTTGAACCGGCTGGCCGACCTGGCGCCACCATTCCGGCTCGATCCGTTCCGGCCCGTCGGCGTGTAGCACCCGGCGGGCGACGCGCCGCCAAATGAATTGCTTGGGCGGGCTTTCGGGAACCTCGGCGATCACCTCGATCGGCTCCGGCCGGTCCAGCAGCCGTAGCGGCCGGGGCCGGCTCGGGTCTGCCCAATCGGCGCTGTCTCGTGTCGCGGGCACGCGGCGCTGGGCGCGTTCCGGGATATGGCTCTCGTTAGGCTGAAGCCGGCGGATGTGAGGTTCGCCCAGCCGGTTGGCCAGCCGGTCGACCAGCTGGTCGATGGCGTCGTTCGAGGCCCGACGGTCGCTGGCCTGCAAGGCGATCTGGCGCGGCAACAGCGGTTCCACCAGATCAGCGGTCAGCAGCGCGGTTTCGACCCCGAAACCGAGATCGATCGTCTCCAGCCTTTCCTGGAACAGGCGCTTCATATGGCGCGGGTCGCGCGCCGGCCTTCCCATGGCGATGGCGATGCGCGCGACCTCGCCATCGACCCGATAGGCGTGCAAGGTCAGCGATCGGGCGCCCTTCTGGGCCTCGGCCAGATCGCGACACAGACGCGCCAGCAGCCGGTCCTGCACCGCCTCCATGCCTTCCGCGGTCAGCACCGGTTCGGCCAGGGCCAGCCGGGCGGTGAAGGCGGGGATGGGATGGAGCGGGCTGAGCGGTTCGTCGCGCCTGCCCATCGCTTGGTCGAGGCGGGTCAGCACGGCCTCGCCTTCCTCCGGCGAGCGGAAGCGTCGTTCCAGGGTGGCGCGCGGCAGGTCGAGCAGCGGGCCGATGGTTTTCAGGCCCAACCGTTGCAGCAAGAGTGCGCTGTCCGGGTCCAGACGCAGCGCCTCGACCGGCAAGGGGGCCAACGCCTCGTCCTGATCGGCCGGGTTGGCGATCGGGCTGTTGCCGTGGCGGGAGATGGCCCAGGCGGCGCCGGGCGTGTCGGCCAGGCCGGGACGGGCGGTGAAGCCCAGTTTCCGCAATCGACGGACCAGGTCGTCGACCAGCCCGGCCTCGCCGCCGAACAGATGGGCACAGCCGGTGATGTCCAGCCACAGCCCGTCATCGCCGTCGATATTGGTCCAGGGCGTGTAGCGGCCGCACCAATCGGCCAGGGCCTTCAGAGCCTTGGCGTCCGCCTCCGATTCCGCCTGGTGGACCGTCAGGTCCGGGATCAGGGCTCGAGCATCGGTCAGCGCCTGGCCGACCGCGAGCCCCTGTTCGGCCGCCGACCGGTTCAGCGCGTAAAGGCGCAAGATCCCGCGATCGGGCTGGATCAGGGCGAAGGGCGCCTGATCAGCGTGATCAGCCGGCGCGCCGGAGGTGCGGCCCGCCCCAGGCCCGGACCGGCGCCGGCTGCGGCGCAGCCGTTCGATCGGCCAGTGGGGCAGCCAGACGGAAATCACCCGTCGCATCGTTCCACTCCACATGCCAGGACCCTGGCCGGCCGCCCCGGCAGCGGGTCAGTTCCAAAGACCAGCGCGGCCGGCCCGGCGCCCGCGCATCCCAGTCATCCGCCACGCCCGGCCGGGCGGCCACGCGCCAGCGGGTGCGGGCCGCACTGGTGGTGGTGTCGCGGTGATGACGCAGCAGCAGGGCGGGCGTTGCGCTGTCCGCACAGGCCAGCGACAGGCGGCGGCTGGCGGTGAAGTCGGCGGTGGTGACCTCGCCGATGACGGCGGTCAGCGTGGCGGCGCGCAACCCTTCCTCCATCGCCCACAACACCTCCTTGTCGCGGCCGACGGTGACCAGGACCAGACGGGCCGGATCGATGCCCAGCGCGGCCAGGCCAGGCCCGTAGAGCCCGCCGAATTCCCGCGCCGCTTGCGCGTTTTCGCACCACAGAACCGCGCCCGTCCCCGCCGACGTGGCCTGAAGACGACGCAGCAGGGCCAGGCAAAAGCCGACCGCCGCCGGCCCGTCGCCGTAAGCATCGGCGGTGATGTCATGCAGGCCGGTGTTGGCCAGGCGCCCGTCCGGCAAGGCCCCGTCGATGGCCTCGACACCGAACCGCCAGATCGGGGAGCCGGCCTCGGTTATTGGAACGGCCTTGTCTGGCAAGGCATGTCGGACATTGTCGTATTGCGGCGGCCGGCCCTCGATGGCGGCGACCTTGCGGCGCAAATCGGTCAGCGCCGCGCGCCGCCAGAAGAGCTTAACGGGCGGGCCATGCGGAAAGGGGGAAAGCGAGTCGAGAGGTATGGTCATTATGTGTGCTCATAGAGAAGAAACCGCCATAACCGGCTCCGCAAACCGGTCGTCAGATAGTCGCTTGGCCGGCGCCGCCCAGCGCGCCTGACCTGTCGGGCAAAGAGAGCGCAAAGGGCACGACCGGCAAGACGGCGTGGTCGCGGTACAATAAGTCTGACCCAGCTGCTTCAGCAGCCGGTGATGGTCAAAAATATCCTCGGCCGTCCAGATCGAAGGCATCTGACCGTCCAGAAGGGCCGATACCTTCTCGTCATTGGCGGGACGCGGAACCAGCCGCAAGCGCTTGGCAACCCGCTTACAATGGGTGTCCACGACCAGCGCGCGCCGCTGCAAGGTGCTGAAATTAAGCACCGAGGCGCTGATTTTAGGCCCCACACCCGGAATGTCGGTTAGCCAGGCCCGGGCCGCATCGGTGGGCAATTCATCGAGGAAATCAAGCGTCAGACGACCGCGCCGGGCGGTGATCGCACGCAGCGCCGCCGGCAAGGTCACGGCCTTCTTTTCCGGAAACGTCACCCGGTCGATGATCGGTTCGATCACGTCAGGCGCGGCATGTTGCAGCCGATCCCAAGACCGGAACTTCAAGGCGAGGCCGGCAAAGGCAGCACGCGCGACCTCGTCACGCGTACGCACGTTGATTAGCGCCAAGACAAGCTGGCTGAGCGGGTCCAGCCGAAGCGGCGGCAACGGCGCACCGAAGGCAGCCAACAGCCGGCGATGGATGGTGATCGTGGGCGCGGCCGCCCCGATGGAGAGGGTGTATTGCATGAAACGAGTGTAAGAACAAAACAGGAACAAATGCAAGAGAAATGAATCGGCGGAACCCACAGCCAACCAGGTCAGGCGCGAAAACGCCTTGCGGACCCAGACGCCGTCCCTTATCTCCTGCCCTACCGCAGACCGGAAGGCACCCCAGGAGACACCGATGAGAAAGATGACGACCACGCGCCACTCTCCGTCTCATCTTCATCTGGTGCTGTTCCATGTCTGCCTTTTTGCTGGCCGAGAATCTCGGATATCAAACGCCTGACGGCCGTTCGCTTTTTACCGACCTCACCCTTTCCTTCGGGGCTGAACGCACCGGCCTGATCGGCCGCAACGGCGTCGGCAAAACCACCCTGCTGAAGCTGCTGCTGGGCGAGATCCAGCCCCAATCCGGCCATGTGCACCGACAGGGTCGCATCGGGGTTCTCAGCCAGGAGGTTCGCCCCTCGCCCGGTGCGACCGTCGCCGACCAGATGGGCATCGCCGATGGCCTGGCCCGGCTCGACCGCATCGCAGATGGTCAGGCGAGCGAGGACGACCTGGCCCAGGCGGACTGGGCGCTGGAGACCCGCATTGCCGAAGCGCTGGCCGCCACCGGCCTCAACGATCTCGACCTGCGCCAACCCCTAAGCGCGCTTAGTGGTGGCGAGGTGACGCGGCTGTCGCTGGCCGGGCTGCTGCTGGATGCGCCCGACACGCTGGTCCTGGACGAGCCGACGAACAATCTCGATGCCGGCGCCCGAGACTTGGTCACGCGGATTCTCGGCGACTGGCGCGGCGGCGCCATCGTCATCAGCCACGACCGGGCCCTGTTGCGCTGCATGGACCGGATCGTTGAGCTGTCGTCGCTCGGCGCCCGGATCTATGGCGGCAATTGGGATGTCTACAAAGCGCAAAGGGACCACGAACGCGAGACCGCCGAGCGCGAGCTGGCCAGCGCGGAACGCGCCACGAAACAGCTCGAACGCTCGCTGCAGCAGGCACGCGAACGCAAACAAAAGCGCGATGCCAGCGGCAAACGCGGCCGGGCGAGCCGCAGCCATGGGAAGTCGCTCTACGACGGCCGCAAAGAGCGCAGCGAAAGCAGCCACGGGCGCCAGCACGTTGTCAGCGATCGGCTTCGCCAGCAGGCGGACGAAAACCTGGCCGAAAAACGCCGCGCCGTCGAGCGGCTGCGACACCTGAGACTCGCGCTGCCCTCGGCCGACTTATCTGCCGGGAAAATGGTCCTGGGGTTTGACCATCTTCATTGGCAAACGCCGGGCGGTAAGGCGGTACTGTCGGATCTGTCGTTCACGATCGTCGGGCCCGAGCGCATCGCGGTCACCGGGCCGAATGGTGTCGGCAAGACAACCCTGATCAAGCTGGCCGGCGGGGAGCTGGCCCCGTCCGCCGGCACCGTTCGCCGGTTCGTCGGCGCCGCGATGCTCGACCAGAAGGCAGCCCTGCTGCACCCCGACGAGACGATCGTCGAGAACTTCGCCCGCCTGCATCCGGCGGCGGGCAAGAACGCGGGCCGAGCGGTGCTCGCCCGCTTCCTGTTCCGCGCCGAGGCGGCGGAGGTGCCCGTCGGACAGCTCAGCGGCGGCGAAACGCTGCGCGCCGCTTTGGCCTGCACCCTTGGCGGCCCGGCACCGCCGCAGTTGCTGATCCTGGATGAACCGACCAACCATCTGGATCTGGAGTCGATCGCCGCCATCGAGGCCGCCCTCGTCGACTATGACGGTGCCCTGCTGGTCGTCAGCCACGACCGGGACTTCCTCGACGCCATCGGCATTGAGCGCGTGATCGAACTCTAATCGTCGCCCAGAGCGTGCTTTAGCAGCCGCATCAGGCCGTCGATCGATTGTTCCATCGCCGTGGGGCCACCGTCGTTGCGGGCCAAGATCATGGAGCCCTGAATCGTGGCCAGACACAGCGTGGCGAGCGCGTCAGCATTCCACGTCGGATTGTCGATCTTGGCCAGCCGGCTCTCGAAGAACGCAATCAACGGGCCGCGTTGGATGTCGTAGGTGGCGGCGACAAGCCCGCGCAGCGCTTCATGGTCTTCCGGTCGGGCATAGGCGAGCGTGCCGACCGGGCAACCGCGGGCGAAGTCGCACCCGGCCATGGCGGTGATGTGGACGCGCAGCCAAGCCTCGACGCCCTCCCACGAACTGATCGGTTGGGCCAGCGGACTGCCCCTAGCCCCGTCCCTCAGCCGCTCGGCAACGGCCAGAACCAGATCATCCTTGGAACGGAAGTAGTGGTACATCTGGCTCTTGCCGGTGCCGGAGGCCGCTAGAACGTCATCGACGCTGACGGCGTGGATGCCATCCCGGTGAAACAGGTCGGCCGCAGCCTCGATAATGCGGGTGCGCGTTTCTTCGCCCTGTCGCCGTCTTGCCATTCGCCCATCGGGCTTGTTCCAAGAGAATCACCCGAGATTAGAAGAACGGCTTGTCATACTCAAAGGCGTAGGTCTGCCCGCCGACCGGGTCGATCATGCCGGCCATCTTGCCGATGCCCGGAAGTTCGGTGACGGGAACGGTCACGGTGCCGCCGGCGGCTTCGATGCCGGACGCCACGGCCTCGATGTCCTTCACTGAAACAAAGGTCAGCCAACGCGTCTCGTCCGGCTCGCCGGGCATGGGCGCCCTGATGCCACCGACACCGTGGCCGTTGATCGTGATGACCCGGTAGAGCGCGCCGTTCATGTCGAAGCTGTGATACTGCCAGCCGAACAGCTTGGTGTAGTAGTCGGCGGCGGCCTCGGGATCCTTGGTTACCAACTCCGACCAGCTGAACGCGCCGTGTCGGTTGCGGATGTCGGTTTCAGCGTCGAGCGTGAAGCTCTCCGGCGACCGGTCGAAGGGAAACGCGCCGTTCTCACCGGCGTCAGCGGACTGCGCTACAGACATGACTACCCTCCCTTTTGTACTGTTCAGTACATAATGTACCAAACAGTACATTTAGGATCAAGCCATATGCTCGGTCGACTCGATCGAGGCTAGCACCGAGGCTGACGAACGGGTTCTACGTCGCCGCGGCGAGGGCTCGATCCAGGAAATCGAGGCGATCCTGGCCCCAGAACAACTCGTCCCTGAAGACGTAGGTCGGCGTGCCGAAGATGCCGATGGCCTCGGCGTCGGCAAGATTGTGCTGGAAGACCTCCGTAATCGCAGACGGTTGCGGATCGCGGACAAGAGCGGCGCCCTCTTGCCCAAGGTCGCGCAAGGCCAGTGCCCGCAAGACCTCCGTATCCGCAATATCGCGATCCTCAGCCCACAGGCCTCGCTGGATCGAGTAGCTGAAGGTTCTCGCGTCCAGCCCGGCCTGGGCAGCCGCGATCACCGCATGGGCGGCCGGTTCGATCGACCGGCAGGGGTAGTGCTTCGGCTTCAGGTTCAGTTTGGTGCCGAGAAAATCGCGCCAGCGCGCCAATTCCACCGCGTGGTAGACTTGGCGGGGAATGGGGCGGGTGCGCAGCGGAATGCCGCCGTTCGGCTGGATAATCCGGATCGGCCGCAGCACCAGGTCCGCACCATGGCGGTCGGCAATCTCGAAGAGGCGCGGGGCGCCGAGATAGGCCCAAGGCGACGACATGCCGTAGAAGGCTTGGATGACGGGCTTTTCGGGCAAGATCAGGTCCCCCCTCGGTTAATCGAGTCAGGCGCGCCCAGCGGCCAGCCAATGGTCGGGCGCCACCTCGACCAGCGATGAATCCGGTTCCGAATAGTCGAAGTTCGGGTCCATCAGAAGATGGCGCCGCGCCCGTTCCCGCTTCGGGTTCGGAATCGGCACGGCCGACAAAAGCACCTTGGTATAGGGGTGGCGCGCGTCGGTGAACAACAGCTCGGTCGGCGCCAGTTCGACGATGCGCCCGCGATAGAGCACGGCCGTGCGATGGCAGATGTGACGCACGATGCTGAGATCGTGCGAGATGAAGAGGTAGGTGAGATTGAGATCGCGCTGAAGCGACTGTAACAGCGTGATGACTTGCGCCTGGATCGAGACGTCCAGCGCCGAGATCGGCTCGTCGGCCACAATGAAGTCCGGGTTCAAGGCGATCGCCCGGGCGATGCACAGGCGCTGGCGCTGGCCACCGGAAAACTGATGCGGGTAGCGTTTGGCGAAGGCCGGATCGAGACCGACCATGGTCAGCAGTTCGGCCACCCGATCGGCGATTTCGGCGCGCGACCGGCCGACCTTGTGGATGCGCAGCGGTTCGCCGATGAACTCGCCGACACGCATGCGCGGGCTGAGCGAGGCATAGGGGTCCTGAAAGACGACCTGAAACCGCTTCCTGATCCGCCTCAGCCGGCGCGCCGACAGTTCAGTCAGGTCGACGCCGTCGAACGCAACCGCCCCCTCATCCGGCGGCGACAGCATGGTGACGGCCCGGCCGATGGTGCTCTTTCCGCTGCCGGACTCCCCCACCAGGCCCAGCGTCTCGCCGCGCCTGATCTCAAAGCTGACATCGTTCACCGCCGGGCCCGTCACCGCGCGCGTGCGCACGAAGCCGCGCCGCGCGGCGTAGCTCTTGACCAGGTTACGCACCTGCAACAGCGATTGTGGGCTGGCGGTCATTTGGGTGGCCCCGGCGCATCTATCTGCCGCAGGTCGTACCATGCCGCGACCAGATGACCGTCGACCGAGGCGTCGGCCTGGCGCAGCGGCGGCGTTTCGCGATGGCAGCGCGGCGTCGCGTACGGATTGCGCGGCGCGAACGGATCGCCTTCGGGCAAATGGCGCAGATCCGGCGGCGCGCCCTCGATCGGTACCAGTCCGGTACCGGCCGCCTGTGGCAGCGAGCGCAGCAGGCCGAGCGTATAGGCGCTGCGCGGGTCCTCGAACACCGCATCGATCGGCCCGCGTTCGAGCAGCCGGCCGGCATACATCACCTGGACCGTGTCGGCGATGCCCGCCACGACGCCGAGATCGTGGGTGATCCAGATGATCGCGGTACCCAATCGTTCCTTCAGATCGTTCACCAGCGCGATGATCTCGGCCTGGATGGTGACATCGAGCGCCGTGGTCGGCTCGTCGGCGATCAGCAGTTTCGGTTCGCAGGCCAGCGCCATGGCGATCATCACCCTTTGGCGCATGCCGCCCGACAGCTCGTGCGGATACTGCCGCAAGCGCCGTTCCGGCTGCGGGATCTTGACCAGATCGATCAGTTCCGCCGCGCGGCGCAGCGCCTGGCCGTGGGACATGCCCAAATGCTGCTCCAGCCCCTCGGTCATCTGCCGGCCGATCGACAGGACCGGGTTCAGCGAGGTCATCGGGTCCTGGAAGATGAAGCCGATATCGCGGCCGCGGATGGCGCGCAGGTCGCGCCTGTTCAGGCCGAGCAGTTCCTTGCCGTCGAAGCGGACCGACCCGCTGACGATCCGGCCCGGCGGCATCGGCACCAGGCCCAGCATGGCCAGCACATGCACGCTCTTGCCGCTGCCGCTTTCGCCGACGACGCCCAGGGTTTCGCCGACCTGGAGATCGTAGCTGACGTCCGAGACGGCGTGCACGACGCCCTCATCGGTGTCGAAGACCACCGTCAGACCGTCGACTTCCAGGATCGGCGACATGCGTGAGCGTCCCTCAGACCTGTAGGAAACCGTTGTCGGTGCTGGTCAGGAACTCATGGCCCGTCTCCGTGATCAGCACCGTGTCGGAATGCTGAACGCCGCCCCAAGGCGGGATGCGGAGATTGGGCTCGAAACTGATCAGCATGTTGGCCTGAAGGGTGGCCGACGACCGTTCGTCCAGCGAGGGGGCCTCGTGCGCGCCCAGCCCCATGCCGTGACCGATGCGGCCCGGCGTGTTCGCCTTGTAGCCAAGCCGGTCGTATTCGGCCGCCGCGGCCCGAAAGAAATCGGCGACCGCCGTTCCAGGCCGCATCAACGGCGCTGTGATTTCGCGGATCTCCAGGATCGTCTCGTAGGCGCGCTTGCGCTCATCCGGTAAGGGCCCGACCGCCACCGCGCGTTCATTTTCGGCATGGATGCCGTTGCAGACCGCCCAGATGAAAATGACCACGATCTCCCCCGGCTGCGCGCGCCGGTCAGTCGGGTTGTCGGCATTGGTCGCGACCCGGTCGCCGATCATGGTCCAGCAGGCAAGGCCATTGTGGAAGCCACCCTCCAGGCTGCCGAAATCGCACACCTCGATATCGGGATAGTGCCGTGACCAGTGCCGGTTCATGGCCGACATGGCGGCCAGCGAGACCTCCCGCTCACTGCCGCCGGCGGCCAGGCAGGCGATGGCCGCATCCATGCCGACATCCGCGATATCCGCCGCCTTGCGCGCGCAGTCGATCTCGTAGGGTTCCTTGACCAGCCTGGCCTCGGCGATCGCATCGGAGATGTTGGCGAAGGAGGCGCCGGTGAACTCGCTCTCAAACTGGCGCATCTTGGTCAGCGGCAGATAGTCTTCTTCGATGCCCAGCACACCATCGGCAACGCCGCGTTCCTTCAGGATCTCGTGCAAGGCGGACAGCCAGTTCGGCCCCATCGTCTTCTTGGTCGACCAGGCGCCGTAAAGGCAAATGTCCTTGACCCAGGCCGACGCGCGGGCATGGTCGTCGCGCAGCGCATGGACCAGCACCACCGGGTCGCCCTCGGCCGGCAGGATCGCCACGACAGGATGGCTGTAGATGATCGGGTTGAAACCGCTGAGATAAAAGCTGTTCTCCGGCTTCAGGCAGATCATCGCGGCAACGCCCCGCGCCTTTAACGCATCTTGCAGGCGCTGGATCCGTTCCTTGCCGATCGCGGCATCGTGCATGGTGGCGTTCCCCTTGGCCGCTGCTGGTCAGCGGTTCTCTTGCAGTTTCGGATCGAAATAGTCGCGCAGCCAGTCGCCGAACAAGTTCACACCCAGGACCACCAGCAGGATCGCTACGCCCGGGAAGGTCGCCAGCCACCAGGCCGAGGCGATGTAGTCGCGGCCCTCCGCCAGCATCCGGCCCCAGCTTGCCTCCGGCGGCTGCAACCCCATGCCGAGGAAGCTGAGCGCGGATTCCAGAATGACGACGCGCGCCACCTCCAAGGTCGCGACCACGATGGCGGCGGTCATTACGTTAGGAAGGATGTGCCGCAGCATGATGCGCAGGCCGGTGGCGCCGGCCGCGCGCACGGACATGACGAATTCGCGCTCACGCAGGGACAGGGTTTCGCCGCGCACGATGCGGGCAAACCGGGTCCAGCCGGTCAGGGCCAGCACGATGATCAGGTTGAACAGGCTGGGGCCCAGCGCGCCGATGATCAGCAGGGCGAACAGCATCAACGGGATGGAGAGCTGAACATCGGCCAGCCGCATGATGACACGTTCCGTCCAGCCGCCCAGGAAACCGGCCAGCAGGCCCAGCAAGACGCCCAGCGCGCCGCTCATCACCACGGCGGTGATCGCAACCACCAGGGTGATGCGGCTGCCCCAGATGATGCGGCTGAGAATGTCGCGGCCCAACTGGTCGGCACCCAGCGGATGCGCACCCGGCCCTTCGACGGTCCAGGTCGGCGCGCCCAGCCGGTTGGCGAGATCGATCGCCACCGGGTCCATCGGCGCCAGCAGCGGGGCCGCGATCGCCGTGAAGATGAACACGCCGACCAGCACGATGCCGACCAGGCCGCTGGGGCTGCGCCGGATCGCCCGCCAAAGCCGCCTCATGAGGCGATCCGGATACGCGGATCGACCAGGCCATAGAGCAGGTCAACCAGCAGATTGAAACCGATGAAGATGACCGAGATGACCGTGACGCCGGCCTGCACGACGGCGAAGTCCTTGGTTTCGATCGCCTGCACCACCACGCGGCCGACGCCGGGCCAGGAGAAGATGGTTTCGGTCACGACGGCACCGCTGAACAGCTCGCCGGCCAGAATGCCGATCATCGTGATGACCGGGATCAGCGCGTTGCGCGCGGCGTGCCGCAGATAGACGATGCGCGGCACCAGACCCTTGGCCCAGGCGGTGCGGATATAGTCTTCCTTCAGCACCTCGATCATGCTGGAGCGCAAGAGGCGCGCGATGCTGGCCGTGGTGAAGGTCGCCAGCGTGATGGCCGGCAGGATGATGTGGTCCAGCCCGCCCCTTCCGCCCGCGGGCAGCCATTGCAGTTCCACAGCGAAGACCAGGATCAAGACGATGCCAAGCCAGAAAATCGGCGTCGCCTGGCCGATCAGCGCTACGCCCATGGCGATCAACTCAAGCACCGTGCCCCGTGCCAGCGCCGCGACCAGGCCGGCGGCGATGCCCACGGCGGCACCGATCAGAAGAGCAACGCCGGCAAGTTCGAAGGTCGCCGGCAGGCGCTCCAAAACCACCTGCATGGCGGGCCGGTGGTGTTCGAAGGAGACGCCGAAATCGCCCCGCAGGACATCGGCCAGAAACGCCAGATACTGCTCCAGCAGAGGCCGGTCGAGCCCAAGTTCCTGCCGCATGCGGGCGATGTCGGCGTCGGTGGCGCTGATCGGCAGCAGCAGAACCGCCGGGTCACCGGTCAGTCTGGCCGCAATGAAGACGATCGTCAGGACGCCAAGAATGGCGACCAGCGACTCCAGCAAGCGGCCGGCGAAGTAGCCGCTCATGATCTATCGACCAATTCCGCCCGCCCCTTCTGCAACGATAGACAATGGGTTAGGCGGGCCCGCTTCATGCCTGAAATCGGGCCCGCGCTAAGCCAACGGCGCTAGCGCGGCGCCATATCGAAGGCGCGCACCCAGTCGTCCGGCCTGACCTGCCATTCGATGTCATTGGAAACGGCGTACGTGGTCGGCTGGAAGAACATCGGCACATGCGGCGGGTCCTCGCACATGACCTGGGTGGCCTCGCGATAGAGATCCTGCCGCCGATCGCGATCGGTTATCGAGCGCGCCTCGCGGATAAGCTCGCCGAACTGCTCGTTCTCGTAATAGGCATAGGCGTTGCCGGGCTCGAACAGGGTCAGCAGCCCGTCCGCATCCAGGGTCGGCCAGGCCTGTCCGAGATAGGACATGTCGCCGAGGTCGCCGGCATTGCGGTATTTGTCGAGCCAGGCGCCGAACTCCATCTCGATGATGTTCACGTCGACGCCGATTTCGGCCAGCATGGCGGCGATCACCTGGGCGATCTCCTGCGCCTGGACATAGCGGCCGAGCGGCACCTCAAGGTCCAGTTCCAACCCATCCGGATAGCCGGCCGACGCCAGCAGTTCGCGCGCCCGTTGCGGATCGTAAGGCGCCGGCTCAAGTTCGGCGTTGTAGCCGAAATAGGCCGGCGACAGGGCCTGGCAGTTGGCGATGTCGCCCAGGCCGTTGAACAGCGAGTCGATAATCCCCTGGCGGTCGATGGCGTAGTTGATCGCCATGCGCAGGTCCGGATTATCCTGGAACGGCGGCCGCAGATTGTTGAACTTCACCAGCATGAAGCGGATGCCGGAAATGGCCGAGGCTTCGGCACGCCCGCTCTCGTTGATGCGGTCTATCTCCGACGGCGGGAAGTATTGGACGAAGTCCGCCTCGTCCGCCAGCAGGGCGGCGATGCGGCTTGAGTCCTCCGGCATCATCCGAAACTCGACCGTCTGGAACGGCGGCGCTTCGCCCCAATAGTCGTCATTGGCCTGCAGTACGATGCGGTCGCCCGAGACGAACTCGACCAGCTCGTAAGGACCGGAGCTCGAGGCCTCGGCGGCCGGGTTGTGCGCCTCCGTCCATTGCGGGGGCAGCAGGAAGAAACTGGACATCTGATCGGCCAGTGCCGGATACGGTGCATTCGTAACGATCTCCAAGGTCGTGTCGTCGATGACGCGCACTTCCTCGATCGGCCGGAACCAGGACTGGACGCGGGCATTGAAGTCCGGGTCCAGAACGCGCTCGATGTTCCACCGCACCGCCTCGGCGTCCAACGGCTCGCCATTGACGAAGGTGACGCCCGGCCGAAGCTCGAAGCGCCAGGTGAGGTCGTCGACGGCTTCCCAGGACGTCGCCAGGGCCGGCTGCAAGGCCAGGTCCGGACCGCGAATGACCAGCGGCGTGTAGAGATGGCTGATGACGCTGAGGTCCGTGCCGACGGTGGCCGTGTTGTGCGGGTCCAGCGTGTTGACGCTGGTCGGCAGCGCGACCGTCAGATCTTGCGCGGCCGCTGTAATGGTCATCGCGGCGGTAGACAGCATCAAGGCCCCGACAAGGCAGGTCCCCGCCGTCAGCCTGTTTTGAAAGGCTCCCATGTTCCCTCTCCCCCTGTTATGCGCGAGCAAATCGCTCCAGCGTCTTCATAATGGCGCCAATTTACGGCACTGGTACGGAAAGTAAAGGCCGTGGGAGACTTGCGCGTGTCGAGGGCAATCAGCCCAGAAACGCGCGAATGCGTGCCAGGACCTGATCATTGGCTTCGAGATGCACGGCATGGTTGCAGCCTTCGACGATGAAGAGCTCGGCGCTCGGGATGCCGTCGGCGATCGCAATCGACTGGCTGGGCGGGCAAATCCAGTCCTGCGAACCGACGATCGCCAGGGTCGGCACACCGATCTCTCCCAGACGCCCGCGCACGTCATACTGGTCCTTGTTGCGATAGAGCGCGTTGTGGGTTTCGGCGTGGCATGACAGGCGGCGCGTCGCGGCCAACGCCGCGTCGGGATCGAAGCGCTCATAGTAGAGCGGCTGGAGCGCAAACCAGATCAGTTGCAGTTCGATATCGTCGGTGACCCGGTCGGAAAAAAGCTTGTCGATCATATCGATAGAGGCGTTCGGCGCCTTGTGCAGCCGCGCCTTGAAGTTGGCGATCGCCTCGATCTCCTGATCGTGGCTCGGCGCGGCGCCGCGCAGGATCAGATGCGACAGGCCGTTCGGATACGCCAGTGCATAGGTGAGCGCGATCATGCCGCCGAATGACCCGCCGATCAGGATCATCGGCGCGTCACCAGCGAAGGCCTGGCGCACGCCATCGACGTCATCAGCCAACTGCGCGAACGTGAATGGCGGCGTCAGGGATGACCGGCCGCAGCCCCGCTGGTCGAAGCCGACCAACCGGAAACGGTCGGTCAGGGGCCGATAGGCCTCGAACTCGGACCGGTGGTCGCCGATCCCTCGGCCGCCATGCAGGACGACGATCAACGGCGCGTTCTCAGGCCCGGCGACCTGATAGGTGAGTTGGGCACCATTGACCGTCAGTTGAGACATTTTCTGATCAACCTTGATTGTCGCTGATAATTTCGATACTTCGAGACTATCAAATTGGCGCCATTTTTCGAATAATTTTGGCAATCCGTCTCGTCGGATTGTCGCCGGCGCAGCGATAGGCGCTCGGTTGACCGGCGAGATCGTGGAAGCGAGGGGGCGGTGAGCGACAAGGTGACCACGGTTCATGCGCAGGCGGCCGAGCGGCCACCGCAATCGACCAAAGGCGGAAAGGCGGAGGAGATCGCCAGTCGCATCGAGGCCGACATCAACGCCGGCCTGTTGGTTACCGGCAGTTGGCTGAAGCAGATCAATCTCGAAAAGCGGTATGGCTGTTCGCGGATCGATGTACGCCAGGCGTTGGAGAGCTTGACCGCCCGCCGCCTGGTCCACCGCATCCCCAACCGCGGCTACTATGTCAGTGAGTTCAACGAACGGCGGCTGCGCGACGTGGCCGAGGTGCGCGTGATCCTGGAGGTCGCGGCCGTCGATGACATCATCGACCGGGCCACGCCCGCCTCGGTCTACGAACTTGGGGACCTGGCGGAGGCGTTCAACATCGCGATCAACAAGGGCGATCGTATCGATCAGAACAACGCCAACCTGGCCTTTCACGGCGCCATGCTGGAGCTCTGCACCAATCGCGAGCTTGTCCGGTCGATCATGGATCTGCGGCGTAGCGTGCCGGTGCCCGTGCAGAAGATCTGGACGTCCGAAGCTCGCGTCCGCAATGCGGCGGACGAGCATTTGCTGATGGTGAAAGCGATCGAGCGGCGCGATCGGCCCTTTATGCGTCGCCTGGTCGCCAATCACATTGCCCATTATGAGCCCAACGAATGGCTGGACCGGCATCAGTGGAAACTCAGCTAGGGCATGGCATTATCTTCTAACCAGGCGCCGAATAGCAGGATGAAATCACGAATCCGGCGCAGCAATCGCCATTAACTTAGAAAATTTTTACCCTATATTCGGATCAGCGCCGGCTGATCCGATGTTCCGGCGCGTTTGGAGAGATCGCGTCATGATGCTTGAGACCTATGCGGCCGGGGCCGCGCCCCGCGTTTTCGTCATCCATGAGAACGACGATTGGGTGGCGCCGTTGCGGCGGGAGTTCGCGGCGCGGAACGTGCCGTTCACCGAATGGTTTCTGCACCGGGGCGCGCTTGATCTCACGCGGCCGCCGCCGGAGGGCGTCTTCTACAACCGGATCAGCGCGTCGTCGCATACGCGCGGCCATCGTTATGCGCCTGAATTCACGGCCGCTGTCCTGGCCTGGCTGACCCGGCACGGCCGCACGGTGATCAACGGCGAGCGCGCGGTTCAGCTAGAAGTCACCAAGGTCGGCCAGTACGAGGCGCTGAAGTCGTTCGGCATCGAGACACCTGACACCGCGGCCGTCATTGGTAAGGAACACATCGCCGATGCCGCGCAAAAGATCGGCTATCCGATCATCCTGAAGCACAACCGCGCCGGCAAGGGCCTCGGCGTGCGCCTGCTGCTGTCTGCAGAAGCGCTGGAGCAACATCTGGCGAGCCCCGACTTCGAGGAGTCGATCGACGGCATCACCCTGGTCCAGCGCTACATAGAGGCGCCCTCGCCTTACATCACCCGGGTCGAGTTCGTCGGCGGCCGCCTCGTCTATGCCGTGCGCGTCGACACCTCGGAAGGCTTTGAGCTCTGCCCCGCCGATGTCTGCCAGATCGACGACGATGACAGTGTCTGCCCTGCCGTGGCGCCCGCCGACAAATTCCAGATCATTCCAGACTTCCAGCACCCGCTGGTGCCGGCCTGGCAGGCCTTCCTGGCCAAGAACGGCATCGACATCGCCGGTATCGAGTTCATCGAGGATGCCGACGGTCGCGCCTACACCTACGACGTCAATACCAACACCAACTACAATCCCGACGCCGAAGCCAAGGACGGGCGAAGCGGCATGGGCGCCATTGCCGACTATCTCGGCGGATTGCTGAACGACGCGTATGGCACGGCGCCAAAGGTTGCGGCGGCCGCCTGATGCCCATCTAGCGCTCCTTCATCGATGCACCGACGAGCGCCGGCCAATCGGCTTGGCGATCCTATCTTTTGCCGGTATTGAGAGGCGGTAGCCGGCAAAACTTCAGCAGGGAACCCGACCGAATGGCCGCCAATGACGACTGGTTTCGTCCGCTCTACCGTCGGGTGATCTGTCTGGCAATTGCCGCCGGCGCCTTCGCCGCCGAGGTCATCTTCTTCGGCGAGCAGTTGTGGATGTTCCTGTTCGGCGCGATCACGGCCTATGGCGCCTACGACTTCTTCTTGAGTGGCAAATACAAGACGCCTGACGACAAGGAGTGATTGCGGGGGCGGCTGACGCGTCATCGCCGGCCCAGGCTCCCTGACAGTAGGCCCGCAATCGACAACCGGCCGACCGCAGACTCACTTAGCCGCACCCGATAATAGGATTGTTGACAATCTGACAATCGGATACTCTGACGTCTTCAACGGGTCGGAGCAACGAACACGGGAGAGGCGACATGGTCACAAAACGTGGATTTCTGGCGTCGGCGCTGGTGGCGCTGACACTTGTTTTCGCCGCGGCGGTCGGCACGCCGCAAATGGCGCAGGCGCAGTCCACCTGGGACGAGATCCAGGATCGCGGGACGCTGCGCGTCGGCGCCACCCAGGCACCACCCTGGTATTTTCTCGATCCGGCCTCGGGCGAATGGTCGGGCCTCGGCATCTCGGTCGGCAACGCGATGGCCGAGGTTCTGGGCGTCGATCTGGATGTGGTCGAGGTCACTTGGGGCACCGCCGTGGCCGCGCTGCAGGCCGATCAGATCGACATCATGTTCGTGCTCGACGCCACACCGGCACGGGCCATGGCGATCGACTTCCCCGCCCAGCCCCTGCTCTACTACGCGCTCGCGGTCCTGGTCGACGACGACATCCAGGT
Source organism: Alphaproteobacteria bacterium (assembly GCA_028277405.1). Classification (GTDB taxonomy): domain Bacteria; phylum Pseudomonadota; class Alphaproteobacteria; order DSM-16000; family Inquilinaceae; genus JANQGH01. Next base: position 29,188 of record JANQGH010000055.1, on the reverse strand, counting down.
CGAGGACTGGGCCGATCTCAACAGCGCCGACATCTCGATCGCCGTGACCCAGGGCACGACGATGGACAGCTACGTCACCCAGCGCCTGGACCAGGCGAACATCCTGCGCTTCCCGTCCAACGGCGAGGCCGTCGCGGCGTTCCAGTCCGGCCGGGTGAACGCGGTCTCGCTGTTCCATCCGCCGCTGATCGCCATGCGCCAGCAGATCGGCCGGGGCCAGATCGTGCTGCCGGCGCCGATCCGGGAATCGGCCTCCAGCGCCGGCGTGCGCCAGGAAGATGATCCCCGCTGGCGGGATTGGGTCAACACCGCGATCGCCTACTATTACACGACCGGGCAGACCCAGGCCTGGTATGAGGAATTCCTGACCGAGTTCGGCGTCGACCCGGCGACGGTGCCGGCCATTCGTCGGGAACAGTGGTAACGGGCCAGCCACGTGGCGGGCGCTGGGATGGCTCGGCGCCCGCCCTCTAGGAACCGTTCCTGATGGGGTATGAGTGGGATTTCGGCGTCGTCTTCCGCGACTTCGACTTGCTGTTGCTGGGCCTGGTCAACACGCTGAAGGTCACGGGCCTCGCCCTGTTGTTCGGCGTGCCGCTGGGGTTGATACTCGCACTGCTGCGTCTGTCGCGGCACGGGGTGATCCGAATCCCGGTCGGCATCGTGATCGAGTTCCTGCGTTCCACCCCGCCGCTGGTGCAGCTTTTCTGGCTGTTCTTCGCCCTGCCGATCCTGACCGGCATCAACATCACGCCCTTCATCGCCTCGGTCGTAACCTTCTCGTTTCAATCCTCAGCCTTCTTCGCCGAGGTCTTTCGCGGCGGCATCGTCTCGATCGAAAAGGGCCAGTGGGAGGCGGCCAAGGCCATCGGCATGGACCGGGGCCAGTCCATGCGCCGTGTCATCCTGCCCCAGGCCGTCAAGCGCATGATCCCTGCGTTCTTGGAGCGGGTGATCGAGCTGATGAAGACGACGACCCTGGTCGCCACCGTCTCCTACGCCGACCTGCTCTACGAGGCCAACACCATCGCCCAGGCGACGTTCCGGCCGCTGGAGGTCTTCACCGTCGCGGCCGCGATGTATTTCGCCGTCCTGTTCCCGGTCAGCCTGTTCGTCCGGCGGTTGGAGCGCCGCCTAGGCCGCACCGGCGAAGGCACAGTGCACTGACATGGAGCATATCTGGGACTTCGAGAGCGTCTTCACCAATTGGCGCCTGCTGCTGATCGGCCTTGGCAACACGGTGCTGCTGGCGGTCGTCTGCTTGGGCATCGGCCTGTTCCTGGGCCTGTTCATCGGCGCGGCGCGCTACTCGAAAAACCGGCTCTTGAACGTGCCGGCCAGCGTGTTCGTGGAAGTGTTCCGCAACACGCCGGCGCTGGTTCAGATCATGTGGTTCTTTTTCGCCTTTCCGATCATCTCGCCGTTTCGGATCGACAGCTTCACCGCCGCGACCCTGGGCCTGTCGCTGAACACGGCCGCCTTTTGCAGCGAGATCTACCGCGCCGGCATCCAATCGATCCATCGCGGCCAGTGGGAGGCGGCCAAGGCGCTGGGCATGCGCTATGGCGAACAGATGCGCCGCGTAATCCTGCCTCAGGCCATGCGGCGCATGATCCCGGCCTTCATGAACCGGGCGATTGAGCTGACCAAGATGACCAGCCTGGCCTCCGTCATCGCGTTTGGCGAGCTGGTGCACCAGGCCAAGACGATCAGCACGATCGAGTTCAATCCGATCGAGACCTACACGGTCGTCGGCCTTATCTTCTTCATCATGATCTGGCCCATCGCGATTGCCGTGCGTGGGCTGGAACGCCGGTTGAGCCGGCATGAATAGGACCGGCGATCGATGACCGAACTGTTGAAGATCGAGAACTTGAACAAGTCCTTCGGCGCGCTGGAGGTGCTGAAGGGCATCGATCTTACGGTCGAGAAGGGTGAGACGGTCGTCATTCTGGGCTCCAGCGGGTCGGGCAAGAGCACGCTGTTGCGCTGCGTCAACTTCATGGAGATCCCGACCAGCGGCCGCATCGCCATTGCGGGCAAGCCGGTTGGCACGGAGCGAAGCCGCGCCAGCGGGCGGATCCAGGTCGATTATCGTGAATCGGAGTTGATCGGCATCCGCGCCACGGTCGGCATGGTCTTTCAGCACTTCAACCTCTTCCCCCACATGACCGCGTTCGGAAACGTCATGGAGGGGCCGCGTACGGTGTTGAAGCTGCCGCGCGGCGAATGCGAGGCGCGAGCCGAGACCTATCTCTCCAAGGTCGGCCTCGCGGACAAGATGCACAGCTATCCGGCTCATCTCTCCGGCGGGCAGCAGCAGCGGGTCGCGATTGCCCGGGCGCTTGCCATGGAGCCGCAATTGATGCTGTTCGACGAGGCCACCTCCGCACTGGACCCGGAACTGGTCGGTGAGGTCTTGCAGACGATCCGGTCGCTGGCGGACGAAGGCATGACCATGCTGATCGTCACCCACGAACTCGGCTTTGCCTACTCTGTGGCCAGCAAGGTTCTGTTCCTGAGCGACGGCGTTATCCTGGAGCAAGGCGCGCCGGACGATGTGCTGGTGCGGCCGAAACAGCAGCGCACACGGGATTTCCTGCGCGGCCACGCGACCTATAAGCTGCCCGACCTGGCGATCACCTAATGAGACCTTCGCGGCATATGCGGAAAGCACCAATATGGACATAACCGACGCCGTTCGATCTTCCGTCAGCACCCATGACAGCGAGGAGGACCCGCGCAACGCCGACATTCTGATCTATGTCGACGGCGAGATGCTGCCCAAGGACGAGGCCAAGGTCTCGGTCTATGACAGCGGCTTCATGCTGGGCGACGGCGTGTGGGAGGGCTTGCGGCTCTATAACGGCGTCTTCGCCTTTCTGGACGACCATCTTGACCGGCTGTTCGAAGCCGCGCTCGCCATCGATCTGGATATCGGCAAGACCAAGGAGGAGGTCGCCGCGCTGCTCTATGAGACCGCGCGGGCCAACGGCATGACCGATGATGTCCATGTCCGGCTGATGGTCACGCGGGGCCGCAAGAAATCGCCGTTTCAGGACCCTCGGCTCAGCGTCTATGGGCCGACGATCGTGGTCATTCCCGAATACAAGGTGGCCGACGAGAAGACGATCCGGCGCGGGCTCAGCCTGCATACCGTGCCGATCCATCGTGGCCTGCCCATGACCCAGGACCCGAAGCTGAATTCGCACAGCAAGCTAAACTGTATCCTGGCCCTGGTCCACGCGCTGAAGGCGGGCGCGGACGAGGCGCTGATGCTGGACCCGCAGGGCTTCGTCAACACCACCAACTCCACCAACTTCTTCATCGTGCGCAAGGGCGAACTTTGGACCTCGACCGGCGACTATTGCATGAACGGCATCACGCGCCAGAAGGTGATCGATCTGGCGCGCGCCGACGGCATCCCGGTCCACGAACGTGCCTTCTCGCTGGTCGAGACCTACGGCGCGGACGAGGCCTTCGTCACCGGCACCTTCGGCGCCCAGACGCCGGTGCGCGAAATCGACGGCCGCCAGATCGGCACGTCCTGGCCTGGCCCGATGGCTCAGCGCATCCGGTCGCTCTATGCCGATCTGATCAGGCGGGAGTGCGGGCTTGCCTGACAATCCTGTCGCCGGACCGGGCGAGATCGCCCCGATCGGTACACGTACCTTGCGCGGCCAAGTGGTCGACCGGCTGCGCGACCTGATCATAACGGGGCAGCTGGAAGCCGGGCGGCGCCTGACGGAGATGGACCTCGCTAAGCGCCTGGATGTGAGCCGCGGGCCCCTGCGCGAGGCGATCCGCGACCTGGTGGAGGCCGGGTTGCTGGACAGCCAGCCTTACAAGGGCCTTTACGTGCGCCGGCTGACCCGCCGTGACCTGCGGGAACTGTACTCGTTGCGCGCCAACCTGGAGGCGTTTGCCTTCCGCGCCGCCTGGGACCGCCGCGACCGGCGCAGCCTGTCCGACCTGAAGGATCGCTTGCGTCGGTTTCACGACGCCATCGACGAGGGCGACGACGCGCTGTCGATCCGCCGCGAACTCGACATCCATAGCTGGGTGTTCGAACGCGCCGACCACGCCCTGCTTTTCGAGATCTGGCAGCGGATGAGGCCAAGGCTGCAGACCTATTTCACCTGGCACCATCGGGCCAATGCCAACCTGCTGCCCCTGAAGCGGGGCAACGACCGCTATGTCGAACTGGCCACCGGCGACGATCTCGACGCCATGTTGCGGCATCTGGAAGACCACATGCGCCAGGGGCTCGATCAGGTCGTTTCGTTCCTGAGCCAGACCGAGGAAGAGGGGACGGCCGGCCCGCAGCCCTGAGCAGGTGCTTCAGCCGGTGTCCTGCCCCCACGTGTCACTGAGCCGATAGCCCAACGGCCAAGGGTCGTCGGGGTCCAGCATGTGTTGATGGATGCCGGTGATCCAGCCTCGACCCGAGATTTCGGGAACGATGGCCGCGCGACCGCCAACCATGGTCGTCTCGGCGATACGGCCGACGAAGGCGGAGTCCAGGATCGATCGGGCGGTCAGAGTCTGGCCAACCTGCATCACGCCGCGCGCGTTCAGGACCGCCATGCGCGCCGACACGCCCGTCCCGATCGGCGAGCGATCGACCTTGCCCGGCCGAACCGAGACGGCCGATCGTGCGGTGAAACCCCCATCCGTTTTCTCCAGGGGCCCGGCGAACAGGCAGAAGGAGATGTGATCCCAGTCGGGATTGTCGGGGTGCGAGAAGCCGAGTTGTTCGTTCGCGGCTCTGGTCACCTCGACGCCTAGGCGGGCAATGTCGCGCACCTCGGCCGGCACAATCTGAAAGCCGACATCATCGGCGTTCACGATGACGAAACTGTCGCCACCAAAGGCGGTGTCGACCGTCAGCGGACCGAGCCCCGCCACCTCCACCGTCGCGTCGAGCCGGTCGACAAAGGAGGGCATGTTCCTGACGGTGATGCGCTCCGCCTTGCCGTTTCGGCAATCGGCCTTGATGCGCACCAGACCGCCGGGGGCCTCCAGGATCATCTCCGTAACCGGCTCTTGCATGGGCACAATGCCGCCATCCAGCAAAACCGTCGCGACACAGATCGCGTTGGAGCCGGACATGGGCGGCGTGTCTTCGGGCTCCATAATGATGAAGCCCATCTGCGCGTCGGGATGCTTCGGCGGGACGAGCAAATTGACGTGGCGAAAGACACCGCCCCTCGGCTCGTTCAGGACGAAGCTGCGCAGCGCGCCGTCTTGCGCGATGAAGCTGCGCTGATCCCACAGCGTGTCACCCGGTGGTGGCGCCACACCGCCGACGATCACGTCGCCGACCTCGCCCTCGGCGTGGGCCGAGATGACATGAATGGCTTTGGTGGTGCGCATGACTTCCCCGGCGTTGGGCGCGATCTCCGACTGACCCCGTCAAAAGCCATGCCAAGCGGCCAGCCGGCAACACCATATTGACATACGCCTATTAGTTCGTTCTGATACCGAACTAATAGATCAGCTCGGAGGCCTGTCCGACGTGACCCTCTCGCGTCAACTGTCAAAGCAAGCCGTCATGGCGGCCATCTTGCGCTGCGCGCCGATCTCGCGCGCCAGCCTCGCCAAGCAGACCGGCCTGTCCAAGCAGACGATCTCCGAGATTGTCGGCCAGCTTGAAGAAGACGGTTTCGTTACCGAGACGGGCCGGACCAGTGGCCATATCGGCCGAACGGCGATCACCTACGAGGTCAATCCGCGCGCGGCGTTTATCATCGCGGTCGACCTTGGCGGCACCAAGGTGCGCGTCGCCCTGTGCGATCTCGCCTGCCGCACCCTGGCCGAGGAGGTGGCGCCAACCGACAAGCGCGGCAAACTGCATGTCGTCGAGCAAATCGTCGGTCTGGCGCGCCTGACGACAAAGACAGCCGCCGTTGACACGGACCGCATCCGGTTGGCGGTTGTGGCCGTTCCGGGCGCCCCGAGGCCAGGCTCCGGCCATGTTGTTCTGGCACCCAACATCCCGGGCTTCGAGGAAATCGATATCGGACAGGCGATCAGCGCCCGGTTGGGGGTCGAGGTCGTGCTGGAAAACGACGTCAACCTGGCGGCGTTCGGCGAACACTGGCTCGGCGCCGGGCGCAATGTCGACGATCTGGTCTACATCGCGCTCGGTACCGGCCTCGGCGCGGGTATCATGATCGGCGGCGAGCTCGTCCGGGGTGCGACCGGCGCGGCCGGCGAACTGGGCTATCTGCCGTTTGGCAGCGATCCCTTCAGCGCCGAAGCAAGGCGCGTCGGCGCGCTGGAACGGCGCGTCGGCATGCTCGGCATCGAACGGCGCTTTCGCGATCTGGCCGGGCATGCTGAATCGGTTCCACGCATCTTCGATCTTGCCGAAGCCGGCGACGCCTCGGCCCGCGCGGTTCTTGACGACACCGCGACGGTGATGGCCCGCGCGGTCGCGGCCATCTGCGCCATCGTCGACCCGGTGCGGGTCCTGCTGGGCGGCGGCATTGGCGGACGCGAGGAGATTGTCTCCCGCGTGCGCGAGATCCTGCCCGGTTGCATGACGCGGCCGCCGGAGGTCGAGGCCGGTCAGTTGGGCGCCAACGCGACCATCGTCGGCGCCACGGCGATCGGACTGGGCCTTCTGCACAAATCCCTGTTCGGCGCGCCTGTCGCTTCGACGGGGATCTCTCTACCACCGGCCGACCAGGTCATCGCGGGCGTGGCCGAATGATCCCGCACCAGCCGCCCTCCGCCGCCGAGCTACGCGCGGCCCTAGACGAGGGCACGGCAATCGATCTGTGGCGACGCGCGGTCGCGCGCGAAAGCATCACCGGCAACGAGACAAACTTCGCCGAACTGCTGGAAACGGAGTTGCGCGAACTCGGTGTTGCGACGGGGCATCGAGACTTCGCCCCTGGCCGGCCCAATGTCTGGGGCGAACGGAGGGGCAAGGGCCACGGCCCGAAACTGCTGTTCATGGGCCATACGGACACGGTGCATGTGCGCGGCTGGCGCGAGCATTGGCAGGGGACCGAACGTGAGGACCCGTTTGGCGGCGCCATCGTCGACGGCGCGCTGTGGGGGCGCGGTTCCGGCGATCTGAAGGCCGGCATCTGCGCCAGCCTCTCGGCGCTGCGCCTGCTCGACGCCGTCGGTGTCGAGCTTTCCGGCGATGTCGGCTTTGCCTTCATCGGCGACGAGGAAAGCGGCGAGCCGGACATGGGGCGCAGCGAGGGAGCGAAAGACTATGTCGCGCTGTGCGAAAGCGGCGAAGTCGCGAGGCCCGACTTCGCGATCTATGTCGAGCCCACGCAACTCGCGATCTACCCCGTGCAGATGGGCTTTCTGATCGCCGACATCACCGTCACAGGCAAGTCCGCCTATTTCGGTGTGCCGGAGCTTGGCAAGGATGCGCTGAAGGCCGCCCATGGCGTTCTGTCCGCCCTGTGGCGCCATTCCGATGATCTGGCCGAACGGGGCACCCACCCTTTGATCGGTCGGTCCTTCCTGCTCGTCACCGAAATCAAGTCCGGCGGCTACATCGCCGTGCCTGGCGAGTGCGCGCTGTCGCTGATCCGCAAATTGCGGCCGGGCGAAAGCCTGGACACGGCAGCCGGTGAGATCGAGCAAACCGTCCGCGACGCTGTGACGGACCCCGAAATCGCAGTCTCTGTCGATTTCCCGGCCGGTCGCGACCACCCGCTCGGCGGGTCACCGACGGAAACCGACGCCGATCTGCCGGCCATCGCCGCCTTAAGGAGACGGCTGGACGAAGCCCTGCCCGGCCGGGGCTCGATCGACGGTGCGCCCTACTGGTCCGAGGCGCCCTTCCTGGTCGATCGGCTGGGCGTACCGACCGTCTATTGCGCACCCGGCGACATTCGCAATTGCCACACGCTGGAGGAACATGTGTCGGTCGAGGAGTACCTGGCCGGCATCGTCGCCTTCGCCGCCTTCATCGCCGATTTCTGCGGCACTGTTGCCATCAACCACGTCAATGGAAGGGGAGATCCATCATGACCATACGACTGACCACCGCCATCGCGACCGGCCTGGTGTTATTCAGCGGGTCTGCTGCAGCCGAGACCGTCGGCCCGGGTGGCGAGGAGGCCACGCCGTCGGCAACCATCACGGTTTCCGATTCCGATGCCGAAACCCTTCGCGAGCGTGGGGCGACGGCGGCCCTGCTGTGGCACACTTCGGCCGATTTCGTGAATGCCGTGACGGACGGCGCGACCGACGAATTCGAACGTCTCGGCATCGAGGTGGTCGCGACCACCGACGCAGGCTTCGACGCCGCCCGGCAGCGCAGTGACATCGAGACCGCGCTGACCTTGGAGCCGGACATCATCATCGCCCTGCCCCTCGACCCGGTCACCTCGGCCGAAGCGTTCAGCGAGGCGGCGGAAGCCGGCGTCAGCCTGGTGTTCCTGTCCAACCTGCCCAGCGGCTATGTCCATGGCGAGGACTATGCCGCGATCGTGACCGACGATCTGTTCCAAATGGGCAAGCAGGCCGCCGATGCCCTGGCCGCCGCGATGGGCGAAGAAGGCCAGGTCGCCTGGATCTATCACGACGCCGACTATTACGTGACCAACCAGCGCGACAACGCGTTCATGACCACCATCATCAACGACTATCCGAACATCGAGGTCGTCGCCGAGGAAGGCTTGGCGGACCCGGCCCGGGCGGAGGAGATCGCCAACGCCCTCTTGCTGCGCTACCCGGATCTCGACGGCATCTATGTCACCTGGGCGCAGCCGGCCGAGGGTGTCATCGCCGCGCTTCGGGCCAACGGCAACGATCACACCCGCGTGGTGACGCTCGACCTGAGCGAGCCGGTGGCCCTGGACATGGTGCAGGGCGGCAACGTGGCGGCGATCGTCGCCGACGAAGCCTACGAGCTGGGTCGGGCCATGGCGGCGGTCGGCGCCAACGACCTGTTGGGCAATGCCATGCCGCCCTTCATCGTGGCACCGGCCATCACCGTGACGGCGGACAATGTGGCCGAGGGCTGGACCATTTCGCTGCACCGCGATGCGCCGGAAAGCGTGCTGAACGCCGCCCAATAGCGGCAAGGGGCCGCGCCGGTCACACGTGCCGGCGCGGCCGTCCGATCGATCCGAAGGACCCGACGATGGATGGTGTTCACAGGCTGCTCGACCGGGTCGACGTTCGCCAGAACGTCGTCTATGTCGGCTTTCTGGTCATCTTTCTGTTCTTTTCGGTGACGCTGTGGGACACCGGCTTTCTGTCCTCGCGCAACCTGATCAACATCGTCCTGCAGACCGCACCCGCGACCGTCATGGCCGTTGGCTTGGTCTTCGTCCTATCGGCCGGCGAGATCGACCTGTCCTTCGGATCGATCGTGGCGGTCGCGGCGCTGGTTGGTGCCGTGGTCATGCAGGAGGCCTCGGCCCTGGTCGGCATCGCCGCGGCCCTGGCTGCGGGCTGTGTCATCGGGGCCATCAACGGCGCCTTCGTCGCCTTTCTCAGGCTGCCCTCCTTCCTGGTCACGCTGGCGACGATGGGCCTGTTCGCCGGCGTTGCCCGGACGCTGACGGACCTGCGCTCGATCCCCATCACCAACGAGGCCTTCGCTGGCTTCTTCGGCTCGGGCTCCCTGTTCGGTATCCCGTCGCTGGTCCTGTGGACCGTGGCGGTGGTGGCGTTAGGGCATCTCGTCTATCGGCATACAACCTTCGGCGCCCATGTGGTGGCGACGGGGGACAATGCCGCCGCCGCCCGCGCCTGCCGGGTCAAGGTCACACGTATCCGCCTCAGCGTCCTGGTGCTAAGCGGCGCCTGCGCCGCCCTCGCCGGCCTGCTCTATGCCGGCCGTATCCAGGGCGCGCGCTACACCTTGGGCGAGGCGGACCTGATGATCGTGATCGCCGCCGTGATCGTCGGCGGCACCAAGCTGAACGGCGGCAAGGGCTCGATCATCGGCGCGCTGTTCGGATCGCTGCTGATGGGCATGTTGAACAACGGCTTGATCCTGATGGGCCTGTCGGTGTCGCAGCAACTGATCGTGCGCGGCCTGATCATCTTGGCGGCGGTCGCGATTTCGCTGCGCGAGCCGGCGCGCTAGGAGAAGAAGCAATGTTTCTCGACGTTCTGCGCCGCCGCAATCCGCGCTTCATCGAAACGGCGATTGCGCTGCACCAGGCGGGCCAGGTGCCGGCCAACGCGCTTATGATCGATCTCGACGCGGTCGAGGCGAACGCAAGACGGTTCAAGGCCGAGGCGGATCGGCTGGGCCTTGCAACCTTCGCGATGACAAAGCAGGTCGGGCGCTCTTCGTCCTTCTGCGGGGCGGTCAAACGCGGCGGGATCGACGAGGTGGTTGCCGTCGACATGGCCTGCGCCATCGCCTGCCATCGCGCCGGCATGGCCATCGGCCATCTGGGACACCTGACCCAGATCCCAAGATTCGAAGCGACGGCCGGGGCAAAGCTAAGCCCGCGCTTCTGGACCGTGTTCAGCGAAACCAAGGCCCGCGAAGCGGCGGCAGCTGCGCGCGCGTTGGGCCGGGACCAGGCGCTGCTGGCCCGCATCCATGCCGACGGCGACACGTTCTATCGGGGCCATGAGGGCGGCTTTGAGGCCGATGACATCGGCCGAGTCGCGGACGCGCTGGACCGGCTTGAGGGCGGCCATTTCGCCGGCATCACGACCTTTCCGGCGCTGCTGTTCGACCCTGAGCGGCGGCGCGTCGCCCCGACGCCCAATCTGCGCACCTTGGAAAGAGCAGCCGAGACCTTGGCAAGGGCCGGCCGCGGCGCGATCGAGATCAATGCCCCCGGCACCACATCGACGGTGACCTTGCAGGCGTTGGCCGATGCCGGCGTCACGCAGTGCGAGCCCGGCAACGGTCTGCACGGCACGACGCCGCTGCACGCGATCGAGGACCTACCGGAACTGCCGGCAACCCTTTACTTGAGCGAGATCTCGCACCTGCATGGCGGCGACGCCTACTGCTTTGGCGGAGGCCTCTATATCGATCCCGTGTTCCCCGACTATCAGCTCAGGGCCATCGTCTCTGACACGCCCACCAGCAGCGAAGCCGCGCTGGCGGATGTCGAGATCCCGCCGCCGTCCGCTATCGACTATTACGGCATGGTCAGCTGTGCTGGGCCGGTCTCGCCGAAGCCCGGCGACAGTGTGGTCTTCGGCTTCAGGGCCCAGGCATTCGTAACCCGTTGCTTTGTCGTTGGCGTTTCCGGAGTGACGTCCGGCGAGCCGAAGGTTGAAAGTATCGAAAACGGTTTCGGCCAGTCCATGGACTGGCCGGGCTAGGCGCCGCGCGATGCCCAACGTATCCAACGCCCCGGCCCTCAGGCTGACCGATATCCGAAAGGAGTTTTCGGGCCTGGTTGCGATCGAAAACTGTTCGCTGGCAATAGAGGCGGGCGAGATCGTGGCGCTGGTCGGCGACAATGGCGCCGGCAAATCGACCCTGGTCAAGATCATCGCCGGCGTGCACCCGCCCACGGCCGGCACGATCGAGTTCGCCGGCAAGACCGTCCAACCGACGACCGACGCCAACCGCAACGATGTCGAGGTGGTCTACCAGGACCTGGCGCTCGCCGACCAACAGCCGGTCTATATGAACCTGTTCCTGGGCCGCGAGAAGATCAAGAGACCGCTGGGGCTGCTCGACCGACGCGGCATGATCGACGAGGCACAAGCCCTGGTGTCGCAACTTGACGTACGCATCCCGTCGGTCACCGCCACCATCCGCGACCTGTCCGGCGGCCAGCGCCAGGGCGTGGCGATCGCGCGCGCCTTTCATTGGGCCAAGCGCATCGTGCTGCTGGACGAACCGACGGCCGCGCTCGGCGTTGCGGAGACGGCGCGGGTCGAAGAGATCATCAAGACCCTGCGCACGCAAAACCTGGCCATCCTGATCATCAGCCACAGCCTGGACCAGGTCTTCCGCCTGGCCGACCGCATCTGCGTGCTGCGCCGCGGCAGCCAGGTCGGCATCCGCCGCACGGCCGAGACCGACAAGAACGAAATCGTCTCAATGATCACCGGCCTGGCCTGAACAGCGTCAAGCGGGGCACTGCGTTGAAAATTCGTATCGATTCCAATACTGCGGCAGCCTAGAGGTCGACAGCAGATAACGTAGTATAGCGGTCAAAAATGGCTTTGGGAGGAGATGCGCAGTGAAGGCCGTTGTACTCGAACGGGTTGGAGAAATCGCGATCCGGGAAATTGATCTGCCTACCTCACCCGGCCCCGACGATGTGCTGATCGACATCGACACGGTCGGCATCTGTGGCAGCGATATTCATTATTACACCCATGGCCGGATAGGGCCTTTTGTCGTCGAAGCGCCCATGGTGCTGGGCCATGAAGCGTCAGGTGTTGTCAGCCAGATTGGAGCACGCGTCCGCGACCTCAAGCCGGGAGATCGGGTCTGCATGGAGCCTGGGGTCCCGGCATCGAACTCCAGAGCCGTCAAGCTGGGAGCCTACAACGTTGATCCGGACGTCGTGTTCTGGGCAACGCCGCCCGTGCATGGCTGTCTGGCGCCGCAAGTGGTTCACCCCGCTGGCTTCACCTTCAAGATGCCGGACCACGTCAGCTTCGCGGAGGGCGCGATGGTCGAGCCGTTCGCCATCGGCGTGCAGGCGGCGGCGCGGGCGCAGATCACGCCGGGCGACGTCGCGCTCGTTCTTGGCGCCGGGCCGATCGGGATCATGTGTGCCCTGGCACTTCTGGCGGGCGGTTGCAGCCAAGTCATCATATCCGACCTTGTCGACGAAAAGCTCGCCGTCGCGGCTGCCTATGACAATGTTCTCCCGGTCAACATACGCGATACCGATCTTGCATCGGTCGTCGACAGAACCACCGGCAATTGGGGCGCCGACATTGTGGTCGAAGCCAGCGGTGCCCGAACGGCCTTCGATGGTCTGTTTGAGATGGTGCGGCCGGCAGGCACGGTGGTTCTCGTGGGTATGCCGCCCGATCCCGTCCCGCTCGACATCGTCGCTGCACAGGCGCGTGAAGTGCGCATCGAAACGGTGTTCAGATACGCCAACGTTTTCGACCGAGCGCTTAATCTGATTGCGTCCGGCACCGTCGACCTGAAACCCCTGATTAGTGGTACATTTCCGTTCGACCAGTCCGTAGCGGCGTTTGAACGTGCCGCCTACGGCAATGCCTCCGATGTCAAGCTTCAGATCAAAGTGACGGCCTGATACCCTGCGGCTGTCTTCGAAAGCGGGGAACGAGCATTGACCCAACAGCCGATGACCGCGCCGAGATTTGAGTGGATTGCCGTCGAGCCCGGCGCTTCGTTTCGCTGGCACGTTCACGACTACCCGTGTGAGCTGGCCCACTGGAACCACCATCCCGAATGCGAAATTCATCGGATTCGCGCAACGAAAGGCGTGGCATTTATCGGCGACCATATTCAGGAATACGAGCCAGGTTACATCGCTCTCGTAGGGCCGAATCTGCCCCACAATTGGGTGCCCAACTTGCGACCGGGACAAGTGGCGAAGGACGATCATGTCGTCTTACAGTTCCATCACGAGCGTTTTTGCGATGCCGCAGCACTGCTACCGGAACTCGACAGCCTCGACGACCTGATCGAACGCTCACGCCGCGGGCTGGTGTTCCATGGTGAGACCGCCAAACAAGCCGGCGAGCTTTTGGAAAGCGTCGGCGCGTTGACAGGCCTGACGCGACTTGGCCGTGTATTTGAACTTTTTCAACTGCTGGCGACCACGTCGGAATGGACCATGCTCTCAAGTCCCGATTATGGTCCAGATCTCGAACCGGACGTTCAAAGGGCGGTCAGCGAAGTGATGGACTATGTCTATGACAATCTTATCGGTGAGGTTCGCATGTCGCGCGCCGCAAAACTGGTGGGTATGTCCGAGCCCACCTTCTCACGATTCTTCAAGCGCAACACCGGTTGCACCTTCGTCGACTATGTCCGCAAACTGCGCATAGCAAAGGCCTGCGAACTCCTCGTCGATCCATCCAAACGGATCACCGACATCTGTTTCGAGGCCGGCTTTCAAAACATCTCGAATTTCAACCGCCGATTCTTGGCGGAGAAAGGGATGGCACCGTCGCGCTACAGGCATCTTCTGGCACAGGCGACACGGGCTGAAGTTCAAGGCGACGCACTGCGCTAATCTGACGATACGGTCACGTGATCAGCAGACCACCATCAATTGCAAGACTGTGACCAGTGACCATGCTCGCACCATCGTCGAGCAGATAGGCGATCACATCGGCCACCTCGGGAGGTTCGATGAAGCGACCCATTGCAATGCGGTTCTTCACCGGATCGGCTTTGGCGGGGTCGCTCCACGCCTTGACGGCCATGGGCGTGAGCGTGACCGCCGGGTTCACCGAATTCACGCGGATGCCGTGGGGACCAAGCTCGATGGCCATGACACGGGTCAGCGCATCGAGCGCAGCCTTCGAGGCGCAGTAGGATGTGTGATCGGCGATGCCGATCGATGCCGCAACGCTTGATACATTGACGATGGCACCGGCAACGGAGCGCTCGATCATGTCGCGGGTGGCTACCTGCGCGATCACCATGGCCGCCTTGGTGTTGACCGTCATCAGATGATCGAAAGAAGCGAGCGACGTTTCCAAAAACGGCTCCAGTGCCGTCGTCCCGGCATTGTTGACCAGCCCGTCGAGCGGCAGTGCATCCTGAACGCATTTCTCAATGTCATCGAGGTATGCCAAATCGCAGGCGATCGTCTCGCAACCCGTCTCGGCGCTTAACCGATCAAGGTCATCTTGCGAACGGCTGAGCGCGATAACGTTCGCGCCGCGCGATGCCAGCAGCCGCGCAGTCGCTTCGCCAATGCCTTTGCCGGCGCCTGTCACCAGAATGCGTTTACCGTCCAGACCCACAATCCGCGCTCCCTCAAGAAAAGCTTCGGGCCCCGCGAAAGGGCCCGAAGCAACCTTATGCCGTCCAGCCTAGGCGGTCACCGGCCCATGGCAGGCCGCGAATAGCGGTTGGCGTGCTCGACGATCTCACCAGCATCGGAGTTGGCGTCGATCATGATGAACGGCCCGGACCAGACTGCCGGAACCTCTTCGCCATTCATATGACCGACAAAAGCGTCGGCAACGGCAACGCCGCTATCGTCGATGGAGCGCAGGGGCGAAGCGCTCAGCCAGCCCTCCTCCATGGCGGTTATCTCATCACCCGTGCCGCCGAAACCGATGGTCATGATCTCGTCGGACAGACCAGCCTGACGCACGGCCTGACCGGCACCCAAACCCACCGCCGTGGACACGCCATAGATCACGTCGAGATCCGGATGCGCCGTCAGGAGGTTTTGGGTGGCCTCGAAAGCCTTCACGCGATCAAAGTCCGTGTGAACGCCGACGACGATCTCGATGTTCGGGAACTGTTCAATAACGGACGTGAAACCGCCCATACGTTGATCGCTGACAACGCCTGGAACGCCCTGGAGCACGGCCACCTTGCCGACACCGTTCAGCTGTAGCGCGGTCCACACACCAGCCAGCCGCCCGCCTTCCTCGTGATCGAAGGCGATGTATTGCAGCCCGCGAGCACTTTCATCCTCATGGGGTTCAAGGAAGTTGTAGACAACCGCAGGAATGCCGGCCTCGTTCAACTGGCGCAGAGCCGGCACGGCCGCCTCATACTCGGTTGCACCAAGCATGACGTAGTCGACACCGCGCTGAATGACGGATTCGACCTGGGCAAGCTGACCAGCATGATCGGTCGCGTTTGGAACGGCCAAAAGCTGAACGTCATAATCGACGCCCAGTTCGTCAAGACGCCCGCGCATGGACCAATAGACCCGCTCCCATGCATCGGAGATGTCAAAAGACGGCGACAGATAAGCGATCTCGATCGGCTCGTCCTGCGCGACAACGGGCGATGTCATCGCAATGGCCATCGTGGCGGCTGCCACGAACAGATTACGGCAAAGATTCTTCATCAGATTTCCTCCCTTATGTGCCGTGTGGTGATCTTCAATTCGGACTGTTTGTGAGAACGCACTCCAGCAACCAGCTAAGAGCGGCGACCACCGATCTTGCGGAGCCACGGAATGCGGTTTTCGCGGAAATTGTTGATGGTCACGGCGGCAATGACGATCGCGCCGATAGCGACAAGCTGCCAGAAGAACTCCACGCCTGCGATCACAAGCGCATTGTTCAGCATGCTGAGAAGGATCGCGCCGAGAAGGCTGCCATATATTGTGCCGCGACCGCCGAACAGGCTCGTGCCGCCAATGATAACGGCGGCAATCACATGGATCTCCATCGCCGTGCCCATGGTGGCTTGTGTGCCGTCGATACGGGCCATCCACAGCAGGCCGCCCAGTGCCACGGCAAACCCCATCAGCGCGTAGGTCAGCACTTCGATCCGTTGCACATTGACGCCGGCAAGCCGGGCGGACTCCCGGTTGCCACCGACGGCACGCACATGCAGTCCAAAGCTTGTATGGTTGAACAGCCAGAAGCTGAAGGCCACGAACAGCGCCGCGACCAGAATCGGTACGGGAATGCCGAAAACCGCACCCTGGCCGAGCCAAAGGATTGGCCCCGGCAGGCCGAAATAGAGTTCGCCGGCCGAATGCAGCAGGGCCACCCCTCGAAAGGCGACCATGGTTCCTAATGTTGCAATCAGGGCGGGGATGGCGAGAAAGGCGACAAGCGCGCCGTTTAAGGCACCAAGCGCGATGGCCAGCCCGAACATGACAATGAGGGCCAGCCCCCAAGGACTGCCGCCATCCACCATGCCGAAGAACACGCAAGTGACCAGCGCCAAGAGCGAGCCGACCGACAAGTCGATACCGGCTTTGGAGATGACAAACGTCATACCCATGGCGACAATCACATAAGTCGACGACTGGGTGAGTACGTTGGCGAGATTGGAAAGCGTCGCGAAGCGCGGATTGATCCACGTGAAAAGCAACGCCAAGGCCACGACGACCACCGTTAGGCCGACACCTTGGAGGTTGAAGCGCCGATCCGATCCGCCGATCGATTTTGCAGATTTTGATGCGTTTTCGGTGCCAGGTGCCCCCGTCACGACAGCCATTTGCGATCCTCCTCTCGGGCACCCGATGCCCCGAGTGTGATCAGCCCGACAATGGCTTCGCGGGTCGTGTGTTCGGTCGGGATAACCGCGACCAATTTGCCGTTTTTCATCACGGCAACCCGGTCGGCGATCTTGAACACATGCTCCAGATTGTGACTGATGATCAGGACAGTCAGGCCCTCGTCGCGGAGCTTGACGACGAGATCGAGCACTTTGCTGCCTTCATCGACGCCGAGGGCTGCCATCGGCTCGTCCATGATCAACAGCTTCGGCTTTGCCAACAGCAGACGGCTGATGGCAATCGTCTGGCGCTGGCCGCCCGACAGGCGGCGGACCGGCTCGTTCAAGGTCGGTAGGCCGATGGAGAAGCGGTCGAGCAGTTCCCGCGTCTGTCGGCGCATCTCTCCATGGTCGAGCTGCGGCAGAAGGCCCAACAGGCGGGACTTGATCTCGCGGCCGAGGAAGACATTTTCAGGGACATTGAGCGTATCGACCAGCCCCAGGTTCTGGTGGACGGTTTCAATACCGCGCTCAGTCGCGTCTCGGGGGGTGCGAAGCTCAATCACTTCGCCTTGCAGAAAAATCTCACCGCCATCGGGCTCCAACGCGCCTGAAAGAGCCTTAATCAGCGTTGATTTGCCGGCACCATTGTCGCCGACAAGCGCCAGAATCTCGCCTTCGCTTATGTCGAGGCTCACCGAGTTCAGCGCGCGCAAGCCGCCATAATATTTATCGAGGTTGCGAACAGATAACAGGTTGGCCGCCTCGTTCGGCGCCCCGGCTGTGGTGGCCATGACATCCTCCTTGGGCATGGCTCGTTGATCGAACCTTTTGCTTGCCACAGATGACTCTTGAAGAGCTTATGGTGCCAGACTAGAGGCGCCCCCGAGCGCTCTCTAGGGTCAATATTGAGTGGTTTCGATACTAATTTTCATGAGCGGCGCCAGTCACTCAAACCACTTAAGAAACAGTCGACACGGATTCTTCATGAACGACGTGATAAGCGAACCGTGTTTGCGCAACGCAAACGCGAGCCGGCGCGCATTCATTGCAAGGCCAAACCAGGCGGCACAGCTCCCCCGCCTGGCCGTCGGCTCAAGAACACAATGCGCGATCCGCCAGTTCTCCCCGCAGGGAACTCTGCCCGTCAGACAGGACGCGTCAATCGTCGGGATTTCGATACCCGCCCCGTTTGTTTATGGTCCGCCGACACGCCAAACCCTGGGATCGGTCCACCGATCCTCGTCACCCAAATCATCAGGGCCTTTCATGATTTCCCACGAACATGCACTCCGCCAGGCAATTGTCGACACGTGCCGCTGGCTAAACACGAGCGGTTTGAACCAGGGCACGTCCGGCAATGTCAGCGTGCGCCACAATGACGGCTTTCTGATATCCCCCAGCGCGACGCCTTATGAGATGATGCAGCCTGAGATGGTCGCCCACATGGACGTCGCACAACGGGACGGCAGCTATGACGGCCCCAAACCACCATCAACAGAATGGCGCTTCCACCGCGACATTTTCGCAGCACGGCCGGATGTGGGCGCGATCGTCCACGCGCACTCCGACTATGCAACCGCACTCGCAATCGCCCATAAGTCAATACCGCCCTGTCACTACATGGTCACCGCCTTTGGCGGTCACGACATCCGCTGTGCGCCGTATGCACGCTTCGGCACCCAAGCCTTGTCGGGTCATGCCGTGGAGGCGCTCAAGGGCCGCATGGGTTGCCTGCTCGCCAACCACGGCATGATCGCGCTGGGCCATTCGCTTGAGCAGGCCAAGGGATATGCCACCGAACTGGAGGCGCTGGCACGGCAGTATTGGCTCAGCCTCCAAGTCGGAGGGCCCAAATTGCTGACGGACGCCGAGCTTGAGGAAGTGGCGGAAGCCATGCACGAATATGGGCTGGCCCTGGTGCGCTAAATCAAGGCCGTCAATCGGCCCTTTCGCTCGCCCATTGGGCGATTGTGTCAAGGATCATGGCGGCCGACGCCGCACCGGGGTCGATATGGCCGACGGCCCTGTCTCCTAAGTTGGCCGAGCGGCCTTTGCCCGCCACCAAGCTTGCGGTTGCTTCTGCGCCGGCGCGACCGGCGTCGGCGGCTGCCGCGGTGATGTCTTTCAGGCTGCCGCCAGCCTTGGCGCCGAGGGCGGCCTCGGCAGCGGGATGCCAGGCATCGACCATGGTTTTTTGACCCGGTTCGGCCTTGCCCCGATGCTCAATGCCTGCCGCCATCGCGGCGATCATGTCGGCCACGTCTTCAGGGCCAACATCGGACTTGCCCTTGACAGCCGCGCCGGCGCGCATGAGCGCGGTCGCATACAAGGGGCCGACGGAGGCTCCCACGGCGTTGAGAAAGGTCTTGGCAGCCAACATGCAGATGTCGGCCGGCGTCCTGTCAGGCGCTTCATCTGCAAGCGCCTTGTCGACGGCCTGAAAACCGATCGACATGGTCACCCCGTGATCGCCATCGCCGATGACACCATCAAGGGCGCTCAGATGATCTTTCTCACGTTCTATCATCTGCGCGATGGCATGGAAAAGCGCCACAAAATCCGCCCCGTTCAGCGTCGCCACGGACATCTCCTTCTCAGTCCAGAAATCTGGGAACGGTCACTGGCCCACGCGAAACATCGCACAGTCGCACGGATGGTCGAGCAGACCGGTCAGTTCGCCATCAAGGCGGTGCAGCGTGATCGACATGCCCGACATGTCGAGTGATGTGCAATAGGGGCCAACCCAGCTTGCATGAACTGAAATGTCGCGGTCCTTGAGGCGCTGGTTCAGACGACGGTTGACGATGTAGAGTTCCATCAAGGGCGTGGCGCCGAGCGAGTTGACCAGTACGGCAACCTTCTCGCCGGGCTCGGGATCCATCTCGGCCAAAATCGTGTCGACGATCTCATCGGTGACGGCGTCGGCAGTGTCAAGCGGCCCCTTGCGCACACCTGGCTCGCCGTGAATGCCAAGGCCAATCTCCATCTCCTCTGGCCCAAGCTCAAAACTTGGCACCCGGGTCTGGGGTAGTGAACACGCCGTCAGGCCGACCCCCATCGTGAAGGTGTGTGCGTTCGCCTTGCGGGCGATCCGTTCGCACTCATCGAACGACAGCATCTTGTCGCATGCCGCGCCGGCCGCCTTGAAGATGAAGAAGTTGCCCGCAACGCCCCGGCGGCGCTCGAGATTTTCAACGGCGACATCATCGGTCGTCAAAACCGTGCGCGCTTCGATATCGTCCATGGCCAGCAACTCGGTGGCCATGTCGAAATTCATGACGTCACCGGCATAATTGCCGTACATGAACAGCACACCTTCACCGCCGGAGGCTGCCTTGGCACAGGCAATTGCCGGATCGGGCGGCGGCGATGCGAACACATTGCCTATGGCCGCCGCGTCGGCAAGACCGCGGCCGACAAATCCGACAAAGGTTGGTTCGTGGCCCGAACCGCCACCAATGACAAGGCCCACTTTTCCGGGCCGCGGACCATGCTTGGCGATGATTGCCCGATTGTGTTCGTCCGACATCACCAGATGGTCGGGATGGGCAAGCAAGATGCCTTCGAGCATCTCATCGACCGCGTTGTCCGGGTCGTTGAGAAGTTTCTTCACTTTAGGCGCCGGGTTCAAAGTTGGTTCCTCGTAGTCTTCTTGGTTCCCTGTGCGACCGGTTTCCACGGCCTGCCAGTGTTCTCTTCGGTGGTACGAGATGCTTACGCGTCCGACCGATCAAATGCCGCCTGTTTTCAGGAGCGCTTGCGCGGTCCTCTCATCGGTGACCAGATGCGTGGCGTAACCGCCAAGCAGCGACGCCTCGATCGCTGCGCGCTTCTCCAGGCCACCGGCGACCGCAATCCGGGTTTCAACATTTCGGAGCTGGTCAAGACCCATGCCGACCACCCGTTCATCGTAGCTGTCCAAGATCGGCGCGCCGTCCGCGGAAATGAAGCGCCCGGCGATCGCCGCAACCGCCGGACCCGCTGGCCCTACGGGCAACTCACCGGGGTTCAGAAGACCCGATGTGAAAACGAGGCTGTCAGCCGCCGTTGTGCAGATTCCGAAAACACAAATGTCGGTTTGGGCGATGGCCCGGAACTGCTCGGCCAGGATGCCCTCGCTCATGAGGATGGACCGGACTTCAGGTGAACTCACAACCGCCGGCGCGGTGACCTGTAAGCAGCGGGCCTTCAGCCTGCGGGCAAGCAGAGACGCACAAAACTCAGGCGAAAAGTCGAACGTCGACGTCGTGCCGCCGGTGAGCTGCGCGACCGTCAGATCAGCGATCGAGGGGTCGGTCACTGCCTCGGCAAGGGCAAGGACCGTATGCCCCCAAGCCACGCCAACGGTGGCGCCGGACCTGAGGCGGGAGGCGAGAAACTCCGCCCCGGCACGGCCAATGCGCTGAACGGTCGTTGCATTGCCGTCCTCCGCGTTCGGGGTGGGCACAACAAGCGTGCCCTGAAGCCCGAACCTGGTGGTGATCTCCTCTGACAATTCAATGGCGCTGAGCCAGGAGGGATCGATCCGGACAGACACGACGCCTCGATCGCGCGCGTCGGAGATATAGGCGTTGACCGTGGCGCGCGAGATCCCCATCGCCTTGCCGATGTTGGCCTGGGTCATGTTCTCCCGATAGTACAGCCAGGCCGCCCAGATGGCTGGGTCCCCTCGGAAGCGCATGGGCACCGGCGAAGGGCCCTCTTCCGCTGAACGGGCCGTTGTTTTCAAGCGATCGACGCGGGGTGCTGCTTTACGGTTGACATTTGTCAGCATGGGCAGAATCATGTCACATCTTAGGGTGAAAAACCAGTACGGGAGAACTGTTTTCACACTTTGACGTTTGAAGGTCGTTTTCACGTAACGGATGAAGCCCGCAAGCGCCCTTAGAGGTGCGTTTACGTTGCCATTTGCGCCCAGCTTTGGCGCGGAACGGACCCGGCGTTTTCATGAGAACGAGAATCAGGCACGTGGCTTGCTGCTGTCCGGGCGGGCAACGGCCGAACCAAGCTGTAGGGAGGAACTAGAATGACGAAATACACCACGCGACCCAGCGGCCTGATGATGCCGCGCCGCCGCGTTCTGAAAGGTATGGGGGCGCTGACAGCGGCGTCGGCCATGTCAATGCCGGTAACCAACCGCGCATTCGCGACGGAGGCTCACCCGCTCACCGGCCGCAGCATCGACATGAACATTTTGGGGATTGCGGGCTGGCTGCCGTCTTCGCTGTCGGTGGCGATGACGCCGCTGTTCAATGACTACGTCCGGGATCGCTTTGGCTACGAGGTCGAATTCGCGTTCGCGGAAGCGCCGTTTGCCGATCTGTTCCAGCGCGCGGCAACCTCGCTTGCCACCCGCAGCCAGGAGTTCAACATCATCATTTCCGACAGCCAGTGGATTGGCGCGCTCGCCGAGCCTGGCTGGATCCTGCAGCTCAATGACGTGATCGCGGCCAATCCGGGCCTGGACATTGACTGGTATTCGCAGACCGTTGTTGACACGTACATGGTTTATCCCGACGGCTCGGACAACATCTGGGGCCTGCCGCAGGAAGGCGACACGATCGCCCTGTTCATTCGCAAGGACATGCTGCACGACGAGGCCGAGAAAGCCGCCTTCCAGCAACAGTACGGCATGCCGCTGCCTCAGACCTTCGAGGACTTCGAAGACCTGACGATGACCGACTTCGAGAAGGTCGCCGAATTTTTCAACCGGCCCGACGAAGAGATGTGGGGCACGGCCATGCAGTACAGCCGCGTCTATGACTTCGTGACCTGTTATCTGTATCCGTTCATGTTCAGCCAGGGCGGCGATATCTGGGATGCGGCAACCGGCCAGGTCGAAGGCATCCTGAACTCTGACATCAACGCCACGGCGATGACGCAGATGAAGGATTGGCTAAGGTATCAGCCACCAGGCGCGACGAACTTCGGCATTGCCGAGCAGATCGACGTCTTCACCACCGGCAAGGTCTTCTCATGCTTCCAGTGGGCCGCTGTTGGTCTGGCCATGATCACCGAAGAGATGGCGGCCAATGACCAGGTGATGGTCGTTCCGCCGCCCAAGCACGGCACCGGCGCTGATGCGCGGCGCGTTTACACGATGGGTGGCCAGCCCTGGGTGATCAACGCCTATAACGACGAAGAAAAGATGCGCGTTGCCATCGATTTCATGAACTGGTGGTATCTGCCCGAAACAGCGCTGGAGTTCGCGCGCCGCGGCGGCAACCCCGCCGACCGTCCAACGCTGACCGCCCCGGGCTTCGACGACATCAATCCTTGGAACCGGGCCTACAAGTACATGCTCGAGCCCGGCCGGTCGCGCGACTTCTGGCATCATCCCAGATACGCCGAGATGCTGGCCGTCCAGCAGGAGGCGTTCACGTCATACATGACCGGGCAGACCGCTGACCCGATGCAGGCGCTCAACTACGCAGCCTGCAACCAGCAGCAGATTCTGTACGATGCAGGTACGGCTACGACGGCACCCAGCCGGTCGTGTATCGCGGCAACCCTGTAGGCGGCACAACCCAGGTGCGCAGAGCCATCCTCCCTGGCTCGCGCACCGTTGGGGCCGCGGCGGTTCTTTCTCACCCGATCTGACGCGGTCATCACGTGATCGCCCGCCAGACCAACAACAGTCCTCGCCAGCATCTTATGTGTAGAGTCGGTAAGCAAGCCCGCAAGGAATCGGCCTGACCATGGAGCGGCTTGCGCGCATGCTTGATGACCGGCGAACGCTGGTGTTCGTTCTGCTGGCACCCGTTCTGGCGTTCTTCATCGTATTCAACACAATCCCGACACTGTGGCTGTTGGGATTGTCGTTTTACGACTACTCGCTGACCTCCGGCATGCCGCCTGAGTATGTCGGCTTCAGGAACTTCGTCCAGATCTTCTTCAACCGGAACGGCATCTGGGGCGATCTGTCCCGGACGTTCATCTTTGTTGCCTGTGCGGTCTCGATCCAGACGCTGCTGGGCCTGGCTCTGGGCTTTCTGTTCTGGGGTTCAAAGAACATGCCTGGCCGGCGTTTGGCGTTGACGTTGCTGTTCACGCCGATGGTCCTCACACCGGTCGCAACGGGCACTTTTTGGCGTTTCATCTACGACCCGACATTTGGCGCCTTGAACGCCATCATGGGCGTGTTTGGCGTCACCGAGCCGATCAACTTCCTTGGTGACCCCGCTTTTGCCTATTGGGCCGTTCTGGCGGTCGATTGCTGGATGTGGACGCCCTTCATGACCCTGATGGCGCTCGCCGCATTGGGGTCGGTGCCCAAGGCCGAGCTGGAAGCGGCGGAAATCGATCGGCTGACATGGTTTCAACAGTTGCGCCTGATCGTCTGGCATCATGGCAAGTTCATCTTGATGCTGGGCATGCTGCTGCGCACCATCGACAGCTTCAAGACGCTGGACCTGATCATCCCGATGACCAACGGCGGCCCCGGCCAGCAGACCAGGCTGGTTGCCGTTGAACTGAACAAGCAGGCATTCCAGAGCTTCAACATGGGCTGGTCATCGGCCTATGCGGTGCTGCTGTTGCTCATCTCGATCGCCATGACGTCGGTCTTCATCCACGTGCTCAATCTGAGACGACGGAGGGAGCGTTCATGATCTCGGACCGTATCAAGAATGGTGCCTACTACACCCTGTTGTGGGCCGTCTCGCTGCTGTTCTTCACACCGGTTGCGTGGATCATCATGTCGTCGTTCAAGACGCGCGAAGAGATCCTGGCCACGCCGCCAACCGTCATCTTCACACCGACACTGGACAATTACGTCGAGCTGTTCACGGAGAACCAGAATTTCGTTCAGCAACTCATCAACTCCGTGGTGATGTCCTTGAGCGCGGTGGTGATTGCCGTCCTGGTGTCCTTTCTCGCGGCCTTTTGCTTCTCGCGCTTCAAGCCCAAGGGCACCAACTTCCTGATGTTCATCTTGCTGTCCATCCGGATGCTTCCGGGCCCGGCGGTGATCCTGCCCGTGTTCCTGATGTTCGCGAATTTCGGCTGGAAGGACCGGCATCTGCCCCTGGTGCTGTTCTATGCGATGTTCTCAATTCCCTTTTCGGTCTGGATACTGAAGGGCTTTCTTGATGGCGTGTCGGTGCGGTTTGATGAAACCGGACGGGCCAATGGCGCATCCTGGTTTCACATCATCTTCAGGGTCGTGCTGCCTCAGGTGAAGCCGGGATTGATTGCGGCTTTCATCTTCAACCTGATCTTTGTGTGGAACGAATTCCTGTTCAACTTTGTGATCGGCGGCGTACAGACCCAGAACATTCCTTACGCACTCGCAGTGGGAACCTACTCCGACGGCGGTCTCAATTGGACGTTCATTGCCGCACTGACGTCGGTCTACATCCTGCCCCCCATGGCCTTCATCTACCTGTTCCAGAAGTATCTATTGGCCGGCATGACCTTTGGCACTGTGCGGGGTGAAGTGTGATGGCCCAGGCACGCAAGACGTTTCAGGAGCGCGCGGAGAGCATTCTGATCCTATGCATGCTGCTGGGGATCGCATTGATCGCGTTCACCCCCCTTCAGTATTTCGAGTTCATCCAGCTTGGCTTGGTCATCTTGGTTGCTTCCACGTTCCTGCAGATCGCCGTCGGCAACATTCCACGCGATATCCCCTTCAAGAAGGGGATCGTGCGCATTGCGATCCTGCTTAGCATCATCGCCATCGTCTTCGTCATCGGCATTCTTTTGGTCCCTGTGCTCAGCCAGTTGGGCCGCTGATGTCCATTCGTGTTTCAGGTCTCTCCAAGGCCTACGGAAGTCATTCAGTTCTCGACGGGCTGGACCTTGAGGTCGAGCGGCAGAGCTTCACTGTCATGTGCGGGCCGACCGGGTCCGGTAAATCGGTGCTGCTGCGCCTTCTGGTCGGGCTCGAAACGCCCGATGCGGGGACGATCTCGCTGAATGACGTGGACATTACCGGCTACAGCGCTGCCCAGCGATCGGTCGGATACGTGCCGCAGAGCTTCGCCCTTTATCCGCATCTGACGGTGCGCGCCAACATCGGCTACCCGCTCAAACTCGCCGGCCGGCCATCGCGCGAGATTGCCAAGCGGGTCGACTGGGCGGCCGGCGTTCTGGACATCAACCATTTGCTGGACAAGAAACCGGCGCAGTTGTCAGGCGGCGAAAAACAGCGGACGGCGGTCGCCCGCGGCTTGTTGAAGGATGCCGATATCTTCCTTCTCGATGATCCGCTTGTCGGTCTCGACTACAAGCTGCGGGAACGCCTGATGGATGAACTCAAGTCGATCCAGCAGGACCTCAAGGCCACCTTCTTTTACGCCACGTCAGATTCCCTTGAAGCGCTCACAATGGCTGAGAAGATCCTGGTGCTCGATGGCGGTGCCGTGGTGCAGAAGGGCGATGTCGTTGATGTCTACCGCCACCCCACGCACCGCCGGTCCATGGAGCTTCTGGGTTTTCCCAGGGCCAACATTCTGCCGGTCGAGCGCCGCGGCGCGGAGGTGTCCGCCGGTCCGTTCAAGCTTGACGGCGCGCCCGACGGCGCCGCGCTGGCCGGCCTGCGGCCAGAGGCGTTTTCACTAGGCGACAAAGACGGCGTCAAGACCCGTGCCACGATCCAGCTGATCGAGGACCTTGGCGGTGAACAAGTGATCTATGCCGAAGCCGATGGCCATCCGCTGACCTGGGCCGTGGCGACCCATGGCCTACGCATCGTCGAAGAAGGTGAAGCGGTCGAGCTTGCCGTCGATCCCGATGCATTTGTCTTTTTCGACGGCCGAAATGGTGCGCGTCTGAACAATCCGGCTGCGGCACCAAGCGCAGAGGCTGCGCCGTGAGCGAAACCGGCATCGTCATTGACGGCGTCACGAAGCGGTTTGGCACCTTCACCGCCGTCGACGACCTTCACATCACGTTTGCCGATGGCGAGACGGCGTGCCTTTTGGGACCCTCGGGCTGCGGCAAGACCACGCTGATGCGGATGATTGCCGGCCTTGAAACGCCGAGCGAAGGCCGCATCATCATCGACGGCACCGACGTGACCAGGATGCGGCCGCGGCGGCGTAACATCGGCATGGTGTTTCAGTATCCAGTCATGTACCCGACGCTGACGGTGCGCGAGAACATCGCCCTGCCTTTGAAGCGCGATGCCAGCCTGTCCGCAGCCGAGCGCGCCAAACGGGTCGACGAGGTGCTCGAGGTCATCGACATGGCCGGACGGGCAGGCGCCTTTATCGACGAGCTTGATTCCGGCTCCCGTCAAAAGGTCGCTGTTGGCCGATCGGTGGCGCGGCAAACGAAAGTGGTCCTGTTCGACGAGCCGACGACGAATGTCGAAGTCAACGCCAAACTGACGCTCATCCGTACGTTCAAGGAGATCAGCCGGCGGCTCAGGCAGACTGCTGTCTACGTCACGCATGATCAAACCGAAGCGATGACGCTGGCCGACAAGATCGCGCTGATGAAGGACGGCCGCATCATCCAGTACGACAGTCCCGCGACCCTCTATCGGCAACCGAGCACGGAATTTGGCGGCTGGTTCCTGGGCAATCCGGGCATGAACTTCATACCCGTGACGCACACGACACGGGGATTGGAATCCCCGCTTCTGGCCGCGCCCGTACCGGCGCCTGACCGGCTTGGGTCGGGCGCGCTGCGCGTCGGCATCCGGCCGGAGCAACTGCAGGCAGGCATCGAGCCGTTCGAGGGATCGGTGAAGGCGGAAGTGGAGGATTGTATCGTCGGCATTGCCGGCCAACTTCTCGTCCGGCTGAAGGTCGCCGACGAAACGGTGAAGCTGAAAACCGGCAAATTGCCCGGCCTGCGCAATCACGACACCATCCATGTCGCGTTTCCAAATGAGCATCTTCAACTGTTCGAAGATGGAAACCGTGTTGAAGAAAGGGGCTAGGAGACGATGGCACACGACGTCTCTGTGATCGGATTGTACATTCTCGACGTTCTCGGCTGCCCTGTGACGAAGATCCCCGATGGCGGAAATGTCGAGTTCATCGAACAGATCCGCCTGACTGTGGCGGGAACCGCAGGCGGCACGGTGGTGGACACCGCCAAACTGGGCCTGAACAGTCTGGCTGTGGGTGCGGTGGGCAACGACGAAAAAGCCGACTGGGTGCTCTCGACCCTTGACGGATTTGGTATTGACACATCCGCCATGCAGCGGATCGAGGGCGTGCCGACATCGGCGACAATTCTCAACGTGCGACCCAATGGCGAGCGCCCGGCTCTGCATGTGCGCGGCGCATCGGATCATTTCGACTTGCCGCCCGATCTTTACGA
The DNA here is from genome assembly GCA_028277405.1 of Alphaproteobacteria bacterium. Lineage (GTDB taxonomy): Bacteria > Pseudomonadota > Alphaproteobacteria > DSM-16000 > Inquilinaceae > JANQGH01. Next base: position 852 of record JANQGH010000055.1, on the reverse strand, counting down.
GAAAGTGTTCGAAGCGCCCATCGTTCATCTGGGCGGCACCGGATTGCTGCGCAAGCTTGATGGCGCGCCAAGCCGCGTCCTGCTCGAAGAAGCCAAGAAGCGCGGCTGCACCACGACGTTTGATCTGATCGCGGCAACCGCCGAAACCGCCGCCATCGTTGAACCGATGCTGCCCTATATCGACTATTTCATGCCTTCGATCGAAGAGGCCATGGACATGTCGGGCAAGAGCACGCCGCAAGACTGCGCCGACCACTATATCGGCAAGGGCGCGACGTGTTGTGTGTTCACGCTGGGTAGCGACGGCGCATATTACGCCCATGCCGACGGCACGAGATTGAAAGTGCCGGCTTATGAAATCGATGTCGTCGACACAACCGGTTGCGGCGATGCGTTTGATGCCGGGTTCATCTGTGCCTTGCACCACAAGATGCAGCCTGAAGATGCTATCGGCTTTGCGCAGGCGACAGCGGCTCTGGTGGCCACGGGACTTGGATCGGATGCCGGCATTGTATCGTTTGAAGACACTCTCAGACAGACGGAGTCGTTGAAGCGCAAACCGGTCTGAGGGAAATGGCAGCCGCGTCCCGGCGGTTGATCCAACCCTGTCCGTCGTCAGCGATGTTGGGCCAACCAGCGGCCTTCGGCTCGGCCGTATCCCGATACGCCCACTGAACGGCGCCGGTTTGCCGGAGGCTTGTTGAGATGAGTTACGCGGCGATGGCGTCGGTTTCCAGGGCTGCGTAGTCGCTTTGGTCTGCGCCCCGTTTAATCCCTCAGTTAAAAGGGGAGTCCGTCATTTGAGAGGAGACGGACGATGCGCAGGAGCAGGTTCACCGAGGAGCAGGTCAT
>JANQGH010000098.1 GCA_028277405.1 Alphaproteobacteria bacterium | reverse complement strand
ACACCGGCTTCGGCCAGGGCGGTATGGGGATCACTCACAAGTTTGGCCTTGTAGGCGCCGTCGGTCCACGCGCGCGCAATGGCTTTGGCAATGGTCATGTCTTTCTCTTCCTTTCGAGGATTGGCTGCGGAACCGTCATTGTTGTACCGATATCTCGGTTGGCAGGTCTGCGTCTCCGCCGGCGATCTTTTCCAACTCGTCCACCGAGACCTCACCGGCCTCGGGCGGGGCCACCGGCAGAACCAGGTGCTGTGTGTCGGTCGTGTTATCGACCACCTTGACGGTGATCCCGGCGGGCACCTCGACACCCGTCTCGGCCAGGGCGTCGCTGGGGCTGGTCAGCAACCTGCTCTTGTAGTCCGGGTCGGCCCAAGCGCGGGCAATGGCCAATGAAACACTCATCGAATACCTCCGTTCTTTGGTACCGGACTAAACGCGTTATGTTTGACGCCGTGGCAACAGGTGCCTATCAGCCCAACAACGACTTCGGCTTCTTACCGCCGGCTACTTTCTCTAGCTCCTCCATTGAGACCTCACCGGCCTCGGGCGGGGCCACCGGCAGGACCAGGTGCTGTGTGTCGGTCGTGTTCTCGACCACCTTGACGGTGATCCCGGCGGGAACCTCGACACCCGTCTCGGCCAGGGCGGCATGGGGATCGTTGATCAGCCTGGCTTTGTAGTCCGCGTCGGTCCAGGCGCGGGCAATGGCTCTTGCAGTCATGGTGTGATCTCCTTCTCGGCGGCTATAGGTCCGATGAGGCCGGCTGCCTGCGGACCGGTCAATCAGTTACCAAAGATTTGTCTCAACGCTCTCGCTCTCAAGATAGGCCGGCGGCATGCGCATGTCCCCCCGCGACCTTCTCCAACTCCTCGATAGAGACCTCACCGACGTGGCCTGGTGCCACCGGCAGCACCAGGTGCTGCATGTCGGCGGTGTTCTCGACCACCTTGACGGTCAGGCCCACAGGAACCTCGACACCAGCCTCGGCCAGGGCAGTATGGGGATCATTCATCAGCCTAGCCTTGTAGGCGCCGTCGGCCCACGCGCGGGCAATGGCCAATGAAACATTCATCAAATACCTCCGTTGTTCGCTACCGGCTTAAAAGCAGTTTCGTTTGACGTCGTGACAACAGGTTCCGATCAGCCGGACATCCTGGTATGGATGACGCGCTGAACCTGTGTGGGCCAGCGCTCATTCGCTTTCAACGCGTCTCCTCCCTTATCAATCGGGCGCGACCAGATAGGCCGCACCGCAACCCGAACGTGGCCACGGGGCCTTCAGCAAACAAGTTGAAATCGATTGTATTCGTGATCTGATGTCACGACGATTTTTAGTGTTCGGGCCAGTTGCGTGTCAATCATTGGTGGCGGTTGACAATCGGGAACTCACTGCTCTGGCTCGCCGTCATCCGCACCTTCAACTTGATTGCTCAGTCGGCCTACTGCGGCAATCAGCGATTTGCCGACTGGCCGATCGAGAGACGACAATACCTCGGTGCCGCCGTAACCGACGGCGTTTGTCAGGTTTGCAGCGCCGGTGGCGCAGATGAACGGCATTATCGCCGAGTATTTTTGGCGAGCCAGGCCTTCAACAGGTCATCGGTTCCCACCAATCAAGTCGTGGTAATCATACGCCATCTGCATTGATGGCTGGCTATTTTGGCGTCTTCGTATACTCTCGCAGCGTTGGCAGCCCATCTATGCGGTGACAAATAAGGGGCGATAAACGGCGTGACCCACGAAGTCGATTTCGGAGCGTTCGGAAACCAGCGCGTCATCGCTAATGGGGCAGGCGCGTCGGTCACGACCATTGCAGCCAGGGCGTCGTGCCCAGGGCGCCGGCAGATCGATTGTCCTTCGGATCGGGCGGATTGGCACGGGCTGCCCTTCGGGCGTTCAGGCCACAAAAGGTCCACCGGACCCGTTGTGGCCTGAACCCGAACGGATCCTCACTGCCACAAGCCTTGAAAGTCGGCACGCGGTTGGTCCGGAGGACCAGAGCCAACAGGAGCGGTCTGCCTGCGGACTTGTTCCTTGCATCCGCACAAATCCGCTCCGACCAATTCGATCACATCAATGAGTCCTGGCCCTAGGCCCTCAGCCGGATTTGCCTCAAAGGGGAAGAGTTTGGATTTTCGTCAGCTTCAGGCTTTTGTGACGGTCGTTTCCACCGGTTCCATGACCGCCGCCGCAAATGTGCTCGGCACCTCGCAGCCTACCGTCACCCGGCTGGTGCAAGACCTGGAAAACGCACTCGACTTCAATCTGCTGACCCGTCACGGGCCACGCATCAGCCCGACCAGGGAAGGGTTGGAGTTTTATGCCGAGGCGGAGCGCGTGCTGGCCTCGGTTTCCCGGCTTGAGACCCATGCCCGCGACATTTCCGGGGCCGCCCCGCGTTCGTTTGAAGTGGCCGCAATCTCTGCCGTTGGCCTGTCCGTGATTGCCCGGGCATTGGCGCGTCTTCAACCGGCGGCCATTCCCAGGGATGTCCGGCTCACTCTTCAGACGGCGGAGACCGTGCCTTTGATGGTGCTCGATGGCCAGGCCGATGTGGGCTTTTCAAACCCGCCACTCGACCATCCCGGCCTGGAGATTGTCAGCGCCTATTCCGCGCCGTGCGTTGCAGCCGTCGCTGAAAGCGACCCGCTCGCCGAAAAAGAGATCATCTCGGTGAAAGACTTCCATGGCCGCCGGCTGGCGAGCCTCGGCGATCGTGCCCGGTTTCGACGTCTGGTCTATGACGCTCTGGCGCGGCATGACATCTCCGTGGATCAGGAGATCACGTGTTCGTCGACGATATCCGCCCTTCACGTCATTCAATCCGGTATCGCAATCGGCATCGTTGAACCGCTCACCGCATATGGCGTGCCGCTCGCCGGGGTCGTGATCCGACCGTTGGAGCAGCAAATTCTGTTTTCCTGGAATGTGGTGGTGTCTCAAGGCCAGCCCCTTTACGGCACGCTGCGGGACCTGGTTTCCGCCCATGAAGATGTCGTCGCCGAGACGGTTCCGGGGTTCCGTACCCTGCGTCAACTCGAGCCGCTGAAGCCTGCGCCGGCGAAACGAGGCTAGCCCCTATTTCTCACCAAGAACACATCGGCGCGGTGTCGATCCGGCTTACAGGGCAGGAAAACGGCGCAGGTCGATGTGGGGCATCGGGCAAGGCGTTTGACGCACACTGTGGGCCGGAGCGACACCGCCCGCAGGGTCGCGCCCCGCCGGCCGTCCGCCGCGTCGACGGCCCTCGACGATGCACCCGGCATCGCTTTCGGGCCGTCTCCTTGCGGCCCGACCGGCGGGACCGCGACGCCGATGCGTTCTTGGTGAGAAATAGGGGCTAGATCAAGCCGCCAGCGCTTTGCCGAGCAGTTCCGACGCCTTGTCGGGCGCCTGCCGCAGCGCCATGAGGTTTTCGGTCGGCGTCGCCGCGGTGCAAATGGAGCAGCCCGGCGCGAGCATCATGCCGGTGCCGTTGTTCTCAACGATGGCATTGACCGCCTTTTCCGTCACCATCTCGGGGCTGCCCGCCGCCAGCACGGGCGAACCGACACCCCCTGAAACGGCCAGTCTGGTCATCGCCCGCCCCATCCGCAGGCTTGGATTATGCGCACCATTGTCGTCCCAATGCATGATGGTGACGGGGTAATCGGCAAATCCGCCCAGGAAGACCTCGTTCTGGCAGACATGCAGAATGTTGAAAGGCAGACCGGATGCCGGGGCCAGTACGCACAGATCATGCGGCAATGTCAGGCTTCGATAGGTCGCCGGCTTCAGCTTCGCGCCGTTGACCCACTTCGTCGACGTAAAGACCCCGTCGACGCCGAAGGCAACCAGTTGGCGCACAAAAGGTTCAAGCGTCGCGGCAATGACCGACAGTCCGTAGGCCACGGCCTCGGGCGCCTCGCGGATATGTCTGGCCAGGATTTCAGCCCGGCGGCCAAGCATCTTGTCGGCAACATCGAGCGGGGTGAAGACGGTCATGATCAACGGCACGTCCGCCGGCAGGCCGCGCCTGATCAGTTCAAGTGCCTTCATTTGCTCAAGGAAAGCGGGGTGGTCGAGCGTCGCCGGCCGCAGCTTGAGCCAGTCTTCCGGTTCGGCGATCGGCGTCTTCACCATCCTGTGGTCTTTGGCTGGGTCGTCTGACGGGGCAAAGGCATAGCCAAACGGCTCGGTATGGTAGCTGGCGCGGGCGTGGACTTTCACGATGTCCCAGTCGTAGACCTGGCGAAAGGTCAGCATCCGGTCCGCGAAACGGTCGGCGCTCAGCTCGTCGACGTAAAAGTGTCCCCAGGCCGATACCGGCACCCGGTCAACCGGTTTGCCAGCCACCGCCGCCTCCAGCCGGCCGCGACGGTTCACGCCGGCCCTCCTTCCCAGACCTGGGCCAGAACCCGCAGCCAGTTGCCGCCATAGATCTTCACGATGCGGTCCTGCGAATAGCCCACATCCAGCAAAGCCTTGGTGAGGTTGGGAAAGTCCCGGATACGCTCGATGCCCCTGGGCTTCCTGACCGGTTTGGAGCCGAACTCGGTCAGCTTCCTTGCCCGCCCCTTGTCGAGGTTGCACCATTCAAGGAACGGCCCGGGCCGGGGATGGCCGAGGCTGAAATCGGTCCCGATGGCAACGTGATCCTCGCCGACCAGATCGACCACATAGTCGATGGCCTCGACATAGTCGGCCAGGCTGGAATCGTTGCCGTTCTTCATGCCTGGCGCGAAGAGCGACAGGCCGACCACGCCGCCTGTTCCCGCCACGCCGAGCATCAGATCGTCGGGCTTGTTGCGTGGCCGGTCGAGCAGACCGCGCGGCAAGACATGGGAGAAGGCCACCGGTCGCGTGGAATAGGCGATGACGTCGGCGGTGGTGCGATCGCCGACATGGGAAAGATCGCAAACCACGCCGGCCAACGCCATTTCATCGATCAGTTCTCGGCCCCAACCGGTCAGCCCGCTGTCCGTGGCCTCCTGATAGCCCGCGCCGGCATAGTTCTGGGTGTTGTAGGTCAGCTGCATGATGCCGACACCGAGCGCCTTGAAGATGCGGACATAGTCCAGCCGGTCTTCCAGCGGAGAAATGTTCTGCCAGCTCAATATGATGCCGGTCCTGTCGCGCGCCTTGGCCGCGCGGATATCGTCGGTGGAATGAACCGGCATGATCAGGTCGGCAAAGGTCTCGAACCAGCGCAGCCACTGGCCGATAGTGTCCATGCCATCGCGAAAGTTCTCCCACACGGCGGCCGTGCAAGACACCGCGGTGACCCCGCCTGCGCGATACTCTTCGAAAATCGCCCTGTCCCAGGCGCAGATATTGAGCCCGTCGATCAGAATCGCTTTTTGGTGAAGCGCTTCGGCAGGCGTCATAGCGTGTTCGCCTCCGTCAGAAACACCCTCTGGCGGAAATTCTTATTCTGCATCATACATTAGTGATAATACAGAAAACGCATAATATGCAAGACGGTTCGCGCCAGCATGCGGTCCGAGGATCGCGGCGACGTCTTGAGAGGCGGGTTCAGGCGACCGCGGAAAGGGCGTCGGGCAAGGTCGCAGGATCGCGCACGGCAAACCGCGCGGTCTTCGGATCGCAATCATAGGCAGCGGTTAGATCGCGCGCATGGTCTGCCAGACCGGTCACGGCCGACAGGATCCGTTCGACCTGGGCGTCGCTGTGCAGATAGCTCAGATTGAGCCGGACCCAGCCGGGTTTTTCCAGCTCGTGACCTTCGGAAAGCCGCTGAAACAGCGTCTCCGATGCATTCTCGTCGAGGCCGAGCAGGGCGTGGGCATAAGGTCCCGCACAGGCGCAACCGCCCCGGGCCTGAACGCCATAAACGTCGGACAACATGCGTGTGAACAATTGCTGATGCACCGGCGTTCCGCGATCGTCGAAGACCCGGAACGAAAAAATCGGCAACGCGTGCGCGCTGTCGACACGACCCAGCAGTTCGATGCTCGGATGCCGTCCGAGGCGGGCCACCGCGCGGGCGCGCAGTTCGGCATCGCGGGCGAGAATGGCCTCGGTTCCGATTGCGCCCTTGACCAGCATCACGAGTGCCGCGCGAATGTCGCCGACGATGTTGGGCGTTCCGCCTTCCTCGCGCGCTTCGACCCGATCCGAATACTGATGCCGCCAAGGCGAAACGAAGCTGACCGTGCCGCCGCCGGGCGCGGTCGGCGTATCGCAGGCCACGACCGTGTCGCGGATGACCGCCACGCCGGAGGCGCCCGGGCCGCCGGGAAACTTGTGCGGGGAGAACACAATGGCGTCTTTCAGACAGTCCGGGGCCGGCGACATGTCCATCGGCAGATAGGGGGCTCCGCCGGCGTAATCCCAGATTGCCAATGCGCCATGAGACTTCAAAAGCCGCGTCACCGGGTCGGGGTCGGTCACGATGCCGGTGACGTTGGAAGCCGCGGAAAAACTGCCGACCACCAGGTTGGCGCCTTCCGCGTCCTGCAGCGCGCGCTTCAGAGCGTCCAGGGCCAAGCCGCCGCCGTCACATTCCGGGATGGTGACAAGCTGCGCCCCGCTTTCACGCCAGGGCAGAATGTTGGAGTGATGCTCATAGGGTCCGATCAGCACAACCACCCGCTGGCCCGCCGCAACCCGCCGTTCGATCCTGAGCAGCCGTGCAATGCGATTGAGACCCGCGGTCGCCCCGGAGCCGGCAAAAATGACGTGGCAGTGTTCATCGGCGCAGTTTTCATGGGCGTTGACCAGGCGACCGATGGTGGACCGTGCCTCTTCGCGCATGCGGGTCATGGTCATCCCGCAATGGGACGCCTCCGTATGGCTGTTGGCGTAATAGGGCAGCACCTGCTGCATCACGAACGACTCGACCTGGTTCAGGGCGCGCCCCGAGGCGACATAGTCGGCGTAGAGCAGGCGCCGCGTGCCGAAGGGCGTCTCAAACGCGGCATCGTCGCCGATCAGACCCTGGCGTAGATGGGCGATCAGATCGGGACGGTTCAAGCCAGTTCGAAAGTCGGTCAGGGCGGACATTGCGGCACTCCATCAGGATGACGCAATGTTCGACCAGCACTTGGCAAAAATCATCTACTGATTTATGCAGGAAAGCCGGAAATAAGGGGTATTTGATAGCGAAATGCCGATTGAAATCGATCAAATTGATTTGCACATCCTGCGCGAGCTGCAATCCGGCGAGACACTCAGCCAGCGCGAACTGGCCGAGCGCATCGGCTTGTCGCAAAACGCCTGCTGGCGACGGATCCGACAGTTGGAAAAGCGCGGGATCATCACCGGCCGAAACACCCGCATCGACCGGACGAAGCTTGGCAAAAACCTTGTCGTTTTCACCATGCTGCGTGCCCGGCGCCATTCGAAAGCCTGGTTGGAGGAACTGCGCGCCCATGTGACGAGCATTCCCGACATCGTCGATTTCTACCGGATCGGCGGCAATTACGACTACATGATCAAGATCGTCACCGAAGACACGGCCAGTTTCGACCGGGTCTACCAGCAGCTGATCGATCGGATCGAGTTCGACAATGTGACCTCCTACTTCGCGATGGAAGCGATCCTGGAGAACCGTCCGCTGGCCTTGTGACTGGATCGGCGACAGGAAAACCGCCGCTGGATCGCCTTGAAGATGGCATTGAATCGGGTCCGGACGCCGGGCGGTTTGATTATTCTTATTTGACATCATAAAATATCCATGATCAAGTTTATGAATGATTTATCGAGGTGTCGCAGCCAAGCTATTGCGGCACGAGATGGGAGGTAGATTGATGTCCAGACTCTTCGTCATCGGCGCCGTCGCAATGGCCGCGCTGACGGCCTCGCCCGCCCTTGCGGAAACCTGGCGTCTGAGTTCGCAGGTGACGCCCGACAGCATCGAAGGCCAGGCCTACGAGCTTTTCGCCGAGCGTGTGGCGACCTATTCCGACGGCGATCTCGAAATCCGGATCTTCCCGAATGCCCAGATCGGCGATATCGATGCGGTGGTCGAGCAGCTCAGTGCCGGTGTCATTCAACTCGCCCCGTCCGCGATGACCTTTCTGGCCCGCTGGGAAGAGGACATCCGGTATGCCTCCGCACCCTTCCTGTTCGACGACTACGACCACTGGGCCGCGTTCATCCGCGGCGATCTGGTTCAGGGCTGGCTCGAAACCGTGACCGACGCCTCCGGCATCACCGTTCTGGGCGATGCGCCGGCCTTCCCGCGCGGTTCGTTCCGTACCCTGTTGACCGTCGATCCACTTGCGTCGCCCGAAGACATCGCCGATATCCGCGTCCGGCAGTTCAACAGCCAGCTGGTCATCGATGTCTGGGAAAACCTCGGCGCGGAAGTCGTCGTGCTTCCTTGGGGCGAGGTCTATGACGGCATCAACCGCAACATCGTCAGCGGCGTGACCTCGCCGTTGGAACTGATTGAATCGACCCGGTTTTATGAGGTGGCGCCAAACATCGTCCGCACCGACGAATACCCTCAGGCCATCGCGTTCATGATGAATGCCGAAGCCTTCGAAGCGCTGTCGGACGAAAACAAGGACGCGCTGATACGCGCCCACGGCGATGCCGCCGCTTTTGCCCGCGAACAGATTTTCTCCGGCGCGGAGGCCACGGTCGAACGGCTGCAAGCGTTGGAGGGCGTCAGCTACAGTGACGGTTTCGACACCAGCGCCATCGTTGCCACCACGGCTGCGCTTTACGCAGCGCGCGACGAGGCCGGAGAGCTTCCCGAAGGCTTGATGGACGCCGTCGACGCGGCCCGCACGAACGCGGAGTAGTGTCCGCTGCGCTGACAGCAATCGGGGCGTTTCTCGACGCTGTTGCAAAGCTTTTCCGCGCTGCCATAGCGCTCTTGTTGGCCGCGATACTGATCATCAACGCGGCCAACATCTTTTCGCGCTCGCTTTTCGGCGTCGCCTTCGACTGGGTGTTCCACTGGACGATCTTGATGTTCGTCTGGCTGGTCTGCCTGGGCTTTTACGCCTACTTGCAGGCCGGCCGGGACGTGGTGGTCGAGTTGATCGCGAAACGAACGCCCATGACCGTCCGCCGGGCGCTGGCCGTCGCCGCCGACCTTGTCGGTCTGGTTTTCATGTACATGATCCTGTCGCCTGCGGTGGAGTTTCTGTCACTGCAGACAGGGAACATGGAAACGATCGCACTGCCGATCTGGGTCCGCAGCCTGCCGCTCTTCATCACGGCCGTGTTTTTGACACTCCATTTCGTCGTTCACGCTTTGCAGGTCATCATCGGCGATGTCGAACCGTTCGCCGGCGCCCAGCACGGAAGCGATGAAAAGGCCGGAGCGCCCCAATGACGCTCGGCTTCATCGTCATCGGCAGTTTCGTGTTTCTCATGCTTCTGGGCGTTCCGGTGACCATCGCGATCGGTGCCGGAACGGTGGTCGGGCTCTACTGGGCCGGCCTGCTCGATTTCGCCTTGGTGTTTCCGCAGCAGATTCTGGACGGCGCCAGCAAGCCTGCGCTGCTGGCCATTCCCTTCTTCATCCTGGCCGGCAATCTGATGAATGCGGTCGGCATGACCGACAAGATCTTCAACTTCGCCCTGGCGCTTGTGGGCAGCGTGCGCGCCGGACTTGCCTATGTGAATGTGATCGCGTCGCTGATTTTTGCTGGCGTATCGGGGGCGGCCACCGCCGACATCGCCGGTCTGGGACAGATCGAAGTCAAGGCCATGCGCGAACGGGGCTACACCCGGGAATTCGCCGCCGCGCTGACGGTGGCGACGTCGCTGGTCGGTCCCATCGTGCCGCCTTCGATCAGCCTGATTGTCTATGCCTGGCTGGCCAACGAATCCGTTGCGCGGCTGTTTCTTGCCGGGATCGTGCCGGGCCTTCTGGTGGCGTTCTCCTTCATCGCCTATATCCGCGTTCTGTCGATCTGGCAGCCGATGCCGCGCGAGGCGCCGGCCACGGCAAAACAGCTCGGCAAGGCCATTCTCGAAGGCATTCCGGCCCTTCTCGCGCCGGCCATCATTCTCGGCGCCATCGTGTTCGGTTTTGCCACGGCGACCGAAGCCGGCGTGGTTGCTTGCGTCTATTCCATCGCCGTGGGGTGCGCCTATCGCGTCGTCAATTTCAAGATGCTTGCCAAGGCGCTGATCGACAGCGCGCTTTTATCCGCGCTGATCATGATGATCATCGGCGCCTCCCAAACCATGGGCTGGATCTTTGCGTTCGAGCAGGTTCCGCAGGCTTTCGCCTCCGGCATTCTGGAAGCGATCGACGGCCGTGCCCTCTTCCTGGTCTTCGTGATCGTGCTCTTGGTCATCATCGGCTGCTTCATGGAAGCCACGCCGGCCAAGATCATCCTGCTGCCGCTTCTCCTGCCGGCCGCGGATGCGTTTGGGATCGACCGCGTACAGTTCGGCATGATCATCACGCTGGCGCTTCTGATCGGCATCGCGACACCGCCGCTGGGGGTCGGGCTCTACCTGATGTCGGCGGTGTCGGGCGTGAAGTTCGAGCGGCTGGCTATTGCCATCCTGCCGCTTATGATTCCGCCGCTGATCGCATTGGTCCTGATCGCAGCATTCCCGCAGATCACGCTGTGGCTGCCCAATGCGGTCATGGGGCCTGGAAACTGAAGGTGATACCAAGGCTCCGATGTGAGGATGGGCGGAGCCGATGGAACGCGACAGCAAAGCAAATCGAAGGCCCCGCACGGCGTCACGGCCGCGTGATCCGCCGCGCCCGGTCGGCCCTGGGAAAGAGCCTGCGGGCTTCAAACAGATGTGCCGCGAGGCTGCCCATATCGTAATAGCCCGCCTTGACCGGCGCCAAGATGTCCGAACGGCTGTCCGACAAGGCCAGCGGAAACGCATCCGGCGCACCCGATTGTGCCCACTTGGCCGCGCACTTGCCAAAAACGGTACCGGGACCGATGCCCCGGCCGCTATAGCCGAAGATGGAGACGCCGCTTTCACCCAGTGGCACGACGCGCGGCAGATGATCATCCGTCATGGCGATACGCCCGCACCAGCCAAACTCCAGATCAAGGTCCGCCAGCGCCGGGTAGATCGATCCGAGCTTGCGGCGCGCCCAATTGCGGTGCGCCGAGGCACGAACGCCGGCAAGGTTGCCGACCCCGCCAATGATCATCCGGCCCGCGCGATCGAACCTGAAGGACGACATGACCGTCGCGGTGTCCCAACAGCCTTCCTGGCCGGGCAGGATGTCTTGCCGCAGCGCTTCCGGCACCGGAGCCGTTGCGAACTGAAGGTAGAAGACCGGTGTGAACGCCCGCGTCTGCGGCAGCGCGGTGTTGTAGGCATTGGTCGCATGGATCAGCCGCTTTGCGCGGATACCGCCGGCCGGCGTGTCGACCCGGCACACACCCGCCCCACGCGACCATCCAAGTGCCGGCGTGTGGGCATGCAAATGGGCGCCCGCATCGGCGGCAGCGCGGGCGAGGCCATAGGCATAGGCGAGCGGCTGGATGGTTCCGGCACGGGCGTCGTGCAGCGCGCCATGAAACGCCGTCGAGCCGGTGCGCCGCGCGGTCTCGTCCGGGTCGAGCAAGGTCACCGGCGCGCGACGCTTTGCCTGTTGGGCGTATCGGTTCCGCAGGTCTTTGAAACCCTTCGGGCTATGGGCCAGATGCAGCGTGCCCGAACGGACGGCTTCGCATTCAATGTCGAACGCGTCGATCAGCGAAAAGACCAGCGCCGGGCCGTCGGCGAGCGCGCCATTGAGCTTCTGACCGGCTTCCATACCCAGCGCGGCTTCGATTTCATCGGGCGGTGTCCAAAGCCCGGCATTGACCAGGCCGACATTCCTGCCCGAACCGCCATAGCCGAAATCTCTGGCTTCGATCAGCCTGACATCGGCGCCATCAAGGGCCAGATGCAGGGCGGCGCTTAGTCCCGTAAACCCGCCGCCGATCACCACGACATCGGCGGTCACATCGCCTTCAAGCGGGTCGGTCTGGATACCGCTCGGCGCCGTGACCTGCCAGAGATTGAGCGTCGCGCCGGTTTCCGTCATGGCTCTGGCTTTTCGTGCAGGGTCGAACGGCTTTCAATGCTGTTCGCGCGCCGTGTCCAAGAGCCATTGTCGAAACTGGCGGACAGGCTTGTGCCGCGCGAAGGCCGGCTGAACACTGAATACATAGCTTCGATCCGTGGCACGGGGGACATCGAACACGATCCGAAGACGCCCCTCCGCAACAAGGTCGCGCGCGATTTGCACCGGCACAAGCGCGACACCATGGCCATTCAGGGCCGCCTCCAGCACCAGCGACATGCAATCATGGCTGTTGCCTTCAAGCGCGTGCTCGGCGCGCAGGCCAAGCGCGGCAAACCAGTCCCGCCATTGATTGTGGCGACGGTTCTGCAGGATGAGCGGTGTCGCCATCAAAGCGGCGGGTGTTGTTATGCGATGATCGGCGATGAATTGCGGCGCCGCCACCGGGGCCAGCTCCTCGGGGAACAATGCATCGTACGGCGGATTCACCGAACCCCCGTTGACACAGTGGATCGCACACTCAAAACCGGCGGATTGCGTGGGGCCTTCGGATGGCCGTGAGAACATCAGGTTGACGTCGATTTCCGGGCAAAGCGTTTGGAAACTGCTCAGCCGCGGCATCAGCCAATAGCTGGCGATTTCACGGGGCGCGGCAAGCGTAATCCCCGGGCGCCGGCTGCCCGCCTGCAGGGACGTCGTTGCCGCCTGAATCTCGCCAAGCAGCCGGCGAACATCCGTCAGATAACGCTTGCCGGGCTCGGTCAAGACGACTTGGTGCCGGGATCGTGCCAGCAATGTGATCCCCAGAACGTTTTCCAGCTGACGCACCCGCTTGCTGACAGCGCCCTGGGTGAGGGTCAGTTCGTGCGCGGCCCGGGAAAAGCTCAGATGCCGTGCCGTGGCCTCAAAAGCGATCAGGCCCGAAATCGACGGCACGGCACGGCGCGGCCCCGCCCATGGGGCCGCGTGGCGGCTCGGCGAGCCGACCGCGCTGTCGATCGGCTCAGCTTGAACAGGTGGTTGAAAATTCGCGTTCATTGTGACGGTCCACCAGATATTTGGCGACGAAGTAGTCGATGTAGCTGCCGCCGCCGTTCTTCATCATCGTGATCTCGTCGGCCGATTGCCGGCCTTGCGCACGGCCCTGGCAAAGCTCGAACAGATCGGCTTTGACGTCATCGGGCGTGATGACGCCGCGCTCAAACGGCCCGAGGAATTCGCCCGATCTTTCGGTCGTCTGGCGATGATCGACGAAGATCGTCGCACGGCGCAGCACGTCATCGTCGGATTCACGCATCTCCGGCGTGTAGGAACCGACAAGGTCGACATGTGCGCCCGGTTTGAGCAGCTCGCCCTTGAGATGCGGCGTGGTCGCCATGGTCGCGCTGGAGATGATGTCGGCGCTCGCGACGGCCGCGTCCAAATCCTCCACCGCTGCGGCGGCAATGCCGTAGTCAGCGAGCAGCCGCGTCAGCTTGACCGCGTTTTCATGGGTCCTGTTCCAGATCATGACCGTCTTGATCCCGGGGCGCGCCGTCAGGTGCGCGCGAACCAGATAGGGCGCCAATCCCCCCGCCCCGATCATCAGAAAGGTCTCAGCGTCCTCGCGTGACAAAATGGTCGAGCCGAGCGCCGAATCCGACGAGGTCTTGCGAAAGATCATCGCCTCGCCATCGATGATCGTCTCGAACATCCCCGTCTCGCCATTGATGAAGACGTAGATCGCGTTGACGTTGGGTAGGCCATGGCGGGCCACATTGTTGGGAAACACCGTGACGAGTTTGGCCAGAATGCCTTCATCCGGCTCCCACGCCGGCAGGATGATCAGATTGTTGGGATGACCATCCGGATTCGCTTCCGAATAGATGATGCGGTCGGACTGTTTGGGCATGCCGCCCATATGCGCCTTTCGAAGCGCCGCGATCAGGCCCTCGAAGTCGAGCAGTTCGTGCACGCGCTTCGCATCGATCAATTCCATATGTCATCCCCCTTTTTACCTGGGCCCGAATGCCCAAATGTTTCCTCCAGCCCTACGGCGCGCCATCGGGCGCCCTAGGAACGATTGCGATGTCCGATGGCCGGCAATACAGGTCCACGACGTCGCCTAGATGGTCGAAATCCTGACGGCGCGCTTCCGCGGTCAGTTTGGTGCCATCGTTGGCACAGAGCTCCAGTCGCACCCGTCCGCCCAGAAACGTCCGGTCGACGAGCCGGGCTGGCATGACCAGGGCGTCCGCATCGCCCCCACTGACAACGCGCATGTCTTCCGGCCGAACCACGAGCATAACCGGGTCGCCGATGCCGGGCATTGCCGCGGCGGTGACGCGGCTCGCCGGCACCCGCCAGGTTTGGCCGGCAACCTCTACCTCCAGGACGATCGCTTTTCCGTCTTGCCCGACAACACGCGCCGGTATCATGTTGGCATCACCAATGAAGCCGGCGACAAAGGCGGTCGCCGGGTTGCGATAGACGTCTTCGGGTGAACCGAGCTGTTGGATCCGTCCGTCGCGCATCACCGCGATGCGGTCGGACATCGACATGGCTTCTTCCTGGTCATGGGTGACGAACAGGAATGTCTTGCCCGTCTGACGCTGGATGTGTTTGAGCTCTTGCTGCATTTGCCGGCGCAGCTTCAGGTCAAGCGCGCCCAGGGGCTCGTCGAGCAACAGCGAAACCGGATCGGGCGCCAACGCTCGCGCCAGCGCAATGCGCTGTTGCTGCCCGCCGGACAGTTGAGCCGGATAGCGATCGCCAACCTCCGGCAGGTGGATCAGCGCCAGCATCTGCTCGCAACGTTCCGCGATGGCGGCTTTGGACTGCCCCTGCATCTCGCAGCCGAACGCAATGTTCTGGCGGACGGTCATGTGCGGGAACAAGGCATAGTCTTGAAAGACCATGCTCACCGGCCTGCGATAGGACAGTTCGTGGGTGATGTCGCGTCCATCCACGATGATGCTGCCGCTGTTCGGCTTGGCAAAACCCGCAATCGACCGCAGCAAGGTCGACTTCCCACAGCCGGAAGGCCCCAGGAGCGTGACGAAAACACCCGGATCCACGCTCAGCGAAACATCGTCCACGGCGGCAAACTCGCCATACCGCTTGACGAGGTTGCGGATCTCGATGGCCGGGCGGCCTTGGCTCGCGCTCAGCTCCCCCAATCGCACGGTCTGGTTCATCGGCCCAGGTTTCGGCGTCTGATATGCCGCTCCGCATAAAGGCCCAACGCGGTGCTTGCGATCAGAACCAGGGTCGATATCGCCGCAAGCCCCGGATCGAAACCGAACCGCAGCCTGGCATAAAGCAAGACCGGGAAGGTCTGGTCGTTACCGCCAAGGAAAAACGAGCGGACGAAATCCTCAAACGACAACAGCAGGCAGAACATGACCGCGCCGAACAAAGCAGGCGCCAGAAACGGCAGCACGATGCGGCTCATGACGATGATGTCGTCGGCGCCCAGATTGCGCGCGGCGTCGGCCATGTTCGCGCTCATCGCGCTAAGCCGCGTCAAGATCATGATCACGACGAATGGCACCGACCCGACCGCATGGCCGAACGCGATGGCGGCAACGCCAGTGCTTAGGCCCAGATTGCCCAGAAACATGCGAATGGCGATGGCCGAAACCACCACAGGCAGAAAAGCCGGCAGCACGATCACCGTGATCATCAGCGCGCGCGTGACGCCGCCGGTCCGCGCGACCAGAAAGCTCATCGGCAAACCGACGGCGACCGCGATGACCATTGAATAGACCGCGACCTGCAGCGAAACCCAAAGCGCCGACAGGATCTCGGCGTCGGCAAGAACTTCGCCATACCATCGGGCCGTCCATTGATGGATCGGAAAGGCAATGAAGTTGGAGTCGCGAAAACCCATCGCCGCCATGACGAACAACGGCAGAAACAGATAAGCGACGAAGACCCAGAACCATACCGGCAACGCCGCTGCGGAAACCCGGTTCATGCGCTCCCCCGGGGAACGCGGCTGCGAAACAGCAGCGCAAAAAGCCCGACATAGCCGAGCGCGACACCGATCAGGATCATGGAAAAGGCACTGCCCAGCGGCCAGGCATCGCCGGCACGCGAAAACACCTGACCGATCGTCGCCGCAAACAGCGTGTCGTCGGGGCCGCCGAGCAGCTGCGGCATGGCGTAAAGGCCGATCACCAGCAAGAAAACCAGCGTGCAGCCGCCGACAATCCCGTCGCGTGACAAGGGCAGGACAATGCGAATGAGCCGTTTGACAGGCGATGCGCCCAAATCGGCAGCCGCCTGCAGCACGGAATCGTCGATCTTCTCCAGCGCCGCGTAAAGCGGCAGCAGCATGTACAGCGATGTCAGATAAAGCACGCCGATGGTCAGCGAGATGTTGTTGTAAAGCAGATCGAGCGGCAGGCCGGGAAAGCCGAACAGATCGAGAAAGGAGTTCACCGCGCCGCGATTGGCGAGCATCAGGATCCAGGCGAAGCTGCGCACGATCTCGCTGATCCAGAACGGGGCGATCACCAGCAGCAAAAGCCGGATGCGCCGCCCCTTCGGCGCCACCTTGGAGAGGTAATAGGCCACCGGAAAAACGACGATCAGTGTGAGCAGGGTCGCCAGCGTCGCGAAGACGAAGGACCGGACGAAAGCCGACAGATAGTGCGGCGTGTCGAAGAAGGCCGCATAATGCCGCAACGTCCACAGCGTCGGCTCGTCCGGTGGCACCGGGTAGCGATCCTGGAAACTGATCGCCACCATTTGCACCAGCGGGGCAAGATTGGCGATCAGAATCCAGCCGACGGGAATGGCCGCAATCAAGGCAAACCGCAATGCCGGCCGTCGCGCAAGCGCATCGACCGCATTGCGATAAGGGCCAAAGCCCCGCGCGCTGACGAGCAGGCGTGTCATCGCAAGCCCGGACACGCCCACATCAGCTCCGCGGCCCGAACGTCACGAACGATTTGCAGGCGCAACGATCGGCCGACGACCGTCATGCGGCGCGGATTTCCTCAGCCGCCACGTCGATAAGGTCGAAGATGAACGCCGCCGTCTCGACATCGACCCATGTCAGGGCGCTGCGTTCCGCGTCGGTCAAGGACAGCACCTGGCGTTCGGCGTCCGTCAACAGATCTTCGACGCCCTGCATGGCCGAATTGAAACCGGTCGAGCGCACCATGGCCGCGCCGTTTTCCGGCGATGACAACAAGGCGTTGAGAAACACATAGGCGTTGTCGAGATTGGCGGCATTGCGGGAGATGTTGAAGCCATAGGCATAGGCCAGGCCGCCTTCCCGCGGGATCGTAAATCCGACCGGGAAGCCCTCGAGGATGAGTTGCGCCGCGGGCCCCGAGCTTCCGGCCGCAAGCGACACGTCGCCGGTCAGAAACATCTGCTGCACTTCGGTCGCCGCATCGTAGTAGCGCCGCACCTTGTCCTTGTTCTCGATCAGGAAGTCGCGGGTTGCGTTGACGGCGCGCTGAGCGATGTCCGGATTGCCGGCATAGGACCGCGCGGTTCCATCATAGCCGAGATAGTTCATCACCAGCGGGAAGAAGTCCTGGATCTGGTAGGTCGTCATGCCGGCATTGGCTTCATCGAACATGGCCGAAAGGCTGTCCGGCCGCTCCATCACATCGCTGTTGTAGATCAAGCCGGTAGTGACGACGACCATGGGCACGCCCCAGATGCGGCCATTGCGCGAAACCCATTCGGCGTCGGCATATTGGTTTTCCAGCAAAGACCAGTTGTTCAGCCGATCCATGTCGACCGGCTCGAGGAACTCGGCGTCGACGAACTGATAGAAGCGGTGGCCCGCCACGCACACGATATCCGCACTGAATTCGCCGTTTTCCGCAGCCATCAGATTGAACTGTTCAGCCTGATCGCTGACCAGCCTGACATTGACCTCGATACCGGTTTCCTCGGTGAAGGCGTCGCGAAACTCGTCGGTGATAAACCCGTCATATGACCAGACGTTCAGCGTCTGGCTCTGCGCGCGGGCAGTGCCGATGATGGCCGGCGCGGCCAAGGCGCCTGCACCCAGGACGGCGGTCGCCTTTACCATGCTGCGACGGGTGAGTTGATCTTTCATAATCTGCTCCTTGACGATGGGACGCTCCCTGGAGGGGCATTGGCTTTTGTACGCGGCTTTTTGTACGAGCCGGTCGCCGATCCCCGCCCGGCGACGGACCCGGGTCGGCTGTCGTGACTTTGACCACGTGGGTCCGTCTTTTTTTGCCAACGGCCAAATGATGCATTCTTCCGATGCTTGGGCCGTTTACCTCAAGCCATCATCGCGTTGGCAAGCAAACGGCAGATAGGCCCGATTGCCTCGGGAAACATGGCGGGAAACATGGCCTGGCTTCAGTCACTTGTTTTAATGATCACATCAGATACAGCGCATGAAAAGGTGGAAAAGTCTAATCTTGAGCATAAGATGGAGTCATGCAACTGCGGCGCCGTCTGCCCTCGGCCTCTACCCTTTTTACTTTCGAAGCCGCGGCGCGGCTGGGCAGTTTCTCGCGCGCCGCGCTTGAACTGAACATCACGCAGCCAGCCGTCAGCCACGCGATCGCAAGGCTGGAACGCCATATCGGTCAGGCCCTTTTCGTGCGGGCAGGGCCCAAGTTGGAACTGACGTCCGGCGGCGAACGTCTGAGCCGGGTGACAACGCGCGCCTTCATGGCGGTCGAAGAAGCGCTCAAGGAAATCCAGTCACATGACGGGACCCGCCATGTCGTCATGCTCTCAATCTCATCAGGCATGGCCACCCATTGGCTGATGCCGCGTTATGGCGCGTTTCGCGAGCGCTTTCCGAACACCGACCTGCAGTTTCAGCTGATACCGGGCGCGGTCGGCGGTCCGCTGCACAATTGCGACCTCGGTCTGCGCGTGGCGGCCGGCGATGCCAGTCAACAGCTTGAAGGCCGCTTCGCGTCCGAACGCATCGTCGCGGTTGCCACGCCCGGCTATCTTGAGGGGCACGGCTCGCTGGAAGAGCCTTTGCAGCCGCATACCTTGATCAGTCTGAGCGAGCATTGGTTTGGCTGGCCCGATTTCGCCGCCGCCACCGGTACGTCATTGCCGCAACAAGCCAACAGGATCGCTTTTTCCGACTACTCCGTCGTCATTCAGGCGGCGCTGAGCGGTCAGGGCATTGCGCTGGCCTGGACGTCGGTCGCCTCGCGTCTGATCCTGGACGGCCTTCTTATGAAAGCAAGCGATGCGGTCATGGCGACCGATCGCAACTATCACTTCGTCCCGTCAAGCCAGCGGCCGATGCGCCCGGTTGTTCAGGATGTGCGTCATTGGCTCATCGAACAGATGCGTCAAGAGGAACGCGAACTGGACCTGATGTTGTGATCGTTTTGGCGTTCTGTTTATTCCAAACAGGGGTGAGCGGCGGAGACAAATTCAATTGCCAAAAGCCGGCGACCAATCAAGATGAACCCCATCGACCCTGCCGCCCCGCCGCCTTTGAGGAATACGCCCCTTGCTGATCACTGCTGCCAACATATACGTCGCACAGACGGGATACAGGCGCGCGGTGATCTTGGAGATCGAGACCGATGCGGGTATTTCCGGCATCGGCGAGGTGGGCATCGCCTACGGAGCCGGAACGCAGGCCGCCGCCGCCATGGCCGAGGAAATGCTGACCCGCTTCGTCATCGGCAAGGACCCGTCGCGGATCGAACTGATCTGGAACACAATCTATGATGTGAGCTTTTGGACCAAGGGCGGCAGCGCCATTGCGATGGCCGGGCTGAGCGGCATCGAACACGCCTTGTGGGACATCAAGGGCAAAGCGCTCGGCGTTCCGGTCTACGAGCTTTTCGGCGGCGCCGTTACGGACCAGTTGCCCGTCTATGCGAACGGCTGGTGGAACACGTGCAGGACCGACGACGATTATGCCGCCGCTGCCGAGGCAACCGTGGCGCGTGGCTATCGCGGTCTGAAATACTACCCGCTTGGTGAACACGACCCCGATACGGTCATCCGGCATCCGTCACGCAGGCGTGCCGCCGACGATATTGATGCGCGTGTTTATGACCGGATCGCCAAAATCCGCGAACGCGTGGGAGACCGGATCGACATCCTGCTCGACTTCGGCGGCGGCCTGACATCGGATCAGCTAGCCCGCATCCTACGCCGGATAGAACCGCTCAACATCACGTTTGTCGAAGAGCCCGTCGATCCCGGACTGCCCCGCGCGCTGGAACTGATCAGCCGCAAAACCTCCATCCCGCTGGCGGCCGGCGAACGTCATTACACGCGATACGGCATCCATCCCATTCTGGAAAGCGGTGCGGTAAGTATTGTTCAGCCAGACATCTGCAATACCGGCGGACTGCTGGAGGGGCGCAAGATCGCCGCGCTTGCCGAAATCTACAATGCGCGCGTCGCCCCGCACAATTACGGCAGCGCCCTGGCGACCGTCATATCCGCCCAACTCAGCGCCTGCATTCCCAACTTCATGGTGCTCGAATGCTTTCCGGACTTCGACAAGGAGCCTGGTTTCGAGCCCGTCATCGACAATCCGCTCGAGCCGCAGGTGCGCGATGGCCTTATGCCGCTTCCTGCCGGCCCCGGGCTTGGCGCGAGATTGTCGGACACCATGCGTGCGTCGAGCCTTTGGGCACGGATCGAGCCAGAAGCCCCGCGCGAAAGCGTGGGCTTCGGCTGACCGCGCAACTTCGGGCCAGCGCCACGATCTCACTTGATGACGAGGCCCGATGCGACCCGCCTTTAGAGGCGTGATCCATCGGCCGCGAAGAAATGGCACTGTGCCGGATCGAATCCAATCGTCACGGCCTGCCCGGTTTGAACGGCCGCCTCCGGCGGTACCGCGACAACGAGCCGACAGGGTTTGCTGTCCGCAAGCAGCGAGACATCGGCATAGACATATTTGGTCGCGCCAAGATATTCGCCGTGGCTGACCGTACCGCTCAGCCGCAGCGCACCTTCACCTGTCGTCAAGGCCTCGGGTCTGACGCCGACATCAATCAACCCGCTTCCGTCCGGCAGGTCGAAATCGGCATCAAAGACGCAGTCCGGAGACAGCGTGACACGGGTTGAATGGCGGCCCCTTGCCTCCGCCTTGGCCGGCAGGATGTTGATCTTCGGCGAGCCGACGAACTCAGCGACGAAGCGGGATTGCGGCGTGTTGTAGATCTCGTGTGGCGTCCCGATCTGCTGAACCTCTCCATCGCTTAGAACAACGATACGGTCGGCAAGCGTCATCGCTTCCACCTGATCGTGGGTGACATAGATCATGGTCGCGGGGATTTGCCGGTGCAGCGCAAGGATCTCCTCACGCATCTGCACGCGCAGAGCGGCATCCAGGTTGGAAAGCGGTTCATCGAACAGAAATACTGCCGGATCACGAACGATCGCCCGACCCATGGCGACCCGTTGGCGCTGACCGCCCGAAAGATGCCGCGGATAGCGATCGAGATAATCCGTCAGGCCGAGCAGACGCGCCGTGTTCTCGACCTTGGCGCGCTGTTGCTCCCGCCCTTCGCCGACCATGCGCAGTGGAAAAGCGATGTTCTGGCCAACGGTCATGTGCGGATAAAGCGCATAGGACTGGAAGACCATCGCGATGTCGCGCTCGCGCGGCGGATCGTCGTTGACCGGTTTGCCCTTGATCCGGATCGTGCCGGAAGTGGTCTCTTCAAGGCCCGCCAGCATGCGCAGAAGGGTCGACTTGCCACAGCCCGACGGGCCGACAAATACAATCAGTTCGCGATCGCCAATGTCGATATTGATGTCGCGCAGCACCATGTGTCGGTCATAGCGTTTCGATACATCGCTGAACTGCACGCCCAGCGCATCGCTCGAGGCTTTTGCCAGCGGGTCGCTCATGGCTAGCGAACGCTTCCCGTCATCGCGCCGGAAACAATCCAGCGCTGCATCACGACAAAGACGATGATGACCGGCAGCGCGAAAACCAGCGCCGCCGCCATCTGCAGTTCATGCAGCGTGAAATACTGCCCGCGGAACGACGTAATGCCGTTGGCCGCCGTCCAGAGTTGCTGGGAATGCACCAGCGAATGGGCGAACAGGAAGTCGTGCCAGCTTGTCACAAAGCCATAGATGAAGATCGCGGCGAGGCCGGGGAGCGCCAGCGGAAGCGACACATGAAAATAGGCACCGAGCCGGGTACAGCCGTCAATGCGCGCCGAGGCTTCAAGGTCCGGCGGAACGCGGTCGAAAAAACCCTTGCTCATCCAGATGGCAATTGGGATCACCAGCGAGATATGACCGACGACCATGCCCGACATCGTGTCAAGCAAGCCCACGTCGCGGAACAGGATGTAAAGCGGCACGATGATGCTCGTCCCCGGCATCATCTGGGTGACCAGCACGCCGATCATGATCAGCCCGGCGCCACGGAACTTCAGCTTGCTCAGCACATAACCGCATGACGTTCCGAAGACCAGCGACAGGAAGGAGGCGAGCGTGGCAACCACGATGGAGTTGACCAGCCATCGCGCCATCGGCCGGTCGGCGAACAGCGACGTGAAATTCTGCCACGTCACGGTCTGCGGAAAGATGCTCGGCAACGAGCGGCTGAAACCGGTGGGCGTGATGGCGATGACCAGCATCCAGTAGATCGGGAACAGGACCGCCATGCCGAGCAGGCACAACGCGACCGTCCGAAACAGGGCTGTCCAGTGTCCGCGCACCCATCCAGGCGACCAGCTCATTGACCGCCCCTTTCGTCCTGGAGACGGGCGACCAGCCGCAGGTAGCCCAGAACCAGAATGATCGAGACGATCACTGCCAGAATGCCGAGCGTGGCGGCATAGCTGAAATCAAGCCCGCGGAAGGCGGTGTTGTAGGTCAGAACCGTGAGCGTTTCGGTGGCTCCGGCCGGGCCGCCACCGGTCAGGATGTAGATGATGGGAAACGATTTGAACCCCATGATCATCAAAAGGACGACGACGACGGCGAGGATGAAGCGCAGTTGCGGCAGCGTAATGTGCCAAAACTGCTGAAAGGCGCGCGCACGGTCGATCCGTGCGGCCTCATAGAGTTCTTCGGGAATGGCGTGCAAGCCGGCCAGAATGAAGATGAAGGCAACAGGAAACTCGTTCCAGACTTGAGCGACGATCAGGGCCGGAAAGGCGGTTTCCCGGTTGATCAGCCAGTTGGCGCCGGTGACGAAGGGAACATGGTCGAGAAGCCGGTTGATGATGCCGAAATTGCCGTCATACATCACACCCCAGACCAGCGCGGCAACAACGGCCGGGACCGTCCAGGGCAGCAGAAAGGTGACGCGCCAGAATGCGCGGAACCGGACAATACGCCGGGTCAACAGCGCGGCCGACAGCGCCAGCGCTACCGAACCGACGACCGTGCCGAACATGTAGATCGCCGAGAGTATGACGGCAGACCAACTGTCGGGATCCTCAAAAAGGCGGACATAGTTGTGAAAGCCGTAGGTGCCCGCCATCGCCGGGCGGCGAAAATCGATGCTGTTGAAGCTCATTTCGAGCGCGCGCAGCATCGGCACGCCGATCACCGCGCCAACCACCAGCAGGGCCGGCAACAGCATCAGGAAAATGAAACCGCCACCTTCGGTCAGGTTGCGGTGCACTGACCGTCGGAATGTCTGGCGCTGTCCGGACCGGGCGTCGGCTTTGGCCATAGCGTCTGTTTCAGGCGTCATTGGCCGTTGCGTTCTTGGCGGGCCCTTCCCCGTTTGGAAAGGCCCGCGTCCAGTCAAGGATCAGTTCGCGCAGCACTCCACCAGACGCTGCTGGGCTTCGGCAAGCGATTGTTCAGCCGGCACATCGTCACGCAGGGTCAAAAGGATCGCGTCGACGATGATCGGCCAGGTCTGGTTGAAGTCATCCTCATGGAGAGGGATGAAAATCGGGTGAGCACTGCCGATGCTGTCCAGCCATGGCCGCAGGAACGGCCGCTCGGCCATCTGCGCTTCGGTCATCGCACCGACGCCGTAGGGGATGTACGGGCTGTGATTGCCGAATTCAGACTGCATCTGGGCGCCGACGGCCATCTTGATGAAGTTCCACGCCGCCTCGGGGTTTTCGCTGGCCGCGTTCACCGCCAGCGCCATGTTCACCCCGCCCGTGGCCGACCCGTCCCATGGATGGCCGGCCGATTTGTAACAGTCGTAGTTTTCGGCATTGTTGGCTTCGATGAAGGGAAACTGCCACTGGCCGTCGATGGTCATCGCCGAGCCGCCGGTCGCAAACAAGGCACGCAGGTCGGCCTCGGCCATCCCTTGGGGGATAGCGCCTGAATCGTAGACCGCCTTCATGAAGTTGAGCCCGTCGATCACCGGCTGGCTGTCGACGGTGAAGTTGCCCTCGCCGTCGGAGAAGCTGCCGCCATGGGCGATCGACCACATCAAGAGCATCTCGTAGGTCGGGTCTTCATTGGCATTGACCATATTGGCGCCATAGCGCGTCACCCGGCCCGAGCCTTCCGTCACCGTCAATTGCTGTGCCAGCTCGAGGAATTCCTCCGGCGTTGTTGGCGGCGCCTCGACACCCGATTCCTCGAACAGACACTCATTGTAGATCAGTTGCAGCGTCCGCCCGGTAATCGGGATCGCATATGTCGTGCCGTCAACCGTGAGGCTGTCGGTCGCGCCCTCCACGAGAAGATCGGCCACGCCGTCGCGCTCGATCCACTGGTCAAGCGGCAGAAGCTGCTCGGCGGCGAGCAGTTCGCCCAGATTGTTCGGATTGACGGTGAGCACATCGGCGCCGGTGCCGCTGGCTGCTTCCAGCAAGAGCCGCTCATAGTAACTGGCGGCCGGCGTATTGCGCGGGTCCACGTCGACGCCTGTCTCGCTCTCGTAGTTTTCGACCACCAATTGCCACCAGTCGCCCATGCCCGGCGCATCATAGTCGACCACGAGGAAGCTGATCTGGTCATCGGCAATGGCGGGCGCAGCCAAGCCTGCCGCAGTGCCAACGGCAAGCAGCGTCGCAGAAACCACTTTCGCGAATGTCATCTTTTTCTCCCTGAACAATGTCATGGTGTGCGCCGGAGCTGCGACAGCGGTATCTTCCCGTCGGCGGCACCGGCAGAACGAATGCCGTTGCGGTCCGATCACTGGAATCGTCACTATGGCGCCCGGGCCCCTCAGGCACCGAATCACTTCGCGGAATGACCGTTGTCGTTTTGGTACTCAGAAGACGCTGAGAGCCTCACCTCGACGTCGCCCCACGGCAGGTCGCCGCGATAGAGCATACTTCGACAAACTTGCCGGATCCGAACTGTGGCGTGTGAAGCTCGATCGACAAGGCCCGTGTGACCAGGCGGTCAACCCTTCAGCCCGGCATGGGCCAGACCTTCGATGAACTGCCGCTGGGCGATAACGAACACGATCAGCACCGGCAAGGCCGTCAGCGACGCGGCGGCCAACTGGACATTCCACATCGGCCCGCCATAGGCGTCGACGAATTGGGTCAAGGCCTGCGGCAAGGTGAAGTTGGCCGGCGATGACAGAAACACGATCGGCTCCAGATACAGGTTCCAGCTGTGCAGGAAGGTGAAAATCGCGACAGCACCAAGGGCCGGCCGGGCGAGCGGCAAGCCGACATGCCAAAAGATGGCCAACCAGCCAAGACCGTCGATCCGGGCTGCCTCTTCCAGTTCGACCGGCAGGCTTATGAAGAACTGGCGCATGATGAAGGTCGCCAGCACGCTTGGCGGGCCCAGCATCGGGATCAGGATGAGCGGCCAGTGCGTGTTGATCAGGTCGACCATCAGGAACATTCGAAACAGCGGCACGATGGTCACCTCCGCCGGGATCAGCAGCCCGACCATGACCACCATGAATAGGGCGTTCTGGCCGGGGAAGCGGATGCGCGCGAACGCGTATCCCGCGAGCGACGCTACTGTCATCGTGCCGACGGTGACGATTGCCGAGATGTACAGGCTGTTGAAATACTGCCGGGCAAAGGGCTGCAGTTCGAACACGTCGCGATAGGCGGTCCAATCCAGCCCGCGCGGGATTAGTTCCGGCGGGAAAGCGAAGATTTCCGATACCGGCTTCAGCGACGACGTGACCATCCACCAGGTTGGAAACACGAACGGGATGGCCAGCACGCACATCAAGCCGTAAAGCGCGGTGCGGGCACCGGGTGACAGCCTATTGTTCATAGAACACCCACCGCCGTCGCATGCGCCACTGGATGTAAGTCAGGATCGCGACGATGACGAACAGCAGTACCCCAAGCGTCGAGCCATAGCCGAAATAGTGGAACTGAAAGGCGTATTGATAGAGGTAGTAGACCAGAACGGTGGTCGAAATGCCGGGCCCGCCTTGGGTCAGGACGGCAATCTGGGCAAAGACCTGCAACGAGCCGACCACGGTGATGATCGAAGCCAGTATGATGGTCGGGCTGATCAGCGGCACGGTGATGCGCCGAAACCGGGTCCAAGGGCCGGCGCCGTCAACCCAGGCGGCATCGTAGAGGTCACGCGGCACGCCTTGCAGCGCCGCCAAGAACAGCACCATGTTGAGCCCGACATTCTTGAACACCTGAACAACGATGACCGACAGCATTGCCGTCGTCTCGCCGCGCAGCCAGTTCGGCCCCTCAATCCCGATCTGTGCCAAGACACCGTTGATGCCGCCGTCATTTTGCAACAGGAAGCCCCAGACGATCGTCCAGGCGACCAGCGACACAACCACAGGCGAAAAGAACAGCGTGCGGAACGCGGTAATGCCCCGCAGTTTCTGATTCAGCAGCACGGCCAGAAGCATCGCCAGGCTGAGGTTGAGGATGACCAGGCCGATCGAAAAGATCGCCGTCGCGGCCAGTACGCCGGGCAAGGTCGGGTCGTCCAGCAGTTGCTGATAGTTGCCCGGGCCGACGAACGTGAAGCTGCCGGCCAGGACGTTCCATTCATGCAGGCTGTACCAAAATACCAAGACCAGCGGCACCAGAACGAAAACGACGATGCCGGCGAACTGGGGCGTGATGAACAGATACCCGGCCAACCGGTCGCGGCGCTTGACGGTCCAATAGGGCCGTTTGCGCGCCGCGCCGGTTATGGACGGGGTCTGGATCACGGGCGATTTCAGCGCGCGAGCAGCGGCCGGATGCCGGTGCAGACATCGGCCATCACGGCCTCCACATCAGCGTCCGGGCGCCACAGCGCGTCTAGTTCGGCCCGGACCCTCTGGGCGATTTGGGCGTTGCCGGTATGGCTGGGTTTCACCACGCCCGTGGCGATGCCCTCGATGACGACCGCTTCGATCTGTTCCGGCGACAGCAGCGGATTGGTCTGGCCCAGCGTCTCGGCATTCAGCAGGCTTTCGCGTGGCGGCGGGAAGAACCGGGCAAGTTGGGCGGAGTTCTGCGGATTGGTCATGAACGCCAGAAAGTCGACCGCCTCAGCAACGTTGTCGCCGCCGTTGAACGCGCCGATGCCGGCCTGACCCAGGACCGCGTAGCTGCCGGCCGGCCCGTCGGGCAACGGCACCAGGTCCCATTCGAAGCCATCCTCCGGCAGCAGCGAGGCGCGGCTGATCTGGGTGATGGTCATGGCGGCGTCGCCGGCAAAGAAGTCGGCTGAACTTCCGGGTCCGGGCATGGCCTCTTGCTCGAAAATGGCGTCGTGGATAAAGGTCATGACCGCGACCATCTCCGGGCTGTCAAAGCCGCAGGTCTGGCCGTCGGCACTCCACGGCGCGGCACCCCAGCCGTTCCAGATCGTCGCCAGATTGTCCCACAGCCGATAGTCGAAATCGCGCACGACCAAGCCGTCGGCAGCGGTTTGCGCATGCACGGCCGAGGCGATGTCGATGGCGTTTTGCCAGGTCCAATCGCCGGCCGCGATCAGCTCCGCCGGCGTCTGCCGTCCCGCTTGCCGGATCAGGTCGTTGTTCACGAACACCCCGAACGCGGAGGTCGAGAACGGATAGGCATAGAGCTGACCATCGGCTTGCCACAGGGCCAGCGGGCTGGGCAGCAGATCGTCATAATCGTAGCTATCGACCGCGCGCAGCGTATCGGTCAACGGCTCCAGAGCGCCGGAGGCGACGAAATCGGGCGCCGTGCTTTCGAAGATCCAGGCCAGATCGGGCGCGTTGCCGCCGGCAATCTGCGTGGTCAGCGCGGTGGTGTAGCCGTCGAACGGCAGCGTTTCGAAGGTGATCTCGCCGACAGTCGGATTGGCCGCCATGTAGTCCGCGGCGATGCCGTTGAAAAGATCGAGATGGGCCTGGTTGCCAGTCCAGACCGCGAAGCGGAGGGACACCGGGTCGTCCTGCGCGCCCGCCTGGCCAGCACCGATCACGCAGGCACCGATGACGACGGCGGCTAGTTTTGTCTTGGCCAGCTTTGTCTTGGTATGAAGTGTCATCGTCTCTCTCCCTGTTTTGTGGTTTCAGTAGCCGGCGATTTCGGGCCAGCGGAGTTCGACGCCAGCCCGTTCCAATGTCGCCTGATAGTCTTCAAGCCGGTCGTCGCGCTCGCGCACCGCCTGGCTCGGCAGCGACCGGTCGAGGCAGAACGCGGCCAAGGCGCCAGCGGCCTCGCCGATGTTCCACTCCACTGGATGCAGCCGATAACAGCCGTTTGTGATGTGCGTCGTGCCGATGTTCTTGCCGGCCGGCAGCAAGTTGGTCATGCGCTGCGGCAGCAGAGTGCCCAGCGGGATTTCGAACGGACACGAGCCGACATCGATGTAGGTGTCGCCACCGGTCGAGGGGTGCAGGTCGATGCGGTACATGCCGACGCCGACGGTGTCGCGATAGCGCACCGCCCCCTTGTCGCCGCGTACCGCCAGCGAAAGATCCTGTTCGACAACCGTGTAGGCCGCCTTGATGCGCCTTGCTTCGCGGATGTAGGGGGCCTGGGCCAGACCGTGCTGCGTGCCCGTGATGTCGCCGCGCAACCGCAGGCCCGGAAAGCCCGTACCGCCGTCGCTGCGCGGCGCTTCGGTCTGCATCCAGTAGAAAACCGCGCGGGACAGTTCATCGGCGCCGGCCAGGTGTCGCTGAGCTTCCTCTTCGGAGACACCGAAAACCGGCCCTTCGAAATAGTCGATCATGGGCCAGTTCACGAGCGTGATGTCGCTGTCATAGGTGCCCTCGACAAAATTGCGACGCGCGGCGATCCGGCGAAAGGTCCACAGGTTGGTGTCGCCCGGGCTCAACCGTTGGTCGGCGTTGACCAGCAGCGGATCGTCATCCGGATTGGGCGTGAAGCTTCGCTCGACGATCTCCAGGGTGCGTGGATGCGGCGCACGCCAACTCAGCAATCGATCGCCCCAGAAACTGGGGTGGTAGGCCCGCCAGAAGTCGTAGTTCGCCGGCTTGTCGATCGTATGGTCGCCATCGACATGGTCGACCGCGAAGCAGATCGAGACGGCTTGCATGTTCAAGGGCTGGGCTTCGCTCGGCGCGCTGGGTTCGCCCGTCTCACTTTGCGCCTCAAAGCCGGTGACGAACTCGGTGCCGGTGAGTGGCAAGAGGTCGCCGGTCTCGGTCGCATCGATCACGAAGGACGCCGCGACCGTGATCTCGGTTTCTTCGTCGCGATGGGTCAAACGCACCGCCCTCACCCGGTCACCCTCGACCTCGGCACCGACCGGCCCGTAGGGCTGCAGGATTTCCAGCCGCCGCGACGCCCGATACGGCGCCAACATCGCGTCGATCACCGCGACCGCGACCCGCGGCTCGTGGCACAGCCGGCTGACCCAGCCGGCGCCAGGGTTCAGCTCTCGCCAGGTGCGCGAACGCTCGGTCAGGGGATAATGCCGGCGGTAATAGTCGCGAATGCCGTCGCGCAGCGCCCTATAGCGCACCGTGATGGCCATCTGTTCGACCCAGGAATGTTCATCCGGCGGCACCGCCTGGCTGGTCAATTGTCCGCCCAGCCAGTCATACTGTTCGGTCATGATCACCGATCGGCCGGCGTCGAGCGCGGCGAGTGCCGCCGCGATACCGCCCAGACCGCCGCCGACGATCAGGATCTCCGTTTGCTTCTCGGTTGCCGGCACTCTCAGCCTCCACCTTGCTTCGGCGGTCCCAAGGTCGGACCGTCATTCGGTTCGCAGGGCAGCAACAGCTGCCGCTTCACGTCCCCGCCATCCAGCAGGGCGGCCAGCAGGGTCACGGCTTGACGCCCCATCTCGACCCTTGGGATGCGAAAGCTCGTAATGTCGACATGTGTGGCAATCGGCCGGGTCGGGTCGCCCAAGGCGACAAACGACATGTCGCCCGGTATCGACAGGCCGCGTGCCAAAGCCACCTGCAGCGCGGCGGCCGCATCGGCCATATCCTCAAAGAACGCCGCCGTTGCCCCCGATCGCAACACCGCGTCGAGGATGTCTGATGGGCTGCGATCCCGGACCTGTTCGCGGACGAAAGGGATCTGGTTCTGCGAAGCCGTCGCGGTGAACCCGGCAAAACGATCCCGCGACGATTCGACATCATAAAACGGACCGACATAGGCCAGCGTGCGATGACCGAGTTCGATCGCCCGACCTACCAGCAATCCCGTCGCGGCGGCGTAGTCGGCCCCGACATAGGCCATGGCGCCGGCGCCACTTTCCCGGCGCCCGATGGTCACGAACGGGTAGTTCTCCGCCAGCAGGCGTTCCAACTCATCCGCGTCTTGGACGCGGCCCAAAATCAAGCAGCCATCGGCCAGGCGCAGCCGGTTGTTGTCATGAAAAATCTTGCGCCGACCACCATCGACGGGTGCGCTGGTGAACAACAACAGATCGTATCCCAGCGCCTCCGCCGTCTCCTCGATGCCGAGCAGGAAGGGTGTGTAGAAATCCGCTTGGGTGCTTGGGAACACTGGCTCGTAAGTGAACACGCCGAGAAGCCGATTGCGCCGTTTGACCAACTGCCGCGCGGCCGGGTCGGCGACATAACCAGTTTCGCGGATTACCCGAAGTACCCGCTCGCGCGTTTCGTCGGGGATCCGCGCGGTTGCGTCGCCGCGCTTGTTCAAGACCAGGGACACGGTCGGCTGACTGACGCCTGCCAACCGGGCGATGTCGCGCTGTGTTAATCGACTGTTCTTTTTCGACGACACGATTTCGGGCCATCATGTGATAATACGTATTATCAGAAAGATAGCAGAAGAATGCTGCAGGCGTCAATCGAGTCTTGACCGATAGTGTCGCGCCGAAACCGGGTCAGAACATCTTGGAGTTCATCCGGCAGTCGATGAAGCCTGCTCGCTAGTCGCGCGCCCCCGCCGCTTCGAACCCATACGCGACACCCTCAACCAAGCGCTCGCGTTCGCGGGTCGGCTCTTGCTAACCGGCCGACGCACGGACGCTCTGCCTGTTCCCGTCGCTCCTGAGGCAAATCCCTGGCGCCGAGCGTCCTCACGGGCGCCAGTCCTCCGGGGGGCAAAGGGCGCGCAAGGCGGCAATATCGTGAAGGTAAAGGGCACCGGCACGCTTTACCACCAACCCTTGCTTGGCCATGGCACTCATCTCGCGGGAGACGGCCTCGCGATGGGTGCTGATCCGGGCCGCCAGATCGAAATGGGTCGGCGCCGGCCGGATTTCCGCCGGGCCCGTCTCGATCGCATCGCCGCCGGCCAGGCGAATGAGTTCACGGATCAACCGTTCGCGCACAACGAGCGTGCTGTACTCAAAAATCCGGCCCGTCATGTCTCGAACCTGCGTGGACAGATGGGTCAGCAGCGACCAGGCAAACGTCCGATGATTGTCGACGAGATCCTGGAACGCGGCGTGGCTGAGGCGGCCGATGCGCGTCGGATCCTGGGCCACGACGCTGGCGGAGCGCGGCTGACCGTCGATCGCCGCCAACTCGCCGAACATGTCGCCGGCGCCGATCTCGCGATAATCGACCGCCTTGCCGTCGGACGAATAGAGCAAGGCGTGCGCCCGCCCCTCCAGCACGAAGTAGACGTCACGCCCACCCTCCGCCACCGAGATCACCATCTCGCCCTTGTCATAGCTCCGCAGGGTCATCCGCGCGTTCAACGTCTCGCGGTCGGATGGCGACAGAGTCTCGAGGAACGGCCGGCGAAACATCGACTAAGCGCTCCGTTGATTTGGTTCGCACAACCGCGTGCCGAGACGTGCGATCGTGCCACAGATGGCAGATTAGCGAAAAAATCCTCGGTTGTGGGAATCCCCACGGTCGCCCTACCGGTTTGCCGCCAGAGTCGGACCAGCACTTGCGATCAGGGGCAACTCGCCATGACACGCTTTGAAGAAACGGCATGCGACCGCCTTTGGCGGGAAAAGCTCGACCGGACCGGCTCGGCCGCCAGTTGCATGACGGCAGTCGCGGTCTCGTTTTCCGCATTGCTGATTGCCTTTGGGCTGAGTTGAACGAGGCGCCGTCCAATGCGGTGATCGTGGGTTTGGATCAATCAGGTTTGCCGATTCCACGACGTGCCGCTTGCGGAACCGTGCGTCTTGTGCGGGCCCGGCCTGTTGAGACATAGTTTGGATAGTTGAACAACGGAGCCCCCGTGACCAACACCGAGATCGCCGATCTCATCGCTGACCGATCGAACGGGCGCCTTGAAAAGCGGTTTCGCCGCGGCACCCATCGTGCGGATGATCCGGCGCACTTACTGGCCGCGATTTCGGATGATCTGCCGACCTACGGCATCACGCGGGTTGCGCGCGTGACGGGCCTCGATCGGATCGGGATCGAGGTCTACATGATCAGCAGACCGAACGGTCGTGGGCTGTCGGTGACCCAGGGGAAGGGGTACACGCGCGATGCGGCGCGGCTTTCCGGCATCATGGAGGCCGTGGAATCCTGGCATGCGGAACGGCCGAGCGTACCGCTCCGATTTGCGTCGCGCTCGGAAATTGCATTGGCCGCAGAGTTGCCCAAGGCACTGACCCAACTCGGTGTAACCCAGGCCGACATGCCACTGCTTTGGGCCATGGCCATCGATCTGGGGACCGGCGGCCAGGTTGCCGTGCCGTTCGATGCCGTCCATGCCTGCTTCTTGGGGCAGGCACGCCTTAAAGGGTCGACGTTTCGCGTTTCGACAAACGGGCTGGCATCGGGCGCAAATCCGGCGGAAGCGGTGGTTCATGGTCTTTGCGAACTTATCGAACGGCACGCGACAAACCGTCTGGGTGATTGCGCGTCAGAGGATCGAAACCGCCTGAGCCTTGATCTCGGTTCCGTCGATGATGCCGATGCGCTGGCGCTGCTTGGGCGGTTTGAGGAGGCAGGTATAGGCGTGACGGTCTGGGACGCAGCGGACGACATTGAGGTGCCGTCCTATGTTGCGTGCATCTCTGATCTTCGGGAGCCGACGACGCCGCCAGGGTTCGGCGCAGGGTGCCATCCGTCACGGGCCGTAGCGCTCAATCGGGCGCTGTGCGAGGCGGCCCAGTCTCGGCTAACGCGTATCTCAGGCGTGCGTGATGATCTGACGCCAAAAGCTTACGGACCGTTGGAACGGGCGCAGGCGCGATATCTCGCTCGGCGAAGTGATCCCGACGAGGGGGCGGCGTCTCGTCCGTTTCAAGCCGCGCCGGATATCGCCACCGACTGTCTTACGCGTGACCTTTGGCGTGTTGTCGACGCCTTGGCGGAGGCCGGTTTTTCCCAGGCGCTGGCGGTTAGCCTTAGCCAGGACACCCGCTACAGCGTTGTGCGGGCAATCGTGCCGGGGCTGCGCGGTCTCGAGGTCGAGCCATGAAGGCCGTCATGTTTGTGGGCCCAAGCCTGCCAGGCACGGGCGGCCTCGACCCATCCGTCGACGCCAGGCCGCCCGCCGCCGCTGGAGATCTCTACCGGGCGGTGCTATCGGGCGCGGATCTGATAGCGCTCATCGATGCCCGGTTCGAGGACCGTCTCACCGTGCTTCACCAGGAAATCCTTTTTGCCTTGAGCGAGGGTGTCCATGTCTGGGGCGCGGCCAGCATGGGCGCCCTGCGGGCGGTCGAATGCGGCCCTTTCGGCATGCGCGGTTTCGGCCGGATCTTTGAGATGTATCGTGACGGGGTGCTTGAGGACGATCATGAGGTCGCCGTGCTCTACGGACCGGCCGAACTCGGCTTTCCACCCTTGACGGTGCCGTTGGTGAGTGTTCGGGCAACGATGGCGGATGCCGTTGCCGCCGGCGTGCTTGATGAGCGCGACGCGCAAGCCATCACCGAAATCGCGCGAGATACCAACTACAAGGACCTGACATGGAAGGCGGTGTTGGCCCGCCTTCCGGCGGGAATGGCCCAAGGGCCGCTGGCCGAGTGGCTGAAAACGGGTGCGGTTGATCTGAAGGCACGGGATGCCGAACAGCTTGTCGAGGCCGTGAATGCGGCGGTGGCAGGCACGATGCCGGCCTTCAGTCCGCAGTTCGAGTTCCAAACGACGCTTTTCTGGACCGAACTGGTTGAGGCGTTCCAGCGGGATCTCGACGATCTTTCGCCCCAGGACTCAGCCGTTCTTGACGAGTTGCGCCTGGATCCGCTGCGCTACACGGAGGCCGTTCAGCGGGCCTTTGCGCGACGGCTCGCGGCCGCTGACCTGCCCATCGACGATGCGGTCGACGATGGGGCCATCGACGCCTTTCGCGCCGATCTCGGACTGATGACCGCAAAGTCTTTTGACGATTGGCTGCAAGCAAACCGGACGGACCGCCAGCGCTTGTCGGCATTCCTGGCCAGTGATCTGCATCTGGAAGGCGTTCTCGATACCGCGGCGCCATCGCTGTCGAGGGATATGCTCGATGATCTGCGCTCCGAGGGGCTGTTTGCCGACTTCGACAGGCGGGCCTCCGCAAAGGCGGAGATGCTGAAGGACCGCGACGCGGCGCAGATGCCGGATCAGTTCCTCGACTTCGATTTGCGCGATCTGTTCGACTGGTTCTGCCAGCAAAAGGGGCTGTCGGAAGCCTTCGAGAATATCGACGACGCAGCCCGAAGCCTGGGTCTGCGCGATCGCAAGAGCATGCACGTTTTATTGAGGCGCGAGTTCGAATATACTACCCTTGCTGATAGGGGCAGCGAGACGGCGGAGGCAGCGGATGACGTTTTCCGATAACGGTACGCGCGGTACGCGCGTTCGCCTTTACCCACAACCCCCGCGCGGCACCACGGGCACGGAACTGGAAACCGTCGAACTGTCGTCGCCGGCGGGCTCGCTCGGCCCCGGCCCGTCCGACGACCGCATGTACACCGTCATTCCGATCGGCAAGGAGTTGCCCTACGGCTTGGTGCCCGATCAAGCGGGCCCGGAACTCTACCTGCCGCCCTGGACCGGCCCCAGCGTGCCGCCGCCGAGGCCGAGCCCCGAGGGACATTTCGACCATATCTCGCCCGACGATCCGGCCTTTCCCGCCGTTCATCTGTTCGGCGCCGTTCGTTTCACGCTCGACGTGTGGGAGGCCTATCTGGGCGAGCCGGTGCGGTGGCATTTCGATGACGATCTGCCCCGCCTCGAACTCACGATGCTGGAAGATTGGCCCAACGCCCACATGGGTTATGGCTTTCTGGAGACCGGGACGCGCGAAGATCGGCAGGGACGCCCCCATGACTACGCGCTTAACTTCGACGTCATCGCCCATGAGGTCGGGCATGCCATTTTGCTGTCGCTCACCGGGCCGTTTGTCAGTGACGACATCTCGGGCGACTTTCGCGCCTTTCACGAGATGTCGTCGGACTGGGTGGCCCTGATCGCGTCGCTGCATTTCGACAGTGTGGTCGACGACCTGCTGGCCAACACCAGCGGCAATCTCGACAGCTTCAATCGGCTCAGCCGTTTCGGGGAGATCTCGAAGTCCGAGCAGATACGGCTCGCCAACAACAACCAGACGATGCGCGACTATGCACATGGTTGGGACTATGAACACAATCTGGCCAAGCCGCTGATCGGTGCCTTCTTTGATATTTTCGTCGATCTTTATCATGAGCTTCTGTTGGACCATGGAGCGGTCTCCCCATCGCTTGAGAGGCTGGCCGACCGAGCGGAACGGGATGTCGCACTGCGCGCCATTGTCCAGCGCGGCTTTGACAGAGCTATCGAGCGACGGCCTGAACTGTTCAAGGAAGCACTATCTGACGCGCGTGATATTGCTGCGCGTTTCTTGGTCGAGATCTGGATGTCGATTGATCAGGAGTCCTTTTCTTTCGAACAGATTCCACCACTTGCAAACGACATCGATTGGGTTCTAACACGCGGTCGTCTCGGCCGGCTTTTAGATAAGAACCTGAGATTCAGGGGTATCGGTTCAGTAAGCGCGGGCCCGAGAATTGGCGGCAACCATAATTCGGAGGATCACAGCAATTCTGCGCGTATGTTAGCTCCATCATAAAATTGACGGTTGTTTTCCGACCCATACCGTGCTAAAGTAAAAAATGCAATTCTGAGGGGTCAAAACATGTCCGATGAACTCTATGATCTGTACAACACTGGTGAGTTCGATACACTTGCGAGTGATTCCAGTGTTCGCCTATTTGGTAGAATAATGTGGGATATAGTCCTTCGAGAGCCGGATGCTAGAAAGATTGCCTATCCCTTAGACGGAGACAACACATATCCGGACCCTTTAGAAACGGATCCTGTGCCACGACGCCATTCTTCGAACAACTTTCTAATCGAACAGCTCAGAAGAGAAGATGCAAATTTTGCGCGCATTTCGAGCTTTACATACCAAAATGAGATGTTTGATCTCGTTAAGCCGGCGATTTTTCTTGTGCATGGAAATGGAACTCGCGTGGAGTTTCTCAAGGGAATTAGTGTTAAGGAAAGAAGCCTAAGGAAGTCACCGTCATTCACCGAACGGACAGGCATGGTCGGTCAAAAGGGCTCTTTTGCGCCAGACATCTTTATGTGGACCTACGACCGAGCCGATTTCACGATTCGACTTGATACCGAGACTGGGAGTTTTGATCAGGTACTCCTTGCACGAGAACTGGGTGGGCCAATCGGCACAGATTTCATGGAAAGCGCCGGCACCGATCCACCCCCTCTGCCAGGATCGATGAGGCGCCGGCGGCGGCGGTGGCGCAATAGCGAAGAGTGATGAAAACCTGAATCTTGACGGCACGATGTCTCATCATGGAGATGGAAATGGTCAAAAACATCGAAGTGTTTCGCGCTAATCCAGGCATCCAATGCGGGAGTCCTAACAAGCATCAGTTCGTGAAAGGGCAGTTCACGCTGCGTATTCTTATGTCCGAGGGCGTCGATGAGAGTCGCTTGAGAGCAAAGGTGTTGGTTTTGGACTCAAGCGGAAACAATCTTGTAGAAGACAACACCTTCTTGATTACGAATCCCGTCGAAGTCTATGGGTATCAGAAAGACAAGTGCAGGGCATTAGTTAATACTACTAGCGTTCCCGATTCGGCTAACCGCTTCTTTGAGCTCTACGATAGCGGTGGTAGTCTAGCAGCTGTATCCTATGATTCTAACTTCTCTCCTACTGCTGAACTCTCTGTCGTAAGTCAATGCTAGCAGATTGGCATTACGAATCGTTGCTCTTCAAAACCCCGCCCGCTCCAACCCTTCCTGCAACATCGCGGAGTGTTCGGGCAGTCGGTCGGGCACGATCTTGCACCACTCCGCCGCTGAGAAGCCGGGCAGGTGCCTGCGCAGGATTTCGGCTTCGCGACGTCCCTCATGCTCACGACCGGCAAGCATGAGGGACGCCGTCAACACGCGTTGCGCGGTAAGCGGCTGGCGCATTTGGTGAATTGTTCGGATGGCGGTCTCGTAATCGCCCTGGAGGAAGTACGCGTGCGCCATGTCGCTGAGGTA
This sequence comes from Alphaproteobacteria bacterium, assembly GCA_028277405.1. Classification (GTDB taxonomy): domain Bacteria; phylum Pseudomonadota; class Alphaproteobacteria; order DSM-16000; family Inquilinaceae; genus JANQGH01. Next base: position 250,265 of record JANQGH010000098.1, on the reverse strand, counting down.
GAGGTCCGGCCGTAGCGGATTTAGGCGCAGCGCCTTTTCGAACAATGGGACTGCGCGTTCGGGCTCGCCATAATGTTTCAGTGCGTCGGCGTAGGACGCGATGATCTCGACGTCCGACGGGTTCAATCTCAAGGCCTGCTCATAGGCGGCCAGCGACCGGTCGTGCTCGCGCCGATACAAACGGACAAAGGCGAGCCCAGCATGGGCGATCGCGTCGCGCTGGTCTGCGTCGACGGCCCGTAAGGCATACTGGACGGCGTTTTCCATGCTCTTGTTTCGATCGTCGCTCCAGCCAAAACGCCATCGGACCGAATGCGCACGGGCAATGCCGGCCAAGGCCGACGAGTAGCTGGGTGCGAGTTCCACCGCGTTGGTGAAAAACCGCATCGCGCGATCCGTTGCGGTGCGTCCTGTCGCACCATCCTCCATGTTCTCCAGTCGGCCATGGATGACGAGCGAATAGGCATCCAGATTATCCGGATCACGCGCCCGAGCCGCCTCCAGCTCCACCCGGTCAATTTCGACCGCCATGGCGGCCGCAACGATCTCGACGATCTCGGCCTGAACGGCGAAGATATCGTCGAGATCCCGCCGGAAGCTTTCCGACCACAGAACCACTTCGGTTTGAGCATCGACCAGAACCGCGGTGGCCTGAAGCTTTGTGCCTATGATCTGAAATTGGCCGCTGGCCACGTACCTGACGTCGACACGCGCGGCCGCTGACGCGTCCAGCGCGCTGGCGTCCACGTCAAAACTGGACGCCCGGCCGATAACGTCCAGATGGCGGTATCGCGCAAGCCGAGAGATAAGGTCGGTGGTGAATCCGATAGCGAAGAATTTCGTTTGCGTGTCATCGCCCAGAGCAGCGAACGGTCTTACGAGAATGGATGGCTGTTGCGGACCGGGTTGCAGCCATTGAGCTCTGGCGTAGCGCGACGATCGCAAACTGACGGCTTTGGACAACTTCGCCGTTCCTGCATCCCCAGATCGCGTGGTTGTATCCGCATCCTCGATTGCGAAGACCTCCAGATCTTCACCGACATATTTCAGGTTTGGCCGACCGAGCGAAATGAAAGCGAACTCGGCCTCACCCCTCAACGCATCATACACCGACCGCGAAACGCAAATGCCGCCGGGGGGGGCAATGGGTTCCAAGCGGGCCGCGATGTTGACGCTGTCGCCGTGCAGTTCGCCCTCGACCTCGACCATATCGCCGATGTGGATGCCGATGCGGAACTGGATATCGAGCAAATCGTCCGGAGCCGGCTCGCGGGCCTGAATGGTCCGTGCGCAACGGACCGCGTCGCGCACACTGTTGAAGGTCGCCAGCACGCTGTCGCCGGAGCCGCCATGATAGGTGCCGCCGGCGTTGTCGATCAGGTGCTTGATGGCCGAGATATGGAAAACGATGCTGCGAACGGCGAGCTGCTCGGACTCGCGCATATGACGGCTATAGCCGACCGCATCGGCAAACAGGATTGCCGTCAAGCTCCGCTTCATCGTTGCCACCCCTACGCCTCCGCTGCCCCAGTGTGCATTCAGCACACTTGGCGGCCCCCTCGCCGGCGAAGCGCCTGTTTCTGACCTGGTGAATACTTACCGCAGAAACTTACAATTATCCAGAGATAACAATCATGGCTGTATAGGAGAGCAAACATTCTCCCATGCAGATCGACAGATGAAACCCGTCGGGCTCTCAATGAGTACGAGAATTGGCTCTCACTCTACTAAATGCGTCCAAAATTCAATACTACGTCATGCAAATTCTACTATTAGACTATACTTGATGGCTGGGCGAGCGCCGGAACCCTTATAGTAACGTGGCCTTCCACCCAGCGGCAAGCCGTTGTCCAACCAAGGTTCTTAGCCGGGCACCACATGGGCCGGCGGTCTCGGCCGTCAGTTGACCGCGATGGAGTCAACGGCGCGGCCGTTCTTCCTGAGCCGGTACTGGGGGCCCCCAACAACCGGCGCTGCTGTCACCCTGCCCTCGCAGGTCATGCCTCACGCTCATCCTGTGACCTGGCCCTCGCCAGATGCAGCTAATGGACCTGCGGTACTGAGACCAGGTTGTCACGAGACCGTTGCGAGCTGCTCGCACGAGCGCGGAGATAAGAGACCCATATTAGTTGTATATACCATTAAAAATATGATATACTTCAAAATTCCATCGGCTGAGACGAGAAGCGTTCGCGCAGCGTTGGGTACTGATACGCCAAACCGATCGAAAACCCGAAAGACAGGGTAGATTGGACCGATGCGCGCGGCGCCGTCATTCACCTGAGAGGGAAATGCTATGCGTGGCGGAATCTCTATTTTCTTTGGTGGTTTTATTGCATTTGTTCTTCTTTTTTTATATCTGGGCACCGTCGCATGGTTGGTCATTGAGACGATCGCCTATTGGGTTGCAAATTGCGGGCAGGCTGGCCCGGCGCAGAATGAATGCCAGGTGCCACCAGATCCGCTGGTGCCCGAAGGAGCGACCTATGTGGCCACCACTGTCGGTGGCCTTGTCTCGGCGTTGGTTATTGCGGTTCTCAGCGTCACCCGGCCGGGAGCGACACCATCAATTGCCGGGGTCGCACTGCGCTCGCGCAGTCAGGAAACGTGGACGAACTTTTTTGCCGGAGCATACCTGTTCATCTGGATCGTCACCGGCTTAGCGGCATTGCTTGTCGGTGTGATGATCTATCCCGGCATCCAGCCGACTCTGAGTGACATGGGCACGACCTGGCTGGGCCTGGCCGTCTCGGCGACCTATGCCTATTTCGGGCTGAATCCACCCAGCAGCGGATCTTCCGTAAGCGCGCTTAGCAGTGTTGAGCACAGCACCGGTGATCTTACCGAAGGACAAAGGGTCCCGAACACCAGCGAGAGAGAGAGTTCCGGCCCACTGGTCAAGAAGATTCGGCGCGAAGATCCCGAATTCTCACAGTTGGTCACCAATCAGAACGCCTTGATCGTGTTCAAGGATGAAGAAGGCACCGGCGCTGACCGGCTTATGTCCAGAAGGTTGATGGAAAAGCTGGACATCCTCGCAGCCGCGGTCGCCAACGAGTGGAGCGGCGTCAAGCTGCGGGTGACCGAGGCCTGGGACGAGGACGACGAGCATGTCGCTACCTCCCTGCACTATGAAGGCCGCGCCGCCGACCTGACCACCTCCCCCAGAGACGGCGAAAAGCTGGGCCGCCTAGGCCGTCTCGCGGTGGAGGCTGGGTTTGACTGGGTCTACTTCGAAGATTCCAGCCATATCCATGTATCCGTCAGAGCCTGATTTTTAGTGATTTCAGATAGTTAACTTCCCCAGCTGGGTTTGGGAGATTTCGGATGACAACCGTGCATCGATCGTTCCGCCTGTTCGGCAACTTCCGGATGGGCCGCGAACGCGACGAAGACAATGCAAGACCGATCCGCGGAAATCTTGTGGAGGTCTTCCATTCCGCTTACTCGGGCCAAACACCCCTTCGCAGCTTCGCTCGGGTTTCGCGACTGGTCGATGGCGCTGATCTGCCCAACCGTCCCGAAATCGCCGGGCTTCCACCGTTCGAACGGAACATCTTCATCGATGCGGCCCGAGAGCAGATCGAGAACGACCTGGAACGAGAGGACGAGGTCACGTTCTGGGTGAGCGAACCTCCCAGACCACTTGAAGGAAGAAGGGGGCGCCGGCTCTATCTGTTTGACGCGCTTTGTCTCGACCAGTTCGAAGACAGCGCCAGCGAGACCGCCAGCGGCCGCTTCCCGCTGGTGCCGAGATTCAGGGAAAACAACGAGCAGCGCTCGTCCCGGATAACTTTTGGCAGTGGTGGAACCTACTCGCTGCGGTTGGAGCTTGGCTTTGCCATGCCGCTGCCGATCGGCAGCCGCGCTGACCGGGCCGATGGTGCGCCAGGGGTCTTGTGCATCGGCGGCACCTATCCAACGACCCGAGCCATCGACCTCTCTCTCATCCGCTCCAACCAAACGCTGATAGGTCCGGGTAACAGCACGATAATCAAAAGTCATTGGACGGTTTTCGGCACCTATGCCTTGGCCCCGACCATCAGCGGCCGGAACAACGTCGTTCCGGTTGGCGAAGCACGCGGCGCACCGGACTTTGCGCCCTTGTTGGCAAAAATGGGCTTCGATGGGCAGCCCGCGCATGCAGGCTCCGACCATGTCATTGAGTTCAAATCCGAAAGGCTCACACGGGACGAGAACGCCCCTTACTACGCGGTGGCCTGCCGACGCAGGGTGCCATTGGTGCGCGGACCTCATATAGACCTCGACAGCGGAAACAAAGCCCGACTTGATCTTGACGACCATCTTGGCGGGATGGTCGAGGTCGACCAGCGCAGCGTGCTGGTGGAATGTCACTGGGGCGTCAAACTCACTGACGCGCTCGTTCTTAAATCTCTCTTCTCGCGCGGCAGTCCTACCGGCGCCGTTAACGAAACGCTGCTGGCCAAAGCCGACATTCACGCCAGCCTTCGCTGGACGTCGAGCGCTGAACTGTCGAACCGCGTGCTTGGCCTGGCGGAGAGATCACCGCCCCTTGACGAAGAGGGCCGTCTCATCCTGCGCGCCGGGGGGCTTGAAGAGGCCGCGCGCCTGTCGCTGAACACGGCGCGTGCTTTGGTCGCGACCGACCGGCAGCCCCAATCGATCCTGCCATCGCTGACGGTTCCGACCCGCGGCAGTCGTTGGCAGGTACCGCTGATCGGCCATGCAAAGGGTCTGACAAGTGCCTTTACCCTCACCAGCAAGGTCGCGATCAACCGAGAGGATGCCGCGTCGGCGCCCGTCGCCCATTTCGGCATCACGGTGGACAGAGATGCGCTGGTGGCAGGCGATCGCGATCTGAAATTCTTCGGATTGCGGAAGTCAGATGGCTGGCCGTCCAACAAGCCGTGGACATTGCCACTGGAAGCTGATCCCCCTTTGTCGCCGCGGATGGTGCTCCCTTGGTTTGACGACAGCGTCCCCAATCCAGATCTCGAAACGCATCACAACCACATCCGCATCGGCTATCACGACCGGGCGCAAGAGGCCGAGGAGACAGAGAGCGGCGTGTTTTTTGCCATCGGCAACGATGACGCCGCTTCGATGACGCCGCACGGACCGGGCGACCATTTCAGCGGGCTGGAAGCGCGGCTTGGTTCATTGGGGTTCAGCCGTAGCGGACGCCTGCTGGTCGACGCCCCGCCAGCCCAAAGCCTACGGTCGTCTGACAGAAGCCAACTCGTGATCACACGGCGCGACCGGCGGCGGGTCAACCGGCGCTTGGCGGCCCGGGCGATGCCGACCCTCAACGTTGCATGGAAGATGGCCTTTGCCATCGATAGCGCCCAACCGGTCACCACAGACATTCCCCATGGCGACCGCGACGAGCGTCCCAGCGACCTTCTGATCAGGGAAACGCCTCTGGCGGCAGCGGACCCGACCGGCACTGTCGCGCCGTTCCGGCTGATCGTGACCGAAGAACTTCGCGATGATCAGGATCGCCTGTTGAAAGCAGAGCTGTTTGAGAATACCGGCGATGACGGTCACGATTCGGCGACATTCACCGTACTCAGTCAAAAGCCGTTCTCGGTCTATCGCTTTAGCCGCAGGCCACTATCGTCGGCCAATGAGGCCGAAAGCCCCGTCGCTACCTTCAACGGCGATGCACGCGAATGGCGCCTGCAAAAAGGGTCCGATACCTATCTGTTCCTGCGCCCGGCAGGCGCAACGGGCGAGGACGCCGACAAACCCGGCATGCTGGAACTGCACGATCCCCATCAACGAAGCGCGGTGATCCCCCCGGCCCCGGCCCCGGACGGTAACGTTGAACGCCGACACGTGCTTGACACGCGCCTGTCCCCGCCGACTGCGTTATGGGTCGATCCCAGCGATCTGCCGCGCGACTTCCTGCTGCCTGAATATGCCGGTCGCGCGCTGTTCCGCCAGCGCGGTGATTTCGGCCTGGGTATGAAGATCTCGGCCTTGCGCACCGAACTGCTCTACGGCTTGTCCACCGGGCTGCTGATCCCGGAAAATGCCGATGGCCGCCCCGGCCCGCGCATCGCCGAGTTGAAGGCGCTGACGGGCGCGATGGTCGGCGATGATGACGGGGACCCAAAATCGACCCTGTTCCAACGCTGGAAGCGCCTGCGCGAAGCCTTCGAACAGAGGCCCGAGCGGCTCGAAGTCTGGACGCTGGACGCCAGGCGCGAAAACCCGTTTGTGCCGGCACGTTTCGATACGGGGCTAAGTTTTGCACTCCGCAGCACGGCGCTGCTTGCCCCGCCGGTCAAATCCGGCGAGATCGACGCGACCGAGGCAGAGCCTCCCGAGCTGGCGCCTGCGCGTTTTCATCCGCATGGCCTGTCTGGCGGAGCGCTGTGGCCGCTGGAGTCCGCTAACATCGCGCGGATCCTGGCCGGCAATCCGGTCGGGTCCAGCGGCACGCTGGAGGCGGTCGCCCTCTCGCCGCTGGGCGATAGCGGCGACCAGACGGCACGGTTCCTCAACGACGTCGTAACCATCATCACGGAAACCCGCGACGGTTTCCTACACAAACAGCGGGTCGAAGTCCTGGGCCGCATCGCCGGATTGTGGCACCGCGCCAAACATGTGGTGGTGTATGAGCGCACCACGGCCGCCTCGCCACAGTTCACCCCCGAACCAGATCAACCCACACGCACCCACCGCCCTGTGTTGCGCAAGGTCGAGGAGTTCGTCGAGATCCTGCAGCCCAGCCGTCGCTATCCCGATATGCCCGATGTCGTTCCGCGCACACGCGGCTGTCTGGAAGAAGTCCGCTTCAATTCGCGCATCATCCACGTCAACAGTGCGTGGGGCCGCGATGTCGGCGATACGGGCTGGGAGGTGCCCCTGTGGAACCGGGGCGAAGCGGAGGTCCGCCCGCAGATTTATCCTTATCCCGATGTCGCGTTCCTGACAGTCGCCGAGGGAAACAGCGCCACGGCGCAGGCGAGCCAGGAATGCCTGGATGTTGCCAACCTCTATTTCTACACCGATCCGGCGGCTGCGCGCACCACGTCCGACACTGACGCCTGGCCGGTTCGCTATGGTGTCGATACCAGCGGCTTTGGCATGCCCGAGGCGGTGCAGCGTCTCATCGATGTGGCGGATCAGCCCGTAGACTCGCTGGACGATTCCGATCCGCCCGCGAAGGTCATCCGTCGTCCGGCCGCTGCGCGCATCCTGCCGGGGCTGAAACGGTTCACCTGGCGGCTGGCCCCTTCGCCCACACGCTCGCGCATCAACGCCGAACGCGGCGAAAAGCCGATATTCGCGGGCCTGGAAGCGGTGACGCTGCTGCGGGCCGCTGGTGGCACGGCGGACGGTTGGGGTGATGTCGTCGGCCATATCGAAGAACGCGGAGAGTTTGGCAAACTCGAAGAACAGCTACGCCCCGATCTGGTGCTGCCGCGCACCCGCGAAACGGCGACCGAGGGCCTAACCGTCTATGACGACGTAGCCACCGCGCTTGCGGGCCTCACCCCCGATACGACGCCTTCAGTAGAACAGCTCGATGACCTTCTGGGTAAGCTGGAGGACTTGGCGCAACCTGGGACGGCAACACGTCTCAATACCTGGCTGACCGGCGACGCCGCCGATCTGGTGAGCAGTGTCCAGGGGCTGATGACGAGAGCCAAGTCCACGATCGACCGCGCCAAGGCATTTGACGAAGCCGACTGCAACGCACTCGCCACGAAAGCGGCCGGAACCATCCGCCGTCGCAAGTTGCTGTGCCTACAGATGGTGCGGCAGGCGCAGTCTGAGACGCTAGCGCAGATACGCGAGGCTTCCGAAGTCACCCGGCAAGAAGCCGAAACCTGGTTGAAAGGCCACGTCAGAAACGCAACGCGGGACCTGTTCGAGCAGGCCACTCAGGGGCTTGGCGATGTGCGCGGCGGCGTCGCCACGGCGCGCGCGGTGGTGGGCGACTGGCGTGCCGATGCGGTCGCCGCTTTGGCGCGCGCACGGGCACGCGTCGCTGCCTTGCGCAACGCCTATGATTTCTCCAAGCCCTGGTCGCGCAACCGGCTCGATCAGGCGCTTGTCCGTCTGCAAAATCAATTCGACGCCGCCGACAAGGAGGCCCTGGCCGCGCTGGACGAAGCGCGGCTGCGGCTGGCCACGGAACTGGATTCCGCCGCCAACGGCGTCGGTGCCAGGGTGACCCAAACGATTGCGCGTATCCTGCGCACGGAGAGGAAGCTTCTGGCGCGTTACGACTCGTTCCAACATGGAATTCTCGTCCGCGCCAAGGCGGCCAGCGACGCCATCGACAAGCTGCCAACGGAAGACGACCTCAATGCCAAATTTGACGACCTTGCCGCAAAAGCCAATGCGATTGGCGACGCGCAAATCAGGCAAAGGGCGGTCCGCACATTGGAGGTTTTGCGAACTGCCATCGATCGCACAAACATCGATGACCGAAAAACCGACGCGCAGGGCCACATCGATCTAACGCGTCAGTTCATCCAGGACTCCATTGAGAAGATCAGCGGAACAACTCAGAGCGCGGCATCAGAGGCGTCCAACTCGCTGCGGGAAGTGGAAGGTCTGATTGCCGCGACCAAGGCCGCCGCTGATGAATTTGTCGATGCACAAACTCTGGAACTGAGGGCCATCACCCGGTCTTTGCATGGCGAACTGGTCAGAACCTCGACCGACATTCAGACCGCGTTGGAAGATCAAAAGGGCGTTTGGGTGAAAGAGCTTGACGTGATCAAAGATGCCTTCGAGCGCGCGCTGGCCTTGATCGACGCCAACACCGGCCTTGTCGAACGCGCTGCCGGCCAGGCGCTGGGCGCGGCGGATCAGTGGCTTGCGATGTTCGAAACCAGGCTGAGAACAGCCGAAAACCTGCTGAAAACTAAGCTGAGCGAACAGTTCACCATCCAGGTGATCAACCCTGCGGTGAACGCGGTTTTCGACACCACGAACTGGCCCGACACCGACGCGGCGGTTAAAGCCCATGCGATCAATGTGGTGCAGACACTGACGGATCGCTTTGAAGCGGAGCTTGACGCATTTTCCGAAGTGCCGCTGTCACAAATCTCCGAAGCGCAGGACGCCTGCATCGCCCTCGTCGGCTACAAAGCCAAATTCTTTGAGGGTATCGACGCGCTGGCGGTTCGGGCCGAGACCGAGCTGAAGGCGGTGCTCTGCACGTTCAAGCACAAGATTGAAGAGGTTAAGGGGAATCTTGGCAGGTGGAGCGATCACGCCGACGACATCATCCGCGGCACGGAAGAACTGCTCGACACCACCAACGAGATCGCCAATCAGCTAGCCGAGGCGGGCGAAAATGCGCGGGCCTATGTCGATCGCGGCGCTGAGATTCTGGCCGCTGCCGCCGACGCAAAGCCCGCCGAACTGCCCGGCTTGGCGCTGCAACTGATAACGGCGGCGACCCAAGCCCCCGAGATCGCGGCCTTCCGCACCAATGCCGACCGTATCCGGGTGCTGATGAACGAAGCCGAGAAGGTGCTGAAGACCCCGGCAATTCGAGGCTCTCTGGACCAGTTGGGCGATGCGCTGAAGGCGCTCGGACTGGACTTCAATTTCCAGCAATTCGGCGACCAGTTCGATTTGAAAGCGATCGGGGATGACAGCAAAACCCTGCTGCGCCGTTTGATACCCGATATCGGCGGCATCAAACTGTCGGACATGCTGCCGCGCGCGGCGGTTCCCGGCGGCTTGGCCAATGCGGTCAAACTGACCCACGATCTGGACACCAAGGCCGGGCGTGCCTGGGTGCAGGCGGATGTGAACGTGCCGCTGCCGGGGCGCGAGACATTGTTCTCCATCGGCCCTTTCACCCTGTTTTTGAGAGACAGCCGCCTGAACGCCTTCGTGCGTGCGGAGGCCAGCAAGGATCAGAAGGAGGCCGCCCTTTCCGATCAGGCGCTGCTGATCACGAATATCGACGCCGTCGTCGCCGGCCAGGTCATGGTCACGCTGGAGGATGTCGCGATCAGCTACAGCAGCCGCGAGCAACTGGAATTCGCCCTCGATCCCAAGAAAATCCGCATCCACCAGTCCTTACGGTTCATTCAAGACACGCTCGGCTCCCTCTTCGGGGATGAGTTGGGCGGGCTGAAATTCCTCAAGGAAGGCGGCATTCCCGTCGGCGTGGAGCATCAGTTCTCGATACCGCCGATCTCCCTGATGTACGGCACATCCGGCGTCAGCAATCTACAGATCTCAAATCGGTTTTCGCTGCGCGCCTTTCCCGATTTTATCATTGCCAACCGGTTCAACCTGTCGCGGCGCGAACTGCCCTTCCTGTTCTCCATCTTCATCATCGGCGGCACCGGATACATACAGGTCGACACCGAATACCGCCCGTTTGACAAACGGCTGATGGTCGCCGTCGAGGCCGCGGCAGGCGGCTCGGCCGCGCTCGGCTTTGCCTTTGGCCCGATCGCAGGCGGCGTGTTCATCTCTCTCAGCGTGGCGCTGCGTTACCAGAAACGGCTGGGCAGCGGCCCCAAAGCCAACGACGGCCTGTCCGTCTCCGTCGTGCTGGTGGTTGCAGGCAACGTGTCGCTATGGGGCATCGCCACGATCTATATCGGGCTGATGCTGTCGATGACCTATCACGAGAGCGGACGCATCGACGGGCTGGGGCAACTGTCGGTCGAACTGCGCATCTCGCGCTGGTTCAAGCTGCGATATTCAACGCAAGTCAGATACCGGCTGCGCAACGGGCGCACCGAAACCCAGGTCACCTCGGAGACCTCGACCTCCGGGAAATACACGCAAGCCCTGAAGAAGTTCGAAGCGCTGGACAAGGCGAGGAAATCGCTATGAGCACGGTTATTCACATTGCCGCCGAAGCCGAACCGACCGAATTGCACGGGGTGGACGAGACCAAAGAGGTATTTGGCGCTCACCTTGCCGTCGAAGCGCGGATGACCAATGGAACAAGCGACGAAAACGAGGCGAATGCCAAAGCCGCGTTCGGATCCTTTCTCCATGCGCTGCCGACCGGCAGGTTCTATCTGCTGGCAGTTCGCAAAACCGATGAGAGCGTTATAGGACATACCGAACTAGCCAGACGGTTCGCCGCCCCGCCCTCGGACGGCAAAATCCTCGCCTGGCTGGAGAGCGCACGTGCGGCGTTCAAAGAACTGGCCGACAATGCGAGAGAGTTAACCCCTGGGGACGGCCGTTCCGACGAGACCTTCGCGTTCTTCAACAACAGCGCGCGCGGCGATGCGAGCGTGCACAACGCCCGCGCGATCGACCTGTTGCGCGCGACCGCCAAATGGCCGGCGCCAATCGCCCAAAATGCCGGGCTAACCGTCGCCCTGGAGAGCGACGTAAGCCGCGATCCGGCGAACCACTATGCGATCGTGTTTGTCGAAGACGGGCTCGACATCGCCAACCTGTCCTTCGCTGCCACGATCAGCGGTGAGTTGATGATGCTGGCGGTCGCGGACACGGGCGGCAGCACTTTGTTCGAGATCCACAGCAGTCTTGTCGGCGACTATGCAGCGCCGGGAACCCTGTTCGAGAGTGACGGCCGGTTTGACACACTCGACAACGCCGACATTCTGGCGCGCCTTGCCGGCCGTATCGAAGAGCTGTCGCCGTCACTGCTGACCGCCTCGGCGCTGCTTGACGACATCGCGCTGGACGAAGGCTTTGTCCGCGGGCTGGCGGGCTTGTCCGAAGGCGAAGAACTGAAGCCCGAACAAGAGCTGCCGGATGCCGTCTGGCATTGGCTGATGCAGATCAGCGTGGTCAGCCTGTTTGACGTGCCCCTTGCCGCGCTGAAACTGCCGGAGCCGGCGGCCGACAACACCGCCCCGGCGACACCGCGCAACACTGTCTTGCAACGCCTGTCGCGACGGATCGTGGGCTATTTCGAACAAGCGGACCCGGATGCCGATCTCGACGAGGCCCGGCTCTACAAAAACCTGCACGAGGCGCTGGGCGCGAAACTCGACCTGCTCGACACGCTGGGCAATGGAACAGACCGGGAGAATCTGTGGGCCAGCCTGGGCATGCTGCCCGGCATCCAGCGGATGAACCATATTCACGACGTTCTGACCAAGCCGCCCCCCAGCGGCACCGTCGAATGGAGCGATTGGCAAGTCGATACAGCAGAGTTCTCGGCTCAACTGTCGGATCTTTCGGTTCTTCTGGAAAGCGAGACGGGGTTCGAGGCCTGGCTGCTTGGGCTCACCGACGCGGCCTTTCTGTCGGGGGGTGAATTCAACGTCGTCTTGACGGGTACCGGCATCCCGTTTTTTGACCCCGACACGTCTGAGGCAGCGGAACAGACAGAGTTGCTGACCGGCCTCTACCGGCAGTTCCGCGCCGAAATCGAAGGCACGTTTAACGCGGCGGAGGCGATGCGCCGAGACTTCGGCGCCTTGACCCTGGCCGCGCTGTCTCAGCACCCCGATTTCAGGAACCCCGCAGACATCGACGGCATCCTGACGGACAGCAATTGGTTCGCCCGGCGTCTTTTTGGCGTAACGGCGCCATCGCAAATTCTGGACGCCCAAATCGACGCCTGTATCAAGCCGGCGGTCCCGGTCGATCCCGTCACGTTGCAGCAGATGGTGGACGCCGTGCTGGCGCCACTCGCCAGCCAACGGCTTGCCGAAATCCTCGGCACCACCCAGGCGCTGGGGCGCTTTCGCCCTGATGCCAGCCCGCAACCGCTGTCCATTCCGATCACCGATACGATCGATGCCACGAAGCTGGATGAAGCCAACGCCAAAATCTCCGGCCTTGGTTTCCTGATCCGCGCGCAGAAGGCCGATGGCTCGGCCGATGAGACCCAGCATGCCAGCCTGGTAAGCCTGGAAGATCGCGACGGTTCTGAAACCCAGATCGAGGAGAAGACCGTTCTGCCGACTTTGCCGGTGATGACGCCGGGCTGTGCGGGCATGTTCGTCCAGTATAGCGGCGCCCCGTTGGCCACACCCAACCGGCCGACCCCGCTGCAAGGCGGCGCCGACCTGGACCCGATGCAAGCCGCCCAAGCCCGGGCCGAAGCGGCCATTCGCGGCTATCTCGTGAATGACACAGAGATCGAGCTGCCGGCATTGGCCTATGGGCGGCAATATGGCGTGTCCGGATTCTGGGTTCCGGGCTCCGGCGTGTTGCCCAAACCCGTTCGCAGCGACGATGACGCGCTGTTCGAACCAGGCCGCGCCGATGGTGCGTTCAGACCCGGCACGCTCCACCCCTATTTGCGACGCACCGCCATCGGCGACATGGAGCTAAAGGCACCGACGACCGTGCCCAAGGACGTGCATCCGCTGGCGATGGATGACCCGCGTCTGGTGCTGGAGAGCCTTGATGGCGGTGCGCGTCACCTGGATTTGTACCGTCGTGCCGATGGCACCGGCGGTCTGGAGGCAGCAGACGACGACATCACGCTTCACGATATCTCGTTCAGCAACGGCCTGGGCACACAGCATCTGCTCGTTACCCAGCTTAGCGCTGATGGCAACGCGGAGGAGACGAGCGGCGTCAGCCTTTCCGGCAGCGTGCTGACCATCAAGCTGAACCCAGCGTCAGCGCCCGATGCCTTTTGGCTGCGCCTTAGCTGGAAGGCCGACGCGCCGACCGGCGGCTGCCTAAGTTTTGACGACCCGGCACACGACAAACAGCAAGACAGCGCCGGGCGGCAAAGCCCCGTCGTGCTCCTGGCGCCGAACTCCGACAAATGGCGCCATGGTCACGCCTATGACGTGACGCTGAGCGCGCCGGCCGTCTCGTTCGCCGATTTCGAATGCTGGGCGCGCAACGAAACCCTTTGGCAAGAAACGGCGGGCGGTGACCTCGCGTCGCGCAATCGACTGTTCAAGGCCCTGCGATGGGCACAGGCGCTGTTCGAGGAAACCGGCGACGACTATGCGGAGAAGATGAACCGCTTACCGGACCCTGCGGTGCGCAAACTCGTCCTCATCGCCGCGGCTTCAGACCAAGTGCAAGGTCAGCGTGACGGCGCCCGGAACGTCACAGCGGTACATGCGATCGATCCGTACAATCCGGCCAGGCTGACTCTACCGGCCACGTTCGCGCTCCCCGACCTTTCGGATTCAGGCATGACACCGGAGGACATCGAGACCGCGTTGAAGAACGCGATCGATGATCGCGTCAAGGCTCTGCGCCTCTTGGTCGATGACATCCAGAAACACGCGCGACTGACCGTCAGGGTCAGTATCGCCGCGCCCGGCGCAACCGAGCTGGAATTCGACGCCGATCATAACCTTAGCGTGCCGGAGGGCTGGATTGCCCGACTGTCTGCGCATCCCACCGTGCCCAGCGTGCGGTTGAAGCCAGTGGACGAGGGCGGCGTCTTTGATCCGGGCATGAACGAACTGGCCCAGGGCCATCTCGATGACGTGACGCTGTTTGACGGGCCCAAACTGCAGATCGAGGCGATGCTGGCCAATCCTGAAGGGCTGAAGGTTCCGCCGGGAAGACTTCACAGCGTAAGCCGGGGCGGCGAGCGGTCCTATGCACTGGAGTTCGCACCAGATATCACGGATCGCATCTTCGGCAGCGCGCAACTGAGCGTGCAGCAATGGCGCCCAACCGGACGCCCGATCTATCACTGGATCGACCCGGTACCCAAAGACCTGGCCGCTAAGCACCCGGTCGTTCCAATCAAACCGCTCGGCGATGAGGACGGCCCGCCCGACCATGTCGGCAAAGTGCGCGCCGCTGCCCTTACCGCGTTTGAGGCGGACGCCTTTTTTGCCGTCGGATCGGAGGATGTCGACCGCAAACCGGTGATCCGGCTGCTGCCCGCGCCCGAACGGACACGACTTGACACGCTTGACTGGCCAGAACGGTCCGCAGCCTATTTCCGCCATAGGCTTGAGCTTCGAAACCGGTATATCGGCGCCATGAGCGATCCTGCCGATGGCGTGGTCCACGCGCGCCGGGAGCGCCGGGACGACGGCAACTCGACCACACAAAAGGATGCCTGGACGACGCGCACGGCTATTTTGGCCGAACCGCTGAACGCTGAGCTTACCCGTCCGCAAGTGCGCGCATTCTTCCCGGTTCAACGCACCTTAGACAGCGCCGTCGGCGTGCCGATTGCGCCGGTGGCTTGCATCCTGGCCGAGCCACCGTTCGAACAGCTGGGTCTCGCCGACCGCATCGATGCCGATCTGAAAACCATCAGCACCTACAAGATCGACGCAGATCCCCCAAAGCTTCATGTCGACGGGATGCGCAAGGAGTTGGGGCCCGATCCGCGCCTGTCCTATTTCAATGTGGCCGATGACGCGTCCCGAGCCGCGACCTTGACGGCTGAAGGGCCGGTAGGGCTGCATTTCGAGTCGGGCGACGTGGGCTCGCCTGCTTTTGCCAACAGCCAGTTCATGCTGCATGTGACGGCGCCCAAACATGGCATGGCCTTGCCCGCTGAGCTGGAGGAAAGCTTCGCCGGGGTGGCCCTGTCTCGGTACGCGGATCCCGCCTGGTCTTGCACGGGCGGGGCCGATGCGGCCGCGCCGGCCACCGAACTGCCGGCCTTCCACGCGAGCTGGATCGAGCTTGATCGCTCCGTCAACCTGCTTGCGCCCGACGGTGACGTTACGGTTCCCGTTGTTGAGATCTTGAAGTCCGATGACTCGGTGGTGGTGTCGTTGCGCAGATCCGCGTTGTTCGAAGACGGCGGTCAGGGGGTCGCAGAGCTTTGCCGCATCGAAGGCGAGGACCCGCAAGCCTCTGCCCTGATCCGTCCGATCGGCGACGGACGCTATCAGCTTAGTATCCACCGCCGGAAGTGGCGGGAGCCTTCGGGCGATGGTCAGCACCCTGGGCGGATAGCGCGACCGCACCTGGTGGCATCGGTGATCTTCAAGACAGCAGCAACCCTGGCACTGTCCGCACCAATGAAGTTGCGCGCCACCCGCCAGTCAGACACCACCTTCGTTGAATGGGTGCGCACCGCGCGTGACATGAGCCATGTGATGCAACGCGGCGCGCCTGACACCGGCGAACCCGACATACGCATCCCTCTTGGGGAGCTGACACCGGTTCTCCCCGCTTCGGGCAACGGAAACCTGACATTCAGGGATTTGCGCGCTCAGACGCGCCGCATTGCCTCTCCCGTCGCCACGCGCCGCTATCCGCTGCATGTGCAGCGCCATCTCGCGCTGTTGATGCAAAAACCCTCGCGACAGATCGGCCACGAGATCGATCTGTTCGATCAAGCGGTTGTGGCCGACGGCTGGGGACAGGCTGCTCTGTCGGCCACGCCGGGCGCTTCGATCAGTATTGCCGAGCTGGAAGTTCGCGCCGAGATCCTGCGGGTGCAAAAGAGCACGGATGCGGAAACAGGCGGCGCCTCGCCCGGCGACACCCCGCCACATGCAGCGCTTGATCGCTACAACGCGGCGCATTTCGATCTCGTCTCAACCCGGCCCGATTCAGGGGACCAGATCCAGCAGATGCGTCTGCATTGCCGTGCCGCCAACCAGCCACTGGACCTGCACCGGCTTCGGTTCGTCCTTAAAGGACACGGCGAGGCCGACGCAATCTCGCTCGATCCTGAGATAGCTGCCGGGACCACGGTCTGGTCATTCGAGCTTTTCGTCCATAAGGACGCAAATAGCGACGCGGTGATGTGGAGCATGCGCTGGCCCGGCGATCAAGAGACCCGTCCACAACAACTGTCCGGTCTGGGCGCAATTCTAAAGGCCGATTCCTTCGACCTGAGCATCGTCGACGACGCGCATCGCGACGCCGAGCGCTGGCTTGACGTTTCCCTGCTTCACTCGGTAAAGGCGCGCCGATCCGCCCTGTCGCCCCATGTCGACAGCATCGATTTCGACTGGCTGTTCGGCGGCACTGGCACGACCGAGACCCTGCCCGCCGCGTTGGCGCCGAAACGATTAAACCACCTGCCGGAGGCCCAGGCCCGTCTGATCGGGGTATCAGACCCTATGACGATCGAGTTTCGTTGATCCCATTTGGGGCTCATAGTCGGCTCCCCTGTTAGAACCATCGGAGGCTAGAATTCTCCGGCCTTGTTGGGCTCGCCCCGAATGTTTGAACGGTGGCGGAACCGCGCTTGCGTTTGCCGGCCAGGTGCAGAAAGGGCTTGCAGGCGCCATGAGCAACTGTCATTAATTGTATGCAATCCTGGCCGACTTTCCCCATGTCTCGCAGATTCCTGGCACTATTGCACACAATGGGGTAGGTACGATCGCGTTCTTGGGCGCAGTCCGTGCCAGACATCGCGATCACAGGGTGTGCGCATGACGGATTCTCTCGGCTGGCGCAAAAAGTTCGCGGTCCTCATCCCATCAACAAACACGACCGTGCAGCCCGAGTTCGACGGGATGCGCCCGCGCGGGGTCACCAACCACATCTCGCGAATCCGCATTCCCAACATCCCGCTGGAAAACGATGCCGATTTTGAGCGGTTGATCGCCTTGATCGCCGCCGCCCAGACAGAGGCGGTGGACAGCGTCATGTCCTGCGAGCCGGACGTTCTGGTGCTCGGGATCTCGGCGGAGACGTTCTGGGACGGCTACACGGCCAGCAAGAAACTGAGGGCGGAGCTGGAGCAGCATACGGGTTTGCCGGTGGCCATGGGCTCCGACGCTTGTCAGGCGGCGCTGACGCTCTTTGACTGCAAGCGTATCGGTGTCATCACGCCATACCAGCCCGTCGGCGACCGCAATGTTGAGCGGTTTTTCGGCGAGGCCGGGTTCGAGGTAACAGGCATCGAAGGCCTCAAATGCGAAAGCCCCGTCGCCATCGCGCATGTGGGTCATGACCGGCTGCGTGCCGCGGCCGACGCGGTTGACGGCGACGATGTGGACGCGATCGTCCAGGTCGGCACCAATCTGGCCATGGCCCGTCTGGCCCCGGAACTGGAACGCGCCAAGGGCAAACCCGTGATCGCGATCAATACGGCGATTTACTGGGATGCGTTGCGCAAAAACGGTATCGATGACGCGGTCGCCGGCTTCGGCCCGCTTCTCGAAAACCACTGAGCAAATCTTGAACAGGGTCTCCAAGGGCTAACCGGGAACAGAACAATCAGATTTTTGAGGAACTGGCGCGAAGCGTGCCTTTTGGGCATGAACGCCCGAAACGGTAACGGTACACCGTTTGACCACGTCACGGGCCTTGTGCATGCCAGAACATAAGGCCGAGAAGGCTACCCGCGCTATGGGCACTGTCGGCTTGCTCATTGATCGGCTTATCGCCCGCGTGGCGCTTTGGTTCGCGCGGATCGGCGGCGTGATGATTCTGCTGATAGCGGTGATCGTTTGCGGCGACATCGCGGCCCGCAACCTGCTCAACACGGTCATCTTCAACAGCTTCGAATACAGCATCTATCTGTTCGCCGCCGCGGTTGCCTTCGGCTTCTCGCATGCGCTGGTGACCCGCGCCAACATTCGGATCGACGTCGTCTACTTTCTCTTTCCGCAATCGGTCCGGCGCGCCGTCGACTTCATCGCACTGGTCTGCCTCGCCGCCGTGGGCGCGCTTTTTTCGTTCAAGGCGTGGGACCTGGCCATCGAGAATGCGATGCGCGGCGTGACGTCAAACAGTGCCCTGGCCGTTCCGCTCGCGCTGCCGCAAACGTTCTGGGCGCTTGGCATGACGGCGTTTGCACTGACCGCGATATTGCTTTTGCTGCGGCACGGCTTTCTCGCGCTGTCCGGTCGGGGGCCCGCGGCCGATGCGCTGGCCGGCATCGCCCGCGAGGGCGAGAGCGAGCTGGCCGAACACGCCCGGCCGGCCGTCGATACGGAGGTTGGCAGGTGATCGGCGTCGGCTCGCTTCTGCTGTTCGGCCTGCTTGCCGTCGGGCTGCCGGTCGCAGTCGTGCTGATCGTCGTCGCGCTCACCATGGACCAGCTCTACTCCTTCTTCCCGCTGTTTCCAGCAATGGGGGAGATCCTGTGGGGCGCGATGGCCAACTTTAAGCTGATCGCGGTGCCGCTGTTCATCCTCACCGGCGAGATCCTGCTGCGTTCGGGCATCGCCCAGGACATGTTCTCGGGCATCGACCAATGGCTGCGCCGGGTGCCGGGCCGGCTGCTGCACACCAATATCGCATCCAGCGCCCTGTTCGCGGCCACGTCGGGGTCTTCGGTGGCCACGGCGGCAACGATCGGCACCGTCGCGATGCCTCAGATGAAACGGGGCAACTACAACGCACCCATGTTCCTCGGCAGCATTGCCGCGGGCGGCACATTGGGCATTCTCATTCCGCCGTCGATCAACATGATCATCTACGGCGTGCTGGCCGATGTCTCGATCAGCCGGCTGTATCTGGCCGGGCTGATTCCAGGAGTTCTGCTGGCGCTGCTGTTTTCGGGCCTTGTCCTTGTGCTGTTCTGGCTCATGCCGTCGCTCGGCGGGCGCAGCGAGGATCGGGCCAGTTGGCGAGACCGGCTGCTGGGGCTTCGCGGAACGGTCCCGCCCTTGCTGCTGTTTGCGCTGATGGTCGGCTCGATCTATGTCGGCATCGCCACCCCCACCGAGGCAGCGGCGCTGGGCGTGCTCGGCGCGACGATCCTGACCGCCGCGCGCGGACGCCTGAGCTGGTCGCTGATGGCCATGGCGCTCAACAACACGATGCGGATCACCTGCATGGTCATGTTCATCGTGGCGGCTGCGGTTCTGGTCAACTTCGTCATCGTCGGCATCGGCTTCACCGGTCAACTCAGCAACTTTGTGACTGGCCTGGACGTCGCGCCGCTGACCGTGATGCTGGTGATCGTCGTGATCTATCTCATCCTCGGCTGCTTCATGGAGACGCTGTCGCTGATGATCGCGACGACGCCGATCGTCGTGCCGATCGTGGTCGCGCTCGGCTATGACCCGCTCTGGTTCGGCATCCTGTTCATGATCCTGATCGAGGCGGCGCTGATCACACCGCCGATCGGCGTCAACCTGTTCGTGGTCCAGTCCGTGCGCGGCGGCGGGTCCTTCCGCGACGTGATGATCGGCGCCCTGCCCTTCCTGGCCATGATGCTGGTGATGATCGGTCTGCTGCTGGCGTTCCCGCAACTGGCCACATGGCTTCCCCAAGCGGTTCGCGGCTGATGCGAACCCGTCCACACCTGCGTTGAACAAGGAGGAAAACGACATGCGAAACACCCAATGCGCGATTGCTCTCGCGCTCGCCACCGGACTGGCCGTCGCCACGACGGCGGTGGCGCAGGACCTGCCGGAGACCACGGTCAACGTGGTTGGCAATCTGGGCATCACGACCCAGAGCCGGCAGTTGGAGGCACCCTTCTGGACCGAGGGGGTCGGCGAAAGCTCAGGCGGCGCCGTGACGGCCAACTTCCGCCCTTGGAACGAAATGGGCCTGCGGGGCCCTGAAGTGTTCGGTCTCCTGGCTGACGGCGTCATGAACATCGCGACCGCTCAGCTCGGCCACCATTCCGGCGCCGATCCGATCAATGACGGCAATGATCTGGCGGGTTTGTCGGCGACGCTCGACGAGTTCGAGACGGTCAGCGATGCCTTCTTTCCGATACTGGCGGCGTATTATCGCGACGAACTCGGGCTGCACCTGATCACGATCCAGTCGTTCCAGTCGCAGATCCTCTACTGCAAGGACCCGATCGAGGGGCTGAGCGACCTGGAAGGCCGACGCATACGGGGCTCGGGCGCGTCCCAGGCTGACCTGATGCGGCATTTCGGGGCGACGCCCGTCGATGTGTCCTTTGGCGAAGTTCAGACGGCCATGGAGCAGGGCGTCATCGACTGCGCGATCACGGGGACGCTGGGCGGCTACAGCGCGCGCTGGCATGAGTCGGCCGACTATCTGTACACGCTGCCGATCAATTTCGGTGCCGGCGCGACTGTCGCCAACGCGGCCTGGTGGGACGGTCTCGATCCGGCGGTTCAGGCGTTCCTGACCGAGGAGATCGGCGCCCTTGCCGACCGGATGTGGGATCTGAACCGCGAAGAGAACGAGATTGGCATCGCCTGCAACACGTCGGGCCCTTGTCCCCTCGGCGAGCCGGCCGGCATGACGCGCGTCGATCCCAGCGAAGGCGACAGCGAGCTGCGGCGCCAGGCGCTCGTCGAGGCCGTCCTGCCGGGCTGGGTCGAGCGGTGCGGCGATGTCTGCAGGGAAAGCTTCAATGACAACCTCGCCGGCATCACGGGGCTGACCATCAACTGATCGAGACGATCCCGCGCGGTCCTCCGCGCGGGACCTTGCTGACGGAGCGGGACATCCTGCGGCTAGGGGGTTCGGGGTCCAGTACCAGATTGCATTGATCAGACCTCACAGGCCCGTTTTCCGGGTCCGATGGACATGATCGTCCAGGGCTGGTCGATCAAACCGTCCGGACCCTCGGCGTTGAAACGCAAAACCCAGTCACGAATGGTCTGAAGCCATGAATCAATGGCAGCCAGTCGCCGATCTCGCCCAACGGTCGGCGGTGACTTAGAGCGATAGCCGACCATTCCGAACCAAGAGGTTCGGAATGGTCGGCCAAAATTGCTCTATTTTTGAATAAGATAGGGCATCTTTGTTCAATCGTTTGGATCGCGGAGCGATTCCAATCGATCGAACGATGCCCTAGCAGATTCTGCGGGCCGGCCCTCTCAGTGTGACAATGCCTCCAGTCATGATTTTTGATGAGCATTTTTAATGGAACATCACTACATGCTTAGCGTGCATGTGGCATCTTGATTGGAAGAGCGAGACGGACAAGGTGGTCGACGGTGACAGTGCCCAGGTCGTGCGCGATGCTGCGACCGTGCCACGACCCAGGCCGGTCCACATGCCATTGTTTTAAAGGGGGTTTGCTATGGTCGGAAAACCGGGATCGAAACCGCCGCCGAGGGCCTCGACGGCCTTTAAGGCCGCAGCGTCTGGCAAGTCGCGTGCGGCCGCCGGCGGCACCGCGCCGAAACCGGCCAAAGTGATGACGCCCGCGCCAGGCGGTATGGCCGGCGGACCGCCGCCGCCTCTCGGCGCAAAGGCAGCGGCCGACCGCAAGCTCTTCGCCAAACAGCTGAGTGCCGCCAAGGGTAAAGCCGAGCGGGCGCAGACGGTCGGACAGGCGACCAAGCCTGCGCCGACAAAAAGCTTCAACGTCACGGCTTCGAAGGGCCGAGCGGCCGCCAGCTTCAACACGAGCGCCTCCAAAGGCCAGACGAGGGGGGCGTTCAACTCCGCGGCGAAGTCCAGCGGCAAGGGCGGACGCGGCCGCTAGGAGCGCCTGGCCAGGTTGTCAAGCAACTGACCGGGCTTGCTTGTCTCGAAATACATCCGGCGGTAGGCCACTATTGGAGGAAAGTCCGGCGCCAGAAGCACCTGCCTTCGTGCTTCGCGACGAAAGGTTAGCCGTATTTCGCCAGGAGACATTAGCGGTACCTTCATGATCTGTTCGGACTCCTGGTAGCTCTTGGTGAAGCCCTCCGTGTCTACGATCGAGCGCCGGTCGGTCCGCACTCTCTCTTTGTCGGATTCCGAAAGGTCGCTTATCGTTCGCACCTTCCGCACCACCTCGGTCTCGCCGAGCGCCTTTGAGAGGTATTCCAGCGTGGTGTGATCGGAATTACCAAAAAACTGCTGCATGCCCGTGTTTCCCAGGAATGTCTCCCAAGACTTCGGGTAGTCGCGCTTGAGCTGGCTGAGGTCCTGCAGGATTGCCCAAATGCGCAGCCCGTAACCAGCCATATAGCCGATGGCTGCCTCCAGCGTACGCATGTGGCCCAACACAGGAAACTCGTCCAGCAGTGCCAGTATTCGGTGTTTTGGTCCAGCGTCGGGATCGGTGGTGCCGCTCATCTCGACCGCGGCCATAATCCCGTTAATCATCAACCTTAGCCAGCGCGCGTGGGTTGCGAGGTACCGCGTCGGCAAGCACAAGTAAATCGTGACGGGCTTCTTCCCATTCTTGAGCTTAGCGAAATCAATGTGCTTGCGCACACCGCCCTGCGGCTTAATGAGAACCGAAGCCATTGGCCGGCCGTCGAGGAACCGCGTGTGACGATCGGTCGAGGACAGCACGCTACCTCGTTCCTCATGCCCCATATCAAGTAGCCGTTTGGCCAGCCCAGAGATCATGCCATCGAGCGCGTCGTTCTGGGACATCGATTCCAGCAGGGCGCCGAAATCGGACATTCGCGGGGTAAGGACAGCCTCCGCTCCGTCCTCGGCCTGTGCTGCCTCGTTCTCAATCTCTATCTGGGCATTGTAGGTGCGGGCGCGCTGAGGGTCCCCCTTTCGGAAAAGAAGGCGCATCGTCACCAGGTTGCGGGGCATGCCGAGATCGGGAAGCGTCAGCACATGCCCGATAAGCGCGGCGATAAGCGCCCGTGAGAGCTCGTCCCAATGCACGTCCTTCTGGCCCGACGGAACGACCATGGACTCGGCAATCAGATTGATCCTTTCGTAGATTTCGTCGTCATTTGCTTTGAGGCCCTGCATCGGATCATGGGTAGACCGCAGGTTTGCCGAGGCCAGCTTCGCCACGCCATACGGATCAAGCACGTGCACCTCCTGGCCCAGAACACTGGCGCGGTGATCAGCCGTCATGCTGGCGTTCTCTCCCTTGGGGTCTATGCAGACGACCGGCCCAGGGTAGAGATGGAGGTTGGGCAGGATCGCAGACTGTCCCTTGCCCGCGCGGCTGCCCGCAACGGTCAGAAGATGCCGATCGTCGCACCAGCCGATCGGTACACCGCCCTCGGGATGCGAATGGCCGAGATACACCGTGCCAGTGTCATACGCACGCTTGGCCGTCTGCAGTTGCGTGGTGTAGTAGAGTTCCTCCTTTGGGTCATCCGCCCAGTCCTGCAGTTCCTCGCCGAGCAGCCACCGGGCGGTCGCAAGCCGCAGATCGCCGTCGGGCTTGCCGCGCGCGAACAATCGTAGTGCCTTGTCTGTGTCGTTAATCTGCATCGATTTCGATCGCGTCCCAGAGGTTCCCACACGTCGGCCAGAGCGCGTTCCAGGCCATATCGTGGCTCGCCCGGCGAGGCGCGGCTCGCGTATTCTACGTCAAAACAGCCCTAAAACACGTTGAGATTTTGTTCAATTTCTTGAATAAATAGACTGGGCAGGCTGGTCAAATCTTGGGGCGATCGTGTTGGTATTCTTGGGGGTCGTCGGCTGCGTCCTGATGCTCGCGACGCAGGCCACTATGTCATACATCGCGTGGAGACGTGGCAACACGTTCACGGTGTCCGGAAGCCGCATCATCTGGAGCAATGCGCGCTTGCGGGACTTCATACTCGTATTGCGCGTGATCGCGGCAGGTATATTCGCCTCTGCCGCCGTGCCGAGCTTTCCGGACCAGAACGCGCTGGCTTACATGGCCGGCGTTGTGCTCGGCTTCATTTTGCCTTCGCTATCCGACTTGCCGGTCGTCCTGATGAAACGCTGGAACATTGCCCCGCACAGCGTGGGATCGTCGCGGCGTGCTGGCGGGCGAGGCCGCAAGACCACCAACACCGGCCGCTCTCGGCGAGACGAGTCGGAACAGAAGACGCGTAGTCGCGACGTCTGAGTGCGGAGGCGAAACGGTGCCTATCAAAACGACGCCTTTTCTTGCGACGTGCCCGCACTGTTTTAGCCGCATCAACCTGCTTCACGGCGTCTTCCGATGCGTGGGAGGATATTGCAACTGCAAGCAACCGGACTGCACGTGTGGATCCCAGGCGTGCGTGGCACGAAAAGACGTTTCCGTCGAAACCTCTAAGGGGCAGGAGAGGTTTCGGAAGGGCGAAGAGATTCCTAAACGAGAAGATGCCCGCCTGAGGCAAGTGTGGGATGACGCAAGTCCAAAGAACCATACATTTGCTGCATCTGGACTGGTTCCGCCGGTTCCGTTTCTCGGCGCCGTGCGCAAGCGTGCCAAATGCCCATTCGGCGGTCATGTAACGACAGACCGCCTCTGTCCAAACTGTCACAAGTCCCTGTACTCGAAATTCGGGGAGGTCGCTGAACGGCGCCTAACGGTGATTGGCGCCAGTGGCGCTGGGAAGTCAAACTACATATCCGTCGTCGTAAGAGAGATGCAGGACCGATTCAGCGGACAATTTGGCTTTTCTTTTTGGCCTATGCATATGGATATGGGAACTGAGTATGAAGAAAACTACAGAAGGCCGGTTTTTGATTTGGGCCAGGTCGTAAAGGTTACGCCGAACGTTACGACGCGCCGCAATGCTGTTGCGCCTATGGTTTTCACTGTACAGAGGATTTCAGATGGTGAACATCTATCGACAATCTCGTTTTTCGATCCGCCCGGGGAAGGCGTCGTAAACGAACGCAATATCGAACGGTTTCACCACTTTGTCTTCAACAGCCAGGGCCTTGTGTTGTTGGTCGATGGAGAGAAACTCTTAGACCCAAATGGACAGGATGCCGCCTTCAATGAGGCGACGACTGTTCTCCAGAACGCCAGCCGTCAACTTGAGGCGCAACGCGGCTGGATGCGGCGCTTGCGTCCCTATCTCGCGATCACGATTTCGAAGGCAGATCTTCTCGCAAATCGGCCAGACGTACCGGCCGAACTCGCGACACAGCCACGTCACGACCGGGGCTTCGACGAAAACGATTTCCGCGTCTTATCCAGCGAAATTGAGACGCTGATCCGCAAGCGCGGCGGCGGAAACTTCTGCAACGTCGCACAGTCGGCCTTCGGCCCTGATCGCGTCGGCTTCTTCGCGGTGTCAGCGCTCGGCGCCTCCCCGGACCCGCGGACGCTCAAGCTGACCAAGCTGGATCCGCTGCGCGTTGCCGACCCGCTGCTGTGGCTGATGATCCGCACCGGAGTTCTAAAGCAGGGGGGTGCTTAGGCATGGCCGAAACCCCGGTGCGTGCAAAGTCATTCCTTTATACCGCCGCCCCGTTCGGACACGAGGACCGAGCCGGGTTCCAGTTCGTTGGCCTGCCAGAGGGCGGGGTCGATCCGGAGCTGACGGCTTTCCTCGCCGGACACATCGGCTACACGCCGCCGCTCGGAGTCCCCTCGCAGCCCAGCCCCGAGGAAATCAAGACCCACTGTCCGGTAACGACGCGGATCATACCAAATGCACCGGGCGGTTTCGGTTTGGTGATCTGTACGCGCTACGTCGGACAGGTCTACCTGGCCGATGGGGCTCGGGGGAAGTGGGGCAACTTCATGGCCCACGCGCTTGCCGTGCCGGGCGATTGGGGCGCCGACTCAGCGGCGCTCATCAGTATCGCGCGCAACATGACTTGGCGGACGGACCTGACGGCAGAGGAGATTGCGACTGGCCGGGCGCTGTTCATGCCCGACGTGAACGTAGCGGCCACCGCCCCGGCGGATTCGTTGGCGCTGGCCGAATCCGATCGGGCCGCAGCGATTGCCGCGGCCCTAGCCCGTCTCGACGGCGATGGCTCGCTGCTCCTGCCTGGTACCGATCCCGACGTCGCCCTGGACCAGTTTGCCGAAATCGCTGCCGCGCTTCCGGAACCGCTGCGGTGCCGTCTGCGCTGGTCGAGCTTTGAGTTCGATGCTGGCGCAGGGTACGACATCATGGCCACCAGCGGCGCGACACAGCTGCAAGATGATGTGAATGCCTACCTGCGGCTGGATGCCCCGCCGCATGACGCGCTGTATAGCTGGGCTGGCGCCGAGGCGGTGCGGGACCCCGAAACGTTCTGGACCCGTTTCTTACTTGTCCACGACGCCGAGACATCCGAGCCTGTATCGAAAGGGCTGGGGTTGCTGCGCGAAGTCGACGAAGCTGCACCGGGGGAACCGGCGCCGGTGCGCCGCATGTTGGGCATAATGCGCGACCACGCCCCCGATGCGAAGCTCGTTTCGGCGGCGACGAAAACCTTCCGCGACGGCTTCGGCGCGCTACGCGGGGCCGAGGCGGGTAATATCGGCCTTCTGATCGCGGCCGGACAGGAGGCATCGGCCCTGTCCGAATGGTCGGGCAGCGATGTCGTTCTGCAAGAGCTTATCGGCTGGGCTGGCTCCTCCCCGGAGATCCACGCCGCATTTTCTTCGGACGCAGATCCGCGCCCCCTTAGCCGGGCCATGGCCCGCGCCGTTGCCGACGGCCATGATGTGGCCTGCGTTCTGGAGTGGGTCTTAGCCGCAGCCCGCGACAGGATCGATTCCGACGCCCCAAACGACGGGCTTGTCGCCGCCATCCTGGATGTCGTGCCTGAAGGCAATGCCGCGCTACTGCTGCACCTGGCAAGACAACAGGCCGGTTCTGCCGGGCAATTGGCGCTGACATCAGCACTGCTTTTGCGGGCGGCAGACCGAGAGGGGCTCGCTTGGCTGGACGCGGTTACGACCGGTCTGCGCGAAGCACTTCCCGGTCAGGCCGACCGGCTGATAGCGAGTCTTCGACTGCGCGTGTGCGAGCTGCGTGCGGCGCAACCCACCGACGCGCCAGGCGTTGCTGGCACCGTTGCAGAGTTCGACATAGCAGCGCTGGACGAGTTGGACGCCGCGCGCGTCCTGGCTGTCGTCGAAACTCTCGAACGTGGCTTGCCTGAAGTCGCGCCCCGGCATCGCGGCGGGACAGCAGCAAACATTCTCGAGATCGTGCAGAGGCTGGGCGACGATGTCGGCGTGGCACCAAACGCGCTGGCCCTGGCGGCCTCCGCAAGTCCGCCGCGCGCCACCGCGCTGCGCGAACATCCGAGCCATCTGGCCAAGGTGCTACGATCAACGGACAGCGCGATTTACACTGCGTTCTTCGATACCGCATTGAGCGGGATTTCGTCGGCATCACTCGCCGCCGCGGCGTCCGATGTTGCGGCGCTTTGGCGCGCCGATATCCGCACGCATTTCGTGGCTGCCGCCTCGGCGCACTTCATGCGAGACACCAGCCATCAGTCGACAGCGGATCACCTGGATGACGCACTGATCGCCTATGGCGCGACCAGGCCTGGGAGCCAGGCGAACGATGATTGGTCCCTAGTCTGCGAGGCCGTGGCCCTTAAGGTCTGCGTGAGAGTGCGGGACGACCAATTTGACGAGCTTCGGTCACGCCACGGAACATCGCCCATGTTCGAGGCGCTCGAACGCCGCCGAGCGCGCAGGCTTCGTTCCGTCGCCTCGTCCATCGGAACCGCGCTGAGTGGCCTGTTTTCTCGACGGAACGGAGGCGGCTGATGCATCCAGCCATCCCGTTCGCTATTCTGATCATCTATGGCATCGGATGGGTCTTTGTAACCTACGTCTGGCCGTTCCTTGTGGAGGTGGTATTCCCCATCATCGGGGTCGGCCTAATCCTCCTTGTCGTTGCAGCATTCGCATACACGTCGGTGCTCGTCGTTCGGGACCTGAGCCGTACGTTCCGCGAAATCCAAAGCGCGCGGCTCGCCGCTGCACCCGACCTGTTTGCCGAAGAGGCCAGGATGGGCTACTTCTTCGCACCGGCGGCCCGCGACGACATACATGAATTCTTCGTTTCCTGCTTACGCCGCGCAGTCGGAAGGGTCCGGGATGCCGCTTCCAACATAGCCGACGCGACGAACTGGCCCGAACGTCAGTTCTATCGGGTCAACTGGCTCTTCACGGTCAGTTTTGGGCTTCTCACCTCGGTCTTGGTCGCCGCACTCTTAGGGTTCGCGGGGCTGGTCGCGGCGCTCGTTCTCGCCACGACCTTCGGAACTCTGGCACTCGTGGACTTGGGATACATGTCGCTGAGGGGGCTGTTCGCCCACTGCCCGGAATGCCATCATAAAAGCTTTCATCTGCACTATGATTGTCCCGCTTGCCCGGGACGGCCGCGACGCCACCGACATCTTCGGCCGAACCGTGCCGGGGCCCTATGGCATACCTGCGTCTGCGGCGGGCGCATCCCGGCCCATGTCTTGACCGGACGCGGTCACAAGATGGCGGCTTATTGCGTGCTCAATGGGCACGCAATAAACCGCGACTTGATTGGCGCGGCGGCTGTGCACATTGCCCTGGCCGGGGGACCAGATAGCGGCAAGAGTACCGTATTGGTCGGTCTGCTGCGACACCTGTTCCGGAACCCGGATTTCCGCAGCCTCAAGATTCGGCTGGAGGACCCGATCCAGCGTCGGCGCATCGAAGGCTGGATCAGCGATTTAGACCGCGGCATTTGTCCGCCCAAAACCGCAACCGAACGGCAGCGTGCCACCACGTTACTGTACAACGAGCCGAACGGCACTCGTCGCGCGCTCTATATCTTCGACACCTCGGGCGAGATGTTCTCCAGCAGTCGGCTGGCTGCGTCGCACACCTACTTCGACAGTTCCGATTACATCGTGTTCACGCTCGATCCGCTCAGCCTTGGCGCGTTCCGGGTGGAAGCCGAAAAGACCCTCAGCGAGGATACGCTTGGCAATGCATCGCCCAGCGAAACTCGACCGCTGGCCGTCGCCTCCGGCCTGCTGGAGCTTCTGCAATCCCATGGTGCGAAACGTCGCCGTGGCCGTTTCACGACACCCCTGGCGGTCGTCCTAACGAAGAGTGATCTGGTCCTCGATCGCCATGCGATAGGCTCACCAGCCCAGATACGCATCTTCATAGACCGGTATGGCGGCGGAGAACTGCTGCGATTGTTGGAAGCGAATTTCGACGACATTCGAATGATGCATGCCTCCGGCGTCGAGGCAGGACGAGAAGGTGCAGACGACCGGTTCGGCTGGCTTGCAAACGACATCATGGACCACGCCCAGGCCACGGCCGAGGAACGATCATCGCTACGGCTTCGCCGCGCCTAGACCGAGAGGAGGGGACAACATGTCGACGCAGAAACACGAGGCGGAGCTCACCGGACCCGCCGAGGAACCGGGCGCCGCCACGGTACGGCCCGACGACGGCGCCGTGGCGGAGCCGCCCACTTCCCCTCAAGACCCAGATAACGGAACTGATGACCTTCAAGCGGCAGCGCCGCCACCTGACGGCCCCGAGCAGGATCACGAACGCGTCGAGGACGCCCTGTCGACGGATGCCACCCAGAACGGTATCGAGGATTCCCTGCTGGGCGAGCGCTTTGATCTAATGGAAGAGCGCCTGGAGCACATGGCGCAACGCCTCAATGTGCTGGCTACACAATCCAGGCGCGTTACGGACATCAACGCCGAATTGCATCGCGAATTGACGAAAAAGCGCGACGACGCGCTGCTCGACCTGATGCGCCCCGCCTTCGCGGGCCTTGTCCGACTACTTGGCAACATCGACGCCAGCATTGCACGGCTTCAGGACAACAACGCCGACACCGTCGATCTCCTGATCGCGCACCGCATCACTCTTTCGAATGCTTTGCAGGACAGTGGTCTGATCGAGATGCCGGCCACCCAGCCCGAGACAGCGGTGATCTTTGCTCCAGACAGCCAGGAGATCGTCGATGTTCGCGCCACCGACGATTCGGCTCTCGACCAAACCGTCGCAGAAGTGGTTCAGCCCGGATTCGCTTTTGGTGACCGTCAGCTGTTCCGTGAAAAGGTCGCCGTCTACCGTTACACCAACGCACAGCCTGAGGAGAAGGATCAATGACCGTCAAGAAGATCTTCGGGATCGACCTCGGTACCACCTATTCCGGCGTCAGCCATCTCGACCAGTACGGCCAAGCGGTCATGATCGACAGTCGCTCCGATGACGGGCAGCCGCTTGTACCGTCGGTTGTTTACGTGCCGGAACCCGACGACGACGGCAAAGTGATCGAGGCCGTGGGCATCAGCGCGAAGGGTATGGCCCAGTTCGAGCCCGAGCGCGTGATGCAGGTCATGAAGCGCAACATGCCCGACGGCCTTTGGGAGACGCGAACCATCGATGGCGCGGAGTACACGCCGGTGGACTTCTCGGCATTGATCCTGAAACACGTCGCCGCCCAGGCCTCCGCTAGGATTGGTGAGCCCGTGACCGACGTGGTCATCACCGTCCCCGCCTATTTTGGGTCCAACGAGAAGACACGCACCAAGAAGGCAGGACAACAGGCGGGTCTAAACGTCCACGATGTCCTGCCCGAACCAATGGCTGCGGCTCTTCACTACCGCGTACACGAGGACGAGGAAAACACGCAGACGATTCTCGTTTACGATCTCGGTGGCGGCACATTCGACGTCACCGTCATGCGGCTCGAAGGCAGAGACCGCGAAACGCTCGCCGTCAAGGGCGACCACAATCTGGGCGGGTATCGTTGGGATGAGGCTCTAGCCCGCGAATGGGCCGAGTCGATCTCCATGACGGCAGAGGTTGATTTCGAAGAGGTTTGGAATGATCCCGAATGTAATGCCCAGCTTCGGCTGGAAGCCGAGGCGACGAAGCGACGGCTCAGTGACATCAAAAACCAGATTGCATCCGTCTCATTCCGCGGCAATCCCTACCAGTTGACGATAGACCGAGACAGGTTTGACGAACTGACCTCCGGGCTTTTGGAAAACACGATCGCGCTCGTTGACCAGTCGATCGAAGTTGCTGAGCGCAATCATCCTGGCACTGTGATCGACAAGGTTTTGCTGGTCGGCAGTTCTACGCTGATGCCTCAGGTGCGCGAGCGGCTGACTAATCGTTTTGGCCCAGAAATGGAGATCCTGCAGGACAACCCACACTTTGCGGTGGCGATGGGGGCGGCGATCTACGCCCAGGAACTTCAAGTGAAAGAATGGATTCGCGAATACGTGAATATGGAGGCTCGGTTTTCCGACATTTCCAGCCGTCTGACGGATAGTGAAGTTTTCGACGATCTCTCGGATGACGAGAAAGAAGACGTATTGCAGGCGGCGTCCGGTGAATTGGGCATGGCGCCGGAAACGATCAAGGACATTGTCAGCCGCCGGATTATCCACATCACGCCCAAGAGCTTTGGGATTGTGCACTACTTGCGGAATAGCGATGAACTAGGCGTCACCAACATGATTCGTGCACAGGATGCGGTGCCCGCAAAGCATACTGGTGACTTCGGGACCCGTACCGACGATCAGAGGAGGGTTCGCATCGCCTGTGTCGAGAACGAGCGCGATCTTGGCCCTGACGATCCGCCGGTGCCGCACGATCCCGACGAAGTGATCGGGGAAGCGTGGCTGGACATGCAGCCTGGGCTGCCTGCGGGGTCTCCGATCACGGTAACGGTCGAGCTCACCGATACGGGTCTGGTGCGCGTCCACGGTCGCGACGACGTGGGCGGCAAGGAGGTCACCGGTCAGTTCGTGAGCAAAATCGCGCCACTGTCCGACGAGGACATTGCCCGCAAGCGCGAAGAACTCGATCAGAAATACGCGCAGCAGGGCCACGCCGAGGATTGAGGATATGCCGCTGCCGCCCGTGGGCATCGATCTCGGCACGACAAACTCGGTCGTCGCCTATTGCCGATACCCCGGCGCGGCCGAGATAATCCGCAACGCCGTGGGCGAGACGATCACGCCCTCGGTCATTGCTTTCGACGCCACCGAAACGCCGGTAGTGGGCCGGGCGGCCGTCCAGACCTACGGCTTCGGGTTCCGTCCAGGTGCAGCATTGTTTAAGCGGGCGATGGGTCAGAGCACGCCGTTTGTCAGTATCGGCGGGCGCGACTACACGCCCGAGGACCTCAGCGCGCTGGTCTTGTCGAGCCTCGCCGCGGATGCAGCCAAGTCACTTGGCGGGCGGGCGGCGCGCGCGGTCATATCCGTCCCGGCCTATTTCCGGGACGAGCAGCGCCGGGCGACGTTGCGCGCGGCCGAAATGGCCGGGCTCGACTGCATGCAGCTGATCAACGAACCAACGGCCGCGGCGATCGCCTTCAAAGCCGAGTTCCCGGATGAAAGCGGGCGCGTGCTGGTCTTCGATCTCGGCGGCGGCACCTTCGACGTCTCTGTCCTGACAGGCGGCGATCTCAGCACCATCATCGACACGCGGGGCGATCCGTTCCGCGGCGGCGCGGACTGGGATGCCGTGCTTATGGGGTTGATCGCCGAACGTGCCGCCGACGTGCTGGATCCCGGCGCCCTGGAAGTGCCATCGCTGCAACTGGCGATGCGGCGCGAGGCGGAGGCCGCCAAGATCCGGCTTAGTACGATGCCGCGGGCGCAGGTTTCATTCAGCCATGACGGCCAGTCGGTGTTTTGCGAGATAACCCGGGAGGAGTTCGAGGCAGCCTCTGTTGGGCTGGTTGATGCCACGCTTGAGCTTGTGGAGGAGGTTCTGGACGTAATCGGCACCGAACCGGATGGGATCGACGACGTCCTGCTCGTCGGCGGCTCGACCCGGATGCCGATGATCGAGACTGCGTTGACAAAGATGTTCGGCCGGCCGCCGCGCAAAACCGCCAATCCCGACGAGGCTGTGGCGCTTGGCGCTGCGCTCCTTGCCGACCACATTGATCTCGACGCCGAAGGGATGGTTGGACTGGTGGCTGCGCCGCCCGACATTGCCGATCGTAGCGGAATTGCGGCGATCTCGGACATAGCCAACTTCAGTCTCGGCATCATCGCGGTGTCTGAAGACGGCGATGCTTACGTGAACGAGGTCATGATCCCGCGCGGCGCGACGCTGCCGGCCGAAGGCATCAAGCCCTATCGACACGTCTTCCGGATCGGCGAGACGCGCCAGCTTGAAGCGTTCGTCACCCAGGGCGAGGGCACCGGTCCCGATGACGTTGGGTTTCTGGGTCTATTTACGCTCGATGATTTGCCTGGGGCTCCCGACGGAAAACCCTGCGAAATCGAGATCTCTTACAATTACGACGCCAGCGGGATCGGCCGTGCCCGTGCCCGGTTGGTCGGGAGAACAGACTGGGTGGAGATGGAGCGACAGGACCTGGACGAGGCCGCGCTCGCTCGCTTTGATGCCCAGCCGCCCGCACGGAGTTCGGCGGAGCCTGCCTCCATCCTCATGGTGTTTGATGTCTCGGGCTCGATGACGGGACCACCGATCGACGATGCCCGCGCTGCTGCGCGCCGCTTCCTCGAGAGTTTTGATCCGAACCAGGTTGCTATCGGGATCGGTGTCGTCGCGAACAGAAGCGTGATCTTGCTGCCGCCGACGCATGACCATGACGAGGTCGCGCGCGTGATCAGAACGATCGAAACAGGTGCCGGGAATACAGGTTACGGCAATCAGGCCGATCCTTTTGACGACATCTACAGATGTCTAGGCGGCACGGTCGGCGCGCGCACGGCGGTGGTTTTGGCCGACGGGATCTGGGACAATCAAGACAAGGCGGTCGGTCGCGCACGGCGTTGCCACAGTGACGGCATCGAGATCGTGGCGATAGGCTTTGGCTCCGCCGACGAGGGGTTTCTTAACGATATCTCCAGTGCAGATGAGCTGTCGCTTAAGGTCGATCAGCGCGACCTTGTCGCCACGTTTGGGTCGATCGCGCAAGTCGTATCAAGACGATCGGGGCTGATCTTGCGATGAGTGAGAAGCGCTGGACCGACTACCTTAGGAATGCGAACTATTATTGGATCCTCGATCTCGACGAGGCGCTAGACCCGGTGGCCGACAATGCCCGGCTTGCAGAGAAGATCGATGCGGCGGACCCAGCCAAGGTTCAAGGCGCTCGTGCCGCACTCCTGAAGGCGCTCAAGGAGAAAATGGCGACGGATCTCAAGGCGGCGCTCAGCGCGCCGGCAGGCACACCGTCGGTGTGGGAGCGGTTCCGCGCCGACTATGCAACCACCCTCAAAAAGCGGCCGTCGGCGCAGCGGCGCGGAGCCAATACGATTCTGGACGTCCTCGGCGAAGCTGAGATCGATCGCAACTTGGCTAAGGCGGTCGTCGCAGAACTCGGCGATGAAGGCATCTTCGAGGAGGTCGCACGGGCACGCAAGATTGCTGTCGTGGACAAGCGGCGCGTCGAGATCTCGCGGGACTTCGCGGCCGCCTGTAAGTCCGCCCGCAGCGCAGTGAACGCATTACTGCCTTATCTGAAAGCCCACGGTGCGGACGATATCTATCAACTCCTTACCGCGACCACGGGTATGGCGTTGTCCGCCGACAGCACAGACGCTGAGGTGCTGGGGGCAATCGCCGTGCTCAAAGACGCCCGCAAGACCGCCGTCGGCAAGATCGAAACCCGTGGATTGCCGATCAACGAAATTAGGATCGCGCTGAACCCGATATTCAAGGCGGGCGATACAGGCAACGAGAGATCGCGAGGACTGTTTGATGACATATTGAAGCTGGAGATGGCCCTGCCCTTCCTCGCCGCTCTGCGGTTGTTCGGACGCCTCAACAAGATCGACACCGTGCGTCGCGATCAGGTCGAACGGCTCGCAGCGAGGGCAGCCGCAGCGACGGGACTGGCCCCAGACCGCGTGCTCGAACTGATCAAGGGCCTTTTGGATGCTGATCGTGTTCAGTTGGGCAAATGGGGTCTGAGCGGGCATTTCCGCTCTTGCGGCGCCTGCGGCGCGATCAACGTCGCCTCCGACACGAATTGCGCGGCCTGCAAGTCCGAACTCTACGTCGTTTGCGCCAACTGCGACGCCAGGTTCGATGACGAAGCCGAGGCCTGTCCAACCTGTGGCACCACGAAAACCGACGGCGAGGCTGGGCGATCGGCCCTGGCTCGGGCGGCCCGCGCCCTCGAGCGCGACGACATGGACCATGCCCTGCGAACGATCGGCGAAGCCGGCCGCCTCGTGCCACGATCGCAAACCTTAGCCGACCTGAACGCCCAGTTGGCACGGCGTCGTTCCAACACCAAGGCCGAGGAGACGCGGCTTACGACGCTCGTGAAGCGAGAACGCAAGATGTGCGAGGCGTTGAAGGCACTCTCCAAACTGTCAGGGGGATTCAATCGGTCTCTAGCAAACGAGTTGCGACATCAGATCGAACAGTCGATCGCCAAGGCCGACGAAAAGGTTGCCTCTGCCCGAAAGCAACTCGCCTTAGGCGAGTCCGAGGCGGCCGAGCGTCACCTGCGGGCCGCGCTCGACCTGGTGGCTGATCACGAATCAGGGATGGATCTGCTCGCACGGTTGCCGCCACCGCCGCCTATAGAAGTCAAGGCGCGGTGCCGTGACGCAACCGTCGTCCTGACTTGGAAGCGGCCCGCGACTGCGCCCGAGGGGCTTGTCTTCGTCGCTGTGCGTTCGATTGGAGCCCGCGCTCGCAGCGTCGGCGAGGGCGAGGCTGTCGGGCAAACTACCGCCCTCAGCCATACCGATCCAGATCCGCCTTTTGGCGTGCCGCTATACTACTCGGTCTTAAGCCGCCGTCGAGATGTCGACAGTCTCCAGCCGGCCCACGCCAATGAGGTGCTGGTGCTCGCCGCGGTGACCGATCTAAAAGCGCGCGCGGATGGGGCGGTGGTGCGATTGAGCTGGCGCCTGCCCCCTGGCGCGCGCAGCGCCGAGATCCACCGGCTCGACCCCGAGGTTCAAAAGTGGAGGGCCGCAGATACGAAGGCCCTCGCCCATGCCCACGACCGTTACGCCGACGACGGCGCGCGCAAGGGAAGAACCTATCGCTACCACGTCACTGCCTGTTACCTCTTACCGGACGGATCGATGCATCGCGCGTCACCGCAATCGGTGCTCGCTCGTGTCGTCGAGCCACCGTCTACGGTTGCCAATTTCCACCTGGCGCGCAAGGAGGGCGTGCTGCGCTGGTCGGCTGCGACCCGGCCGGATGAAGAGGACCAAGTACTCGTGTTTCCACGAGGCGCGGCGCCGCCGGCCGTCCATGCCCTCATCGACGAGGGCGATCTTTGCCGCCTGGACCCAAAACCCGCCATCCTCTCAAGCGCGCAGAAGGCGCAGCTACCAATCGCCAAGTTGCCCTTTGGGCGCCACCGGCTGGTCGTCTGCCGTACCAGTGACGGCCAATGCAGGATTGGCCCAAGCCTCGATATGGACCACGTCACCCCGCCGGAAGACGTGACGTTGGAGCTGCTTGAAAATGGCGCGGAGCTTTCCTGGCGTTGGCCCAAGGGTTGCCGGATGGCGCGGCTAAGGCTATCCGTCGGCGGCCAGCTAAGCGAGGAGATCGTCAAGGCCGACCAGGGCGAACGCACAGCCTCGCGGTACTTTGAGGCGCGACCGCCGGCCGAAATCTCCGCGAGCGTCACCGCGCTGATCGATCGCAGCGGTCCAGAGAGCCTTCCCGTGACACGGACGGGCGAGATGGTGCGGCGTAACCGCCTGAGCTACGAAGTGAAAGAACGCCGCAGCGGCCTGTTCGGCGCCGGAGGCCGGGAAACGATACTCGAAGTCTGCTTCGACCACGCCGAAAACCTGCCGAAATTCGAGATACGCTTTCATCACGAGCACAAACCCGCCGCAGGTGAAGGCGAATGCCTGAAAATCGTAGAGACGCGGCGCGGCGTGACTGATCGCCACGAGGAGGAAATCACCACGGAGATCGGTCGCCGCAAGGGGTTTATAGGCATCGTCCTGTCGGACCCGGCCTTGCGTCAGCGGATCGACATCATTCCCATCAACCCACGAGTGCCATAGGACGCTCCCATGACGTCCAAATCGCCGCCACACTCATCCGTCTCGCCGAAACCGCAGCCCGCTAAACCGTTGGGCACAGCGGGCCGTCAGGACGCGCAGGCCGCAAAGGCAACAGCGCCACCGCCCCCCCTGACACCGCAGGAACTGGCCCGGATTCCCGCCGGTGCAAGCAGTGCCGAGGCTCTGTCGAAGGCGACTGGCGGCAAGGTTGAGCAAATCGGCCAGATCAGACTGAGCAACGCCCTGATTCTGAACTTGGATGGCCGGCGCTTCGTCTATGCGCGGCCGCAGAGGCTGAATCAGGGCCGGAATACGGGCTACGGAACCGCGCATCTGAGAAAGAAGCTGGACCCTTCGGGATCATATGCCGGGCGCCAGTTCGACCATGTCGCCTCCACGGGTGTTGAAGGCGGGCGCCTAGGCATGGGCTACGTACTCATGGCCTTTGCCAAGCAGGAGGTCAACCAGAGCCATGGCGGCAAGGTGGAAAAGGGGCCGGTGCCGGTACGTGAGGCGGCAAAGGCGTTCCAGGGCGGGATCGACCGGGACGGCAAGCACCACGTAACCTATATGACTCAGGAGATGGTGGACAAGCTGGCTGGAAAAGGCCCGGCCGGAAGGGGACATGGCGTGTATCGCCATCAGACCCCATCGCCCGACCGCAAAGAAGTGACGCACGCGTTGATGGCGGACGCGACCGGGCAAAGCAAGCTCGCATCACTGGCCCGAACGCCGAAGAAGAGCGGGTCTACCGTCCGCAACCAGCAAGCGACGCGGTCAGCACCGCGCGGTCGCGGACGCTAAGCAGGCGAGAAAACGGAACAAGGTCGCAGGCGAAGCTTGGACTTTCAGTGGCGGTGTCACAGGAACCGTGTCGGGGAGCATAGCTGTCCACACCTGCAATGAGATGGCGGAAGTTTTCCCGGAGCATGCCGCGTTCCTACACGATCTGAACGCGCGGCTGATCGACCTGATGAAGCCGTTTACCGATGAGATCATCACCGATCCAGCGTTCAAAGGCAGCGCGTCTATCAAGGCGGTGTTGCCGGCATGGCTGCCTGCGCTTTCGCAAGGCGATCTCGACATGATCTGCTCCCCGAGACTTGGACTGTCTTGAGTCAGAGCTTCCGCTTGAACTTCCTGGCCGGGAGAGGAGAGGAGCGGAAAGGGATGACGGTATCCAGCTTCACGGACGTGCAGAAGGCGTTTGTTTTGAAGCAGGGTGAGGACGGCAGGCCGGTGGCTGAGATCTGCCGGTAGATTGGGACGAGCAGCGCACACTGTTTGGAACCCGGTAGGTCACGACGCTCCACCCTCGACCGCGAGGTGCCGAAACCGCCGACAGAGACAAAACGCTGCAGCCTTGGCAAGTCCGTCTCACCAGCACGGCCTCCGGCTCCAGGTTACCAAAGCCCCGCCGCCGAAGCCCGCAGCACGCGGGGAAACAAAGCGAGAGTTCGAATCTCTACAGGAAGTCTTTCAATATCAGAGACTTGGTGGCGGAGAGGGAGGGATTCGAACCCTCGGTACGCTTGCGCGCACAACGGTTTTCGAGACCGCCCCGTTCGACCGCTCCGGCACCTCTCCGTCTTGCCGGGGCCGCATCGAGATCTGCCCCGGGCTTCGGCGGCGGGTCGGGGGCCGAAGCGGCCGGGAACTTAGCGAAACGCCTGACGGCTCGCAAGCCCGAGCTTCGCCGGTTTCGATCCGATGGTTGGCCGGAAAACGGGGATTGGGGTCCGGCCGCCGGATCGCCTGCCATCGAGGCGCCAGTGCCTCTTGTCCAACGGACTCGGAACACCGATATCCGATTGCGTCATCACAGCCCGTACACAGGTACGGGCAGCGTTGACAGCGCCCGCGCGATCCGTATAGTGCGCGCGCTTTGATGCTTTGTGGATCGTCCGTCTTGGCCGGTCCTTTTTTGGTTTCGCCGACGCAGCGCCAGCATGATCGACCCAACGATTGTCAGCGGCGGCCAAGCGACCGGCGAAATGCTTGAGGTAGACCGGACTAGGAAGATGTTTGCAGTCATTCGCACGGGCGGGCGGCAATACCGTGTCGCCAAAGATGATGTCATCACCGTCGGCCGACTGGCCGGCGAGGCCGGCGACACGGTCACGATCGCCGATGTGCTGGCGGTTGGCGACGGCAGCGACGTGCGTTTCGGCACGCCGACGCTGGACGGCGCCTCGGTGACGGCTGAAGTGGTCGACCAGACCCGCGGGCCGAAGATCATCGTATTCAAGAAGAAGCGCCGGAAGAACTATCGCCGCAAGAAGGGTCACCGGCAGGACCTGACCCAGTTGAAGATCACCGGCATCGCGGCGGGCGCCTGACCGGCGATTGGCAGCGTGTGCAGCGCTAAGTGAAGGACGAGAGATATGGCACATAAGAAGGCAGGCGGTTCCTCCCGCAATGGCCGCGACTCCGTTGGGCGCCGCCTGGGCGTGAAGAAGTTCGGTGGCGAACGGGTCATTCCCGGCAACATCATCGTGCGCCAGCGCGGCACCAAGTTTCATCCCGGCGAGAATGTCGGGATCGGCAAGGACCATACGCTGTTCGCCCTGGTCGAAGGTCAGGTGGCGTTCAAAAAGGCCGCGGGCCGCACCACCGTGTCGGTCGACGCACCGGCCGACGCCGCCGAATAGCGCGCGGCGTCCATCGAGATGGCGGGGCGCCCAACCGGGCGCCCTTTGCATTTCTGGGCCACCGTGAAGAGCGCAGCGCCGAGGCTGACGAGCGATGAAATTCCTGGACCAGGCCAAGGTCTTCATCAAGAGCGGCGATGGCGGCAATGGCTGCAGCTCGTTCAGGCGCGAGAAATATGTCGAGTTTGGCGGCCCCAACGGCGGTGACGGCGGTCGGGGTGGCGACGTCTGGGTCGAGGCGGTGGAGGGCCTGAACACGCTGATCGACTTTCGCTATCACCAGCATTTCAAGGCCGGTCGTGGACAACACGGCATGGGCAAGGACCGAACCGGCGCCAGGGGCAAGGACGCGGTCTTGAAGGTGCCCGTCGGCACCCAGGTGCTGGACGAAGACGGCGAGACGCTGCTGGCTGACCTGACCGAGCGCGGCCAGCGGATCAAGCTGCTGACCGGCGGCGACGGCGGCTTCGGTAACACGCACTTCAAGACCTCGACCAATCGCGCGCCGCGCCGTTCCGACCCCGGCTGGCCCGGTCAGGAAGGCTGGGTTTGGCTGCGGCTGAAACTGATCGCGGATGCCGGGCTGGTCGGCCTGCCCAATGCGGGCAAGTCGACGTTCTTGGCCAGCACGACGCGAGCGAAGCCCAAGATTGCCGACTATCCCTTCACGACGCTGCACCCCAATCTGGGCGTGCTGCGGCTGGGCGATCGCGAATGCGTGCTGGCCGACATCCCCGGGCTGATCGAAGGCGCCCATGAGGGGCATGGGCTGGGCGATCGCTTTCTGGGCCATGTGGAACGCACGCGCGTTCTCTTACATCTGGTCGACGGCACGGGCGAGGACCCGGCGGCCGCCTATCGAACGGTGCGGGACGAGCTCGCCGCCTATGGCCACGGGCTCGCCGACAAGCCGGAAATCGTTGCGCTGACCAAGGTCGACGCGCTGTCGGACGAGACGCGTGAGGCGGCGGCAAAGACGCTCAGCGCAGCCTGCGGCGGCGTGGTGCTGCCCCTATCGTCCGTCAGCGGCAAGGGTGTCGATGGCGTCCTGGCCGCCCTGTTCCAGGCCATCGACGCCGCAAAGGAGACCGAGGTCGAGGCATGAGCGGCGCGCTGGACCGAACGCGGCGTCTCGTCGTAAAAATCGGCTCGACCTTGCTGGTCGACGAGGCCGACGGCACGATC
Source organism: Alphaproteobacteria bacterium (assembly GCA_028277405.1). Taxonomy (GTDB): domain Bacteria; phylum Pseudomonadota; class Alphaproteobacteria; order DSM-16000; family Inquilinaceae; genus JANQGH01. The sequence goes on along the minus strand of JANQGH010000098.1, from coordinate 209,094 downwards.
CGGCGTGGCTGGCTCGATGGCCTTGCGGATGACCTGGCGGGCTTGCACCGGCGCGGTGTCGAAGTGCTGATTGTGTCATCCGGCGCGATCGCCGTCGGCCGCGAGCATCTGGGCTTGGGCCAACGCCAGATCAAAGGGCGACCGCTGAAGCTGGAGGAAAAGCAGGCGGCGGCGGCGACCGGCCAGATCCGCCTGGCCCACGCCTATGAGGAAACGCTGGCGCGCCATGGCATCACCGTGGCCCAGATCCTGTTGAGCCCGGGCGATACAGAGGACCGGCGCCGGCATCTGAACGCGCGGGCGACGCTGAACCAGTTGCTGCGGCTGGGCGCGATCCCGGTCATCAACGAGAACGATACGGTGGCCACGGCGGAGATCCGCTATGGCGACAACGACCGGCTGGCCGCCCGGTTGGCCCAAATGGTCAGCGCCGACGCCTTGGTGCTACTGTCGGACATTGACGGGCTTTATACCGCCGACCCCAAGACCGACCCGACAGCGCGCCATCTCGACGAGGTCATCGAAATGACGCCCGCGGTCGAGGCCATGGCCGGCCAGGCGCGCCCGGGCTATTCGTCCGGCGGCATGGTGACCAAGCTGGCGGCGGCCCGGCTGGCCATGGATGCGGGCTGCCGGATGGCGATCACGCTGGGGACAAACCACAATCCCATCGAGGCGCTGGCCAAGGGTGCACGCGCGACCTGGTTCACGCCCAAGGCCGAACCGAAGACAGCCCGCAAGGCCTGGATTGGCGGTGCCTTGCATCCGGTCGGAACGCTGACGGTCGACGAAGGTGCCGCGGCCGCTCTGGCCAGGGGCAAGAGCCTGCTGCCGGCTGGCGTGCTGTCGGTCAACGGACCGTTCGAACGGGGGGATCCGGTCACCGTTCAGACCGTTGATGGCACGGTCATCGGACAAGGTTTGTGCGCCTACTCGGCCGACGATGCGCGGCGCATACTCGGCCAGCGCAGCGCCGCGATCGAACAGGTGCTCGGCTGGCGCGGCCGGGACGAGATGATCCACCGCGACGACCTCGCCATGCGCTGATGGGGCGCTGATGGTGCGCTGAAATCCGTTCAGGCGTCGCCTTTCGCCAAAAACCGGTGCACGGACTGAATGCAGACCGAGCCCTCGCCAACGCCTGAGGCGACGCGCTTCACAGAGCCGGAGCGCACATCGCCGACGGCAAAAACGCCCTCCACCGAGGTCGTGAACGGCGACGACGGCCGGTGGTCTGTGACGTCCAGGCCGGTCAGCACAAAGCCGCGATCGTCCAAGGCGACGCAGTCGTGCAGCCAGTCCGTGTTGGGTACGGCGCCGATCATCACGAAGACGTTGCGTACGGGGCGCGTTTGCTCATCGCCACTGTCGCGGTTCCGCCAAGTCACCCGCTCCAGTGTGCGTTGACCGTGCAGGGCACTGATCTCGGTCCTTGTGTGCAGGGTAATCCGCGCCGAGTTGTCGATCCTTTCGACCAGATAGTTGGACATGCTGGCGGCAAGCCCGGCACCGCGCACAAGGAGATGAACGTGGCTGGCGTGCCGCGACATGAAGACGGCCGCTTGGCCGGCCGAATTGCCGCCGCCTACGACAATGACTTCCTCGCCGGCACAAAGCTGGGCTTCCAGCGCCGTCGCCGCGTAATGGATGCCCTGCCCTTCGAAGCGCTGATAGTCGTCCACGTCAAGCGTGCGATAGCGGGCGCCGGTCGCCAGGATAACCGACCGCGCGGCCAGTGTCTGGCCGTCCTCCAAGGCGATCTCGAAGGGCCGTTTTTCGCAATCGAGCGACGCGGCGCTGCGCGAGATAACGAACTTCGCGCCGAATTTCTGGCCCTGAATCCAGGCCCGGCCGGCAAGCGCCTGGCCCGAGATGCCGGTGGGAAAGCCCAGATAGTTTTCGATCTTTGAACTGGTGCCCGCCTGGCCGCCGGGTGCCTCGCCTTCGATGACCACGGTGTCGAGGTTCTCCGACGCGCCATAGACCGCGGCCGACAGGCCGGACGGACCGCCACCGATGACCGCCAGATCGTAGACGTGGCCGTCCTCGATCTGTTCGGTCAGGCCCAGCGCGTCGGCCAGGGCGGGGACCGAGGGGTTGGCGAGAACAGTGCCGTCTGCACTGACCACGGCCGGCAGCCGATCGAGATCGATTTCGTAACGCTCCAGCACTGGCGCAGCGTCGGCCGTCGTGGGGTCCAACACCCGGACCGGGTACCCATTGCGACGAAGAAAGCGCTGGATGCGCAGCATGTCGCCGGACCCAGCTTGGCCGATGAGCGTGACGCCCGCCTGATCATGCACGATGAACGCCGTGCGACGCAGGATGTAGGCGCGCATGATGGTCTCGCCGACATCGGTTTCGGCACCGATCATGCGGTAAAAGCTGGGCCGGTCGATGCGGACGATGCGGCTGTCCCGCCCGGTCCGACCGCCGACCAGGATCTTGCGATCGTTGAACAGGTCCAGCTCACCCGTGAACTGCTGATCGGCATGGACAGTGATGATCAGCGGATTGCCGGCGTGATCGAGATCGTAGATTTCGATGCTGCCCTCGATGACCAGGTAGAAGTCGACGCTGCGGTCGCCGCGCTGGAACAGCACGGTGCCAGGCCCCAATTGCAGTTCCTCGCCATAGGCGCTCACCCGCTCAATCTGTTCCGGCGTCAGCTTCGGAAAGGTCTGGCGTTCCCGCTGATAGGGGTCGCTGGGGTCAAGGCTTGGCTGGACGGCCTCGGCCGCGCTCTGCGGGTTGGTCGGCAAGACGGCGATATCCTCGGTCTGGGCTCTGGCTGATGGCTTACAATAACGATTTTGACAATCGGCCTTTGAAATGGCCTCGCGTTGCCGATTGACAAGACCATCCCCGAACCTCTCCCGGGAGCCGCGCTTACCCGTCGCGACAAACTGTCCCTGATCGGTACTGCCCACTTTCGCGGGTCGGTCGTCATTCTATCTGTTATTTCAGAAATTTCTGAAATCTCGGAAAGCCAATGCGCCTTTCATTGCTTCAACAGGAATTCGTGCTCCATTTCGGCGAAATGGGCTCGCGCTGGGGCATCAATCGCACGGTCGGTCAGATCTATGCGCTCTTGTTCCTGAGCAACCGGCCGCTCAACGCCGACGACATCGTCGATCGGCTGGGTTTTTCGCGATCCAACGTGTCCATGGGGCTGAAGGAGTTGCAGGCCTGGAACCTGGTGCGCCTGAAGCATTTGCCGGACGACCGGCGCGACTATTTCAGCACGCCCGACGACCTTTGGGAGATCGTGCGCACCCTGATCGACGAGCGCAAAAAGCGTGAGATCGACCCGACATTGTCGAAACTGCGCGAACTGCAGATGCAGGAACCGGCGACAGCGGAGGACCGCCACGCTCACGCGCGCATCGCCGAGCTCGCCCGCCTGATCGAGCTCTTGACCGGCTGGTACAGCGACATGAATCGCCTGGAAACCGATCGTCTGGTCCAGCTTCTCGCCCTCGGCGCCAAGATCCAGCGGCTGGTCGGCAAGACCGAGGGCATCGTGTCCCTGCCCGGCCGCAAGAAACGATCCGCCGAAAGCCCGCCCACCGCCTCCACATCACCTGACCAGAAGGGCTGAGCCATGGACGCGCTGCTTCTGTCGCGCATTCAGTTCGGCGCGAACATCTCGTTTCACATCCTGTTCCCGACCATCACCATCGCGCTTGGCTGGCTGCTTTTGTACCTGAAGCTGCGCTACAACGCGTCGAAAGATGACAAGTGGATGGCGGTCTACCGGTTTTGGGTCAAGGTGTTCGCCCTGTCGTTTGCGATGGGCGTGGTTTCCGGCATCACCATGAGCTTTCAGTTCGGGACCAACTGGCCCGGCTTCATGGAAACCGTCGGCAACATCGCCGGCCCGCTGTTGGCCTACGAGGTGCTGACCGCCTTCTTCTTGGAGGCAGTATTTCTGGGCATCATGCTGTTCGGGTTTTCGCGGGTGCCCGGCTGGCTGCACACGCTGGCCACGCTGCTGGTCGCGGTCGGCACGACCCTGTCGGCCTTCTGGATCCTGGTCCTGAACTCGTGGATGCACACGCCGGTCGGTTTCGAGATGCGCGACGGTGTCGCCCATGCGACGGACTGGTGGGCCATCGTGTTCAACCCGTCCATGCCCTATCGGCTGACCCATATGCTGTTGGCAAGCGGTCTGACGGTGGCCTTTCTGGTGGCCGGGCTGTCGGCCTTCCGCTGGCTGTTGAAGGACAGGTCCGACGGCGTGCGCGTGGCGCTGCGCACGGGCGTGACCCTCGCCGCCGTGCTGATCCCCGTCCAGATCTACGTCGGCGACCTGCACGGACTGAACACGCTGGAATACCAGCCGCAGAAGGTCGCGGCGATGGAGGGTAACTGGCAGACCGGCAGTCACGTGCCCCTCTTGCTGTTCGCGTTGCCGGACGAAGAGGCGCGCGAGAACCGCTTCGAAGTGGGCATCCCCAGCGGCGCCAGCCTGATCCTGACGCACCGCGCCGACGGCGTCGTTCCGGGCCTGGATGATTTCGTCGCCGAGGATGGCACCGCCCTGCACCCGCCGGTCGCGCCGGTGTTCTGGGCCTTCCGCATCATGGTGGGCACGGGCCTGGCGATGCTGGTGGTGTCCTGGGTGGCAACCTGGCTGGTTTGGCGGCGCAACGGCTTTGCGCGCTTCAACCCGTGGCTGGCGCGCGGATTGGTGGCCATGAGCTTTGCCGGCTGGTTGGCTACCCTGGCCGGCTGGTACACGACCGAAATCGGCCGTCAGCCTTGGCTGGTGCAGGGTGTTTTGGCGACGGCGGACGCGGTCGGCGACGTCTCGGCCGGCATGGTTGCGTCGACCCTGGCGATGTATCTGACCGCCTACGCGTTGCTGACCGCCGCCTATGTCGGTGTGTTGTTCTACCTGGCCCGGCGGGCAACTAAGCAGCAAGAGCCGTCGCCGACGCCCCCCAAGGCCGGTGCCGTCACACACGCTGCGCCAGCGGAGTAGTCGCACATGGCACTTTTTGATGATCCGGCGGTCTGGCTGCCCATCGTGTTCGCCCTCTTGATGGGGCTGTCGATCCTGATCTATGTCGTGCTTGACGGCTTTGACCTGGGTGTCGGCGTCCTGTTCCCGTTCGCCGATGCTGACGAGCGCGACCGGATGGTCGCCTCGATCGGCCCGTTTTGGGACGCCAACGAAACCTGGCTGGTCCTGGCCATCGGCCTCTTGCTCGTGGCGTTCCCGGCGGCGCACGGGACGATCCTTACCGCGCTCTACCTTCCGGTCGCCCTGTTGCTGATTGGCCTTATTCTTCGCGGCGTCGCGTTTGAGTTCCGGGCCAAGGCGCCGGCGTCGCACAAACCGCTTTGGAATGTCGCGTTCTTCGTCGGGTCGCTGATGGCGTCGCTGACCCAGGGCTTCATGCTGGGCCTGTACATCATGGGGCTGGAATACACCGCCGAGACGATCGCGTTCGCGCTGCTCACCAGCGTGTGCCTGACGGCGGGGTATGCGTTCATCGGCGCGTGCTGGCTGATCCTCAAGACCGAAGGGCGGCTGCAAGCCCGGGCGGTGGTCTGGGCCAAGCGCGGGCTCGCCGGCGTTGTCGCCGGAATCGCCGCCGTGTCGTTGGCCAGCCCGCTGGTCAGCCCCAGGATCTTCGACAAATGGTTCTCCGTGCCGGAGGTTCTGTTGCTCGCCCCCCTGCCTCTGGTTTCGGCCGGGCTGGTCGTCCTACTCTTCGTGTCGCTGCGCCATCTGCCGGACGATGGTGAACGCTGGTCGTGGATCCCGTTCGTTACGGCGACCGTCCTTTTCGCCCTGGCCTTTGCCGGCCTGGCCTATTCGTTCTACCCCTACGTGGTGCCGGAACGGATGACCATCTACGAGGCGGCGAGCGCGCCGGAAAGCCTTTTCATCATCTTCGTCGGCACCTGCTTCGTGTTGCCCGCGATCATCGGCTACACCGTGCTCTCCTACACGGTCTTTCGCGGCAAGGCGCGGGAACTGCGCTACGATTAGGGCGCTGCGTCGACGATCAGGAGGGCCCGGTGGCCGAGAACACGCATTACGAGGGCGGCTGCCAGTGTGGCGCGCTGCGATACGAGATCACGGCGGCCCCGCTCGTGCTCTATGTCTGTCATTGCAGCGAATGCCAGACGCAGTCGGGCAGTGCGTTCGGCATGTCGTTGGCGGTGCCTTCCGACGCGTTCTCGATGCGGTCCGGCACGCCGAAGGTCTGGGCGCGGTCGAGTGCCAGCGGCCATCGCGTCGCATGCGCCTTCTGCGCCGATTGCGGGGTGCGCATCTATCACCGGCCGGAACGCAAGCCGGGCACCATAAATGTGAAGCCCGGCACGCTGGACGACACGACCTGGCTGGACCCGGCCGCGCATCTGTGGACCGGCAGCGCTCAACCTTGGATCCATCTCGACGACGGGCGCATTCGAGCAGTCGCGCAACCCGATCATTTCCGGGCCATTCGCGCGGCATGGCAACAGCGAACCGGAATCTAGTGTCCCGAGTAGGTTTGCCCTATAGTCCGGCCCCTTCATTCAAGCGCCGGGGAAAACACCGTGACTGCCGCCGCTCAAGAGGCCTTTGACGATACCGAGGACCCGGTCGCCCTGATCACCGAGATGGGCAAGCGGGCGCGTGAGGCCGCGCGCCTGCTGGCATCGGCATCGTCGGACCAGAAGGACCGTGCGCTGAAAGCGATGGCCCGCTCATTGCGTGAAGATGCGGAACAGATCCTGTCGGCGAACGCCAAGGATGTTGCCGTGGCCGAGCAAAACGGACTGACGGGCGCGTTCCTGGACCGGCTGGCGCTCAACCCGAACCGGGTAGAAGCGATGGCCCAAGGGCTGGAGGCGATCGCTGCGCTGCCGGACCCCGTCGGCGAGGAACTGGCCCGCTGGCAGCGGCCTAACGGGCTGGACATCGCACGCGTCCGGGTTCCGCTGGGCGTCGTCGGCATCATTTATGAAAGCCGGCCCAACGTCACCGCTGACGCCGGTGCGCTGTGCCTGAAGGCGGGCAACGCCGCCATTCTGCGTGGCGGTTCAGAGAGCTTCCATTCCTCACGCGCCATTGCCGCGTCCTTGGCAAGCGGGCTGGCCGAGGCGGGGTTGCCGACCGAGGCGATCCAGCTGGTGCCGACGCGCGACCGGGCCGCCGTTGGCGCCATGCTGAAGGCCCAAGGTCTGATCGACATCATCGTGCCGCGCGGCGGCAAATCGTTGATCGCCAGGGTTCAGGACGAAAGCCGGGTGCCGGTTCTCGCCCACCTTGACGGCATTTGCCATGTCTATGTCCACCGGGACGCGGACCCGGAGAAGGCCAAATCGATCGCGGTCAATGCCAAAATGCGCCGTACCGGCATCTGCGGGGCCGCCGAGACGCTGCTGGTCGACCAGGCGGCCGCGCCGGCCATTCTGCCCGGCATTCTCGATGCCCTCATCGCCAAGGGCTGCGAAATCAGGGGCGACGCGGCGACCCAGGCGCTCGACAGCCGCGTGGCGGCGGCAGTGGACGAGGATTGGGACACGGAGTATCTGGACGCCGTTTTGGCGGTGCGGCAGGTCGACGGGCTGGATCAAGCCCTCGATCATATCGAGCGCCACGGCTCGCATCACACCGACAGTATCGTGACAGAGGACAAGGACGCGGCCGACCGGTTTCTCAACGCTGTCGACAGCGCCATCGTGATGCACAATGCGTCGACGCAGTTCGCCGATGGCGGCGAGTTCGGCATGGGCGCGGAGATCGGCATCTCCACCGGCAGGCTGCATGCCAGAGGGCCGGTCGGTGCGGACAAGCTGACAACTTACAAGTACGTCGTCCGAGGCGAAGGACAGGTTCGGCCCTGAGATCTCGTGGCCCGTTCGCTCCGCCGGGTCTTTACGGCGGGTCTTTGTGGTCCGGGCTGCGTATCGGGCTTCTTGGCGGCTCGTTCAATCCGGCCCATGACGGTCACCGCCATATCAGCCTGGAGGCGCTGCGCCGGCTGAACCTGGATGCCGTCTGGTGGCTGCTGTCGCCGCAAAACCCGTTAAAGCCGGTCCAGGGCATGGCGCCGCTTGAGGACCGAATGGCCGGTGCACGGCTGGTCGCCGACCATCCTTCCATCGTGATCTCAAGCCTCGAACGCGATTTGGCGACCCGCTTCACCGCGGCGACGCTGGCCAAACTCCGCGCTCGCTTTCACGGAACCCGCTTCGTCTGGCTGATGGGCGCCGACAATCTGAACCAGATCCCCGCCTGGCAGCATTGGACACGGATCTTTAACAGTGTTCCCATTGCGGTGTTCGATCGACCCACCTATTCTCTTAAGGCTTTGTCGGGCAAGGCCGCACGGCGATATGCCCGAGATCGCTGGCCGGGGGCATGCGTGCATGCGCTGGCCGGATCGGCGCCGCCCGCTTGGGTGTTCCTCACGATACGGCAACACACAGCGTCGGCGACCGAGATACGCGCAAACGGGGCGGCGCCAATTATCGCCCCGCAAAGAAGGATGAGGTAAGGCCATAGCTTCGCGCCCCGAACCCGCCCGTCCGGCGACGCAATCGCCGGCACCGACACCGGCCGCAAAGGCGGCTCTCGATATCGCCACCGCTTCCCTGGAAGACGACAAAGCCGAAGACGTGATCGTGATCGATCTCGTCGGCAAGACCAGCATTGCCGACGCGATGGTCATTGCGTCCGGCCGGTCGACACGGCAGGTCGGCGCCATGGCGGAACATCTCTTGGAGAAGCTGAAGCAGGCCGGCGTCAAGCCGATTTCGGCCGAGGGCAAGACCCAGGCCGATTGGGTCTTGATCGATGCCGGCGATGTGATCATTCACCTGTTCCGCCCCGAGATCAGGGCGTTCTACAACATCGAAAAGATGTGGGGCGCTGAACCGCCGCCAGCGCCAACGGCGACTGCTTAGCGCCCCATCGGCGCCGAAGGAAAGCAACCACAGAGATGCGATTGTCGCTGATCGCCGTTGGGCGCGACCGCGATATGGCGGTCGAGACACTGGTTGAGCGCTATCGTGAGCGCAGCCCCTGGCCCCTCACCCTTCAAACGGTCGACGTGAAGAAGGGCCTCAAGGGCGATGCGCTGAAGGCCGCGGAGGGCGATCTCTTGCTGGCCAGGGTGCCCGACGGCGCCAAGGTCGTGGCCCTGGACGAGCGCGGCAAGGATCTGACCAGCATCCAGTTGGCCGTTCGGCTGGGTGGATGGCGGGATGGCGGCAGCCGCGATATCGCTTTTTTGATCGGCGGCGCGGACGGCTTTGATGCGCGGATTCGTGAACGCGCGGATCTCGTTCTGCGCTTGGGTCGATTGACCTGGCCCCATATGATGGTGCGCGCGATGCTGGCCGAACAGCTGTATCGCGCCCAAATGATACTGAACGGCCACCCCTATCACCGGCCCTGATACACGATCAGCCGGCGATGGATGACGAAGGACCAGATCATGACCGACCGCGAACCGACCGCGCCGACGCGGCCTCGTCCCGTTGTTCTGTGCATCTTGGATGGCTGGGGCTGGCGCGACGGCCGTGACGACAACGCCGTCGCGCTCGGCTCGACCCCCGTTTTCGACGACCTTTGGCGGCAACGGCCCCACGCCTTTCTGCAGGCGTCGGAGGAGGCGGTCGGCCTGCCGAAGGGCCAGATGGGCAATTCCGAGGTCGGCCACATGAATCTGGGCGCCGGCCGGGTCGTGTTGCAGGACCTGCTGATGATCCGCAAGGCGCTGGACGACGGTGAGGTCGCCGCCAGCCCGGCTCTCAACAAGCATATAGATGCGCTGAAAGAGACGGGCGGCACCTGCCACCTGATGGGCCTGATGTCGCCCGGCGGGGTGCATGCCCATCAGGATCACATCGCTGCCCTGGCGCGTATCGTGGCCGAAGCCGGCGTGCCGGTTGTGGTGCACGCCTTCACGGATGGTCGCGATACCCCGCCGAAGGCTGCAAAAGACTATGTGGCCGCCTTCCTGCGGGCGATCGAGGACCTGAAAAACGTGCGGATCGGAACCGTCGACGGCCGCTATTACGCGATGGACCGCGACAAGAGGTGGGAGAGGATCAAGCGCGCCTATGACGCCATCGCGCTTGGCAAAGGCCATCATGCCGACGACGCCCTGTCGGCCATCCAGGCTGCCTACGACGCCGACACGGGCGACGAGTTCATCGAACCGACGGTGATCGACCCCTATGCCGGCATGAGGGACGGCGATGGCGTGCTGTTCGCCAACTTTCGCTCCGACCGGGCCCGCCAGATCCTGACGGCATTGTTGGACCCGGCCTTCGACGGATTCGAGCGCGACACGCTGCACTTCGCCGATGCCTGCGGCATGGTGGAGTATTCAGACCAGTTGAAGCAATGGATGGGGGCGATCTTTCCGCCCCGGTCGCTGCACCACGTGCTGGGCGAGGTGGTCGCCGAGGCAGGTCTGAAGCAGCTGCGCATCGCGGAAACGGAGAAGTACGCCCACGTCACCTTCTTCTTCAATGGCGGCGAAGAGAAGACGCTGCCCGGCGAGGACCGTATTCTGGTGCCGTCGCCGAAGGTGGCGACCTATGACCTGAAGCCGGAGATGTCGGCGCTGGAGGTGACCGACAAGCTGGTCGTTGCCGTCGACAGCGGCACCTACGACCTGATCATCATCAACTTCGCGAACCCGGACATGGTCGGCCATACCGGCAGTCTGCAGGCGGCGATCAAGGCCGTGGAGACGGTCGACGGCTGTCTGGGGCGGCTTGTCGAAGCCGTGACGGCCCAAGGCGGCACGATGCTGGTGACCGCGGATCACGGCAACTGCGAGACCATGCGTGATCCCGATACCGGCGGACCGCACACCGCCCACACCACAAACAAGGTGCCGATCATCCTGGTCAACGGCGCCAAGGACGCGCGGCTGCATGACGGAAAGCTCGCTGATGTCGCCCCGACGCTGCTGCATATCATGGGGATGGCTCAGCCCGAAGAGATGACCGGGCGGTCGCTGATCGACCCGCCATCGGCCCGGCAGGCCGCCGAATAGCAATGGCCGTCCTGGCGGATCCGGTCGGCGGTCGCCGTTTCATTTGCGCGCTTGTTGCCGTGACGGCCCTTGCGTCCGCCTCCACACCAGCGGGTGCGCAGGATCAGGGCACCGGCGACGCCATTGCCGCCATCGAAAGCGGTGACGGACCGCTTAGTGTGGAGCAGACCGAACGCGCCGCGACGTTGAACGGCCTGCGGATGTCGACGATTGACCTGGCGGCGGAAATCATCGCGACACAGCAGGAAATCAACGCGATCCAGAGCCGTATTGCGACGCTCCATGCCGACGAGCAAGCGGCGCTTGGCGTGCTCGACGGCCAGCGCGATCGCTTCAATCGCTTGGTGGCGGGGCTGCAGCGACTATCGCGCACGCCGATCGAGGTTTGGGCCGTCGCGGACGGTCCCTCGGCGGAGTTGATCCGGGGCGCGTTGCTGCTGAACCGCGCCATGGCCCCTGTCGAGGCGGAAGCGGAAAGCATCAGCCAGACGGTTGCCGACCTGGCGGACGCGCGCGCGCGATTGCGCCGAGAGCGCGGCGAACGGGACGCCATCACCGTGGTTTTCGACGAACAGATGGCGGAGCTCAATCGGCTGGTCGGCGACCGCCAGACCACGCTGGAACAGCTCGTACAAGACAGTGGCGCCATGACCCAGCGCCTGTCCGATTTGGCGTCGGAGGCCGTCTCGCTTGGCGACCTGATCAACGCCATCGAGGGTGATTTGCTGCTTCGGGCCTTGGATTCAGGCCTCGCCGGCTATCGCGCGGCAATCGCCGATGTGGCACCTGCGGGCGGTTCTGGCGGCGGCCAGGCGCCCGATGAGGTCGACACGATCCTGCCAGCCGCCGGAACCATCGAAACCGAATTCGGGGCGGAAGATTTGTCGGGTGAGCGGGCGCAGGGCTTGACCTTGACGGTCGCGCCCGCAAGTTTGATCGTCGCACCGGTTGCTGGCGTTGTGCGGTATGCGGGACCGTTCGCCGACAGCGGCCTGATCTTGATCTTGGACCATGGCGGCGGCTATCACTCGACCATCGCAGGTGTTGGACGGCTAGATGTCATGGCCGGGCAGGCGGTTGCCGCCGGAGAACCGGTTGCCGTCACGGCATTGCCACAAAGCGAAGCGACCCCCACATCCACGCTATTCTTCGAAGTTCGGCGCAACGGTAATCCAGTAAATCCGATGACAGAACTTGTATTAGCCCAAGGGAGAGGGCCAGAATGAACAGACTTAAACCATATGCGATCGCCCTGACCGCAGCGTTAGCAATCGGCTTCGCTGCAACGTCCGACCGCTTGTTTGCCCAGTCCGACGACGATTCCTCCGAGACTTATCGGCAGCTCGATCTGTTCGGCGAAGTATTTGAGCGCATTCGCGCGCAATATGTCGAAGAGGTTTCCGACGCCGAACTGATCGAGGCCGCAATCGGCGGCATGTTAACCTCGCTTGACCCGCATTCCGGCTATTTGCCGGAAGAGAACTATCGAGAGATGCAAGTTCAGACCCGGGGCTCGTTCGGTGGCCTGGGCATTCAGGTCACGATGGAAAACGGCCTTGTGCTGGTGGTGTCGCCGATCGATGAGACCCCGGCGTTCCGAGCAGGTATCGAGCCTGGCGACTATATCGTCGAACTGGACGGCGAGGCCGTGATGGGCATGGATCTGGACCAGGCGGTCAATTCCATGCGCGGCCCGCCCGGCACGGACATCACGATCATGGTCCAGCGCGGCGAGGACGAGCCGTTCGAGGTGACGCTGACACGCGAGATCATTCGCGTGGACAGCGTGCGTTGGCGTGTTGAAAACGACAATGTCGGCTATATCCGCATTTCCAGCTTCACCGAGCAGACCGAGCGCGGCATCGAAGAGGCCTTGGAGGAGCTGGAAGCCGAGCTTGGTGATGCGATGGTCGGCTATGTCCTCGACCTGCGCAACAATCCTGGCGGCCTGCTGGATCAGGCCATCGCCGTCGCCGACGCCTTCCTGGATCGCGGTGAAATCGTTTCGACCCGGGGCCGCATCGAAGGCGCCGAACAGCGGTGGAACGCGACGGAGGGTGATTTGGCCGATGGCGAACCGGTGGTCATCCTGATCAATGGCGGTTCGGCCTCGGCTTCCGAGATCGTTGCCGGCGCCCTGCAGGATCACGGCCGCGCGATTCTGCTCGGCACCGACACCTTCGGCAAAGGCTCGGTACAGACCATCATGCCGCTGGCCGGAAACGGCGCGGTGCGCATGACCACGGCGCGCTACTACACGCCGTCCGGCCGATCCATCCAGGCCCTGGGCATCAGCCCCGACATCGAAGTGCTGCCCGCCCTGTTGGAGGAACTGGAGGTTGCCGGCCGGCGCGAAAGCGATCTTCGTGGCGCGTTGGGCAACGACCAGAGCCCATCCTCGATGGCGACCGAAGAGGGCGCCGACGGCGAAGAGATGGCTGAAGCCCAAGAGGAAGAGCCGCCGTTTGACTATCAGCTGACCCGCGCGATCGACATGCTCGAAGGCATCGAGTTGTTCAATCAGCGCGCGGCGATGAACTGAGGCCGGCCGTTTCGCCGCCGCCATGCCGCGCACCACGGCATGGCGGCCCCCTATTCCAGCGATGAGACGTTAAGCCGTGGCGCATCCCTACAAGCCGTCGCATCGCGGCATCGCCTTTGCGGCAACTCTGGTCGTCCTGATCGTCGCTGCCGTTGCGGCCTGGGCCTTTTCGCGGCATGAGCCGGAGATGGCGGCGCTGCGGCTCGCCGCCGACCGCCAGCATCTCAGCGCATCCGTGGCCTTACCTGAACGCCCCGGCGATCAGGGGGTGGTCATCGAACCGTCCGAGCGTCCGCCCGAGCCCGTCAATCACGTCGAGGCTGATGGGGTCGAACCGGAGGTTTCTGATATTCTGGCCCCGGGCGAGGTGCCAGCCCCGCCGACCGTCGAAGGCGACGATCCCGTTGCCGCCGGCGAGCAGGCGCCGGAACCGGATGCACCGGGCGCCTCGCGCGCGCAGGACTTGCCCCGGCTGGCGAATGCGGAAGCCTTCGCCGCACCGGCGGACCAACCGCGCATCGCGCTCATCATCCGGGACGTGGGCAGGTTGAGCCTCGAAACGCAAGCCGCGATCGAAACGCCCGCCGAGGTCACGCTCGCCTTCAGCCCCTATGGCAGGGATCTTTCGACCTGGATCGGCCGCGCTCGTGTCGACGGCCACGAGACGCTGATGATGCTGCCCATGGAGCCCGTCGACTATCCGCGCAACGATCCGGGACCGCTTGCGTTGCTGACCAATCTCGGCGCCGGCGACAATGCCGAAAGGCTGGACCGTGTTCTCGCTGACGCGGATGGCTCGGTCGGTATCATCGGCGAGGCGGGCTCGCGGTTCTTGACGGAACCGGCGGCCTTGGAGCCCGTCCTGGCAACTCTTGCCGAAGCCGGCTTCCTCTATGTCGACACCAATGCGGAGAACGACGCGGTCGCGGAAGTCGCCGAAGGGCTCGATCTTCCCGTCATCGACGTCGACGTCGAGGTGACCGACACGACGCTGCGCGCCATGATCGACCGCCGCTTGTTGGAGCTGGAAACGATCGCCCGTGACCGGGGCCATGCCGTCGGCCTCGCGGACCCCTACCCCATCTTCCTTGAACAGTTCGCGACCTGGTCCGAACGGCTGGAGACACGCGGCTTCGTGCTGGCCCCGGTAACGGCGGTGGTTGACGGCGCCAACGAGCCGTGACAGCGCCGGACACGCCCCCGGCAGGCTATCGACCCTGTGTCGGCATCGTGCTGATCAACCGGGATGGCCTGATCTTCACGGGCCAGCGGCATGACACGCCCGACGCGTGGCAAATGCCGCAGGGGGGAATCGACGCCGGCGAAAGCGTTGAAAGCGCGGCCTATCGCGAGCTTCGCGAGGAAACCGGAACCGATCAAGCGGAGGTCCTCACCCAGACGCAGGATTGGATGACCTACGACCTGCCTGCCAAGATCGCGAAGAAGCGCTGGCGCGGCCGGTTCCAGGGGCAGGCGCAGATCTGGGTGGCGATGCGCTTCGTCGGCATGGACACGGACATCGACATTGCCGCGCACGGCAAACATGCCGAGTTCTCTACCTGGCGCTGGTCGCCGCCCGAACGCGTCGCACAGGACATCGTCGCGTTCAAACGCCCGATTTATCGACAGGTCTTGGCGGCGTTCGCGCCCTACCTGTCCGCCGGCTCCTGATGCTGCCCGAGGGCCTCTTCTACCAAGCTCAAGAGCGAGCCGCCGCGGTATCGGACGCCGCGCACGCCGGCGGCGCGTGCCGCTTCCATGTCGCTGTCCTTATCGCCGATCATGAAGCTGCCTCCGCGATCGACCGGGTAAGCCGCGATTAGATCGAGCAGCATGCCGGGTGCAGGCTTCCGGCAATGCGATATGCGCCGATAACCCTCGACCGTGCCGTTCGGGTGGTAGGGGCAATAGCGCCAGTCATCAATCCGCGCACCACGGTCGGCCAGTTCCTCGGCCATTTTCCGGTGCAAGGACCGCACGGCCGTTTCATCATAATAGCCCCGCGCCACGCCCGACTGGTTGGTGACGACAAACACCCAATAGCCGGCGCGGTTAAGCGCGGCGACCGCCTCCGGCGCGTCCGGACACCATTCGATCTGTTCCAGCCTGTGGACGTAGCCATGATCGACGTTCAAGACGCCGTCACGATCGAGAAAAACGGCGGGCCGTCGCTTTCTATCCGGGGCGCTGTCCATCATCGGAAACCATCATAGAGGTCAGGTGAACACCGGCAATCCTCGCCGGCGAAATCAACATGGGGTATACTGTCGGCCCTGAACACACCAGATAGCCGTATAGCGATGAACGTACTGGGATTGGCCCACGTTAATCTGACCTGCCCGGCCGAGCGGGAGGAGGCAGTCTTGGCGTTTTATCGGGACGTCCTCGGTCTGGCACCAATCGCGAAGACGACCGGTCGGCGTCAAGCCGGCGGATGGTTCGACCTCGGCGGCGTCGAGCTGCACATCTCGGTCGATCCGGTATCAATCACCGAACAGCGCGCAAACCCGCGCCACATCGCGCTGTTCGTCAGCGATCTGACCGCGCTGGAGGCAAGATTGACGGCCGCCGGGGCCGACCTGTTGGAAGATCCGCGCCCCCCGGCAACCGGTCGCCGGCGCTTCCTCGTCGATCCGGCCGGCAACCGGCTGGAGCTGATCGAACGGACCGCTCAATGATGCGCTGGCCCCTCATTGCCTTGGCCCTGCTGGCTGTCGCCAGTTGCGCACGGCCCACGCCGATCGACAACAACGCGGTGGCCACCGTGCCGCTGCGCCAATGCTTGGCCGCCCTGGACGAACGGCAGGCATCCTATGCGCAGATCAACGCGTTTTCGGAAGGGCGCGGCTGCGGCATTCGCGACGGCGTTGCGATCCGCCACGGCCTGATCGCGCTTGACGAGACCGCCACGCTGACTTGCACCACCGCGTTGGCGGTCGACAGTTTTCAGCGCGAGGTGGTCCATCCCCTTGCCCTGCACCATTTCGGCCAGCCGGTCGTGTCGATGGAGCTGTGGGGGTCGTATGCCTGCCGTGGCCGGACCGGCAATGCTGGACGTCTGTCGGAGCACGCCTTCGGGCGCGCCATCGATGTTGCCGGGTTTCGCCTGGCTGACGGCACGATGGTTCGGGTGACGGATTGGTACCGATCGACGCCGAACGGGGCATTCCTGCAAGCCGTGGCCCGCGGCGCCTGCGATCATTTCAGCGTGGTTCTAACGCCGGTCTCCGACGCCGCCCACCGTGATCATTTTCATCTCGATACCGGGCCGTGGCCGCTGTGCGAGGTCTGACAGACGGACCGGCCGATCCCTACTGTCGAAAGCGCCGACGCAGGGCATCGGCGAACCCGCGCGGGTCCTTCAGCGGCGAAACCTCGGTTGCCGCCGATTTGACCGATTGGGCCGATCGTTCGATGACCGGGCGGGCACGCGCGGCGCCTTCCTTGACCTTTTGGCGCAGATGCGGGTCGGTCGCGATACGGCGGGCGCCCATCAAAAGCATGCGACGAAGAAGCAACGGGTCCACCCTTCAGCAGCGATCCATCCTGAGCATCAGATATGATCGCGGCGGGCGCCGTTCTCAAGGCGAAACCGGTGGTTGGACGTCAGGCCGCGACCCGTTCGAGTTTGCGCTGCTGGCGATGCATCATCCAACGCGCGCCGCGATTGGCGATCTTGAACAGGGTCGACCGGGGCTTCAGCCCGCAGGCCTTGAAGATCATGGCCAGGGCGCGATCCAAATGCGGATCGCGATAATAGGCCATCGCCCGGCTCATATAGGCGCGTGAGTTGACGTCGAGATCGTACGGCTCGCCATTGTTGTTGGCGGCCCAATAGGCACACGCCAGTTCGTCGTTCTCGGTCTCGGTGATGCGGCCCAAGGCAACGCGGATGCGCCGCAAGCGGTTGATGCGGTCCTTTTCCAGATACCGCTTCAGATTATCGTAGAACAGCTTGTAATGGCGCAGCTCGTCGGCCGCGATCTTGCGGCAGATGAACTTGAAGGCGGGCTCGTCCGTCGCATCGCCAAGCGCGGTGTAATAGGAGCTGGTGCCAACCTCGACCATGCAGCGGGCCACCATCTCGCCCGCGCGACTGCCGCGGATCGACTCATCGACGTCGATTTCGATCTTGAAGCCGTCCAGGAAGTCCTGGAACCGTTTCTCGAAGTCGAAATCGGGATCGACCAGCTTCGCCCAGCGCGACAAAGCCTCGCCATGCTGGCGCTCTTCGTCGCCCCAGCGCCGCGCCTCTGGCAGGAACGTGTCGTCACCATCGAAGACGTTTTCGAGATAGGCGACGTAGTCGGCAGAGTTGAACTCGACCATCGCGGCCGCCTTTGCCAACTCCAGATGCTGTGGATTGACTTTGGATCGATCGAACTGGTCCCAAGGGACGTCATCGAGCGTCCAGTGCTTGTACGGCATCGCCGCTTCCCCCATCGGATCGCCGAAATGTCGAATCAGACGGGTCAGCTTTACTCAAACCGCCCACCCAGTTCAACCCGTGCGAGCGGCCGGCTAGAGTCGCTGCGGCGCGCTAGATGGCGGCCAGTTTTGCCTGCGTCACGACGATCCGGGCTTCGATGGCCGTGCGTTCCGCCGGCTCCTTCGCGTCCTCAAGATCCTCGCGCAGATCCTTGATGGACTGCTCGATCTCGGACCGGTCCAGATCCGAAACCGGTACCGCCTCCTCCGCCAGGACGGTGCAGCGATCCGGCGTGACCTCGGCGAAACCGCCGGCCACAAACACCCGCTCGGCCTCCGCCGACCGGGTGCCGAAAATCTCGATGACGCCTGGCCGCACGGTGCTGATCATGGGCGCATGGCGCGCCAGCACACCGATATTGCCCTCCGCCCCCGGAACGATGACCATCTCGACATCCTGCGACATCAAGAGACGTTCCGGAGATACCAGTTCAAAGGCGGTTGTGTCGGCCATGGCCTAACCCTGACTTACGCTGCGGTTCGACGTCACGCGGCCTCGGCGGCCATCTTGCGCGCCTTTTCGACCGCCTCTTCGATCGTGCCGACCATGTAGAAGGCGGCCTCCGGCAAATGATCGTAGTCGCCCTCGCAGATGCCCTTGAAGCCCTTCACCGTGTCTTCGACGCTGACGAACACGCCCGGCGTGCCGGTGAAGACCTCGGCGACGTGGAACGGCTGAGACAGGAAGCGCTGGATCTTGCGGGCGCGGGCGACGATCAGCTTGTCATCCTCCGACAGCTCGTCCATGCCCAGGATCGCGATGATGTCCTGCAGCGATTTGTAGGTCTGCAGAATGCGCTGAACCTCGCGGGCGACATCATAGTGTTCCTGGCCAACCACCCGTGCGTCCATGATCCTGCTGGTCGAATCCAGCGGGTCCACGGCGGGGTAGATGCCCAGTTCCGAAATCTGGCGGGACAGCACCGTCGTGGCGTCAAGGTGCGAGAACGACGTCGCCGGCGCCGGGTCGGTCAAGTCGTCGGCGGGCACGTAAATGGCCTGCACCGAGGTGATCGAGCCCTTGTTCGTCGAGGTGATGCGTTCCTGCAGCGTACCCATGTCGGTGGCCAGCGTGGGCTGATAGCCCACGGCCGAGGGGATGCGGCCCAACAGCGCCGACACCTCGGCACCCGCCTGGGTGAAACGGAAGATGTTGTCGACGAAGAACAGCACGTCCTGGCCTTCCTCGTCGCGGAAGTACTCGGCCAGGGTCAGGCCCGAGAGGCCGACCCGGGCGCGGGCACCGGGCGGCTCGTTCATCTGGCCGTAAACCAGCGCCACCTTCGAGCCGTCAGTCGAGCCCGTTTCCTCGTCGATCTTGATGACACCGGAATCGATCATCTCGTGATAGAGGTCGTTGCCTTCGCGCGTGCGTTCGCCGACGCCGGCAAACACCGAATAGCCGCCATGGGCCTTCGCAACGTTGTTGATCAACTCCTGAATGGTCACCGTCTTGCCGACGCCGGCGCCGCCGAACAGGCCGATCTTGCCGCCCTTGGCGTACGGTGCCAGCAGATCGACCACCTTGATGCCGGTCACCAGCATTTCGGCCTCTGTCGACTGATCGATGAAGGCGGGTGCCGGACGATGGATCGGCAGAGAGGTGCTGGCCTTGACCGGTCCCTTTTCGTCGATCGGCTCGCCGATCACGTTCAGGATCCGGCCGAGCGTCTCCGGGCCCACGGGCACCTCGATCGGCGCGCCGGTGTCGGACACCTCGCCGCCGCGCACCATGCCGTCGGTTGAATCCATGGCGATCGTGCGCACCGTGTTCTCGCCGAGATGCTGGGCCACTTCCAACACCAGCACCTGGTCATCGATCTTGGTGTGCAGCGCGTTCATGATGGCCGGCAGGTCGCCGTCGAAGTGAACATCCACCACGGCGCCCAAAACCTGCGTGACGCGGCCCGTCGTGTTGCTTGGGGTGGCCATATTTGCAATCTCCTCGCGGAACGTTCCTCAGGCGCCGGCCGGTCGTTAGACCGCCTCGGCACCAGAAATGATTTCAATCAGCTCTTTGGTAATCACGGCCTGGCGCGTGCGGTTGTAGACCAGGGTCAGGCCCGCGATCATGTCGCCTGCGTTGCGGGTGGCGTTGTCCATCGCGGTCATCCGCGCGCCTTGTTCGCTGGCGGCGGATTCCAGAAGCGTCTTGTAGATCTGGATGGCCAGATTGCGCGGGATCAACTCCGCGATAATCTGCTCCTCCTCCGGCTCGAAATCATAGACCGCCTTGCCAACGCCGTTCTCCGAAGGCTCGCTCTCCGCCTGCTCGGCCGGCGGCTCGTCCAACGACAGGGGAATAAGCTGCTGGCTGGTGACCACCTGGCTGATCGCCGACTTGAACCGGTTGTAGATCACCTGGGCGACATCGAACTCGCCCGCCTCGAACAAGGAAGCGACCTTGCCGGCGATTCCGTTCGCATCGTCGAACGTCAGCTTCGGTTTGCCGATATCCGTGACGTCGTCGATGATCAGGTTTCGATAGTCACGCCGCAGATTGTCCCGGCCCTTGCGGCCGACGCACAGCAACTTGACCTCTTTGCCCGCGTCGCGCAATTCGCGGATGCGGCGCCGAGCCTCGCGCACGAGGGTCGAATTGAAGCCGCCACACAGGCCGCGGTCGGACGTGACCACGACCAGCAGATGCACATCGTCCTTGCCCGTCCCAACCATCAGGCGGGGCCGCTGGCCGCCGCTGACGCCGCCGGCCAGGCTCGCCAGCATGCGCTCCATGCGCTCGGCATAGGGGCGGCCGGCTTCCGCCTGTTCCTGCGCGCGGCGCAGTTTCGACGCGGCGACCATCTTCATGGCCGACGTGATCTTCTGCGTCGACTTGACGGTGGCGATCCGGTTTCGAAGGTCCTTAAGGCTGGCCATCGGCTTCCCTAATCCGCTCTCGTGCTCGTCGGTTCAGGGGCTTCAGACGAAGACCTTGACGAAATCGGCAATGAAGTTGTTCAGGCGCTGTTCGGTCTCGTCGTCGATCTGCTTCTTTTCTCTGATCGACGCCAGGATGTCGGCCCCCTTCGCGCGCAACTCTTCAAGCAGGGCCTGTTCGAACCTATTCACCTCGTCAACCGCGACACCGTCGAGATGGCCGCGAACGCCCGAGAAGATCGAGGCGACCTGCTCTTCAACCGGCAGCGGCGCATATTGATCTTGCTTCAACAGCTGGGTCAGGCGCGAGCCGCGGGCCAGCAGCCGCTGCGTCGAGGCATCCAGGTCCGAGGCGAACTGCGCGAACGCTTCCATATCGCGATACTGCGCCAGCTCCAGCTTGATGGTGCCGGCGACCTGCTTCATCGCCTTGATCTGCGCCGCCGAGCCCACCCGGCTGACCGACAGGCCGACATTGATGGCCGGGCGAATGCCTCTGAAGAACAGGCCGGTTTCCAGAAAGATCTGGCCGTCGGTGATCGAAATCACGTTGGTTGGAATATAGGCCGACACGTCACCGGCCTGGGTCTCAATGACCGGCAGCGCCGTCAGCGAGCCGCCGCCATGATCGTCGTTCATCTTGGCCGCGCGTTCCAGCAGGCGGCTGTGCAGATAGAACACGTCGCCCGGATAGGCCTCGCGGCCCGGCGGCCGGCGCAGCAGCAGGGACATCTGACGATAGGCCACCGCCTGCTTGGACAGATCGTCATAGATGATCAGGCCGTGCATGCCGTTGTCTCGGAAATACTCGCCCATCGTGCAGCCGGCGTAAGGCGCCAGGAACTGCAGCGGCGCCGGCTCCGACGCCGTGGCGGACACGATGATCGAGTATTGCAGGGCGCCGTTGTCTTCCAGCACCTTGACCAGCTGGGCAACGGTCGAGCGCTTCTGACCGACCGCGACATAGATGCAGTAGAGCTTGGCGCTCTCGTCATCGCCCTCGTTGATCGTCTTCTGGTTCAAGATCGTGTCGATGGCGACGGCGGTCTTGCCGGTCTGACGGTCACCGATGATCAGCTCGCGCTGGCCGCGACCGACGGGGGTCAGCGCATCGATCGACTTCAGCCCGGTCTGCATCGGCTCGTACACCGAGCGGCGGGGAATGATGCCGGGCGCCTTGACCTCGACGCGGCGCATCTCGGCGCCCTCGATCGGGCCCTTGCCGTCCAGCGGGTTGCCCAGGGAATCGACCACGCGACCCAACAGCGCCTTGCCGACTGGCACCTCGACGATGGCGCCCGTCCGCTTGACCGTGTCGCCTTCCTTGATGTCCCGGTCCTCGCCGAAAATCACGATGCCGACATTGTCGTCTTCGAGGTTCAGCGCCATGCCTTTGATGCCGCCGGGAAATTCGACCATCTCGCCGGCCTTGACGTTATCGAGCCCATAGACACGGGCGACACCGTCACCAACCGACAGAACCTGGCCGATCTCGGCGACGTCGGCCTCGGTTCCGAAATTGGCGATCTGTTCCTTGATGATCGCAGAGATTTCGGCGGCGCGAATTTCCATTAGCCAATACCTTTCATGGCCAGTTGCATCTTGTTCAATTTAGTCCTGAGCGAGCTGTCGACCATGCGCGACCCGATCCGCACGACCATGCCGCCCAACAGCGACGGGTCGACCGTCTGGTTGATCGCGACCTTGGCGCCGACGACCTTCTTGATCTGATCGGTCAGCGCCTTGGTTTGCTCGTCCGACAGTTCATGGGCCGTCACCACGTCCGCTGTGACCTCGCCTCGGCGGCGCGCCAGCTCTTCCAGGTAAGCGGTGATCATGGCCTCAAGCGCGAACAGACGGCGGTTGGAGGCAACCACGCCCAAGAACTTGCGCGTCAGGTCCGCAGCACCGGCCTTGTCCAGGATGGACTTCATCGCACCGGTCTGCTCGTCGCGGGTCAGCAGCGGGCTGCGCACCAGGACCCGGAGATCGGCGCTCTCCGCCAACGCCTGGTGCAGGGCCTTCAGATCATCGGCGACCTGATCCAGCGCCTTGGCATCTTCCGCCAATTCCAACAAGGCGTTGGCATAGCGTTGGGCAAGGCCCGATGAACCGGTTGCTGTGGCTGCCACGGCGATCCTCTAATGCCGGAAAAGAACAAAGGCCCCACGCCGCAAAATGGGCATTGGGGGCAGCGGTTTCGATGCCCGAACGGCCCGGCGCCGCCCAGTCGGGCCGTGGTCTATCATACAGGTTTGCGCAGCGCAACAACGTCCGGAACGCCGATCAATCGGGGGTTTGCGATGATACCGGCGACACTCAAAAACATCGACAAATGGGTGTGAATAAGGATGAAATATCCGTGAATGGTGGCAATTGGCTGGCCTCGCGGGCCGTTTTGATGACAATAGCCCGGTCACTTTGATTTTCTGGACAGGAGGATCGGGAGGATGAAAAGGATTGGAACCGCTGCATCGTTGGCTGGCATCGCTATCGCCACCGGCATCGGCCTGACCGCGGTCAACGCCCAGTCGCCGGAGGAACTTGTCGAGCAGCGTCAAGACAATATGAAGGTCTTCGGCAATGCGATGCGCGTGACCGGTGCCTATGTGCGCGAAGATGCCGCGACGATCGAAGAGGTGCAGGAAGCGGTCATGCCGGCCGCCGCGCTTGCGCCCGACATCCTGTCCTGGTTCCCCGAGGGCACGGAGGTCGGGGTCGGCAACAGCGCTGCGCTGCCCATCATCTGGGAGCAATGGGACGACTTTACCGAGGCGGCCAACGCGGCCTCTCAGGCCATTGTAGACTTTGAGGAAGTCGTCGCGCTTGGAGATCCTGCGAACATTGCTGCCGCCATGGCCCAGGCCGGTCGAACCTGTGGCGCCTGCCACGACGTTTATCAGGCCGACGACAGCTAGTTCATAGAGGGCGGCCGAGGCTGTGCGACGGCTGCTCAGACTGGTCGCACTGACCCTGGCGGTCGGCATCACCGGGCTGGTGGTCGTCATTTTCGTCCTGGCACCCGGCCCGAGACCCCCGCTGGCCCCGGCAGGCGATGTGGGTGCCCTGCTGGCCGAGATTGACTGGCAGCCGAACCCACCTATCGACGACCCGGTCGAGCGGGGACGCCAAGTCTTTATTGCCGGGGGGTGTGCCGCCTGTCACACCGCCGAGAACGGCGAAGCCTTAGCCGGCGGCCGCCCGCTGGAGACACCGTTCGGCACCTTCTACGGACCGAACATCACGCCCGACGCCGAGCACGGTATCGGCGGTTGGACGGAAGCGGAGTTCGATCGCGCCCTGCGCGAAGGCATCGCGCCGGACGGCAGCCTCTATTACCCCGCCTTTCCGTTCACGTCATACACCGGCATGACCGACACGGACGTGGCCGATCTGTGGGCCTATCTCCAGACGGTGCCGCCATCGGCCGAGCCAAATCTGGAGCATGACCTCGCACTGCCGTACCGCTGGCGGTTTCCGATCCAAGCCTGGCGATGGCTCTATTTCGAGCCTGGCGGGCCCGAGATCTCAGGCGAGCAGCCCGAGGCCTGGCTGCGTGGCGCCTATCTTGTCGAGGTGCTGGGCCATTGCGGGCAATGCCATACGGACAGAACACTTCTTGGCGGGCTCGATCACGACAGCGCGTTTTCGGGCACCTCCTCGGGCCCGGACGGGCGGCCGGTTCCGGACATCACGCCCGCCGGCCTCGATGGCTGGAGCCTTTCGGACATAACGTTCTTCCTGAACATCGGCATGCTGCCGGACGGGAATTTTGTCGGCGGAGACATGGCCGAAGTCGTCAGCGAAAACACATCACAGCTGACCACCTCTGATCGGCAAGCGATGGCGGTCTATTTGACGATGCTGCCGACCATCAATGGCCAATAGGGTGAGACCTTGGCGCGTCTTGAAACAAAATTATCAAACTGAGACTTATTGTCGCCCACGTTGATACAAACTGTTCCTGCCCAGGTTGCTGCCAGGGGACATCGCCACACCTATTTCGATCGGGTGCGGCACTGCGGCGCATGATCTCATCATCACTGAACCGGGAACAGAAGGCATGACACGACTGACGACGACATTGGTGGCGGCAACGATCCTGGCCTCGGCACCGGCCCTCGCGGCGGAGGAATGGCAGTTCGACCACGCCCATACGATGATTGGCTTCACCGTCGATCACCTGGGCTTTGCGACGATGTACGGGGTGTTCACAGAGTTTGACGGCACGGTCCTGCTGGACCAGGACGACCCGGCCAATTCCAGCGTATCGGTCACCATTGACCCTGCCAGTGTCGACACGCGTTATGCCGACCGCGACGCGCACCTGGCGTCAGACGATTTCTTCGACGTTGCGAACAATCCGTCGATTGCGTTTGAGAGTACCTCGGTCAACGTTACGGGCGAGAATACAGCCGAGGTCACCGGTGATCTGACCATGCTGGGGACAACCAACCCGGTGACCCTGGACGTCACGCTGAACCAGCTTGGACCAAATCCGTTTTTTGAGACGCCGACCGCCGGGTTTTCGGCGACGGCAACGTTGAACAGATCAGACTGGGGCATCGATTTCGGCGTACCCGCCATCGGCGACGAGGTCGCCGTGATCATCGAAGCCGAAGTGATCCAGCCTCAGTAAGCCTGAGGCCGCAACGATCCGTCGGGACACTGTCATGGGACTGCGCAACACACCACGCCGCTATGGCAGCCTCGCCATGCTGTTTCACTGGGTGCTGGCCATTGCCGTGATCTTCATGCTGGGGTTCGGCATCGCCATGGAGAACATGGCACCCGACGGACGGTTGCTGGGGCTGAACCAGTTCGCCGCCTATCAGCTTCACAAGAGCGTCGGCTTCACCATCCTTGTCCTGGCGGTCTTGCGCCTGGTGTGGCGCTGGATCAATCCGGTACCGCCCTTGCCAGAAAACCTCAAGGCCTGGGAACGATGGGCGGCCAGGTTGACCCATGTCGCCCTTTACCTTTTGTTGATCGCCATGCCGGTCGTCGGCTGGATCATGGTTTCGGCCTCGCCCTGGCAGATTCCGACGGTTCTCTATGGCGTCGTCGAACTGCCCCACCTTACGGGGCCGAACGAACAGTTGGAGGGGGCGATGATCCGGCTGCACGCGACCTTGGGTTTCGTGTTCATCGCGCTTCTGGTGTTGCATGTGGTTGGGGCCGCTAAACACCATTTTGTCCTAAAGGACGACACGCTGAAACGCATGTTGCCAGGCACGCAGGTCTGACCGACCTGTCGCCGTACATCTTCGAAGAACGAGGAACGCCCCCCGTGAAATTTACCATGTTTGTCGCCGCCGCGGCCTTGACGACCTCGCTCGGCGCGCAAGCCGCCGACTGGACCGTCATCCATGACGAGAGCGTACTGGGCATCATCGGCCATCAGAACGGCGTGGCGTTCGAGGGCGAGTTCCTGGACTTCGATGCCGCCATCACCTTCGACCCGGACGATCCGGCGGCCGCAACAATCGACGTCCAAATCGACATGAGCAGCCTGGACACCGACAATCCCCAGCGCGACGACATCATTCGCGGCATCGATCTTTTCTATGTCGCGGAGTATCCGACCGCCCGGTTCACCGCCAACGGTTTCGCGGTCGAAGGAGACGGCGCGTTCGCAGCGGTTGGCGACCTTACGATCCGGGACGTGACACAGCAGGTCTCCCTGCCCTTTACGCTCGCGATCGAGGGCGGCCGCGCCCACGCGATTGGCGAACTGGTGATCAACCGGATCGACTTCGATGTGGGGCATGGTCAGTGGGCCGCCAACGATCCGGTCTCCCACGAGGTGACCATCACCATCGGTATCGTCGCCGACGCAGCAAACTAGAGAAAGCTGTAAGGATCCACATCAACAGAGACACGGACGGAGGACGGCAGGTTCGCCCGTGACAGCCAGTCGCGGATCAGGCCCTGTATGGGCGCCGAACGCCGTGCCTTGACCAGAAGGCGCCGCCGGAAACGGCCGCGCAACAGAGACAGAGGCGCCTCGGCCGGCCCAATGATCTCGACACCCTCCGCGCGTGGCGCCGTTTGCCCGAGCGTCCGCGCCGCCTGATCGGCCTGGTGGCGATCCCGGCCTGAGACGATCAGGGCTGCAAGCCTGCCGAACGGTGGCAGCCCGGCGCGACGACGCGCTTCGATCTGACCCTCGAAGAACCGGTCTCGGTCGTGGTCGATCAGCGCCTGAAGTACCGGATTTTCCGGCTCGTAGCTTTGCAGCAGGACCCGGCCCGGCAGGCTCTCGCGCCCGGCCCGCCCGGCGACCTGATGCAGAAGCTGATAGGTGCGTTCGAAGGCGCGGAAATCGCCATTGTTGAAGCCCAGATCGGCATCCACGACGCCGACCAGGGTCAGCCTGGGGAAATGGTGGCCCTTGGCAATGATCTGGGTGCCGATCAGCAGGTTGATCTCGCCGGCCGCCATGTCAGCCACCAGCTGAGTCATCGCTTTTGGCCCCGGCACGGTATCGGAGGTCACGACCGTCCACCTGGCACCTGGCAATGACGCGTCAACCTCCTCGGCAATGCGCTCCACACCGGGGCCGCAGGGCACCAAACTGTCAACGGCCGCGCAAACCGGGCATTCCGGCGGATGCCGGGCGGTGAAGCCGCAATGATGACAGATCAGCCGGCCGCGCAATCGGTGGTCAACCAGCCAGGCGCTGCAATTGGGGCATTCGAAACGGTGGCCACAAGATCGGCAGACAGTGAGCGGCGCGTATCCGCGACGGTTCAGGAACAGCATGGCCTGCTCGCCGCGCCCCAGCGTGTCGACCAGCGCCTCCAGCATCTGGGGCGACAGAAAACGGCCGGTCGGCGGCGCGCTCTGCCTCATATCGACCGCCTCGACCTCGGGCAGCTGCGCGCCACCGAAGCGATCCGGCAGGTGGCAGGCCTGATAGCGCCCGCGCTCGACATTGACCCGGCTTTCGATCGAGGGGGTCGCCGAGACCAGGACGATCGGGATGTCGGCAAGGTGCGCGCGCATCACGGCCATGTCGCGCGCATGATAGATGACGCCGTCCTCTTGCTTGTAGGCGCCCTCATGCTCCTCATCGACGATGATCAGGCCGAGTTCCGAGAACGGCAGGAACAGCGCCGAGCGCGCGCCAACCACCACCCTGGCCTCGCCCTCCGCAACCGCGCGCCAGTTCGCCCGCCGTCGTGTCCCGCCCACGTCGGAATGCCATTCGGTCGGGCGCACACCAAACCGTTCGGCGAACCGGTCCAGCCATTGGGGCGACAAGGCGATCTCCGGCAACAACACAAGGACTTGTCGACCGCACCGCAGCGCCTCGGCCAGCGCCTCGAAATAGACTTCTGTCTTGCCCGACCCGGTGACCCCGTCAAGCAGCGTCGCGCTGTAGGTCCCCTGTCGGACCGCTTCCTGCAGTGAGGCGGCGGCCTCCGTTTGCGCGGGACTGAGCGCGGGGCCGGCGCGCCCAGGCTGAGGCGCGGGCGGTGGCGGCCGTCTCATCTCGACCGGCTGCAGCAGTCCGGCCGTGACCATCGCCTTGACCACCCCCGTGCCGCAGCCGGCTTCGCGCGCCAACTCGCGCGCCTGTCTCGGCGGCCCGTCGGCAAGCAGGTCCAGCACCCGGCGTCTGGCCGGGGTCAGCCGTGTGTCCTCCGGCGGATCGGGCGCCGCGAGATAGCCGATCAGGGGCGCGGGCGGTTCCAGCGCGGCCGGCACCGACATGGCCATGCGCAGGACCGATCCCGGGGCGCTGACCGTGTAGTCGGCCACCCAATCGACAAAGCGCCGCATCGCGTCGGCCATGGGCGGAACGTCGAGCACTGCGTCGATGTCGCGCAGCCGGCTCTCGTCCACGGCACCGCTGCCGTCTCCCCAGACGACCCCTGCGACCAGGCGCTGACCGAGCGGCACGCTGACGAAGCTGCCGGCATCGACGATCATGCCGCCGGGCACGCGATAGTCGTATGCCTCAGCCAACGGCAAGGGCAGAAGCACGCGCACCCGGTCACCATGCGTCTTGATGGCGGCTGGCGGTTCGGCTGTGGTATCGGTCGGGGCCATCCGGTACACTTCGTTCAACAGCGACCGGACGATTCGACTGTGCGGCGCCCGGCACGAACCGACTTTATCGGGGAATTGAGGATCATGAAGTTTTTCATCGACACAGCCGATCTGGGCGAGATTGTTGACCTGGCATCGACCGGCCTGCTCGACGGCGTCACGACCAACCCGTCGCTGGTTGCCAAATCCGGCAAAAGCTTTCTCGACCTGATCGCCGAGATCTGCGAGGTCGTGTCCGGCCCGGTCAGCGCGGAGGTGACAGCCACGGACCATGCCACGATGCTGGCCGAAGGACGCCATCTGGCCAAGATCGCGCCCAACATCGCCGTGAAGGTGCCGCTGACCGTCGACGGGCTCAAAACCTGCAAGGCCCTGTCCGACGAGGGCACGATGGTCAATGTCACCCTGTGTTTCTCCGCCAGCCAGGCCCTGCTGGCGGCCAAGGCGGGCGCAACGTTCATCTCACCGTTCGTCGGCCGGCTGGACGATATCTC
Source organism: Alphaproteobacteria bacterium (assembly GCA_028277405.1). Classification (GTDB taxonomy): domain Bacteria; phylum Pseudomonadota; class Alphaproteobacteria; order DSM-16000; family Inquilinaceae; genus JANQGH01. The sequence goes on along the minus strand of JANQGH010000098.1, from coordinate 179,611 downwards.
CTTCGACGGCATGGCCTTGATCGCGGACATCGTCGAGATCTACAGCCGCTATCCGGCCCTGACGACGGAAGTCTTGGTCGCCTCGATCCGTGGGCCCCGACAAGTGGCCGACGCCGCCAAGCTGGGCGCCCATGTCGCGACCATGCCGCCGTCGGTCATCCGCCAACTGTTCAAGCATCCGCTGACCGACAAGGGGCTGGAAGCCTTCCTGGCCGATTGGGCCAAGACGGGCCAATCGATTCTCGGCAGCGAGGTCGAGCCGCTGCGCAAGCCAGCCTAACCGACGGGGTCCGACAGAATCATGGGGCAGGAAGACAAGGTCCATCCGGTTGCGGACGATGGATCGCTGACAGAGGACAAGGTGGCCGACTATCTCGTCGCCCATCCAGACTTCCTGCGAGGCCGGCCCGACGTGCTGGCCCACATGATCAAGGCCCAGGAGGTACGGCCGCGGCCGGACGGCATCATCGACCTGCAAAGCTTCATGGTCGATCGGCTGCGCAACGAGGTCGGCCGGCTGAAACAAGGCCAGAAGGACATCGTCAGCACCGCGCGGGCCAACGAGAGCAGCCTGCAGAGGGTTCAAACGGCGATCCTGTTCCTGCTTGATGCGGCCAGTTTCGAAGAGCTGATCCAGATCATCGGCAACGACCTTGCCGTGCTGCTGGACGTGGATGTGGCCTGCCTGCTGGTCGAAAGCGACGGCAGCGAGCTTGGCCCGGCGGCGGTCGCCAACGGTGTCCGGCTGGTCGATGCCGGTTTCCTCGACCATCTGACCGATGGCCGGGACGTCGTGTTGGAGACGAAGGCGACTGGTGACGACAGTGTTTTCGGCAGCGGCGCCGGTCTGGTGGCGAGCCAGGCGCTGGTCCGCCTGACCATATCGCCGGAAAGCCCGCCCTGCCTGTTGGCCCTGGGCAGTCGCGACGCGGACATGTTCCATCCCGGCATGCGGGCGGACCTGATCGGCTTTCTGGGCCGGGTGACCGAGCGCATTATCCGCTCATGGCTGCACGTCGGCAGGTGACCTGGTGGTCGACACCGCCTTTGCGGTAGCGGACGATCTTCTCAATGCCTTGAATGCGTGGCGCCGCTGGCTGTCGGTCGAGCGCAACTTGTCGGCCCACACGCTGCGAGCCTATGGCGGCGATGTCGACCAGTTCCTGGCCTTCATTGCGGACCATAAGGGCGGGGCCGTTTCGCTGAACATGTTGGGCGATTTGACGATTGCCGACTTCCGTGCCTTTCAGGCCAGGCGCGCCGCGCAAGGTGCCGGTATCACCAGCCGCGCGCGGTCGCTTTCCGGCCTGCGCAGTCTCGTCGGTTTTCTGGATCGGCGCGGCATCGTCCACGTCGCCGGCATCTCGGGCCTGCGCGCGCCCAAGCGGCCCGACACGCTGCCCAAACCCCTGACCGCAGGCGATGCCCTGTCGGTCGTGGAGGCGGCAGGCGATGCGGGCTGGATCGGCAAGCGCGATCAAGCGCTGTTTGGCCTGCTATACGGCTGCGGCATGCGATTGTCGGAGGCCCTGTCCGTCGCCAAGCGGGACGTGCCGCTGGGCAAGGCCATCACGATCACGGGCAAGGGCGACAAGCAGCGCATGGTGCCTGTGCTGCCGGACGTGGCGCGGCTGGTCGAGAACTATGTCGAGGCCTGCCCCGTCGCCCTCGACCCAGATGCGCCGATCTTTCGCGGCGCACGTGGCGGGGTTCTCAATCCGGCCGTCGCCGAACGCCAGATGCGCCGGCTGCGGGGCCTGCTCGGCCTGCCCGAACACGCCACGCCCCACGCCCTGCGCCACAGTTTCGCGACCCACCTGCTGGCCGGGGGCGCCGACCTGCGCGCCATCCAGGAACTGCTTGGCCACAGCTCGCTGAGCACCACACAGCGCTACACCGATGTCGATCAAGAGCAATTGCTGGCGGTTTATCGGAAGGCCCACCCGAGGGCGCGCTAGCAACAGCCTGCAGTGACGGTCTCGTTCGGACCGACAAAGGTGCTTAGATAGCCTTAGTCGTCATGTACCGGGTGGTAGTGATTCAAGCGATCGAGCGGGCCTTCTATGGTCAGGATCTCAGTCTCGTGATCGCGCGTGTAGGTCCCGTCCGCCATCGGCGTCATACCGTCCGTGCCCACGCAGCCGAACATGACGTTCTCGCGGACCAGGTTGCCGCCCACAAGACGACCCGTTGCGACAATCCAGCCCGCGGTCTGGTCCGGCGTGCATAGAGCAAGCGCGGACGACGTCATTCGGATGTCGTATGTCCCGTCGCTGTTCTGGACGATGGAAAGATGATCGACCGAGCCGTCCAGCGCATCAATGGCGGTATAGAACCCCACCCAGTCATCGTCGTCGGCGTGCGCCACGCCGATGCTGACGGTCATCACTAGAAGAGCGGACACCAGCATTGCCTTGCTTATCATAGTGATATCTCTCCCATTGCAGTTAGGTCTAGGAGCCGGTTGGCCAGGTGATTGGGGGCGGCAGAGGCGAGTTCACCTGTTCGGTTCGCTATAGGGCGCGTAGACACGTTCGACCCTCTCGTCGATGGTGTGTTCCATCTCGTCACCGCCCTTCAGTTGCCGAGAAATCACCTTGCCAAACGAAACCCTCTGTCGTTCGGGCCAAGTTTCCGGCTTCCAAAGTCCGGACCGCATGTAGGCCTTGCCGCAATGGAAGAAGCTGCGCTCGATGGCGATCCTGATGGCCAGCAGGGCCGGCTTGCCATGCTCCTGCATGCTGTTCAGCACGTCCGGATCGGCCAGGATTTCCGCCGTGCCGCTGATCCTCAGGGTTTCGTTGGTGCCCGGCACCATGATCAGCAAGGCGACCTTGGGGTTTTCCAGGATGTTCTGCAGACCGAACGCCAGATTGTTGCCGACACGATCGGGCAGCAGGATGCAAGTCGGGCTTTGCACCCGGATGAAACCGGGCGCGTCGCCCTTCGGTGATGCCTCCAGCCGCCCGTCGACGCTGGCCGTGGTCAAGACCGCGAACGGCGACAGCGCGATGAACGCCAGCGCCTGATCGTCCAGATGGTCGAGAATCTTGGCTTCGCTGACGGGCGAAGGTTCGCGGATGATGGCGCGCAATTGGTCGACGGTCTTGACCTGGTCCAAGGCAGAACTCCTGACAACAGAAACTGCATCTGCGGGACATCACTCGTAACACAGATTGAATGAGGCTTCTGCGGCCCAGACGTCGAGACAAGCAACCGATGACGTCTAGGCCGTGCCGGACGGGAGATGCAGTTGCGTGATCCAGCAGTCCGGCATGGCGCGGGCGGCGCTGTGGACCGGCCGCAATGCCCCGTTGTCGTTGGCACCGCACGCCTCGCGCTCGGCGATCATTCGAAGGCCGGCGAGCAGGACTTCGTCGGCATCCCGGTATCGGCCGCTGGAGACCAGCGCGCTGACCAGCGCGTCCTGCTGGTCGGTCAAATGCACGTGTCTGATGGGCATCGTTATCTCCAAGGCCAAGGGTTCGGCATCCGTCGTCATGGACCCGGCTGCCCGCGCTCGCTCCGCTCCAAGTCGTGAAACTGCCGGCGCAAATCGTAGTCCTTCGAGGTGATCTCGCGTTCGAGGTGGGCAAGCCGGCCATCCAATCGGCGAAACCTGTGCCGCAAAGCGCGCAACGTATCGCCCGGCTCCAAGGTCACTGACTGCCAGAACTGCTCCTCGTTCGGGTCGCGCAGCGCCGGTTCGTCGGGCTTCCGCTTCATGAACACGGCGAGCACCAGGTAGGCCATGACGGTGAAAGGAAAGAAGAAGAACAGGCTGATGATAAAGATCAGCCGCACGCCGAGGCGGCTGACATTCATGAAGTCGGCAATGCCGGCACAGACGCCGAACAGGATGCCGTCACGCGTGTTTCGATACAGCCGGTGCGGCACGCCGCCATTACGGTTTCGAATGGTCATCTTTTTTCCTGTATTGCGCATCGGAGAGCACGATGCGTTCAAGCGTTTCGATCCGATCTTCGAACTGCTGGGCGCTGCGCCAGAGCTCGGTCAAGATCTGTTGGTCTTCGGTGGTGAGCATGCGTCGCGAACGCCACTTGCTGACGTAATCGAGAATCAGCCAAAGCGGCAGCACGAAGCCGATCAGGATCACCAGCGGTACGAAGAAGAAGACGTCCATTGCGGATCACCTCCCCTCGTCGGCGTGGGCTTGGTCGGGCGGTGCGATCACGCCGACGCCCCGTTGCCGTCGCTGCGCGTGCCGCTCAACCGCCGGCGAATCTTCTCCAACTCCTGCTCGATCTGTCCTTCGGTTTCCAGCTCGGCGAAGGCGCCGTCCAGCGTCTGCGGCTGGTCTGGCCGGCCTGCGGGCGCGCCGCCGAGGTCGAACGCCTCTACGCGGCCCTCGATTTCGTCGACCTTGCGCTGAACCGTCTCATAGCGATCGAGCGCGGCATCGACCCGCGGGTCATACAGGTGGCGGCGCACCTTTTCACGCCCCAGCGCCGTTTCGCGCCGGCGGTTCAATGCCGCCTGCTTGGCCTTCGCCTCATCCAGCTTGGCCTGCAGCCGCTCCAGATCCGAGCCGGTCTTGGTCAGCGCGTCCTCAAGCGCGTCCAGCTCTTCCTGGATGGCCCCGACGGCCTCGTTGGCGCGCCGTTTCGCCAGCAAGGCACCGCGCGCCAAATCCTCGCGGTCCTTGCTTAGCGCATACTCGGCACGCCGCGCCCACTCCGCCGCGTCCGCCTCCAGGCTGGACCGCTTACGCTCCAGCTCCTTTTTCTCGGCGATCGATTTCGCCGCGGTCGCCCGGACCTCGACCAGCGTGTCTTCCATCTCCTGAATGATCAGGCGGATGATCTTCTCCGGGTTTTCCGCCTTGTCCAGCATCGCGTTGATGTTGGAATTGATGATGTCGCTTAGCCGCGAAAAGATGCCCATCAGGCTCTCCACTAGTCGTCTTTGCGGCTTGCCCACCTGGCCGTGCCGCTAGCCACATAGGCGCAATTCCCGTGCCAAACCGATGCAAATCGCGCAGGCCACTGATTTTGCTTCGGAAATCCCGAAGCCAGCAATCCGACGCGCAGTTGAAGTCCAGGTTCAATTGGTCAATAATCAATAAAAATTGCTAAATTTTATCGGTATCGGACAAACGACAATGATCGAACTGCCGGACATTATCGGCGCCGCCGCCAGCTTCGTGACGGTCCTCGACCAGGTCTCGCGCCTGGCGCCGATCGACCGGCCCGTGCTGGTGGTCGGCGAACGGGGCACGGGTAAGGAGTTGCTGGCGGCCCGGCTGCACTATCTGTCCCAGCGCTGGGAACAGCCCTTCGTGCGGGTCAATTGCGCGGCCCTGCCTGTCGATCTCATCGACAGCGAGCTGTTCGGCCATGAGGCCGGCGCCTTCACCGGTGCCGCGCGACGGCATGCCGGCCGGTTCGAACGCGCCGATGGCGGTAGCCTGTTTCTCGACGAAATCGCCACCGCGCCCGCCGCCATTCAGGAAAAGCTGCTGCGGGTGATCGAGTATGGCGAATATGAGCGGGTGGGCGGCCGAGAAACGTTGACCGCCGATGTCCGCCTGATCGCCGCCACCAATGTCGACTTGCCGGCCGAGGCCGAGGCTGGGCGTTTTCGCGCGGACCTCTTGGACAGGCTGGCCTTTGACGTGGTGACCGTGCCACCCTTGAGAGAGCGGCCCGACGATGTCGAACTGTTGGCCAACGCCTTCGGCCAAAGCTTCGCCGGCGAACTGGGGATCGTCTTAGACACATTTTCCGAGAGCGCCTTGGCCACACTCGGGGCCCATCATTGGCCAGGCAATGTGCGCGAGTTGAAGAACGCGGTCGAGCGCAGCGTCGCCCGCGCAGCGGAGGCTGGCGAGACGATCATTGAGCATATCGTGGTCGATCCGTTTGAGTCGCGATACCGGCCGCCGGTTCGCGGCGAGGAAGCGGTCAAATCCCCGCAAGGCAAGGCGCCAGAACCAGCGCCGCTGCCGACAGACCTGAAGGCAAGCCTGGCGGACTATGAACGCACCCAGATCCAGCATGCACTCGCGTCCCATCGGCATCATCAAGGCCACACGGCGGAGGCGCTCGGCCTCAGCTACAGCCAGCTACGCAACAGCATGAAGCGATTGGGTTTGACGGGCGGCGCAAACTAACCGCCGATCCTCGGCCACGCCACCTCGACTCCGCCCCTTGCTTGCGCCATCTTGGGCGCCATGAGCGACGACAGCCAACGCACCTATTATCTGGTCGACGGTTCGGGCTTTATCTTCCGGGCCTTTCACACGATCCCCATGCGCATTCGCAAGGTCGACGGCACGCCGACGAATGCGGTCTACGGCTTTTCCAGCATGCTGATGAAGCTGTTGGCGGACGTGAATGCCGACCATATCGCGGTCGTGTTCGACGCCTCGTCGCACACCTTCCGCAACGAGCTTTACGATCTCTACAAGGCGAACCGCGACGAGCCGCCGGAAGAGCTGCGTCCGCAATTCCCGCTGGTGCGCGACGCCGCCCGCGCGTTCGGCCTGCCGGTGGTGGAGGTCGACGGGTATGAGGCCGACGATATCATCGCGACCTACGCCAAGCTGGCGCGAGAACGGGGCGACAAGGCGATCATCGTCTCGTCGGACAAGGACCTGATGCAGCTGGTGGGCGACGGCGTCACCATGCTGGACCCGATGAAGAACAAGCCAATCGATCGGGACGAGGTGATCGAGAAATTCGGCGTGCCGCCAGAGAAGGTGGTCGACGTGCAGGCCCTTGCCGGCGACAGCACCGATAACGTGCCGGGCGTGCCGGGCATCGGCGTCAAGACAGCGGCGCAGCTTATCGGCGAGTTCGGCGATCTCGACACGCTGTTGGACCGGGCCGGCGAAATCAAACAGCCCAAGCGCCGCGAGAACCTGCAGACCTTCGCCGAACAGGCCAAGCTGTCGCGCGAACTGGTGCGGCTGGCCGACGATGTCGACCTGCCGATCGATCTCGACGGGCTGGAGCCCGACACCGAGCCGACGACCTTGCTGGCGTTTCTGCAAGGCATGGAGTTTCCGTCGCTGGTCGCAAGGGCGGAAAACCGCTTCGCCGAGGGTGGCCCATCCGAACCGGAGGAAGCGGGGTCGGCCGAGGCGGCGTATGAGCTGGTGACCACGGTTGCGGCCCTGGAGAAATGGGTCGCGAGCGGTTTCGCCGCCGGCGTGATCGCCGTCGACACCGAGACCGATTCTCTGGATGCGGCCGCCGCCAAGCTGGTCGGCATCAGCCTGTCGACCGCGCCGGGCAAGGCCTGCTACATCCCGCTGGCCCATGTCGGTCAGGCCGGCGACGGTACGCTGGACCTGGAGGAAGGCGACCAGGTCCCCGACCAGCTCGATACCGAGATCGCGATGGCAATCCTGAAGCCGTTGCTGGAGGACTCGACGGTCCTAAAAATCGGGCACAATCTGAAATACGACTATCAGATCCTGGTCCGGCACGGCGCCAGGCTCGACCCGATCGACGACACCATGCTGATCTCGTACGTGCTCGACGGCGGCGCCCACGGGCACGGTATGGATGAGCTGTCGCAACTGCACCTGAACCACCAATGCATTGCGTTCACCGAGATCGTCGGCAAGGGCAAGAACCAGATCACCTTTGACCGCGTGCCGCTGGACAAGGCGCTCGATTACGCGGCCGAGGACGCCGACATCACCCTGCGCCTGCATCGCCACCTGAAGCCCCGCCTCGTGGCCGAAAGCATGGCCACCGTCTACGAGACCATCGAGCGCAAGATGGCCCAGGTCATCGGCCAAATGGAGACCGACGGCATCAAGGTCGATCGCGGCATTCTGGAACGCATGTCCGCCCGCTTTGCGGAACGGATCGAAGGCTTTGAGAAAGAAATCCACACGCTGGCGGGCCACCCGTTCAATGTCGGCTCGCCCAAGCAGTTGGGCGAGGTGCTGTTCGACGAGATGGGCATCGAAGGCGGCAAGAAGGGCAAGACGGGGGCCTACGCCACGGGATCGGAGATCCTGGAGCCCTTGGCCGCCCAGGGCTATGACATCGCCCGCCGGGTGCTGGATTGGCGCCAGCTGTCGAAGCTGAAAAGCACCTACACCGACGCGCTTGTCAATTACATCAACCCGCGCACGGGGCGGGTCCACACCTCTTTCAGCCTGGCGGCGACCAACACGGGCCGCCTCAGTTCCAACGACCCGAACCTGCAGAACATCCCGATCCGCACAGAGGAGGGCCGCGCCATCCGCGAGGCCTTCATCGCCGAGGATGGCTGCAAGCTGATCTCGGTCGACTACAGCCAGATCGAGCTGCGCCTGGTCGCCCACATCGCGAACGTCGAGGCCCTGAAGGAGGCGTTTCGGGCCGGCGAGGACATTCACGCCATGACCGCGTCGCAGGTCTTCGACGTGCCGATGGCGGAGATGACGGGCGATATCAGGCGCAAGGCCAAGGCGATCAATTTCGGCATCATCTACGGCATCTCCGCGTTCGGCCTGGCCAACCAGCTCGGCATCGAGCAGCGGGAGGCGCGCGCGTTCATCACGGCCTATTTGGACCGGTTCTCCGAACTGAAGGCCTGGATGGAAGAGACGCGCAAGCGGGCCAAGGAGGAAGGCTTCGTCACGACCCTGTTCGGGCGCAAATGCCACATGCCGGGCATCAAGGACCCCAACCCCGCGCGCCGGGCCTTTGCCGAACGTCAGGCGATCAACGCGCCTATCCAGGGTACGGCCGCCGACATCATCAAGCGCGCCATGGTGCGCATGCCCAAGGCCCTGGCGCGCGAAGGACTGCAAGCGCGGATGCTGCTTCAGGTCCATGACGAGCTCTTGTTCGAGGCGCCCGCTGACGAGGCAGAGGCAACCGCGGCAACCGCGTGCAAGGTGATGGAACGGGCGGCTTATATCGACGTGCCTCTGGTGGCCGAGTTCGGCATCGGCGACAGTTGGGCGGCCGCCCATTAGGGTGTGGCCGCTCAGCCGCGACCGGGCGAAAGCGTCAGACCATTGAAGGAAATCGGCACAGAAATAGTTTTTCGTCCTATGGTTAGTTAAGCGCGAATGCGCAGTCTTTGGGCGGGGCGGCCAGGTTGACATCCGAAGAGCAAAATGCGCACTGTGTGCGCATGGCAGAGGACCCAGAATCAGTGACGTCGGCAGCACCATCGGCGCCCGTCGAGATCGAGCTGAAGCTGGCCACCGACGCCGACGGGCTCGCGGCACTCAGCGACGCGCCCGAACTCGACGGGCAGTCCTCGGTGCGTCGCCTGGACTCGACCTATTTCGACACCAGGGACCGACGGCTGACGGCTCGGGGGATCACGCTACGGGTTCGGAAGATTGGCCGCCGCTATGTGCAGACGATCAAGACGGCGGGCAAGGGCAGCGCCGGCGGCCTGAGCACGAGAAGCGAGTGGGAATGGCCGGTCGACGGGCCGAAGCCAGACCTTTCGGTAATCGACGACCACAGCGTCATTGGCCTGATCGGGCTGGTCCGGCCGCAAGAATTACAAGCGGTCTTCGGTACCCGCGTTCGCCGCGCGACCCGCACGCTCGAATTCGGCGGCGCGCGGATCGAGGTCGCGCTGGACGATGGTGAGGTCGTCGCGGGACGGCGGCGACAGCCCCTCCATGAAGTGGAACTTGAGCTGTTGGCCGGAGACGTGGACCCGCTTTACGAGCTGGCCCTGGCGCTGAATCGCCGCCATACGCTGAGCATCGACCCACGGTCGAAGGCGGCCAGGGGTGAGGCTCTGGCCAATGGCAGCGCGCCGCAGCCGAAATTCCAATCGTCGATCGACCTGCCAGACGACGTTACGGTCGATGACGGGCTGGCCCTGATCCTTGGCAACTGCCTGACCCATTGGACGGAGAACCTGCCGGCTGTGCGGGAGGGCAGCGATCCGGAGGGCATCCATCAGGCGCGTGTTGCCTTGCGCCGGCTGCGTTCCGCCCTGCAGCTCTTCCGACCGGTCATCGGCGCAGCGGAAATCGAGCCCTTGAAGCATCGATTGCGCGCGCTTGGCAACGCGATGGGCCCGGCGCGCGATGCAGACGTGTTTATCGACGAGATGCTGGGGCCGGTGGCGACCGCAATGCCGCAGGAAACCTCGTTGGCGGTGTTGAAGCAGGCTGCGGAGGCTTGGCGGCGCGAGGGCTACGCAGAGGCCCGTATGGCCCTTGACGGGCCGCAAGCAACCGAGATGGCGTTGAGCATGGGCCACTGGATCGCCCTGCGGGGCTGGCGCCAGCAACCCTACAGCCCGACGGTCGAATGGTTGGACCGGCCGATGGTCGATTTGGCCGACCAATTGCTGCAACGACGTTTGCGCGCGGTCCTCAAGCGCGGTCGTGGCTTCGCCAATCTGCCGGCGGACGCGCGCCACGAGGTGCGGATCGCCATGAAGAAGCTACGCTATGCGGTCGATTTCTGTGCGCCGCTGTATCCGTCGCCGGCCACAAAGCTGTTCTTCAAGCACCTGAAGCGCCTGCAATCGTTGCTGGGGCATCTCCAAGACCAGGCCATGACAGAAGCCGCGTTGGGCCATCTTGAGGGCGGTGGGGCGGACGCCAAGCTGCAGCGCGCGGTCGGCCTGGTCGCCGGCTGGCATGCCCACGCGATGGTCGATCTCTCAACGCGTACCAACGCCGAATGGGCGGCGTTCAAGAGTGCCAAGCCGTTCTGGCATGTCTGAGACGCGGCGCTGAAGGAAACCCACGCCGATGCTGACCATTTTGGTGGCCAACAGAAAAGGCGGCTGCGGCAAGACCACCATCGCGACCCACCTGGCGGCCGCCTTCGCCAATGGCGGCCTGCATACGGCCCTGGCCGACACCGACCGGCAACGCAGCGCGATCGGCTGGCTGAAGCGCAGGCCGAAGCACGATGCCAAGATCGATGGTCACGACTGGACCAAGTCGATCGGCAAACCGCCAAAGCGATGCGATCGGCTGGTGATCGATGCCCCGGCGGCGATGCGGACAAGCAGGGTCGAGGACCTGATCCGCGCGGCCGACATCGTCATCGTTCCCGTACTGCCATCGACCTTTGACGAGGCCGCCACGGCCAGGTTCTTGAAGCGCATTGACGCCTTGAAACCCATCCGCAAGGAAAAGACGGGCGTTGCGATCGTCGGCAACAGGATGCGGCCACGGACCCGCGCGGGTGCCAGGCTGGAATCTTTTCTGGCGAACCAAGGTCACTTCGTAGCCGCCCGCCTGCGCGAAAGCGCGATCTATGCGGAACTGGCGGCCGACGGCCGATCGCTGTTCGATCTGACGACCAAACGCGCCGCTGCCCTGGCCGAAGACTGGGACCCGCTGATCGCCGCGATCGAGCGTTCGCGCTAGCGCATCGTTCGATCGATTGGAATCGCTACGCGATCCAAACGATCGAACAAAGATGCTCTAACTTATTCAAAGATAGAGCAATTTTAGCCGATCATACCGAACCTCATGGTTCGGTATGATCGGCTATTGGTCTAGCGCCTGAACACCCCGACCAACTCGACATGTCGCGACCAAACGAACTGGTCGACCGGTGTCACGCGGTCAAGCCGATAGCCGCCATCGACAAGCAACCGCGCATCGCGCGCGAACGTTCCCGGGTCGCACGATACGCCGATGACCAACGGCACATTCGACGTCGCCAGCGCGGCTGCCTGGGCCCGGGCACCGGCCCTTGGCGGATCGAAAACCGCGACTTGAAACCCACTCAATTCGCCGGGAGACAGGGGGTCGCGGAAGAGATCCCGAACAAGGGCTTCGGTGTTCTCGCGACCGCCAAGGTGTCGTACCGCCGCTTCGAAGGCGGCAACCGCGCGGGCATCCCCATCGAAGCCGGCTACCCGCAATCCTCGCGATGCAAGACGCAAACCGAACGTTCCCACGCCGCAGAACAGGTCAACGACCGGCCCCCTCGAACCGACCGCATCGAGAACCAGATCGGCCAGGGCCGCCTCGCCCTCGGCGCTGGCCTGACAAAAGCCCCCGGGAGGCAGCACCACGCGCGCCTCGCCCATGCGCAACACGCCGCCGCGGCGATGCGCGATCGGTTCTGCCCGATCACGGGGCGACGGTCGCCAGGACAGCCGTGCCAGGTCGTGACCTTCGGCGAAGGCGGCAAGCAGTTCGAGCTGCGCAAGGTCTGGTTCTTCGACACCCGTCAGGACAACGTCGAGACCATCATCCAACAGCGAGATCGTGACGTCGACGGTGCGGTCACCAATCGGCAGTTGGCACAGCAGGTCGCGGAGCGGCGCGAACAGCCCCAGGATTTCCGGCCGCGAAACCGGGCATTGGCTGATCGTGACGATCCGCGCCGATCTAAACGCGTTGAAACCCAGAACGACACCCTTCGCCGTGCGACGCGCCGCCACCGTGACGCGGCGCCTGGTGCCTTGCCGAACGGCAACAACGTCATCGATGCGGCCGGGGTCAACGCCGGCGCGGTGTAGCGGTTCGACAACCAGATCGCGCTTCCACGCCAGATACGCACGATCGGACATGTGCTGCATTTGGCAGCCGCCGCAGGCTCCAAAATGCTCACAAACCGGCGCCACCCTGTCAGAACTCGGGGATAGGACCTTAAGCACCGTCGCGCGAAGCCGATCGCCGTCTTGTTCCAGTACGGCCTCGACGCGCTCGCCCGGCAACGCGAACGGGACATAGACTTCTTGGCCTTGACGGACCGCTAAGCCATCGCCATAGCGGCCCAACCGGTCTATCTTCAGTTCCGCTGGCCCAAGGCGGCGGCGCTTTCGAGCAGGTTTTCGCGGCTGGGCCATACGCTATGGTCTGCCATGCGCAGTCGACCAACTGCAACCCGGCCGCTCGACACAAGCGAAATAGCCCCTATCTAGAGGACGGCAGGCGAGTTTTGGGGTCCGAGACACAAGCGCGGATGGTAGCGAGAATAAGAAGATAATGGACGTCACGGCATTCCGAAACCGCGTGCGCGGCATCCTCATGCAGCCAGACGCGACCTTCAAGAGCGATGGCCAGCCCGCACCGCCATGGAGCGTGGTGGCGCGCGAGCATGTCTTTCCGCTGATTATCGGCAGCACCGTGGTGTCGGCGCTGATGCAGCTGGTGTTTTTGCCGGCGACCGTATCGCCGTTCGACATCATGCTGCTGATCGTCGTGCTTCGCCTGGTGACTAACGTCGTCCTGGTCTTTGCCATGGCCTATGTCGCCGCACGACTGTCGGCGGCCTGGGGCGGCCGCGGCGATTTGGATGCCGGCTTCGTACTGATCGGCCTGGCGACGACGCCGATGTTCCTGGCAGAGGCGGTCGCACCCTTTCCGGCGCTTGGCTGGCTGTTGGTGATCGCCGCCTTTGTTTACACCTTTGTGCTCGTCTTCCGCGGTTCACCGATTTGCCTGGGCATCCCGGACGAGCGGCGCGGCCTGATGGTGCTGGCCTTGATCGGCGTGAACTTGCTTGCCGGCGCTATCCTGTTGGCTCTGCTGGGCGGCATCTTCGGCGTTGACGCCCAGATGCCAAGCTAGCCCCCAAAGCTTCATGACGAGCGTCCGCACAAGCATTAGGATGCGCTTCTGACAAACGCGCCAAGCGCGGACCAGGTCGAACGGGGGGCGATCTCGATGCGATTTGACAACAAGACTGTGATGATCACGGGCGCGGCCGGGAACCTCGGTCGCGCGGTCGCGCAAACCTTCGAGGCCGAAGGCGCCAATCTGATCGTTGTCGGCGCATCGCGGGAATCCCTCGACAGGGCCTTCCCGGACGCACGGGCAAACCTGACCAAGGTGGCGGTCGATCTGTTGGACGGGCCGTCGGTCGAAACGGCGTTTCAGCCGCTTGTCGACGGACCAGGCGGTGTCGACATCCTGTGTGCGGCCGCCGGCGGCTTTGACATGGGCCAGCCGGTCTACGAGACATCGTCCGAGAAATGGGACCGGATGATGGGTCTGAACACCGAGACCCTGTTGAATGTCGTCAGGGTCGTCACACCCGGCATGGTCGCGCGCGGTTCGGGCAAGATCGTTACGGTGGGGGCGAACGCGGCCACCCATGGCGTTGCCCAAATGGGGGCCTACACGGCATCCAAAGCCGTCGTGCTTCGGGTGACAGAGGCCATGGCGGCGGAGTTGCGCGACAAGGGCGTCAACGTGAACTGCGTGATGCCCTCGATCATAGACACGCCGGAAAACCGCGCCGCCATGCCTAACGCAGACCCGTCGAAATGGGTTTCACCGGCGGACATCGCCGCCGTTGTCGCATTCTTGTGCTCTGCCGAAGCCAAGGCCGTCCATGGCGCGCTGGTTCCCGTCGTTGGGCTGTCATAGCCCATCGGGAGCAACCGCCGTGATCCGAGCCAGCGGTTGCAGGCTCGCCATCTGACACGGTTGCGCCCCGTCGACCGTCCGCCCTTCGCAAGGGTCGCCTGTGGCGATCGAAGAAGCCGCACGACTCGTCGGAAGGTTTCCGAGCACTGACTATACACAAACGAGCAGCTTGCCATCTATTGTAATATTGAGATTTTTTTTATTCTCCCTCACACGCAAAACTGGTTGATTCGTCAAAATACCGACCCTAGTTTCACAAAGTAATCAGGGTCAAGACAGACAATTATCAAAAACTGTCAGTTCTTTACTTTGATTTCTAGCGTTTGTTGTTCAAGTTAGGGTTGATTGTAGATTGCTTCTGCTACGTCCGATCCCTCGACCGCTGGTCAGCCGCTATCTGGTCGGCTTCAGCGAGCGGGTCGCCGCCAACGGAAACACATTGCTGCGGCGCGATGAATACAGCCTCGACGCGATGGACAACCTGCCGGACTTCGCGGCCGTTCACGCCCGATGGTTGGCGGCGGGCGGCCCCGATCACTTGCCATCGGCAGACGATCTGATGCAGGTGCTCACATCGGATGATGACGGGCTGCAGAAACACCTGATCGATGTGCGCGGCCGTGATCCGGAATCGTTCGCGTTCATGAAGTTCGATCCCAAGACGCGGCTGACGGGCGACAGGCTGACCGGCAGTCTGGTCCGCGACTATCCCGACCCGATCATGGCCGAGGCCTTGCTGGCCGATTATGCCACGTCGGCGATGCTGCGCCGCTGCAGTTTCATGGAGATTTCGCTTGGCACCGGCGGCGTGCCGCGCCGCTTTGCGCGCCTGATCCTGCCGCTCGGGATGGCCGGCGAGAAACACTGCACGCATCTGATGACCGTGGTGCGCCTGCAGGAATGCGCGATCGACCGGAAGGTACGGCCCTACCACTTCAAAACCGTTTCGATCGCGCCCGCGATGAACGGCCGTGCGAACACCCATGGCCAGCGTTTCGACCATTTCTCTCTGCTGGATTTCAGCGATCGGGACGATGTCGAACTGCTGGAGCAATTCCTGCTTCAGGTATCCCCGAGGATCGATCCGCGCGCGACCTCGACGCAGTTGATCGCCGCGTTTGGCAACTTGGCCGAGGTGGTCAACGCCAACCCCGAGCGGCTGAAAGAGGTCGGCGACCTCACGCCCGGCACGATCGCCCAGTTGAAGGCGGCGGCCGAGATGGCGGCCCGCATTCTAAGGCTGGATCTGGTCAACAAGCCGCTTCTGGATAATCTGGATGACCTGATGACCTATTGCCGGGCGCGCATTGCCTATCGCCCGGTGGAGGTGGTTCGGGCGCTGTTTGTCAACAGAGGCATGCGGCTGATCCATGACGAGCAGATGGGGCTTGGCCGCCCGACCTTCACGCCCGTGGAGTCGCGCAGTGTCATCAAGCGCGGCCTCAATCTCGATGCCGCGGGCATCGTCATGGTTCACAACCATCCGTCCGACGACGCGACGCCATCGGCAGCGGATATTCAGTTCTCGTTGGAACTTCGGTCGGCCGCGGACCATGTCGACATGAAACTGCACGACCATCTGATCGTGACCCGCGACAACTTCACGAGCCTGCGCCAACTCGGCTATTTGCGGCGGCCGGCGGCCCTTTAGAGCCGTCAGTCCGGCATCGGGATGTCCTGCACCTTCTTCGGCACGTCGAAACCACGCTTGACGGCGGGCCGGTCGGCGATCGCCAGGTACCAGCGCTTCACGTTGGGATAGTCGTTGAGATCGATGGTCTGCCAATCGAACCGGGCAATCCAGGGCCAGGTGGCGATATCGGCAATCGAGTAATCGCCGGCCAGATACTCCGTCCCGGCAAGCTGCTTGTCCAAGACGCCGTAAAGGCGCTTGCCTTCGGTCAGATAGCGGTCCTCAGCGTAGGGCGCCTTGCCGGGATTGTACTTGGTAAAGTGGTGAACCTGGCCAAGCATGGGGCCGACCCCGCCCATCTGCCACATCAGCCATTGGATGGTCTGCCAGTAGGTCGCCTCGTCGTCGGACAGCAGTTGGCCGGCCTTTTTCGCCAGATACATCAGCATCGCGCCCGATTCCATCAACGCAATGCCTGTGTCGTGATCGACCATCGCCGGGATCTTGTTGTTCGGACTGACCTTGAGGAACGCCTCGCCGAACTGGTCGCCCTTGGTGATGTCGATGGCGTGGGTGCGATAGGGCAGGCCCACCTCCTCCAACATGATGGAGACCTTGCGGCCGTTGGGCGTGGTCCAGGTGTACAGGTCGATCATGAAAGACGGTCTCTCCTCGTGACGGTCAGGTTTGCTTCAGGCGTCGGCGGCGGTTCGAGCGGCCTGGCGGCCGGCGCGTTCGGCCTCTTCGGCGGGGAAGTTCAGTTCGACCTTAATGCCATTGATCGGCTCGCGCAGGAATAGCTGATAGAGCGACTGGTTGTGCGCCTGGCGTTCGCTGAACTCGACATTGCCGGCCTCGAAACGGGCAATGAACTCCTCGATGCCTTCACAGTTGAAGCAGACATGGTCGACGCGCCCGGACCCGAGGGTCGGATCGTTGGTCGCCGCTTTCTGCTCTGGCGTTTTCAGATATTCGTCCTGGTGCTCGGAGAAGTTCCGCTGACCGATATGCACCACATCCTGGTCGCCGATATAGAGCCATCGGACAGGAAAGCCGAACTCCGGATGGTCGCCTTCCCGAAAGCCGAGATATTTGCACCACCAGTCGGCCGTTGCCTCGGCGTCGTCGGTGAGGATCAAGATGTGTTCCATGAATCGCAAGCCCATTGCGCTCTCCTCAATAAATAGAAGGGACTTCTTCGGACATTTATTTCATACTCTCATGAAAATAGATCGAGTTTTGTCAAATTGACAACTCCGTTTCTTCATGAGTACATTTGAGCGAAACTGAGTTCAGTGGAAGAGCCACCATGACGACCACCTCTCGACGCGTGCCAAAAAGCCGGCTGGTATCGTTTATGACGCAAGCCCTCGTCGCGGCCGGATTGCCGACGGCGGATGCCGGCACGGTGGCGGATCTGATGGCGACGGCCGACGTCATGGGTTCGGACGGCCATGGCGTCTTTCGCCTGCCCAACTATGTCCGCCGCATCAAGGCCGGCGGGATCAACCTGCGCCCGGACATCCGGATCGACAAGGAACGGCCGGCCATGGCCGTTCTCAATGGCGACAACGGCATGGGCCATCTGGTCGTCAGCGAGGCGGCGCGGATCGCGGCGGAGAAGGCGAAGACCTGCGGTGTCGGCTGGGTCGGCGTCCATCACAGCAACCATGCCGGTCCCGCCTCGCTCTATGTCCGCATGCTGCTTGAGCACGACATGATCGGCCTCTACGCCGCCGTCGGCAACGCCAACCATCTGCCGCCCTGGGGCGGTACCGAAATGCTGTTGAGCACCAATCCGATCGCCATCGCGATCCCGTCGCAGCGGTTTCCGCCGATCGTGCTGGACATGGCGACCACGGTCGCCGCCTACGGCAAGGTCAAGCTGAAGGCCCAGCGCGGCGAACCGATGCCCGAAGGCTGGATGATCGACAGAGAGGGCAAGCCGCTGACCGATGCCAGCCGGGCCGGCGAGGGCTTTCTGCTGCCGATCGGCGGCGCCAAGGGCTACGGCCTCGGCCTGACGTTCGGAATTCTGGCCGGTGTCTTGAACGGCGCCGCTTTCGGGCGCGACGTGATCGATTTCAACGCCGATGCCAGTTCGGTCACAAATACCGGCCAATTCATCCTGGCGCTCGACATCGCGGCGTTCATGGATGTGGATGACTTCAAGCGGCAGATCGACGGGGTTTGGGGGGCGATGAAGTCGTCGCCGACACTGCCCGACGTCGACGAGATCCGGCTGCCCGGCGAACGTTCCGCCCATGTCGCCGAGGACAGGCGCGCGCATGGGGTCCCGATCCACCCCGATCTGGACCGCGTGTTGGCCGACTGCGCGGCCGGCCTTGGTATCGACCCGCTGTGACCGACCACTTGCGAGCACGAGAGGGCAACCATGAATGATATGATCGGCATGATCGGCCTCGGCGTTCTCGGCTCCGCCATTGCCGAGAATCTGTTGAAGGCCGACATTCGGCTGCTGGGCTATGACCTCGATGCTGAGCGGCTGGAGACGCTGGCGGGCCTTGGTTTGGCGCCTTCGAGATCGGCGGTGGACGTCGCCCGGCAGGCCGATGTCCTTTTCACCTGTCTGCCGACCGCCGCCGTTCTGGCCAAAATCGTGGACGACATCCGAACCGCCGGACGCGAGGGTCAGGTCGTCGTCGAACTCAGCACTTTGCCGATCGCCGACAAGGAGGCGGCGCATGCGCGGCTCGCAGAGGGTGGCATCACGCTCTTGGACGTCCCGGTCAGCGGCAACCGCATCATGGCCCTGCGCAAGGGGCTGACCGCGTTCGGCAGTGGCGATCGAGCCGCTTACGACCGGGTCGAGCCGATTCTGCTGACCTTTTGCAAGAAGGCCCATTATGTCGGCCCGTTCGGCTGCGGCTCGAAGATGAAATTCGTCGGCAACCTGTTGAACCTGGTCCACAACAGCGTCGCCGCCGAGGCGATGGTGCTGGGCATGAAGTCCGGCCTGGACCCAAAGCTGATCCATGAGGTGATCAGCGGCAGCGGTTCCAGTTCCGCCATGTTCGAGGTGCGCGGCGCCTTGATGGCCGACAACGACTATCGACGCGAAGGTATGAACTTTTCCATCCCCCTGAAGGATTCGCGGATTATCAGCGCGCATGCGGCCACCCTGTCCTGCCCGACGCCGATTTATCAGGCCGCCCTGCAAAGCTATTATGCCGCCGTGGCGCAGGGGCATATCGACGAGGACCAGTCCGCCGTCTGTGCGGCGATGGAGCGGGCCGCGAATTGCGAGCGGGGCTAGCGGTCACGGCGTCAGCTCCTGCGCGCGCTCCGATGCCCCGGCAATCAGATCGGCAAGTGCCGGATAAAGGCGGCTGAAATCCTCGTCACCCAGACCTTGTTCGATCGCCCGTTGCAAGAGCGCGTCGGCCGCCCGAGAAATCGCGAGCGGCTGGTCCAACCGGCCGGCCAGATCGACGCCCATGCCGACATCCTTGGCCAGATTGGCGACCCGTGACCGGCCATCGAACCTGCCGCTGACGATGTGTTTGGGAAAGCGCACTTCGCTGGCGAAGCTGCGCGCGTTGCCGGCGTTGAAGACCTCGATCGTGCGATCCAGCGACAGGCCCGCCTGTTCGGCCAGGCGCGCGCCTTCGCAGGTGGCCAGAAAGACCGTGTGGCACACCAGATTGTGGATCAGCTTCATGGTGTGCCCCGCACCGGAGGGCCCGAGATGAAAGATCCGCTGCGCGATCACATCGAGAACCGGGCGCGCGAGGTCCAAGGCCTTCGCCTCGCCGCCAACCATCAGGGTCAGCGTGCCGGCATCCGCTGCGATAGCGCCGCCAGTCATGCCGCAATCCAGATACCACCCGCCGGCAGCCTGGGTAAGCGCCGCCAGCCGTCTTGTTTCGGCGGGGTCGGACGTGGTCAGGTCGATGAGCAGGGTGCCGGATTGGACAAGGCCCAGCAGGTCGTCCTCGCCGGTCAGGATGCCGTCGATTTCCGCCGAGCCCGGCACGACAAACAGCACGAAGCGGCACAAGCTGGCCATCTCGGCGGCGGTGGCCGCGATCACCGCATTCGGCAGGCCAAGAGCGCGCGCGCTTTCCGCATCGGTATGGTAGACGGCCGCCAACCGGCCCGCCGCGGCAAGCTGGCGCGCGATGCCGGAGCCCATCTGGCCAACGCCGATAATGCCCACATCCGCCGGCATGGTCGTCGCTCCGCCGCTCAGGTCGGCGTTACCTTGTCGCCGCTTGACAGGTGTTCCACGGTCTTACCGGTTTCGGTGAAGGTGCGGGTCACATGGTCGGCGCCATAAACCCAAAGGATCAGCAGGTCCGCGTCGCCGACATTGTTGAACCGATGCGGTTTGTCGGCCGGGATGTAGGTGGTGTCGTAGCGCGACAGGCGTTTGGTGATGCCGTCGACCTCAACCTCTCCCTCACCCTCCAAAAGGATGACCATCTCGTCGCAATTGTGGCTGTGGACCGGTGCCGCGCGGCCCGGCGGGAACCGGGTCAAGCCGGACGTAAAAGCGGCCTTGCCGACCCGCTCCGTGCCGACCAGCAGGGTCGTCGCGACCCCGTCGCCCCGGTCGACCAGCGGCACCTCGTCAATGGTCATGATCTTGGCGGTCGGCATAACGCTCTCTTTCGTGCAGTCGGATGGCGGCGCGCCTTCATCGCGCGCCGCCGCAACAAATCAGCCGCTGAACCCTTCGATCAGCTGCCGGTAATCCTCGCTCAGTTCCGGCCGCACGGCGTCATAATCCTCGCCGGTCATGAACGTGGACGGGTCCTCGCCCAACTGTTGGGTCATGCGCTGGAAGGTGCGATCTTCCTGCAGGTCGACGAAGGCCTGGCGCAAGACGGCGAGCCGATCCTCGGGAATCCCCGCAGGCGCCAGCACGATGCGGTGCATGTCACTGACGTTGCCGCCGTAGCCCAGCTCCTCCAAGGTCGGCACGTCCTCGTAGAGTCGTGAGGCGGCCGCCGTCGCCAAGGGACGCAGGGCATCGCCCTGGGCCTCGATCACGGCCGGGAACATCATCGAAAAGTCGACATCGCCGGCCAGCAGACCCTGAACGGTCGGGCCGCCGCCCTGATAGGGCGTGAACGCCGCCTCGACACCGGCCTGCTGCATCAGCTGCGCGCCGGGCACCATGATCGCACCCCAGTTACCGCTATGGCCAAAGCGCAGTTCGCCCGGGTTGTCGCGACCGTGGTCCAGCATTTCCTCCAGGGTCTGCCAAGGCGCGTCGGACCGTACGACGATGGTCAGCGGCGCGGCATTCAGGCGCGCGACGGTGACGAAATCGTCCAGTGGCGCATATGGCAGATCAACCAGATGGTGCTGCAACTGGTCGAAGAAGTTGTGCGAAAACAGCAGCGTATAGCCGTCCGCCGGCGACTCCGCCGCCGCCGCGGTGCCGATCTGACCGCTGCCGCCCGGCATCAGCCGAACCACGACCGGTTGTTCCAGATAGGTCGGCAGAATGCTGGTCACCACCCGTGCATTGATGTCGTGAGAGCCACCGGCCCCCAGCGGCAGGATCATGGTAATCGGCCGATCCGGATAGGCCTCCTGCGCCGCCGCCGGCAACACCGTCATGGCGGTCGCGGCCAGCAGCGCGGCCAGTTTCAGACATGTACGACGTAACATCTCGTTCCTCCCCTTTTCTTATCTTCACCTAACCTCTTGAGCACCGGGCAGCGGCCGTTCATGGAGACTCAAGCCGCCGCTCGGCTGGTCGACGTCACGGCAACCGGCTGCCCGCTGGCGGCCGACTGCGCGATGGCCTCCAGCACCGCGATGTTTCCGATTTTCTCGGCGTCGGTGAACGGATAGTCCCCCGACCCGAGCGCCGCGTCGGCGAACGCCTCGAGATTGGCCTTCACCGTGTCGGTCCATTCATACGTGCGCACGTCCGGGTCGGCGCCGCTGCGCTGAAGCGTCAGCGTGACCGGTCCCGGCGTGTCCGGGTGGGTATGATTGCGAACATCGACCCAGGCGTCCGATCCGAACACGGTCAGTCGCAGAAACAGCGGCGTCTTCAGCACGGCGCTGATGAAGCCGGTGACGCCGCTTTCGAACCGCAGCGTGACTGAGACGACGTCGCCGGTCTCGAAGTCCAGCGCCCGCCGCGCCGTGAACGCATGCACGTCGCTGACCGGCCCGAACAGGCTGAGATAGGCGTCGGTCAGATGGATGCCCATGGCGGTCATGCCGGCGGCCGGCGCGTCGGACGGCGAGGCCCGCCAATCGGTCGGCGCGACATGGGCCAGCTTGTCGTGGCTGAAGTTGGACTCGACATGCATGATCGTGCCCAGCGCGCCGCTCTTCACCAGGCGCGCGACCTCCTGCATGGCCGGCTCGTAGCGCCGCTCGTGCCCGATGCCGAGCATGACGCCGGCCGCACGGCAGGCGGCCACGGACCGTTCGGCGTCCGCCCGCGTCAAGGCCAGTGGCTTTTCGCAGAAGCAGTGCTTGCCCGCGCCTGTGACGGCCTCGACCTGCCGCGTGTGCATCGAGTGCGGGGTGCACAGAATGACCGCGTCGATCGACGGGTCGTTCAGCGCGTCGTCGGGGTCCGCCGACAACGGCAGCGCGTGTTCGGCCGCGAAGTCCGCCGCCGCATCGGGATTGGTGTCCACCGCGCGCACGATCCGCAGCTTTTCGGAATCGGCCATGCGCCGGACCATATGTCGGCCCCACCAGCCCAAGCCAAAGATCGCCGCATTCAGCATGGATCCGAAACCCGTCGCCTTTCGTTCACGATCATTCTGATCCCCGCCAGGTATGAAGCGAAATGCATAAAAGTCGCCGGCCGATGCGCTGTGCGAATTGCCCCGCGACGGCTACTCCGCCGCCTGCCGCGTCTCCTCGCGCCACCAGCCATCGCGCATGAAGGCAACATACTCGTCGAGGTCGACGACGCGCGAGCGCTTGATGTTGCCGACCATGCGCTCGGCCTCCAAATCGACCTGCAGCCCGTCGACGAACCGGTTCCAGAAGTTAAAGAAGCCGGAGACCATCGTGATTTCGACGATCTGCGCCTCGGTAAAGTGCTTCTTCAACTCCGGCATCGCCTCCGGGTGCTGGCGATAGGTGCGCTCCGTCAGATATTCCGCCCAGGCCATGGCGGCCTTTTCCGCCGGCGTGAATCGGTCGGAACTCTGATAGTCGCCTTCGATGGCGGCGATCTCGTCGTCCTCAAAGCCGATCGACCGGCCGAGTGCCGTGTTGTGGCCGATGCAGTAGGAACAGCCGTTCAACATCGAGGTCTTTAGGATCACCAGGGTCTTGATCCGCAGGTCCAGGATGCCGGTGATTTCATAGCGCAGCGCAGCGACCAGGAAGCCGAACAATGGCTGGGCCGCCTTCGGCGAATGCGCCGCGACACGAACGGCATTGGCCACCCGCCCCATCAGCTTTTCGGCGTGGCCGAACAGGGCTTGCGCTTCCGGGTCGGCGTCTTCGTTCGTGGGGATCGATAGCAGGGCCATGGCGTTTCTCCCGTGTTAACCGGCGTCGGCGGCGACCGGCGGCCACAGGCGGCTGCCGACCACGGGCGAACCGGGCGAATGGATGGTGTAATTGATGATCTTGTTGGTCCAGACACGCTGGTCCAAGGCCAGGGATTCGTGGCCCTGAAAATGCTCCTGCCGCTGCTGAAGCGAGGTGAACTCATAGAGTACGGCGTGCTTGACCCAGCCGGCGACCGCGACCAGCTTGCGCGTGGCAATGCAGCCCGTCATGGCCGACATCGCCGGCAGCCGATACTGGCCATACCAGGCGGACAGGTCCCACTCATCCTCGGTGGTCTTGGTGCGGAAGCTGCCGAACTGGATCGCCGGCCCCGTGGGTCCGCCCCGTGGCCGTGTCGCCATTTCCGGCCCCGCGACGTAGGACTGCTCAATGAACACCGCGCTTCGGGCGCCGCGCCGCTGGTTTAGCCTGTCACCGCCCAAGCCCACTTCGACCTCATCGACACGAGGGTTGAAGAACAACTCCACATCCGGCGCGCCGACCAGCACCACATAGTCCCGGCCGCCGGGCACCTCGTCCTCGCCTGGTCGCGCCAGCCCGTCGGCGATCTTGTCCATATGGGCGCCGCCGCCGCTGTTCCGGTAGGTCGCGGCCCAGCCGAATCCGGGACGGGACAGGATCGCCGGCAGATGCGTGCCATGAAGCCAGGCGAGATGGTCTTCCGCCTCCGCCTCCGCCTCCGCCTCCGGCAGATCGAACCACGTCGCCCAAATCGCTTCGCCCATCAGTGGCCTCCCCCGTCGGAATAGGTCCGGCGCAGCTTGGCCCCGCGGCGCCACATGAAGTAGGTCAGGAACGGAATGGTAATCACGATGACGATCGTGATCGGCCGGTCGGCGATGATGTAGCCCAGCATGTCACCCTGGCTGAGCGTGACCGTCTGGCCGAAGGAGTATTCCAGCACCGGCCCAAGGATGAAGCCCATGACCAGCGGCGTGACGTCGAACTTCAGCTTGCGCAGGGCATAGCCGGCGACGCCGAAGACGACCAGGAACAGAAGGTCGAGCGTGTTCGACCGGTAGACATAGGTGCCGGCAAACGCGAACACGATGGTCAGCGGCAGCAGATAGGATTTGCCGATGGTGACGATCTTGGCGAAGACCGGTACCAGGGCGTAGCCGACCACGACGAACAGCACGTTTGCCAGCAGCATGGCGATCAGGATGGCATAGACCAGGGCCGACTGGGTCGCGAACAGCTCCGGCCCCGGCCGCAAGCCCTGCGCGACAAAGGCGCCGAGCAGGATCGCGGTGATGTTGTCGCCCGGCACGCCGATGGTCATCAGCGGCACCAGGGTCGGCCCGTTAACGGCGTTATTGGCCGCCTCGGCCGCCGCTACGCCCTCCAACTCGCCGGTGCCGAACTTTTCCGGCGTTGGCGAAGCGCTTTTCGCGGCGGCATAGCCCATGAAGGCGGCGACAACCTGGCCGACGCCCGGGATCATGCCGACCACGGTGCCGATCCCGGTCGAACGGCAGATCGTCTTGAAGCACTGCTTGAACTCGGCGAAGGTCAGGCGTTCGCCTTCCGCCCTGCCGACGGAGCGGCGGATATAGCTCGCCGTTCGCTTCTCGATCGCCGCGAAGATCTCCGGCAAGGCGAACAGGCCGATCAGCATGGGCAACAGCGGAATGCCGGAACGGATGGCGAAGAAATCGAACGTGAAGCGGCTGGCCGCGCCGATCGGGTCCTGGCCGATCATGGCCAGGAACAGGCCGACCAGCAGCATCACGAAGCCCTTGACCACCACGCCGCCGCCGCTGACCACGATCACCAGCAGGCTCAAGACCAGGACGGCCGCCAGTTCCGGCGGGCCGATCCGCATGGCGATCAAGGCGATCGGCCCGATCAGCAGGATGGTGATGATGTCGGACGTGAAGTCGCCGAACGCCGAGGAGAACAGCGCCATTTCCAGCGCCTTGCGCGACTTGCCCTTCTTGGTCAGCGCCGGACCGTCGAAGAGGGTGGCGACAGAGGCACCCGTCCCAGGCATGGAGACGAGAATGGCGGGAATGCTGCCACCGAAGATGCCGCCCTTATAGACGCCGATCAGGAATGGGATGCCGACCAGAGGGTTCAGGAAAAACGAGATCGGCAGCAACACGGCCATCGCCATGATGGTCGTGAAGCCGGGCAAGGCACCGATGAACATGCCCAGCACCAGGCCCAGCCCCATCATCAGCATGGTGTCGAGCCGCAGGGCCATTTCCAGGCCCGCCAACAGGCTTTCGAACATCGATCAGAAGTCCGGTACCGCAGGCAGATAGACCTGCAGCAAGCGGGTAAAGATGTAATAAATGCCGACCGGAACAACGATCGTGACGCCGACGATGCCGAATATATTTCGCGATCCGTAATAAAGCGTCAGAACGATCGTGACGACGAAACTCGATATGATGAAACCGATCGGTTCCAGCGCCAATGCGTAGAACAGAATTACAACGACCGAGATCGCGATATTCTTCAGATTGCCAAGCGTTAGCTGTTTGAAGTCGTTCTTTTCGCGCAGGCCGAGGCTCTCGACGATGTACCAAACGCCAACGACAAGGAACAAAACCGCGACGATCGTCGGAAACAGTTTCGGGTCCAGATCCGAACCCGACTGGCCGAACAAGGTCGGCGGTTCGTCCACCTCGTAGGGAATGATGATGTACAGAACAATTGCGAAAACAACGCAGACAATGCCGGCAACCGTGTTGAAGTTGAGGCGACCCTTGAACATCGAGTCCGGATCGCTTCCGGCCGGGCTGCGCCCCATATAGCTCCTCCCCTGGCCACCAGGTGGAGGCGGCCGATCGCGCGGCGGCCTGCCGTTTCCCCGGTCTTCGTCGGGTTCGAAACGCAGGCCCAGAGGCATTTTCGGAATCCAACTTGATGACGTAAAATTCGGAATTCCGCTTTTTATATGTTTTCTGCGCATACTATGCGGGTCGAGGAGGAACCGCCATGAGTATGACGCTGAGACAGCTCGAGGCCCTGCGGCTGGTGTTGTCCCGTGGCACCACCAAACACGCGGCCGAGGCGCTGGGCCTGACCCAGTCGGCGGTCAGTCGCCTGATTTCCCAACTGGAGCAGGAGATCGGCTTTTCGCTGTTCGAGCGGCGCCAGGGCCGCCTGCGCGTCACGCCGGAGGGGCAGCAATTCTACACGACCGTGGAGAAGGTTCTGACCGGCGTCGATCAGATCAAGGCGATGGCGCGGGACATCTCGACGCTCAGCTACGCCTCGCTGCGCATCGCGGCCATGAGCGCGCTCGGCTTCGGCATGCTGCCGCCCGCGATTAGGTCAATCCGCAAACGGTATCGCCGGCTCAGGGTTTCCGTCGATATCGGTACGCGGTCGGAACTGGAAGAAGGCGTGATGCGCGGCCGCTACGATCTCGGCCTGGTGACGCTTCCGATCGAAAATGACGCCCTGGTCGTAGAACCGCTCGGCGGCATTGAGAGCGTGTGCGTTTTGCCGAAGGATCATCCGCTCAGCGAACGCGAGATCATCACGCCGGAGGATCTGGAGGGTGAGCAGTTTATCTCGATGGAGCCGGGCACGCTGTTCCGGTACCGCACGGACGAGCTGTTTTCCCGCCTCGGCATCCGCCGGACGCTGCAGATCGAGACCCAATCGACGATCATGATCTGCGGCCTGGTCGCGCAAGGGCTGGGCGTGTCCCTGGTGCACAGGTTCATCGGCGAGACGTTCGCGGACCGCCTGGTGGTCAAGACCTTTGAGCCGACCTTCGGCTTCGAGTTCGGGCTGATCCTGCCGTCGGGATCGCCCCTGCCCCTGATCGCGCAGGAGTTCATCGACACGATCAAGGCCGGCATGCGCGACTTTCAGCGGCGCGGTCAGGTCTCCGACCTGCCGGCCGAATTCACGCAGCCCGTACCGGTCGAAAACACGCCCTGAAACGGTCCCGCTGCAACGGCGTTAGGTTCGCCACCTCCACGGCGGGATCGGCCATCAGCGCCTTCTCCAGCGCGCTTTCCCTGGCTTTGGCGACGGAGCGCTGAAGCACCGTCGCCTCGTCGGCCGAGGCGGCAACGGCCTTCCGGACCCCATCGGGCCAGCGGCAATAGTCGGCCTCGCGACACAGCAGCGCGACG
This sequence comes from Alphaproteobacteria bacterium, assembly GCA_028277405.1. Taxonomy (GTDB): domain Bacteria; phylum Pseudomonadota; class Alphaproteobacteria; order DSM-16000; family Inquilinaceae; genus JANQGH01. The sequence goes on along the minus strand of JANQGH010000098.1, from coordinate 152,058 downwards.
ACGCCGACCAGATGGCCGGTCAAAGTGAGGTAGCGGTGATGGCGCATGGCGCCCAGCCGATCGATCGTGGCGAGCGGGTTGTCCTGGGCATCGACCATGCCGTCCTCCAACGCCGGCATCAGTTCGCGCAGGTCAAGCGGCGTCACGTCGAAGCCCAGCCGCTCGAACAGTTTGGTGTGCAGGTAATTCTCGATCGCCCGAATGCGTAGCCCTTGGCAATCCTCCGGCGCCCAGATCGGGCGGACGCGGTTGGTCAGATGGCGCAGGCCGTTGCTCCAGAACCCCAGTACCCTGAGACCGGCCCGATCGACGAGGTCATCCGCGATCCGTTGCCCTAACGGTCCATCCAGGTCGGCAAGCGCGGCATCCACGTCGTCGTAGGCAAAGGGGGTGTCGAACTGGCTGAGGCCGGCGGCAAACCGGGTCAGATAGCTGGTCGACAGATAGCAGAACTCGTACCGGCCGGCGCTGACCAAGGTCGGCAGATCCGCCGTCGCGTGGCCGAGTCGCAGAATGTCGGGCTGCAGCGTCGTTTCGACCGGCCAGCCCGAAAGGCGATCGCTGATCTGATCGAGAAACGTCGCCGCCGCAAGGGTGTGCGGCGAGTCCGGACCCTGATAACCGGCGAAGCGCAGGCGGAATGGTTGGCCTTGGGTCACGCCACGGCGGACACGGAGGCCGGATCGGCGTTCAGCGGCAGCAAGACCGGCTCGTTGCGCTCCGCCGAGAGGTCGGCGGCGATGTAGACCTCCATCACCTTGCGGGCCTGTTCCGCCGTGACCAGAACGGGCCGGTCACGGGCGACGGCATCGACGAAATGGACCGTCTCGCTGGCCATCGGGCCGGCGTAAGTGTGGCCCACCGGTTCGCCCGGCATCGACGAGATGGGAAACTGGATGCCGTCCTTCATCGTGTTCAGGACAACGTCCTTGTGGCCGTCATCAATGAACAGCGAGCCTTCAGACCCGACAAACTCCAGCCAGGTAGTCGAATAGTTCGGATAGCCCGGCGGCAGGATCCAGCCGGCGCCGACAGTAAAGACCGTACCGTCATCCATGGTGACGACGATCCACATGCAGTCGGACGCGTTCGCGGTCTTGATCATCACCTTCTCGACCGCCTGGGCATAGACGCGGACTGGCTTGCGCGGCTCCAGACACCAGAGCACGAAGTCGAGGTCGTGCGTGGCCTCCATGGCTGCCGGCGACAGCTTGATCCGGCCGGAGATCTTCTTGCCCAGACTGCGCGTGATGTGCCGGCTGACCAGCGCGCTGACCGGCTCGCCCACGGTGCCGTCCAGAATCTTCTCGCGCATATAGGCGTATTGCGGCTTGAAACGTTGGGAATATCCAATCGTGAACTTCAGATCCTTGTCACGAGCCAGCGCGATCAGCTCGTCCGCCTCGGCCAGAGTTTGCGCGATCGGCTTTTCCAGAAAGACATGCTTGCCGGCCTGCAGGGCCGCCTTGGTCATCGGATAGTGAAGGTCCTCGGGCGTCGCGGAGACGATGATCGCGTCGATCTCGTCATTGTCCAGCAGCCGGCGATAATCTTCGGTGGCCGTCGCGGGGTTGGTCAGCGCTTGGACCTCCGCCAAGCGCTCCGGCCGGGTCTCGGCGATGTGTAGCGAGCGGACCTGAGGATGGTCGGCACAAGTTTCCGCCCGTATGCCGCCGCACCAGCCGGTGCCAATGATGCCAATGCCGATCTGATCCATCGTTGCCATCCCCTGAGCCGACGCATGTGCGCCCGATATCTTTGATCAGATAAAATCCGACGTCCGCCAAGGCGAATGCCAATTTGACATTCGTCCATGCGGCAAGCCGGCGTTCAGGGTTGGTTGCTGGCGATCGTAGCGGCGGACGGCGTGAAGGCGTCCAGGAAAGCGTCGCGGAATGCGTCCATGCGCAAGACGGGGGCGGCCGGCGTCGGATCAGCCGCATAGGTCCAGTCCCAAGCATCCAGCGCGCTCAGGACGTCGCTGTCACGGCTGATGATGTGGATTGGAACGTCGCGCGAGGCATCCTCGCCGGTGATCAGAGGCGCCGGCTGGTGGTCGCCCAAAATGACGACGACCGTGTCATCGTCCAGGTGCGTCTGGAAATACGAGGCTAAGGTCCGGATCGCGTACTCCACCGCCGACACATATTGTGCCCTGACGCGATCGAAGTCCTGCCAGACCACGGCCGGCGGGTCGCCCTCATTGGCCCAGCGGTTGAACACGGACCCGTCGCCGACGTCGTCCCAAGGCACCAGTTCGGCGATCGGCGTCCACGGCGCGTGGCTTGAGATGAGCGCGACCTCGGCCATCACGGGGGCGCGGTCTTCGGCCGCAAGCTCAAACCTCTCCAGCGCCGACAGCGTGTACTGGTCGGGCATGGTGACCCAGTTGAACGGGTCGCCGGCATAGCCGAGGTCGGCGGCCGCGTAGATCCGATCATAGCCGTAGAAGGTGCCCTGCGGCCAAGCCTGGCTGATCGCCGGCATCACCGCCACCGTGCGCCAACCGGCGTCGGCGAAAGCGTGGACCAGCGTCTGGCGGCCACTGGTCAACAGCGCCTCATAGCGACGCTGGCTGTCGACCCAGAGGCCGGACAGCAAGGTGGCGTGGGCCAGCCAGCTTTGGCCGCCGGAGATCGGTGAGGTCAGCCATGCGGAGCGGATGCCCGCGCCGAGTTCGGCTACGGCATCGTCGAGACTGTCGAGCGCAGGACCCACAGTCGGACGGTAGCGCGGGTCCTCGATCGCCGATCGACCATAGGACTCCACGAAGAACAGCAGCACGTCCCGTCCGGCAAGGTCCGCCAGCATGTCGGAAGGGGCGGCCTCGGAAAACCGATCGGGGGCCGTGTCGACCGCAAACGCCCGCCGGACCTCGATGTCCCGGGCCATTTGCTCGGCATGGCGCACAAGCGAGGTTGAAGCCTCGAACCGGATCGGGATCGGCCCGATCGCCGCCACCACGACCGTCGCAATCGCGGCCACTCCAGCAGCACCGGCGATCGCATTGCGGCGAACTGGAACCGCGATCGACGCCAATCGACGGGTTGCCCAGATGCACCCGATGGTCCCCAAGACCAAGCCTCCGCCCAGCGCGACTGCGATCAACGCGGCAGAGAATGGACCCACCGCGCCCGCGACCAGGTCCCAGCCAGCAGACGCAAGGTGCAGATCCAACAGCGGCTTGAACGGCCGATCCAACGAAGCCCGCATGACCAGGTCGGCGACGCTGAAAACCATCGAGGCAACGACGAACAGAACGACCGCCCATCGCAGAAGGGTCCCGGGCCAACCGCGCGCCAACACCAAGGCCAAAACGATGAATGGAAGCTCCGGCGCGACCCGGAAGGGGAAACCGGCGGTCAGTTCCGACGGTCGATCCGGCAGGACGAGCAGCAGGTTCAAGAGGACCAGCGCGGCGATGATCTGGGGCCACCCAAGACGCGCGCCACCTGTCGCCTCCGCCCCCTTCCACCGATCGATCATCACAGACGCATTCCATCCCGAACCTCGGGCCGGGCCGCCACGAGGGTTTCCTGACAAAATCTCCCGAGAGTTGGCCCGGCATTTGGCGCGCGTTTCGGGACGCGCCAGCTTGGCCGGCAAAGCCACCCGGCGTCAAGCGGATGGCGGATTTGTGAAGCTCACGGCAGCCAGAGAAGCGACCAGGTCTCCGTGATCGGGCGCACGCCCAAGACCAGGCGACAGCGCAGTTCGCATGGCAGGTTGCCGTCGGGCAGCAGGTCGAAGAAGACCCGCCAGCCACGCGCGGGTTCGTTGCGGACCGCGGTGACGTTGGCAAGCCTGCCGGTCGACGCCTCGACAACGGGCTCGACCGGCTGGTCGGCGCCAATCGACGCCAACTCGCCGCCGGCAAAGTCGATGACGAACAGCCGCCCGTCCGGCGGGATCTGGTCCTCGATGCCGGGCCGACGGTCCGTGCCGACACGATTGGAAATCGTTCTGCCGATCGGCGGGATCGAGGTGTCGTCGCCGATCGCCGACAGGCGATAGGACACATCCAGCCGGTCGCCTGGACCCAAGGGCACGTCCGGCACCCAATAGGCAACGATGTTGTCTTCGATCTCACGTTCGGTCGGGATCTCGACAAGTTCGACCCGTCCGGGACCAAACGGTCGTGTCGGTTCGACCCAGAGGCTGGGCCGGCGATCGTAGCGCGCCTCCAGATCCTGATAGCTGGCGAAACTGCGGTCCCGCTGGAACAAGCCGAAACCCTGGACATCGCGATCCAGAAACGACGTGGTTTGCAGGACACGCCGGTTGGTCAGGGGCCGCCACAGCCATTCGCCGTTGGCCGTCAGGACGCTCAACCCGTCGGAATCGTGGATCTCGGGCCGGAAATCGTCGAAGCGATCGTCCGACATCTCGCCCTTCATGAACATGCTGGTAAGCGGCGCGATGCCGAACTTGGCCTGCCGTCGCGTGAACAGCGCGGCGTCGACCTCGGCGATGGTCCGGCCACCCGGCTGCAGCCGAAAGCGGTAGGCGCCCGCAACGCTCGGACTGTCGAGCAGGGCCATGACGGTCAGCTCGGTCGCGTCGGGCTCGGGCACTTCGATCCAATAGTCGGTGAAGGCCGGAAACTCCTCGGGCCTGGGCTCGGCGGTGTCGACGGCAAGTCCGCGCGCGGAAATGCCATAGACCTGATCGCGCCCGATCAGCCGGAAATAGCTGGCCCCCAAAAACACCGCGAACTCGTCCGCCCAATCGGGGGTGTTGATGGGGTAGTGAACCCGAAACCCGGCATAGCCGGTCGGGTCTTCGGCATGGTCCGGCACATCCAGCCAGCCATAGTCGAAGAGATCGGCATCGAAGGGCAGCGGCATGGCCTGCCCGTTTTCGACCAGGTTGATCATCACCGGATGTTGAAAGAACAGGCCGACATGGAAGAATTGTAGGCTGAGATGGCGATCGTTCCGCCACAAGGCCTGGTCGGGCAGGAACCGGATGGCGCGATGCTGGTCGTAGTTCAAACCGCGCCAGAACGGGCCGACCAACGGCCTCGCTTCGACATGGGGGTCCGCCGCGCGGGCCTGTGCCTCGGCAATCACGTCGTCGAAGGAGAAACCGCCAGAAGGCTGGGCCGAACTGGCCTTGATGCCAAGGCCAAGGGTGGAACCGGCCGCAGCCGCAGTTGCCAGAAAGCTACGTCGGCGAAGGGGCACGGCAATCCTCAACCCATTGGTGGTTACGGTGACTGTACTGGCAATTCGGGCGACGGCTTGGCAAGCGCGCGATGGCGATCGGGCTAGCTGGACAATCCAAGGCGATCGACCACGCCGTCCGGATTGATCAGCATCAAGCTCAGCAGCTCGACGACCGGCGCCGGCGTCGCCGGCTCCAATCGAACCGTTCCGCGCCCCTCCGACTCGAATGCGCGCAACCAGGCCAAAATGCCGTCAAGGCGGCCCGACAGCATCGGCAGACGATTGGACAGGCGCGTCGACAGGCTGTCGACGGTCGCCGAAAGCGGCGGTACGCCCTGGGCTTCGAGGTCTGAAAGGAGGCCATGATCCTCAAGGTCGAGATGGCCGCCAGCGATCGAAAACATCGGGATCGAGCCGGGCAACTGGATCAGGGCTAACGGCATTTGCGGGGCGTCGGGCGCGAAGCTCACATCGGCAAGGTCCAGCGACCCCTCGATGAAAGCGACATCCGCCAAATCGATCAGTCCGGTTTCGATCGACAGCCGCTGGCCTGGGCCATCGATCGTGCCGGCGAACTGGACACTGCCACTCAGTGTCTCCGGCGCGACCAGCGCCAGTTCCTCGGCGATCGGCAGGGGGCGGAGCGTGTCGATCGGCAGCGCGAAGTCATCGATGGCAAAGTCGACCGTGAGACGCCCAACCGGCACCGACTCGTCCGCTTCATCCGTCTCGCCAGCGCCGGCCTCGACCTGCGGTGCCGGCTGACCGTCGACGAAGGCCCGCAGATGGCCAACTTCGAAGAAAGGCTGACCGCTTGCATCAAGCGCCATCATGTCTTCAAGCGTCAAAGACACGCCGCCTTCCGGCAAACGGCCGCCGACGATGTCGTCAACACCGGAAAGCTGGGACAGCCAGCCGATATCGATCCCCTCCACAACCATGCGACCGGCCTGGAAGCGCCCGGCCGCATAGGCGACGAGATTGCCGAACTCCAGCCGTTCGACGGCGTTGGACGTCAGACCCTCCGCCAAAACATCGCCAGCGAACCACCCTTGGGTCGGTGGCTGCGCGGTCGTGCGGATCGTCAGGTTCTTAGCGGACAGATTGCCCGGCGGAAGGTTCGTATCCGTCTCATCTGCCGGTGCCGCCGCGTCCTCTTCGAGGCCTTCGGTAGGCGCCTCGACTTCGGCCCACGACCGCAGAACCGCCGCCGCGTTGGCATCAAACGACAGGCGATCGGCCGCTAAGGACCCGCTCGCATTGCGTAAAACGACCCCGTCCAGCTCGACCGTCAGGTCGCCGGCCTCGGTGCCGAGCAACACACGATCGGCGCGGATGCGAGACGAGCGCCAGATCAGGTCGACGACGACATCCTCCAGCACCGTGCCCTCGGCACCATCCCGCCGCTCGCCAAAGGCCAGGGCCGAATCCGAGGGCAAGAAGGCGCGGAGCTGGTCCAGCGCATCTGGCGTCTGGGAATCTGCCTGCTGTGCAACGAGCGGCAGGGCAAGGCTGACTAGGACGCCGACCGTTGCGGCACGGGCAAAGACTGACATGATGGCTCCTGCAACCCGCGCGCTCAGTAGAGACCGCCGGTGCCCGTGAACTGGCCGGCGTTCGAGGGGCCGGACTCGCCGAGACCGACGACGCCCGATGCCCCTTCCCGCGCGGCGAGCAACTGCCAGTTGGCGTCTTGCGTCACCACACCGTCCTCGTAGAGCATGGCGAACAGTTCCGCCGCCAACGGCGCGGCCAGGACACCGCCGGCATCGCCGCGACCCATCGGCTGATTGTCGTCCCGCCCGACCCAGACCGCGACGACCATTTCTGGCGTGAAGCCGATGAACCAGGCATCGCGGAAGTCCTGGCTGGTCCCGGTCTTGCCGGCGACCGGGTGGGCAAAGCTGGCGAAGGATCGCGCCGCCGTTCCGCGCGTGGTCACGCCCCGCATCATCGATGTCAGATGGTCGATAAACTCCGGATCCGTGATCGGCTCGGCGACGGTCGACGCCAGCCCCCAGCCCGGTTGTGGCTGCCAAACCGCATTGCCGGTCAGCGGATCGCGAATGGAACTGACGAGCGTCGGGCGGACCGGCACGCCCCCATTGGCGATGGTGGCGTAGGCGCCTGCCATGGAGACAGGCGTGGTGCCGATGCTGCCCAGCGCCGACGACAGCACCAGTTCCATTTCGCCGGGCGGATAGGCACCGGCTCTCTCGGCCATGCTGGCGAAGGTTTCCACGCCAATTTCGTAGGCTAGGCGCGCCGCGACCAGATTGATGCTGCGCTCCAAGGCTGTGAACAACGGCACGGTGCCGACGAACTCCCCACCATAATTGGCAGGCTGCCACCGGCCGTCAGCGGTCTGTACCTCGATCGGCAGGTCCAGGACCATTTGATCGTATTCAAGGCCGGCCTCTAAGGCGGCGAGCCAGAGCAATGGCTTGATCGAAGACCCCGGTTGGCGGATGGCATTGCTGCGGTCGAACTCAGACAGACCCGGATCATAGCCACCGATGAGGCTGCGGATATTGCCCGTGTCCGTCTCCATCACAACCACGGCGACCTGCCGCTCCGGGATCGATTCAAGCTGCCAGCGGACGGGCGCCTCTTCGGCGGCGACGTCTTCTTCAAGGGAGTCGGGTTTGACCTCGGCTGTCTCGTTCGCCCCTTCTTCGCTGGCCTCGGCCTCGATTGGCGCCGCGGGTAGGGGCGAAAGCGTGACAATGGACCCGAGATCGACCGCCGCCGTGATCGCATCCGCGGCGACCGGCTGTTCGTCCAAGACAATCGATGCCTCGGTTCCGTCCGCCAGAGCGACCGTCAGCGATCCGTCCGCAGGCGGGGCGGTAACGATCCCCCGCGCCCATCCAACCGGTATTCTCGGCAGCACGGCCTGGGCCTCAGCCCAATCGGTCTCGTCCAGGCCGTCTTCGAGATTGGTCATGCCGGCAATGCCGAACCCATCCAGGCCGGCCATATAGTCCTGGACGATCTCGGTGGTGCGTGCCTGTACCGCCGGGTCGACCGTGGTTTCGATCACAAAACCGCCGCGGATGGCAACGTCCTCGCCAACGTAATAGTCGAGCGTGCGGCTCAACGAATGGGCGACCCAACTGTCCACCCGATCCTCATAGACCCGCTCGCTCGCAACCAACGGTTCGGCCAGCGCGGCTTCACGCGTCTCTTGGTCGATGATGCCGTCATCGTACATCTGGTTGAGCACGTAATCCCGGCGGGCGACGGCCTGGTCGGGGTTGTTGTTGGGATCAAGCGCCGAGGGCGCCTGAATGACACCGGCCAGGAAGGCAATCTCGCCGACGCTTAACGCGTCCCAAGGTCGGCCGAACCAGACCTCGGCGGCATCGCCGGCCCCCCATTGCCCGCGGCCGAAATAGATCGCATTGACGTAGACCTCGAAGATCTCGTCCTTGTCGAACATGGCCTCCAACTGGACGGCCAGCATGATCTCTTGCAGTTTGCGGTCGAGCGACTGGCTCGCATCGAGCATTACGTTCTTGATCACCTGCTGGGTGATCGTCGAACCGCCTGACGTCAACTGGCCGCTGGACACCCAGTCAACCGCAGCCCGCGATATGGCCAGCAGATCGACCCCGTTATGGTCGAAGAACCGCTCATCCTCGGATGCCTGAAGCGCCTGAAGAAACAGCGGCGGCAGATCGTCCAACGGTGTCCAGCGCGACAGCCGGCCCGCCGTCGTGCCGGCAAGCGAACCGTCGGCATAGCTGATGATGCTTTCGGCCTGGGTTCTCCGGCTCGACATCAGCCGGTCGATGTCGGGCAACTCGATGGGACCGACCGGGCCCGCCAACAGGGGCGTGGCTGCCGTCACCAGCGTCGTGGCGAAATCGAATAGGTCAGACACAGTGGCGATTATTCCGCTTTGTCAAAGTACTTAGACTGTCAAACTGCCATGACTATGCGCGCGACCGGGGCGCACGACTGGATATGGTGCCACCATGCGCACCCGCAATCGCAGCATTCCGCTAGACCCCTAAGCCAGCGCGTACCGGCGGCGGAAACCTAGGCCGACCGAGCTGTCACGCGCAAGCTGATTCAATGGCGCGACCGCCGTAAAAACCTCGTGAACTGCGGTCGGGCACCACGTCGGAAACAGGGTTGACGCCAGGGAGCGAGAGTTCGTCGAACTTGCCACAGCAAAACGCGAACCGCCAGTTGACAAGAGGCCGTCTCGGCTGGTTTTCACCGGCCCCGCCGTGACACCTGCGGCCCACATCATCGCCATCCAAGCATCTCACGGCAAGAGTTGTCGGCACCCGCCGCATCGGCTGCGCGTATCGTCGCAGCCCGTTGATTTGGCGACGAAACAACGCCCACTTCCCTTGATCGGTCGCCCAACCATTCTATCTCTATCTTAGCAATATTATTGCAAAAAGTACTGATAGGTAGCGTTTTGCGCGGAAGAACGCGCACGCGTTTCTTTATGTGCAGAACGTCATCTCCAAGCCCGCCTGAATTGGCGAGAGAGGTCGCGGCATGGATATCGGCACGCCGATCAAGGATCTGGGTCCGGTCAAAACCGAAAGTCTGAAGCAGAAGCTGGCATCGCTGCCAGAGGAAGCGTGGACGGCCAACACGTTTCGCCAGGAGGCGCTGGCCGCCGGTGCACACGCGACGGCCCAGTCGATCCTGTTCAAGCATGAGTGGCATCGCCGCTACAACACGCTCGGGTTCCCTCATCTGGAGGACCTGGTGCAGCACTGGGCGACCGTCCGGGGTGTCGATGCGGCCGCGTTCATGCCGATCAAGCGCGAAGAAACCGATCTCGGCCCCGTCTACACGTTTCCGGACTGGTTGGAGTGGCGCGAGGTGCTGGAGCCGATCGTCGATCAGACCATTGCCTCGCTGCGCACACCGCACGGCGTCATAACGCGGCTGGCGCTCGTGCGCCTGCAGCCAGGGTTGCGCATCGACCCCCACACGGATGGCCAGCCGATGGCGGAGCGCGCCCACCGCATCCACGTCGCGATCGATGGCAATGCCGGCGTTCGCTACAAGATTGGCGGTCGAAATATCGCCATGGCGGCCGGCCGGGCCTATGATTTCAACAACCGCATGCGGCATTCCGTTCGACATTCGGGCCGCAAGCCGCGCATCAATCTGTTCGTCGACTATTACCCCAATCCCGGCATCTCAATCAGCAATCCGTTCGCACGGGTCGGACTTCCAACCGGCGTCCGAGCCGCCGAATAGCCGCCGCGCCCAAATCGCCATCCATTGATCGGGCCGGGCATCAGGCAGCGTTGACCGGCCTCGCTGGCCTGTGTATTGCCAGTCAGCTCACTCCCCATGGCTTGAGCTCAAGGTCGGCCCCTCGGGACACTGGCCGATGTTTTTTGCCGGATTGCATCATCCAGCGCGGAAGAACTGCCGTAACCAATGCGCCGTCAATCGAACATCAGCGACGCTATGGACCGCACCGCCCAACAGCCGGACGCTCTCAAAGGGCGGATTGACGTACGCCTGGATGCCTTGATGACCAACGGTACGGCGCGAGACGGCCTGGTTGCGCAGGCCATGCGTCACGCCCTGACGTCTCCCGGTAAGCGCTTCCGACCTGTCGTGACCCTGCTGACGGTTCAGCAGTTTGGCGGCGACGTCGCGACGGCGATCGACCCGGCTTGCGCCATCGAGATGATCCATGCCGCCTCTTTGATCCTGGACGATCTGCCGTCGATGGACGATGCGGCAAGGCGCCGTGGGCTGCCGACCACTCACAGGCTTTTCGGCGAGGACATGGCAATCCTTGCCTCTATTGCGCTGGTAACCCGAGCTTTTGCCGTCGTCACGGCAACGACCGGCCTGGCGAACGACACGAAGCTCGGCATTACCGCCCGTTTGGCGGATGCCGCCGGACTGGCCGGATTGGTGGGCGGCCAGGAAATCGACCTGCGGTGCGGGCCAGAATTGAACGACAGGCAGGCCTTGCGTGAACTGAACCGGCGCAAGACCGGCGCGCTGATCGGCGCGGCGGTCGACATCGGCCTTCTCGTCGCGTCCGTCGACGGTCCGCGGGCGGACAAGATGCGCGACGCGGCCGACCATATCGGCGAGGTGTTTCAAACCGTCGATGACATCCTGGATGTCACTGCGGACCAGGCCAGTGTCGGCAAGGATGTTCGACAGGACGGGGACAAACCGACGCTGGTTTCCGTCGACGGCGTCGCGGCGACCCGCAACGGAGCCCGCTTTCATATGGAGCAGGCGGTGAGCCTGATCGACGGATGTTCGCCCGTTGCGCCCGCACTCGCGCCCTATCTGCGTACGGTGTTTGAACCGCACCTCGATGGCTGAGCAATCCCGCGATCGGGACGGTCCGGTGCTTGCCGCGAAATCTCTCGATGTCGCCTTGGCGGGCCTTCCCGTCCTTACGGCCGTTAACCTGGAAGTATTCGGCGGCGAGATCTGTGCGCTGATCGGGCCCAATGGCGCTGGCAAGACCACATTCATGCGCGCCGCCTGCGGCTTGGTACGCCCTGCCGCCGGCACCGTCAGCGTGCTCGGCAAAGACCCTGCGCGTTCGTCCAAGGCGCGCGCGCGGATAGGCCTTGTGCCGCAGGAAATAGCCCTCTACGACCACCTTTCGGTCCGCGAGAACCTCTTTGTGCTTGGCCGCCTTTCCGGCCTGTCTCGGGCGGACCTGGCGTCGCGCGTACCAGAGGCGCTAGAGCGCGCACAACTGACAGGGCATCAACACACGCGGGTGGCCAGGCTGTCCGGCGGCTATCAAAGGCGCACGAACATTGCCTGCGCGCTGTTGCATCAGCCTGCCCTGCTGGTTCTGGACGAGCCGACCGTGGCCGTCGATCAGGCGGCGTTGGACGGGGTTCTTGCGCTGATCGCGGATCTGCGCGATGACGGGATGGCGATCCTGCTGTCGACCCACGAACTCGATCGGGCGGAACGGTTGGCCGACCGCGTGGCGATTTTGGTCGACGGCCAGCTTCGCGCCGTTGGCCGCCCCCGTGACCTGGTGTCGGAACACTACGATGGCGGCCACGAGATGATGGTCAGGGTGGGCACACGGCCGGCACCAGACGTGTCGGTTCACCTGCAGCGGGTCGGGCTATCGGAAGCAGAATCCGGGCTGATCTGGCGCGGGTTCGTAGACCTCACCGCCGACGACATCGAAGCCGAACTGAAGGCACTCGAGATCGACGAGATTCGCGTCCGCAAGCCCGGTCTTGACACCCTTTACGCTGTGCTTTGCGATCGTAAGAGCCCGCCGTGATCTGGGCCGTCTTTCGTGTTGCCTTGCTGCGCCTCGTCCGCGATCGCGGCGCCTTGGTCATGACCTTTGTCTTACCAAGCGTAATCTTCGTCATCTTCGCGGCGATCTTCGGCGGGTCGGCCGGCGGCGATATCAGCGTGCGGGTCTCGGCCACGGACCAGACCGCCGACGAGACCGGCGCGCGCCTGATCGAGGCCCTGCAAACGGCCCAAGGGGTCGCAGTGAGGGTCGAGCAGGATATCGACGCCGTGCGGGTGGCGGTCGCGAACGGCAGTCACGATGTCGGCCTGATCATCGAGCGACCATTGGCCGACAGCGACACGCCGCCGCTGCGGCTGCTGATCACCAGTGCCAACGAACTGCCAAGCTCGATGCTCATCGGACACATCCAAGAGCGTTTGGCGGCAGACCTGCCCGACATCGCGCTGCGGCGCCAGGCCAATGCGCTGACAGCGGTCATTGGCGCGCTTGATCCGGTGCAGCAGGCGGGGTTGGAGCAGACGATTGGCGCCCTTGACGGACAAGGCGCGCCTGCCAACAGCCTGATCGTCATCGAAAGCGTCGATCAGGTCGAAGGACCCGCCGATGCCGTGACCTACTATGCGGGGGCCGTCGCAATACTGTTTTTGCTGTTTTCCAGCGTTCAGGGCGCGGTCGGCATTGTCGAGGAGCGTCTGAGCGGCGTGCGCGCCCGCCTTGCCCTGTCCTCCGGCGGGGCCGGGGTCCTGATCGGAGGACGCTTTCTGTTTCTGACGGCGCAGGGCACTGCCCAGGCGTTGGTCATCTTCATCGTGGCCTGGATCTTCTACGGCGTTGAATGGCTAGGTGTTTTGCCGGCCTGGATAGCGACGACCGTCTTGGCGGCCGCGGCGGCCAGCGGTCTGGCCCTGGCCCTTTGCACGCTCAGCGCCAGCCGGGAACAGGCCTTCTCCCTGTCCAACTTTACCGTGCTGATCCTTTCCGCCATCGGGGGCAGCATGGCGCCGCGCTTTCTGATGCCGGAATGGCTGCGCGATCTTGGCTGGATTACGCCCAACGCCTGGGCCATCGAGGCCTATAATGGGACATTAGGCCAAGGCGGTGCGATTTCCGCCATGGCCGACGGATGGCTCGGTTTGTCGGTATTCGCCGCCTTGGGCCTGGGCCTAGCCATCATTGCCGAAGGCCGCAAGATGCGCGCGTGAGGATCGATACGCGCCCGCCTGCGACGACACGCCGTCAAAGACTGCTCTGCCAATCGTCATGTTTTGAACTAGTGTTTGCAGCATGTTGATGATGAAGCAGCGTTCGTGTGACCTGGCGCATGGTTGACGTGCTTGTCCCTATTCTGATCGTCGTCGGCGCCGTGGTCGGCATGGAGGGTGTCGCCTGGTTCACCCATCGGTACGTCATGCACGGCTGGGGCTGGCGCTGGCACAAATCGCATCACGAACCGCGTTCGGGCGTCTTCGAGAAGAACGATCGTTTTGCAATCATCTTCGCCGGTATCGCGGTCGTTCTGTTTGCCGCCGGTGACGCCTGGTCGCCCCTGTGGTGGCTGGCCATCGGCGTTACGCTTTACGGCGTTCTTTACTTCCTTGTGCATGATGGTCTGGTCCATCGGCGGTGGCCGTTTCGTTACGCGCCCCGAAACCGCTATCTGAAGCGCCTCGTGGAGGCCCATCGGCTGCATCACGCGGTTTCAGGCAAGGAGGGCTGCGTCTCTTTCGGCTTTCTGTACGCCCGACGGCCGGAAGTCCTGCGCGAGCGGTTGAAAGAGTCGCGACGGTCGCTCAGGTCGACGGCGTAAGCGACGGCCGACGCCACAGCCCCTCGCGGCCAGTGTCGAGATTTGCCAGGCCCGCCTTGACCCAGACCGTCTGCGCCAAGGCGCCCGCGAGCAGCGCCAGCTTGCGCGGCTTGGAGACCCCGGCGCGACTATCCCAAGCCTCGGCACCTGAGCGACGGACCGTCACGCCGATTTCGCGATAGACGGCGCGGGCTGCCGCGATCGACCACGCCCGCCGCGCCCGCAGCGCGCCAATCCCGACCAGCGCCGAGCCATAGTAGGGTTCAGCCTGACCAAGCAAGCGGCCAACGACAGCCGCCAGAGGCTGTTTGTGATCGGAAAACCGATCCGGATCGAGGGGGACACCCGCGTCGTCCAACCAGTCGACCGGCAAATAGATACGGCCGATCTCTGCATCCGCCAAAACATCGCGGGCGATGTTGGTCAGTTGCAACGCAAGACCCAGGTCGCAGGCGCGATCAAGGGTGGCTTCGTCGGCGACATCCATTGTCCAGGCCATCATCAGGCCGACGACACCGGCGACATGGTAGGCGTACAACAAAGTGTCCTGAAATGTCGCGCAGCGAACGTTGGTCAGGTCGAGCGAGAAGCCGTCCAGCAGGTGGCGCGGGGCGGCGTGTGGGATGCCGTGGCGGCGGACAACGACGCGTAGCGCCTCGAACGGCGGGTCGACCGGGACCGAGCTTTCCAATGCCGCGGCGGTTTGACGGCGCAGATCCTCCAGCCGCTCCGAGGCCGAGCCGTCCCTGTCGACGCGACCTTGCCCCAGGGTCTGACCGTCGACCATGTCGTCGCAGTAGCGGCACCAGGCGTACAGCAGAACCGCCGATTCCCGGGCGCGGCGATCCAGCAGGCGCGACGCAGCCGCAAAACTCTTCGAGCCTTCGGCAATGACACGCTCGCTGAGCTTGATCAGCTCGCTGTTCATATCCCGGTCAATCCGCGTTAGGCGGCGCTGGCGACCGCAAAGTCTTCGAGCACGAGGCCGGCCGTCGCCTTGGCCGAACCGACGACACCGGGAATGCCCGCGCCCGGATGGGTGCCGGCGCCGACGAAATAGAGCCCCCGTATCTGGTCGTCGCGATTGTGCGCGCGGAAATAGGCGCTCTGCCGCAGGATCGGTTCTAGGGAGAAGGCGGAACCCAGATGGCTGTTTAAGGTGTCGCGAAAATCCGCCGGTGTGAAAATGCGCGTCGTCTCAATCGAATCCAAGAGACCGGGCACGGTGGTTTGGTCCAAATGTCGGAGAATCCGATCGCGATAGCGCGGCCCTTCGACCGACCAATCGATCTCCGCCGCACCGAGATGCGGAACCGGCGACAGGACGTAGAACGAGGTGCAGCCCGGCGGGGCCAGGGACGGATCGGTCGCTGTCGGCGCATGCAGGTAGAGCGAGAAATCGTCCGGCAGGTTCGGACCCTTGAACACCTCTTCGATCAAGCCGCGATAGCGCGGTCCGAACAGCACGGTATGGTGGGCCAGGTCCGGCCAGGTCTTCGCCGCGCCGAAATAGACCACGAACAGCGAGTTGGAAAAGCGCCGCTTGGCCAGCTTGGCCGACTCGCGCCGCCCGCGTTCGGTTTCGGCCAAGAGCGTGCCGTAAGTGTGCACCAGATCCGCGTTGCTGGCGACGATGTCGCAGTCAATCCGCTGACCGCTCTCAAGCTCCACGCCGGACACGCGGTCGTCACGCACATCGATCCTGGTGACCGGTGCGTCCAACAGGACCCGCCCGCCGAGGTCCTCAAACAAGCGTATCAAGCCCTGGACCAGGGCGCCGGTCCCGCCACGCGGGAAGTGCACGCCCCATTCACGCTCCAGCGCATGGATGAGCGCATAGATGGCGGAGGTCGCGAACGGATTTCCGCCCACGAGCAGGGAATGGAAACTGAACGCCTGGCGCAGCTTTTCGTTTTCGATGAAGCGCGCCACCTTGCCATAGACGCTGGCGTGACTTTCGAGGCGCACCAGTTGCGGTGCGACGCGCACCATGTCCCAGAAGCGCAAGAACGGCTTGGTACCGAGCTTCAGGTAGCCCTCATCGAAGACGGCCCGAGAGTACGCCAGGAAGCGCTGATAGCCCGCAACGTCGCGCGGCGACAATTCCGCGATCTGCCGATCGAGCGCCGCCTGATCGTTCACATAGTCGAACGCGTAACCGTCGTCCCAGATCAGGCGATAGAACGGCGTGACCGGAAGCAGGTCGACATAGTCGGCCAGCCTTCGACCCGACAGGGCGAACAGTTCCTCCAGCGCCGTTGGGTCGGTAATTACGGTGGGGCCGGCGTCAAAAATGTAGCCGCCATCCTCGTAGACATAGGCCCGTCCGCCCGGCTTGTCCCGCCGTTCGACCAGGGTTGTTGCGATGCCGGCGCTTTGCAGGCGGATGGCCAAGGCCAACCCGCCAAAGCCCGCACCGATGACAACAGCGGTGCGGGTACCCGGATGATCGACAGCAGCGTTAGCGTTCATGAGGTCAGCGAACGTTCCGAAACGACGGAGAGGGCACCCCGGATAGGGACCGGCGGCTTGCCGATCAAAAGTCGGGCTCTGTCGGCGAACGTCAAGCGGTCGGCGTAAAAGCGCGCGATCAGCGGCTCCGGCAATCGATAGAAACGGGCCATGACCCGCCAACGATCCTGCGAGTGGCCGGCAAGGAACATCATTCTGTTCAGCAGCCGATAAAAGCCGCGCCGCCGCCATCGCCCGGCCGTCCAATCAGCGATGGCTTGCCGTGCCGCATCGGCGTCAAGCGCGTCGAGGCTGGCCAGATGGTCGGCGAGGGATGCCGCGTCGGGCAACGAATAGCCGGTCGTTGGATGAAAGAGGCCGGCGCGCAACCCGATCGACGGGGGCTGATCGTCTTCGAACGCCGGCGGCCTGCCGCCCAGCGCGATGGGCAAGGTGCCGGCCTCCTCGCGGATCAGTCGTGCAATCGACCAGCCCTGCGCGCTCGCATATTCGGCGATGCGGCCCCGCAACAGGTCGGCGTCGCGGTCGGGTCCGTCCGCGTAGTAGGTGTCCTCGATCAACAGTTGGGTGTCCGTGAACGGCAGGACATAGATGAAACGATAGCCGTCCGCCTGGTCGACCGACGCGTCCATCAGGATCGGCCGGGTGAGGCCGTGCGGCGACGCCAGTTCCACCTCTTGGCCGAGGAACTTCTGATAGCGGCGAATGATCGTGCCGGCGCCCCGATCGCCACGGGCGTCCAAGACGGCCTTTGCCGGCAACACATGGCCGTCTGCAAGCCGAATGGACCCGACCGATACCTCGTCCACAGCAGCATCGAGGCGAACGTCGAGGCCCGTGGTCGCCGCCATCACCGCGCGCAGGCGATCGGACGTCACGGACCAATAGCTGCCCTGCAGCGTGCGGTGATAGGCAGGAAAACGGACGTCGTGGCCAGACCAGCGATGGGCGACAAAGGGCGCAAGCCAGTCTCGGACGTCCGCGGAAACATCGGTCTCGTGAAACGACCAGGTATGATTGCCGCCCAGCTTCGGCCCCGCCTCCAGCAGCAGGATCTTGAGCTGTCCGCGCATGGACAGGCGATACGCCGTCAGGCAGCCGGAGAGGCCACCGCCAACGATGACAACGTCATAGGGCTGCGATTCCGAGCCCGGCGTTGTCGTCCCGTGGGTCAACCGGCCGCCTGTTCCTCGGTGATTTCGGCCAACCCGTCGCGGTCGAGGATCAGGGCCCGCCCTTGTGCCAATCGGACGAGACCGACTTTCGCCAACGCGTTCATCTGCTTGTTCACGGCCTCGCGGGTGGCCCCCAGCATGGTCGCCAGGTCGCTCTGCGTGATGGGGACGGCGATTTCGGTCGCGCCGTCATCGCCGGGCCGCCCGTGGCCGATGGCGAGCGCACTGAGCAAGCGGCACAGCCGGCCGCGCAGGTCCAGGAAGGCGCGGTCGCCGATGATGCTGGTGTTTCGCCGCAACAGCTCGCACAGCGCGTAGATGATCTGGCGCGAAAGGCCTGGATTCTCATCCATGGCGGCCTCGAAGTCGGTCCGGCTGAGGGCCAGACAACTGACCTCGGTCAGCGCGATGGCGCCGGCACTGCGTGGCAAACCGTCGAGCAAGGAGATTTCGCCGACCACGTCGCCGGGTTCCATGAGGTTCAGTGTCAGCTCTCTGCCATCGCCGGCGACCAGGACGATCCGCAGAATGCCCTCGGTGACGATGTAAAGCCCGTCCGCCTCGTCCCCCTGGTTGAAGAGCATCTGGCCACGCGCCAGTTCGCGGCGTCGGCATAGCGACACCAAAGGATCGAGATCACCTGTTTCCAGGTCTCCAAAAAGGCTGGAGCGGGTCAACCACCGCCTTACCTGTTCGGCCTCCGTCATACAGCCTGCCTTCCTCGCCTGCAGATCGTCGCAGCGGCCAACGGCGCCCGAGCACGACGACCGAGGCGTTTGTCATGGCGATTGCAACACTTGGCCGGCAAACCTGTCTTGGCGCCGACCCGGGGGTACGGGTGTTGCCTCTGCCAACAATGGCGCCAACAAAACCGAGCCGACAGCGTCATCAGATCGGGCGTTATCAGCGCCTCTAACTCTAGGGTACTATGCCTTTCGAACCAGGTTGGCAAAGCATAACGGCAAGGAATCGGCCGACCGCTCGAAACCGGGGAATTGACGCAGCCTTTACGTCGCAGAGGCTGTGTTGATCGGGCGACGGCCATGGTCAGAGCCGTTCAAGGGAATGTCATATGGGCTATCGATCAATCAGCTTTTTTTGGCTATTTCGCGGCAGTCTGTTTGCCGCCTGGCTGCTCGCCATCTCGTTGACGGGCGCGGCCAGCGGACAGCAGGTCTGCGAACTGGTCGCCGACGCGGACGAGCCGGGTTGGCAGCTTCTGTCGTGCCGGCCGGATGTCAGCGTCAGCCTCGGCGCCGATGCGACCTATTCCTTGTCCGACAGCAGCGGCGACGGCGTGATCGACACGCTCGACCTCGATACGGGCGCCGTGCGCACCCGGGTCGAACCAACGGAGGATCCCACGCATTTCCAGATCCGAACGCGCCAGGCAATCGTGTCGGTACGCGGCACCGATTGGGCAACCGCGCTGTCCGAAACGGGCACGGAAGTGTTCGTGGTCGCGGGCGAGGTTCAGGTCACCGACCTGGCGATCAACTCCGGCGTGGTCCTAACGCCGGGGTTTGGCGTCGATGTCACGGCCCCGGCGGCGGCCGAACCGCCCGCCGATCGTGCCGACGAGGCGGCCCCGGCCCCACCCGCGAGCAGAAGCGGGCTGGCGGAGTCCGTACCGTCGGAAGCGTTGCGGCCGGTGCGTTGGGGGGCTGAACGGGCCGAGGCGCTGTTGGCCCGCTTTCCTGCTGGCTGAGTCGCGGTCTCGATGCGTTGGCGCGCGGCCCATTGGGCCGTTCTGGCTCTCTCACTGCTCTGGGCCTGCGGCCTCGGCATTTGGCATCTCCGCGGCCAGATTGGCCCCCTCGACCGCGCCGAGGCTGTCACGTTGGACTGGCGGCACATGCTGGCCCGCATGCCGGGCCGTCCGGATGGCATCGTCATCTACGCGATCGACGACCAGGCCGTGTTCATGGCCGGCGGCTATCCCATCCCACGCCAAAGGCTGGCCGGTGCGATCGAAACGCTGGCCGAGGCCGGGGCGGCGGCCATCGGCGTCGACGTCTTGCTGCTGGACCCGACATCGGAGGAGAACGACGCGGCCCTGGAACAGGCGCTGCGGAACCGTCCCGTCGTCTTGGCGGCGGGCGGCATGGCCGGCAGCCCATTTATTATTTCACCGGAATGGACGAATGCGTCTGATCCCGCCGCCGGTCAAAGCGCCCCCAGCTTTCCATCATTGACCCGGTTGGCCCGGCCCTTGCCGCGGTTTCGGGACGACGCCGTCGACGCGCCAGCGCTTGTCGTGGTCGATGGCAGTGGCACGCCGCGTCACGCGCCGCTGCTGTTCACGCCCAACGATGCGCCGACCACCGTCGCGCCCAGTTTCGTCGTCGCCATGGCCGTCGCGGGCGGCTACTCCGACGTACGCTTCGGGCCCGACGCGATCGCGGTCGGCGGGCGTTCCGTCCCGCTGGACCTGAATGCGCAGTTGGCGATGCGCTTTCTGGGCCCCACCGGCACGATCGAAACCCGATCACTGGCGACCCTGTGGCGCGACGGTCTGCCGACCGACATCAAGGACAGCCTCGCTCTCATCGGTGCGACGGCGACCGGTGCCGGGGATGCGTTTGCCACGCCCTACGATGCCAGGCTGCCAGGTGTCGAGGTTCTCGCCACGGCGATTGCCAACTTGATGGATGGCACGGCCTTGCGGCGCGACATGACGGTGCGCTGGATCGACGTCGGCGGCGCCTTCGCGCTAACGGCGATCGCGGTGGTGCTGGTCCTGGCCACGCCTGGCTGGATTGGACCGGTAGCCACCGTCGGCGTGCTGATCGCTTGGCTAGCGGCCACCGTCCTGGCCTTTGCCTGGGCGGGGTGGTGGCTCGCCATCGCTTTTCCCTTTGCTGCCGCTGTTCCGGCGGCGCTGCTGGCACTGGCGGTCCGTCAAACGCTGGAATGGCGCGATCGCGGCCGTCTGGGGCGCACGGCGACGGCATACGGGGCCTTACAATCGCCGGTGATTACGCGGGCTTTGGCGGAGGACCCGTCCTTTCTGGACCAACCCAGGCACCAGGACGCCACGATCATGTTCCTGGACCTGGTTGGTTTCACGCCGCTCGCGGACCGGCTGGGGCCGGAGGGTTCCCAGGCACTGCTGTCGGAGTTCCATCGCCAGGTCGCCGATGCGGTCAATGCGACCGGCGGCTATGTCTCAAGTTGGCTGGGCGACGGCATGATGGTTGTGTTCGGCCTGCCGAAACCGGGACCGAACGATACGTTGAACGCCTTCAATGCCGCGTTGGACATTTTGGAACGCCTGCCCGGGGTGCCGCAGGTGCGCAGCCATGCCATTCGGTTGAAGATCGGCATCACCGCCGGGCCGGTCGTGGTGAGCCGGCTCGGCGGCGGCGGCCATGGCCATATCACCGCGACCGGCATGACCGTCAACCGGGCCGCCCGGCTGATGGCGGCGGCCGGCGTGGCCGGTGTCCCGCTGCTTGCCGACCCGACGGTGCGCGACCGGCTGCCCGCCGATCTGGCGGTCAAGCTCAACGCGTTGGCAAAGCCCTTGACCCTTGCCGGCTTCTCATCGCCCGTGGAGGCCGTCGCGCTAGCAGACGGCACCAGTCTTGGCGCCGGTTACAAGCTGCGACGCTGAAAAAAGGTCGCCGTTCAGCTGAGATGTGAACCGGTTCACAGCCAGCCCGGGCCGCCATCTCTAGAACCATCATATCCGATCCGCTTGACGATAGGACGTTCAAGAAAATGGGTATGACGATTCAGCTTACCGCGCCTCAGCCGATTGACGCCTTTATGGCGGCGAACGCGCTTCACCCCGCCAACGGTAATGATGTTCGCTTAGTGGCCAGAACACGGGCCGGCTGGGTACATCGCACCGAAGAACAAACAGACAAGTCGATCTTGTCGCTGCGCCTGCTTGGCGGGTTCTCGGTGGTTGGCAACGACAGCCGCAAGATCGAATGCCTGACCCGAAAGGCGAAGGCCCTGATCGGCTTCCTTGCCACCGATGGTGCCGGCTCTTGGCCGCGCGATCGCCTGGCCACCCTGCTGTGGTCGACGAAGGAGGACAAGGACGCGCTGGCCAACCTGCGCCAGGCGCTCTACGCCCTGCGCCAGTCCATCGGTCCGGCGTTTGACAAGGCCTTCACCGTCGGAACCCGACTGATCGAGCGCCGCGACGATGTCGTGACCTGCGACGTGCAGCGCCTCATGGACGCGGCGGCGACCGGCGACGATGTCGAGGCGGGCTCGGCTTTGGAAGCCGTCAATCGCGCGCCGTTCCTGGACGGGCTGGACGGGCTGGACCCGGTCTTCGACGACTGGCTGGCCTCTGAGCGCGGACGGATCATGGATCTGCAGCTGAGCCTGAACTTGGCGGCCGCCAGGACCGATCTTCGCATCAATAAGCCGTTCGCGGCCCTGGATCGGGCGCACTGGATGATCGCGCAGGATCCGTTCTTTGAGCCGGCCCAGCGGATTGCCATGCGCGCCCATCTGGCGCTGCACGGCCGGCAACGGGCGCTGGAGCACTTCGACGGCTTCGCCCATTTGTTGAGCGAGGAACTGGGTGCGCGGCCGGAAGCGGAGACCAGGGACCTGGCCGATCGGATACTTGAGCTGGATACCGCAGAGGATATTCAAGCTGTGATTACGGGTTAGCGAATCGATACTCTTTGAGGTTTTCTCAAGGGCCCGATCGCATCGTGCGGTCGGGCCGTTTTCTTGACTCGATAAGTGCATATGCATATTTACCGGCCATGCTGGATGATTTCTCGAACGTTCCGTCCGATTGCGTGATGTTCAATCTGCGCCGGGCCGCCCGGATGGTATCGCGGCGCTATGAAGAGGCACTGCGCCCGGTCGGCTTGAGGGCGGGCCAGTTTTCGATCCTGATTGCCCTGTCTCAGCAACCGCAGGTGCCGCTGGGTGCGCTTGCCGACGGGCTGGGCATGGAACGGACCACATTGACCCGCAACCTGCGGCCCATGATACGGCGCGGCCTGCTGGCCGATTCGCCAGATCGAAACGACGCCCGGGTACGGCTCCTGTCTCTGACGGATGAAGGCCGGGCTCTGCTCAAAAGGGCGAGCCCGCTGTGGCAGAAGGCTCAAGAAGAAACCTTCGACCGCTTGCCCGAAGCGCTTTGGCCCGACACGAGACAAAGGCTGCAAGCACTCGCCGGCTAGATCGTCAAAGCGCGGTCCAGCCGCCGTCGACAAGCAACGCGGAACCGGTGACCATTGCAGAGGCGTCGGACGCCAGGAAGACGATCGCGCCCATCAGATCCTCGACCGTGCCGAGCCGTCCAAGCGCGATCTTCGACAAAACGGCGGCGCGAAACTCCGCATCCTCAAAGAACGGCTTGGTCATCGGTGTCTCGATGAAGGTCGGGCACAGGGTGTTGACGCGCACGCCATGCTTGCCCCATTCCGACGCCATGGACTTGGTCATGCCTTCAAGGGCGTGCTTGCTGGCGCAATAGACCGACCGGCGCTCGCCGCCCACATGACCCATCTGCGACGAGACGGTGATGATCGACCCCTTGACGCCCGCATCGATCATCGCCTTGCCGGCCGACTGCGCCAGGAAATAGGCGGCCCGCAGATTGAGGTCGATGATCGCGTCGTAGTCCTCTTCGGTGACATCGACCGCGTGGGCGGGCCGGTTGGTGCCGGCATTGCTGATGACAATCTCGAACGGGCCGTGATCGGCCAGGAAGTCGCGCACCGCCTGTGTGTCGGTGACGTCCAGCACCGCGCTGGAGGCGGTACCGCCAGCCGTCCTGATGGCCGCCGCGACAGCCTCGATTTCGTGGGCCGTTCGCGCCGCCAGCATGACGTCGGCACCGGCCTCGGCAAGCGCGGCGGCCGCCGCCAGCCCAATGCCACGGCCGGCGCCAGTGACCAACGCCTTGCGGCCGTCGAGACGAAAGGAGGGTGTGCGGGGAAGTATGACGGGCTCGGACATGACGCTCGTGAGGCTGGTGGACGACTAGGCTGAAACCGGCGAGGCGATCACCATAGCCGCAAGCCCCTTTTTCAGCGAGCCCTCGTCATTCGGCGTGCCTGCACGTCGCCCCCCGGACACAGGCTACAGCGGTTCGGCCTCGATGCGATAGCGGGTGACAAAGGGCCGGTCGGGCTCAAAGGACAGGGCGGTTGGCGTGCCCGACGCCGCGATCGGGTTGTCCGCCCGCGCGGTTGCCGGACCAAGACCGAAGGGCGAGCAAATCGGCTCAATGCCGATGGCGACATGCTGACCATTCCAAGGGGCCATCTTGCGGCCCCTGTTGGAAAACCAAAGCAGCAGGCTGGGGAGATGATCCGGATTCCAAGACAGGATGAGGCGGTAGTTTTCGGCGTGGTTGGCCAGGGCAAATCGGCCGTCGACGCCGTTCAACTGCAGCAACTCCTCAATGTCAGGCCGTAGCGGGACCCGGCTCGCGTCGATCTCGCCACCTTCGCGCGACGGCACCCGTTCGAGCCTGTCGAACGCACGGTCCTGGGCAAACAGGGCCGCGCCCGGTTCCACCGTGCCGGGATGCGTCAGCCCATGATCGAAACCGCCCGGTTCCAGCCGTGCCGTGCCGGGCTCGGCGGGCAAGCGCAGCACCGGATGCAAGCCCAAGGGCAGCCGACAGGGGCGCTTTACCTCGATCCGGAATTCCAGATCGATCGCCGGCGCGCCGTCATCGGGCCTGACGATCCGTTCGACGCGCCGGACGGGGCTGGCCTCGGGATAGTCGAGCGCCAGCCGCAATGATCCCGAATCGGCAGCCTGCCAAGCCCAATCGCTATTGGCCGAATGGCCGTGCGCCTCCTCATCCGGCTCGGCCGGCGCCATGATCTCGGACCATCGCGCCGTGAATCCATCCGGCGGCATGGTGTACCCGAACGGTACGCAGGGCCATTCGCCGCGCAACCGTCGCAGGATACCGGGCAACTCCTCGGTACCGGGATCACCGGCCCACGGCGCGATGTGGAGCGGGCTGACCTGACGCCCGCCCGGCAGCACGAACGTAACCGGCGCCAGCATGGCACCAAGCCGCTGAACGGTCAGGCAGCCATGCCGCCAACCCAGCCCCTGATGGCTGGTCTCGGTCGTCACTCCGTTCATGTCCCCTCCCGTTGAACGGGCCGTCGATCCGACCAGCCCCGCTCTCTTGCACGTTGACGGCAGGCCGCGCGTTTAGCCCGCTGCGACAATTGCTTTCATGCTAGCGTAGGATTCGCACGCTATGACTGTCCATCACTGAAGAATTGCAGACTTAAGCGCGGTCACTGCCAGGTCGACCGTCTGTCATCCCTCTATGGCCGCGCGCGGTCGTGACGCAAACGGAGAAAAAAGCCGATGCCCGATAAAGCAAGCTCGACGATCGGAAACTATCTCGCCGCCCGTTTGGAGCAGATCGGCCTGAAACACTATTTCGCCGTGCCCGGTGACTACAACCTGGTCTTGTTGGACGAGCTGCTGTCCAACAAGAATCTGGAAATGATCTCCTGCTGTAACGAGCTTAACGCCGGCTATGCTGCTGACGGCTATGCGCGCGCCACCGGCGGTCCCGCGGCGGTTTGCGTCACCTATTCCGTTGGCGGCCTCAGCCTGAGCAATGCGATCGCCGGCGCTTATGCGGAAGACCTTCCGGTCATCGCGATTTCGGGTGGCCCGAACACCAACTCCGCCGCCGAGTACGAGTTGCTGCACCACACGCTGGGCAAGATCGACTATGACTATGTGCGCGAGATCTTTGCCCGCATAACCGCGGAGTCGGTCCAGATCACCAATCCGCGGGATGCACCGACACAAATCGACTCCGCCATCAAGATCGCATTGGAGAAAAGCAAGCCGGTCTATCTCGAGGTTGCGGCGAACATCGCTGGATCGCCGATTTCGGAGCCTCAGAAGAAGAGGTTCTCAAGAGGGTGCGTCTGCGACATCACCGCGTTGGACGCTGCGGTGGAGCGAGCGGCTGAGGTGCTGAACGAAGCGGCCAGGCCGGTTTTGGTAGCCGGTGTTCAGCTTCGATCGAGCCTGGCCACAGAAGCCTTTCACAGCCTCGCGCACGCAACAAACTACGCGGTCGCCGCAATGCCCAACGCGAAGGGCTTTTTCGGGGAGGCGCATCCCAACTATATGGGCATCTATTGGGGTTCGGTCGGTTCGCCCGGTTGCGGCCAGATCGTGGCCTCGTCAGATATCGGTCTTTATGCCGGGACGACCTTCACCGACTATACGACCGTGGGGCAATCCGCCCTGATCAATCCGGCCAAAATGATCCTTGCGCGGCCCGACAGCGTCGTGATGCCGGGACGAACCTACAACGACGTCGCCCTGGCCGATTTTCTGACCGCACTGGCGCCTAAACTGCGCCCCAACGACGCCTCTATCGTCGCCTATCGCCGCATTGCCGAGGAACGTCCCGCGCCTCGACAAGCCAACGCCGACGACCCGATGACCACGCGGGTTCTGTTCGATCGGGTGCAACGCCTGCTCAATCACGAGAGCGCGGTGATCGCTGAAACCGGTGATTCCTGGTTCAATGGCTTGCAACTGGACCTGCCGTCCGATGCCCGGTTTGAGATCCAAATGCAGTACGGCTCCATCGGCTGGTCGGTTGGCGCCACACTTGGGTACGCGCTGGGCAGTCCGGAACGGAGGGTCATCGCCCTGATCGGCGACGGATCGTTCCAAATGACCGCGCAGGAAATCTCGACCATGATCCGCTACGGGGTCCGGCCGATCATCTTCCTGATCAACAATGGCGGCTACACGATCGAGGTGGAGATCCACGACGGCCCGTACAACGTGATCAAGAACTGGGACTATGCCGCCCTCATGTCCGTGTTCAACGCCACGGACGGCAACGGGTTGGGCTTGAAAGCCGCGACCGTCGGCGAGCTTGACCTGGCGATCGGCGAGGCATCGAGCCATGACGGCCCTGCCCTGATCGAGGTGTCGATCGACCGCGATGATTGCAGCAAGAATCTGCTGGAATGGGGCACCTACGTCGCCCGGAACAACAGCCGACCGCCGCGCACCGTCTAAGAGCCCTAGCGGACCGATGCGCCGCGATACGATTCATCGACCTTGGCTCAATTGAGTTCGCCGGATCGACCCGGTAGGTTGAAGGTCGAGCGAATAAAAGCGACGTGTCGACGGTGATCGGGATGGATGTTTTTGCCAAGGAGTTCGACGAAGCCCTGGTCCTGAAGCTTTGCGGCAGGCTTCACAGTCGAACAGCGCCACTTTTGCTCGACGAAGTACTTCCGCACACGCAGAACAGTTCGAAGCCGATCATCATCGACCTGGAAAACCTCTACTCGCTCAACTCCGCCGGCTATCGAAGTCTGCATGTGCTGGCGACGCGATTGGACGAAAACAACTGCGCGATGCTGCTGTCGAATTGCCGGCCGGAAGTTAAAGATCGGCTGCAATGCGCCAGCCTGTGCAAGCATGTCAGCATGCATGCCAGCCTTGACGAGGCGCTCGCCTCTCTACGCCCCTGATCGCCAAGGGCGACCACGATGGCGCAAAAGCCGGACAACATAGCGATCGGCACCGACGAGCCGGTCCGCCCGCACATCGCCCTTGTCATGGGCCTGCAGCACAGCTTCGCCATGTCGTCGACGCTGGTGATGGCGGCTGTCATCGTCGGTGCGGCGGGTGCCGGGCTGGCCACCACCCATGATCTGATCCGCATCACCATGATCGTCCTGGGGATATCGACGATTCTGCAGTCGTTGAGACGGGGCCCGGTGGGGTCCGGCTACCTTTGCCCCAGCGTGGCGGGCCCCGGCTTCCTGCCGGCCTCGACCCTGGCGGCCTCCACGGGCGGTTTGTCGCTGCTGTTCGGCATGATCATCATCGCGGGCGCCTTTCAGGTTTTGCTGTCCCGGTTCGTGAACCGGTTGCGTGTCGTGATGCCGCCGGAAGTAACGGGCGTCATTATCGCCATGGTCGGCATCTCCCTCATTCCCGTCGGCGTGTCCTACATGGCCGGCTATGACGCGCATGATCACGAGGCCGATCCGGTGGAGGCGGCGATCGGTATCGCGACCGTCGCGATCATGTACTTGCTGACCATCTGGGGCGGACGCCACTTCCGCACCTATTCCGTGCTGATCGGCATCGTGGTCGGCTATCTGGCGGCCGTCGCGCTGCAGATCATGCCGCAGGCCTCGCTCGCGCTATGGG
Source organism: Alphaproteobacteria bacterium (assembly GCA_028277405.1). Lineage (GTDB taxonomy): Bacteria > Pseudomonadota > Alphaproteobacteria > DSM-16000 > Inquilinaceae > JANQGH01. Next base: position 124,008 of record JANQGH010000098.1, on the reverse strand, counting down.
AACAAGCCTCCCTGGTCGGGCTGCCGCAACTTCACGCGCCCTGGCAGCTTAGCTTCGACATGGCGCTTTTGGTCCCGTTCCTGATTGCCGGCCTGGCAACCACGGTGAAGGCGATCGGCGTCATCTCCACCTGCCAACGGATTAACGACAGCTCCTGGACGGCGCCGGAAATGAAGTCCGTCGGCGGTGGCGTGCTCGCCAACGGCGTGGCAACCATCCTGGCGGGCCTGGCGGGGGGAATGGCGCCATCCACCTCGTCCAGCAATGTGGGCCTGTCGCTGGCCTCCGGAATTATCTCGCGCCGGCTGGGCTTTGTCGCCGGCGCCCTGTTCGCGCTGCTGGCATTCTCGCCGCTGGTCACGACCGTGTTCGTCACCATGCCGGCGCCGGTGAAGGGCGCGGTTTTGGTCTACGTCGCGTGCTTCGTCATCGTCTCGGGCCTTCAACTCGTCATGGCCCACCCGATCACGCCACGCACGATCCTGATCGTCGGCACGTCCATCATCGCCGGGCTCAGCGTCGACTTCCTGCCGGAGGTCTATGACCGGCTGCCCGTTGCGTTGCATGCCTTCACCCATTCGCCGCTCGCCTTCGCGACGGTCGTGGCCATCGGGTTGAATCTGGCCTTTCACATCGGTATTGCGCGCCGCGCGTCTCTGGACATCGACCTGGACAAACTCGATATCGAACAGGTGGCCAGTTTCCTGCAACGCTGCGGCAAGAGCTGGGGCCTGCGGCCCGACATGGTGCGCGAGGCAATCCCCACCGTGAGCGAAGTGCTCGACGTCGCGCTGGCAAACAATGAGGACCGCAAGGTGCGGCTCGAGGCGCGCTTCGACCGGACCTATCTCGACCTCTACCTGCACTATCGCGGCGCACCGATCGAACTGCCCGAGGGGCCACCCGATCCGGATGCGTTAGCCGACGAAGAAGTTCATCTATCCCGCCTGTCCGGCTACTTCATCCGCCTTGCCGCGACGGAAGTCCGCGCCAGCAGCAAAGGGCAAGAGCAGACCCTGAACATTCGGTTCGCCCATTGAGGCCAGGCAAGCCGGCCCCACAACAAGAAACCGACCTATAGGCTAGGTGACCTGGACTTTCAGATCGCCGAGCCCCTCGATATGGCCGACCATCACGTCACCGCGGACCACCGGCCCAACGCCGGCGGGTGTGCCCGTGAAGATCAGGTCGCCCGGCGCCAACTCAAACAGGCCGGACAGGTAGGCAATCGTTTCCGGCACTTTCCAGATCAACTGGTTGAGGTCGCCTTCCTGCCGACGTTCGCCGTTGACGATCAGCGAGATCTCACCCTGGTCAAGGTGACCGGTCTCCGCGACCGGACTGATCGGGCCGCACGGTGCTGAGTGTTCGAACGCCTTGCCAACCTCCCAGGGACGGCCCTGCTTCTTGGCCTGCCCCTGCAGGTCGCGGCGCGTCATGTCCAGACCAACGGCGTAGCCATAGACGGTGTCGAGTGCCTGGTCGAGCGGGATATCCGTGCCGCCCTTGGCCAACGCCACCACCAGCTCGATCTCGTGATGCACGTCGGTCGTGGCATCGGGATAGGGAAACCGGTCGCTCTCAACCACCAGATTGTCCGGGTTCTTCTGAAAGAAGAAAGGCGGCTCCTTATCCGGGTCGTGGCCCATTTCCACCGCGTGCGCCGCGTAGTTCCTGCCCACGCAGTAGATCCGATGCACGGGAAACCGCTTGTCCGTTCCCGTCACCGGCAATGAGACGACGGGGTGAGGATGCAAGACGAAGTCTTCGGGCGTTTGAGCGGACGGAACGGCTGCGGCCATGGATCGCTTCCTTATGGGTGGATGACTTGCGGGGGCACTGGCGACGAGACGTCGTCCGTGTCCAAAATGGGGATGCGGGGACCGATCGCCACCCAGAAAATAGTCAAGACGCGGCGGGCTCACAATGGGGTGCCGGCATCCAGCCGGGCCAGCGTCATCGGATCGGGGGCGCCATCGAAATACGTGTCCAAGGCCCGTTGAAAGACACTTCGCGGGCCGGCGGCGCGGCCGAACAGGGTCATGGACGAGCGAAACTTCAGATCGTCCGGACTGCCAAAAATCTGGTGCGCCGAGCGCCCGTCAACCGCCAGGACGAGCGTGGTGCACGCGACAAGGCGCGGGCCCAATACCGGGTGCGCCAGATAGGCACGCGCCTCGGCGAGGTCGGCCACGGCATATCGGCGCGCCATCGCGCTGCTGCCAAGCCCGGCGATTTGTGGAAAGACGAACCACATCCAATGGCTGCGCTTGCGCCCCTTGCCCAACTCGCTCGCAACCCGATCGTAGACCGGCCGTTGCGCATCGACGAACCGTTGGAGGTCGTGCGGATCCAGCATCCAAGCACGATAGCACAGGGCGCCCCATTTCTCAGATGGTCGGCCGACGCACCGGCTGCTAACATCCTTGGCTTGCAGCTTGGCCGGTAAGGACAGTCGCGCACCATGTTCGAATTCAAGCAGATCAGCGACAAGCCGGATGCAATCGCGCCGGACGGGTCGGAGGTCCGGCTGCTGTGCAACACGTCCGGCGGCAGCATGGCCCATTTCCGGCTGGCGCCCGGCGGCGTTTCGAAACCCATCCGGCATCGCACGATCGACGAGGTCTGGTACATCACGGCCGGCACGGGCCGGATGTGGCTTTCGTTCGACGATGCCGACGACGTCGCCGATCTCAGGCCCGGCATCTCGATCAGCCTGCCGCTGGGCACCAGGTTCCAGTTCCGCTGCGATGGGGCTACGCCGCTGGAGGCCGTGGGTGTTGCGACCCCGCCCTGGCCCGGCGCGGATGAAGCGATTCCCGTCGACGGGCCATGGGAACCGACCGTGTGACATGGACCTTGAAAGAATTGCTGGGCCACCGCGATGAGAACGCCCTATCAAACTGACTGTGAGTGAGCGCCGACGAACGGCGGCATAGGACACGATGCGATCGATTCTCGAAGACTTCCGGGGACTAGAGGCCGAGGATTTTCCAGCCGGCGACCTGCTGATGGAAGAAGGCACCAGTACGGGCCGACTGATCGTTCTCGTCGAGGGAACGGTCGATGTGTTCCGCGCCGACGAACAGGGTGGCGAAGTCGAAATCGCCAGCATCAGCGAACCTGGGTCGATCTTCGGCGAGATGTCGATGTTGCTGGACCTGCCGCACACGGCCAGTGTCAGGGCTGCCGGCCCGACGCGCGCGTTCGTGGTCGACCACGCCGAGGCGTTCTTGCGGGCCAGGCCGGAGATCGCCCTGCCGGTTGCGAAGCTGCTGGCCAGACGGCTGCAGGCCGCAACAACCTATCTTGTCAATCTGAAGCAGCAGTTTCAGGGCTTTGAAAACCATTTCGGCATGGTCGACGAAGTGCTGGAATCGCTGACGCACCAGCAAGACGAAGAGTTCACGCCAGCTGAAGAGCTGCCGCGCGACCCACGTCTCTAAGCCAATCCGGGACCTCCTCGAGCGCATGGATTGGCCGCCGCAAAGGCTGGTCCAACCGGACCGTCTCGCCGCCGGCCAAGGACAGCCAGTAGGCCACAACCCCATCGGTATCGACGATGATGTGCGCGGGCATCGGACCAATCTGGTGGCCGGCGTTGAAAACCCAGGTGTCGCCAATTCTGTCGGCCCACGATCCGCCGGAGACAAAGGGCGACTGATGGACATGGCCGCAGAAGACGGCGTAGGGCTGATAACGCTCGATCCAATCGTGCAGGGCCTGGTCGCCATAGGACCGGCGGCCGCCCCAACTGGTCGGCGATTCGCTGGGCGGGGCGTGATAGATCCAGATCCAACGGCTTGGTGCGCGTGCGGCATCGGACGCCAGTTGCTCACCGATCCGCGCACGGGCGTTGTCGCCATCCCACCAGGCGCATAGCGAAAACAACGTGTCGTCGTGCAACACGCTATCACCGTCTGCGGGAATGCCGACCGCTTTGGCCCTGGTCAGCCATTTCGCCACCAACTCGCCGTTGGCATCGCGGCTGTCGAGATCGTGGTTGCCGGAACAGACAAGCAGTTCGGTCTGCTGCTGAATGCGGCGGAAATACTTCTGGACGACCACCGCCTGCGCCGGACGGTCGACGATCGATGACAAATCCAGATGGTCGCCGGCGATGACCACGACGTCGAAATGGCTGGCCAAGTGCGCCACCCAGTCGAACTTCTTCAAATCGTAATGCAGATCCGCCAGAAGCAGAATCTTCATGGGCCTTTCCAAAGCCACGGGCCAGCCTGACTAAACTGGCACCGTTCACACGGGCTGGTCAACGCGCACCAGCATGTCTGCCCAGCCCGTTGTGGCTTGCGCGCCGCGAGGGCATAGTCATGGCCATGAAGCCAAGAGACCAGGTTGCCGCTCTCCCCTTCGTCCCATTCAAAAAGCGGTTCAAGATCATCCTCATAACCAGTCGCGCGACGGGCCGCTGGATTATCCCAAAGGGCTGGCCGGACCCGGCCCGCTCACCGCCCAAGCAGGCCGCGCGCGAAGCGTATGAAGAAGCCGGACTGATGGGAATCGCCGGTCGACGATCGCTGGGAAGCTATCGATACCTCAAGCTTCTCGAAGACGGCTCATCGATTCCGTGCAAGGTCGCGGTCTTCCCCTTTCTTGTTACAAAACAGATGCATAGTTGGCCGGAAAAGGGTGAGCGGGAGGCCCGTATGGTCAAACCTGCCGACGCGGCCAAGATGGTCGAGGAGGATGATCTCTCCAAGCTGCTGCGTGAGTTCAAGCCCCCAGCCTACCTGCTGCGCAAGATCGCCTAGCGCCACGCCCGCTAGTACGCCAATCGGTGGCGCTGAATCACGGCCTCCAGCGGCACAACGCCGAGTCCCGGGCCATCCGGCACCCGCACCTCTCCGCTCTCGTGCCAGATCGGGGTCTCGACCAGCTCATGCTGCATCGGGTTTTCGATCGGCTTGAGTTCGAAGACTTCCGAGGCTGGGGTCGCGGCGGACAGGTGCAGGCTGGCGGCACTTGTGATCGCCGTGCTCCAGGCATGGGCATTGATCACCTTGCCAGCCGCCTCAACCCGTTTCGCGATCCGCTGGAAGCCGGTGATGCCCTCCGCCCGCGCCGGATCGACGCCAGCGACATCGACAGAGCCAGTCCCGATCAACCGGTCATAGGCGGCGACGGTCCATTCGCGTTCGCCGGTTGCGATGCGCGTGGTGACCGCCTGCTTCAGGACAGCCAGGCCGGCCCAATCGTCCGGGTGCAGCGGCTCTTCGATCCAGGCGATGTCGTACTCCGCCATGCGCGAGGTCGCCCAGATCGCGGTATCAACGTCCCAACGCACGCCATTGCCGATATCGATCATCAGCCAGGCCTCCGGCCCCATGCCGGCGCGTATGGCCTTCACGAAGTCGACGTCATAGGCCGGGTCCTGGCCGACCTTTGACGGCCCCTTTTTGCCGAACCCCAGCTTGGCGCCGCGAAATCCAGACGCGACGTAGCCGGCGACGGCGGAGACGCTGTCTTCGATCGTCGGATGGTTGACGTGCAGGCTGGCGATCGCCGGCAGCGTCGCGCGCACGCGCCCGCCCAGCATGTCACTGAGCGAACGGCCGGTGGATTTGCCGATGCAGTCCCAGACCGCCATATCGATGGCCGACAGGGCCAAGGTCGCCAGCCCGCCCTCGCCGTACCACCAGGTGTGACGCTTCAGCGCCCGCCAGGCGTCCGAGGGGTCGGCGATATCCATCCCGAGTACCGCGTCCGCCAGCCCATCCTCAATGAGATGGGCGACCGCCTTGCACGCCTCCGGCCACATGGCGATGGCCTCGCCCCAGCCCTCCGTACCGTCCCCGGCCGTGACCCGCACCAGAACCGTGTGCCGCAGAGTGTTGAAATCGTTCGGCTCCGGATAGCGCAGCACGATCGGTTCGATCTTTACGAGCTTCATTGGTGCCGCCCCCTGCAATCACTTTGGCACGCCATTCGCCCGGGGGCTTGCCTTTGATTGGTCAACATCGTTAAATGGTAAGGCCAATTATATAAGTTTGCAAATGGGCCGACGCGCCCAAGAACAAGGAGAGGATCCCATGAAGCGCGTGACCTTCGGGACGGCCGCTGCCGTCGCCGTGCTGTTGGCCGGCATGGCCACTGCCCAAGATTTCCATGGTTTCGACCCGTCCAGCCATGACGGCTCGATGATGTCGGCCGATCAGTTGGCCGCCATGGTGGCGGATGCGGAGGCCGCGTCGCCGCCGAACAATGGCGAGCAGTTCGTGCTGGCCTTCGCCAATCTGCAGCGCGACATCGCCTTCGGCGTGCTGGTCGAAAACGGCATTGTGGACAATGCGGATTCCGCCGGCGTCGAACTGGTGATCGCCGACAATCGGCTGGATGGCCCGACGGCACTGGCAAACGCGCAGAGCTTCGTGCGGCGCGATGTCGACTCGGTGATCGAGTTCCAGACCGACGTCAATTTCGGCCCGACGGTCATGAACGAGTTCGACCAGGCCGGTATCGGCGTGATCGCCATCGACATTCCGATGCCCGGCGCCACCTTCTTCGGCGCCAACAACCCCCGCTCCGGCTTCATGGGCGGTGCCTACCTGGCCCAGGCCGCGATCGCCGAATGGGGCGCGGACCAGGTCAATGAAGGCTATTTCGTCGTCGGCGAACTGCCGCAATCGGGCGCGATCCCTGCGATGCGCACCGGCGGCCAGATCGCCGGCTTCCGGTCGGTCGCCGAGGGCTTTCCGGAAGACCACATCATCCTGATCGACACCTCGAACACGCTGCAGGGCTCGTTTGAACAGATGTCCAACGTGCTGGGCCGCATCCCCGAGGGCGTGCCGATCATGATCACGGCCATCAACGATCAGTCGACCACCGGCATGCTACGCGCGGTGCAGCAAGCGGGCCGTGAGGATGTTGCGCTCGCCGTTGGCATGGGCGCGGACGAGCTGGACACGCTGATGGGCGAGGACCGGATGATCGCCTCGGTCGGCTATTTCCCGGAACGGTACGGCAATTACCTGGTGCCGATGTCGCTGATGGCCTTGGCCGGGCACGATCTGCCGCCCGCCGTGCTGATGAACCATGTCATGATCAGCCCGTCGAACGTCTGCGAGCATTATCCGGACCGGACCTGCGAAACGGACGCGATCGCCTTCGACTACAGCTTCCCGACGGCGGCGTTCGAGGCCCATCTGGCAGCGCTTCGGGACGACCCGGACCTGGCGGGCTACGAAACCCTGATCCCCAGCAACTAGGCTGGATACGGCCCGGCCGGAGCGGCTGCCCCGGCCGGGCTTATCAGGTGCCATGATGGTTGAAACATCAGCGAGCAATCGCCGCCAGCGCCTATCGATGCGCGGCGTCTGGAAGTCGTTCGGCAGCGTCGCGGTCCTGCGCGACGTCGCCTTGACCGCTGCCACGGGGGAGATTGTGGGCTTGCTCGGCTCCAACGGGGCCGGCAAGTCAACCCTGGTGAAAATCCTGTCGGGCGCCTACAGCGCCGACAAGGGCGAGATCGCAATCGATGGCGAGGCGGTACGCATTGACGGGCCGCGCAGCGCCATCGCCCACGGGGTCGGGCTGCTGCCCCAGGAACTCTCCGTCCACAACGACCTGACTGTCGCGGAGAACATCTTCCTGGGCGACTTGCCGATGCGCCGCCTTCTCGGCCTGCCGGCGGTTGATCGGGCCGAGATGGCGCGCCGTGCCGGAACGGTTTTGAAACAACTCGGCTTTGACCATATCGACCCCGGCCGCCTGGTGCTGAGCCTGTCGGTGCCGGAAAAGCGGGTCGTGGAAATTGCCCGCGCGGTCGCGGGCGATGCGCGCATTCTGATCATGGACGAGCCGACAGCCGCCCTGACCGACCAGGAGGCCAAGAGCTTGTTCCAAGTCCTGCGCCGCCTGTCCGATCAAGGCGTGTCGGTCATCTACATCTCGCACTATCTGGACGAGGTCTTCGAGATCTGCGACCGCATCGAGGTGCTGCGCGACGGCGTGAATGCCGGCAGCTTTGCCACCGAGACCAGCGACCATGACGCGGTCCTTTCAGCCATGCTGGGCGGCGCGGTCGAACAGCTTTATCCCGAACACGGCGCGGCCACGGGCGAGACGCTGCTCGCGGTCGAGGGCCTGTCGGTCGACGGGCTGCTCACCGATGTTGGCTTCTCAATGGCCAAGGGCGAAATCTTCGGTGTATTCGGCCTGGTCGGGTCCGGTGTCGAGAGCCTGGGACGGGCCATTTATGGCGCGCTCGGGCCGTTGGATGGCGGCAGCCTGACGATCGCCGGGCGGCCCTATCGGCCGCGCAATCCACGGGCGGCAAAGGCGGCCGGAATCGCCTTCGTCGCGGCGGAGCGCAAGCAGGAAGGTATCGTCGCTGACCTGACCCTACGAGAGAACCTGAGCCTGCCATTTCTCGACCGCTTCGGATCCGCCTTGCGTGTCGATGTTGGGGCGGAGAAGGCCCATGCGCGGCATTGGATCGAGGCGCTGGGTATCCGCGCGCGCGGGCCGGAGCAGCGCATCCGCTTTCTGTCCGGCGGCAACCAGCAAAAGGTCTGCATCGCCCGCTGGCTGGTCGAGGGCATGGCGCTGCTGATCCTGGAGGAGCCGACACGCGGCGTCGATGTCGGCGCGCGCAAGGAGATTTATCGCGAACTGCGGACGTTGGCCGATCAGGGTCTGGGCATTCTGGTACTGTCGTCAGATGTGGAAGAGATCGCCGGCATCGCCGATCGCGCCATCGTGCTCGATCGCGGCCAGGTGGTCGGGCGCAGCGAGACACCCGAGGAACCGGAGACCCTGATGGCGATGGCATTCCACGAAGCCGCGTCGCCCGACGCGGCGCAGGAGGCGAGGGCATGACGACGCAAAGCCTAGACCGACCGGCGGAGCGCCGCCATTTCGGCGAGTTGATGGGCAAGCCCTGGGCGGGCGTGGCCATGCTGCTGGTGTTCTACATCGTGCTGCTGGCGGCTTTTTCGATCCTGTCGCCCTGGTTCCTGTCGTTCAACAATATGATGAGCATCGGCACCAACATGGCCTTTATCGGCCTGATGGCGGCCGCCGGGACACCGTTGATCATCGCCGGCGGTCTCGACCTGTCTGTCGCGGCCATCGCCGGCCTTGCGGGTGTAATCGTCGCGCTGTTGAACGCCGCCGGCGTGCCGATCTGGGGCGGAGTCGTGGTGGCCCTGTTCATCGGTGCCGGGATCGGGCTGCTGAACGGCGCACTGGCGACGGGCCTGAAGATGAACCCGCTGATCGTCACGCTGGGCATGATGAGCATCGTCTCCGGCCTGGCGCTGGTCTTGACCGGCGGCCTCAGCCGCCCCCTGTTCGACCCCAGCTTCAACTGGCTGGGCAGCGGGCGCTTTCTCGAAGTGCCGGTACCGCTGATCTTGATGCTGATCGTCTTTGCCATCCTGTGGTGGCTGATGCGGTTCAGCCGGTTCGGGCGCCATCTCTACGCCTCCGGCGGCAATGCGGAGGCGAGCCGCCTGATCGGCGTGCCCGTGGCGCGCACCCAAATCATTCTTTATGTGATTTCGGGCCTCAGCGGGGCGGTGGCGGGCATTCTGCTAAGCGCCACGCTAGGCGCTGCCGCACCGACAGCCGCCAGCGACCATCTGCTGACCGTGATCGCTGCGATCATCCTGGGCGGCACCAGCCTGTTTGGCGGCCGCGGCAGCGTGTGGGGCACTCTGTTGGCCGTGTTGATCCTGGGCACCTTGAACAACGGCCTGACCCTGATGGACGTGTCTTCGTTCTGGCAGGATGTGACGCGCGGCGTCGTGCTGTTGCTGGCGGTGGCCCTGGACATCGTGCGCACCCGCGCGGCGGGCGAGTAAGCGCATGTCTGGCGCGACACAGGATTTCGAGCCGATTGCCCGCGAAAGCGTCGCGGAGAAGGTCGCCGGCCGCATTCTGGAGCTGATCAAGGCCGGCAATCTGAAGCCCGGCGATCAGTTGCCGCCGGAACGCGAGTTGGCGAACATGCTGCAGGTCAGCCGGCCCAGCGTGCGCGAAGCCTTGCGGGGCCTGAGTATTTTGGGCGTTGTGCGGACCCGGCAAGGCGGCGGGGCCTACATCTCTTCACTCAACGCATCGGACCTGCTGGAGCCGCTGCAATTCTACATCACGCTCGACCGGCTGACCGTGGACTCGCTGTACGAGGCGCGGATCGCGATCGAAAGCACGGTCGCAACCCTTGCTGCCGAACGGCTGGAGCAGACGGACTTGGAACGCCTGCGTGCGCTGCTCGGTCCCCAGGAACGGCTGATTGGCGACCCGATCGGCTTCCGCGTCTCTGATCAAGAGTTTCACTCGATCATCTGGAAGGCGTCCGGCAATCCGTTCATCGAGCGCGTGGCACGCTCCTTGAACGTCCTGGGCATGGACTACCGTCGGATCGCGTCTGAGACGCCTGGGGTTTTGGGCCAAAGCTACAAGGATCATATCGCGATCGTGGCCGCCCTGGAGTCGCGATCGCCGGAACAGGCGACGGCGGCCATGGTCCAGCACATGCAGAACGTTCACCGCACGACGCTACAGGCCATGGAGACCAGCGGCGAACAACCGGCCGACCTGGTCGCGAAGACGGCGTCTTGAGGGAGGAGCAACGCCTATGAAACTGTCCCTGACATCCTGGTCACTGCGCGCCTGTTCCTTGCAAGAGGCGGTCGGCCTCGCCAACGTTCTGGGCATCGGCGCGCTCGATCTTGGCTATTTCTACGGTCCCGCGCTCAGCCGCGACACCATCCTCGAGGACCCGGATGGCGAGGCGCACAGGGTCCGCGACTTGGGCATCTCCGTGCCCTGCTTCTACCACCTGTTCGGCGACAGCCTCTCCGGCCGTAACATGGCCGACCGGTCCCAGCATTCAGGCAATTGGGCGGATTTCCGGGTGATCTGCCGGTTCATGAAAGCGGCGGGCATTCCAACCGTCTTTGTCCTGCCCGGTGTCGTCAATCCGGGTCAGAGCCGGCAGGACGCGCTGGCCGTGTCGGCGGACGGCCTGGCGGAACTGGTCAAAATCGGCGGCGGCGCCGGTGTGACCGTCACCATCGAGCCGCACGTGCATTCCTACCTGGAAAGCCCGTCCTTGGTGCTGGAGCTGCTGGACCGCGTGCCCGGCCTGAAACTGACCTTGGACTACGCCCATTTCGCCTGCCTGGGCTATCGCCAAGAGGAGGTCGACGTGCTGGCGCCGCACGCCGCCCACGTCCATTTGCGCCAGGCCCGCCCCGGCGCGCTGCAGACCAAGGGCGCGGAAGGAACGATCAATATGGAGGCCCAGTTCGCCACGCTTCGCGACGCCGGCTTCGACGGCTACCTGGCCCTCGAATACGTCCATCAGGATTACATGGACACGCTCTATGACGACGTGCTGACCGAAACCATCGGCCTGCGCGACAAGTTTCGCGCCTGGTCGAAAGGTTGACGAGACAGGTGGCAGCCAAATCGAAACGCGTGCTCGTCACGGGTGCGGCGAGCGGTGTCGGCTATGGCATCGCCGAGCGGCTGGCTGGCGACGGCTGGTCGGTCACGATCGCCGACCGCGACGAGACCGCCGGGCTGAAGGCGGCGGATGAATTGGGAGCCGGTTTTGTCGCCGTGAACATCGCCGACGAGGCCTCCATCGATGCCGCGTTCGCAACCTTGCCGACGGACCTCGACGCCCTGGTCAACAATGCCGGCATCCATCTGCAGCGGGCTGTGATCGACATGACGGCCGACGACTGGGACCGCATCATGGCGGTGAACGCACGCGGAGGCTTTCTGATGTGCCGGTCGGCGGCGCGGCTGTTCTCGCGCCAGGGGCATGGCCGCATCGTCAACATTCTGACGAAGCTGGGGTTCGGCAACCCGTTCTCGTCGGCCTATATGGCGTCGAAAAGCGCGGTCTGGGCACTGACCCAATGCCTGGCGGTCGAACTGGCCGGCCAAGGCATCACCGTGAACGCCGTGGCGCCGGGGCATGTCGGCCCCGGTACCGGCATGGAGGCCGCCTTTCGGGCCAAAGCCGATACCCTTGGGCTGGACTGGCCGACATTCGAACGCCAGGTGCTGGGCACCATTCCGCTGGGCCGCTGGTGCCGCCCAAGCGACGTGGCCGGCGCTGTGTCGTACCTGCTGTCCGACGACGCCGACTTCGTGACCGGCGAGATGATCAACGTCACCGGCGGGTTCGGAGGTTATGCCTTTTCGGCACCCGCCGAGGAGACCCAGACATGAGCGGATCGACGGACAAACCCACCCGGCCGACCGAGGCCGAGATCAGGGCGGGCGGCTTCTCGACGCCCTGGGACGCGCCGATGACGCCGCCCTTTCCGTTCACCTTCCGGAATATCGAGGTACTGACCGCCGTCTATCGGACCGACCGGGAGGCCATCGCGCGCCTGCTGCCGCCGCCTCTGGAGCCGACCTCGGACGCGGTGCTGATCCACATCTATCGCATGGGCGATGTCGACTGGCTGGGCCCGTACGGCGAATCGAATGTCATGATCGGCGCCCAAATGCCGGACGGCGGCATCTCGGGCGGCTATTCGCCCTACCTGTTCCTGAACCACCCGGTCGGGATCGTCCAAGGCCGCGAGGTCCACGGTCAGCCGAAGAAGTATGCCGAGCCAAGCCTGACCACGACCGGGGACACAGTCGTTGGCCGCATCGCCCGCGATGGCATCGACGTGGTGACACTGACCGCGCCGTACAAACAGCGGCAAGGCGACCTGGCCGCCCTGCAAGAGCATTTTGACTTCCGAACCAATCTGAACCTGAAAGCCATCGACCATATCGACGGTCGTCCGGCGATCCGCCAGATCACCGCACGCAAACTGTCGGAAGTCACCATCCACGAATGCTGGCGCGGGCCCTGCACGGTCGAGCTGCGGCCCCATGTGCAGGCGCCGATCTACCGCCTGCCCGTGATCGAGGCGATCGAGGGCTTTCACTGGCGCGCCGATTTCACGCTGGTGCCGGGGGACATCGTTTACGACTACCTGGCAGACGAAAACGCACAGAAGGGGGAGATGGGGCCATGAGCCACTACGCCTGGGTCTTGGAAGTACGGCCCGGATATGAAGAGGAATACAAAAGGCGGCATGACGAGATCTGGCCCGAAATGGTGGAGGCGCTGAGCGAAGCCGGCATCCGCAACTACAACATCTTTCGCCATGGGCTGACCCTGTTCGGCTATTTCGAGACCGACGATCTCGACCGCACGCGCAAGGCGCTGGCGGAAAGCCCGGTGAACAAGCGCTGGGCGGAATGGATGGCGCCGATCATGCGCGTCGAGGTCGATCCGACGACGCAGTTTCCCTACCTGCTGCCCCGTCAGTGGCGGATGGATTGAGGCATGGCCACACTTTCCGGAAAAACAGCGCTGGTGACCGGCGCCGGCAAGGGGCTCGGCACCGCCATTGCCAAGCTGCTCGCCCGCGACGGCGCCCATGTCGTGGTGACGGCCCGGTCGGCCGAAGCCGCCGGGCAAGTCGCCGAAGCGATCGGTGACGATGGCGGTTCAGCCGTCGCGACGACACTCGACGTTGCCAATCCCGATGACGACATTAGGCGCATCGAGGCCGACCACCACATCGACATCCTGGTGAACAACGCCGCCTCCATCCAGCCAATCGCGAAACTGGCGGACACGGATCCGAAGATCTGGGCGGCGACGGTCGACGTGAACCTGATCGGCGCCTACCGCATGATCCACGCCGTGCTGCCTGCCCTGATCGGGGCTGGCGGCGGCCGGATTATCAACATCAGCACCGGGGCGGCGCACCGCCCGCTGGAGGGCTGGAGCGCCTATTGCGCGTCCAAGGCCGGTTTGGCGATGCTGACGCGGACGATCCATTGCGATCACGCCGATGACGGCATCCGGTCGTTCGGCCTGGCGCCGGGCCTGGTCGACACCGACATGCAGGCGCAGATCCGGGCGTCCGGGATCAACCCGGTCAGCCAGCTCGATCGGTCGGCGCTGTCCCATCCGGACGAACCGGCGAAGATGGTCGCCTACCTGGCCAGCGGCGCGGCCGACGATCTGTCCGGCGAGGAACTTGACGTTCGCGACCCCGACCTGCGCCGGCGCGCGGGTCTGCCCGAGAGCGGATCGTGACGGCGCCCGATCAAACCCGAAAGGTCGTCGTTACCGACTACAATTTTCCGTCCGTGGAGGCTGAGCAAGCGGCCGCCAAGGCGGCGGGGGCCGCGTTCGCCGGCCGTCAGTGCAAGGACGCCGAAGAGGTCGGCGACCTGGTTGAGGGCGCGTCGGCCGTCTTCGTTCAATTCGCGCCCATGGATGCGGCGGCGATCAACCGCCTGGCCGATCCGGCGATCATCGTGCGCTACGGCGTGGGCTTCGACAATATCGACATCGAAGCCGCGAAGGCGCGCGGGGTCAGGGTCTGCTACGTGCCGGACTATTGCATCGACGAGGTCGCCGATCACACCTCGTCGCTGCTGCTTGCGCTGTTGCGACGACTGCCCATCCTCGATCAGTCCGTGCGCCGCGGCGAATGGGCGCCCGCGCTTGCGGCCAGGCCGCTGCCGCCCTTCGACCAGACGACCGTTGGATTTCTTGGGCTCGGCCGGATCGGCCAAGCGGTTCTGACCCGTCTGCGGCCCTTCGGCTTCCGCTTCGTCATCACCGACCCCAGGGTCGATACTGAACGCGCAGCCGGCTTCGGCGCAGACGCAGCGCCATTGGCGGATCTTTGGTCGTCGGCCGACGCGATTTTGCTGCACGCGCCCTCGACACCGGAAACGCGGCACATCGTGAACGCTGACAGCCTGTCGGCGATGAAGCCAGGGGTCGTTCTGGTCAACTGCGCCCGGGGCGATTTGATCGACGAAACGGCGTTGGCCGATGCGCTAGTCAGCGGAGTCGTCCGCGCTGCCGGATTGGACGTCTTCGAAGCCGAGCCGCTGCCTGACAGCTCGCCGCTGAGAGCCGCGCCCAACCTGCTGCTGTCGCCCCACGCAGCCTGGTATTCGGAGACGTCGATCGGGCGCCTTCAACAGCTGGCGGCCGACGAGGTCGCCCGCTTCTTCAACGGCGACCCGCCACGCTGTCCGGTGCCGGATTCAGTCTGAGGCCAGTCGCCGCAGCGTTTCCGCGAGCACGGCGGCGCCGGCAATCAGATCCGCCTCGTCGGCGTTCTCCGACGGGTGGTGGCTGATGCCCTTGTGGCAGGGGACGAAGGCCATGCCGCACGGGTAGCGCTGCGCCAGGACGGCCGCGTCGTGGCCGGCGCCGGAAACCATGCGCCGGGCGGGCAGGCCCAGATCCGAGGTCGCGGACGCAACCGTTTCGACGATGCGTTCGTCGAACCGGACCGGTTTCAGCGCCTCCTGAAGCGCGATATCGAAATCGCAATCACCTGCTTTCTCTGCCACGACGCGTCCGATCGTCTCCGTCGATCGTTCCAAGACATGCTCATCCGGATGCCGCAGATCGATGGTGAAGGTCACCTCGTCCGCCACCGTGTTCGGGGCGCCCGGCCGCGCGATGAAGCGGCCGACGGTGAAGCGGATAATGTCGTCGGGATCGTCAAGCGCGTCGGCCAGCGCCTGGACCATCGAGGTCGCCGCCAGCATGGCATCGCGACGCTGTCGCAGGGGTGTGGTGCCGGCATGGTCCGTGCGTCCCCGGACGGTGATTTCCATCCAGCGCATGCCCTGAACGCCCTCGACGACGCCGATTGTCAACCGCTCGGCCTCCAGGATCGGCCCTTGCTCGATATGGGCTTCGACCAGGCCCGCGATCGGACGTGGCTGCTCACGCACCGGAAGATCGGGCGTTGCGGCCAGGAGTTCGGCGAGCGCATCGCCCAATCGAACACCGTCGGGGTCAAGCTTATCCTCGATCTCGCTGATCGACAGGCGGTCGACATAGAAGGACGACCCCATGACGCCGGGGATGAACCGGCTGCCCTCCTCGTTGGTCCAGGCGACGGCCTCGACCGGCCGGCTGAGCGCGGCACGGTTCTCCTTCAAGGACTGAACCGCCTCCAGCGCGGCGATGACGCCGTAGGCGCCGTCCAGCCAACCGCCGGCCGGTTGGCTGTCCAGATGGCTGCCGGAGACGATGGGCTCTGCGTTCTCGGCCCCGGCGGGGGCATGGCGAAGATAGAGATTACCGATCGGATCCGTCTCGGCGGCAAGGCCAGCCTCCTGCGCCCAGCCGACCACCAGCTTGCGGGCGGCGGCATCTTCCGGCGTCAGGGCCTGGCGGTTCACGCCGCCATCGGCTCGGGCGCCGATCCGCGCCAGGGTGCGCAGCCGTGTGATCAGCCGCTCGCCGTCGATCAGCGCGTCGGCACGCGGTTTTCCGGGACTAGGGGTTGTCAAGGAACCCGCCTTTCAAGGTGACCTCCATGCGGCGCAAATGGGCGTACGCCTCTCGCATATGATCGAGCATCAGCGCCCGTGCCTGATCGGCATCGCGGTTTCGGAACGCGGCTATCAAGGCCCGATGGGCCCGGTTGCCGTCGGCGACCATGGTTTCCATGTTGTCGATCTTTCCGCGTCCATCCACCGAGTCGAAGAGCTGCTGATAGACGAATCCCTTCTTGATCAGCGAGTTGATAAAGCGGCAGGAAAACCGGATCAACGGGTTGGGGCAGCGCTCGGCCAGAATGTCGTGAAAGTCGAGGTCGGCCATCCTTTGATCGCGCTCGACGGCCGGATCGACCGGGGCGCAGTCGCAAAAGGCCACCACCCGTTCCAACGCCTCCAGGTCATCATCAGTAATCAGCGGGGCGACAATGTAGGCGAGTTCCGGTTCGACCATCAGGCGCAGGCGATAAAGATCGTCGACCGACAGATCCTCGAAGAAGAAGTAGTTGTCGAGCAGGCGCGCGGCGGTTTCCAACGGCACCTTGGCGATGCGCGCGCCACCCTTCGGCCCGGTCGAAACCGTTATCAGACCTTGAACCTCAAGCGCCTTCAGGGCCTCACGGACCGTGCCTTTCGACACCCCGAACTCGTCGATCAGTTGCTTTTCCTGGGGCAGCCGATCGCCGGGTTGCAGCTCGGTATCGACGATCCAGCGCTTCAGCCGTTCCGCGACGACGTCGGACCGCTTCTGAAAGCGTGGACGGGCGGACTGGGCCGGCGTTTCCGGCTCTTGATGCGCCATGGACGGATTCCTCTCTTCTTATTTTTCATATTTATCATGATAAATAGATTGACTCAATGTTGCGCTTGCGGCCAGAATTCGGACCAATTCAACCGGCTGTGACAACGGTTTGGAAATTCCGTGTCGCAGCCAACAAGACAGGAGGCTTGGCAATGAATTGGGGCGCGAAATCGAACGGTTTGAAGGCGCTGGCGACGGCCCTGGTGTTGGGCACGTCACTGGCAGTCACCGGCATGGCGACGGCCCAAGTGCCGCAAGACGTGCTGTCGGTGGGCCAGATCGCCGAGCCCTTGTCTCTAGACCCGCATCGGGTGACGGCCGTCAACGACTTCCGAATTCTGGTCAACCTTTACGAAGGTCTGGTGCGGTTCTCCGACGGCACGCTGGAGGTCGAGCCCGCCCTGGCCGACAGTTGGGAGATCAGCGAGGACGGCACGACCTACACCTTCACGCTGCGCGACGGCGTCACCTTTCATGACGGCACGCCGTTCAATGCCGAGGCGGTGAAGTTCAACTTCGACCGCATGCTGGACGAGAACCACCCCTATCATGACACGGGGCCCTTCCCGCTCTCCTTCTTCTTTAGCGCCATCGAAGAAACCGAGGTGATCGACGACCGCACGGTCGCCTTTCACCTGGCGGAGCCGTATGCGCCGCTGTTGTCCAATCTGGCCTATCCGACCGGTCTGATCGTTTCGCCGACGGCGGTGATGGAACATGGCGCCGATTATGGCCGCAACCCGGTGGGCACGGGACCATTCCAGTTCGCGGTTTGGGAAGCCAATCGGCAGGTCGCGCTGGAGCGCAATGAAGATTATTGGGGCGGCGCGCCGGAGCTACGCGGCGTGGTCTTCCGGCCGATCACGGACGCGAATGCGCGGGTGAACGAGATGCTGGCCGGCGGCATCGACCTGATGGTCGAGGTGCCGCCGGACATGGTCACCCAGTTCGACGAGGACCCGGACTTCACCATGTATGAGCAGGCGGGGCCGCATCTGTGGTTCCTGATCCTGAACCTGCGCGAGGGCCCGTTCACCGACCAGCGCATGCGCCAGGCGGCGAACTACGCCATCAACAAGGAAGCGATCGTCACCGAAGTGCTGCAGGGCACGGCGACGGTGGCCGCAAGCCCCATCCCGCCGGCCTTCGCCTGGGCCTACAATGAGGACCTTCAGCCCTACCCGTACGATCCGGACCGGGCGCGCGAGCTGATCGCCGAGGCCGGCTATGGTGACGGTGCGGAGGTCACGTTCCTCGTCACCGAGGGCGGCTCCGGCATGCTGGACCCGGTCGCCATGGGCACGGCAATCCAGGCCGATTTGGCGGATGTGGGCATCGACGCCAACATCGAGACCTATGAGTGGAACACCTTTCTCGGCATCGTCAATCCGGGCCTGGAGGGGCGCGGCGACATGGCCGAAATGGCCTGGATGACCAACGACCCGGACACCCTGCCCTTCCTGGCCTTGCGCACCGGGGCCTTTCCCGAGGAGGGCGGCTTCAACTCCGGCTACTACTCCAACCCCGAGGTCGACGCGCTGTTGGAGCAGGCACGGGTCTCGACCGACCAGAGCGAGCGGGCGGAGCTTTATCGCCAGGTCCAGGCCATCGTCTACGAGGACGCGCCCTGGGTGTTCGTCGCCAACTGGCAGCAAAACGCCGTCAGCACCGACGCGGTGAGCGGCTTCGCGCTGCAGCCGTCCTTCCTGCTGGATCTTTACGGGGTTTCGAAAAACTGATGGTCAAGGCCGGGACAGCGCTCATGTCCCGGCCGACCGCCTGACAGTTTCGGCCATGTTCGGCTACATCGTCCGCCGGCTGTTGCAGGCGATCCCGGTCCTGCTGGGCATTTCGATCATCGTCTTTCTGGTGATCTCGCTGATCCCGGGCGACCCGGCGACAGCGATCCTGGGCGCCTTCGCCACACCGGAGAATGTCGCCCGCGTGAACGCGGCGTTGGGCCTCGACCGGCCCTTGCCGGTTCAGTATCTCTCCTGGCTCGGCGGCGTCCTGCAGGGCGATTTTGGCGTCTCCTTCGCGCTTGACCGGCCGGTGGCGGACGAGTTGGGCGAGCGCATCTTTCCGACATTCATCCTTGCCGCCACCGCCCTCGTGCTGTGCGCCGTGTTTGGCCTGCTCGCCGGCACACTGTCTGCGGTGCGGCAATATGGCTGGACCGATCGGATCATCAGCGTCCTGGTGCTGATCGGTATTTCAACGCCGTCCTTCTGGCTCGGCATGATGGCCATCGTTCTATTCTCGATCGAGCTGGGCTGGTTCCCGACCGGCGATATGTATTCGCTGTTCGGCGGCGGCGGTGTCGGCGATCTGATCTGGCACCTGACCCTGCCGGCCATCACGCTGGCGGTCGTAGCGACCGGCGTCGTCGCCCGCCTGACCCGCGCCAACATGCTGGAGGTTCTGCGCCAGGACTATGTCCGCACGGCCCGCGCCAAGGGCCTGCCGGAACGGCTGGTGATCTCGCGCCATGCGGTGCGCGCGGCGATCGGCAGCCTGGTCCCGATCATCGGCATCCAGGCCGGGTTCGTGCTGGGCGGTGCCGTCTACATCGAGGAAGTATTCCAGTGGCCGGGCCTCGGCCGGATGTTGGTGCGGGCCATCTCACAGCGGGACATCATCCTGGTCCAGGGCGGTGTCATGCTGATCGCGACCGCCTTCGTGCTGATCAATCTGGCGACCGACGTCATCCAATCGATGCTCGACCCCAGGGTGCGGGACCGATGACCGCAACCGCCATGCCGGAACGGCGAGCGCGATCTGGCAGCGCCTGGTCGCGTCTGGTGGCCAATCCGCTGACCGTCATCGGCCTCTTCCTGCTGGCCGTTCTGGGCGGACTGGCCCTGGCCGCGCCGATCCTGCCGCTGGCCAACCCCGATGCGACCTCGCTGTCGGAGCGGCTGACGCCGCTGTTCTCGCCGGGCGCCTGGCTAGGCACCGACCATTTGGGGCGCGATCTGCTGTCGCGGCTTATCTGGGGCACACGGGTCAGCATCGCCGTCGGGCTGGCCGCTACCCTGGCGGCGGCCCTTATCGGCTCGACAATCGGTCTCGTCGCGGCATTCTACGGCCGCTGGGTCGATGCCGTGCTGATGCGCACGATCGATACGCTGATGGCGTTTCCCTACCTGTTGCTGGCGCTGGCGATCGTGGCGGCGTTGGGGCCCGGCCTGCTGAACGCGTTGATGGCCATCGCCGTCGTCAACATCCCGTTCTTTGCGCGGGCGGTGCGGGGGCAGGCGCTGGCGATCAAGAACCAGGACTATGTCGCCGCGGCACGGCTGAGCGGGTTTTCCGACGCGCGCATCATCCTGACCGAGATCCTGCCCAACGTGCTGCCGGTCGTGATCGTCACCATGTCGTCGACCCTGTCCTGGATGATCCTGGAAACCGCCGGCCTCTCCTTTCTCGGCCTCGGCGCCCAGCCGCCGACCGCCGATTTGGGCAGCATGCTGGGCGACGGGCGCGACCTGATCCATCGGGCACCGATGGTCGCCCTCTTGCCCGGCCTGGTCATCCTGCTGCTGGCCATCGGCATCAACCTGGTCGGCGACGGCGTGCGCGACGTGCTGGACCCGCGGCTGAAATCCGGGGCGCTGACCCGACCGGCCGCCGCGACCAAGCGCCGCCTGCCGCCCGCGCCTGGAACGCCGGAGATGGACGAAAGGCTTGTCCTGTCGGTCCGGAACCTCTCGACGTTCTTCGAAGTCGGCGGCCGGACCCTGAAGGCGGTGCACGATGTCAGCTTCGAGGTCAGGCGCGGCGAGGCGCTGGGCGTGGTCGGCGAATCCGGCTCCGGCAAATCGGTAACGGCGCTCAGCCTTCTCGGCCTCGTGGCGTCACCGCCCGGGGTGATCACCGACGGGGCGATCTGGTTCAACGATCGCCAGCGCGGACCAATGGATCTCGCGCGCCTGCCGGTAAAGGAGTTACAGCAACTGCGCGGCTCTCGCATCGCCTACATCTTTCAAGACCCGCTGACCGCGCTGCACCCGGTGTTGAAGGTTGGGTTCCAAGTCGCCGAAACCCTGGTTGTCCATCAGGGCATGGGCTGGGCCGATGCGCGGCGCGAGGCCGTGCGGCTGTTGGACATGGTCAAGCTGCCGACGCCGGCGGAAAAGGCCCACGCCTATCCCCACGAACTCTCCGGTGGCCAGCGGCAACGGGTCATGATCGCCATGGCGCTCGCCAACCGGCCGGATCTGATCGTGGCTGACGAGCCGACCACGGCGTTGGATGTGACCACCCAGCGTCGGGTGCTGGAGCTGCTGGACGAGTTGAGGCGGGAGCATGACGCAGCTCTGCTGTTCATCAGCCACGATTTCGGGGTGATCGCCGACCTGTGCGACAGGGTGCAGGTCATGTATGCCGGCGAGGTCGTGGAACGGGCGCCCTCGGCCGAACTGTTCCGCAATCCCAGCCACCCCTATACGCGGCGCCTGCTCGATTGCGTGCCCAGCCTGACGGACGATCGGAAGATCGAGGCCATTCCCGGCTTGCCGCCGGCGGTCGATCGGTTGCCGCCCGGCTGCCCCTTTGCCGATCGCTGCGAAGAAGCGGAGGCGGCGTGCCGCGAAGGAACCATCGCCTTGCGTCAGGTGTCCGACCGGCACGCGGCCCGCTGTATCCATGCGCCGGGCGCCGCGCTGGCGGAGGCCTCATGACAGAGGCACCGCTGATCGAGGCCAAGGCGGTCACCAAGCGCTTTCCCGGCCGCCGCGCCTTTCCGTGGCAGAAGGCACCGGTGCTTGAAGCCGTCAAGAACGTCTCCGTCTCCGTGCCGCGCGGCGTTTCGCTTGGCATCGTCGGTGAATCCGGCTGTGGCAAGTCTACTCTCGCACGCATGCTCGTCGGGCTGACCAGGGCCAGTGCCGGCACGATCGACATCGACGGACAGCGCGTCTGGGCCGGCGACCGCGCGGTCAACCGTCAGGCGCGCCAGCGCATTCAGATGGTGTTTCAAGACCCGCTGGGATCCCTCAACCCGCGCAAGACCGTTCGCCAATTGATCGAGGCGCCGTTGATAGGCCTGACCGGCATGGCGGCGGCCGAACGGCGCGTCCGTGTCGAGGCCTTGATGGATCTGGTTGGCCTGCGTCCGGAGTTCATTCACCGCCATGCGCACGAGTTTTCCGGCGGCCAATGCCAGCGCATCGGCATCGCCCGCGCCCTGGCCACCGAGGCCGACATTCTAATCCTGGACGAGCCCGTTTCGGCCTTGGACGTCTCGATCCAGGCGCAGATCCTGAAGCTGCTGGCCGATTTGCGGCAGCGGCTGGGGCTGACCTATCTGTTCATCAGCCACGACCTGTCGGTGGTGAACCACATCTGCGATCAGGTCGCCGTGATGTATTTCGGCGAGGTGGTCGAGACCGGCCCGACCGACTCCGTGTTGCGAAACCCCGCGCACGACTACACCAGGCGGCTGTTGGCCGCCGTGCCGGGCGACAGGCTTGAGGCTTTGCGGACGGGCTCCTAGGTCAGACCGTTCGGCCCATCCAGACCTGTCCGCGCGTCGGCCCGCGGCCGGTCGAAACCTGGTGGCTGCGGCCCAGACGCTTCTCGATGCGCGACTGCACCATCTCGAAGATGCCGGACAGGATCCAGTAGATCACGGCGGCCGCGATCAGCATTTCCATGTATTTGAACTCGCTTCGCCCGTGGGTCTGCGCCAGATAGGTCAGCTCCCAAACCCCCATGATGGAGACCAGGGCGGAGTCCTTCAGCATGGCGATGAACATGTTGCCGGTCGGCGGCACGATCACGCGCAGCGCCTGCGGCAGGATGACGAGCCGTTGCGTCTGGAACGGCGTCAGGCCGAGGGCCATCGCGCCTTCGCTCTGCTGACGCGGGATGCTGAGGATGCCGGCGCGAAAGATCTCCGCCAGATAGGCGCCGTAGCACAGCGACAAGGCGATGATGCCGGCGGGGATGGCGTCGAGCACGATGCCGATCTGCGGCAAGCCGAGATAGATCAGCATCACCTGCAATAGCAGCGGTGTGCCCCGAAAGAACGAGACGTAGAACGTCGCGATGCCGAAGGCCAGGCCACTGGATGACAGGCGGGCATAGGCCGCGATCAGCGCGATGGTGCTGGCGCAGGCAATGCTGACCAGGCTGATGAACAGGGTCATCGCCGCACCCTGGAAAAAACCGTTGTTCAGCCGTAGGCCAAGCAAAAACGGCAGCCGGTCGCCGATAAAGTCGTAGGACAGGTCGAAGCTGGCGAAGAAGCCGAAAAACAGGACCAGAAGCTCGGCCCAGACCACCGGCACCTGATAGCGAAACGGCAGCCGACCGATGGCCAGCGCGTTGATGACCAGCAGCACGGCAATGACAAACCCGCCGGCGATCCTGATCAACGTCGCGCTGGTACCTTCAAACCCCAGCAGGGAACCGAGATTGACGGCCCAAATGACAAGGGCGGTCAGGACCACGACAGCGAAAAAGCGGCGCAGCCATTTGTGGGCGAGGATCTCTGACATGGGCGACTACCATGGTCGATAAGCGGTGGCGACTGGCACCAGCAAACACCGGCCTTTGGCAGGCCGCAAGAAATCCGTCATGCGTCTGGACAGGCTGTCAGCCGCGGTGTGAAATGCCGCCAGCACCACGAGGGTGACAGCATTCTCATTAAGAGACAGGCGAATTGGGAGGGCGTGACATGCGGTTGACGATCATCGGAGTTTCCTTGGGCGCCGCGGCCTTGATGTCGGGCACCGC
The DNA here is from genome assembly GCA_028277405.1 of Alphaproteobacteria bacterium. Classification (GTDB taxonomy): domain Bacteria; phylum Pseudomonadota; class Alphaproteobacteria; order DSM-16000; family Inquilinaceae; genus JANQGH01. Next base: position 100,148 of record JANQGH010000098.1, on the reverse strand, counting down.
GTTGGCGGGCGAGACGCTGGACCGGATCATGGCGTCCGGCGTTTTGGTCGGCGCGTCGGCCGACGGCTTTCCGCCGGTGGCGTTCTTGAACGAGAACAATGAGTTCGACGGGTTCGACGTTGACGTCTTGGAGATCATCGCCGGCCGCATGGGGCTGGAGGCGGAGATCGTAACGCCGTCCTGGGAGGCGCAGGTGGCCGGCAACTGGGCCGACCGGTGGGACATCGCCGTCGGGTCGATGACGCCGACGCCGGCCCGCGCCGAGGTCCTGGACTTCCCGGCCATCTACTACTACACGCCGGCCGTCTTCATCGTGCACGAGGACAATACGACCGTTGAACAGGCGGCCGACCTGTCGGGCCTCGTCATCGGCTCATGCGCCGCCTGCACCTATGAAGACTATCTGCGCCACACGCTGGTGATCGACGCCGTCGGCGCACCGCCCTTCGAGTACCAGGTCGACCCCGGCGAAATCCGCACCTATGCCGGCCAGGGCCTGCCGTTCGACGATCTGCGCCTTGGCGACGGCGTGCGGTTGGATGCCGTCCTGACCAACCTGCCGACCGCGCAAGAAGCCATCGACCAGGGCCTGCCGTTCCGCATCGTCGGCGAACCGGTGTTCTACGAGCCACTGGCGATCGCCATCGACAAGGGCGACCCGGAGTTCGCCGCCGAAATCGCCGAGATCGTCGAGGGCATGCACGCGGACGGCACCCTGACCTCGCTCAGCGAAGAATGGTTCGGCGTCGACCTGACGCAGGCGGATTAGAAGCGGTCCTCAATTCGGGTTGCTGAAATTGGCGTGGGCGACGATCAGCCAATCGTCGCCGTCGCGCCTAAGCACCGTCAGCCGAGGGGCAAACGGGTTCACTTGCGCGCCATCGATGATTTCGTCGACGTCGAGAACATAGCGCGCCACCACCAGATCGCCGTTTGCCGTGAGGACCAGCCCTTCGATGGCGGGGATGTCAGCGATCAGGGGAAGGTTGCTCGTTAGGTAGGACTCACGATCGTAACCGTCACCGTTGGCCCGCTGGATCTGGTATTCGGGCGCCAGATAGCCGGCGATCATGGCGGGATCGCCGCTTGCGACCGCACCGAACCAGCCATCGAGTGCTGCAAGGATCTCGGCCTCCAAGTCCTGATCGGCGGATTGCGCCGTCGCGGGCACGGCGAACAGGGCTATCAAGGCCGCGATAACCGCGACTAGCTTCGTGCAAGGCACCAACGACACATTACCGCTACGCATGAGCCCGATACTTTCCTTCCAATTGTGTGGTGGCCGGACTCCAACGAGCCCGGCCGTGTGACGGCGCCTTAGGCGCCACTCTTACTCTCCGAAGCCGGTTTGGGCGCGCCGCTATTGTCGGTGGGCAGCGCCTTCGTGTCGTCACCGCCCTTGGCCGCCGACAAGCTGGTCGCGGCCTCTAGCAAACCGCCGAGCCCCTCCCCGTCGCCATTAAGACCAACCTCCGCCAAGAGCCGGTCCAGCACAGGTGCGTGGGTGCGGTAGCGCAAGGCGGCGTTGATGGCATTGTCGGCCAAGTTGCCGGCGCCGGCATGGGCCTCGCCGTTGGCGCCATCGGCGCCGCCACCGAGGCCGGCCATGTCGACAATGCGGATGGAATCGATCTGTTCCATCGGCTTGACCATCTGCTCGACGATTTCCGGCAGGTTCTCCACCAGCTTCATCTTCACCTCAAAGCCGATCGCCAGTTCGGACAGCACGTTTCGCGCATCGTTCAGCGCCTGCTGACCGGCGGCCTCGACCTCGTAGGTCCGCGACTTGGCGTCGGCGCGGATGCGTTCGGCATCGGCGTCCGCCTCGGCCTCGACACGCAGGGCCGCCGCCCGCTCGTCGGCCGCCAGGCGTTCAGCTTCCGCTGCCACGGTGATGGCGACCGCCTTCGTCTCGGCGTCCTGACGCGCCTGAACCAGTTCAACCTGCTTGTGCCGATCGGCAACCTCGACCGCCTTGGCCGTCGCCACACGCTCGGTTTCGCGGACCTTCTCGGCCTCGACGCGGGCCGCCTCGGCCTCGGCGACCGACAGTTGCTTGGACTGCTCGGCGATCGCGATGTCGGACAGCTGTCGGCTCAGCTCGACCTGCTTGTCGTTTTCGATCTGGGTGGTATCGACCGCCTTCTTGGCCGTGATCTTGGCCTGGTCGGCCGACGCCTCGGCGGCGACCCGTTCCTCCGACTGTTTGGCGATATCGATCTGGGACTTCTGATCCTCGATCTCCAGGTCGCGTTTCTGGACGATGCGCGCCGCCTCGATGTTGCGGTTGGCCTCGATCTTGGCGGATTCGGCGAGCTGTTCAGCCACCGCCTGCTTCTCGGCGATCTCGCGCATCTGCTGGGCCTGCATGATGGCGATCTCGCGCTCCTGGTTCAGCTTGGCCTCTTCCGTGCGCTGACCCAGGCTCAGCTTCTCCTCCGTTGCCTCCAGCTCCTTGGTCTTGATCGCGACCTCGGTTTCCTGCTCGATGACGAACCGACGCTCGCGCTTTTCCTCGATCTGTTGCTTAAGCTTGGTCAAGCCCTCGGCATCGAAGGCGTTTTCCGGGTTGAAGAAGCTCTGGTCGGTCTGGTCGAGACCGGTCAAAGAGGCCGATTCCAGCTCCAGACCATTCTTCTGCAAGTCTTCGGCCACCACACCCTGGACCCGCTGCACGAAGTCCGAACGTTGAAGGTGCAGATCCTCCAGGGTCATCTGTGCCGCCACGGCACGCAATGCATCGACGAACTTGCCCTCGACAAGCTCTTTCAGCGCGGTCGGATCATTGGTTCTCTCACCCAGTGTCTGAGCGGCGACCTCAATCGATTCCTTGTTTCGCTGTACGCGAACATAGAACTCAACGGTGACATCCGCCCTGAGCTTGTCGTGGGTGATCAACGCTTCGTTTTCGGCGCGCCTAACCACCAGTTTCAATGTCTTAAGATTGACCGGAATGATCTCGTGGAAGACGGGAAGAATGAGGCGACCGTCATCGAGGACGACTTTGGAGCCTCCCAGACCTGTCTTCACATAGGCGAGTTCCTTTGAAGCACGCCGGAACAATCTCGACGCAACCAAAACCAAAATCAGGGCGAGTAGAAGGATCAATACGCCCCAAAAGACGATTGCGTTGTTGAGCAGATCCATCGCTTGTTCTTCCTTCATTCTGGGGTTGAGCGTGTCTTGGCGATAATCTCGTTCTCGGGCATCAGGATCGCGTCAAACACCGCGCCTTTCTTCGCCATCAGCAGCACACGCGTGCCCTTTGGAAACCTATCGTCGGTCCGCTCCGGTCGTACGCGGACATAGTGCACGTGCCCAAACCGATCGTTCGTTCGCGCCTCTGCCGGAAGGTCCGAGGTCGCGGTCCCGACAGTGACTTCGGCAACGTTGCCGACAAGTGAGTCTTGCGAGACAGCCGTGGACGTGTCCTTGGGAAACAGCTTGGCAAAGCCGATTGATATCCACCGAGTGCAGAACAGTGCAGGCGGAAGCGCAATCAGGCTTGCCAGCCACGCGGGCAGCAGACCACCCAGCGCATCGGCGATTTGCTGGATGATCGTGCCAGAGGCGCCGAAAGTCGCAAAAAACGCTGCCAAAAAAATGGTTAGTGGAACGCGCCCGATCCCTACCCAGGAGAAAATGCCCGAAACAGCACTCAATCCACCGCCCGCGCCCGCGTCGACATCCGCGTCCAGATCAGCATCGACGTCGACGTCAACATCGACGTCGGTGTCTCCGAAGAGCGCAGACCAGGGCGCCCCCAGAAGCGCACCGACAACTTCCAGAACGAAGATCGCCAAGAGCACGATAAGGGCGAATGCGAAGGGCTCCATGCCGGCCTGCCCGAGGAAGTCCAGCATCAGTTCAAATGCTCTGTGGTAGACTGAGCAGACACCGCACGCCCTTCGTGAATCGACGCATCAAGCGTCTCCAGCGCAGCACCCATCGCCCCGGCGGCATGGCGCATTTGTCGGTTGCCGTGAGCGCGGGCCATACGCCAGAGCGGCAAGGCTTGGTTAAGAAAGCGACCAGCGGCGTCGGCCGCCACGTCCTCGGCGACCGCCGCCTTTGCCGCCGCCGCCTTGATGAAATCCGCACTCATGTCTGAAATATGGGTATTTGTTTCCAAGCGCGCAGCTTTTTCCGAGAGGCGGCGGAGTACAACGGCCCGCCCACGAGCAGCGTCGCCTAGTCGCTGGATGCGTATCGCGATTTCATCCAGTTCTCTGTCCAGAGCGGCCAAGTCATCCTCATCCAGGACGCCCGCGCCAATGCCCAGCAGTTTCGACAACCAGCGTCGCCGGGGCGCGGAAATGCGACGCATCTTATCCGATGCGGCCCGGATCTGGGCCTCCAATTGCGAATGGTCGCGGGTCGTGAGGACGACGAGTTCAGCGGACAGGCGCGACAGCTCCGAATCGTCGTTGCCGGCCACTTGCGTTCCCTGGGTCATCGTCGAACAAGGCGTTGGGCGACTGTTAGACACCAGCGTCAGCCGACCGTCAAACACTCAAGGCGGCGCGCGGCAGCCGGCCAACCGGCCACTTTGCCGCGATCTTCCAACCAGGCCCCCAATGCCGCCGATAACCTTTTCGATCATCGGATTGGTTCTTTGGTTTCCCTGCCATTCACCATTCGAGGTCGCCGTCGATCTGTGTTCCAAAGCGGCCGGATAAGGAAGCGTCTCGACCGCCCGGCCGGCATCGGGCATGGTTGGCAAAAGACTCGGTGATGGGCGAGAGGCAACAGGCGTGACGGGTAAGGCGATCGACATTCTGGTGGCGGGCCGGGTCTATTGCGATCTGTTGTTTCTCGACCTTGACAGTTTTCCGGCACTGGGCCGCGAGAGCTTCGCGGAGGATTTCGCGGTCGCGGCCGGCGGCGGCGCGTTCATCACCGCCGCCCATCTGGCGGGCCTGGGTGGCGGCGTTTCGCTGCTGAGCCATCTGGGGACAGATCCGTTTTCGGCCCAGGTCGCGAAAGCACTCGACCGCTCGTTTGTCGATCAGCGATGGATCACCAAGGTCGCCGGCCCCTTGCCAAGGGTTACCGCCGCCATCGTCCGCGACGGCGATCGTGCCTTCGTGACGCGCGCGACCCCCGCCCCGATCGGCGGCTCTTGGCCGTCCGCACTGAAAGACAGTGGCGCCCGCTGGCTGCACATCGCCGACGGCAACAGTCTTGAGGACTTTCCGGACCTTGTCGCACGGGCCAAGGATGCCGGCCTGATGATCGCCTTCGATTGCGGTTGGCACGCCGACCTCTTGCACAGCAACACGATCTGGCAGTTGCTGCCCCAGGTCGACCTGTTCTTGCCGAACGCGTCGGAGGCGGCAGCCCTGTGCGGCGGAGACGAAACGCCGGCGGCCGTTATCGACGCGGCGCGCAGACTTGCCGAAACGGGACCAACGGTCGTGGTCAAGAATGGCGCTCGCGGCGCGGTCGCCTGCGAAGGCGAGAGCATCATCGAGCAAGCACCGCCGGCGGTGCAAACGGTCGACACGACAGGGGCAGGTGACGCCTTCAACGCGGGTATTTTGTTCGCGCTCAGCCGCGGCTGGCCGCTGGAAAAGGCGCTACGGCTGGCGGCCGCGCTGGGCGCATGGACGGTTCAGCGGCCCGGCGGCGCGGTCGAGACGCCAAGCTGGCCGGCGCTGGTCGCCCTCGGCGCGCCGGAGGAGAGGCTGTCAGCCTGACGCGGTGCGGCGCCAGCGCGCGCCCAGCAAGGCCGCCGCGACGATGATGATGGCGGCCCCGGCCAGGGTCCAGGCGTCGGGCCATTCGGCAAACAGGAACCAGCCGGCCGCGACCGCCAAGACCATGCGGAAATAGCCGAAGGGCGCCAGAAACGAGGCCTCGCCCAAGCGATAGGCACGCAGGAAGCAGTACTGGCCGGCCAGGGCCGTCAGCCCGATCAGCAAGATGATCGGCCAGTCGGCCAGCGCGACCGGCCGCCATGCCAACAGCGCCGGCACTCCGCTGACCAACGTGATGGCGATCATATAGTAGGTCATCAAGACCGGTTCGCTGTCCCGCCGGGTCAGGATCTTCTGCACGATCACGGCGCCGACGCCGGCACAGGCCGCCAAAACCGCCACCATGTAGGCCAGCAACGGCCCGTCGCCGCCGGAACCGAGTTCCGGCACGACCATGACCATCAGACCAACCAGCCCGATCAATGTGAACGACCAGCGGCGGCCGTCGATGCGCTCCGCCAGGATGAGGCCGGCCAAGACCGTCAACAGCAGCGGCCGCGCATGGTTGATGGCCATCACGTCGGCCAGGGGCAGGTGGGCCACCGCGTAGAATCCGCCGGTCAGCGCCGCCGTCGACAGGACGACCCGCAGCAGATGCAAGGCTGGGCGGCTGGTGCGCAGGGCGGCGGGGCCGGTCCGGATCAGCCAGGGTGCCATGACGATCAGGCCGATCAGGCTGCGCAGGAAGACGAGCTGAATGCTGGGATAGGCGCCGTCCAGCCATTTCACGGCGGACAGGCTGGCGATCATGATCACCTGGTCGGCAAACAGCCAGCCTAGGGCCGGTACATTGGCAGGCGCCGTCGAATGCCGCTCTTCGGTCCTGTCGACGTCCGCCATCAAGCCTTGTCGGGCGGCGTCAACAGGTTGGCCATCAGCCGGAACGCGCCCGGGACCAGATGGTTCATCTGATGGTGCAGGATCAGGCAGACATGGGTATGCCGCCCGCGCCCGATCCGCGCGGTCAGCAATGACCCGAGATGCGGTTCCTCGCCGGGATCGGCCATCGACAAGAGCGGCCCGTAGGCCGCGTCCCACGATTTGGCGAAATAGAGGCCGCGTTCCTTGTGCCACCCTTCCCAATCGGCCGGGCCGATCTGGTTGGGCGTGGTGAGCAGCGGGTCGCCCGGCTCGAGCATGGTGACGGCGGCGTTCTGATCGGTGACCCGCCAACGCAGGCTGGGCTGGCCGACTTCCAGTCGTCGCGGCGGGGTCTTGTCCGGATCCCAGCGGTCCCAGGGGCGGTTGTACTGGGTCACCAGATTGCCGCCGTCCTTGACCCATTGCTTGAGACGTTCGCCCGCTTCGTGCAAATCGGGCCGCGTCCCGTAGGCCATGATGCCGACGATGATGGTGTCGAAGCGGTCGAGATCGCCGGTCGTCAAATCGTCGGCGCTAAGCCGGGTCACGCGCGGGCCGAGCAGTTCGATCCAGTCGGCCACGCTGTCGCTGCCGCCTTCGACGACGCCGATCTCCAAGTCACGATCAATGGCGACATCGACCACGGCCAGATCAAAACCCGCGTCCGTCACCATGACCTGCGATCGGATGTGCGGATGGTCGATCTTGCGTACGGTGCGGGCCGGTGTCGACGTGCCGTCTATGGTCATGGAAATCGGCACGGTGATGGCAGCAGCGACGGGCTGAAGCTGTGTTAGAGAAAACGCGACTGTCTCGTTGCTGCCCCGGCCGGCCAGATGCACGGTCGCAGACGGCGGATCGATTGACCAGCCTTCTGGAACGGTCGGGCGCAGTAAGGCGTCGACCGGACGGTCGACCGTCGATCGGGCCTCGACGAGCAGTGCGACCGGTTCTTGCATCGCGTTTAACGGTCGAACGGTCTTGGCCCTGGGCAGACTGACTGAGACGGCCGGCGTTACCCAAACCGGCTGGCGAGCGGCGATATCGACCTGCAGCGCCGTCCCGTCGACGATCAGGTCTAGTCGCGCGCGGACGGGATCGGTCGGCGCCGACGCCGCATGGCCGAAACGATAGGGATGGATCGGATCGACGTCGGTTGGCACCGCGAAGTCGAGCGCGATTTCGTGTCCTTGGCTGTCGATGGTGGCGGGCCCCGCCGGATCGCCGGCCGACCAGCCATCAGGGACGATCGCGCGGGCCTGGTCCAGGCGAACGGACCGCCCACCGCCGTTGAACAGATGCACCGACATTTGTCCCGGTTCGCCCGGCGCCAATGGCTGGTCCGGCCCCTCCGCGCGCGCCACAAGGCCGGACGCCTGAACAAGCGCGTTGGTGAGCTGATGGGCCTTTTGCTCCAGCCGGCCAGCATGGGCCGTATGGTCCTGGCTGCCTGCGATGTCGTCGAGTGACGATCGAACGTTAGAGAGTGCGTCGGCCAGTCTCGGCGCGATCCGGGTACCGTCTGGATAGGCGGCGAAGGCCTCGTCGATCGCTTCGTCAGCGCGTTCGACGGCTGCAGCAGCCGGACCGGGCAGGCCGTCTGCCAGGTCACGTAGTCGGCCCGGCAGCCCCCCTAAGACGCCACGTTCGCCGTCCGGGTCGTTGATCAGGCTTTGCTTACGGTGCAGCGGGATCGCGTGCGGCTTCTCGTCCACCCAGCGGCCCATGCCCTGGGTCTGGTGATAGGCGCGCGACCATTGCCCGATCTGGGTGTAGGTCGCGCCAAACATGGCGTCGTAACCGCCGGCTTCGACCTCGACCGTCGTCGGCGGCGGCGGTTCCTCGTCGTCATACGACCCGCCCGCGCCCGACCAGGCCGGCAGATAGTATTTCTGAGCCTGCCAAACGGTCAGCCCGTCCGCCAGATGCTCAGGAAACATATCCGGATCGGCGGCGGCGAAAAACGCCTCCTCCGTTGCGATGGTCACGGCACGGTGATGGCCATGCTGGCCCGGAATGTCCAGAAAGGTCGGCAGCACGATGTCCGGCTTGACCGTTCGGATCACCCGAACCAGGCGCTCCAACAGCCGGTCATGCCCCCAACGCTCAAACGTCTCCTCGCCGGATTTGGAGAAGCCGAAATCGACGATCGCGCCGTCATAGGCTTCGTTCAGCCAATAAAGCTCGATGCCCAGCATGTCCGCGGCGCGGGCCATTTCCGCCGTGCGCAACACACCCAAGACCGGTCCTGCCTCCGTCCCGATGGCGTTCTGGCCGCCTTCACCACGCACGGCGCATGCGAAAGCCACGCGCATGCCGTCGCCGAGACTAAGACGAGCCAACAGCGCGCTGGTTTCGTCGTCCGGATGTGCCCCGGTCTGCAAAACGGTCGTGACCGACTTCAACGGCAGCAGCGCGCGCCAAAGGTTGATCGCGCCGCTGGTGGCGGCCTGTTCCAAAAGGCGGGCCTGGTCAGGCGTCATCGGTCATCTCTGTCCGTTAGGGTGGTCCATGTCACATCGCCGTCAGCGGATGCCGGCCGGCACCGTTGGATGGCGACGCGTCCTTGGTCAATTGCGCCGATCCAGGCACGAAATGGTGGAACACCGGCAATGCGGCAGCGCCAAGCGCGCCGACATCGGGCCCGGCGGTCGCGGCAATCAGCTCCAGATGACTGCCGCCGACCCCGTTCAGTCTCGCCAGCAGCGCGTCGATGAACGGCGTGGGAACAAGGCCCCCGATGAGTATGGCCTGGGGATCGAGCAGCGCCGCCAGCGTCGTTAACGCCGGGCTCAGCATATCGGTCGCCCTGTCGAGCCAGTCGCGGAGGTCCGCGTCATCTGCCGCGACGAGGGTGGCCAGGTCTTCGGGCCGGGGCGGCGGTCGACCGCGGTCCGCGAACCACCGGCCCAGCGCATGCAGCGACACATGGTGCTCCAACCGTCGGGCCGGCCCTTCGGCGGTAAGGTCGACCACCATGTGGCCGAGTTCGCCAGCATTGCCCCGGCTGCCCTCGAACGGCGTGCCGTTGAGGAAAAGCCCGGCACCCAAACCGTGTCCCAGAAAGACGTAGCAAAAAGTCCCCAAGTCGCGCGCGGCACCGTGCAGCCTTTCGCCGACAGCCGCCGCATTGGCGTCGTTCACCACGATTACCGGAAGGTCGATCGCCGCCATCAGGGCGTTCGCGGGATCGGTACTGCGCCAGCCGGGCAGGCGCAAAGGATCGTCAGGCTCGTCGGCGTCGAATGGCCCGGGCAGGACAAGGCCCGCGCCGATCACATCGGCCATTTCGATCCCGGCCGAGCCGATCAGTTGCCGGCTGAGTTCGATCATCGGCGGCAGCGCCGCCTCCGGCCTGGGGTCGTCGATCCGGCATTCGGTCCGCGCCCGCCGTTCGCCCGCGAGATCCAGCACAACGCCGACCAGCCGGTCGCGATCAAGCTGCAGGCCGATCGAATAACCGCCTTCCGGGTTGATGATGTAGTCGACCGGCGGCTGGCCCCGCGCGGTGCGGCGGCGGCCTTCGGCGCGCAACAGGCCGGCCTTCTCCAGCTCGCGCGTAATGTCGTTGACGGCCGGCGGTGTCAGATCGGTCAGGCGGCTAATGTCGGCCCGGCTGAGCGGGCCGCGTAGGCGTACGGTCTCCAGCACCACCCGCCGGTTATAGGGGCGCGTCTGGTCCCGATTGGTGCCCTTCACGATCATGCCGAGCCAGGTTCCATCGCCAGCGTGCTGTTTCGGATTGCTGCCAAAGGCCTAAGCTGTCCGAATTATTAATTCAAGCCAATTCATTTATTGACAAGGAACGAACCAAGCGATGAACATGGGAAGGCGAAGAGAGTCCTGATCGATGACGGACCGGTCTGTCGGCATTCCCGTTTGACAAGCAACCACAGGGGCTCTGGAATGTCGGCGGCAACAGGGACACGGGCTTTAAGGAGGTAGGCGATGAAACGGTATGTCGCGGCGCTGTTGGGCAGTGCCGTCATGATGGGGATGGCCGTGCCGGCAATGGCACAAGACCCGATCGAGATTGAGTATTGGCAGTACTTCTTCCAAGGCCGCGTCGACGCCATCGACGCGCTGATCGAACAGTTTGAGGCCGAAAACCCGGGGATCGTGGTCAACCACACGCACTTCCCCTACGCGGACTACCGCACCCGCATCGCGGCGGCGGTGCCGGCGGGCGAAGGGCCGGACGTCATCCAGATGTTCTATGGCTGGGTGCCGGACTACATCGATGCCGGCCTGCTGCAGCCCTTGCCGGCGGAGTACTTCCCGCTGCAGGAGCTTGAGGACGAGTATTTCGATATCGTCCAGGCCATGGTCTATGATGGCCAGCTCTACGCGGTGCCGACAGCCGTGCGCTCGCTCGCCCTGTTCTGGAACAAGCGCATGTTCGAGGAGGCGGGCCTGGATCCCGAGACACCTCCGGCGACGCTCGACGAGATGGTCGACTTTGCGGTCGCGCTGACGGAGCGCGATGGCGGCGGCAATTTGACGGCGGTCGGCCTGACCATGGCGATGACCGGCCAGGACCACCATTGGTGGCGCGAGGTACTGGTGCGTCAGTTCGGTGGCCAACCCTACTCCGACGATGGACGTACGGTGACGTACAATGACGAGGCCGGGGCGGCCGCGCTGCAGTACTACATCGACATGATCCAGGAACATGGCGTCAGCGACATCGGCTTCATGGACGAACCGCAGGCGGCCTTCCGTGCCGGACGCGGCGGCATGCATATCGACGGGTCGTTCCGCCTGGGCGCCCTGCGCGATACGCGCGGCCTGGACTGGGGCGTGGGAGAACTGCCGGCCAATGCCGACGGCGATCGCTATAACTTCTCGTCCTACTGGGTGAACGGCATCACGACCACGCCGCAGGGCGAGGAGTTCGACGCCGCCGCGCGCTTCCTGCAATTCATCACCACCCCGGATGCCATGCAGCTGTGGCTGGAGACCGTCGGCGAGTTGCCGGCGCGCGAGGCCGCCGCTTTGACCGACGAGAACACGGCACACCCGGAATACGGGCCGTTCGTCCGTGGTCTGGAGTACGCGAACGCGACACAGTTCGTGAACGAGTCCGCCCAGCGGCAACTGATGGTCGACATGGTCGACCGGGTGTTGTTGCAGGGCATGAGCGTCGAGGAGAGCTTGGCGGTCGCCGCCGAGCAGGAGCAGGCGCTGCTCGACGAGTTCTACGGCGGTTAGGCGTTGTTGAACGACGGCCCCGGAGTAACATCCGGGGCCGCAATTCTTTGGAACGAGATGACGCCTTTTGGAGACGTGCTGAGTGTTCGCGTGGCGTGACCGTCTGACCGTTGGCCAAAAGCTGGCGATCTGGGCCTGGGGCTTCCTGGCCGTGCCGGTCGTCTTCTATTGCGTCATCCGCTTCTACCCGACGTTTGAGTCGTTCGCGATTTCGCTGACCGACTGGGACGTCCTGTCGGACCCGAACTTCATCTGGTTCGAGAACTATGTCCGGCTGTGGAACGACCCGGTCTTCTGGCAGGTGCTGGGCAACACGTTCATGTATCTCCTGCTGGGCACCCCGATCAGCCTGCTGATCGCCTTCGTGGTCGCCTATTACCTGGACCAGGTGCGCTTCATGCATGGTTTCATGCGGGCGCTGTACTTCCTGCCTTTCCTGACCACTGCCGTGGCCATGGCGTGGGTTTGGCGCTGGTTCTACCAACCGGTACCGATCGGCACGTTCAACAACATCCTGGCGACCCTGGGCTTTGCGCAGCAGCCGTTCCTGCGCTCGACCACCCAGGCCCTGCCGGCCATTCTGGCGCCGGCGATCTGGGCGGGTCTGGGCTTTCAGATCGTCATTTTCCTGGCCGGGCTGCGCGCCATCCCCAGCAGCTATTACGAGGCCGCACGCATCGACGGCGCCGGCAAATGGCAGATCCTGACCGAGATTACGATCCCCCTGCTGCGCCCGACGGTCGTCTTTCTGGTCGTGATCAGCTCGATCGGCTTTCTCAGAATCTTCGACCAGGTCTTCAACATGACGCCGCAGGGCGACGGCGGGCCGCTGAATTCGACCAAGCCCATTGTGCTTTACATCTACGAGACCGGGTTTGACGCGTTCAACATGGGCTACGCGACCGCGCAGACCGTGATCTTGTTCCTGATCTTGCTGATCATCACGCTGATCCAGCTTCGGCTGTTGAGGGGACGATGACCGCCGACGCCATCGGCACCGGGGCAGCCGGCTCGACGCGGGTCGGGCTGTTCCGGGGCGACAAGCCGATACGGCCAGGCCGCATCGTCGCCTGGACGATCTTGATGATGGGCGGCATCGCGATGGTGATGCCGCTGGTCTTCATGCTGTCGACCTCGCTGAAGTTCCCGCACGAGATCTACGACCTGAACCTGATCCCCAATGAGCCGACGCTGGAGAACTACACCTACGTCCTGGCCGACGGTCGGTTTTATCGCTGGTTCATCAACTCTCTGATCGTTGCGATCGCGACCACGGCGTCGGTCGTGTTTTTCGACAGCCTGGTCGGCTACACCCTGTGCAAATTCCGCTTCAAGGGACGGGCGATCGTCTTCGTCGCCATCCTGTCCACCTTGATGATCCCGACCGAGATGCTGATCATCCCCTGGTACAACATGGCACGTACGTTCGGTTGGCTCGATACGTACTGGGGCATCATGTTTCCGGGCATGATGACCGGCTTCGGCACGTTCCTGATGCGCCAGTTCTTCGAAAGCGTGCCGGACGACTTCATCCATGCCGCCCGCATCGACGGCCTGAACGAGTTCCAGATCTGGTGGCAGGTGGCCATGCCGCTGGTCACACCGGCCCTGTCGGCGCTGGCGATCTTCGTCTTTCTGGGCAACTGGACGGCCTTTATCTGGCCCTTGATCGCCACATCGACCGCGGACCTCTACACCGTTCCCGTCGGCCTCTCGTCCTTCGCCGACGAGGCGGATGTGGCCTGGGAACTGATCATGACCGGCGCCAGCCTGGCGACCATCCCGACCCTGATCGTGTTCCTGATCTTCCAGCGCTACATCATCCGTGGTGTCGTGCTGACCGGCTTGAAGGGCTGATCGGATGACGCGCACCGACGACAGCGTGTTCCCGGACCCGGTCTACAAGGACACGGTGCTGGCCCCCCTGTTCGACATTACCAAACGGCAGTTCGCCGAAGGCCTGGCCGCGATCAATCAGGCCCACGCCATCATGCTGGCCGAGACCGGCATTCTGGACGAGGCGTCGGCCGCCGCAATCCTGCAGACGCTGGATGCAATCGCGTCGGAGACCGATCTGGAGGCGTTGACCTATACCGGCGAGGTTGAGGATCTGTTTTTCCACATCGAGACGGAACTGAAGCGCCGCCTGGGCCCGGAACTGGGCGGCCGGCTGCATACCGGGCGCAGCCGCAACGACATGGACCACACGCTGTTCAAGCTACGCCTGGCGGAGCATCTGGACGGCCTGCGCGGCCGTTTGATCGATACCATTGACCGCCTGCTGGACAAGGCGGAGGCGGAAGCGGGCACCATCATTGTCGCCTTCACCCACGGCCAACCGGCCCAGCCGACGACGCTGGGCCATTTTCTCGGCGCCGTGATCGAGATGCTGTTGCGCGACGGCGACAGGTTGGCGCAGGCACGCGACGGCCTGGACGACTGCCCGATGGGTGCGGCGGCAATCACGACCACCGGGTTCCCCATCGACCGGCCGCGCATGGCCGAACTGCTGGGCTTTGCGCGGGTGAAGGAAAACGCCTATGGCTGCATCGCCGCGGTCGACTATGTGCTGGCCGTCTACAGCGCGATCAAGGTGCTGTTCGTCAATCTGGGCCGCGTGACGCAAGAGCTGGCCCATTGGACGGCGTTCGAGACCGCGCAGCTTTATGTGCCGAACGCGTACGTCCAGATCAGTTCCATCATGCCGCAAAAGCGCAATCCGGTGCCGGTGGAGCATATGCGCCTGCTGGCCTCGCTGACCGTCGGGCGCTGCGACATGATTGTCGATACCATGCGCAACACACCGTTCATGGACATGAACGACAGCGAGGGCGAGGTGCAGAACGCCGGCTACGACGCGTTTGCCTCCGGCGACCGCATGTTGCGCCTGTTCGGCGGATTTGTCGATGCGGTGGAGGCGGATGACGCCGCCGTGAACCGGCTGATCGACGCCAGTTGCATCACGATCACCGAGCTGGCCGACAGTCTCGTTCGACACGAGGGCCTGTCGTTCCGCGAGGCGCACGAGGTGGCGGCCGCCGTCAGCCAGGCCGTGATCGCCCAAGGAGGCGGTCTGTCCGGTCTTGGCTTCGAGGCCTTCAAGGGCTTCTTCCAGGACGCGACCGGCAGGCAGACCCAACTGACGGCAAGAGACTTTGCCAGGTTCATATCGCCGGAGCACTTCGTTGGCGTTCGCGAACGGCCGGGCGGTCCGGGGCCGAAGGCGCTGGCCACCAGCCTGGCGGGCTATCGCCAATCGCTGGATCAACAAGCGGCGGCCCTTACGGCGGACCGGGAGAGGCGGCAGGCGGCAAACAGTCTGCGGCGGCGCCTGGCGGACGATTTGATCGCCAAACAGCCGGCGGACCGGCGCGCGGCGGCGGGGGGTTAAATCACGTGGCACAGGTTTCGATCCGCAATGTTGTAAAGCGGTATGGCAGCGTGCAGGTGGTGCACGGGCTGGATCTCGAGGTGCAGCACAACGAGTTCGTCGTGCTGGTCGGCCCCTCGGGCTGCGGCAAGTCGACCATGCTGCGCATGATCGCGGGGCTGGAGGACATCACGTCCGGCGAAATCCGGATCGGCGACCGGGTGGTCAACAATGTCGAGCCCAAGCACCGCAACATCGCCATGGTGTTCCAGAACTACGCGCTCTATCCCCACATGACCGTGGCGCGCAACATCGCCTTCGGGCTGCGCGCGGCCAAGCTTCCCAAGGCGGAACAGGAACAGCGCGTGCGCGAGGCGGCCAGGATCCTGGGTCTGGAGGAGTTGCTGGAGCGGCGCCCGGCCGAACTGTCCGGCGGCCAGCGCCAGCGCGTTGCCATGGGGCGGGCCATCGTCCGCGACCCGCAAGTGTTTCTGTTCGACGAGCCGTTGTCGAACCTGGATGCGAAGCTGCGCAGCTCCATGCGGGTGGAAATCAAGAAGCTGCATCAGAAGGTGCAGACGACCGTGATCTATGTGACGCACGACCAGGTCGAAGCCATGACCTTGGCGGACCGGATCGTGATCATGCGCGACGGCGTGATCCAGCAGATCGGCACGCCCCTGGAAGTGTTCCGCCAGCCCGCCAACCTGTTCGTCGCCGGCTTTATCGGCAGCCCGGAAATGAACCTGATCGAGGCCACGATCCGCCACAAGGACGGCCAGCCGCGCCTGGAAATGCCGGGCGGCATCGATGTGCCCGTGCCGCCGCGCAACGGCTCCGGCGCCTTGGCCGATGGACGTAGGGTCACGGCGGGCCTTCGGCCGGAACATGTGGTCGCCGGCGAGGCGCTAGCGGCGCTGCCGGAAGACTGGCGAGCCCGCGCTACCGTCGGCGTCGTCGAACCGCTGGGCTCAGAAAGCCTGCTGATGCTCGATATCGGCGACCGGGAGATCACGGGCAAGGCGGTGGACAGCAATCTGCCGGCGCCCGGTGACAGGGCAGCCATCGGCTTCAATCTGGCGCATTTGCACCTGTTCGATCCGGAGAGCGAGCAGGCGATCTATTAGAGGCCTTTGACAGGCGGCCCCGTCTAACGGGTTGGAACAGCCGCCTCCGGGGCGAAACCGTCGCCCACGCTGGCCAGCAGGGCCCGCCTGGCGTCGAAACCCTCAGGCAGCCGCAGGCCCAGAGCGACGCGGAAATCGCCGTCATACGGCCCGACATAGAGGGCGCGGCTGGACGCCAAGGCATCGAGAACCGCCTCATCGTCGAAACTGTGGCCCAGGCCGGCGATAGCGTATCCGGGGGCCACCGTGATCGGTTCCAGATAGCCCTCGACCGACAGCCTGGTGAGGGGTGCCACGCTGCCTGCGAAGCGGCCGGCTTCCAGCCGCTCGACACTCAACACACCGCCTTGCGGTTCACCGATCGCCGTAACGAAGCTGCCGACCCTCGGCGATGGCGCATCCGCAGGCAGAGCCAATTCCACAGTGCCAAGCCGAACGCTATCCGGCGTCTGTCCCGGCTTCACCTCGCCAGCGATGACGACGGGCGTGGTGGTCGTATCGAGCAGATCGACCCTGGTGGCGACCACATCATCGTCACGCCAGACACCGGAGACCGCAACCTGCTGTCCCGGCGCCGGCACGAACTCGACGCCATCAGGACCCACGATCGGGGCGCCCGGCTCGACCTCCACCTCGACACCGAGGACACGGAAGCCGTCGTCCGTCACTGCGTCGATCGGGCCGATCAGCGGATAGGTGACACCGATCGACTGCGCGACCAACATGCCGTCCGCGTCACTGTACGCCTCGACATTCAGTGCCTGGCCCGCCGCAAGATCGGCAAGTTGCCTTTGTCCGAAGATGTCACGGACCTCAAGATCAGGGGCCGCCGCCAAGTCGAGGCCGTTGATCGACAGGGTCGCAGGATCGTTCAGGATGCCGATGATCCCGGTGCCCCCGATGCCGCCTTCCGACGGTCGATCGGCGACCTCGACGTTGCGAGGCTCTGGTCCGGTCGGCGCGCACGACGCGAGTGCTAGCGCGCCTATGCCCAACAATACTGCGCGCCGGCTGACGAACACGGTCATACCGCCCCCCTAGTCTCGTTCATCGCCGGTGCCCGCCTCATCCTCCCGGTAGAAATAGATGCCGAAACGAAAGCGCTCGTTGGACGTGCTGTCGCGCGCAAAGGCATCGGCGGCGTTATCGGCGCTCTGGCGCGAGAAAGCCAGCCGATTCAGCTTGGTAAGCACCTCGGCGGCCAGGACCCGCGACCGCGCCTCGATCTCGTCAACCGAGGCGGTGGCGAGATTGTTGTAGAATACCGCACGCTCCAGGAAGGGCGGGGTGCTTTCCCCGCTCATGACGTTGGCAACGGCCGCCGCCAAGTGGTCGCTGACGTTTCGGGCGAGAAAATGCATGCGCTCGTCGTCCGAGGCCCGCGGCACCATCGCGTCGACCCGCAGGCTGACCTGATCGCCGGCCTCGTCCAAATCCACCACGCCGCGTCGCATCAGTTCGTCAAGAACGGTGCGCGGCCGAACATCCGTGCTGACGTCGCGAACCAGCGCGTCGAACGACGGTCCCGTCTCGGAATTTCGGGGCAGCGGCATGGGCCGTCCGTCGCGACTGACCGTTTTCGGGCCGGCAAGCCATCGGCCAACCACGGTCGTCATAAGGCTCACGGACCGATCGGCGGCGTGGCCGGCCTCATCTCTCTCCTGGCGAATTTGCCGAACATCCTTGCGATGAACACCCGTCAGAACGCTGACCCGGCTGTCCGTCGGCGGTTTGCCTTCCAGCCCGAAATCGTCGCTGGCGACCTCAACGCAAACCTCCTTCAGTAAGGCATAGAGGGCTGGCGCCGTGACACCCTTGGTGATCATCAGCTTTGCCAGGGGACGCAAGAGCATCCTCAGCGCGTCGCCAATAGGCTCGTCGTCCGCTTCCGGTCGCTCGGTCATCCAGACGCAATAGCGCACTGTGGGAAAAATTACCACAACAGAATCTCTGATCGGGACGATTTTGTCAGCGGCAACCAACGGCAGCGACCCGATCGCTTGATTGAAGGCTCCCGACCAAGTGTGGGGCGACCCCATCCGCGTCCAGTGTCGATCGACCAATGTCGAGAGACCTCATGCGGCAAACTGTCTTGGTCTTCAAGAAACAGCCTGTCCGGTATAGGCGGGAAGACAACTGCCTTAGACAGACGCGTAGCGCGGCTGTATCCTCGCTTGAATTCGCCCGATGCTGGTGCTGGATCAGCGGTATCGGCGCAGCCATCCACTGGGGGACGAGGTCGAACACATGCCGACGGACACTGTTAAGCGCATTCTGGCCAATTACGAGAGCGACAATCCGGGCAGCAAGGCCAACCTCGCCCGCATCTTGATGCAGGGCCGGTTGGGCGGCACGGGTCGCATGCTGATCCTGCCGGTGGATCAGGGTTTTGAGCACGGGCCCGCGCGCAGTTTTGCCGGCAACCCGCCGGCCTACGATCCGCACTACCTGTATCAGCTTGCGATCGATGCGGGTCTCAATGCCCTGGCCGCACCGCTCGGCCTGCTCGAAACGGGTGCTGACACTTTTGCCGGCGACATACCCTTGATCCTGAAGGCGAACAGCAGCAACAGCCTGGCGACGGAAAAGGATCAGGCGATCACGGCCACGGTCGACGACGCCCTGCGTATTGGCTGCGCGGCGGTCGGCTACACGATCTATCCTGCCTCCGAACACCAATTCGAGATGATGGAGGAGGTGCGGGCGGCCGCGGAAGAGGCGCGGGCCAAGGGGCTGGCAGTCGTCGTCTGGTCCTATCCGCGCGGCGGCATTCTGTCGAAGGAAGGCGAAACGGCGATCGACGTCGTGGCCTATGGCGCGCACATGGCCGCCCTGCTTGGCGCCCACATCATCAAGGTGAAGATCCCGACCGATCACCTGGAGCAGCCTGAGGCGAAAGCCGCCTATGAGGCCGCCAATGTCGATATCTCCACGGCGACGGCGCGCATCCGCCACATCGTGCAATGCGCCTTCAACGGCAAGCGGCTGATGATCTTCTCCGGCGGGGCGGAGAAGGGTGAGGATGCCCTCTACAACGATATCCGCGCGATACGTGACGGCGGCGGTAACGGCTCGATCATCGGGCGCAACAGCTTTCAGCGCTCGCGCGACGACGCTCTGGCGATGTTGGGCGAGATCATCAAGATCTATCTCGATCAGGATTGATCGAAGGGGTCGGACGGCCGCTGGAGGTCGAACCGATGACGCCGTTCAGCCGATTGACTGGCAAGAGAGAAAACAGAGCGGAGTGGTTTAGCCTTTTTGCGTGAACCTCATGGCGTCACGGAGGGGCGGCACCGGCCCCCTCAGCAGCCAGAGGGCAAGAAGCAAGCCGACGGTGGCCCCGACCGCAGCGACCAGCATTGCGCTGTCGAATGCACTGGCTTGGAGGTCACGCAAGGCACTGGCGAGGGCCGTTCCGCTGCCAGCGTCAAGGCCGGAGATCAAATGCTGCACCGTGCTCGGAGATCCATGGGTCAGAGCGTGCGCAAGATCCGCACGTTGCATTGACCCTTGCGGCAGCGCGGCAATGACCTCAGAGAGCCCTGACCGCGTTGTAACCGCCTCTGCGACGCCGCCGACCACGGTTCCCAAGGTTGCTCCGAAATAGAGGAACGCACTGATAACGCCTGACCCCTGTCCGGCATGTTCATCGGGCAAGAGCCGCATCCCAAGCCGCGGCAAGAGCGAGAAGCACATGCCCAGCCCGGCTCCGATGATGACCAGCTTCCACCAGATCTCAGAGTAGCTCGCTGTGCTGCTGGTCATGGACAGCAGAAAGGAACCAACGGCCATCGCCGCCATGGCAAAAACAATTGGCCAGTGAAAACTGTATGGCGCCAGCAGGCGGGGTGCTACGAACGAGGCGATAAATATGGCTGCGCTCAGCGGCGCGGCCGCCAGCCCGGCACGCATGGCACTATACCCAAAGGCGTCGGGCGACTGGACGAAGACACCAAAAAAGACAAAGAAGCACAGCAGCGCAAACCCGGCAATGAACATACCCGCACCGGCCATGACGTATCGGCGATGCCGGAAATAGCGCAGTTCAATCAATGGGTCGTCGCTTCTTCGCGCGGTCAAGATCAGCAGGACTGCTGCAAGAGCGGACACGACCAGCGGCAGAAGCGTCTGCATGCTTGTCCAACCCTGGCTCTCGCCGCTGCTCAAGGCAAACGAAAGCGGACCTAGAAGCAACACCAGAGCGATTGCCCCCGCCTTGTCGAGTTTCGCCCCCGGCATGCGTGTATCCGGCACGTAACGCCGCCTTTGAGCATGCAAGGCGATGACAAAGGCGGCGGCAAGCAACACCAAATCGGCCGTGAATATCGCCCGCCAGCTGAGATAGGTTGCAAATGCACCGCCCACGATGGGACCGACGCTGAGCGATAGGCCCGCAACTGCGCCCCAAAACCCGATGACTGCGCCACGCCGTTCCTCCGGCGTCGCAGCAGTGAGCACGGTCAGCGAGGTTCCAAACAACGCAGCCCCGCCAATGCCCTGCGCGCATCGTCCGACGAGCAACAGAAATGCGTTTTCCGAGAACAGAACCGAAGCCGAACCGAGGGCGAAAATCACTATTCCGAAAAGGAACACGCCCATCTTGCCCGCTATGTCGCCCAGACGGCTGAGAATCGAAATGAATGTGGCGCTGGCAACCGTATAGATCGCCATAACCCACTGCAGTTCCGCCGGTGTGAGATCGAGTTCGGCCTTGATGTTGGGCAGGATTGTCGCAACGGCCGTAGTGTTGAAACCGACAACCAGCATGCAGATCGTCGTCATTGCCAGAACGGCGCTGGTGCCAGAACGTGTCGGCGTTGCTATCGGTTCCGTTGACGACATGCCTGTGTGATCCCCCGCTCACCTTATGACAACACCATGGACGCTTCACGTGCCAATAAACAAGAGAGCGCGATGGAGGTCCCATGCTCATTGACCAGTGTGCCCGACGACCCATGCGATTGCAGACCAGGCTGTCCTGTACCCGAGCAACGTAGCACTGAGCCGGTACAACGGCATCTCTTCATCCAGCGGCGCTTTGCTTGAATTTCCGCTTTGCCGCCATGACCGGCTGTGTATCGCGCAGCCAGCTTGAGCCCTAAGCAATCGTCACAGGCTCAGTCAGCGGCGTTCGCGCCATCTGGCACGCACTCAGCAAAACAGATCAATCATCAGGACCCTCTTCAATGGAAACCCTGGATCACCCCTCAATCCAAGTTATCAGGTCCTGAGCCGGTCTCAGCTCTCTGGTCTGTAATTCGGGTTGTAGATCGAATAGACGCGCACATAGGTAAACTTGTTGTTCGGACTGACGTCGTAGAAGGCACACATCATCAGGCGAAACTTTGAACCAGCCTTGTAGGGAACACCGTTCCATTCGACATCCTCCTTGCAAAGGAAGTCAATCGGCGCTTCTGAGGCAACAGTCGTTTCATTCTCAAGGAAATGCGTGTGATTGAGGATGGTTTCCTGCATCTTCCCGCCAACGCCGTGCCAAAAGGCCAGCACCTGTTCGCGTCCTATATTCTTGCGGGCCTGCGGAACATACTCGAAGGTCGCATCGGGCTCGTAGTACTTGTCAAAAAAGGTCTCTAACGTCATCCCGCCGACAAACGTTGAATTGAAGTCACGGATGTACTGCTGATATCGAGCTTCGGTGAACATTCAGGCTCCTTTCGATCGATTGGGTTGTGCGGCGACAGCGCACATACTCCATCACCGCGAGACACGTGATTTCGCGATCGGTCCTAAGAGAAGAGTGCGGAGGAGACCGCGCTGAGGCGTGGCGTTAGGCCGGATGAGAGCCCATTTCCCCCCAAGACGGATTTCGCCTAGAGAGGCGTCAGATGCGTTGCCGGAGCGGTCAGGCACCACGACTTGGCGAGACATCTGCTGAAGCCATTTTGGCGAGGGCAACCCGGTCGATTTTGCCTGCGGCGTTTTCGGGGAGTCTGTCGATGGCGACGATTTCCTCCGGCGCCTTGTAGCCAATACGATCACGCGCCATTTTTAGTATTTCCGCCGCCGGCAACTGCCCTATCCCGGGTTTTAGCACCACATAAGCGCGTATATTCTGTCCGTGCAGAGTATCCGGAATCCCGACCACCGCGGCGGCCTCAATCGCATCATGTTGAAGTAAGACATTCTCAACTTCCTGCGGGGAGATGTTTGAGCCGTCGTGAATAATGATCTGCTTCTTCCGTCCGCAGAACCAGAAATACCCTTGATCATCAAAGCGCAGCAGATCCCCGGTGTTGAGCCATCCATCCTCGATCACGTCGGCAGTCGCGGCCGGATCCCCAAAATACCCGGACATGACAGAGGGTGACCGGATCCACAGAACACCTTCCTCGCCCACCGCAAGGTCCTCGCCATTTGAGTCCCGGACGGCAAACTCGTTTCCCGGCATGGCCGGACCGACGGAGCCGTGAACAATGGGACCCTCGGGCCGGTTATGGGTCACGATACCGGCCTCCGTCAGCCCATAGCCCTCCGCGAGTTCCACGCCGGACACCTCTTGAAACTTCTTTTGCAGGTCGGTCGCCACCTTGTCTCCGCCACAGTCGCACATCCGGAGGTTCTGAAACGCTGGATCGGAATCCTCCGATGCGTAAACCACTTCGGTGAGGGCATAAGGCATCATTGCCAGCACGGTCGGTTGGTGGTGCCGCATCAAGGGCATCACGGCACCAACGCTAATGTCCTTTGCGACAACCGCACTGCCACCCACGGCGAGCGCGGCATAAGACATGATTTGCGCAAGCATGTGAGAGAGCGAAGCGATCGGCAAAATCGTGTCTTTCTCTGTCAACTGGTAGGTGGCACCGAGGGAAGACACGATATGGCCGAGACTGGCCTGGGTATGGGTGACGCCCTTTGGCCGCCCCGTGCTGCCGGACGTGAAGAAGACCACGGCGGGATCATCCGGCCCGGGCCGGTCGGGCGACACAGTGGCGGCAGCACGTTCCGTCAGCGGCTGGAACGCACCGAACCCGGGCAAGTCACCGTCGACCGAAAGGCCGCCGAGTTCCAGATCAGCAACGCCGGCGCATCGCGAGATGTCATGCGCGCGCTCGGCATGGGCTACCATCAGCCGCGGTTCGGTCAAACCGATGGCGTAGTCGATATCCTGCGCCAGATAGCGGTAATTCAGTGGGACGGCCACCAGGCCTGAGCGGAGGCAGGCCAGGTAGTGCACAAGGACCTGCAGGCGGTTTGGCAAGAGCGATACGATCCTGTCGCCGCGCCTAAGGCCGAGATCCCAGTAACTGCTGGCGAGGTTATGGCTTTGTGCCTCAAGCCCGCGCCAAGACAGGCTGTCGTTCATAGAGGAAATCGCAATGGCATCGGGCTTTTGCGCCAAGCCCGGCTCAAGAAGGCGTGATAGATCGACCGTACGATCAAGGGTTGGGCCAGTGATTGTCATGTCGAGCTTCCCCGCCAGCGACACAGCATTAATGAAACCGAGGACCGCTCTAGGTTATCGCCAGAACACCGCATTCCCGCAACGTTTGTCGAATGCTAGCCTGCCCGCTGGAACAGAGGTCAACACTTATGTCCACGCAGGAGCGCCAGCCGATGACCGACGAGCGGCCCGAACATATCGGCAGCTTCGACTACATCATTGTCGGCGCCGGTTCCGCCGGCTGCGTGCTGGCCAACCGGCTGTCGGCGGATCCGATGAAGCGGGTCCTGCTGTTGGAGGCCGGGGGCCGCGACAGCTATTTCTGGATCCACGTGCCGGTCGGTTACCTCTACACCATGAACAACAAGCGGACCGACTGGTGCTTCAAGACGGCACCGTCGGAGGGCCTGAACGGCCGCGCGCTGGCCTATCCGCGTGGCCGGGTCCTGGGCGGCTGCTCGTCGATCAACGGCATGATCTATATGCGCGGCCAAGCCCGCGACTACGACCAATGGCGCCAGTTGGGCAATGTCGGCTGGGGCTGGGACGATGTGCTGCCGCTGTTTCGCAAGTCGGAAGATCACTATAAGGGCGGCGATGATCTACATGGCAGTGGCGGCGAGTGGCATGTCGACAGCCAGCGCCTGTCATGGCCCATCCTCGACGCCTTTCGCGATGCGGCGATCGAGGTCGGCATTCCGCTGACCGACGATTTCAACCGTGGCGACAATGAGGGCGTCGGCTATTTCGAGGTGAACCAGAAGGGCGGCTGGCGTTGGAGCACAGCCAATGCCTTCCTTCATCCGGTAGCCGACCGCCGCAATCTCACCGTGTTGACTCATGCCCAGACCGACGGGCTGATCATGGACGGTCGAAGGGCCAAGGGCGTCGCCTTCCGGCAAAACGGCCAGGCGAAGACGGCATCGGTCTTGGGCGAGCTGATCCTGGCGACGGGCGCGATCGGATCGCCGCATCTGCTGCAGCTATCGGGCATCGGCCCGGGCGCGCTGCTGCAGGACAACGGCATCGACGTGGTCCACGACCTTCCCGGCGTCGGCGAGAACCTGCAGGATCATCTGCAAATCCGCACCGTCTACAAGGTCGAAAACACCGTGACGCTCAACCAGAAGGCCAACAGCCTGATCGGCAAGGCGGGAATGGCGTTGGAGTATGCGCTGCGTCGAACCGGCCCGCTCAGCATGGCGCCCAGTCAACTCGGGGCCTTCGCCAAATCCGATCCGTCCATGGAGACGGCCAATCTTGAATATCACGTGCAGCCGCTCAGCACCGACAAGCTGGGCGACCCGCTGCACAAGTTCCCTGCGATAACCGCATCCGTGTGCAATCTGCGACCGGCAAGCCGAGGGTATGTTCGGATGACATCGCCGACGCCGACGGACGCACCGGAAATCCAGCCAAACTATCTGGCCGAGCCGGTGGACCGGCAGGTGGCGGCCGACGCGATCAAACTGACCCGCCGAATTCTGGCGGCTTCTCCGATGCAACCATTTCGCCCCAGCGAGATGCTGCCGGGGCCAGAAATCCAGTCAGACGAACAGTTGGCCAAGGCCGCCGGCGATATCGCCTCGACCATCTTTCACCCGGTCGGCACGTGCAAAATGGGCCACGACGAGCGGGCCGTGGTCGACGACCGGCTGCGAGTCCACGGCATCGAGCGGCTGCGCGTGGCCGACGCATCGATCATGCCGACCATCACATCGGGCAATACCAACTCGCCGACAATCATGATCGCCGAGAAGGCGGCGGAGATGATCGTGGCCGATGCCTGAGGGTCAGGCGGCGCTCTCTCCATAATAGAGCGTCACCACATGCTTGGCCTCGGCAAAGAACAGCCAGCGTTCGATCGCCAGTCCCACGGCCATGCTGAGCACGGCCAGCGTGGCGAAGACCATGCCGCCAACGCCGGCCGCCAGCAGCGCGACGAAGACGCAGCCGAGCGGCAGCACGAAGGCGGCGGCCCAGACGATGTCGCGCAGCACAGTGGCGTGCTTGCGGGCGACGCGATAGCCCATCTCGGTCAGCAGATAGTTGTCCATCGTATGTGGCGGGTCGATCAGCCTGACCTTGCCCCGGGTGGCGGTTGCCGCCGTGCCGAGCCCCGTGGCGCTTTCCGCCGTGGACGTAGGTGCCGCCCGGGCAATCGCATGCCAATAGCCGAACTTCACCAGCGCGCCGGCGGCAATGGCGACCAGTGCGGTGATGTCCGTCACCAACACGGTCGGCAATCGCCAAAGATGGCCCAGCAGGGACAGAAGCACGGCGCCCGACATGGCGGCGAACACCAGATAGGCGGCCGGCGTCCAACCCGTGTGCCAGGCGGGGATGGCCTTCAGCGAGCCGTAGATCATGGAGGTGCAGATGACAGTCGCGACGCAAGCGAGCGCGGTCAGCAAGCCCAAAATCACCATCCAGCCGGTTCCAGATCCGACGATCAGCCACGCCAGACCGTAAAGCCCGGCCGGCACATAGGTGACGATCGCCGCGACGCCTTCGCGACTGAGCCAGGAACTGCGCCACTGGCTGAGCGCGCGCCAGGCCCGCTCCGGATGGCCGAGATGGAAGGTCGAGGAGATCAGGCCGGCCGTGACCAGGATCAGCGCCAGGCCAAAGCCGACCACGGCGAACCAAGCACCCGCAGGCAATAGCCCCAGGCTGCCGTAGAGGCCGAGCCAGAACAGCAGGCCGTACCCGGCCCCCGACGCCGTTGTGAAGAAGATAACCGATTTAGCTGGATGCACGCGACCGTCCTACCGTGACAACATCTTGTCGACCCAGCGCGCCAGCAGGCCTGCCTCGCCGGGGTCGTCGTCCCGGGTCAACCGGGGCGCCGCCAACGGTTCGGCAGGCACCTTCTTCGGCCGCGGCGGCAGATACTGGTTGACCGGTTTGGTGCCCTGCTCGGGCATCAGGTCATAGCCGCCGCGCGCCGCCACGAGAAGCGAGACCTCGCTCTCCGGATCGCCCAGATCGCCGAAATGGCGGGCGCCGGCCGGGCAGGTCGACACGCAGGCCGGAACCCGCGTGTCCTCGGGCAAGGTCTCGTTGTAGATCCGGTCGATGCACAGGGTACATTTCTTCATCACCCCTTCGTCATCGTCATACTCGCGCGCGCCGTAGGGGCAGGCCCAGGAACACAGCTTGCAGCCGATGCAGGTATCGGCATTGACCAGGACGATGCCGTCTTCCTCGCGCTTGTAGGAGGCACCGGTCGGGCAGACCGTGACGCACGGCGCGTCCTCGCAATGCAGGCAGCTTTTTGGGAAATAGACCGTGCGGCTGTCGCCGGTCTCGTCGTCGACAAGCTCGAAGGTATGGATGCGGTTGAACCAGACGCCCGACGGGTCGGCGCCGTAGGGCTCGTTGTCGGGCAGCGGACCGGAATGGCCCGCAATATTCCATTCCTTGCAATGGACCGCGCAAGCCTGGCAGCCGACACAAATGTCGAGATCGATGACGAGGCCCAGCTTCGTCTTGGGCGCTTGTTCCGGCAAGCTGGTCATGGCTTGGGGTCCGCCTTGGCACCGTATCCGTCCGCGACGCCGTCGACGGTTTCCGCGACCTCATGCCGGTTGCCCAGCCAGTCCTTGGGCGCGCTGGGCGGTTCGCCCGACGGCGTTCCCTTCAGCGCCTCGCCGTACTTCAAGATCGGCGAGGTGTCACCCGCGAGCGGTGCACGTCTCTGGCCGTCGACGACGGGCGCCGTCTCACCGGCTTCATCCGGCTGGCACTTCTCGACACGTACGCGCAGATCGTACCAGGCCGCCTGCCCCGTCACCGGGTCGGAATTGGAATAGCGATAGCCGCCTTCCTTGGCCGGCAGCAGTTCCGAGATCAGATGGTTCAAGAGAAAACCCTTGGTCGCCTCCGGTGCATTCTTGTCCAGGCCCCAGGCGCCCTTTCGCTTGCCGATGGCGTTCCAGGTCCAGACCGTCGCTTTGTTCGTGCCTGCCATCAGCCGAACCTGGCCCTTGACCCGCCCGTGCGGGCTGGCGACCCAGACCCAATCATCGTCTTCGATGCCAAGATCGGCCGCCGTTTCCGGATGGATGTAGAGGCGGTTCGCCGCCGTGATCTGCCGCAGCCAGGCGTTCTGCGAGCCCCAGGAATGGTACATGTGCATCGGACGCTGGGTGATCGCGTGCAGCGGATAGTCCTGATCCGATACCGCCTCCTCCTCAAACGGCGTGTACCAGATCGGCAGCGGGTCGAAGTAAGTCTCGATCCGTTCGCGATGCTGCGCCGGAGGCTGGTTCGCGCCGTGACCGCGCGCCGCCAGCCGGAACTTCTGCAGGGTTTCGGAGTAGAGCTGCAGCACGATCTGATCGGCGTTCGGGATGAAGCCCATCGATTGCGCCCATTCCAGATAGGGGCCGTTGGCGTAGCGGAGATAGCGCTGATCGGCCGGCAGGTCGTAGTTCCAGAAGGCACCGTTTGCGATGTACGTGTCGAGCTGCCCCGGATTTGCCGGACCCTTTCCATACGTGTCCCCGTCGCCGCGCCAGCCGGCCAGCGGGCCGACGCCGGGCGTGCGTTCGTGGTTGACGATGTAATCCGCGTAGCCGCCCGGATAGGTCGGCCGCCCTTCCTCCTGGTCCCACATGCCCGGCAGGCCAAGGCGCGCGCCCAGATCCAAGAGCACGGTTTGGAACGGGCGGACATCGCGGTCCGGCTCGACCACCGGCTGGCGAATGGCATCGCCCGGCCCGTGGGCGGAGGAGATCGGCCGATCCAGCAACGAGATGCAGTCCCACCGCTCCAAATACGTGGTGTCGGGCAGAACCAGATCGGCGTACGCCACCGTCTCCGACCAATAGGCATCGGAATAGATGAAACGCGGGATCTTGTAGCCGCCGTCCGGGTTTCGATCGGTCAGGTAACGCGCCGCATCGCGCACGTTCATGGCCGAGTTCCAGCCCATATTGGCCATGTACATGAACAGGACATCGACCGGGTACGGGTCGCCGGCCCAGGCGTTGTGCATGACCATATGCATCAGGCCGTGGGCGGACAGCGGGTGTTCCCAGCTATAGGCCTTGTCGATGCGCAGGGGTTGGCCATCGTCATCGACGATCAGGTCGTCCGGTCCGGCCGGATTGCCGATCGGCGGGCCATCGAGCCGGCTGTTAGGTGCCGTCGTCTTGCCGTGCGGCTTCGGCCCCGGCGGGATTGGCTTTGGAAAAGGCGCCTTGTAGAGCCAGCCGCCCGGCACGTCGATGGAGCCTAGCAGCATTTGGAGGAGATGAATCGCCCGGCAGGTATGAAAGCCGTTGGAATGGGCGGAGATGCCGCGCATCGCGTGCATCGAGATCGGCCGACCCCGCATCGTTTCATGCCGCCGGCCGGCCCAATCGGTCCAAGGCTGGTCCAGCACGATCTCTTGTTCGAACGCGACATTCGCCAACTCAGCCGCGATGCGCCGGATCGTTTCAGCCGAAATGCCGCAGCGTTCGGCGACGGCGGCAGGCTCGAACTCCGCTGACAAATAGCGCCGCGCCATTAGCTCAAAGGCGGGCACCGCCCGCCGGCCATCGTCCAATTGCCGGGCGCCGGCGATGGCCGGCTTGATATCGGTGTCCCGCGCATCCGCCAGCCCACCACTCGCCAAGTCGAAGGCCAGCGGGTTGCCGGCGCCGTCCCGCGCGAACAGGCCGTCGTCGGACGCGCCCGGATCGTCGATCACCAGCCAGGTCGCGTTGGTGTAACGGGCGAGAAACTCGAAATCGACCTTTTCGCTGCGCAACAGCTCATGGATCAGGGCGAACACGAACAGGCCGTCCGTGCCCGGCCGGATTCCGATCCATTCATCGGCGATGGCCGAATAGCCGGTGCGCGCCGGGTTGATCGACACGAACTTGGCGTCGCCCCGCGTCTTCAGGCGGCCCAGCCCCATCTTGATGGGATTGCTGTCATGGTCCTCTGCGACGCCGAACAGCATGAAGTACTTGGTTCGGTCCCAGTCCGGCTCGCCAAACTCCCAAAACGCGCCGCCCACCGAGTAGAGACCACCCGCCGCCATGTTGACCGAGCAAAACCCGCCATGGGCCGCGAAGTTGGGTGTACCGAACTGGGTGGCCCACCAGCCGGTCAGGCTCTGGCTCTGATCGCGGCCCGTGAAGAAGGCCAGTTTGCGCGGATCGTCGGAGCGCACCGCGCTCAACCATTGGGTGGCCAGCGACAGCGCCTCGTCCCACTCGATCTCCTTGAAATCGCCGGCGCCGCGTTCGCCGACGCGCAGCAGTGGCTTGGTCAGCCGCGCGGGCGAAACATGGTTCATAATCCCGGCCGACCCCTTGGCGCACAGAACGCCCTTGTTCACCGGATGGTCGGGATTGCCGTCGATGTACCGGACCTTGCCGTCCTTCAGGTGAACGCGGATGCCGCACCGGCAGGCGCACATGTAACAGGTCGTGTACTTCACCGCGTCGGAGGTTACCGGCGTCAGGTCGACGTCTTCTCGCACCCATTCAAACGGGTTGCCGATGCTCATGATGTTCTTGCCTACCCGACCCGCGAAACTGCCTCGTCTCGATCCACGCACCAGGATTTACGAAGTGCGCGGGCCGGCGGGCATTGATCCAGAACAGTGCTATGGCAGACGTGGGCACTCTGCGCAACGTCTTGAAAGACGCACCCTAATGGCGCACGGTCTTGCCGGGCGCGTCTGCCCGGATGCCAGCGACGATACCCTTGTCGGCTGTTGGCACGGGTGCAACGGGGCGGTACATCGAAATGCGCGTGATCTTGGTCGCGGTCGTGCCGTTATTGTTCAGCGCGCTGTTGATGATCGCGGCCAACGGCTTGCTGGGCACGCTGCTGGCCGTGCGAATGAACCTGCAGGGGTTCGATGTCGGCAATATCGGCATCATCTTGGCGGGCTATGCCGTTGGCTTCGTCCTCGGCGCCCGCTTCGGCCCGACCTGGGTGGCGCGGGTGGGCCATATCAGGGCGTTTGCGGCCTTTGCCGCGACGGCGTCCGCCACGGCGTTGGTCCATCCGATCTTCGTCAGCGAAATCCTTTGGGGGCTGCTGCGCATCTCCACCGGCTTTTCCATGGCCTGCCTGTTTTCGATCATCGAAAGCTGGTTGAACGCCAAGGCACCCAACGCGCTTCGCGGCCGTGTCTTGTCGATCTATATGGTCATCAACTTCACCGCTTTCGGCGGCTCGCAGATGCTGCTGCTGACTACCAGCCCCGCCGGATACGAGCTGTTCTCGCTGGTCGCCATCCTGTTCGCCCTGTCGCTGGTGCCGCTGGCGATCTCGCGGGTCGAGACGCCACCGCCTCTGGCCAAGAACCGGCTCAGGATCATTGAAATCATCAAGATCTCACCCTTGGGCGTAGCCGGCTGTTTTGCCGCGGGCCTGATCAACAGCGCCTTCAACGCCATGGGGCCGCTTTATGCGCAAGCGATCGACCCCAGCACGGCGTGGATCGGCTATTTCATGGTCACCGCCATTGCCGGCGGCCTCGTCCTGCAGGTTCCCATGGGCCGGCTGTCGGATATCTTCGATCGTCGGCGGGTCATTCTCGGCCTGGGCCTGGCCCAGATCGTGATCGCCTTCTCAATGGCGATATTCGGCGGATGGGACGAGACGGTTCTGCTCGTGCTGTTGGCCGTCTTCGGTGGCCTGGCCTATACGCTCTATCCGATCAGCCTCAGCCACGCCAACGACTTCATGGAACCAAGCCAGCTGCTGCCGGCGGCCGCGGCCCTGCTCTTCTGCTTTGGTATCGGTGCGGCCGTCGGGCCGATCGTCGCCGGCCAGGTCATGGATTTGATCGGCACCTGGGGGCTGTTCGCCTATATCGGCGCCATCTGCGTGTTGCTGGTGCTCTTTACCCTTTGGCGCATGACCAAGCGTGCCTCTCTACCTAACGAAGATCAGGGCGATTTTGTTGCCATTTTTCAAACCTCGCCCGTGGCCAACGAGCTCGATCCGCGCTATGAACCGGCCGAGCCCGCTCACGATGCGGACTTGGGCAAGGGGCAGAGCAACTGATGTTGGCTGGCGATTTCGGTCAGGGCTTGGCGATGCCGTTCGGCATCCTGCCCTTGCTGGCGACCATGATCGGCTGTGGCATCTGGGCCGAACAGCTTGGCCGGCACCGGGCACGGCAACTGCCGCTGGCCTACCTGATCGCCTTGCTTGTCGGCGCCATCATCCCGGTGATCCCATCCTTGCTGCCGATCGCAGACGTGGCCATGCCTGTCGCGGTGATCATTCTCGGCGTGCTGATCGTCCTGGCGGTTCCGGCCCCGCTGGGCCTGTCGATCCCGGTTGTGCTGCTCGTCGGCCTGTTTGTCGGCTATTGCTTCTTGGGCGGCGCACGTTACATGCCGCTGAGATGGCTGGGACTGGTCTGCGGTACCCTGATCGCCACGGCGTCCGGCATCGGGCTCACGGTGATGGCGGGGTCGGGCTTCGCCGCCGGCGTTCCCCGCTTGCTCGGGTTGGGTCTCGCCGCGCTTGGCGCCTGGCTGTTGTTCGAAGGCATGTAACGCGATGGCCGACAACAGACTGAAGCCCGACTACAACCAGCAAGATCCCTACCGGCATGTCGCGGCGGGACGCAAGGCCATCGGCGCCCTGATCCTGGCGGCTCTGGTGGCGCTGGGGGCTCTGTTGCTTGCCGATCGATCCGCCGATGGCCAGGAACTGAGGTTCTTCCGTATCGGGACGGGAACAGCGGGCGGCACCTATTTTCCGATCGGCGGCATGATCGCCTCGGCGATTTCCGGCCCGCCGGGCGCGCCCGACTGTGAACATGGCGGCACCTGCGGGGTGCCGGGCCTGATCGCGGTAGCCCTGACCACCGAAGGGTCGGTGGCCAATATCGAGATGCTGCAGAGCGGCATCATCGAGGCCGCCATGGTTCAAGCCGACGTCGCCTTCTGGGCTGTCACCGGTACCGGCCCGTTCACAGGCCAGCCGCCGATGGTCGACATCGCGGCCATCGGCCGGCTCTATACCGAACAGCTTCACGTCGTCGTCGATGCCGAAAGCGAGATCCACGAGTTCGCGGATCTCGCCGGCCATCGTGTTTCCCTGGGGCCCATCGGCTCGGGCACGCTGGTTCTGTCACGCAGTCTGCTCGAGGCATTTGGCCTAGCCGAGGACGACATGGACGCGTTTTACCTGCGACCGGAGGAGTCGGCCGACCTGTTGGCGGAAGGCGGGCTGGACGCGTTTCTGATCGTGGGCGGGGCGCCGATCCTGGCGGTGGCGGACCTGGCCGAACGGCACGACATCAGACTGGTCCCGGTCGATGGCGCCGAGGTCATACAGTTGATCTACCAACAGCCCTTTCTGGTCAGCACGCGAATCAGCGGGGCGAGTTATGAGGGCGTGGAGGCGCAGCGCACGCTTGGGGTGGGATCGCTGTTGGTGGTCCGGCGATCCCTGGACAACGACACCGTCTACCGGCTGACGAGGGCGCTGTGGCATCCCACCACCTCGACGCTCTTGACCAACAGCCACCCGCGCGGGCGGGACATCGTCATGGTCGACGCCATGCGCGGCGTCCCCATTCCCATCCACCCCGGGGCCGAGGCCTTTTACCGGCTGGTCGGCCTGGCGCCGCGCAGCACGGATCAGCCCTCCCTGAGGCCGGAAAACACGCCGGAATCGCTCGCCGAGGCGCAGGCCCTGCTTTCACCACAAGGGTAAGGCGACAGAGGTAGACCGGCCTCGACGCCGTGGAGCTTGGCCGGCGTTAGAAGCGCCCCGGCCGGTAGTCCTCTAGCGCAGCCACCTCAGTTTGATCCACGATCTCCATCGCCGCGAACCGGCCAATGGCGGGCGCGAGCGTCACACCGGAATGCATGGCGGCGAGATAGAGGCCATCGACCTTGGCGCTGAAGCCCACGATCGGAAACCCGTCGGAGGGCATGGGCCGGACGCCGACCTCGACACTGGTCAGGGTGGCGGTTTCGCCACCGCGTAGACGTGTCCCGATTTGGCTGGTCACACGCCGGGCGACGCCATCCACCGTCTCCCCCGCGGCCTCATCGGGATAGTCGGCGCCAACGAGCAACTGATCGTCCGAAACCTGGCGCAGCTCCATATCCGACGTCACGACGACATGATTGAGCAATCGACCGGATGTCTCGAAGCGAAGGATAAGCCCCGGCGAGGATTGGATCGGAACGGTGACGTCCAGCGGCGCGCAAAGCGCGAGCGCTTGCGTACCGGCCGCGACAACCACGATGTCCGCCGGAACCTGCCGGTCGTCCAGTTCGACGGCGCTCACCCTGTTGCCTGGCGCATCGATGCCACGGACCTCACCGTCGGGAATGAGTTGAGCACCGGCCCGTTGGGCGCCGTCAACGAGCGCGACGGTCGCGGCCACGGGATCGATGGCACCTTCCCCGGTGGCGATGGCGCCCACTGGCGGTGGATTGACAAGTCCCGGCTCCAGCGCCTCGATCTGACGCCGGTCAAGCTTGCGGATGTCGAACCCCCATGCCGCATGGGTATCCACCCGTTGTTCGGTCTTGGACGCCTCGGCCGTTGCGAACACGGTGCCGCACCAATCCAGCCCCAATCCCGGGCCGATCTCGGCCGCCAGCCGATGCCATTCCCCCAGGGCCTGATCGCGCAGGCGGGCATAGGGGACATCCAGCGCGCTGGACACGTTGATCCAGGCAAAGGATTTGGCGGTCGCGCCCGCAGCCGGCGCACCCTTCTCGATGATCGTCACCTGCGCACCGCGACCGGCGAGGTGATAGGCGATGGAGGCGCCGACGATGCCGGCCCCGATAACAACGATCCGCGGGTTTGCTTCAGTCATCATCAATGTGATTCCTTGCAGATGCGTCGCCTCAATGGGGTCCCAGAACCCATGGTTCGGCCAATGCGGCCTCGGTCCAGGCAACCATGTCCGGATGGCTGAGAACGGTGTCGCGATAGCCCGCGCAGGTCGGGTCCAGGTCGACCCCGTAGGTTTCGAACCGGGTGCAGACCGGGGCGTACATCGCGTCGACGGCACCGAACCGTCCGAAGAGAAACGGCCCGCCGTCGCCAAACTCCTGGCGGCAACGGCGCCAGATCTCACAAATCCGGGCGATATCGGCCTCAACGGCCGGTGTGCGGCCCTCACCAGGGCGCTTGTGTTTCAGGTCCATCCACATCTCGGTGCGCAAATCGGCGAAGCCGGCATGCATCTCCGCCACCGCCGTGCGGGCCATCGCCCGCGCCCACGGGTCGGCCGGCCAGAGCTCCACCGAAGCATGGTTCTCGGCGAGGTATTCGATGATCGACAGGCTGTCCCAGATCGCACCCTTCGGCGTCAAAAGGCAGGGCACGCGCCCGCTGGGCGAATGGGCGAGGATGCTGGCGCGCGTGTCCGGCTGATCGAGCGGGATGACGATTTCGTCGAACGCCACGCCCGTCTGTCGAAGCGCGAGCCAGCCGCGCAACGACCAGGATGAATAGGCCTTGTTGCCCAGCACGATGGTGTAATCGGTCATGGCCAATCGTATCCTTCAAACCGTCCGCTGCCGGCTTGGCACCGGGCCCAAGGTTGGGCAAGGTGCACGGCCGTTCCGCTCACCGCAATGTTCGAGGCCGCAACCGTGCTATTCTGTTTCGCCGACGCCACCGACGCCGATACCGCGACGCTGACCCCATTGACCGAGGCCGGGTTCGGCCCCTGGCGCGACGCCCAACCGGCGGATACCGCCAGCCATCTTGCCGGCATCGGTTTCGAGGCCAAGGCGGGGCAGACCGCCTGGTTGCCCGGTGGTACGGAGGTCCTGGTCGGTGCGGGCGACGGTACTGACCCGATGGCGGCAGGCGATCTCGCCCACCGCCTGCCGGAACGCAGTTTTCGGCTCGGCAACGATGCCGTCGATGCGTCGGACTGGGCCCTGGCGTGGGGTTTGGGCGCCTATCGCTTTCGACGCTATCGCAAGCCCACGCGCGAACCGGCCAAACTGATCTGGCCTGACGGCGTTGACCGATCGACGGTTACGGCCACGCTGGAGGCGACCTACCTCACCCGCGATCTGATCAATACGCCAACCAACGATATGGGTCCGCCGGAGTTGGCCGGCGCGGCGGTTGATTTGGCCGACGCGTTTGGAGCGAGTTGCGAGGTCATCGAGGGCGATGCGCTTCTGGCATCCAACTATCCCCTGATCCATACGGTCGGCAGGGCCTCGGCCAATGCGCCCCGGCTGATCGATCTGCGTTGGGGGGACCCGGCCGCGCCGAAGGTCACCCTGGTCGGCAAGGGCGTGTGCTTCGACACGGGCGGTCTCGACCTGAAGTCGGCCGCCAACATGCTGTTGATGAAAAAGGACATGGGCGGCAGCGCCCATGTGTTGGGCCTGGCCCACCTGATCATGGCCACCGGCCTGAAGGTGCGCTTGCGCGTCTTGGTACCCGCGGTTGAAAACGCCGTGTCGGGCAACGCCTTTCGGCCGTCCGACATTTTGAACAGCCGCAAGGGTCTGACGGTCGAAATCGGCAACACGGATGCCGAGGGTCGCCTTGTCTTGGCCGACGCCCTGACGGAGGCATCCACGGAGCAGCCCGACCTGGTGATCGATTTCGCGACACTCACCGGGGCGGCCAGGGTGGCGCTGGGAACGGACGTGCCGGCGCTGTTCGTGAACGATGACGGCTTGGCCGACGATTTTGCAAAGGCGGCCGAAGCGGCGCGCGATCCGCTTTGGCGTTTGCCCTTGTGGGCTCCCTACAACGACCTGCTCAAGAGCGATATTGCCGACATCAACAATACGGGCAGCACGCCGTTCGGTGGCGCCATCACGGCGGCCCTGTTCCTGCAGCGGTTCGTCAGCGATGGCATCAAATGGGCCCATATCGACCTGATGGCCTGGAACCGGTCCGCCAAACCCGGCCATCCGAAAGGCGGCGAGGCGATGGGTTTGCGCGCGGCCTATCGACTGATCGCGGACCGTTTCGCCGGCTGACCGCGTGTCCGGCCATCCAGCGGGCATCCAGATGGAGCTGAAAGCCCGACGCGGCATCGTGCCGATGCGCCATCGTCCAGACGCCGCGGCCGAGATGGTCACCGAGCTGTTGTACGGTGAAACCTTCCACGTTGAGCGCGACGAAGGGGCCTGGCTGTTCGGCACGTGCAGCCACGACGGCTATCAGGGCTGGTGCGAGGCCGACCGGTTGGCGCCCGGCCTAGCGCCCAGCCACCGCGTCACCGCCCTTCGCGCCTTCGTCTATCCCGAACCGGATTTCAAGCGGCCGCCTTTGCGTGCCATCAGCTTTAGCGGTCTTGTCACCGCCCTCGGCGAACGCGGTGCCTTTGTCGAGATCGACGGCGGCGGCTGGATGGCCGCCGTCGCCCTCGCGCCGATCGACACGTGCGCGCCGGATTGGACGGGCACGGCGCTGAGGTTCGTGGGCGTCCCCTATCTTTGGGGCGGACGGTCCAGCCTCGGGCTCGACTGTTCCGGCCTGGTGCAACTCGCGCTCGCAGCCGCCGGCATTGCAGCGCCGAGAGACAGCGGCGATCAGTCACGAGAGGTCGGCAGGCCCATCGATCCGGGGTCCCGGCTCCAGCGCGGCGATCTCGTCTTCTTTCCCGGTCACGTGGCGCTGATGGTCAACGCGGTCGACTGTGTGAACGCCAGCAGCGACCCGATGCAGGTTGTCGAGGAACCGGTGGTGCGGTTGGCGACCCGGCTCGAGCAGCGCGAAGGTCAGGGTGTCACCGGCGCCAGGCGGATCGATCAATAGCCCTGCGCTAGATCGACGACATTAGGCACGGGCCGACCGGCCTCATGGCACGTGATGGCATTGGCGATCGATCGCACGCCGCTTGCCGGCGATGTCAAGCTGGCATCGTGTGGCGTGATCGTGATGTCCGGGTGAGACCAGAAGGGGTGATCCTGGGGCAGCGGCTCTTCCCGGAAGACGTCGAGACTGGCACCGATCAAGGCCCCGTCATCCAGCGCGGCAAGCAAATCCGCCTCGACCAGGTGGCCACCGCGTGCCGCGTTGATCAGGTAGGCGCCGCGCGGCATCAGGGCAAACAGGTCTCGATTGAGGATTCCGGCGGTCTCTTCGGTGAGCGGCAGCAGACAAACCAGAATCTCGGCCTTGCTCGCCACGGCCCTCAGCCCCTGCCTGCCATGGTGGCAGTCGACGCCGGAAATGGATTTCGGCGTCCGGCTCCATCCAAGCACCTGAAACCGAAGCGCGGCCAGCATGCGCGCGGCATCACACCCAATTTCGCCCAACCCAAGAACACCGACCGTTCGGTTCCGCGCCAGCCTTAGGTGACGCGGGCGCCAGCGCCGCGCCTCCTGGTCCTGGCGATAGAGCGCTGCCCGGCGATGGCGGTTCATCACCTGCCAGACGACGTATTCGGTCATGCCTTCGGTCAAGCCCTGGTCGACCATGCGCACGACGGGCACCCCGGCGGGCAGCGTCGGGTCCTCGATCAAACCGTCCACGCCCGCGCCCACCGAGAAGATCAGCTTCAGATTGGGTAGTGAGGCCAGCAGCCCCGGCGGCGGCCGCCAGACCAAGGCGTAATCGATCGCCGACGGATCGCCGATGTCGGGATGTATCTGCGTATTGATGTCGGGACGGATGTCCGACAGAGCGCGTGACCAATCCTCAGCACTGTCGGCATTGGAGACGAACAGGAAATTCATTACGACGCTCAATACTGCGGTGGCACCAGGGGGCGGGCGCCCCCTCTTAGCATGGGATAGGGCCGACAATGCCAGTATTGCGGCCTCTGTCCCGATCTCCCACCTGGGTCACAGTTGACGTTACGACAGGCGCGTCAGGCCAAAGCCATCGCCGTCTCGTTGCGCAACGCATCGACCTTGCGATTGGCGCGCGCCGTGAAGGCACGATAGGCCAGCCGGCCGATTGGTCCCAGCCGGTGATGCGGCGTACCGAACGTGTTGAAGGTGTTCAGATCGGGATAGGGCGCCGGCGCGCGCCGGCTAAGCCTGTCTTCCGGGCCGTTGGTTACCCATTGGACGAAGCTGTCACTTCTGCCGTCCCAGTCGCCGGTCCCGTCGCGATGAACGCCATAGCCGAATTCCTGCCCGTCATTGATCAGCCGGGCCTTCACCGCACCCAACAGCGGCGTGTCGACGATGTAACTGTCGGTGCGCACCCAACGGTCGCCGATCCAGACCTCAACGAGCGCGTGGTCGATCCAGGGGAACGGCAGGCTGACGATGCCTTTCAGAATGTCGCTGGTGATGTCGGTCATCGCGATGCGCGCCGGAATGCCCGAGGCGCGAAGCAGGGCGACCATCAGCACGGCCTTGGTCTTCGAAAAGCCCAAGCCGCGGCGCAAGGTTCGAGAGGCGGGCTCCCGATCATAGGCCGGTGTCCAGCCATACCGGATATCGTCCCGCACATAGCGGTGCAGAGCGGTCGCCTTTGCCGCCCGGTCCGTCAAGCCGGCCGTCAGCCGCGACGCAGTTTCGGCAATGGTCGGGTGGTCGCAATCGACCTGTGACGTTGGCGCCAAGCAGGTCGCATCCGGCGGCATCGGGTCTTCTGATGCAACGCCATTGTCGGTCTGGTTTGCGTATCCCATCGAGCGTGTCCTGATCGAATGGGTTTGCTCGTCACAACACTATACGAGGAAGCGGTCGGGCTGGATCGCGGCCTGGCACTGAGCGCCCGATCGTTTGCAAGACCGGTGCGGTTGTGGCCGAATGCGGAGCCAACTTCAGTTGCGGACCACGAGATGGCGAAGCGACCGGATGATCTGATCTACGCCGTCGACGAGCGGCCGCCTTTGCCGCGCTTGATCGCGCTCGGCCTTCAGCATGCGGCCCTGTTGTCGATCTATCTCGTGATGGTGGTGATCGTGTTCCGCGCCGCCGACGCGTCACACGAGGCGATGGTCAGTGCCGTCAGCCTCGGCATGATTGCCATCGCCATTGCCTCCATCCTGCAAGCCTTGCGCAAAGGGCCAATCGGCTCGGGCTACCTCGCACCGCCCGTGTTCTCGGCGATCTATCTCGGGCCGTCGGTGTTGGCGGCGGAAAGTGGCGGGCTGCCGGCGGTCTTCGGGCTGACCATCTTCGCCGGCGCGGTCGAGATCGTGATTGCCAGCTTTCTGCGGCGCTTGCGCGTCGTGTTCCCGCCGGCGATCAGCGGCTTCATCGTCGCCATTGTCGGCATCCAGCTCGGGCTCGTGGCCTTCGACCATCTGCTGGGCATCGAAGAATTCGGCAGCGCGACCTATACCATCCATCTGGTGGTCGCCGGCGCGACGCTGGCCTGCATCGTCGGCCTGGCGGTCTGGTCGGGCGGCATGGCGCGGCTGATGTGCTCGATGATCGGGATCGTGTTCGGCCTTCTATTGGCCGTTCTTCTCGGACATGTGCCGGCCGAAAGCTGGCAGACCATGGACGACGCCGCGGTGGTTGCGCTGCCGAGCCTGCAGCATATCGACTATGGGTTCGAGGCCTCGCTCGTCCCGGCCTTTCTGGTGGCGGGCATTGCGGCGGCATTACGGACGGTCGGCGTCATCACGACGTGTCAGAAGATCAATGACGCCGATTGGAAGCGGCCGGACCTGACCTCGATCAAGGGTGGCGTGTACGCCGACGGGATCGGCTGTTTGCTTGGCGGCGTGGCAGGCGTGACCGGCATGAACACGGGCCCCAGCCTGGTCGGCGTGTCAAAGGCATCCGGCGCGACCAGCCGGGTGATCGCATTCGCGGCCGCCGCCATGCTGATTGTCTTCGCTTTCAGCCCCAAGATAGGTGCCCTGTTCGTCCTGCTGCCTGAAGCCGTGGTCGGCGCCGCCCTTCTGTTCACGGCCTCGTTCATGATCGCAGGCGGCGTCCAAATCATGGTGTCGCGCAACATCGATACGCGCATGACCTTCGTGATCGGCGTGCCGATGGTCATGGGGCTCGGGCGCGAGGTGTACCACACCTTCTTCACGCGCCTGCCCCAGGTCCTGCAACCGCTGACCAATACGATGCTGTCCATGGCGGTCGTCTCCGCACTGGTCCTGCATCTGATTTTTCGCCTCGGCAGCACCCGCAAAGCGGCCTTGGAAGTCGACGAGACGGCCCACGCGCGCGAGGATTTATCGGGATTGCTGCGCGATCGAGGCAAAGCCTGGGGGGTCGCTGACGACATTATCGATCGCGCTGTATCGACGTGCGACCAGGTGCTCGACCATATCGAACATGCCCACCTGATCACCGGCGATCTGAAGGCCCAGATCAGCTACAACGATTTCACGCTGGTCGTCGGCCTGGGTTATTCCGGAACTCTGCTCTCGCTACCGAATGTCGGGGTCAAGCGCCGGGTTTTCCTGGAGGAGGAGTCCTTTTCCTACGGCCTGGCGGACTTTTTGACCGGCGTCTATCCCGACCGTATGGAATCGTCGGCCCACGGCACCGACGTGTCGATCCGTCTGTACTTCACGACCTAGCGCTGACAGTGCCAGGACGTCCTGACGGCAAACGTCACGAAATCGCAACCAAAGCTCCAGAAAGCTGAAACCGTCCGGCTGATATGGTCACGCGTCTTGCGCATAGGTATGCGCAGGGCGTATATTCGGCGTGTGCGCATACCTATGCGCAGATAAAAGACGGGGACGACTTGGTTCAGGACAAAGCATTATCACCCGGCACGCGGCTGACCTCTTGGGACGTAGCGCGCAAGGCCGGTGTCTCCCAATCGCTGGTCAGCCGCGCCTTTTCCGGCAACGGCCGAGTGGCTGCCGAAACCCGCGAACACATCTTGAAGGTCGCGGCCGATCTCGGCTGGCAGCCCAATGCCTTGGCCCGGTCCATGGTGTCGGGCGACACGCCGCTGGTCGCCATCGTGACGTCGCGTCTCGGCTATGCCTGGCGGGCCCAGGTCATGTCACGCCTACTGGAGGCACTTGACCGTCTGGCCCTGCGACCGCTGGTCTTTCACGCGCGCAAGGACGCCGGCACCGATGAGCTGTTGGCGGAGGCGCTGAGCTGGCAGACCAAGGGGGTCATTGTCAGCGTCGGCAGCGTAACGCCCGAGTTTGCCGAAGCCCTGCACAAGCAAGGCCGCTTTCTGGTCACGCTGAACAGGGGTGCGGACCATGAGGGGGCATTTTCGATCGCCACCGACAATCATCGTGCCGGCATGCATGCCGCGACCGCGCTTACAGAAGATGGCGCCCGTCGCCCGATCATGATCGCCGGGCCCGACGATGCCTGGGCCAGCAGAATGCGCGCGGCCGGCTACACCGACGCGATGGGGCAGCACGGCAAACGCGCCGTCGTCTGGCACTATCCCGATCTGAGCCGGGAATACGGCAAGACAGCCGGCGCCCGGTTTCTCGCCCTGCCCCGGTTGCGGCGCCCGGATGCGGTGTTCGCGGCGAACGATGCGCTGGCGCTTGGCTTCATGGACCATCTGCGCGAGTTCGGCGTCCGCGTGCCCGACGACGTCGCCCTGATCGGCTTCGATGACCTGCCGGAGGCCAGCTACACGCCCTACCGGCTGACCACCTTCCGCCAGCCGCTGGAGGTTATGACCGATCGCATCGTCGACTTCGTCGCGGAGCGGGTGGCCGGCCGGACACCTCCCACGTCGGCCGACATCACCTATGTGCCGGCAACCTTTGTGCCGCGCGCAACCTTGCGGGGCGATCAATGATGCAAGCCTACGACCGTCGCCTCGCGCTGGGCCGCGCCATGGCGCTCGACGCCGCTTCTTTCGCGCGGTCCAGGTTTCGCGATCCCACCCTGGAGATCCTGGAAAAGGCGCCGAACGACATCGTCACCGAGGTCGATACGGCGATCGAGACCGACCTGCGGCGACGCATCAAGGACGCATTTCCCGGCGACGCAGTGTTCGGAGAGGAGCTGGGCCTCGATAGCCGCGGATCGTCCGTCGAGACGGGATGGATCTGGTTGATCGACCCGATTGATGGCACGGCCAACTTCGCGACAGGACTTGCCTATTATTGCGTGTCGTTGGCGCTGATCAGCGAGGGTCAGCCGCGCGCCGCCTGGATCTGCGACCCGGAGGCGGACGAGCTGTTTGCGGCCACGGACGGCAAGGCCTTCGATGGCGCCGATTGCGAACTGGTCGTCACCGGACGACAGAACCTCAGCGGCGCCGTGGTCGGGCTCGGCTTTTCGGAGCGACACCCCAGCAGCCTGAATGGTTCCGTCGTCAGCGAAATGGTGTCCGCGGGCATTGAATACCGGCGACTGGGCTCCGGCGCGCTATCGCTGGCGCATGTCGCGGCCGGGCGCCTCGACGGCTATTTCGAGCCCCACATGAACCCCTGGGACGCGGTTGGCGGCCTCTACATCGCCGCCTGTGCCGGCGCCAAGACGCTCGACTATGTCGGACAAGACGGACTTCGCCGGGGCGCGCCCGCGTTTGCCGCGACCGCCGCCATCGCCGAACCGTTGCTGAACCTGATGCCGCCGCAATTCGAAGGCCGCCTGCTCGGGCGGTCAGCGGCGCAGCAAACCCTCCGGCCGTCAGCCGGAGGCGGTGGCCCTGCCACCACAGTTCCCGTCAGAGACCCCAACCAAGGAGCAGAGAAATGAACGCACGTACCCTGCTTGCCACCGTTGCCGTCTGTGCGATTGCCACCGCAGCCCAGGCGATCGAGCCCGTCGGCAGCGACAGTTTCAATGTCGACGCACCCTTCGATCTGAGCGGCCTCACGGCCGAGAACTTCTACGATGTCGTCGTACCCGCCGCCCAGGCGGAGGGATCGGTGATCTTCTTCGACTTCACCAACTCGTTCGGTCCGCTGTTCAGCGAGCGCCTGATCCCGGCGTTCGAAGAGGAATACGGCATTTCCGTCGAATATGTGCGCGGCAACGGCGACGCCGCAGCACAACAGCTGATGGCGGCGATGAATGCCGGCGCCGATGCCCCGGCCGATCTTTACTTCATAGGTTCGAGCATGCAACGCACGCTGGAAGACGCGGGCGCCATGGCCAACCTGCCACTCTATCAAGTGCTGCCAAGCGCGGCGACGGTAGACGAAAACCTGGCGACGATGACCGAGGGCCATCATCACGGCGGCATCTATCTGCCGTTCCACCGCAACCAGACGTCGATCGTCTACAACACCCGCTTTATCGACGAGGGCACGGCACCAACCAATTTCGAGGATTTGCTGGCCTGGGCCCAGGCCAACGAAGGCCGCTTCGTCCTGACCTCTCCGTCCGGCGGCGGCTCGGGCGGTGGCTTCTTGCAATCGGTCATGCTGGACATGGTTGAAGGCGACCAATGCCGCGCAGCCCTGGCCAACTACAGCATTTCCCAGGAGGACGCCGAGGCCTATGCTGCCAGCGACTGTCTGCAACCGGTCTGGGACTATTACAACGCGCTGTTGCCGGTTGTCGAGTTGAGCACGGGTAACTCCGACACTCTGACCCTGGTCGCCAACGGCGCCGGGTATCTCGGAACCGCCTGGGAAGACATGGCCTATGACTTCATGGGGCGTGGCCTGCTGCCGCCGACAACCCGGCAGTATCTCCTGGAAGAAGGCCAGGTCGGCGGCGGTGACGGGATGTTCCTGCCGGCTGACGGCACCGCCCCTGCGGCGGCGCTCTTAATGATGGACTTCTTCATGTCGGAGGACATCCAGCTGGAGAAGCTGCAGGTGAACGGCTCGCGAACGGCGCGCACCGACATCGACCCGACGGCCGTGTTCTCGCCGGAAGAGGCCGCGCGCCTGATCCCGACGGCCCAGTTTGCCGAGCGTGCGCGGGTGACCATCCCGCGGCCGCTCTACAA
The DNA here is from genome assembly GCA_028277405.1 of Alphaproteobacteria bacterium. Lineage (GTDB taxonomy): Bacteria > Pseudomonadota > Alphaproteobacteria > DSM-16000 > Inquilinaceae > JANQGH01. The sequence continues at coordinate 55,658 of JANQGH010000098.1, read as the reverse complement.
CGCCACGCGGGACTACTTCGACGCAACCGTGCTGGTCGGCAACTAAGCGCGATTGTGTGGGGTGCCGGTCGATCGACGGGCACCCCCATTTCGCACTCGACAACAAGGCAACCGATCAAGTCTGAAGATGGCTGGGCTTTCCATTCGCGGCCTGACCAAGGCGTTCGATCAGGTCCGGGCCCTTGACGGCGTCGACCTAGAGGTACCGGACGGCCAGCTGGTCACGCTGCTGGGGCCGTCGGGCTGCGGCAAGACGACCTTGCTGCGCAGCGTCGCCGGCATCACGGACCCGACGGAGGGTGGCATCTGGCTGGGCGACCGGCGGATCGACGGCGTGCCGCCGGAGCGGCGCAATTTCGGCATGGTGTTTCAGAGCTATGCCCTGTTTCCGCATATGAGCGTGTTCAAGAACCTGGCGTTCGGGCTGGAAATGCGCCGGCTGCCCCGATCAGAGATCAGAAAGCGGGTGGCCCAAGCACTGCATCTGGTCGACATGGAGGCAATGGCCGGCCGCCTGCCGCGCCAGCTTTCCGGCGGCCAGCAACAGCGCGTAGCGCTGGCCAGAGCCATCGTCATCGAACCCGACGTGCTGCTGTTCGACGAGCCGCTGTCCAATCTGGACGCCAAGCTGCGCGACAGTCTGCGCGACCAGTTGCGCGCGTTGCAGCGCAGGCTCGGCGTTACCTCGATCTATGTCACCCACGATCAGGTCGAGGCCATGGCGCTGGCCGATGAAATCGTCATCATGTTCAGCGGCGAAATCGTCGAGCGAGGCGACCCGGTGTCGCTCTATCGCCGGCCGATCTTTCGCTTTACGGCAGAGTTCCTGGGCCGCACCAATGTCATCGAGGCGCGCCTGGACGGCGATCGTTGTCGCCTGCCCTGGGGCGACGAGCGTTCGGTTGAAAACCCCGGGATCGACGACCCGGCCGGCGTGGCCATCAGGCCTGAAGACATCGCTATCTCCACCGCAAACGGCAGCGATCCGCATGGCGAAATCGCCGAGCGGATGTTTCTCGGGGCCGGCACGAACTACGTCGTCGATGCGGGCGGCGTTCGGGTTCGCGTGAATGTCGCCGGCACGCAGAACGACCTGATCGACATCGGCACCCCGGTGCGGCTCACCCCACCGAAGAGCCTGCACCTGCTGCGGCGTGGACGGCACGGCTCAGCCGAGGCGCTGGCATGACGGCGATCACCGAAGACCACACGCGTCGCGCCATGGCTAAGCGCGATCAATGGGCGCGCAACAGGACGATCCTGCTGCTCTTGCTGCCCGGTGCTGGGTATCTTCTGTTCTTCTTCGGCCTGCCATTGCTGCGGACGGTTGTCGGCAGTTTCACGAGCCTGGACGGCGCGTTCACGTTCGATCTCTGGGTCGAGCTGTTCAGCGAACCGGTCTACATCGATGGCCTGTTCTTTTCGCTCTGGCTCGCCATCGCACCGACGGTCGTGGCGCTGGTCATCAGCGTGCTGCTGGCCGCGCTCTTGCAGGCGACCTTTCCGGGCCGGCGCATCTTTGGTGCGCTCTATCGCATTCCCCTGGTCGTTCCCGGTATCGTTGCCGCCTTCCTGGTCATGGTCATGCTCGACCGTGGCGGCATGCTCAGCCGTATCGCGGAGCCGCTGGGCATCGACCTGCCGCGCATGGTGCGCGACGAGTGGGGCATCGGGGCCATCCTGGCCTCCACGTGGAAGAACATTCCCTTCATGACCCTGATCATCGGCGGCGCGATGTCGGCGATCAATCGAGACGTTCTGCACGCCGCACGCACGCTCGGCGCCGGACGCTTGACCGTGCTGTTGCGCATTCAGTTGCCGTTGGCCCTGCCGGGCATATCCGCCGCCGTGCTGCTGACCTTCATCTCCAGCCTCGGCTCTTACGCCATCCCCAACTTGCTGGGACCGGCCTATCCGTTGCCTCTGTCGGTCCACATGTACGAGCAGGGCTTTCGGCGCGGCAACTGGCCGATCGTCTACGCCATGGGCACGCTGCTATCGGTCGCCGCGATCTTCGTCTTGCTGGCCTATTACAGCCTGATTGGCCGCCTGACCGGCAGCCACGCACGCCGCGAGGCACGATCATGAGCGACACGCGACGGCAGAAGCGCGAGGGGAGATGGCTGGCCGTCGGCCTCTATGGCTATCTGGCGCTCGTCATGTTCGTACCGTTGGTCGTGATCGCCCTGTGGGCGTTTTACGACCCCGCCGTCGGCTGGTATCCGCCGGACATCGTGCCGACCTCCTACTCCGTCGAACCGTGGCGCGAGGTGTTGGCCGACCGGGGCATCATCGGGTCCTTGGTCCTCAGCCTCATCATCTCGACAACCGTCACGTTCTTGACCGGGGCGCTGGCCTTTCCGACCGCCTGGGCACTTGCCCACTTCCCGTTCCGGATCAAGCGCGCGGTGGAGGTGTTCGTGCTGGCGCCGATGATCGTTCCCGGTATCGTCGTGGCGGTCTCGCTGGGTGAGATCTTCTTCCGGCTGGGCCTCACGCAAACCGTGCTCGGCGTGATCCTGGTGCAGACCGTCGGCACCTTGCCCCTGATGATCCGTATCTTGACCGCGACCCTTGAGGGCATTCCGGGTGAGTTGATGCTGGCGGCGCGAACGCTGGGCGCCAGCCCCCGCCGGGCCTTGATGCGCATTGCGTTGCCCATGGCCTGGCCCGGCTTTCTGGCCGGCGGGCTGCTCAGCTTCATCTCGTCGTTCGAGGATTTCGAGAAGACGTTCATGGTCGGCGCTCCGGGGGTTCAGCCCTTGTCGGTGCGCCTGTGGTCCTATCTTGGCGGTGAAATCCTGATCTTCCCGACCGCCGCTGTGGTCACGTTCATCCTGCTGGCGCCGACGCTGATCATTTTTTTCATCGCCGAGAGGCTGATGAAGGAAAACGTGCTCGCCGCCGGGATGGGCAAGCTGTGACCGACCGAATTCGATCAGAGGAGACGCACGCCGTGCCCTTCAGCTTCTTCGCGCGAGACAATGGCCGCGCCCATGTTTGCGGGCATCGCGGTTTCAGCCAGCGCTATCCGGAAAACACCATCGCCGCGTTCGACGCGACGAAGGCCCATGGCGGCACGACGGTCGAGATTGACGTCGTGCTGTCGAGCGACGGGGTGCCGTTCGTCCTGCACGATCTGACCCTGGACCGCACGACCAACGGCCACGGCTTCGCCGCGGACCATAGCGGGCGGGCGATCGCCATGCTGGATGCCGGCGGTTGGTTCGAGGCACGTTTCGAGGGCGAACCGGTGCCAGGCCTAGGCGACGTCCTGAAATGGGCGGTGCGTGAGAATATGGGCCTGGTGGTAGAGATCAAGGAGCGGGAACGCACGAAACTTGCCCTGGAACGCTGCGCAGAACTCATTCGCGAGGCCGGCGCAATCCACCATGTGCAGGTTTTGTCCTTCAACCATGTCGACATGAAGCGGCTGAAGGCCATCGACCCGGAGATCAGAACCGAGTTGATTACCCATGCGCGCCATGCCGATCTCGTGTCCGTGCTCCGCGCGGCCGATGCCGACTCCGTCTCGATCGAACTGGGCATGTTCGATCCCGAAGACGGCAAGGCCTTGCACGATGCCGGGCTGTGCAACCGCGTGCACATGCCTCGCCCGGAGGTCCTTTCCGTGTTCTGGCGACATGGGCGGGACCCCTTGCCCCGGATCCGCGACTGGCTGGCGGCAGGCGTCGTCGACACGCTGTCGGGAGACGACGTGCCCTTTATCCGACGCCTGATCGACACCGGCGCCTCCTCTTGATCAGGGGTTCGCCCAAGCGATCGTCACTTTGAAACGGCCGTGTAGACCCCGTCCCAATCCGCACCCGGCGGATCTGCCTTAAGGCTCTCAATCCGCTCCTCATAGAGTTGGCAGACGCCGAGAACCAAGCCGTCGTCCAGGTCGCGGCAGCGCGCCAACGAGGCCGAAGCCTCGGCCCAATCCTGACGGCGATAGGCCTCCAACATCAGACCGTTGTGCCGTTCCAGCTCGCCGAACCGGTCCGATTCGGCCAGCGCTTCGTCACCGATCAACGCAAACACCCGCGCCGGGGCGCTGCGCCCCTTCACCCGGATCAGGTCGATTTCGACGAAGGCCAGCGACGCAACCTGCTGGCGGGTCGACTCGCCCACGACAATGTCGACCCCATAAGTCTTGGTCTGGCCTTCAAGGCGGGAGGCCAAGTTGACCGCATCCCCCAGAACCGAATAGTCGAACCTCTGGTCCGACCCCAGATTGCCGACCACGCAATCGCCGGTGTTCAGGCCAATGCCGATCCGGGTCTCCGTCGGCGCCTTACCTTCTGCTTCGGCCGAACGGTGCCATTCCGCGTTCAACTCGGCCAGCCGATCGCGCATCGCCAAGGCGGCTCGGCAGGCGTGCTCGGCATGGGAAGGATCGTCCAGCGGCGCGTTCCAGAACGCCATGATCGCGTCGCCCATATACTTGTCGATGGTGCCGGCGCGCTCCAGGATGATTTCCGTCATCGGCGTCAGGAAACTGTTGATGAAACCGGTCAGCTCCTCCGGTGTCATGCGTTCGGAAATCGAGGTGAAGCCGCGAATGTCCGAAAACAGCAGCGTCAGTTCCCTGCTCTCTCCGCCAAGACGCAGCTGCTTGGGATTGTCGGCCACCCGCTCGACCAGTTGCGGCGACAGATAACGGCTGAAGGCCGATCGGACGCGTCCGCGCTCGCGCTCCGTGCGCATGTAGGACAGGAAGGAGACCATCACGTAGACCAGCAGGACCGCGATCGACGGATAGACCGGGTCCAGCAGGAAGCCCGCCCGGTCGAAGACCAGCCAGGACCCATAGATGCTGCCGAGCGCGAGAATCGCGCCCACCACGGCCCCGGCGACCACGCCGAAGAGCGGAATGATGAGGATGAGCAGCAGGCCGATCACCACCAGCAGCAGGATTTCGGCGCCGCCCGCCCAGTCCGGCCGTTCCAGAAAGGTGCCGGAGATCATCTGTTCGATCGCCTGGGCGTGAATGGCGACGCCCGGCATCGCAGGATCAAGCGGGGTGGCGTGGAGGTCCAGCAGGCCGGCGGCCGAGGTTCCGATCAAGACGATGTGACCGGCGACCAATGGCGAAAGTTCAGGATCCGGCGCCGCTGCATCCAGCACCCGCCAGGCCGGGATCGACTGACCGTCTTCAGCCGACGCAAAGTAAAGCCACATCTCGCCATTCGCCGTGGTCGGAACGGCAAACTCGCCGACCCGAACCGAGGTCAGGCCACCGGTTTCGCCAAAAGCCTGGCTGCCAGAGGCATCCGCCGTTCGCGTCACCAGCGTCGACGCCATCTGGGCCGCGCGCAACGCCTCGACCGACAGGCTGGGAAGAATGTCACCGTCAAGGTTCAGCAACAGCGGTGCGCGGCGCACCGTGCCGTCGATGTCCGCTGGCAGAAGCAGGCTGCCCCTGCCCCATGCCGCTTCGTCGATGACCGGTACGCTCGTCAATCCACCGGCCAGACGCGGCAGATACGGTGTCGGGTCAGAGCCCGCAAACGCCATGCCGCCGGAATAGGTCGGCGCCGATCGGCCCTCCGACGTCGTTGCCGAGAAACCCAGCACCACGGTCGCGGCCGCCAAAGTGTCGGCAAAGACCTCGTCGTGGTCCGGCAGTTGCGCAATGGCCTCGGCGAGGGACGAGACCTCCGGTGTGTTTGGCCAGTTCGCGATGGCACGCGCCGGCGAGGTGCGATCCGGCTCCGGAAAGATCATGGAGAAGGCGATCGCGGCCGCGCCGTTGTCGAGCAGCTTTTCGACCAGTTCGGACAACAGCGTGCGTGGCCAGGGCCATTGTCCGTAGCGTTCCAGGGAGGCATCTCCGATATCGACGATTCTGACCGGCAGCGGCGGATCGTCACGCGGCTTCAATCGCTGATAGGAATCGAATACCGTCAGCCGCGCCGCTTCGATCGGCCAAGGATCGGCAATGCGCAACAGAACGGCGAGTGCCAGGGCGAGCAAGCCAATCGAGATGGGCAGCAGATGTCGTTTCATGATCGTCGGAGACGCTTCATCGGCCGGTTCTTGCGTGGCAACCCTGTCAGATCACCTCAGCTATCCGATGATGACGGCTTTGTCACGTGCCACGCGGCAATAGTCGCCAAACGACGATCCAGCCGAACAGGTACAAGTTCGCCGTGTCCGACCGCCGCCGGTTCATGTGCTGGTTGCCGCTCGCGCCAGCCAATCCGTGGACTCACCGTCGCCACTGCCAGAATCGCGGCCACACGACCGATTGAACAGACAAAACGGAGGGCCTAATCTCCACATTTCCAGCCCCGAGACCTTTGCGGTTTCAGAACAGTCGTCCGGCAGCACTCCATTCACAAAATTTTGCGCTGCCTTCACGGAACTTTAACTTCCGGCAGGATAAAGGTATACTTCGTATGCTGATGTAGTTCGTAAGCCTTTGTGAAAAGACCAAAAATCTTGATCATTGGGACTACTCAACGGAGGAAGATTGTAATGATTAAATCGCATATGGCGCGCATACTCGCGACCGTCAGCCTGCTGCCATTGGCGCTGGTAACCGTGCCGTCGGTTGCGCAAAGCACCGATACAACCCCGGTGCGCACATTTGGTACTGCTTCGGCGCAGTTTGCCGCGGCGGACGTGGTTGAGGTGGGCATCACCGACGTCGTCGAACGCACCGCACTTGGCACGCTGGAGCAAACGACCCGCAACCTTAGGATTACCGACACTATCTTCTTCAATGAGCGGATTGCGACCGGAGCGGACAGCTCAACTCGCGTCAGCTTTCTCGACGATTCGAGCCTGTCGCTCGGCCCGTCGAGCGAAGTCATCATCGACCGGTTCGTCTACGATCCGAACCAAGGCACGGGCGAGCTTGCGCTAAGCCTGACGGCCGGTGTCTTCCGCTTTGCCTCTGGAACGCTCGACAGCGAGAACTACTCGATCGACACACCCGTCGGCACGATCGGCGTTCGCGGAACGGTCATCGAGGTCGCGCTCGAGTGCGCCCAGAACAACGCCAGCGACTGCGACATCATGATGGACGTCGTCAGCGGATGGACCACGTTCGACCGCGACGGCGAGGAGACGATCACGCCAAGGGGTAGCCGGTTGGAGTTCCGGCCCGCCAACTCACCGGTCGTCGAAGTCGCAGCACTGCCGCCGGGTGCCGAGTCGCTGCCCGGTGTCGAATCGATGGGTGCGAGCATCAATGAAAGCACGGTCGAGCTCATGGACGGCGCCCTGCCGCCTGGCGTGACCTTTGGCACGGCGACACCTGCCCAGCTTGCCGCGGCCGCAGTGCAACTCGCGACGGACAATCCGCGTCTCGGTGACCTGATTGTCGAGGCCGTCGGGCTGGACAGGGACGACGCGTTGGGTGCGGTGGCATCCGCCTTGATGACCAACGTTCCCCAGTCGACCCGACGTGTCGTTGGGGCACTGGCCAATATCCAGGCGTCGAACGGCGGCATCATCCCGAGTGGTGGAGGCGGCGGCCCGTTCGGCGACGACGACCGCCGCGACAACCCGCTGGACGACGAAGAGGTGGACGAGGAAGTACCCGACGACACCCCGCCGGATGACGACCCGCCCGACGATGATCCGCCCGACGACGACCCGCCGGATGACGATCCGCCAGACGATGACCCGCCGGACAATGACGGCCCCCGATCCGATCGGCTGATTGATGTGCAAGACCGGCTTGGGGATATCAGGGACGGTATGAGGAACTAACGCCGGGGCGATGCGCAGGCATCGCAAGCGGAATCGACCATACGCGCAGAACCCATCCAGGATTGCCCAAACCGATATCGGCTATCCTGGATGGGTCGTTCCTATCGCGCCCTTCGGAAGCCGCCACTGTGCTGGACATTGATGGACGGTCCCATCCGTCTGCGGGTCCGAGCGCGAATGAAGTTGCAGCACCGAAGCGGCAAGGGGCGCCGGCATCAGGCGGTCGGCTCTACGAAAACGGGGAAGCTAAGCGTTTTCCAAATGACGCCGGTCGGCCAGCGTCAAACGATAGGCCGTGCGTGCTACGTCGCCACCGTATCGCCATTCACGGTTTCAAGGTCGAAAGCAGCCTTGAACAACGCCTTGGTGTACGCGGTGGACGGGTTGTTGAAGATCGCCTCGGCGGCGCCGTGCTCGACGACCTTGCCGTCCTTCATGACCAGGATCTCGTCCGACAGGGCACGGACGACCTTCAGGTCATGGCTGATGAACAGATAGGCCAGCTTGTGGCGTTTTTGGAGATCGCGCAGCAGGTCGACGATTTGCGCCTGAACCGACATGTCAAGGGCCGAGGTCGGCTCGTCAAGCACCACGAAACGCGGCTTTAGGACCATGGCGCGCGCGATCGAGATGCGCTGGCGCTGGCCACCGGAGAACTCGTGCGGATAGCGAAACCGGCTGTCCGGGTCGATCCCGACTTCATTCAGGACATCGACGATCATCGCCTCGCGATCATCGGCGTTGTTGCCAACGTCGTGCACCTTAAGGCCCTCGGCGATGATCTCGCCGACCGACATGCGCGGGCTCAATGAGCCGTACGGGTCCTGAAAGACGACCTGCATCTCTCGGCGCAGCGGTCGCATGGCCTTATACTGCAACCCTTGAATGTCCTGGCCACGGTACCGTATGCCGCCCATCGACGATGTCAGGCGCAACAGGGCCATGCCGAGGGTCGTCTTGCCGGACCCGGATTCACCGACCACGCCGACGGTGTGCCCCTCGCGCACGCGAACGTCGATGCCGTCGACCGCCTTGATGTGGTCGACGGTGCGGCGAAGAATGCCCTTCTTGATCGGAAACCAGACCCTGACATCGTCGCCTTCGACGATGGTGCCCGCGTCCGCTTCGGCGCGGGCCGGCTGCCCGCTTGGCTCGGCCGACAGCAGCATCTGGGTATAGGGATGCTCCGGCCTGGCAAATAGATCGGCGGCCGGCTTGGCCTCGACGATTTCGCCCTTGTTCATGACGCAGACATCGTCAGCCATCTTGCGCACGACACCCAGATCATGGGTGATCAGCAAAAGGGCCATGCCGAAACGCGCCTGAAGGTCCTTCAGCAGTTCCAGGATCTGGGCCTGGATGGTGACGTCCAGTGCAGTCGTCGGCTCGTCGGCGATCAGGAGATCGGGCTCATTGGCCAACGCCATCGCAATCATGACACGTTGGCGCTGGCCGCCGGACAGTTCGTGCGGAAATGCCGCCAACCGCTTCTCAGGTTCCGGCAGGCCGACCAGCCGAAGCAGTTCCAGGCAGCGTATCTTGGCCTTCGGGCGCGACAGGCCCTTATGCACGAACAACACCTCGCTGACCTGGCGTTCGACCGTGTGCAGCGGATTGAGCGAGGTCATCGGTTCCTGGAAGATGACCGAAATCTCGTTACCGCGGACCGAGCGCAGCACCTTCTCCGACGCGCCGAGCAACTCCTGGCCCTTAAAGCGAATGCTGCCGGACGGGTGGCTGGCCACCGGGTAGGGCAGCAACTGCAGAATCGACAGCGCGCTGACGGACTTGCCGGACCCGGACTCGCCGACCAGCGCCAGGGTCCGGCCCTTGCGCAGGTCGAAAGAGACATGTCGCACGGCCTCCACGGTCTCGCTCGGCATGTTGAAGTTGACCGACAGGTCGGAGACCGTCAGCAACGGCTTGGCCACGTCCGGCGCCGTATCGACAGTTTCGGCGGTCACGGCCGCTGAGTGTTCCGGCGCGTTCACGGCGTGGTCGCCGCTTGCGTCTGCGGCTGAACGGTGGTGCCGCCCGCCGTCACGGCCGCCGCCCCCACCGCTTTACGCGCGTCGAAGGCATCTCGCAGCGCTTCGCCGACAAACACCAGCAGGCTCAGCATGATCGCCAGCGAGAAGAAAGCGGTGAAGCCCAGCCACGGCGCTTGCAGGTTCGACTTGCCTTGCTGGATCATCTCACCCAACGACGGTGACCCCGGCGGCAAGCCATAACCCAGGAAGTCGAGCCCCGTGAGACTCGTGATGCCACCGGTCAGGATAAACGGCAGAAACGTAATCGTCGCCACCATGGCGTTGGGCAAGACATGTTTGAACATGATCACCCGGTCGGGTTGGCCCAGGGCGCGCGCGGCCCGCACATAGTCGAAGTTGCGCGCGCGCAAGAACTCGGCCCTTACGACGGCGACAGGGGCCATCCAGTTGAAGATCAGCAGCAGAATCAATAGCGTCCAAAAGGACGGGGTAATGAAGCTTGCCATGATGATCAGCAGGAAGAAGACCGGCATGCCGCCCCAGATTTCCATGAAACGCTGGAACAGCAGATCGGTCCAGCCGCCGAAATAGCCTTGGACGGCCCCGGCACAGACCCCGACGATCATGGAAAAGGCGGTCAGGACAAGGCCAAACAGCACGGATAATCGGAAGCCGTAGATCAAACGGGCCATCACGTCGCGGGCCTGATCATCGGTACCAAGCCAGTTCACCGACGAGGGCGGCGACGGTGCCGGCTGATCGAGATCGTAATTGATGGTGCGGTACGAAAACGGGATCAGCGGCCAGACGATCCAGCCCTTTTCCTCGATCAACTCCTGCACGAACGGGTCGCGATACTCGGCCTCCGTCGCGAACTCACCGCCAAAGTCGGTCTCGGGATACGCAACGAATATCGGGAAGTACAGCTCGCCCTCGTACGACACCAGCAAGGGCTTGTCGTTGGCGATGAACTCGGCGAACAGGGAAATGCCGAACAGCGCCAAGAATAGCCACAGCGACCAGAAACCGCGCCGGTTGGCCCGGAAGTTGTGGAAACGCCGCTTGGTCATCGGCGAGACCGGCACGCCCAGCACCCGATCGCGGCGCCGCTTCACCTGAGCCGGCGCATTCGCCTCAGCGGAGCGCTCTATGACCCGGTCAGACACGGCGCGCCTCGAAATCGATGCGCGGGTCGATGACCGTGTAAACGATATCCTCGACCAGCTTCATGATCAGACCCAGGAGCGTGAAGAAATAGAGCGTACCGAACACCACCGGATAGTCTCGGTTGACCACAGCCTCGAAGCCCAGCAGGCCCAGACCATCGAGCGAGAAGATGACCTCGATGAACAGGGCGCCGGTGAACAGCACGCCAATGAATGCCGACGGAAAGCCGGCGACCACGATCAACATGGCGTTGCGGAAGACGTGACCATACAGCACGCGGCGCTGGGTCAGGCCCTTAGCCTTGGCGGTCAGCACGTACATCTTGTTGATTTCGTCCAGAAACGAGTTCTTGGTCAGCATGGTCAGGGTTGCAAAGCCGCCGATGACCATGGCCAGGACCGGCAAGGCCATGTGCCAGAAATAGTCGATGATCTGCGCCGGCAGGGACAGGTCGGCCCAATTGTCCGAAACCAGGCCACGCAACGGAAACCAGTCGAAATAGCGCCCGCCGGCGAACAGGACGATCAGCATCACGGCGAACAGGAAGGACGGGATGGCAAAGCCGATGATGACCAGTCCCGAGGTCCAGATATCGAAGCGGGAGCCGTCCCGCACCGCCTTGCGCACGCCCAGCGGAATAGAGATCAGATAGACCAGCAGGGTGGTCCAGACGCCCAGCGAGATCGACACCGGCATCTTGTCGATCACCAGATCGACGACGCTTTGGCCCCGGAAATAGCTGTCGCCGAAATCGAAGACCAGGAAGTTGCCCATCATGAGGAAAAAGCGCTCATGGATCGGCCGGTCGAAACCGAACTGCCGCTCGATCTCGGCGATCAGTTGCGGCGGCAGGCCCTGGGCGCCGCGATAGTTGGACGTGGTCGCGGGGCTGCTGCCGCGGTCGGTCTGGGCTTCGGCGGCCTGCTGGAAGTCGCCGCCCCCGCCGCCGGCGATGCGGGCGGTGGCCTCCGTCGCGGTGCCCTGAAGCTCTGCGATCAGTTGCTCGACCGGTCCGCCGGGGGCGAACTGGATGATGAAGAAGTTGATGACCATGATCCCGAACAGGGTCGGGATGATCAGCAACAGCCGCCTGATGATGTAGGCCAGCATGGGGCCGTTCCTGGCGGCTAGCGCCGCCGTTGCCGTTGCAGGCTGGCGGCCACTTCGTCGTCATACCACCAGGTACCGGGAAACCCGATACCGTAGACCGGATGGGTTTCCGGTTGGCCGAATATGTTCCAATAGGCCAGGCGATAGACATCAAGCGTGTAGCTTGGAATGATATAGTAGCCGCGCAAAAGAATCCGATCGAGAGATCGCGTTATTGCCTCTAATCTTTCCTCGCTTTCACGATCCGATGTTAATCGGTCCAGCAGAGCATCAACCACGGGATCGACGATACCCGGCCAGTTTGCCGAGCCGATGTCGGTAGCAGCAGCGGACTCGAAATAGGTACGCATCTCGGTGCCCGGAGGCGGGAAGAAGTTCGCCGCGACGTAAATCATGTCGTAGTCGAAATTGTCCATAAGTCGTTCGTATTGCGCCGTATCGACTGTCCGGATACTGGCTTCGATGCCAGCCCGCTGCAGATTGGCTACGAACGGCTCGATCACCCTCAAGAGATTGGCGCTTCGGACCAAGATCTGAAAACGGAACAGTTCCCCGCTTTCGCTATTGCGCAGCGTGCCGCCTTCAATCTCCCAACCGGCCTCGCGGAACAAGGCAAGCGCGTCACGCAATTGCTGACGAATCCGACCCGAACCGTCGGTCTCTGGAAGGCTGAAAGCCTCGGTAAAGACAGATTCAGGAATCTGGTCGGCAAGCGGTTCGAGAAACTCGAGCTCCTGTTCCGTCGGCAGTGGGAAGTTTTCGATGCCATAGTCCGAGTTCGGAAAGTAGCTGCGGGCCCGTCGGTACTGACCGAAAAACACATTGGCCCGGGCCCACTCAAAATCCCAAAGTTGGGTTATGGCCTCTCGGACACGAATGTCCGAAAAAATCGGTCGTCGCGTATTGAACACAAAACCAACATAGCCGCGAGGTGTGTTTACTTCGATTGTTTCGTCACGGATGATATCGCCGCTGGTGACAACGCCGACATCATATCCAGTTGCCCATCGTCTTGCTTCGTTTTCGGACCAGAAATCGAACTGACCGCCCAGGAACGCCTCAAACATGACGTTAATGTCGCGAAAATAGAGGTAGGTGATTTGATCAAAGTTGTTCTGCCCCCGATTGACCGGCAGATCGGCGGCCCAATAGTCATCAACCCGCCGGTAGGTAATGGTTCGGCCGGGATCGAGGCTGTCGATAGTATACGCCCCATGATAGAGAATTGGCTCAAGGTAGGATTCGGCAGGGTCGCGGCCCGATGCCGTCCACCAATGCTCGGGCCAGGGGGAGAACCCGGCAGCTAAGCCCAACGACCGGAAGTCATCGACCGTAGCAAAGTCAAAACGAACCTGACGATCGTTAAGCGCAGTCGCGCTCAGAAGGTCCGAGAACGCCTCACGTACCAATGGGCGGGCATTCTCTTGGATAATGTTGAGGGCGAAAACAAAATCACCCGCTACAATCGGTTCGCCGTCATGATATCGGGCATCTGGGTTGATCGTAAAAACCGCGTAGCTCAGATCATCTGGTACTGCCACGCTTTCTGCAATGAGGGGATAGTAGCTCGATAACTCATCGCCTGACCCCGTAAACAGAGTGTCGCTAAGCAATCCGATTCCGGCCGCCCAGTTGCCCCCCAACGTGATCGTGTCAAGCCGCTCATACGTGCCAAACGCGCTCAACCGAATTGACCCGCCCTTCGGCGCGTCCGGGTTTACATAGTCAAAATGTTGAAAATCATCCGGATAAAGCGGTTCACCAAACTCCGCGAACGAGCGCAGAACATTCAGCCCTTCCAGATTGGCGTCGATCTCGGCCTGATCGACGTCCTGGGCGGTGGCGGTCCAGCCAACAAATGAGACGGCGACCGCGACGAGAGCTATCAGCAAAGGACGGGGGGTAAGCATCAAATGACCATCTCCTATGACTATCCAATATCTCTGAACCTTCAGCGCCCTGCGACCGTGAGCGCCGCGTCGAGTTCCGGGTCGATCCACCAGCTCGGCTGGAAACCGATCGTATTTGGAAAGCCGAAACTATAGAGCGGCTGGCTTTCCGGAAAGCCGAAACGGTCCCAATAGGCGACCCAGACATCCGAAGACGTCCAGTGCGGCACGACATACCAGCCGAAAAACAACACCCGATCCAGCGCTCGCGTCGCGGCCTGTTTTTCCTCCAACGTCTCGGCCATCACGATCCGATCGGTCAGCGCGTCGACCAGGGGGTCGTTGATGCCGATCAGGTTCGCCGTGCCGACAATGTCCGCCTCGTCGGAGTGAAAACGCGACCGCAACTCACCGCCGGGCGGTGGATAAAACGTGTAGGCGAAACTGATCACCTCAAAGTCACGTTCCTGATAGCGCAGCTGATATTGGGCGCTGTCGACCCAGCGAATGCTGGCATCGATACCGACGCGTGACAGCTCCTGGACAAAAGGTGCTGTGTGGGGTTCCAACAGAGGCGTGGCCAGCAGGATCTCGAAGGCCATGGCTTCGCCGGTCTCGGCATTGACCATCCGGCCGTCGCGCACCACCCAACCGGCCTCCTCCAGCAAGGCCAGTGCAATCCGCCGGTTTTCTCTCGGAATGCCGCTGCCGCGCGGGTTGGCACTTTCCGGCAGCACGGGTTCTTCGGTAAGGACGTACTCGGGCACCAAGGGCCCCAGTTCTTCGAGGATCTGGCGCTCAAGGCCGATGGGCAGCCCGCTCCAGCTATAATCGTCGGACCCGGGGAAATAGCTCTCGATGCGGTCGCGCAGGCCGTACATCACCGACTCATTCACGAACTCGAACGGATAGAGATGGTTGAGCGCCTCGCGAACGCGCGGGTCCTCGAACATCGGCAGGCGCGTGTTGAAGAAATAGCCCTGCATGCCGCGATAGTTGATCGCCGGGATGACGGCCCGCTGAATGCGCCCGTCTTCGACCGCTGGCGTATCGTACCCGATGCCCCAATTGCGGGACGAAAACTCGACACGGAAGTCGTATTCGCCGCCCAGGAAGGCCTCGAACATGATCGTGCGATCGCGGTAATAGTCGATGTCGATCTCATCGAAATTCCAGAGGCCGCGGTTGACGGGCAGGTCCGCCGCCCAATAGTCCTCAACCCGTTCGTAGGTCAGCGACCGGCCGCCCTGAACATCCGTCAGCCGATAGGGTCCGCTGCCCAACGGTGGCTCCAGCGTCGGTTCGCCAAGGTCTCGGCCGTCCTGGGTCCACCAGTCGCGCGGATAGATGGCAAGGCGCGCAGCGACGCGGGCCAGCGGGCTGGTGCCGTCGCGCGTCGCGAAATCGAACCGGACCCTGTGGTCGTCCAGCGCCTCGGCCCCGGTCACATCGTCAAAAATCGAAACCAGGAACGGTCGGCCGACTTCCATGACCGTATTGAAGGTCCAGGCGACATCGTCCGCCGTGATCGGTGTTCCGTCCTGAAATCTAGCTTCCGGATTGATGTTGAAGATCGCCCAGGAAAGATCATCCGGCACGTCGACGCTTTGGGCGATCAGGGGGTAATAGGCGCCGACCTCGTTCTGACTGCGGGTCATCAGGGTATCGGACAGCAAGCCGACACTGCGGGCCCACTCGCCGCGCAAGGGTACCGTGTTGATGCTGTCGAAGCTGCCGAAGGCGGCAACGGTGATAGCGCCGCCCTTCAGCGCAGCGGGATCGGCATAGGGAAAATGCTGAAAGTCGGGCGGAAGTGCGGGTTCGCCAAACTCCGTGACCGCGAACAGACGGGTAACACCGTCCTCGGGGCCGGTATCCTGGGCGACCGCCGACACAGACCAAAGGGCCAGTGCGCTCACGACCAGCGCCACAACCGCAAGCCTTATCTGAGTAATACCCTCGCCGACGATGCTCTTCATGCGACTTCCCAAACACCCCAACAGCCGAACCTGAGACTAACAGTAATGACGTCTCGGGTACCATCAAGTCCTGGAAATGGGGCAGCTTGGTGGTTTTTATGCGCGTCCGAGCCTTCGCATGACAATCTCATGCAATCTCTTGTCGCCGCAGGCAAGTACATCGCCGGCCGATTGCGCGTTTAGCGGGTTTCCGCGCCAGTCGGTCATGATGCCGCCCGCCCCGGTGACGACCGGTTCCAACGCGGCGAAATCGTGCAGTTTCAGGCCGTCTTCGACCACGCCATCGATCCATCCGCTGGCCAGACCGGCATAGTTATAGCAGTCGTCGCCATAGACCATCGAGGCGGCCGCCTCGCCAAGGTCGAAGACGGTTGCGCGATCGGCGACTGCGAACTGGTGCGGCGAGGTCGTTGCCAGATGCGCCTTTTCCAGGCCGGCACAAGCGCGCACCCGCACAGGTTTGTCGTTGAAGCGGGTGGGATGGCCAGCCGCGCCGACCCAGCGCTCGCCGATGATCGGCTGGTCGATCACACCCAATACCGGGGTGCCATTCGCCAGCAACGAGATCAGCGTGCCGAATACCGGCCGCCCGATGACGAAGCTTCTGGTCCCGTCGATCGGATCGATGACCCAGACCAGCTCGGCGTCCGGTCGCTCCGCCCCGTACTCCTCGCCGACGATCCCATCGTCGGGCCGCCGCTCGCCCAAGATCGCTCGGATTTCCCGTTCCGCGCCGCGGTCAGCGACGGTCACCGGGCTGTCGTCACCCTTTTGCTCGATGTCGAAGGGTTGTCGAAAATGGCGGCGGATAACGGCACCGCTGGCCTCCGCAAGCTCATGGGCCAGTTTGATCGTGTCGTCGTCAATCACGAATGCGATGGCGCTGGCTCCCGTTTCGATCGAAAAGCAAAACGGGCTCGGATCCGGTTCGATCCAACGCCCGTTCGTTCAAGGCAGGCCCGCGTGCGGGGCGTTTTCAGTTGGCGTCGGCCGCGCCGTCGTCTTGCGGCGAATCGCTGTCCGGCTCGCTGGGCTGCCGCTCGATCTCGGTGGCCTCGGTGGCGTCGTTCGCCTCCTCCTGGTCCAACCCGTCGTCGGCAGCCTCTTCCAAGGCGGTCGCGGCGGCGTCCTCGGCCAACTCGCCTTCGGGTTCGGGGATCGTGGCCGGCCCGGTTTCATTCATCGGCGCCGTCGCGCCCGTCGCCTGGGCAACCGCTTCCGCATCAGGCAGCGGATAGGGATTGTCCGACTGCAGGCGCAGCCAGGCGATCAGGTCGGCACGGTCTTCGATATTGCGCATGCCGGCATAGGCCATGGTCGTGCCCGCCGCCCATTCGCGCGGCTGATACAGGAACCGGTTCAGGTTCTCATAGGTCCAGGTGACGCCGGTTTCGTGCATCGCCTCAAGCGTTTGAGAATAACCAAAACCCTCGATGTGGGCGACGTCCTGGCCGACAATATCCCAGTTGTTCGGCCCCACGCCATTGGCGCCGCCCTGATCGAAGGTGTGACAGGTCGTGCAAGCGCGGGTCAGTGCCTGACCGGCATCCGGATCGGCATTGGCCATGAGCGGAATGATCGATGGGATGCGTTCGATCTCGTCGCCGCCCCCAACCTCAACCGCCACCAGGCCCGTATCGACGAAATAGGCCGGCTCCTCAAGCTCCACCGGGTGTACCAGATAGTTCGAGATCATGCCGGACAGCATGACGAGAATGCCGGCAACCAAAACGGCGGCGAAGACTTTGTTCAGTTCCATGCCGGGTCCTTTTAGGTACTCTTCATCGGCGCTTGCAGGAAAGCCCCCGGACGCCTGACGGATGGGGCGCTACGGAATTAAACGCCTTAGCGGCTGGCGGCAAAACTGCCGTTCAAGCGCTGGTGTTTAGGGCGAAAGAGGGCGTCTGACAAGTCCCCACCCGGTTTTGCGGCTTGACGCCGCACGTGCTTTGGCGCACCCAACCGGCCGAGCTATACGCAGGTTGTTCCCAACGCTAGAACCCAAGCGATGAATCCGATCATTTTGATCCCGGCCAGGTTGGCGTCGGCGCGCCTGCCGAACAAGCCGATGGTCGACATTTGCGGCGTGCCGATGATCGTCCGGGTCTGGCAGCAAGCGGTCGCGGCCGAGATTGGCCCTGTCGTCGTGGCGGTCGGCGACCAGCCGATCGCCGACGCCATCGCCGCTGTCGGGGGCAAGGCCGTGTTGACTGACCCCGACTTGCCGTCCGGGTCCGACCGTATCTGCGCCGCCTTGGACGGCCTGGACGGCGGTCGGGTTCATGATGTCGTCGTCAATCTGCAAGGCGACCTGCCCGATCTGCCGCCGTCGATGATCCAGGCGGCACTGGCAACGCTGGAGGATCCGGCGGTCGATATCGGAACCTTGGCCACCCCGATACGCAACGATCACGAGCGCGACGACCCCAGCGTGCCCAAGGCCGTGATCGAACTGCAACCCGGGGGGCGTGCTGGTCGCGCGCTGTACTTCACACGCGTTGTCGCGCCCTACGGCGAGGGCACGCTGTACCATCACATAGGCATCTACGTCTTTCGCCGGGCGGCGCTTGAAGCATTTGTCGACCACCCGCCCGGCGTGCTGGAGAGCCGCGAGCGGCTGGAACAGCTGCGCGCGTTGGCGATGGGCATGCGGATCGACGTCGCGATCGTCGACGAGGTGCCGCTCAGCGTCGATACCGAGGAGGATTTGGCCCGCGCCCGCCAGGTGATCGGCGCGCGTAAGGCATTGGAACAAGAAGGATGAAGAGAGCATGACCGCCGATCGGATCGCCTTTCAGGGCTGGCCCGGTGCGAATTCCGACATGGCCTGTCGCGCCGTGTTTCCGGCCCGCATGACCCTGCCGTGCGCGTCGTTCGAGGAGACCATCGCCGTCGTGCACAACGGCAGGGCCGATTTGGCGATGATCCCGATCGAGAACTCGGTCGCCGGCCGGGTGGCCGATATCCACCATCTGATGCCGAAATCCGGCCTGCATATCATCGGCGAACACTTTCTACCGGTGCGCCATCAATTGGTGGCCGTGAAGGGCGCCACCATCGACGACATCGCGGTCGTGCATTCGCATGTCCACGCGCTTGGCCAATGTCGAAAGGAGATCCGCGCGCTCGGCATCGAAGCACGGGTCCACGCCGACACGGCCGGCGCGGCGAAAATGATCTCAGAAATGGGGGACAAGAGCCACGCCGCGATCGCATCGACGCTGGCCGCCGAAATCTACGGTCTCGACATCCTCAAAACCGACATCGAGGACGCGCAGCATAATACCACCCGCTTTCTGATCATGGCGCCCGATCCGCACTGGCCGGTCCGAGAGCCGGAGCACAAGGACGACATAATCACCAGTTTTCTGTTCGAGGTTCGATCGGTGCCGGCGGCCCTCTACAAGGCCCTGGGCGGCTTCGCCACGAACGGCGTCAACATGACCAAGCTGGAAAGCTACATGATCGGCGGCCGGTTTTCCCAGGCGCAGTTCTATGCCGACGTCGAGGGTCATCCCCACGATCCGGGCCTGCGCTACGCTTTCGAGGAGCTGGAGTTCTTCTGCAAGAACTTCCATATCCTCGGCGTCTACCCGGCCCATCCGTTCCGCAAGGACCCGTCGCAACTGGGTTCCGACTGATCGACCGCATGTCGCGCCCGACTGTCCGACGTGCGAAACGGGATGAGGCCGATCTTCTGACCGCGATTTGCCACCGGTCCAAGGCCCATTGGGGCTATGATCAGGCGTTCATGCACCAATGCAAGGACGCGTTGACAGTTCGTCCGGCGGCGATCGACGCCGGTCGGGTCTGGGTCGTCGAGGCGGACGGCGCGGTCAAGGGCGTCGCCTCGGTGGCCGATGCCGATCCGGCGTCGGCGTGCGACTACGAAATCGCCCACCTCTTTGTCGAACCCGCCGCCATGGGCGAAGGGGCCGGCCGGCTATTGTTCGAGAAATGCGTCGCCTGGGTCCGATCGAACGGCGGCGGGAAGCTGGAAATCCTGTCCGACCCAGGGGCCGCCGCGTTCTACCAGCGCATGGGCGCCCGACTGGTCGGCGATGCGCCGTCCGACGCCATTCCCGGCCGCCGATTGCCGTTGCTGGTCGTGGACGCTTAGGTAGGCCTTTAGCCGGCGTCCAGCCATTCGTCGATCAGGCGCCGCGCAATCGAGATGCGTGTCGGCAGCCGGAATTCTCCCTCATCGAAGTCCGTCCGGGCGGCCTGCTGCTTCAGCCAGTCCCGCTCGTACCAGGCCACATGCTCCATTTCGACTTCGTCGATGACGATGTCGGTGCTGGTGGCGACGGCGTGAAAGCCAACCATCAGGGATTGCGGGAACGGCCAAGGCTGGCTGTGCCGATAGGTGATCTCGCCGATCTCCAGACCGGATTCCTCCTTCATCTCGCGGCGAAGGCAGGTCTCCAGGCTTTCGCCGGCCTCCACGAACCCGGCAAGCGTGGAATGCATGCCGGGCGGCAGGTGGCGACCGCGCCCCAACACGCACCGGTCATGATCGTCGTGAATCAACACGATCACGGCGGGATCGGAACGGGGATAGACCGTCCGGCCACATTCCGGATCGCTGCAAGTCCGCGCGTGACCGGCCTCGGCCGGGCGGGTCGGTCTGCCACAGCGGCCGCAAAACCGATGCTGGTCGTGGAACCAGGCAAGCGCCCTTGCAAAGGCCACCATGCCGGCATCCAGCGGCGGCAGGACCATGCCCGCCGCGCGCAACGGCACGAACTGGCCCTGACGTTGGATTTCCGGGTGTTCCTCCATGGGTGCCGCGTCGCTCAACGCAGCCATTCCCCATACCGTGCCGTCTTGCACGCCCAGAAACGCCGACCGGTCCCAATCGGCATGCTCCCGCCACCATGGCGCGGATCCGTCAAGCGCAATCGCCCGGGAAGATGGATTGTGGCCAACGAGAACGTTGCCCTGCCAGACGGGCAGAATGCGTGTTGCGTCGAGACCCGCGGTGGCTCGCCACCAGTCCGGATCGCGGCGTCTGATCGCGTCGCGATCGAATTGGGGGATGTCGAAAGTATTGGTCTGGTGCATGGCGGCGGACCCTGGCACGGCCAAGGCCCGATCGGCAAGCAGACTTGCCTTTTGATCTGAAAACGCCGATATATCCGCTCGGAAGGCTGGCGGCGGACGGATCCCTCGCCAACCCGGTCAGATCCGGAAGGAAGCAGCCGTAACGAGTTTCGGTCCGGGTCGTTCGTTCAGCCTTCCACTTCACCCTCAAGCCGTCCTTAGTCTGCAGCCGACCAACGCGCCGGCTGGCGCAGGTTTGGTCGGCGGTCTATGATCGATCCCATGGCCGCAGCCGATCGTCCCGACGACCAGACCTCGACCCAGCCCTATCGCGTTCTGGCGCGCAAATACCGCCCATCCAGCTTTGCCGATCTGGTTGGCCAGGAAACCCTTGTCCGCACCCTGACCAACGCCATCCAGTCGGGCCGGCTGGCGCATGCCTTCATTCTGACCGGCGTGCGCGGCGTCGGAAAGACCACGTCCGCCAGGATCGTTGCCCGGGCATTGAACTGCATCGGCCCGGACGGTACCGGCGGCCCGACGCCGGAGCCGTGCGGCGTCTGCGCGAACTGTGTCGCGATCGCCGAGGACCGGCATGTCGACGTATTGGAGCTGGACGCAGCCAGCCGAACCGGCATCGATGACGTCCGCGAGCTGATCGACGGCGTGCGCTACGCGCCGACATCGGCCCGCTACAAGGTCTACATCATCGACGAGGTTCACATGCTGTCGAAGCAGGCCTTCAACGGCCTGCTGAAAACGCTGGAAGAACCGCCGCCCCATGTGAAGTTCATCTTCGCCACGACCGAGATCCGCAAGGTGCCGGTGACGGTGCTGTCGCGCTGCCAGCGCTTCGACCTGCGTCGCCTGGACACCGACGAGTTGATCGGCCTCTTGGGCAAGATCCTGGAGAAGGAGGACATTCCGGCCGAGACCGAAGCGGTAGCCCTGATCGCCCGGGCCGCCGACGGGTCGGCGCGCGACGGGCTGAGCCTGCTTGACCAGGCAATCGCCCAAGGCGACGGCACTGTTGCGGAAGAGCCGGTCCGGATCATGCTGGGGCTGGCCGACCGGACGGTCGTGTTCGATCTATACGAGCGGCTGATGGGCGGGCAGATGACCGAGGCGCTGGAGACGCTCGACCAGCTGCACCGAAACGGGGCGGAGGCGTCGGTCATTTTGCAGGATTTGCTGGACCTCACTCACTTCTTGACCCGGGCGAAGCTGTCTCCGGATATCCTCGGCAAGCCCGGGGTTCCCGAGGCCGAACGCAAGCGCGGCGGCGCGTTGGCCGAGAGCCTGAGCCTGCCCATCCTGGCCCGCGCCTGGCAGATGCTTCTCAAAGGAGTCAACGAGGTGCAGTCGGCACCCGCCCCGCAGGCGGCGCTTGAGATGGTGCTGATCCGGCTTGTCCATGCCGGCATGTTGCCGACACCCGGCGACCTGCTGCGCAAGATCGAGGCCGGCGAGATCACGGACGGCTCGGTGCGGATGGGTGGCGCGTCGACGGACGGCGGTGGCCAGGATCATGCAGACACCGCGCCGTCGGCTTCAGGCGATGGCGCGCGTGCCGGACTGGCGGTGCTGCCCCAGGCTGCACAGCCGATGCCTACGCCTTCTGCGGCACCGGAAATCGTTGCGGAAAACACGCCGGCGGCCGATCCGATGCCGACGAACTTCAGCCAGTTGGCCAGCCTGTTCGAACGTCGCGCCGACGGCCTACTGTACGCGGCCTTTCATGCCCACGTGCATCCGGTCCGCCTGGAGCCCGGGCGCTTTGAGTTTCGGCCATCGGAGACCGCCCCGGCGGATCTGGCCAACCGAATCGGCGCCAGGCTGGGTGACTGGACGGGCCAGCGCTGGATGGTCACGGTCAGCGGCGAACCGGGCGGGCCGACGCTGAAGCAAAGAGAGGCGGAGGCGACCAGTGCCGCCCGCGAAAAGGCGTTGGCGCACCCGACGGTCAAGGCCGTGCTTGAGGCCTTTCCCGGAGCCCGGCTGGATACAGTGCGCATGTTCGACGACGAAATTGGCAACTACGGGCCCGGCGATCCGCCTGTTGACAGCGCCCTGCCGGACGACGAGATAGCCGACGACGATCTTTAGATCCCAGACCCAGCCGACGCGCCGCGACACCGGCCGAACCTGAAGGAGCCTTGAGGGCGTATGAAAAACCTGACCCAGATGATGAAGCAGGCCCAGGAGATGCAGTCCAAAATGGCCGAGCTTCAAGAGAGGCTTGCCGATCTTGAGATCGACGGCCAGTCGGGCGCCGGAATGATCCGGGCCGTTTTGGACGGCAAGGGGTTCTTGCGCCGCATCAAGATCGACCCCGCCCTGGTCGACCCCAATGACATCGAGGTGCTGGAGGATTTGGTCGTTGCGGCGGTCAATGACGGCAAGGCCAAGGTCGAGGCCCGAGTGCAGGAAGAAACCCAAAATCTGATGGGCGGCCTGAAGCTGCCGCCGGGCGTCAAGCTGCCCTTTTAGGCGCGCACGTCCCGACGCCCATGATCGGCCGCGAAATCGACCAGCTGATCGCGCTGTTGGCCAGGCTGCCCGGGCTGGGGCCACGCTCAGCCAGGCGGGCGGCGCTCTATCTCCTCAATCATCGCGATCAGATCATGGTACCGCTGGCCGAGAGCATCGAGGCGGCCGCCAGTGCCATCGGTCCGTGTTCGGTTTGCGGCAATCTCGATACGGTCGACCCCTGCTCGATCTGCGCCGACGAGGCCCGTGACCGGCAAAGCATCTGTGTGGTTGAAACGGTCGCCGATCTTTGGGCGCTGGAACGCGCCGGCAGCTATCGCGGCCTCTACCACGTGCTGGGCGGCACGCTCTCCGCGCTGGACGGCGTTGGGCCAGAGGATCTGGCCATACCCAAGCTGATCAGCCGGGCCCGCTCCAACGGGGGCGGTGAAGTCATCCTCGCCATGAACGCCACCGTCGACGGCCAGACGACCGCCCATTACATCGCCGACAAGCTGGCCGGCAGCGGCGCTGAGATATCGCGTCTGGCCCATGGCGTCCCCGTTGGCGGCGAGCTCGACTTTCTCGACGACGGAACGCTGGTCGCGGCCATGCGCGCGCGACGCGCCTTGTAGCGGGGACAGTGCATATGGAAGCCAAATGGGTGAAGACGCGGGACGGCGTGGGCCTGCACTATCTCGAAGGTGGGGCCGGCCAACCCCTCGTCATGGTGCCGGGCTGGTCGCAGTCGGTCACAGCCTTCCAACGACAGTTCGCCGACCTCAGCCAGGTGGCGCGGGTTATCGCGATCGATATGCGCGGGCACGGCGAGTCCGAAAAGCCGGATCACGGCTATCGGGTCCAGCGGCTGGCCAAGGACCTGTTCGACGTCATCGAGGCGCTCGATCTGGTCGAGCCCGACCTGCTTGGCCATTCCATGGGCGCGGCCGTGATCTGGTCTTACCTGACGCTGTTCGCGGCCGAGCGACCACCGCGACGGTTGATCTTCGTGGACGAGCCGGCCGCCCTGTTGGCCCGACCCGACTGGGACGCGCGAAAACTGGCCGACACCGGCGCGATCGTGCCGTCGTTTGAGGCCATGGCGGAGGTTGTGACGACGGCGCGATCCATCGCCAATGCGGAGGCCATGGTAGAATTCCTGGGGCCGATGTTCACCGAGGCTTTCGATGGTTCGGCGCGGTTGGAAGTCGCGCGCGAGAACCTGAAAGTGCCGCGCAACCACGCGGCCACCCTGCTTGAAGACAATATGATCCAGGATTGGACCGACCTTATCGAAACGATTCGTCGTCCGACACTGGTGTTCAGCGGGGGCGACAGCCACATCCCGTCCAGCAGCCAGCGTTGGATCGCCAGTGTCATCCCGGATGCGCGGCTCGAGATCATTCCGGCCGATGCCGGCGGTCGTCACTTTCTGTTCCTCGAGAACCCCGACCGTTTCAACCGAGCGACCACGCAGTTCCTGACGTCATGAGAGCGGGGCGGCGGTGAACCCGCGCCATGAGGACCATTGGAGACCCTAGGTGAAGCTTCGCATCGGCAGCATTTCGGGGCGCGGCGATGTTCGCATCGAGTTCGTCCAGAGCCTGTTCGCGATCCAGAAGGAGTGCTTCAAGCTCGGCATCGAGGCCGAATTCGATACGATTTCGGGCGCCCTGGTTGAGGATGCCCGCAACTCGTTGGCCTCACGCTTCGTGACCAGCGACGCCGACGCCATCCTGATGCTGGATGACGACATCTATCTCGACGTGCGGGTCTTCAAGCGCATGCTCGCGGTCGAGCGCGGCGTCGTCGGCTGCTACTACCCCCAACGGAAGCTGGATCTTGCCGCGGTTGCCGACAATGTGCGCAACGGTCTTGACCTGATGCAGGCCGTCGAACGGGCTAATCCGCCCGTAGGGTCGGCGCCCCAAGACGCGGTGCCATCGGCGATCTCGGAAGTCGAATGGATCGGCACCGGCGCCCTGTTGGTTCGCCGGTTTGTTTTCGAGGCCCTGATCAAGGGCGGACAGGCCACCGAGGATCTGTACAAGGCGCCCGAAGGCACGGTGAAGAATTGGGGGTTTTTCAGCCGGCTGGGCCGAACGGAGGACGGTTTCGGCCCGCGGGGCGAGGATGTCAGCTTTTGCCTTCGCGCCCGCCAGGCCGGCATTCCCATCTTCGCCTACAAGGGCCCGGGCGTCTTCCACATCGGCCCGTTCCATTTCGGCTTCGACTATCAGTAGTCTTCGACAATGGTCACGCCAAGGCGGGCCTAGCGGTCGCCCTTCAGCTTCACCGGCCCGGCCGCCTTTGCGACCGGGTCATTTTCCTCACCACCGTCGGACATCTGAAGGTCGTCGATCTTTTCACCGCGCTTCGTGATCTTGTTGGTGGAGATCTTGATCTGGCGGACATCGTCGGTCGCCTGATTGAAATGGGCTTGCAGCTTGTCGACACGGTCGTCAAGACGGCCGACATCGACCAGCAGCGACCGTACCTCCTTCTGGATAACCCCGGCCTGTTCGCGCATGCGCACGTCCTTCAAGACGGCGCGTACGGTATTGAGCGTCGCCCAAAGCGTCGTTGGCGAGACGATCCAAACGCGGCTGCGATAGCTGTCCTCGACCACAGCGTTGAAGTTGGCGTGCAGCTCCGCGTAGACCGACTCCGACGGCAGAAACATCAGGGCGGACTCGGCCGTTTCCTCCGGCACGATGTACTTCTCGGCGATGGCCTGGATATGCCGGCGCACATCGGTCGCGAACTGCCGCGCCGCAAGCGTTCGATCGTTGTCTGACCCGGCATCCATAAGGGCCCGGTAGGATTCCAGCGGGAACTTCGAATCGATCACGATCGGGCCGGGCGGGTTTGGCAGTTTCAGCAGGCAATCGGCGCGTTTGCCGCCCACACTGGCCTGAAAATCGTAAGCGTCCGGCGGCAAGACCGCCCGCACCAGATCGTTCAACTGAACCTCGCCAAAGGCGCCGCGTGCCTGCTTGTTGGCCAGGATGTCCTGCAAGCCGACGACCTGGCTGGAAAGCTGGCTGATGTTCTTCTGGGCCTGGTCGATCAACGCCAGGCGGGTCTTCAGATCGTGGATGGTGGTCGCGGTTTGCGTCGTCGACTTCTCCAGGCTCTCGCCGACATGCCGGCGGACCTCGCCCAGCCGCTCCTCCAGGGCCTTGCCGATTTGCCGCTCCTGCGCCTGCAGGCGTTCGGCCAGCATCGTCTGAGTGGCGGCATCCTGTTCGGCCATGTGCGACAACCGGCCCTCCAGAGATCGCTGGTGGGCCATGAGCTGCTCAGTCGCCTGGCTCAGTTTCGCGATGTCCTGCCCGTTGCCTCGACGCGAAAGAACCAGGAACCCGACCGCCAGCACGGCAAGCGCAACGATCAGCGCGGCGATCACGATCGGATCGGTCAAGACGGCCTTCCCTTGGCATCACGAATCATGGCCAAGACTAGCATGGCCGCCATGCCCGCGTCTGCTTGACGACGGGTGCGCCAGGTCCCATTTTCCCGCGCGACATGGCAAAGCTCGATATCCTGATTGCCCCAGACCGGCGGCTGAAAACCAAGGCGAAACCCGTTGGCCAAGTGGACGACCGGGTCCGCAAGCTGATGGACGATATGCTGGAAACGATGTACGCCGCGCCGGGCATCGGCCTTGCCGCGCCGCAGGTCGGCGTGCTGGAGCGGGTGCTGGTTATCGACTGCACCGGCAAGGATGAAGACAACAACCCGGTGCGCATGGTCAACCCGGAAATCCTGTGGCAGTCCGACACGCTGAACTCATACGAGGAAGGCTGTCTCAGCCTGCCCGAGCAGTTCGCCGAGGTGACGAGGCCCGATGCCTGCCGCGTGCGCTATCTGGATGAAAACAACCGCGCAGTCGAGATGTCCTGCGACGGCTTGCTCGCCACCTGTGTCCAGCACGAGATCGACCACCTTAACGGTGTTCTCTTCGTCGACCATCTGTCCGCCCTGAAGCGCAACATCATCATGCGCAAGCTGGCCAAATGGAAGAAGGCACAGGACGAAGCCTAACGGCTCGTCTGAGACGGGTGGACCGGTGATGCGCTTACGACTGGCTTTCATGGGCACGCCCGACTTTGCGCTGCCCACCCTGTCGGCGCTGATCGAGGCGGGCCACGACATCGCCGCGGTCTATTGCCAGCCGCCGCGCAAATCGGGCCGTGGTCATCAGGTGACCAGATCGCCCGTGCATCGCTTTGCCGACACCAGGGGGTTGCCTGTCCAAACGCCGGTGTCGTTGAAGGGCGGGGAAGACCAGCAGCTTTTCGCGGAACTGAACCTGGATGCCGCCATTGTCGTCGCCTATGGCCTGATCCTGCCGCCCGCCATCCTGAAGGCACCGCGTCTCGGCTGTATCAACGTCCACGCGTCACTGCTGCCGCGCTGGCGCGGCGCGGCACCGATCCAACGCGCCATCCTGGCGGGTGACGACGAGACCGGCGTGACCATCATGGCCATGGATGCAGGCCTCGATACCGGGCCGATGGTGATGCGCGAGGCGATACCAATTGCCGACGATGCGACAGCCGGCGACCTACACGACACGCTCGCGGCACTGGGCGCGCGATTGATCCTGCCGGCGCTCGACGCGCTCGCGAGAGGCCGAATCACGCCGCGTGCCCAACCAAACACTGGCGCCACGTACGCCGCCAAGATCACCAAGCAGGACGGTGTTATCGACTGGCAGGATGCCGACACGGTGCTGCGCCAGGTGCGCGCCCTTAACCCCTGGCCCGGCGTCACCTTTCAGGCCAACGGCCAGGCGATCAAGGTATTGGCCGCCGAGCGCGCAGAAGGAACGGCCGGCGCCCCGGCCGGCACCGTGCTGGATGGCCGATTGGCCGTCGCCTGTGGCAGCGGCACCGTGCGCCTGACGAAGCTGCAACGACCCGGGAAGGCGCCGGTGGATGTCGACGCCTTCTTGCGCGGGTTTCCGCTGCCCGAAGGAACCCGTTTGTGACGCGGTACAAGCTCGTCATCGAGTATGACGGCAGACCCTTCGTCGGCTGGCAGAGACAAATCAATGGGCCGTCGGTCCAGCAGGCGATCGAAGACGCGATCGAAGGTTTCTGTCAGCGTCGGGTCACCGTGCAGTGCGCCGGCCGCACCGATGCAGGCGTCCACGCCTTGGGCCAGGTGGCCCATATCGATCTCGATCACGATCCGGCGCCGGATACGGTGCGTGACGCGATCAACTATCACCTCAAGCCCGCCCCCGTCGCCCTCTTGGCCGTCGAACAGGTTGCGCATGACTTCCACGCCCGCTTTGACGCGGTGGCACGGGCCTATTGCTATCGGATCGTGAACCGACGGGCGCCGCTGACCGTCGATGCCGGCCTCGCCTGGCGGGTTGCGGCGCCGCTTGACAGCGACGCGATGCATGCCGCCGCGCAAGGGTTGGTGGGCCGGCATGACTTCTCCAGCTTTCGGGCCGCGGAGTGTCAAGCCAACTCACCTGTCCGGACTTTGGACCGATTGACCGTCACTCGCGACCGTGGCCGCATTGATGTGACCGCCTCGGCGCGCTCGTTTCTGCATCACCAGGTGCGCAACATCGTCGGGACGCTCTGCCTCGTCGGCACTGGCAAATGGACCGCGCCAGACTTGGTGACCGCGCTCGAAGCGTGCGACCGGTCCGCCGCCGGCCCAACCGCCCCGCCGGACGGTCTCTACCTGACGGCGGTTCGCTATGCCGATGAGAAGATTGGCTAGAAAGCCACGCCCGAGCCGATCCGGATCACGGCGTTGGACTGTGTCTCCAAGATCAACGCCAATACGAAATCCAAGGCCGTAAGGCCGATCGCGGGACCCGTGCGGACATCAAGCGCGACCTTGATGACATACATCAGGTAGGACAGCCGGATCACCGTGGCCACCAGGAACACAACGAACGCCATGGCGCCCTGAAACATGGGAATCGTCGTTATCAGAATGACGATCAACGCGATCGCCATTTGAATGGGCGCCGACCAATTGTAGGCGGAAACAAAGGCAAACCAGTTGTCCCGCACGTTCATCGGCCCACTCAGCCAATAGACAATCATGGGCATCGCCGTCCAGCCGATGACCCAAGTCAGGCCTTCGACCAAGACGAGAATGGAGAGATCCAGATTGGTCCAAACCGGCGTCCAGACGAGCGCCAGGAGGAACACGTAGACCGGCAACAGGAACACGGCCAGTTGGAAGCTGCGTGCCGCCCCGCGCGGGCTGCAATCGATCAGGGTCAGCGCTTGGGCGTCGCGCAGAAACAGCCCCCAGGCGCCGGTCAGTCCAGCGGCGATCTCGTTGGGCCGCATCCACATCAGTCGAAGACCGCGTCGAGCACCGCCTCGTAGATCTCCGTCAGCGCGAGGATGTCGGCGACCGGCGCTTCCTCGTCCACCTGGTGGATCGTTCGGTTCACCAGGCCGCACTCCACCACCGGGCAGATGTTCTTGATGAAGCGCGCATCCGAGGTGCCGCCGCTGGTGCTGAGCTTCGGCGCCTTGCCGGTTACGCGGGCGACCGCCTGGGCAACCACATCGGTGAACGCGCCGGGTGGGGTGACAAAGCTCTCGCCGCCGACCCGAACCGTGAGCTCGCAGCGGCCGCCTGCCTGGTCGATTTTTTCACGCACCCAGTCTTCGAGCGACTCGCCCGTATGCCAATCGTTAAACCGGATGTTGATGCGCGCGTGCGCCGATGCCGGAATGATGTTGGCCGCCGGATTGCCGACGTCGATCGAGGTGACCTCCAGATTCGTCGGGTCGAAATGCTGGCTGCCTTGATCCAGCGGTTCGGTGAGCAGCGCGTTCAGAATGCCCACCAACCGGTTTGCCGCATTGTCCGCCTTGTGCGGATAGGCGGTGTGGCCCTGGACGCCTTGTACCTTCAGGTCCAGCGTCACTGAGCCGCGCCGGCCGATCTTCAACGTATCCCCGACCGTCTTTGACGAGGTCGGTTCGCCCAACAGGCAGAAGTCCGGGCGTTCGTCGCGATCCCGAAGCCAGTCCAGCATCTTCACCGTGCCGTTGACCGCGTCCGCCTCTTCATCGCCGGTAATCAACAGGCCGATCGAACCGCCGAAGCCGGGTCCGCGTCGTCCGACAAAGCGCGCCGTCGCCGCCAGAAAGGCAGCAATCGAGCCCTTCATGTCGCATGCCCCGCGTCCAACCAGCAGGTCGTCGACGATCACGCCGCCGAACGGGTCGACGCTCCATGCGTCCAGTGGCCCCGGCGGCACGACATCGGTGTGCCCGGCATAACAGAGGAAGGGACCGCCCTCGCCCAACCGCGCGTAAAGATTATCGATACTTGGAAAACCGTCCTCGGCGAAGCGCAGGCGGTGACAATCGAACCCCAGCGGCGCCAACGCGTGTTCAACAACCGCCAGCGCACCGGCATCCTCGGGCGTCACGCTGGGACAGCGGATCAGCGCCTGCGCCAGCGCAACAGGGTCGGTCGTCGGCGCCTCAGTCACGCAGCAGATCGTTGACGGAGGTTTTCGATCGCGTGCGCTCATCGACCCGTTTCACGATCACGGCGCAGGCCAGGTTCGGCCCCGGTGACCCGTCCGGCAGCGGTTTGCCCGGCAGGCTTCCGGGCACGACGACCGAATAGGCCGGCACCCGACCGTAGATCACCTCGCCGGTTGTCCGATCGACGATCTTGGTCGATGAACTGATGAAGGTGCCCATGGCCAGCACCGAGCCCTGCTCGACGACCACGCCCTCAACCACCTCGGATCGCGCGCCGATGAAGCAGTCATCCTCGATGATCACCGGCCCCGCCTGCAGCGGTTCCAAGACACCGCCGATGCCGACACCGCCGGACAGATGAACGTTGCGGCCGATCTGGGCGCACGACCCGACCGTCACCCAGGTGTCGACCATGGTGCCGCTGTCGACATGAGCCCCCAGATTAACGAAGCTGGGCATCAGGATCACGCTCGGCGCGATGAAGGCGGAGTGGCGCACGATCGAACCGGGCACGGCGCGAAAGCCGGCCTGTTCGAACTCCGTCGCACCCCAGCCATCGAACTTGGACGGCACCTTGTCCCACCAGGTGCTGCCGCCGATCCCGCCGGAGATCGGCTCCATCGGGTTGAGGCGGAACGACAGCAGGATGGCCTTTTTCAGCCACTGGTGAACGTGCCAGCCCTCGTCGGTCTTTTCCGCGACACGGAACCGGCCCTCATCGAGACCGGTCAAGGCTTCATCGACGGCGTGTTTAACGCCGCCGCCCGTCTCAGGCCCGATGGTCTGACGATCGGTCCAGGCCTGTTCGATCGCGGCCTCTAAACTTTGATCCGGCATAACAGAGCGACTCGGTAGGAACGGCGGAAGGGTCGCCGGCAAAATGGCCTAGGCCGGCTGAAAGCTCAAGTCTCGCAGCCAGGTGAAAACATCATCGACCACATGATGAATGTGTTCATCGACCGTTCCGGGCGCCGCCGTGGCGTGATCGGTGCGCACCCAGACAGTGGTCATGCCCAGGGCGTGCGCCGGGGCAAGATTGACCGCCATGTCCTCGACCATGATGGCGCGTCGCGGATCGATCCGATGCCGTTCGACCATGCGCTCATAGACGGTCGGGTTCGGTTTGGGCTGGAACTCCGAGGCGACGATATCCTCGATCGCATCGAAAACGTCGGTGGTGATGCCGAGCTGGCCCAGTACCCGTGTCGCGTGGCCGGTCGACCCGTTGGTGAACACCAGCTTGCGCCCGGGCAGACCCTCAATGGCCGCACCGAGGTCCGGGTTGGGCCGCAAGACCGAAACGTCGATGTCGTGGACGTAGTCCAAGAACGCGTTCGGCGGCACGTCATATTCGGTCATCAAGCCGCGCAGCGTCGTGCCGTGATGTTCGAACAGCCGGCGCTGAAGCGACCGCGCGGCCGTCGGCGTCAGGCCTAAACGGCGCTCAATGAACTCGCCCATGCGACGATGGACCTGGTGGAACAATCCGCTGTCCGCCGGATAGAGCGTGTTGTCCAGATCGAAAAGCCAAGTGTCGATGTCGGACAAATCGTCGACGGTGGGCGGCGGTCGATCCCCGAGTGCGAGCATGAGGATGAGATGGAGTTTCCGACTCGCATAGGCAAGGTGTCTATGAGGCCAATTGCGGCCATTGCTCTGCGAGCATAACCACGAGCCGGCGCCGAACCGCCTAACGGGGCACCATGTCGGATACGATGCGGGCGAAGGAGAGTGCGGCGGTGGCCCAGCCGAGCGGGCCCGAGACGCCGATGATGACCAGCCTGGTGAACAGGATGGCCAGGCGGATGGTGCCGGCGAAACTGCGCGACAGGCGCTGATAGAGCGCGGCGTGCGCCTTGATCTCGGCGACCTCGGCGGAAGCGGCGACCCATTGTTCCACATCGCGGTCGATGCGCACTTTCGTGGCGGCATAGGCCACGCCGTCAGGGCCAACGGAAACAATAGGCACGCCGAAGAGAAAGTGGCGGATGGGCGCGATCGCGCCGGCGAGCGCCAACACGGCCTCGCGCGCGCTGCGATAGATCAATAGCGCCAAACCCTTGACCTTGCCGATCAGAAAGTCGGCGACATCGGCCAGGAAGTCGATACCGCGCCGGACAGCGTCGAGCGCCGCGCGCATCAAGCTGCGCACGCCGACCATGATCGAGCGGCCGAGCGCCACCGCCTCCTCGAACAGGCCCTTGATCCAGCCGAACAGGCCACGCCGTGCCGACGGGGCGGCGGCGAGCCGACGCTCGACCCCCTCCGCCACGGCGCGCTGACGTTCCGCGCTCTGCGCCGTGTCCAGATCGTCGAGAAGATCGGCCTCGTCCAACAGCGTGTCGGCCAAGTCCGGAAGCCAGATCGCGAACCGACGGTCGTCGATCGTCGAGACTGGTCCGATGGCGCCCAGCGGCACGCCATGGACGGCCAGTTTCAACGCCACCACCGACTTTTCGTTCCAGATGCCGTCCAGCCGCCCGTCATAGAAGCCGGTCGCCCAAAGCGCGTTCTGGACCAGGCAGAGCGCAAAGTCATTGTCCTGCTCGCGCAAGGCGGACAGACCATCGCCGGCCGGGGGCCGTCGACCCGCGTCGGCAAAGGTGTTCAGGATCGTTTCGACAGCAACAGGCGTCGTCGCCAGCTTGCCCCGATCCGCGCAGGACCTGAGCAGGAACGGCACGTCGCCCAGCCAGTCGAGCAGCGATCCCGGCGGCCGTTCGGCCAGAACCGGCCACAGGCTGGCGAGCACGTTCAGGCCGCGTGTCATGGCCCGCTCGCTCTCGGTTCCAAAACGCCCGTCGATGGCTTCGTTGTACAGGCCGAAGGCGTTGAGGCGGAACTGCGCGACACGCACACGCAGTCCGCGCTCGCCCGGCACCGGGCTGGCGCCGATCGTGAACTCGCCATCCAGGCTGGTCAGCGTGCGCAGAAGCTCAATGACCAACGCGTCCAGCCGCAACGGCCGGTCGACATCTACTGTCTCGGCGACGATGCCGTCGATCGCCTTGACCAGCGCGAGGTCGAACCGTCCGGGCGCCTGGCCGGCCAGCCATTGCCGCGCCTCAAGCGCGAAGATGCGATAGCCGGCGCGCAGGCAAGCACCGCGATCGGCGACCGCCTGCCGCGCCTGCAAGTGATCGACATAGCCGAGATTGCGCAGGTGCTGGGCAACCTCGGCCAGCCGGTCGGCGGGCTCGACGATCACCGGCGTCACGCCGCGCGCGACGGCCTCGGGCTCCACGCCCTCGACCTCCGCCGCCGTCGCCATGTCGCGGACGCGCGCGGCCAATTGGACGCGCAGGGCGGTATTTAGCTCCGGCTGGATGACCAGCATGGCTGGCCTCCGTTAAGTCAGGCTACAGGTTGATCAACTCCCTGAGCGCGGTCAGCATCGCCAGCCTGCCCTCAACCGAGGCCGTGACCATCTCCTTATGCGCGGTGACCAAGGCCGCGTCGCCCGGCGTCAGGTCGGCGGCGACGAAATTCACCGAATCCTTGTCGAAGTCGATATGGGTGTGCGCCACCAGGCGCAGCTCGGCATCGCCGGCCGCCTGTTTGATGCTGTCGAAGATCTTGCTGAGGTCGATGTTCTCACCACTGATCGCGCCTTCCATCGAGACGTTGCCGCTGAAGGTGGCGACATCCAGGCTCAACAGGTCGGCGGCGGTATCGTAGATGCCGCCCAGCACTTCTCTCAAATCCGACATGGTCTCATTCCCTCTATGGCTGCGGTTGGTTGAACCCCTTGAAGCGTGCTCGAAGTTCGGCCGGATCGGCCGTCTGGTCGGTCAGAACCAGTTGATCTGCCAGACACGATCGCGCTCGCGCCAAGGCGGCGCGCCGGCGAGCTGCCCGCTCGAATAGATCTTTTGCAACTCCTCGCCGAAGGTCGATACGCCGTCGACAAGGCCGGTTTCGTTTTGAAAGTGCCACCATTCCGCCCCCGCCCAGCTGCCGCCACGCTCGAAACTGCGCCGCGCCCGGATGGGCTTGAAGCCATGGTCGGCGCACAAGGCGGTCAGGTCCAGAAAGTGATCGGTCACCGCCTGGCCGTCGATCCGGTCGAAATAGGTGACGCAGTGCTCGATCTTGCGCTTGGGCGGCAGCGTGGCGTCCGGGTTGTTGTCCTTCGAACAGCGGACATGGATCTGGTATGTGCGTTCCGCGACGCGGCTGGCGACGTACGGGTCCTTTTTCGGATCGTTCATGCCGCTGCCGACGAACAGGTCAAGCGCGCGCCCGACATAGTGCAGGGAGGCAGCGCTGCGGTTGGCCGAAACCTTGGCGCCGAGATGGCGGATGCCGCCCGATGAGGTGACGATGCCGCCGGCGTCTTGCACCGCCTCGTAGACCTTCAGATAGGCGTCGGCGACGTCGTTGCGCAGCTGCAGACGGTCATAGCCGTCGCCAAAGGCATCCGCTGGCACGCGCACCAGGCTGTAGGTCAATGGCGCGACCGAGGTGCCGTCCAAGGTCGCGGCGTTCAGTTCCAGGTTGCGCTGCTGCCAGGCCTCTTGCAGGGCGCGCATTGTGGCCGGCCCGACAATGCCGTCGGCGTAGAGCCCTTCGTCGGTCTGGAATTCGATCACCGCAGACTCGGTCTTCGGCCCGAAATCGCCGTCGCAGACCAGATCCTCACGCTTGGGCTCGGCCTCGTTCAGGTTCCAGGCCTGATAGCCGAGGAACTTCAGCATCTCCTGAACCGACAGAACGCGCGGGCCCTTCGACCCTATTCTCAGCAGCGACATGGGCCGTCCCTTTCTCCCGTCATTCCACCGTCAGCAGCGGCGCGATCAAGATTGCTACAAGAGACTGAAGGCGAGAGTGTGAAATGCGCGTGAAGCGATCGCGCATCCAGCGCGGACAGAGCGGTCCGGCATAAGAAGCCAGCGCTAGGCCAGTTTGCGCAGAAGCCAGCGGCCCGGCCCACTTCGGCCGATGAAGACCAAGATGCTGACCGCCTGACGAAGCTGGCCGCCCAGCACCGCTGGTATCGCGAAACCCAGCGGAATGGCCGCGACCCCGATACCGCCGACAGTCAACAGGTCGCCGGCACCGGCATCCGCGAACACTGCATTGGCGGCACTGCCGACCATGGTGCCGGTACCGATCGCGGCGATCCCGTCGCCCAACCAGTCGACCACCGCCTTCAGCCGGCGGACCGGACGCACCGCGCTGCGCACGTCCGCGAGATGTCGCTTAAGTTCGGCGGCGACCACCTCTTGCGGCCTCGCCATAAAGTCCGGCGAGACGCGGCTCAGGATGTCGCCGTCAAGCTGAACGACGGTACGGATCAGGGCGGGCCCGTCGGGGTCATGCGGGTCCACCGGCACGGTCACCGCCACGCCGCCGAACAGCATCTCACGAAGCGTTCGAAAGGTGCGCATTGGCCGGGCGGCGCTAGCGGCCCGGGATCAGGCGATCGAAGACCGAGCCCATGAGGTTGGCCAGGAGTTCGAACATGGCACGCCACTGGTTGACGCCGAGCTCGACGAACTCGCGATGGGCCTTGACCAGCGCCTCGCTCGCCTTGAGGTCGAGGTTCTTGTCGGCCCGGAAGACAATATCGCCGTCCAGCTGCAGCACCGATTGCAGGACGATGCGATCGACCCCCAGTTCCCAGATCTTGCGAATGCGGGTGAGATCGACCGCCGGCGCGTCGGGCAATTGGATCTTTGGATCGCGCAGCTTCCGGTAAAGCGCATCCCCATCGACACCGATCAGATCGTTGGCGCCGGCCTCCTCAACCAGTTTACCGACCATGAGTTCCAACTGGCCGCAGTGGCGATGGATCCTGTTGACAATGGTCAGAACCTCCGGTTCCAGAACAGGATCACGCGGCGAGGGCCTTTTCTGGTGATCGATCACGGCCTTTGCGGCCCAGCGCAGGCGGCGGAAATCCTCCGCACCGTTGGTCAGCGCTTCCGGCACGGCCGTCCCAGCCATGAACTGGGGCTGGAGATCCGACGCCGAGGTCACACCGCCGGGCGCGCGCCCATCCTCCAGCGCCCGCGCCTGGTTGAAGAAGTCGATGAGGTCGAGGCCGACATCGTCGACCAGGCAGTGCGCATACCGGTCCGCGATGTCGTACAGCGCCTCCGGATAGGGGGGCATCTTGCGGCCGGTCATGCCGTCGGCAAGGATCGTGTTGACCTCGATATTGGTCAGATCCTGGCCGAGATCCTTCAGCCGCGCACCCCAGCCGCGATTGAACATCGCGCCCTACTCCGCGAACTTCTTGATCAGGTCGGCAACCATCTTGATGTTGCGCACGAAGATGTCGCCGCCCAGCTTGACGTTCTCGTTATGGGTCGCAAACAGGGTCGTGTCCGCATCGGGATCGGTCCCCTTGCCCCAAACGGTTCTGACATCACCGGAGAACTGGTTGATGGCCGTGTAAAGCGCCTTTTCGGACTTGGTCGGATCGGCCGGCGGGGTGGACGCGAAGCTGATCTCGACCAGCTTACCCGCCTCGGAGTTGACCACCACGTCGACATCGGCGACGACCGTGTAGGTTTCCAGTGTCACGGCATGGTTGAATTGCTCAACCAGCGTCTTAAGCACGTCGTTGAATTTGGCTTCCGTTTCGGTCTGCGCCATTGTCCCCTCCGTTCTTGCTGCAGGTTTTCGCCTAGGCCGAAAGGCAGGGCGGCCCGGTTCGAATTATGCGTGTCGTTGCGCGGCCGCGCCAACCCGGATCGACGCCATCGGCAAAGCGCGGCTGAGCAAGCTGCCATGACGGCGTGAAGCAGCCGTTACCAATGCCGGCCACGTCGATGGCCACGGCTGATGGGCATGTGACACTATTTCTTGACAAATAGTCAATTGACCACTATGGTGCGTCTATCACGCCACGGCAGCGTGATCGCCGCCCAGCGGGCGGCCGCTTCGAAGCGATGGATCGCCGGCGCGGGCACCTCCCTGCCGCGCCGGCGATCCCCCTCCCAATGAACGGGCCGCGTTGCTTTGGCTTTTTCAGGAATCGGGACCCATTCTCTCGGCAACTCGATCACCGTTGTCGGTGGCGAAGCCTTGTCGAACACTGGTCGGTACGGCGCAGCCCAAAGGGTAAAGGGGCGATGTGCCGGGCCGCTGGTCCGCGGCCGTCCTGCCACCAGCTCAGCCCATCGCCGCCTCGCGCGCCTTTACGACCGCGCCGACCTGCTTGCCATCAGCAGCACCGACGCACGCCTGCTGGCGACGCTCACGCTCGCCCACTGGCTCTATGTCCGCGCGACGGCGGTCAGGCCCTACGCCTGGCGGAAAATGGCATCTGACTATCGCTTCAACCTGCTGGACCGGACTGGATGCCGACGCGCGGACATCCGGGCAATGGACCGCCGCAGCCGACCGCAGATCGCGCGGCGCATTTTGATCGCACACTACGTCGCAAGCCGGTCCGGCCGTCAGCCGCCGGCCACTTGA
This sequence comes from Alphaproteobacteria bacterium, assembly GCA_028277405.1. GTDB lineage: Bacteria > Pseudomonadota > Alphaproteobacteria > DSM-16000 > Inquilinaceae > JANQGH01. Next base: position 17,364 of record JANQGH010000098.1, on the reverse strand, counting down.
CCGCCGGTCCCAAAGGCCGAAGCATGGCCCATGGCCATCGGACTTCTGGACATCCTCGCCTACACCCTGATCCCCTGCCTGGCCATTGTCCTCGGCGGTGTCGTGGCGCTTGCACACGCGCCGGGCGAACGGCTGGTCAGCGCGTTTCAGCATTTCGCCGCCGGTGTCGTGTTCGCTGCCGTCGCGGTCGAGCTGTTGCCAGAGCTCAATGCGCTGGATTCGCCGATCGCCATGATCGTCGGATTCGTGCTGGGCATTGCCGTCATGCTGGTCTGCAAGGCGCTGTTCAAGAATGCCGGCATCATTGTGCCGATGGCGGCCGACCTGTTTATCGACGGCCTGCTTGTCGCCGTGGGCTTTGCGGCCGGCGCCTTGGGCGGCATCGTGCTGTTGATCGGCCTGACCTTGGAAACCCTGTCGCTCGGCCTGTCCACCTCCCCCGCCCTTGTAAGGCGCGGCATGGGCCGGCGACGGGCAATCCTGGTGCTGGGGGCCACCGGCCTCGCCATCCTGCTGGGCGCGGCCGCCGGCGGGGCGATCGTCGGGGGGTCCGGTGTCGTGTTGACAGGCGTCCTGGGCTTCGGCGTCGCAGCCCTGCTCTACCTGGTGACGGAGGAGTTGTTGACCGAAGCCCATAAGGTGGCGGACACGCCGATCGTTACGGCGACCTTTTTCGCCGGATTCCTGGTGCCAATGGTCATCGCGTCGATTTGACGGCACGGCTGCTGCCGCCCGGCATCGATCCTGATATACGCTCAGATCATGCAGACCCGTCGCATCCACATCACCGGGGCGTCCGGCGCCGGCGTTACGACCTTGGGCCGGGTGCTGGCCGATCGGCTGGCCCTGCCGCACCACGACACCGACGACTTCTATTGGCTGCCAACCGCCGATCCGTACTCGGAAAAGCGGCCGCCGGCGGACCGCTTGCGGCTGATGCACGACCTGTTCCTGCCGCGCCCCCGCTGGGTGCTCAGCGGCTCACTCGACGGCTGGGGCGACCCTTTGGTCGACCTGTTCGATCTGGTCGTCTTCGTCAGCGCGCCCACGGATTTGCGGCTGCGAAGGCTGGCCGAACGGGAGGCGCGGGAGTTTGGCGAAGGCGCCGTCGCGCCGGGCGGCTGGCGCCATGACGACGTTGCGGCATTCCTCGACTGGGCGGCCCATTACGAGGATGGCGGCCGGGAAGGCCGCAGCCGGCAACGGCACGAGGCCTGGCTGCTGACCCTGCGATGCCCTGTGTGCCAGGTTGATGGATCAAGGCCGCTCGCAGACCTGGTTGCCGAGGTCAGGGCGGCGCTCGACCAAGTGCCATGAGCCGGCTTCTCGTCTGCGACAGCGGCGTCGGCGGCTTGTCGGTGGTTCAGGCCATCCGGCGACGCCTGCCGGAGGCTTCGATTACATACCTCGCCGATCGCGCCGGCTTTCCGTATGGCGACTGGCCGGCGGAAAAGCTGGCCGATCGCGTTGACCGGCTGGTGGGGCGGGCCGTTCAGACAGTCGAGGTCGACGCCGTCATTCTTGCCTGCAACACGGCAACCACGGTCGCGCTCGACCGGGTGCGCGCCCGGCACGATCTGCCGATCGTCGGCACCGTGCCGGGCATCAAGCCCGCCGCGGCGATCACCGAGACCGGCGTCATAGGCTTGGCAGCCACCGCAGGAACGATCGGCCGCGCCTATACCGCCGAACTGGTCCGTCGATTTGCCGCCGACGTGACCGTCGTGCCGGTCGGCTGCCGCCATTTGGCCCGCATGGCCGAAGACCATCTCCAAGGCATGCCGGTCGCCCGCCAGGCAATCGCGGACGAACTGGCGCCGCTGTTCGACCGGCCGGACCCGCCGGTTGATACCGTCGTGCTCGGCTGTACGCACTATCCCCTGCTGCTCGACCAGCTAAGGGCGGCCGCACGCCGGCCCATCCATTGGATCGATACAGGCCCGGCGATCGCCGAACAGGTGGCGCGCGTGGCACCCGCCGCGCCCGATACGGTCCTCAAATCGGCGCCGGCCTTGATCACGGGATCGGATATCAGCGCGGACGACCGTGCCATCTTCCGGCGTTTCGGCTTTGGCCACTGCCAAACACTATCGCTTCCAGCCTGACGGCACAGTCGTGCGGTCCCATCGGAATTCCCTTGTAATTCGGAAACTAATCCGATATCGGATGTGTTGACGCCCCACGCGCCCTTCCGTGAGCCTTCTTGTTCTGGAGTTCGACGATGTCCGGCACCGCGACATCCGGTCCGCATCGGCTGCTGCCGATGGCGCTGGTGATCTATCTGATCGCCGGCTTCGTCGTGACCGACCTCTATTTACCCAGCCTGCCGGCGATCGCGCGGGATTTCGGTACGTCGGACACGATGGTGCAGGCCAGCCTGGCGCTGTTCCTTTTGGGCTTCGCGTTGGGCAATCTGGTGTTCGGCCCCCTGTCCGACAGGCACGGGCGCAGGCCGATCCTGATCATCGGTGGGCTTGGCTTTCTGGCGGCGACCCTGGCATGTGCGATCGCGCCGACGGCGGAGAGCTTCGTGCTGGCGCGGCTGGCGCAGGGCGGCATGGTCGCCTCGGTGACCGTGGTCGTCCAAACCCTGGTGCGCGAGCTTTACGACGATACCAAGGTGGTCAAGGTGATGGCCCTCATCACCATGGTCGAGGCGGTGTCGCCGGCCCTAGCCCCGGTTGCCGGCGCCGAGATCGCGCTGGCCTTCGACTGGCGGGCCAATTTCTGGGTCGTGCTGATCGCCGGCGCGGCCGCCCTGGCGCTGGTCGTGCGCATCGCGCCGGAAAGCCTGCCGCCGGAACGGCGCAGCCATAACGATCTCATGGGCGTGCTGGCGACCTATGTGCGTCTGGCCGGGCGCTGGAACCTGATGGCGCCGCTCTTGGCGGCCGGCTTCGTGTTCGGCGGGCTGATGCTCTATTTGACCGTGGCGCCGTTCTACTTCATCGACACGTTGGGCCTGGGCGAACGGGACTTCGCCATCGCCCAGTTCGTTTGCGTGCTGTGCTACGTCGCCGGTTTGATGGTGACTTCGCGCCTGTCCGACAAGGTCCGGCTGTCGCTGTTGATCGGCGCCGGCTTCGCCAGCGCGGCGATCGGCGGCCTGGGCATGGTCGCCAGCGCGCTGGTCTTCGCGGATCACGCGCTGACGGTGACGATCCCGTTTGCCATCTTCGCCTTCGGCATCGGGCTGGCCCTGGCGCCCCTGATTACCGAGGCCCTGTCGGCCGACCCCAGGGCGACCGGCACCGTCGCCGCCATCATCGGCGTGGTTACCATCGGGTGCGCCTTCATCGGCAGCGTTCTGGCCGCCAGCGCGTATGATGGCGGCGCGTTGTCGATGGCCTGGCCGCTGGCCGTAACCGCCCTCATTGCCGTCGGCCTGTTCGCCAGCAAGCCGAAGGCCCGGATGGCCCCGGCGGAGTAGGACCGTCCGGCGATGGGCACGATGCATGCTGACGAGGTGGTGGCCGACATCGGCCTGGCAAGCAGGCTGCTGGCCAACCAGTTCCCGCACTGGGCCGACCTGCCCCTGACGCCGGTCGCGTCCGCCGGCACGGACAACGCGATCTATCGGCTTGGCCGCGACATGTGTCTGCGCCTGCCGCGCCGGCCGTCGGCCGCCAGGCTGATCGACAAGGAGTGCCGCTGGCTGCCGGCGCTTGCGCCGCTGCCGCTGACCATTCCGGTCCCGCGCGGCAAGGGCGAGCCGGCGGAGGGGTTTCCCTGGGTCTGGTCGGTCTGTTCCTGGATCGAGGGTGAGACCGTGACCGCAGATGGCATGGCCGACTCGCGTGAAGCTGCGCTGGCCATTGCCGACTTCATCGCCGCGCTGCAGGCGATCGACCCCACGGGCGGACCGCGCAGCGGACCGCTGAACCACAATCGGGGCGTGCCGTTGGTCGCGCTGGACCAAAGGACACGAGCGGCAATCGCCAATCTTGCCGCTGAGATCGATGGGGTCGCCGCGACCAGAATCTGGGACGACGCGCTTGGCGCGCCGCCCTGGGACCGACCGCCGGTTTGGGTTCATGGCGATCTTCAGCCGGGCAATCTGTTGGCTCGGCGGGGCTGGATCACCGCCGTGATCGATTTCGGCCTGATGGGTGTTGGCGACCCCGCCTGCGACCTGACCGTGGCCTGGACGCTGCTGTCGCCCGGGACGAGGCCAACCTTTCGCGCCGCGCTGGCCGTCGACGACGCGACGTGGCGGCGTGGGCGTGGCTGGGCGCTCTACGCCAGCGTCATCGCCTATGACTACTACCGCGAGACCAACCCGGCGCTCGTAACGATCTGCAAACGCGCGCTGGGGCAGCTTCTGGCCGACCAGGCGAGTGCCGAGTTTTGATAAGGGAAGACAAAGTGATCCAGGACGTTCCAAGCGTCATCGACCTGCGCGAAATGGCCGACGCCAGAAAGTGGGCGTCGTCCGCCGAACGGCGCCCGGGCCGAAACGAGATGCTGAACCGGATCGTCGACGAGGCCGCGGCTTCGGCACCGGACGCGCCGCGCATCCTCGAACTGGGCTCCGGACCGGGCTTTCTGGCCCAGCGGGTTTTTCGCCGCCTGCCGACCGCCCGATATTGGGCGCTGGACTTCTCCGCGGCCATGCATGCGCTGGCGCGGAAACGACTGGGGGTCCATGCCGAACAGGCGACGTTTCTGGTGCGCAACTTCAGGTCCGACGACTGGCCGAACGGTCTGCAGCCGTTCGACCTTGTCCTGACCAACCAGGCAGTCCACGAGCTGCGTCACAAGCGCTACGCCGAGGATCTGCACCACCAGGTTCGCGGCCTGCTGAAGCCGACGGGGACCTACCTGATGTCGGACCATTTCAGCGACCCCGGGGGCCTGCCGAACCCCGATCTCTACATGACCATGGACGAACAGGAACAGGCGCTGAGCGCCGCCGGCTTCGCCAGTGTCGAACGGCTCGCGGTCGAAGGCAGCCTGGCGCTCTACCGCGCACGAACCGCGGCCTGACCGGTTCGCACCGCCGACCATGCCCGATAATCACTACGTGCATCCGCGTCTGGCGGCGCTTTACGACCTAAGCTGCCCCTGGTCGCGTGACCGGGACTTCTACCTGTCGCTGGCCCGATCGGAACGGATGCGCATCCTCGAAATCGGTTGCGGCACCGGCCTCTTGTCCCGCGCCTACGCGCGACACGGCCATCTGGTCACCGGCGTCGACCCGGCCGCTGCCATGCTGGACGTCGCCAAGGCCAAACCGTTCGGCGCGGACGTCGATTGGGTCCACGCCTTTGCCCAAACCTACCGTTCCGACAGGCGCTTCGATCTCATCGTCATGACGGGGCACGCCTTTCAGGTCCTGCTGTCCGACGTCGATACCGCAATGGCGTTCGAGACCCTGCGAACCCATCTGGCGCCCGGTGGCATGGCGGTTTTCGAGTCCCGCAATCCGGATTTCGACTGGGTCGAGGTGTGGGACGAGGATGTGGTCATCAGGCGGCCCGGCGAGACGGTCCGCCAATCCTGCCGGCTGTTGTCCCTCAGGGGCGAGCGGTTGACCTTCGAACTGCGGTATCGCTTTGCCGATGCCGAACTGGTCTCACGAAGCGTGCTGCGCTTTCCGTCGCGGGCACACGTCGAGGCTGGCCTGACGGCGTCGGGGCTGCGGGTCGACGCCGTGCTTGGCGACTGGCACGGTGGGCCGTTCGACCCCAAAACATCACGCGAGATGATTTTCATGGTGCGGGCCTCCGACTGACACCGGGGGTTGCCAGAGGCCGGTCGTTCGCGACAAAGACGACCCGCTGGAGGCAGCCAAGAATGTAAAGGGTGCTTGACACTTTGCGGTCGCAGTCATATGTAAAGGAAACTTTACATAGTTGAGAGCCAGCCATGACCGTCGAACGCGCCACGCGCCGCTACTTCGCGCTCCTCGTGCCCGCCATGCTTGTCTTTATGTCGTCGACGCTCGGCATCGTTTGGGCAGACGACAAGCTCGCCCTGCCGGCGGCTGCGCCCTACGCTCTGACCGTCGTTCCGATCGCGGCGCTGCTCAGCACGTACTGGGCTCTGTGGCGGTTTATCACCGAGATCGACGAGTTCCTGCGCCTGATCCAGATTAAGTCGATCATCATCGGCTTGATCGCTGTCATGATGGTGATCACGGGCTGGGGCCTGATGGAGATTTACGCCGATGCGCCCGCGCTTGGGATCTTCTGGCTGAACCCGCTGTTCTGGGTCGCCTACGCCATCGCCGCGCTGATTATCACCAAGCGCGACGGCGGTGTCTGGTAGTGAGGAACCGGATCAAGGAGTTGCGCAAGGATCGCCAATGGTCCCAGGCGGTGCTTGCCGACAAGCTCGACGTTTCGCGCCAAACGGTGAACGCCATCGAGGGCGGCCGCTACGACCCGTCCCTGCCGCTGGCGTTCAAGCTGGCGCGCCTTTTCGGACGGCCGATCGAGGACATTTTTGATGATTGAGACTCTGGGTCAGCGGACAAGGTGAGCCCTTTGCAGCGCGGTGCCCGGACAAGACCTTCTCGATGCCGACAAGGCAGTCTGCACGGTGCCTGCGTGAAAAGCCTCGCAGACAGTCTATCTAATGTCCGGTCTAGCGCGCCCGAGGCCATGACGTGGTCACATGAGCTACTACCCCCACGGCTTCGAAGGCCAGATCGTCCACCACAATGTCGGCACCTACCGCTACACGGTAATCTTCCTGCCGCCGGAGCTGGTCGCCGAACTGCCGCTGGACCGCCACCCCAGACTGCGCGCCAGCGGCGAGATCGGCGAAATCCCGTTCTCTGGCGCCTGGCAGCCCGTGCGTGGGCGCTGGTACCTGATGCTGTCCAAGCCACTGTTGAAAGATGGCGGCTATCGCGTCGGCGACTGGGTCGAGGTCCGCTTTCGGGTCGAGGACCAGGACAGCGTCGAAATGCCGGAGACGTTGCAACGCGCACTGGACGCTGACGAGGCCCTGAACAGGGCGTGGCAGTCCCTGTCAGCGGGCAAGCAGCGCGGCTGGGCCCACCGCGTCGCCTCGGCCAAGACGGACCCGACACGGCAGAAGCGGCTGGACGAGGTGCTCGCGGCGTTGCGCGGCAACGCGACGAAACCGCCTGGCGCTCCGGATTAAGAGCCGCGAACCACCCCAGACCGGGCCGCCGCAGCTTTTAGCCGCTCCGGCGACCCGGCGAAGTTCTGGCCGCGTTCGCCGGCGAAGGCGTCGTCGAGGATCCGGCGATGCTCCTGGGCTGGAATGCCGTAATCGTCAAACCGAAGGCCCACACCCAAACGCGTCAGGAAATCGGCAAGGCGATCCGCGCCGGCCTCGAGATCGGGGCCGAATATGGCCGTCAGGCTCTCTGCCCGAAAGCCCCCGACCCCGGCGACGGACCGCAGAACCAGCGGCAGCGTGAACGCGCAGGCGACGCCGTGCGGCACGCCCCAGCCAAGCGTGATGGGGTAGGATATGTTGTGCGCGATGGCCGTCTTGGTGTTGGAGAAGGCAAGGCCGGCGTGAAGCGCGGCCTCGGCCATCTCGGCGCGGAGGCCGATGTTCGTAAGGTCGTCCAGCAGGGGCGGCAAGTGTTTCAGGATCGATCGCGCGGCCGCCACGGCATGATTGGCGGAAATGGGATTGGCGTTCACGTTCCACAGGCTTTCCAAGGCGTGGGACAGCGCGTCGAGACCGGTGGCAAGCGTCAGGTCGCGCGGCTTGCCCAGCATCAAGTCCGGGTCGATCAAGGCGGTTTCGGGATAGAGGCCGTGCCGCGCGAGCGAGAATTTGCGGCCCGCCTTCGCGTCCCAGACCGTGGCCCAGCTCGTCACCTCGCTGCCGGTACCGGAGGTGGTGGGCACGGCAATGATCGGGATGTTCGACAGCGTGTCACTGCCCAGCTTGGTTTCCAGAAACCTTCGCACGGTCGCGAAGCCGCCGTTGGACGCCGCGAGAACCTTCGCGGTGTCGATGACGGACCCACCGCCAATCGCGACGATGACATCCAGTTCCCTTGCGACCGGCGCCATGCGGGCCGCCTGGCCTTCAAGCTGCATAAAGTCCGGGTTCGGCGCCACGTCGTCGATCACGGCCACCGGATTGCCCGTCAAACGCGCCAGCGTGTCGACAAGATCTGAAAACGGCGCATCGGGGTAAGTGACGACGCCGTAGCGGCGGCCGTTGACCAGCGCATCAAGCTCGCCAAATCGACCACGGCCGAAGACCACGCGAACCGGATTGACATAGGACCACATCAGGATTCCCCGTTTCGCCAGCCTTGACCGTCTCCCGTTGAACGACATCTCGCGCGCGACTGAGTCGGGCTGCGCCAGTCATCGAGGAAAACTAGCAGAAATGCCGAGGCGCCGGGCACCCATCGTCGTTGGCACGCAAGACTTGTGTCCGGTCGCGGGACATCGCCGACGCAGCGTTTTTAGCGGCCGCAGGCTTCCTGCAGCCCTTGGATACTCTCCGACCTGTCGGCCCGGGCACGTTCGTTTCTATCACGGAATTCCAATAGATAGTCCGCTTGCGCGCAGACCTCGCCGGACGCCTCGGCCTCGGCCGCCCGATCGAGCAAATCGCGGTCCGTCAGGTCGCTGAAGCGCGGGTCCCTGTTGGGAAAGGACTCCAGACGCCCGTACCAGTCGGTTTCGATCAGGTCCCTGAAATCGCCGGCTGATGCTTCAAGAGAGGCCGCCGCAGCCTCGCGTTCGGCGCCTCGGTCAACCATGTTTTGCAGGATTTGGCTCATCTCATGGGCCACCCATGCGTCGATCATCACCTCCTGATCCACAAGCGCCAGGGGTCGCAGATGTTCCGGCACGATCTCGCTTGCCACGATCTCGATCTGCGCTAGCGTTTGGGCGTTGGCCGCTATTGGAAGGGCCGCGACCAACGCTGTCGAGGTCAGCGCGATCAGGTGCAAGACCCAACGATGGGCAGCGCCGGGTGAGATTCTCCTCCCAGGCGAGCCTGACCCCAAGATCCCGCGAAGTCGGTAACCCATGATCATCTCCCGTGCGTCGACCTGGCGAGCGTGTCTTGTTCCGAACGAGAGTTGTAGTCGCGGAACCCGCTCAGTCGCGTTCACATGTCCATCAAACCACCGGGAGATTGCGAACCTTGGCGTCAGCGACGATGATCAGATCTCGACGGCAGGGTGGTGGCAATCCCCGACACGCGCATCCGGCCAGATCGGTCGGCGTCCCAATCAAGGCTCGGGCAAGAAAGTTCAAACAAGAGAGCAACGGATTTGGAAACCAACTGCCGAAAGATCGTTCAGCGCTTGCAGCATGAGGGGTTCGTGCTGGTCAAAACGGTCGGATCGCACCACAAGTACAAGAAGCAGGACCGGGTGGTGACGGTGCCCTACCCGCACCCAAGCCACGACCTGGCGCTTGGCACCGTGCACAACATCTACGTCCAGGCCGGATGGGCGACGCATCCGGTGAAGAAGGGCAAGACCGGCCGCTGACCTAGCCTTCGGATGGCCCTTTCAGTTCCACCCGATTGCCTTCCGGATCGGTCAGGTAGAGCGACGGGCCGAAACCCTCGGCACCATAACGCCGGCCGACCTCGCCGGGTTCGACGCCGTGATCGCGCAAATGCCTGGCGATGACGTCCGGATCGAACGGGTCGATCCGCAGGCAGAAATGATCGACATTGTGCCGCCCGTCCTCCGCCGCCGCGCCCTCGTCACGGATCTGTAGGAGATCGATCAGGGAACGCCCGGCCCTGAGCTGGGTCAGACCGAGTTCCTTGCGCTCCAGTTCGACCGGGCAGTCGAGCACGTCGCGGTAGAACGCCGTCATGCGCGCCATGTCGCGCACGCGCAGAACCACGTGGTCAATGCCGTGAATGGTGAACATCAATCGCGCCCCGTCGCTATTTCCGTAAGGCATCATGCCCCGTACGCTACGCTTGGAACAGCGGCTTTCGGCCCTGGGAGCGCGGATGCTTGACCGCCGATATCTGTGCATGTTCATATGATAAATCACACATTTCCGCCAGCGCGCTGGCCGGCGTCGGCTGCGTAGCGAGCAAAGGGGGGTGCGGTGGAACGGTCTTTCAAGAGCGAGGTCGACCTGCTGCGGCAGGGCGACGGCGATGTCTTCGAGGGTGAGGGCATTCTGGCCATCACCAAGGGGCTGTTGCAGGCGGGCGTCGGTTATGTCACCGGCTATCAGGGGGCGCCGGTCAGCCATCTGATGGATGTGCTGTCGGACGCCAAGGGCCTGCTGGACGAGTTGGGCGTGCAATACCAGCCGGCGGCCAACGAGGCGGCGGCGGCGGCCATGCTGGCGGCCTCAATCAACTATCCCCTGCGCGGCGCCGCGGTCTGGAAGTCCGTCGTCGGCACGAACGTGGCGTCCGACGCCCTGTCCAACATCGCCTCGGCCGGCGTGAAGGGCGGCGCGCTGATCATTATCGGCGAGGATTACGGCGAAGGCGCCTCGATCATTCAGGAGCGCAGCCACGCCTTCGCCATGAAATCCTCCATGTGGCTGATGGACCCACGGCCCGACCATGAGCGCATGGTCGACTTGATCGACAAGGGGTTCGAACTGTCGGAGGCATCCAACACGCCGGTGATGATGGAGTTCCGCATCCGCGCCTGCCATCTGCGCGGCCGCTTCACGGCCAAGGACAACAAGAAGCCGACCCATTCGCGCCTGAACCCGCTGACCGAGCCGAACTTCGACTACGACCGGATCTGCCTGCCGCCCTCGACCTATCTGCAAGAGCGGCACAAGGTCGATGTGCGCCTGCCGGCCGCGCGCCAGTTCATCAAAGAACACCGGCTGAACGAGATCATGGACGGCCCGCGCAACGAGATCGGCATCGTTGTTCAAGGCGGGCACTACAACAGCGTGCTGCGCGGGCTGCAGCAGCTGGGCCTGGCCGACGCGTTCGGGGCCAGCCAGGTGCCAATCTACTGCCTGAACGTGACCTATCCGCTGGTGCCGGAAGAAGTCACCGCCTTCGCCGCCGGCAAGCGCGCCATCCTGGTCGTGGAAGAGGGCAATCCGGACTATCTGGAACAGGCCATCAATGCGGAGCTGCGCAAGGCCGACCTTCAGACCACCGTCATCGGCAAAGCCGTCCTGCCCATGGCGGGCGAATACACGGCCGAGGTGGTGCTGAACGGCCTGGTCGGGTTCCTGGAAGGCGCCGTACCGACCGGCGTGGATCTTGCCGGCCTGGCGAATGAGCAGACGCGCGTCCAGGATTTGAAGGACCGTGCCGGCGCCCTGATCGGCGCGCCCGTGCCCAAACGGCCGCCGGGCTTCTGCGTCGGCTGTCCCGAGCGGCCAGTGTTCAGCGCCATGAAGCTGGTGGAACGACAGGTCGGCAAGCTGCACGTCTCCGCCGATATCGGCTGCCACAGTTTCTCGACCCTGCCGCCTTTCAACATCGGCAACACCATCGTCGGCTACGGTCTCGGCCTGTCCAGCGCGTCGGCCATCGGGCCGGCGTTCGGCGACAAGCGCACGATCACGGTCATGGGCGATGGCGGGTTCTGGCACAATGGCCTGACCTCCGGCGTCGGCCAGGCCGTCTTCAACAAGGAAGACGGCGTGCTGGTGATTATGAACAACGGCTACACCTCCGCCACCGGCCAGCAGGACATCCCGTCCAGCAAGGGGCCGGACGGCGCGCCGATGGCCATGTCGATCAAGCGGGCGCTGAAGACCATGGGCGTCAAGCGTGTCAGCCTGCTCAGCACCTACGGCGTCGGCCCGATGGTCAAGGCGTTGCGCCGGGCACTGACCACCAAGGACAAGGGCCTGCAGGTGATCATCGCCGATGGCGAATGCCAGTTGGCGCGCCAGCGGCGGATCAAGCCGGCACGGCGTAAGGCGCTGGCCGAGGGCAAGCGGGTCGTGCGCACGCGTTATGGCGTCGACGAGGCAACCTGCACCGGCGACCATTCCTGCATCCGCCTGTCCGGCTGCCCGTCGCTGACCATCAAGGAGAACCCGGACCCGCTGCGCGACGACCCGGTGGCGTCTGTCAACAATGATTGCGTCGGCTGCGGCCTGTGCGGCGAGGTCGCGGACGCGGCCGTGCTCTGCCCCTCCTTCTACCGCGCGGACATCGTCAGCAACCCCAATGGCTGGGATCGGGCGGTCGACGCGGTGCGCCGGAGTTGGATCGGCCTGCTGCAGCGCCTGGCCCGGCCGCGCCACCAGCTGGCGCAACCGGCCGAGTAGCGATGTCGGACGACGCTCAGCCGATCTCGATCCTGATCGCCGCCCTGGGCGGCGAGGGCGGCGGCGTGCTGACCGGCTGGCTGGTCGACGCGGCCATGCGATCCGACCTGCCGGTGCAAAGCATCTCGACGCCCGGCGTGGCCCAGCGCACAGGTGCCACGACCTACTATATCGAGATCTATCCGCAGACCAACGCCTCGCTCGGCAGCAAACGGCCAGTGCTGGCGCTCTATCCCAGCCCCGGTGCGGTCGACATCATGGTGGCGTCAGAGCTGATCGAGGCCGGGCGGGCGCTGGAAAACGGCTATGTCGCGCCGGACCGCACCACACTGATCGCCGCGACTCACCGGGTCTATGCCATCGCCGAAAAGTCCGCCATGGCCGACGGACGGTTCGACGAGCAGCGCGTGCTGCGCGCCGCGCGGGAACTGCCGCAACGGGCGATCCTGATGGATCTGACCCGCAACCCGGAAACGCGCTCCCTGATCTTGAACTCGGTGCTGCTGGGCGCGATTGCCGGCAGCGAGCGGCTGCCGATCGACACCGAGACCTTCCGCGACGCCATCCGCCACGCGGGCAAGATGGTCGACGCCAATTTGACCGCCTTCGAATACGGCCTGAGCCTCGCGCGCGGCGCCATTCGGCAGGCGGAGCCCGAACCTGAGCTCGAACCGCCCGCCAGCCCTCCGCGCGGCCTGCAAGCGCTCGTTAGCGATGCCGCGCACAGCTTTCCCGCCGACGCCCTAGCGGTGGTCGAACTGGGGCTGGAGCGCACGGCGGACTGGCACAATCTGCGCTATGCCAGGCGCTATCTCGACCGGCTGAAGCCCGTCCTGGAAACCGAACGCCGGGTCAGCCACAGCGAACTCTTCCCCTTAACGGCCGAGGTCGCGCGTCATCTGGCCCTCTGGATGACGTATGAGGATCTGATCCGGGTCGCCGACCTGAAGACCCGCGCCGACCGCTTCGCCAAGATCCGCGCCGAGGTGCGGGCCAAACCGGACGAGCCGGTGCGCACGCGGGAGTTCATGAAGCCGGGCGTGGAAGAAGTCGCGTCCCTGCTGCCCGGCTTTCTCGCCCGGCCGCTCTTACGCTGGGCCGACCGGCGGAACCTGACCCACCGGCTGCATGTGCCCATGCGCCTGACCTCCAGCAGCGCCTTCGGCTTCACGCTCATCTGGCTCTTGGCCCGCATGCGCTGGCTGCGGCCGTACGGCTCTCGCTTTGCGGAGGAACAGGCGGCGATCGACGGCTGGCTGGACACGGTCCGGCGCCTGGCCGACCGGTCGCCGGACCTGGCGCTGGAGGTCGCGCGCCTGCCGCGCCTGATCAAAGGCTACAGCGACACCCACCGGCGCGGCCTCGCCAACTATCGGGCCATCATGGACGGTCTGGTCGCACCTCTGCTGACCGGCGATGGTGCGAACGACGAAGAAGCCGCCACGCGCATCGCAGAGGCCCGCAAGGCGGCCTTGAAAGACCCGGACGGCGACGCGCTTGCGGAAACGCTGCGGCCTGCGCCAAATGCCATGGCGGCCCAATAGCCGATCCAATCGCGATCAACCGACACCACCAACCATCACCCCCAACCAAAACCAAAGGGAGGATCTCATGATCACCAAACACCTGCTTGCCGGCCTGGCCGCCGCATCGGTCGCGCTCGGCGCCATCACGGCCTCGGCCCAGGAGACGACCCTGCGCGGCGTCTCCGCCTTTGCTCAGGGCACCACCTTCTCACAGCCTTGGGAGGCGTTTGTCGAGCGGGTGAACGAGACCGGTACGGGCGTCATCCAGATCGACTATATCGGCGGGCCGGAGGCGGTGCCGCCGTTTGAGACCGGCAATGCGGTCCAGTCCGGCGTGGTCGACATCGCCAACGTCACCTCCGCATTCTATCCCAACCTGCTGCCCGCCGGCGGCGCCCTGAAGCTGGCCACCAACTCCATCCAGGACCAGCGCGCCAATGGCTGCTACGACCTGATCAACGACATGCATCGGCAGCAGGTGAACGCGCATTTTCTGGCGCGTACCGGCGACGGCATTCCGTTCCACCTCTATCTGACCCAGCCGATCGACGGGCCGGACCTGTCGGGCCTGACCATCCGCACCACCCCGGTCTACCGCGCGTTTTTCACCGAGTTGGGCGCCAATCTGGTGCAGACCGCGCCGGGCGAGGTCTATTCGGCCTTGGAACGCGGCGCGATCGACGGCTATGGCTGGCCGGTGCAAGGCATGCTCGATCTCGGCTGGGAGGAGCAGACAACCCACCGGGTCGATCCCGGCTTCTACCAGGTCGATGTGAACATCCTGGTCAATCTCGACGTCTGGGAAGGCCTGACCGATGAGCAGAGGGGCGTGCTGGAAGGGGCCGCGGCCTGGGTCGAGGGCGAGAATGCCAACAATGAGGGCATCAATGCCGACGAGCGGGCCGCCCAAGAGGCCGCCGGCATCCAGGTCATCCAATTCGATGACGCGCAGACCGCCGCCTGGCTGCAGAACGCGCAGGACGCCGGCTGGGCCGAGGTCGCGGAGATCGACCCCGACGCGGCCGCTGCGCTGCGTGGCTGCCTGACCAACGCGGGCTGATCTGATCTTGGGCCGGGCGGGCCGCCTCTAGGTCACGCCCGGCCCCACCTTTCTCATGCCAATCCTCAAACGTCTTTACCTGCGCCTTCTCGGCCTGATGGCCGGGATCGCGGCGGCGATCTTTGCCGGCATCGCGATCGCCATTCCGGTGAACGTGTTGCTGCGCAACGCGTTTTCGACCGGCATTCCTGGCGTGCTGGACGGGGTCGAATACGGCCTGCTGGCCGCGACGTTCCTGGCCGCGCCCTGGGTGCTGGCGCGTGACGCCCATGTCTCGGTCGACATCTTCGCCGCCGCCTTCGGCCGCGCCCGCCCGACGCTCGACCGGCTGGTCAATCTGCTCGGTGCGGCCCTGGCGCTGATCTTTCTCTACTACTCTCTGGAGGCAACGCTGATCTCCGCCGCGCGCGGCAGCATGGTGCGCCAGACGCTCGTGTTTCCCGAATGGTGGGCGTTGGCGGTGATGCCGTTTTCAATGGCCTTCATCGCCATCGAGTTCGTCCGCCGCGCGTTCCGCCGCCGCGATCAGCGGCAAATGATCGGGCTCTGACCGAGATGGATTGGGCCGGTGTTCTGATCCTGATGCTGGGCGCGCTGTGCGTTCTGCTCATGCTCGGCCTGCCGGTGGCGTTTGCCTTCATCGCGGTGAATATCGGCGGCGCGTTCTTCATCCTGGGCGGCGAGAACGGCCTCATCCAGATGACCCGCAACGCCGCCAGCTCGCTGACCAGCTTCCAACTGGCGCCGATCCCGCTGTTCATCCTGATGGGCGAGATCCTGTTTCACAGCGGCATCGCCTATCGCGCCATCGACGCCATAGAACGGGTGATCACCCGACTGCCCGGCCGCATGGCCCTGGTCTCGGTCGCCGGCGGCACGGTGTTTTCCGCGCTGTCCGGCTCGACCATCGCCAACACGGCCATGCTGGGCTCGACCCTGCTGCCGGACATGCTCAAACGCGGCTATCACCCGTCCATGGCCATGGGGCCGATCATGGCCTCGGGCGCCATCGCCATGCTGATCCCGCCCTCTGCACTCGCCGTGCTGCTGGGCAGTCTCGCGGGCATGTCGATCGCCCAGCTTCTGGTCGCGGGCATCCTGCCGGCCTTGATCCTGGCCGCCCTGTTCACGCTCTACATCATCAGCCGCGCCCTGATGGACCCGGCCCTGGCGCCGGCCGACGACCCGGCGCGCCTGAGCCTCAAGGAACGCTGGCGGCCCTTCATCCGCTACGTCCTGCCGCTGTTCGGCATTTTCCTGGTCGTGATCGGCGGCCTGCTCGCCGGCCTGGCGACCCCGACGGAATCCGCCGCGCTCGGCTGTGTCGCCGCCGTGATCGCCGCCGCCGGCTATCGCTCGCTTTCCTGGATCGGCCTGAAAAAGGCGCTGATGGAGACGGTGAAGATCTCCGTGATGATCCTGTTCATCATCGTCGCCTCGCAGACCTTCAGCCAGATCCTGTCCTTCTCCGGCGCCACCAGCGGCCTGATCCGGACCATCGAGGGTCTGGCCCTGGACCCGACCACGATCCTGATCGCGATCATCCTGATCCTGCTCTTCCTCGGCTGTTTCATCGATCAGGTCTCGATGATGATGGTGACGATCCCGATCTTCGTGCCCCTGGCCGAGGCCGTTGGCATCGACCTGCTGGTGCTCGGCGTCGTCTATCTGCTTACCATGGAAATCGGCCTCCTGACCCCGCCCTTCGGCCTCCTCCTGTTCGTCATGAAGGGCGTCGCGCCGCCGACCATCGGCATGGGCCAGATCTACCGCGCCGTCACCCCGTTCGTGATCATCAAGCTGGCCGTGCTGACCCTCATCGTACTGTTCCCCCAAATCGGCACCGTCCTGCCGGAGGCCATGCGATGACCGCCGACGCGCCCCGCCCTCGCAAGCGCCGCGCGCCGCAACCCGACGCACCCGCCGAGCCATCGCCGTCCACCGAGCCCGACCCCTACGCCGACCTCGACCAGTTCCTGCCCTACCTCCTGAACCGGGTCATGGGCCGCATGAACCAACTGCTGGCCGAACGCCTGAAACGCCACGGCATCAGCTTCCAGGAATGGCGCGTGTTGTTGGTGTTGGCCAACAAGGGCCCCCGCACCATACGAACCCTAAGCGAAGACACCATCATTCCCCACTCGACCTTAAGCCGCATGCTCGACCGCATGCAGCGGGACGGGCTGGTTGTGCGGGAGGTGTCGGCAACGGACGCGCGGACGGTGACGGTGGCGGTGACCGGGGAGGGGGCAGAGCTGTTTGCGGCTATTCGGCAGCATGGTCTTGCTGTGCTTAGCCAAGCTGCCGAAGGGCTGTCGGCAAAAGACATTGAGACAATGCGGTGGTTAGCATCTAGGTTAGCGAGTAATTTGGGGTTGATTAATACTCTCTGACTTGATCAGTCTGGCGAGCATCAGACCGGCGTGCCCATTAACGGATCCGGTAATTACCGTAATTACGGTGACAGTTTACTAAATCCCCAAATCGTGCTCCGCTCGCGCCATGGCCCGACTTGCCCGCCCCGTTGTTCCCGGACTGCCGCACCACGTGACCCAGCGCGGCAATCGGCGTAGCCTAAATAGGG
>JANQGH010000057.1 GCA_028277405.1 Alphaproteobacteria bacterium | reverse complement strand
CACGGCCTGACGCGCCACGTCGACCGTATCGGGCGCGTAAGGCTTGAAGCTGACGACCAAAGCGACGTCCCCGGCCTCCATCACACCGGCTTGCTGGTGCATCATGCCGCCCACGCCATCGATCAGCTGGGCGTGCCTGCCGAGCAGGCTGAAGCCGTAATACATATAGGCGGCGACGGGGAAAGCGCGCCGCTGGGCCATGATATGGATCACGCGACCGGAGGCCAGCAGGCTGACCGCCTGGTCCAAATCGTCATGACTTGTCTCGGTGCGCAGATGGCGCAGGGCATGAATGCCGGCCTCGGTGAAGTGATCGAGAATCGCCGCCGGGCTGCGGATCCGCCCACGATCGAGCTCCAACGCCCGTATGCGCTGCTCATAGCTGGGCAGTTCGGCAATCAGGCGGGTCTGAAACACCCGTTGCATGTCACTGAAACCGCTGAAGCCGAAGGACTTCGCGAACCTGATCAGCGTCGAGGGCTGGGTGCCGGCGCGCTCGGCAACCGTTGCCACCGTCTCAAGCGCCATGTCGTTGGGGTTGCCAAGGGCGAATTGGGCGACTTGTCGCAGGCGGTTGCTGAGACTTTCGTGCCGGGCCGAGATTGCGGCCCGCAACTCCTCATAGGTCTCTGGTGCCGCTAGATCCGGCTCCTTCATCTCCCAGCCCCATTCGATTTTGGTCGAGTGTAGGGCAATGAAATGTACATTCCACCAAAAAAGCTCTTTACGCGGAAAATTGGAACGTGCAGTCTATTTTTGGCTCAACAATGATAACGGCGACCATACGCCGGATGCCCTGGGGAGGAAGGATCGTTGGCTCAGACCGCTTTTCAGCGGAAAGAATCGGTTTCCTCCCTTGTATTGTCGCAGTGTTGAAGCGTCGGTCTTCGGCGCATCGCCGCTGCCTAGACCCATAAGAGGAGGAATTAGAATGAAAAAGACTGTTTTGTTGGCAGCGACGGCCGCTGTTGCGATGGGTATCGCGACGGCCCCGGCAACGGCGCAGGACGACATCCGGATCGTGGTCGTCAGCCACGGCGTTGCGTCCGACCCGTTCTGGTCGGTTGTTAAGAACGGCGTCGATGCGGCCGAAGAAGACATGGGCATCGAGGTCGAATACCTGGCGCCCGAAACCTACGACATGGTCCGCATGTCGCAGCTGATCGAATCGGCGGTTGCGTCGGACCCGGACGGCATCGTCGTTTCAATTCCCGACTCCGACGCCCTTGGCGAAGCCATCACGAACGCGGTTGAATCCGGCATCCCGGTGATCTCAATGAACTCCGGCAGCGACGTTCGTCGAGAGTTGGGCGTCGATGTCCATGTCGGCCAGACCGAATACGAAGCCGGCCTCGGCGGCGGCGAGCGTATGGCCGAACTGGGCGTGACCAACGCGCTATGCCTGAATCACGAGGTCGGCAACGTTGCGCTCGATCTGCGGTGCCAGGGCTTCGCGGACGGCCTCGGTGGCGAGGTCGAGGTTATCGCACTCAGCACCGACCCGACGGAAATCCGAAACGCCGTGACGGCGACCCTGTCGGCGAATGATTCGATCGATGGCATTCTCGCGCTCGGGCCGGTCTCCGGCGAGCCGGCAATGGAAGCAATCCGCGATCTGGAATTGATCGGTGAAGTTGAGTTCGGCACGTTCGACTTGTCGCCGACCATGCTGCAGGCGCTCTCCGACGGCCATATGTCGTTTGCTATCGATCAACAGCAATATCTGCAGGGCTACCTGCCAATCGTCTTGTTGGTGCTGAACATCCGGCACGGCCTGATGCCGGGTGCGGACGTTCTGACTGGTCCCGGCTTCGTGACGCCACACAACGCGCAGCAGGTTATTGACTTGAGTGCGCAGGGTATTCGCTAAAAGATCGGTTTTCGATCAAGTGTTTCGGTGGAAGCGGCGGCAAAACCCAAGCCCGCTTCCACCGACCGCTGCGGAGTTATGCTACACCGAGTACTAGATGGGGGACGGCCTGATGACCGATCAAGCAGCCGCAACTGCCTCGCCCCCGCCCCAGGCGGGCGGTGACGAGCGGCTTAAACAGACCTCCAGAACGAAGAAGTTGATGTCGCGGCCCGAACTAGGGGCTGTTGCCGGGACGATCCTGGTGTTCATTTTCTTCGCCATCGTCGCCGGCGACAGTGGCATGTTCAGTGCGCTCGGCATCGTCAACTTCCTGGAGGTTGCCGCCCAGCTCGGCATTCTCGCGATCGCCGTGTCCCTGCTGATGATCGGCGGCGAGTTCGACCTGTCCTTGGGCTCGATGATCGGTGCGGCCGGCGTTCTCGTCGCCATTCCAGCGGTCGAACTGGGCTGGCCGATCTGGCTTTCCATCTTCTTCGCGTTCGCCGTGGCGTTGGTCGTCGGCTACATCAACGGCATCATCACGGTGCGTACGGGCCTGCCCTCGTTCATCGTGACGTTGGCGTTTCTGTTCATCCTGCGCGGATTGACCATCGGCTTTACCCGGCTGATCACCGGCCGCACGCAGGTTTCGGGCCTGCATGACCTGTCGGAGGGAGATTGGCTGGCACCGATCTTCAATGGCGAGGTGTTGGGGTTCGTCTTCTTTTGGCTGGCCGACATGGGCATGATCGACACCTTGCGCGATGGCGTGACGCCGCGCGTTCAGGGCATTCCGATGTCCGTGGTCTGGTTCCTGGTCCTGGGCGCGATCGCCACCTGGGTGCTGCTGCGCACCTCGTTCGGCAACTGGATCTTTGCCGTGGGCGGCGACAAGAACTCCGCGCGCAACGTCGGCGTCCCGGTAACGCGCGTAAAGGTGATCCTGTTCATGTGCACCGCCGCGGCGGCCACGCTGTTCGCCGTGATCCAGGTGCTCGACGCAGGTTCCGCCGATACCAACCGGGGCCTCTTGAAGGAATTCGAGGCCATCATCGCGGCCGTTATCGGCGGCTGTCTCTTAACCGGCGGCTACGGCTCGGCCATCGGCGCCATGTTCGGGGCCATCATCTTCGGCGTGGTGCAACAGGGCATCTTCTATACCGGCGTCAATACCGACTGGTTCAAGGTGTTCCTGGGCGTGATGTTGTTGATAGCGGTGCTGTTCAACAACTACATCCGGCGCAGAATGACGGAGTCTAAGTGATGGCAAACACGGGCAATGGCGGCGCGCCGCTGATCGAAATGCGCGATGTCGGCAAGCAGTTCGGTTCCGTCATCGCGCTGCAGGGCATTACCATGAAGGTGAATGCGGGCGAGGTCCTGGCCCTGCTTGGCGACAACGGCGCCGGCAAGTCGACGCTGATCAAGACCTTGTCCGGCGTTCACACCCCGACCCAGGGGAATATCCTGGTTGAGGGCAAGTCGGTAAAGTTCACCAACCCGCGCCACGCCTTGGATGCCGGTATCGCGACCGTCTACCAGGACCTGGCGATGGTGCCGCTGATGAGCATCACGCGTAACTTCTTCATGGGGCGCGAGCCGTCCAGCGGCTTCGGCCCGTTCAAGAGCATCGATATCGGCTTTGCCGACCGGGTCGCGAAGGAAGAGATGGGCAAGATCGGCATCGACGTGCGCGACCCGACCCAGGCGGTGGGCACGTTGTCGGGCGGGGAACGGCAGTGCGTCGCCATCGCGCGTGCGGTCTATTTCGGCGCCAAGGTGCTGATCCTCGACGAGCCGACCTCTGCCCTCGGCGTGAAACAGGCGTCGGTCGTGCTGCGCTACATCGCCAAGGCCAAGGCGCGCGGCTTGGGCGTGATCTTCATCACCCACAATGTCCACCACGCCTATCCCGTTGCGGACAAGTTCCTGCTTCTCAATCGTGGCCGCTCGCTCGGCTATTTCGACAAGGCCGAGGTCAGTCGGGAACAGGTTCTCGAAATGATGGCGGGCGGTAAGGAACTCGATGAACTGACGGCTGAGTTGGAGGAGTTCGCCCGCGCCGATGAGGGGACCGGCGGCCTGGAGGCCGGCGCTGCCGCAGAGGCTGCGATGGCCGACGAGTTGCGCCAGGAAAGTGAGAGGGTTCACCAGCACCCCGATTGAGGCTATTCGATCGCCAAGGGTTTGCGCGCCGGCACCCTCTTGTCCAAGGGTGCCGGCGTTGTTTGTTGAATCGTCGTGCATGAGAGGACCCGGACCATGCGAAGCGACATCGGCGTTGGGCTGATCGGCACAGGCTTCATGGGACGGTGCCACGCCATTGCGTTCCGAACCGCCGCCGCGGTTTTTCCGCTGACCATCGTTCCGCGCATGGAAGCCGTGGCCGACGTCAACCTGTCGGCGGCGGAAGAGGTCGCGCATCGATTCGGGTTTGCCCGCGCCACCGCCGACTGGCGCGACCTGTTGGACGACCCGTCAGTTGGCGTCGTCGCGATCACGTCGCCGAACGTCTTGCACAAGGAAATGGCGTTGGCCGCACTTGAAGCCGGCAAGCACGTCTATTGCGAAAAGCCGATGGCCTTGTCCCTGGCCGACGCGCGCGAAATGGCGGCGGCGGCGGAAGCGTCGGGCGTCGTCCACATGGTTGGCTACAACTACGTGGCCAATCCTGCCGTTATCTTCGCGCGCAAGCTGATCGACGAAGGCGTGCTGGGCAAGATCATCCATTTCCGCTGCGTCAATGACGAGGACTACATGGCCGACCCGTCGGTGCCTTATTCCTGGCGCTGCCGGCGGGACACGGCGGGGTCGGGCACCCTGGCCGACCTGGGTGGCCATGCGGTCAGCCTGGCGCTGTATTTGGCCGGCCCGATCGCCAGCGTCAGCGCCAGGGTTTCGACCGTGATCGCCGAACGGCCGGTGTTGGACGGCGAGTCCCTGACGCGTTCGGGGCCGCCCAACGCCGCGAGTGCGGTCACCCGAACGGCCAAGGTCGAGAATGAAGACCAGGCGGTGGCGCTGCTGCAGTTCGAAAACGGCGCGCTTGGCAGCCTGTCTTCAAGCCGCGTGGCGTGGGGGCGGAAAAACTACCTGGCCTTCGAAATCAACGGCACCAAAGGGACGCTCATTTTCGACCAGGAGCGGCTGAACGAGTTGCGTCTGTTCGAGGCGGGCGCGATCGGGGACGATCGCAACGGTTTTCGAACCGTGCCCATGGGACCCGAGCACGAGCCCTATGGCATGTTCCTGCCCGCCAAGGGCCACCAGATCGGTTTCAATGACAAGAAGGCGATCGAAGTCGCCCGGTTGATGCGGGCGATCGCCGGCGAGATCCACCCGTACCCGTCGTTTCACGACGGCTTGGCAGTCGAATCTGTCATCGAGGCGATCGAACGATCCGCCGCCGAGGGGCGCTGGATCGAGCCCGGTACACTCGCGGGCTGAAAAGGCAGAAGGCGGCCCTCGCGTCGGCAAGTGCCGCCCTTAATGCGTCGGTGATCAGCCGTTTAGCTACGGCGATCGGCGACGTTACGGCCGCGGGCGATGTTCTCGAAGTCGCTGGTACCGATCCCCAGATCGTCGAGCTCGCGCTGGTCGAGCGCGTGCAGCTCGGACATGGTGCGATGGTAGCGGCGCCAGGCCTTGATCTTTGTGTTCAGGCTGGAAAAAAGACCGGAGGCACGGTTGTCAACGAATGTGGTCATGGCTCGATACTCCTAAAAAAGAGCCGTTGGATCAGTATGATATCTGGCGACCCCTCATTGGGCACCATGTGCGTTATCTAAGCCGTCAGGTCGCGGATTTGAATCGCCGAATCGCTGCAATTGTTGCGCTGCAGCATTACCGAATTCGCATTGCTTCGGAACGCTTTCTTGACTTGGCCAGATCCGAAGGCCAGAGCGACTAGCGCTGTCCGTGCTAGCCGCTCTTGCGGAATTGTCAGGACCGACGATCCGGGATCTTCTGGCCATGGGCGATTGCTTCGAAATCGCTGGTGCCGATCCCCAACTCGTCTCGCTCGCGCGCGGAAAGCTGGCGCAGTTCCCGAAGTGTCCGACGATGGCGGCGCCAGGCACCGAATCTCTCCATCAGCGTCGCATACACGTCCCAAGTATGGGCGGTTTCGTGAACATCCGAATAGTAGGCCATTTTCGATACTCCCCTTTAAAGACTGTCTTGCAAATCAAATCGTCATCGTCCGAAATTGAACGCTATGACTTTGATATGGTATCGATAGGGGTTAGTTCGAGCGTTGCTTGCATGAGAAAAGCAGGACGCTGAAACGCCTCGTTTGCATCGCTGTCAATAACTGAATGCGGCCACCGCGAGCCGTGGCGTCACGCGGCGTCGACAACCGTCAGCAGTTCGATTGGGCGCGCAATGCCGCGCAGCATGTAGCGTCCGAGCGACACCAGATCGTCGGTGACGTCGATGCATTCCGAGAAGCTCTGCGAGACGACCAACTGCCGCTCCAGCGACCGGCTCATCGCGGCGATGCGGCTGGCCTCGTTTACGGCTGGGCCGACAACGGTGAAGTCCAACCGCTCCCTTGCGCCGATGTTGCCGTAGAAAACCTCGCCGACGGTCAAGCCGATATAGGGCTCGGTCACCGGCAGGTCGGCCTCGCTACGCCGATCGTTCAACTGCCTGACATCCGCTATCGCCTTCTTTGCGGCGGCGAGGGCGCCCGCCGCGGCGTCATTACGACCGTCAAGGGGGAATATCGCCAACACCCCATCGCCGATGAACTTCAGCACCTGGCCATCGAATTCGTGGATCGCAGAGACGATGGCGTCGCCATAGTCGTTCAACAACGGGATGACCTGGTCCGGCGGCATCGTGTCGCTCAGCTTGGTGTAGCCGCGCAGATCGCTGAACCAGATCACGGCCTTGATCATGTCCGCGTGGCCCTGGGCGATCGCACCGCGCAGGACGCGTTCCGCCGGATCACGACCCAGATAGGTCGACAGCAGATTGGTCAGGTTCCGAACCTGTGATGTCGCCTGCAGGGAGTGCGCGATCCGCGGCGCCAGTGTCTTAAGCGCGGAAAGCTGGGCGTTGCTGAAGCCCGCTTCGTTGTCGACGGTCCAAGAGGTGTAGATGGCCACGTCGTCCTGGCCGTCACGAACGACCCCGCCCACGCGCGATCGAAAGGCGATGTAGTCGGTCGTGCCGTCCGCCGCCATATCGTCAAGCAGGCCGGGGCGGTCCGGGTCGGGCGATCCGTTCAACCGCCAGCGCCCTTCCTCCCAACCGCGATCGTAGAGAACCATGAAAGGGCTGCGCTGCCAGGCCGATTCGTCGCCATCGGATCTGTTGCGCAGAAAGGTATCGCGAGAGGCACCTTCGCCGCGGCGCCAGACGAAACCTTCGCCGCCCAGCGTGGGGTGAAGGATCTGCATCCCCGCATAGGCCCGTTTCAGATGAAAGCCGGCATTGACAAGCCGTTCGCTAACACCGCTCATCATCGCTTCACCGGAGCGACCGTCGAGGCAACCGTCGATCAGCCAGCCCGTCAGCGCGTCGATCTGCGCCAGATCCATCGTGAGAATTCCGCGTTGTGGTCAGATGTGCTGAGGACGACTCTCTTCACGCGTCAACCGCGCTGCCGATGGATATGGTTAGCGGTGCGGCCGCCCCCAACCGTCCTGCCTTGGACCTGCTGCCAAGTTGCTGCAAATGCAGTGGGATCGGTTGCGGAAGGCCGTTCATGGCCACGGGGTCGCGCTTAGCACGCCGGGTCATCGAACCGCCGGTTCCAGCGGAGCGGCCCGCTCACGCGAACCAAGCCCAGCATGCACCGAGACCGATTCGTCATCGCCGCACAAGTTTTCGTGATCGCGATTGTCTACGCCGTGCCGACCCGGTCGTTCGCTGCTCCGATGTGGGGCCAGGTCACGTCGGAACTGACCGGAAATCCTGATTGTGGTGCCGAAAGGTCTGAAACGCGCTCGTTCCTTGGTGTGTGTCCTGATTGCAACAATGGTGACAAAAAGGCCGCTCAAGCAAAAGGACGACTGGATACCGGCGCGAAAATGGCGTACGCACAACTATGAATTCAGGGCGCCCTGCAATGAATTCAGGGCAACCTGCCCGTTGTTTCGTCATGAAGACGCAAGCGGAGGTAGATAGATGCGTGTTCGTTCCTTTCTTCTAGTGTCTGCGGCGGCGGTTGCTCTGGCGACCCCGGCCTTGGCACAAAACGGTACCGTCGGCTTCTATGTCGAGGGCCAGGGCGGCGTTAACTGGATCGAGGATATCGACGGTGAGGTTTCGTTTCCTGGCGGAAGCTTTACCGTTGATAACGCTGTCGACATGGATCCGGGTTGGGCCGCATCTGGCCAAGTCGGTTACGGCTTTGGCAACGGCTTGGTCGTTGAGGGCGAGGTAACCTACCGCGACAATAGCTCGGACGATGCTATTTCATTTGTCACGGATGCCGACATCGAATCCTGGGCCTTCATGGGCAACGTGATGTACGAGTTCGGGCCCTTTGGCGGCGCGTTGCCGTATATCGGCGTGGGTGCCGGTGTCGCAATCGTTGACCTGGATCAGCCGATCTTCGGCAGTGATGACGATACGGTGTTTGCCGCGCAAGGTATCGTCGGCGTAGCGTATCCGTTCACGGATCATCTGGCTGCTGTGATCGACTATCGCTATTTCCGGGCGTTTGACGTCGATTATAGCCCGGCCGCAGCGGCGCCTTACTCGGCCTCCGCTGATATCGTGAACCACACGATCATGGGTGGTCTGCGGTACACCTTCCAGGCCCCGCCGCCGCCGCCGCCTCCGCCGGTCGTGGTTGAGCCGGTTGCCGAGACGGCGTTCATCGTCTTCTTCGATTGGGATCGGGCGGATCTCACGCCTGAGGCCAATCTGGTTCTCGACGACGTCGTCGTTGTGCTGAACCAGAACGGCTATGCCTCAATCCGGCTGGACGGCTACACCGACCTGTCGGGTTCGGCGCAGTACAATCTCGGCCTGTCGGAGCGTCGGGCGAACTCGGTGGCCAACGGTCTGATCGCGCGCGGCATCGCGCCGGACGAGATCGTGATCCGGGCCTTTGGTGAGGAAAACCCGCTGGTGCCGACACCGGACGGTGTTCGCGAGCCGCAGAACCGGCGCGTGGAGATCTTCCTCATCTAAGTGTGTGAGACCCTGTCCTACCAGGGCAGCGAAGCCGGCCAAGGAGACTTGGCCGGCTTCTTTTTTTGTTTGTCTCGCGGGACGGAGATTGAAGCTGGTTCTCCCCGTTTCCCGAACGATTAGGGGCGGTGTTAGCCGAGATCGATGTCGACGATGACCGGCACGTGATCGGAGGGCTTCGGCTCCCAGCCGCGCGCATCCGATAGGATCTCAGCCTTCTGCAAATCGCCGACCAGAGGCGCCGTCACCCAGACATGATCCAGTCGCCGCCCCCGGTTGGAGGCGCGCCAGTCGCGCGCGCGGTAGCTCCACCAGCTATACAGTTTCTCCTCAGCCGGAACGAAATGGCGCACAGCGTCGACCCAACCGATCGAGGCCTGCATCGTCGTCAGTTTCTCGACCTCGATCGGCGTGTGGCTGACCACGTCGAGCAGTTGCTTGTGAGACCAGACGTCGGTTTCCAGCGGGGCGATGTTCAGGTCGCCCACCAGGACCATTTTGGATTTGGGCGACCGTTCGGCCGGCCACCATTCGGCCATGGCATCGACGAACTGCAGCTTGTGGGCAAACTTGTCGTTGGCCGCCGGATCGGGCACGTCACCGCCTGACGGGACGTAGAAATTGTGCAGCTCGATATCGCCGGGCAGCCGCGCGATGACGTGCCGGCAATCGGACTTGTTGCACCAGTCGCGCGGCTCCCAACTTGTCATGGGCAGCCGCGAAAGGATCGCGACGCCGTTGTAGGACTTCATCCCGGCAACCGCGATATGGGTGTAGCCCTTCTCCTGAAACGGGGCGGCCGGAAACAGGTCGTTCGTGACCTTGGTTTCCTGAAGGCAGATGACGTCCGGAGCACGCTCCTCGATCAGTCGCAAGACGATGTCCTGACGCAGACGGACCGAATTGATGTTCCAGGTGGCGATACGCATGGGTCAGGGGCTCCAGCTTGCTTCTTCAAAAGGCGGGATCGCGATACGCGGTCCAGCAGACAAGCCCCCAGATGCCGAGACGTCAATCCCGGTCGTGCAGGTTCGGCCGATATCGTCGCAAGTTGGCGTTAGGTGATCGCGCCGCTGGTTCGCCACGCCGCGATCAGAAGACGGAAAAAACGCCCTTATTGATCGCCAGTGGCCAACGGCCGGCCGCGAACAGCCGATACTTGGCCGCAAAAGGGTGATTGTCGCCGGCCCTAGTCACCAGGGCCAAGGCCGCCTGATGGCAGGACATGGCCGCCGCGCCCGCCGCCGATCGTATCAGCCCTTCGTCCGCGACACCGCCCCGCGCCGCCGCGACGGCGGCCTTGCCGTGTACGATGTCCGATGCGGTGTTCGTTACGTTGGTCAGGGCACCGTAAAGCGCTCGGTCGCCGATTTCGGCTTCGGCGCGGCGTTGCAGGTTCGCGCGTTCGCTTTCCTCCGCTTGCCACCACGCGACATCCCAATCAGGTGCGTCGGCAACGGCCTTGGCATCGTTCCAACTGCCTACGTTTTCAATCGTGGCGTGACCGAAGCCAAGACCGTCGAGATACAGGCGCGCCTCGTCGTTCTCCGCGTCGATCATGGGGTCGCCGACGGCGGCGAACCAGCTGTCGAACTGGATCGCGTGAACCAGCCGCCCCAGCGCGTCGAGCCTGCTGTCGACGCTGTCGTCTGCGGTTTTCGTATCGGTGTCAGGCATTGCCGCGCCGTTCGCGCCACAGGTCCAGCTTCTCCTGAACCGGCCTGTCTGAGTAGCTGAACAGCACCGTGTCTTCGTCAACATCGAACTGCAGCCGGTGCCAACTTGGAACGACGAACACGTCCTTAGCGCCGAAGTCGAACGTTTCGTTGCCGATCGTCACGCGACCCGCGCCCTCGACAGCCGTATAGACCGTTCCATCCGTCGATTGATACGGCGCGCTTGTAAAGCCCTTCGGAAGCAGCTGAAGGCAGGTTCCGATCGTTGGCATCGCCCAATCGCCGCTGGCCGGGTTGATGTAGCGAAGCTTCAGGCCATGGCAAGGATCCCAATCGCGCGTTTCCCGAAGCTTCTCCAGCGCCGCGCGCGACCGCTCGTAGGGATAGTTGAAGACCGGCGAGGTCTTGGCATCCGGTCGCCAGTCGATGGGCAACAGGCCCTCGCCGAATCGGGCCGGCGAGTCGCCGACGGGGCGCGACAGAGGCTGACGATCCTCCGGCCAGGTCTCGGCGAAACTGGCGTCCAGCAAACGCACCAGCGGGATATCCAATCCGTCAAGCCAGACCATCGGCCTATCGCTGTCGTTGCCGTGATCGTGCCATGTCCAGTTCGGTGTGATGACGAAATCGCCCTCACGCATAAGGGTTTTTTCGCCGTCGACGGCCGTGTAGGCGCCGTCGCCCTCGATCACGAAGCGCAAGGCGGACTGGGTGTGCCGATGGGCCGGCGCGACTTCGCCCGGCAGGATCAGTTGCAGGCCGGCATAGAGCGAGTGCGTGACCGACGCCTGGCCACGCAGGCCCGGGTTTTCCAGCATCAAGACACGGCGTTCCGCTTCCTTGGCGGTGATCAGGCGGCCGGCCTCCATCAGGTGCTCGCGCACCTCGGCATAGCGCCATCGAAAGGGCTGGCACGGGCTGACCGGCTCCGGCGTCACCAGGGCCTTCAGGTTCTCCCAGAGCGGTGCCAGGTTGCCCGGCGCTATCTTGTCGTAGTAAGCGGCCCGCTCTGGCGTTTGTGTCGGCTGCGCGTCCATCGGCTTTTCTCCCCCTTTTCCTCGCCTCAGGCCGCAAATGCCTGGGCATCGGGCAAGGTCAGGCCCAACTCATCCTCCACCAGCTTACGCGCCCGGCGCACGAAGTCGGCCCGCATGTCGTCATTCGCCCGCTGTTTGATGCCCCAGCGCATGTAGATCTCATTGTTTTTGGACTTCGACGAACCAAAGAAGGGGGGCAGCAGGGGGAAGTACTGATTGATGGCTTCTTGCACTTGGCGCCGGCCTTCCTCCGTCTGACACAGCTCCGCACAGAAATCGCGCCCGAACTGCGCGTGGAACTTCTCCTCCGGCATGGTCATGCGCGCAAGATTGCGCAGCGGGTGGAAGGTACAGTGCAACAGATCCTCGACCTGAAGGATCTCCGCCAGATCCGCCAGCAGCTTGATGACGCAGAATTGTGCCCAGGTTTCCATGGGGAACTCGAAGATCGAGAGCGGCTTCTTGCCTTCCGGCGTCATCTCCTGCGCAGGGATGCCGATTTGTTCGCCCAGTTCGCGAAATCGGACATGGTGCCCGTACTCCTCCATCGCGACCCGGCAAGTCAGCCACTTGGCATAAGGCGTCGGCGCAAGGCCGATGGCCGGCTCGTCGAACACCTGCGCGCCGTAGAGCTCGTTCACGGCGTGACTTCGGACGATCTTCTTGACCGCCGTTTGAAACTCCGGGTCGGTTTCGGCCAAGCCTTCGGTGGTCTTGATCGGGTCCTGCACGATCTGGTCCATACTTGCATTTCCTCCAAACGCGATGACGATCCTCGGTCTTTGGCTAGAGCACCGGCTCGCTCGCAAAGGCTTCGAGGTCCGTGGTTAATTTCGTATAGCTGTCGCGGAAGGTCTGATTGACCTGTGCCGCCAAATTGATCTCGGCATCTGCCACAAACCGTTCGACCGGTCGCGGCTGACTGAACAAAAAGACCTCGCGTCCACGCACGCCAAACAGCTGGCCGCTGATATCCTGGCCTTCCGGCCCTGCCAGCATGGTCGCGAGCCGCGCGACAGGCTCTGCCGGCACCGCCATGGCGCGATCCTTGTACTGGGTTTGCTCGTCGTTGGCCGGCTTGATGGATTGGGTGACGCGGGTGGCGGCAAACGGGGCGATGGCGTTGCAGGTGACATGCGACCTGGCCATGTCGAGCGCCGTGACGCGCGTCAGACCCAGCAGCCCCGCCTTGGCGCTGGCATAGGCCGCCTGGCCATAATTGCCGTAATAGCCGGCGGTCGAAACGATATTGATGATGCGGCCCCAGCGGCTGTCGCCGCGTCCGGCCTTGGCCTGGTCGCGAAGGACGGGTGTGGCGGCGGCGATCATGTAGGCGGCGGCGGAAAGATTGCTGCGGATCACCGCCTCCCAGTCCGCAGCGGTCATCTTGAACACAAACGCATCGCGCAGGATTGCCGCGTTGTTAACGACGATGTCGAGACCACCGAACCGGTCAACCGCGAGCGCGACGGCTGCTCCGGCCGCGTCGGGACTGGCCACGCTGGTGTCAAAGGCTGCTCCGCCGATGGAGGCGGCGGCCTCACGTGCGATCGTCGGGTCGGCACCGTCGCCCCGGATGCTTGTGCCGTTGTCAGCGATCACGACCTTCGCGCCGGCCTTGGCCAGATCTTCGGCGATGGCCCTGCCGATGCCGCGGCCGCCGCCAGTGACTAGGGCAACCCGCCCGTTGAGGCTGGCCGTCATTGTGCGGCCTCCAGGGCCTGCTTTTCGTCTTCTGAATAGAAGGCGTCGGCGTGGATACGGTGCGGGGGAATGCCACGTTCCATCAGCAGCAGGGTCGCGGACTCGACCATCGCCGGCGGGCCGGCCAGATAGGCCCGAACCTGGTCGCTGTCACGCAACTGCGAGACCGCAACGTCGCCGACATGGCCAACGCGCTTGTCCGTCGGGGCATCGGGTTCCGACAAGGCAGCGGCGAACCGCAGATTTGCATAGCGCTGTTCCAGAGCCGAGAAGTGGTCCTGAAGATACAGATCGTGTTCGCGGCGCGCGCCGACATAAAGATCGATCGGTTGCCGCATGCCCTTCGCCAGCGCGGTTTCGACGATGCTCTTGATCGGCGCCAGGCCGGAGCCGCCGGCGATTGCCAAGATCGGTCCCTCGTGGGCCTCCCGCAGGTGGGAGGTACCCAGCGGCCCGTCCACGTCGACGCGGTCGCCGATCCGCAGGGTCTCGTAGGCATAGCGGCTTGTGCTGCCGCCAGTGTTGCGAATGTGGAACTCAAGCCCGTCTTCGTCCGGCCGGTTGGCCATCGAATAGTCGCGCGGCCGCTGGCCGGGAAACGTGACCGAGGCGTATTGACCGGCCGCGAAACTGAACGGTCCGCCGGACTCGATCGTTAGCACGACCCGTTTGATGTCGTGGGTCAGGTCTTCAAGCCCGCTGACGCGACAGACCAACTCGCGCTGCGGGTGAATGGCGATCTCGTCGTCGTCCAGCAGTTCGACCGTGCAGTCCTCCCAAGGAACGCTGCGGCAGGCGAGAATCAAACCTTCGGCGCGTTCCTTGTCGGTCAGCGCGAACTCCGAATAGGGCGTCATCTCGACGTCGCCGCTGACCAGGCGCACTTTGCACGACCCGCAATTGCCCGCCTGACAACTGTGCGGAAAGGGTAGGCCCTTCGCCAGCGCAGCGGCCAGGATCGTGTCGCCCATCTCGACCGTGACCGGGTCGCCCATCGGTTCGCCCGACTGTCGGATCGTCACGGAAAGGGTCATGAATCCTCGTAGCGCCGGCCGGTCTGTCGGCTGGTCACGCCGGTCCGACAAATTGTTCGTATGTCAAACAATATCGTTGAAAGGGGAGTTGGATCAAGGGCAGAGTCGCGGGCTTGGGACCGGCCTAGAGATGTCCCGCGGAAGGCGATAGGCTCTTCGAGAAATGACAGGCCCGCCGTAGGTGCCGGCCAGATAGGGGAGGACACCGTCACATGAGAATCATGACTTTGCGTGCGTCCATTCTTGGCGTGTTGGGCGGGGCGTCCGTCGCCGCGATGCTTGCCGGTATTGGACCTGCCGCGCAGGCGCAGGACGTGACCTTGCGGGTGCACCACTTCCTGCCGCCGCCCTCGGTTGCCCACTCGCAGTTCATCGAACCCTGGGCGAACAGGGTGATGGAGGAATCCGACGGCAGGATCGCGGTCGAGATCTACCCGGCCATGCAGCTCGGCGGCGCACCGCCCTCGCTTTACGATCAGGTGCGCGACGGCGTCGTGGACGTGGTTTGGACCTTGCCGGGCTACACGCCCGGGCGCTTTCCGTTGACCGAGGTGTTTGAGCTGCCGTTTGTCGCCGGCACGGCCGAGGCAACCAGCCAGGCGGCGCAGGCGTTCTACCAGGAAAACCTGGCCGACGAATTTGCCGACGTGCATGTTCTAACCCTGCATACCCACGCCCCCGGCACCTTCCACATGCGCGACGAACCGTTCGACAGTCTCGACGATCTGGAAGGGACGTCGGTTCGCGCGCCCACACGCGTGATTAATGATGCGCTGGAGGCGCTGGACGCCGTACCGGTTGGCATGCCGGTGCCGCAGGTGCCCGAGGCCTTGTCGCGTGGCGTGGTGGACGGAACGGTCATTCCGTGGGAGGTCGCGCGTCCCTTGCGCGTCCAGGAGCTGGTCTGCTGCCACAGCGAAATCGATGCCGACCGCGGCTTCTACACCTCGGTCTTCTTGTTCGCCATGAACAAGGACGTGTACGAGGGTCTGCCTGAGGATCTGCAGGCAGTGATCGACAACAACTCCGGCATGGCACTGGCCCAGATGATCGGCCAGGTCTGGGATGAGGCCGAGGCACCTGGCCGCCAGGCCGCCGTGGATGCCGGCAACCAGTTCGTCGTCTTGTCCGATGAGGTCGTGGCGGAGATGTCGGA
The DNA here is from genome assembly GCA_028277405.1 of Alphaproteobacteria bacterium. Taxonomy (GTDB): domain Bacteria; phylum Pseudomonadota; class Alphaproteobacteria; order DSM-16000; family Inquilinaceae; genus JANQGH01. The sequence continues at coordinate 2,643 of JANQGH010000057.1, read as the reverse complement.
CCGCACCCAGGGCGTCATCGATGCGTGGGTCGCCAATACGGACGCGGCCGGCCATGACGGCGCCGCCCTGCTGGCGCGGGCGCGAGAGCTGGTCGACCAGTACAGCCAATAGGTCCGCATGGCCCATCAGCCGCCGGGCGCGATCTCGGTCGATCCCATCGGCAAGGCGCTTTATCGCGCATCGACTGCCTTGGCGGTTCTTGGTGGGCTTCTGCTGGCGGCGATCATGGTCATGGTCGTCGTCAGCATCATCGGCCGCAACCTGGCCGGCGTTCCGCTGTTCGGCTGGCTGGGCCCGGTTCCTGGTGACTTCGAACTGGTCGAGCTGGGCGTGGCCATCGCGCTGTTCAGCTTCCTGCCCTATTGCCAGATTGTCCGGGGCAACGTCGCGGTCGACTTCTTCGTCGCCAAGGCAAGCGCCAGGACCCGGGCATGGTTCGCGGTGGCCGGCAACCTGCTTTACACGATCATCGCCGCACTGCTCGCCTGGCAACTCTTCAACGGCTATCTCGATCGCCTAGGTCCCTACGGTGAGACCACGTGGATCCTCGGCCTGCCGACGAAGTGGGGATATCTCTGCGCCTTCGTCGCCACGGTTCTCTTGACATTGGTGTGCGCCTACACGGTCCTGCGATCGATCGCTGAGGCACGGGGCGACGGAGAGCCGGCCCGGTGATCGGACCCGAACTCGGCGCGTTCGCCTTTGTCGCCCTGTTGGCGTTGCTGGCGCTGCGCATTCCCATCGGCGTATCGATGATTACGGTCGGCCTCGGCGCCTACCTGGTCATGCGTGGCGTTTCGCCGACATTGGCTTACGTCAAGAACACGTCGTTCAGCGCCTTTGCGGACTACGGCCTGTCCGTGGTGCCCCTGTTCCTGCTGATGGGCCAGTTCGCGACCCGGGCGGGGATGAGCAAGGCTCTGTTCAATGCGGCGAACGTCTTTCTCGGCCATCGGCGCGGTGGCGTGGCGATGGCGTCCGTCGGCGCCTGTGCCGGGTTCGGCGCCATCTGCGGCTCGTCCCTGGCCACGGCTGCGACGATGGCGCAAGTGGCGTTGCCGGAGATGCGGCGGTTTGGCTATTCGGGTGCCTTGTCGACCGGTTCGCTGGCCGCCGGTGGAACACTCGGCATCCTGATCCCGCCATCGGTCGTCCTGGTCATCTATGCCATTTTGACCGAGCAGAACATCGCCAAGATGTTTGTCGCCGCCCTGGTGCCGGGCTTCCTGGCCGCGCTGGGCTATGTGCTGGCGATTGCCGTCTATGTCCGCTTCAGGCCCGATGCCGGCCCGACGGGCGAGCGCGCGGGCGCCGCAGCCAGGCGCAAGGCCGTTGCCGAAACCTGGCCCGTCGTCGCGATCTTCCTGCTCGTGATTGGCGGCATTTACGCTGGATGGTTCACGCCGACGGAAGGGGCGGCCGTCGGGGCCTTTTCGACCCTCTTGCTGGCGATCTTCCACGGTGGCATGCGCTGGCAAGGCTTTGTCGACAGCCTGAAGGGCACCGCCGAGGCCAGCGCGATGATCTTCCTGATCATCCTCGGCGCCAAACTGTTCAACGGCATGCTGGCCTTGACCCAGTTGCCCCAATCCGCGGCGTTGTTTATCGGCGACAGCGGCCTGGCGCCGATGGCGGTGCTGGCCGTTATGCTGCTGATCTATCTGCTGCTCGGCTGCGTCATGGACAGTCTCAGCATGATCCTGCTGACGATCCCGATCTTCTTCCCCATCGTCATGGCGCTGGACTTCGGCATGACGCCGGAGGAAACCGCCATATGGTTCGGGATCCTGGCCCTGATCGTGGTCGAGGTCGGGTTGATCACGCCGCCCGTCGGCATGAATGTGTTCATCATCAACTCACTCGCGCGGGATGTGCCGATGCTGGACAGTTTCCGGGGCGTGCTGCCGTTCTTGCTGTCCGACGCCGTGCGGGTGATTATCCTGATCGCATTCCCGATCATCACGTTGGGGCTGGTGAATCTGCTGTGGTAGCGAACGTCCCAAGGGCCGACGGTTCCGTCGATCGCCGCCGCAGGCGCAGCCGGCGCATCGATCACGGCCTGCTGCCCGACCTTGTCGGCTACAACCTTCGCCGCGCGCAGATCGCCGTTTTTCAGAATTTCCGCGCCGCGACCGCGGATTTCGACATCACGCCCGGACAGCTTGGCGTTCTCATCCTGATCGACAGCAATGACGGGCTCAGCCAGTCGGAGCTCGGCGACGCGCTTGGCATCGACCGGTCGACCATGGTGGCCGTGATCGATCGGTTGGAGCGGCGTGACCTGGTCGTCCGGGCACCGTCCCCGGCCGACCGCCGCTCCTACGCGCTGAAGCTAAGCGACACAGGCTCGGCCTTGCTGCGGGACATTCTGCCGGCCGTCCTGGCCCACGAGCGCGCGGTGGCTGAGGCGCTCAGCGATCAGGAGCGGACGGATCTGATCAAGCTGCTGGCAAAACTGTCGAACGGCGAGGGTGCCTAGAGCGTTTTCCGATCATTCGGGTTCGTATCCTGTTGCAGTGAAGTAGTTGCGACATTCGTTGGGGGTGAAGATGTCGACGGCTTGGGCGATAGCGTTCCAGAGGCCGTCGACGGTGCGCGCCGCGATGGCTTTGAGGAAAGCTTTGAATTTGGCGAAGGCCAGT
>JANQGH010000020.1 GCA_028277405.1 Alphaproteobacteria bacterium | reverse complement strand
GTGATCGCCGCCGTCAACGTCGTCTTGCCATGGTCCACATGACCAATCGTGCCAATATTCGCGTGCGGCTTCGTACGCTCAAACTTCGCCTTCGACATCGTCTTTCCTACTCCACTGACAGTCTGCCACCGGCCAGCGACAGATCCATCTCTCGGCGCCGGCATCTTTAAACCAACCACCGACGTGGCAAAACGCCCCGCCGATCCCAAAGTGCCCGGTGCCGGTACCGACTGGAGCGGGCGAGGGGAATCGAACCCCCGTCATCAGCTTGGAAGGCTGTTGCTCTACCATTGAGCTACGCCCGCCCGCGCCGAGCACTAAAATCCAGTCTGGCCAACTCACCAGGTCAGTGCCCGTCACACGAAAGGGTCGATGGTGGAGGGGGCTGGATTCGAACCAGCGTACGCTACGCGGGCAGATTTACAGTCTGCTGCCTTTAACCACTCGGCCACCCCTCCAAAGGGTTCGACCCAACCGCCGCGACGGGCGAAGCGCGCACTATCGAAATTTGCCGAGCGCTGTCAACAGACATCGTCGTCTCAAACGCACGATGCAAGCGCATGAGGTGGCTTCATCATGCCGAAGCCGATTGGCAGACCTCGCGCCTGCAGGCAAAGTGCCAGCCATGCCATCAAGATCCCGCCCGCGCCGTTCACAGTCTTCAAACGCCGATGCTGGCGACCGATCCCTGCTCTACGGGCAGCACACGGTTGCCGCCGCCTGGGCCAACCCCGCACGGCGATGCCGCCGCCTTTGGGCGACGCCCCAGGCCTGGGCGCATCTGACCGATCAGGTCTCCGAGCCGCCGCCCGGCCGCCCACCCCCCACCATCTCCGACAGAGACACACTCGACCGTCTCATCGGGCCGGGTGCGGTACACCAGGGGCTGGTTCTGGACGCAGCACCACCCCCCGCACCGTCACTGGATGCGCTTGCACAACAATCGAGCGCTCAGGGGCGCACGATCATCGTCGCGCTCGACCAGGTCACCGATCCTCACAATGTCGGCGCGGTCTTGCGCTCCGCTGCCGTGTTCGGTGCCACGGGCCTGATCGTACAGGACCGGCACGCGCCACCTGTCACGGGGACATTGGCCAAGACCGCGTCCGGCGCTGTCGACCTGGTGCCGATCGTGCGGGTGACCAATCTCGCTCGCGCCCTCGACAGCCTGCAACAGGCCGGCTTCTTCGTCGTCGGCTTGGCAGAGGAGTCCCAACAACCGTTGGGCTCACTCGATCTACCGGACCGGCTGGTCCTGGCATTGGGCGCCGAAGGTGACGGTTTGCGCCGGCTAACCCGTGAGCGCTGCGACACGTTGGCGACGCTGCCCGGCCGCGGGCTAATGGCCAGCCTGAACGTCTCCAACGCAGCCGCAGTCGCACTGTATGCGGCGGCTGGTCAAGGACAGCCCCAAGACATGCACCGTCCAGAGACTTAGGGCAGAAACCTAGGGCAGAGACCTAGGATTGGCCGGCTTGCGGCTCAATTGAGCTGCTCAGCTCGACCCGCACCGGAACGCCGTCGAGAGCGTCCGGAACGGTCGCCTCGTGCTCACGTTCCTTGGCGACCAGACAGACGATGGTCGGCTTCCCGTCTCGAAGACCGAGCCCGACGCCAATAACCCCAGGCTTCGCCATCAGGGCCTCTCGATGCTTCTCGAGACTCGCCATGGGGTCGCTGGTCACGGGCAGCTTTCGCCTTGAGACGTTGGATGGGAGTTGAACCGTCGCTTATACATGTTGGCTAATACATGATCGATGCGGGAAACGCTTTCAACACGACATCGATGTCGTTGGCATACGTATAGGCGACGCCCTCAACCATTCCGGCGGCGAACAAGAGACCTACCGGCTGGTTGCTCGGGTCCAGCGTTATCAAGGAACCGGAATCGCCCTTGTCCGAGAATTTCCCACTGGTACCGATGATCTGAAACTGATTGTCGAACAATGCCAGCCCTCGACCGCTGAAATTGACCCGGACGCTAACGCCTACAAGATCGACGACGCCCTTCGTATGCCCAGTCCTTCGACCGGACTTCTGAACAGCCTGGCCAATACTGGGCGCGACGTGGGGCGAAACGAGCGCTTCCAGGGCAGCCGCCCCCCGAAAGACTCTGCGCTCCGGCGCACGCGTACCGTCGATTTCCGCAACCGCGGCGTCGACCGCGTTCGCCGTCGTAAACGAGATCGGAATTGCCCGGGTCAAACGCGCAAAAACGTCGGCGGGCACCGTGCCTCCATCGAGTCGTCCTTGCTGAGTGATTGACGCCGCCGGTGGGCTGCTTCCCGCCAATGCGAGGACATGATTGTTGCTCAAGACGCAGGTCCTGCCGTTGAACTCCACCCAACATCCAAGCGTCCCGGCGTGAAAACGCGTGGCGTTGCCGACGGAAACACCGGCAGGTATCGGCGCGTGACGGGTCTTGTGCTGCGCGACGATCTCGCCGACCGTTTCGTACTCGATCGGCAGCCCATTCGCGGTTCCGCCCAGATCCGCGGCGCTTTCCAACGCATCGACCTCCATGGCATCACGCAGCAAAACCCGCGCGACGAGACCACCCGTCTCCCTCGATCGGCCGATGCCCAGCCCCACGACATTGTCGCGCGGGTCGCCGACCGTGCCTGACTCAGCCGCGAACGCCGCCTCCTCGAAGGCCGCGATATCGGTGTTCAATAAGTCGTCGCTCAGGCGATCGATCGTTTGCGCAAGCTGGTTAGCATCGGTCTGTGTTGACGCCAGGCCAGCCAGCATCTCGGTTGTCAGGTGTGTGGTCATCTCGATTCTCCTTGTTCGATGGTCCTTGGCGTCCGGTGCATCTCGTTCAGGGCCCCACCAATCGGGCGTCCCGGTCGTTACAGGAGTCCAGTTGCGCGGGACGCGACCCGCCTCGTGCACATCCGGCGGGCGCGACGCCCCAATGCCGATCGACCCTCACAACGTCTCGGTCGCGCCACTTGGCGGTGCCGCCCCTTTGCCCGATGGTCAGGTTCACTCGGCCGATACCAAACCTCATTTAAGTTGATCGTTTATAATAATATTATCCAATACCCGGCACGGAGAACTTGTCCGGCTGGCAAGACCTGTTTGACCTTCAAGCCAGCCCTGACTCAGAAGCAACGGCAGCACCACGAACGACAAACCGTCACCTTCACGGGCAAGATCAACGTCGCTAAAAGTGTTCTTTCTTGGCCGATATTTCTGTGGGAATCCTCACAACGGATGTTCTCGGTGCCCCAGCAGGAGGCGACCGGATCAACAGCCTGCAATCGGAACAGATGTCCCAAGACCGACTGCGATCATGCTTTTGCGCCGGTTTCCCATCGGGAACGGTTGACGCGCGGTAACAACTGCCCCTTGGCAACCGCTGAAAGAGCGCCTAAACGGAAGCCCACATGCCGGATTAGCACAGTGGTAGTGCAGCGGTTTTGTAAACCGAAGGTCGCGGGTTCGAATCCTGCATCCGGCACCATCCTTCAAGTTTTTCCGGTACTTAGACGGAACGAAGACAGCGAATAAGGCGGCGGCTTGAGCCGGCATAGTCTGTTCGCGACCGGCTGACGCCACCTCGCACGGCCGTCCGATGTTCTGCAGGCTGAGCCGGGTCCGGCCTGTCCGGCTCGGGTGACCAGCCTGCCGACATGTTTCAGAAACGTTACATTGCTTGCGTCGCCGCGCGCGTCGTGTTCCGATGCGACTCGGTTTCCCCAACCGCTCTTCGTCAGGAGGTGCCGATGTCCGCGATCCGCTTGGGTTCGTCAGATCGGCGTTTGCAAACGGCAACCATCCGGCCCGACGGTCATCCAGGCTGACGGCACAACCTCCCAAGACCGATTGAGCGCCGCCAGACGGCCGTCTCGACACCAGAATCACCCAAACCGCTCAGGACACGAATACCCAAGACCAACGCTCGCAGACTTCAACCCCAAACAACAAAAGGGAGAGGGCAGATGGGTTTCCTTGAGGATCTCTTTGGCTATATCGGAGACGCCACCTGGGGATGGGCACTGATCCCGTTCCTGGTGGTTCTCGGCGTGTTCTTCACGCTGGCATCCGGTCTGGTTCAGTTCCGCTTTTTCGGGCGCATGTTCCGCGTGCTGGTTCCGAGCAGGACCGGATCGACCAAGGGTCACGTCAGTTCCCTCCAGGCCCTGCTGGTCAGCGTCGGCGGCCGGGTCGGTGGCGGCAACATCGCCGGCGTGGCGGTGGCCATCACCCTGGGCGGCCCGGGGGCCGTGTTCTGGATGTGGGTGATCGCGCTCATCGGCATGGCGACCAGCCTGTTCGAATGCTCACTGGCCCAGCTCTTCAAGCGCACGGACGAGGACGGCACCTATCGCGGTGGGCCGGCGCAGTACATCCGACATGGGCTGGGGCACCAGTACAACTGGCTGGCCATCATCTACGCGATTGCGCTGATCGCTGCTTTTGGACTGGGCTTCAACGCCTTCCAGGGCAACACGGTCGCCGTTTCCGTCGAAGACAGTTTCGGCATCGGCCAAATCTGGACCGGGATCGTCATCGCCCTGATCACCGGCATCGTCATCTATGGCGGCATCAAGCGCATCGCGCTGGTTGCCGAGTTCGTCGTCCCGATCATGGCCATTGGTTACATCCTGATGGCGATCATCATCATCGTGGCCAGCATCGGCGAGGTTCCGGCCGTCATCGCGACCATCTTCAACAACGCCTTCGGCATCGAGGAAGCCGTCGGCGGCGGTATGGGCGCGGCAATCGCGCAAGGCCTGCGCCGGGGCTTGTTCTCCAACGAGGCGGGCCTGGGCAGCGCGCCGAACGTGGCGGCGGTCGCCTATGTGCGCCACCCCGTCAGCCAAGGCATCGTGCAGGCTCTGTCCGTCTTCATCGACACGATCATCATCTGCTCGTGCACGGCGTTCATCATCCTTTTGGGCGATGTCTATGTGCCGGGCGCGGCCGATGTGAACGGCGTGGAACTCACCCAGCAATCGCTGGCCTCGCATGTCGGCGTCTGGGCGCAGTATGTGCTGACCATCGCGATCATTCTGTTCGCCTACAGCTCGATCATCTACAACTACTATCTCGGCGAGAACGCGCTGACCGTCTTCACGGAAAGCCACACGGCCCGACACGTGTTTCGGATCATCGTCGTGGTCCTGGTGTTCGTCGGCGCGTCGGCGCCGGGGGCAACGGCCGTCTTCTTCTTCTCCGATCCGATGATGGGCGTTCTGGCGCTGGTTAACCTTCTGGCCCTGATCATGCTGTTCCCGGTCGGCATGCGGGTGCTCAACGACTATCGCCAGCAGGTCAGGGACGGTACGGACCATCCGGTCTTCGATCCGGAGAAGTTTTCGGATCTGGACATCGACGAGACCGCCTGGCGGGACTGATCAAGCGGGTTTGTGTTGGTGGTGGAGGCCCCAATTGCGGGGCCTCCGTGCCTTTTTGAGCCCTAGCGGCATCCCCGTCGGTTTGGCATAGTCCGGGGCCGCCGATGACCGTTGACGTCGGCGCCAAATCCGGCAATGGGGGTGTTGACGTGACACAGCGAAACCACCGGCGCGGCTTGCCGAGACGGCAGCTGTTGCGTCGCGCAGGACTGGCCGCCGCCTCCGGCGTGGCCGCCCCCGCGATTCTCAAATACCGGGGCGCCTTGGCCCAAGACAAGCCGGCCACCCTGACCGTGCGGTCATGGGACGGTGTCTGGCTGGAGAGCCTGCGCCGGGGCGTTTCGGAGCCGTTCAGCGACGCGACGGGCATCCCGATCCTGCACACCGTCACCCAGGACATCGAGACCGTGCCGGAGATCCTGGACGCGGTCGAGCATGGGCGCGTGCCGCCGATCCATGTCGACTGGAACACGGCGATCAACATCACCATGCTGGCGCTGCGCGGCGCGACCGAGGACCTCAGCGATCTTGCCGGTCTCGACGCCTTGCTGCCGATCGCCCGGCCGACGGGCTTCGACGCCTGGCCCTTCGTCAACACCTACGCTTATGTCTTCGCCCTAGCCTATCGCGAGGACGCGTTTGCAGACGGCCCGCCGGATAGCTGGCGGGCGCTCGCCAACCCGGCGGTTCGCGATCGGATCGCCCTGTTCCAGGATGGCGGCGGCTTCTATTCCGCGGCCCAAGTCACCGGCGGCGGCACGTTGGCGGAAATGCCGGACAACATGGATCCCTGCTGGTCCTTCATGGCAGAGGTCGCGGCCAACGGCGCCCGGCTGGGCCAGGACCCGGACATGACGGAATGGCTGTCGAATGGCGACGTCGACGCCTGCTGCACCATCACGTCGGACGCCCGCGCGGCACGGCAGGATGGCGCGCCGGTCGCGTGGACGATCCCGCAGGAGGGTGCCGAGGTGGCCACGGACGGGATGTGCATTCCTGTTGGCCTGCCGGAAAATGAGCGCTACTGGGCCGCGCGCTACATCGAAACGGCCCTATCGCCCCAGAGCCAACAAGTTTGGTGCGACGGCCTCGGTCTGCCCCCGGTCTATCCGGGGCTGACCCCGCCCGCCGATTTGGTCGACGACCCGACCTATCCGACGCAAGAGGCCGATTTTCAGCCGCTGCTGAGCCTACCCACCCCGATGGTGGCCGAGCACAAGGACGCCTGGCTGGCGCGCTATCAGGAGATCATGTCGGCCGGCTGACCCGGCCGCGATACCGAGGCAAGACAAACCAAGGACGCGATCATGCCCCGCCCGACCCATTTCGAGATCCAGGCCGACGAACCGGCACGCGCCCAGAAATTCTATTCGGATGTCTTCGGCTGGGCGTTCGAGAAGATCGCCGAAGAGCCCATGGCCTATTGGTACATTGTGACCGGTGACGAGGACCGGGGCATCAACGGCGGCATGCATGTCCGCAGCGGCCCGAAGCCCGTGGAGGGGCAGGCGGTGACCGGTTTCGTCTGCACCATGGATGTCGATGATCTCGACGCCACCCTCGACCGCGCGCTAAGCGCCGGCGCCAGCCTGGCCGTGGCCAAGATGCCGATCCCCGGCGTCGGCTGGCAGGCGTACGTCAAGGACACCGAAGGCAACATCATCGGCCTGCATCAGGGCGACCCGACGGCCGGTGGCTAGGTCGCCATCTTCGTATCGGCCTTCAAGCGGGAGGACCTGACCTTCCAGATAACGACCGTGACGCACGCCAGATAGACGGCAGCGACAGCGACGGCGACCAAGGTGCCCCAATAGACGCCCAGCGGCACGACGACCAGGCTGGAGACCAGCGCAAACAGGATCAGGCTGCCGATGCCGAAGGGGAAGTTCTTGATGATGCCGTGGACCTCGCGCTTGGAGTAGGTCACGTGCACGATCAGCAAGACCGGATAGAGCGTAATCGGAAAGCCCGACAGCAGACCCGACCATTCCTCACCGATCAGGCTGGCCGTGCCGGTAATGGCCAGCACGATCACCGTTGCCACGCCGGCGCGCATCAACAGGATGAAGGGCGTGATGACAACCTTCTTGCCGGACCCGCCGTCCGGGTCGGCGTCGGCGATCCGCCGAAACACCAAAATGGCGGCACCGGTCAGCACCAGGGTCACGGCCAACAGCAACCAACGGTGCTGCGGCAGTTGGCCGATCAGCGCCGCGGCTATCAAAAAGACCGCGAGCGACAGGACCGAGGTCAGCACAACGCTCCACTGGCCGATACGATCAGAAAACTGCCAGTAGGCGGCGCAGAAGATCAGCGATGCCCCGAGGCCGCCGATGGTCGAGGTCGCCGCGACGGCGCCGAACTGGGCCCCCTGCTCCACGCCGATGAAGAACAGGCTGACGGCGATGCCGAGCGGGAACCCGGCAAAGACGCCGGCGACGCGCGGACTGACCCGCTCGCTGAGCCAGGACAGGCCCAGCACCATCGCGGACGTCACCACGATCTTGATTGCGATCATCAACATGTCTGTGGAGGGCTAGCGGTTTGTGCGGGCTGGGTGCTTTACACGGTTTCCAAAGCGGCGGATAGTCCTGCCCCATAACTCTCACGATCAGGAGCACCAGGACATGCAGCGCAAACTATTCTTGGTTCTGATCACCGCAGTGGGCCTGGTGATCGGCGGCTGCGTTTCCAGCGCCGATGCCCCCAGCGCCGACGACACGCCGAACGTCGTCGGCGGGTATTCGGAGGTCGCCATCGACGATCCGGAGGTCGTCGCCGCCGCTCAATTCGCCGTGTCGGCGCAACAGGACGCCACCGGCGTACTCATCCAGTATCAGCGCGTGATTCAGGCCGAACAGCAGGTCGTGGCGGGCATGAACTATCGGCTGATGATCGGCTTTCTCGAAGGTGGCCGGTCGGGCACCGCCGACGTCGTGGTTTATCGCGATCCGCAAGGCACCTACAGCCTGACATCCTGGGTCTGGGACCAGAACCCGGAACTGGACCGGTCGCGCCTGCGGCCATAGCCGCCCAAACGGCGCCGCGCGCTACATCCGCTCCGGCACCTCGATGCCCAAGAGGTCCAACAGCAGGGTCAGTTGGGCCAAGGTGAGCTGGGCCAGGGCCAGCCAGGCGGCGCGTCTGGCCTTGTCCGGCTCGCTGAGGATATGGGTCGCGGCATAAAAGCGGCTGAACGCCTGGGCCAGCGCGAAGGCGAAATCGCACAGCTCGTTCGGCGCCCGCTTGTCATAGGCACGGGCCACGGCATCCGACATCTGACCCAGGGTCAGCAACAGGTCGCGCTCAACATCGCCCGGCGGCAGGACGGAGCCGGGTGCATCGCCCTGGTCAGCAGCCCGGCGCAGCAGCGACTTTACCCGCACGGCGGCATATTGCAGGTACGGGCCGGTCTTGCCCTCGAACCGGGTGAAACGGTCCAGGTCGAAGACGTAGTCAGATCGTCTGTGGTTGGAGAGATCGGCGAACTTGATCGCCGCCAGACCGACCATCCGGGCGATCTCCGCGCGCTCCGCCTCCGGCATGTCGGCGGCAAGGTTGGCCTCTACCATCCGCTCTAGCGCCTTGTCGCGCGCCTCGTCGATCAGCGCGCTTAAGCGCAGGACGCCACCTTCCCTGGTCTTGAACGGCTTGCCATCCGGCCCGTTTACCGTTCCGAAACCGAGATGTTCCAGGTCAGCGTGTCCGTAGCCCGCCAGTTCCGCCGCCCGGAACACTTGCGCGAAATGCAAATGCTGGCGCTGGTCGACGACATAGAGCATGAAGTCCGGATCGTACTCCGCGACACGATCCTTGATTGTCGCAAGGTCCGTCGTGCCGTACATCACCGCGCCGTCTGACTTCAGCAGGATCAACGGCGGCATCTCGGTTTTGTCGTCGGACCGGGCAACGCGCACGATCGTCGCGCCGTCGTCGACCTCCGCCAGGCCCTTAGCCGTCAGTTCCTCGACCATCGGCGCGATCAGGTGATGGACATCGGCCTCGCCCTTGTAGAGATCGAATTGCACGCCAAGGGCGTCGAAATTCGCTCGCATGGAGGCGATCGAAACGTCCATGAAGTGCCGCCACAAAGCGGTCACCCCGGGCTCGTCGTTCTGAAGCGCGAAGGTCGCCGCCCGGGCCTTTTGCATCCGATCAGGATCGCTGCGGCAGGCGGCCACGGCCTCGGGATAAAGCCGCTCCAGATCGTCCAGCGTGACCGGCGAGGCGTTGGGATACGGGCCGCTGTGGTCGGCATCGAAATAGGGCCAATCGGGATGGCGCATCTCGAGTTCCGAGATCAGCATGCCCATGGGCAGACCCCAATCGCCCATATGGACGTCCGCCACCGTGCGGTCCCCGGCGAAGGTGAACAGCCGGCGCAAACTGTCGCCGATCACGGTGGCGCGGACATGGCCGACATGCATCGGCTTGGCCACGTTCGGCCCGCCATAGTCCAGAATCACGGTCGCGGGTTTGGCCGTTGCCGGCACGCCCAGGCGTGGGTACTTGGCCAGATCGGCAATGTGATCGGCGATCGCCCGATCGGTCAGGGTGAGATTGAGAAACCCAGGGCCGGCCACGTCGACCTTCGCCAGCGCCGGGTCCGTCCGCAGCTCGCTTGCGACCGTCTCGGCCAACTGCCTCGGGTTGGATCGCGCCTGCTTGGCCGCGGCCAACGCACCGTTGCACTGAAACTGCGCCAGATCCGGCCGGTTGGACGGCGTGACCTGCCCGAACCGGGCATCGAGACCGGCGAAAACGAACGCCGTGGCCACCCTCTTGGACAGCCATGTGGTGAAGGAATGCATGAACGGAACTCTTGGCCTGGCAACGATGAGCTTTGTGTCGCGGTTCTAAGCAAGCGCCAGAGCGCGCGCAAGTCTTGTCAAGGTGGGCTGCCGTCTCCTCATCGGAAACAATTCATTTCAATTGGCGCTCATTATATCTCCTGAGAAGCGACTAAATCGAGGTCATGCGCGGCCCGATCGGGTCGGATCTCAGTGGATCAGGAGAGGCGACGATGGCCAGGGTGCTGGTGCTGTACTACTCAACCTACGGACATATCGAAACCATGGCGCAGGCTGTGGCCGAAGGCGCGCGCGAGGGTGGCGTCGAGGTTACGGTCAAGCGCGTGCCGGAGACGGTGCCGGAAGACATCGCGCGTCAAAACCACTTCAAGCTGGACCAGGCGGCGCCGATCGCCACGGTTGACGAGCTTGCCGACTATGACGCCATCATCTTCGGCGCACCGACCCGGTTCGGTGTTGCCGCGTCACAGATGCGGGCCTTCATCGATCAGCTTGGCAAGCTTTGGCAGCAAGGGGCCTTCGTCGGCAAGGCGGGCAGTGTGTTCACCTCGTCGGCGACCCAGCATGGCGGCCAGGAGACCACCATCACCAGCTTCCACACGACGCTGCTTCATCTGGGCTTCGTGGTCGTCGGCCTGCCCTATGCGTTTTCCGAGCAGATGTCGCTGGACGGCATCATCGGCACCTCGCCCTATGGGGCGTCGACGATCGCCGGCGGCGACGGCTCGCGGCAACCGGTCGAGATCGACCTGGCCGGCGCACGCTACCAGGGTCGACATGTGGCCCAGATCGCCGCCAAGCTGGCGGCCTAACCAACGTCAAGAGTAAGGAAACCAAACCGATGGGCCTCCTCGTCGAAGGCAAATGGCGCGACCAATGGTACGATACCAAGAAGTCCGGCGGGCGTTTCGTCCGCCAGGACAGCGCCTTCCGCAATTGGGTGACAGCGGACGGTTCGGCCGGTCCGTCCGGCAAGGACGGTTTCAAGGCCGAACCCGGGCGCTACCACCTCTACATCTCCCACGCCTGTCCCTGGGCCCACCGGACGATGATCTTCCGCAAGCTGAAAGGGCTTGAGGACATGATCGACGTGTCCGTGGTCGATCATTTCATGGGCGACGAGGGTTGGTGGTTCTCCGACAATCCGGGTTCCACGCCGGACACGGTCAATGGCAAGTCGCACCTGCACCAGATCTACACCCTCGCCTTGCCGGACTACACCGGCCGGGTGACCGTGCCGGTGCTGTGGGACAAGCAGCAACAGACCATCGCCAGCAACGAGTCGTCCGAAATCATCCGGATGTTCAACAGCGCCTTTGACCAAGTCGGGGCGACGGGTCCGGACTTCTATCCGGAGGCGCTGCGGCCGGAGATCGACACGATCAACGACCGCATCTACCACACGGTGAACAACGGCGTTTACAAGTGCGGCTTCGCGACCAGCCAGGAAGCCTATGAAGAGGCGTTCGACGCCCTGTTCGCGACGCTAGACGAGGTCGAGGGCCGTCTGGGTCGCCAGCGCTATCTGGTCGGCGGCACGTTGACGGAGGCGGACTGGCGCCTGTTTACGACGCTGGTGCGGTTCGATCCGGTCTATGTCGGCCACTTCAAGTGCAACCGCCAGCGCATCGCGGACTTCCCCAACCTGTCCAACTATCTGCGCGAGCTTTACCAGATGCCGGGCATCGCGGAGACGGTCAATCTGGACCACATCAAGAGCCACTATTACGGCAGCCACGAGACCATCAACCCGACGCGCATCGTGCCCAAGGGCCCTGCCCTGAACCTCGACGCGCGGCACGATCGCGATCGCCTGCCCAAGGACTGAAACCATGATCGAGAAGAGAGCCTTCGACACGCTGGGCCACGCCAATCACGGCTGGCTGGATGCCCACCACCATTTCAGCTTCGCCGACTATCACAACCCCGCGCGCCGGGGTGTCGGGCCCCTCTTGGTGTGGAACGACGACACGATCCAGCCGGACAGCGGCTTTCCCATGCACCCGCATCGGGACATGGAGATCATCACCTATGTCCGCGCGGGCCAGATCGATCATGAGGACCATCTCGGCAATCGGGGCACGACGCTGGCGGGTGACGTGCAGGTGATGAGCGCCGGCACCGGCATCATGCATGCCGAGTTCAATCGCGGCACCAGGCCGACGCAGATCTTTCAAATCTGGATCCAGCCCAAGGAACGCGGCATGCCACCCCGCTGGGACAACAAGGAGTTCCCGAAGGGCGCCAATGCCAACCGGCTGGTGCCACTGGCCTCCGGCCACGACGCGGACATCGAGGCCGGCGCGCTTTATATCCACCAGGATGCCGCCGTTCACGGCGCGACGCTGGAGGCCGGCAAGACGCTGGACCACACCCTGGCCGGGTCGCGCGCCTATCTGGTGCCCGCTCGCGGCCGTTTGCGGATCAACGGCACCGACGTCGATGCCCGCGACGGCCTGGTGTTGAGCGACGAAACGGCACTTCGCATCGAGGCCCTTGAGGACGCCGAGTTCATCCTGGCCGACCTGCCCTGACCGACAGGTCGGCCGAAGATCCTAACCCGCAGCCAGTCGGCGCCAACCGACAGTCTGGTTCGGCACCTCCGGCGCCCATCCGGTGACCTGCTTGAACCGGTGGTTGGTGACCCGCTGGCTGCGGGCCAAGAGGTCGCGCAGCCTCTGGTCGACGACGAGGCGCAAGAGCCAGCGCGGCAGTTTGATCAGATGCCGTCTGCCGACGGCTGTGCCAAGCGCCTCGGCCGCCTGGCCCTGGGTGAAGGGATTGTCTTCGGTCACGTCGAACACGCCCGATGGTGCACGGTCCAACGCCGACAGCACGGCCTTTGCCGCATCGTCGATCCATATCATCGACTTGAAGGCGTCGGTCGCCGCCAGGGGCTGGACGAACCCTTTCCGGGCCATTGCGACTGCCTGACAGCTATCCGAGGACTCCGGCCCGTAGAACGACCCGAAGCGCAAGGCGATGCCGCGATTGCCGTCCCTCGCAACGGCGAACCGCGCGACGTGGGCCTCGGCCTCGATCGTCGAACTGGTCGGGCTCCAGGGCTCAATCGGGCTCGCCAGCGCGTCGATCCATTCGGCGCCACCATCGGCGTAAACCACGACCACGCTCGGGTAGATCAGCGTGCGTACTGACCCGACAGCCAGCGCCGCATCGACCAGGATGCGGGTGCCCTCGCGGCGGATCCGATCGTTTTCGTCCCACGCGCCAGGCCGCCGCAAATCGGATGTCGGCGGTATGCGAGTCGCCAGATGCAGGACGGCGTCCGCACCCTCGATCGCCTCGGTCATGGCGGCCAGATCGAACAGGTCGCCACGGATCGGCTTGGCTCCGGCCCGTTCCAGCGCCTCCACATTCTCATCCGACCGCGCCAGCGCCCAAACCTCATGGCCGGCGTCGATCGATCGACGGACCACCGGACGCCCCAGCACGCCG
This sequence comes from Alphaproteobacteria bacterium, assembly GCA_028277405.1. Lineage (GTDB taxonomy): Bacteria > Pseudomonadota > Alphaproteobacteria > DSM-16000 > Inquilinaceae > JANQGH01. The sequence goes on along the minus strand of JANQGH010000020.1, from coordinate 62,155 downwards.
GTCGCGCCGGTTACAAACAGCCTCATTGCTTCGGTCTCCTCACATTCCGCTCGATCCAGGCACCGCCAAGCGCGAACAGGCGGGGATCGGCGCGGGCCATGAACTCCGCCGTCACCTTGGCCAGGGTTTCCTGGCGCAGGGCGGCGCGGTAGGCATCCTCCGCCCGCAACATGGCGGCGTTGATGCCGCACGGGCGCGGATAGGCGGACGGCTCCAAGGCGCACGGACCCCGCTGCCGGATCTCCGTACAGCGGAATGCCGGCTGGGTACCGTCAATGGCCTCCACGATGTCGAGCAGGCTGATCTCCGACGGCGGTTTCGCCAGCCGATAGCCGCCGCGCGGCCCGGTCACCGATTCCAACAGGCCGGCCGCCACCAGGGACTTCAGATGCTTCAGCAAATAGCTTTCCGGCACGCCGTGGAACTCAGCCAGCGCCTTGCCGGACAAGGTCGTCCCCGGCTCCAAGCTGCCCAGCAGCATGGCGCAATGTATCCCCCACTCGACCCCGTCACTCAGCTTCATGGCACCTCCTATTCTAGATATATAATATCCATGATAATAAATGTCCAGATTGTTCTGCGCCGTTGAAGCGTCTGTGCAACGGAAGTAAGACGGGGGGCGGCTGTCGCGCGACCGAACGGCGCCACCCCACATTTCAAGACGAGAGCAATCCGCCGTGCCGACCAGCAAATCCAAGACCGCCCCGCTCATGGTGGCCGCGTTTGTCCTCGCGACCGGTTTCGTCACCGCCGGCACGGCCCAGGATGCGCCACCGCCGGTTTCGTCCGAGACGCTGCTTTCGACACAGACCACGATCATCGGCCAGCCCCTCTCCTACCCGACGGAGGCACCGGCCGAAGTTTCGGTCTCGATCGTAACGCTTCAGCCGGGCGCGGAAACCGGCTGGCACATCCATCCCGCGCCGCTGTTCGGCCATATGCTGGAGGGCGAGCTCACCGTCGACTATGGCACGGAAGGGACCAGGGTCTACCGCCAGGGCGACAGCCTGATGGAGGCGACCGACTGGCCCCACAACGGAACCAACACGGGCGACGGCCCGGCGCGCGCGCTGGTGGTCTTCATGGGGGCGGAAGGTCTCTCATCCTCCGCGCCGGCCGACCCGCCGGCCGAGTGACGGCCTCGATCGCTTTGGCGAGCACTTCGCTGAGCAACTATCGTCGATTAACGCCCATCATCGCCGAGCGGATGACGAGGCGCGTCCATGGCCGTGTGCAGAAGGCGGGCGATGACGATGCCGGCATCGTCCACGCGATAGACGATGACATGACGGCCATGAAGGAAGCGACGAAATCCTGGGTTGATCCTGTCCGCGGCGCCCAGCAGGGGCATTTCCGCAATCAGGTCGAAAACCCGGAAAAGTGTATCGAGGTAGCTCCTCGCGGCGTTCTCGCCAAATCGCTCAATGCCGTATTCGGTTAGCTGAACAAGATCCTTCGCCGCTCTCGCTGTCAGCTTAAACGGCATTCGGCTTTTTTGCCTTCGCCGCCACCCTCCGCTTGGCCTCCGCCCAAATCCGATCACTTGTCGTTTCGGTGAGGCCGCTTGCCATGCCCCTTTCGACCTCGCGTTTGATCAGCGCCGCCCGTTCGACCTCGGAAAGCCTTTCGAACGCGGCGATGTCTCGTGCCGATGGCTCGGCGAAGGCATCGGCTGACAGATCGCCTGTCTTCGTCTTGCTCATCGAAGAACCCCCATCCTTGCCACGCCCATCAACGCCTCCCCTCGACATTGGGCCGATTCGGCGGACCTTCAATCATCGGCTTTCCCGTAATCCTCGCCGTGCTCAGCGATATAGGCGTTCAGCGCCTCGGCCAGCCCGTCATCGGCGGCGCGCACCACGAAGGAGAACCTCTCGCGACGGGTCGAGCCGTCCGCCTGCAGATAGGGGTGGGGCCACACGGTAACGAGCCCGGGATAGAGGGTGGCGAGATAGTTCGTGGTCACTTCGCCCGAACCGTAGGCGAAGGCCTCGTGGTCCAGCACCCGGCGTGCCGCGTCTTCGGCATTGTGCGTGTAGTCGATCGTCACGTCGGCGACATTGTCGCGCGCGATCCAGCGGCGCAAATCGAGATCGGCCGTCGACCCCTGCGTGACGATCACGGTGTGCCCTGAAAAGTCGGCCACGCCCTGCACCTGCCCTTGATCCTCGACGCGCGCGACAAACGCGCGGTTGGTCACGTAGTACGTGTCCGACCAAACGGTTCCGGGGCTGTCCTGCTGGCGTTGCTCGGTTATGGTGATGCCGCTGCCGGCTATGTCGCAGATATCCTCGCCCGGCAATCGCCAGATGCCGTCGAACGGCTCGATCGGCGTCGGCAGGAAGGCCAGGTCCAGCGATGCGGCGAAGTCGCGCAGAAACACCACGTCCCAGCCATGCCAATCGCCGGCCGCGTCCTGGCTGGCGATCGGCTCAAAACCGGGATAGAGGCAGATTGAAAGCTCCCCGTCGTTTAGCGTCGTCACCGCATCCTGGGCCCAAGCAGGTGGACTGAGGGCAAACCCGGCTCCACAGACGGCAGCCGTCGCCAAAGACAAAACCCGTCGCCGCGCGTCCATATCCGCCTCTCATCGCTCCGCCTACACGTTTAGCGAGAATAGCAAGCGCAGGCACGCCTTGGGAAGGTGAATCAACCGCTTGTCGCGGCGCGCTCTCCGGCCCTATTCTGTTCGACAGCAGCGGTTCCCCCCGAAAGGGGATGAAAAGGGAATCCGGTTGAGGCGGCCGACGGTCGGCCGAGTCCGGAACTGCCCCCGCAACTGTGCGCGGCGAGCGCGCGGACCGACCAAGCCACTGGGGATCCTCCCTGGGAAGGCAGGCCCGCAGAGCGTGACGACCCGCAAGTCAGGAGACCTGCCGTTGCGAGTCGTCCCGCCGTTTCATCCGGGGTGTGATGAAACATCGGTATCCGTTCGCGGTGACGCTCCATCTGAGCGGGTTGTCGCGTGCGGGGCTTGCGCTTTTCACCGGCAATCCATCCGGCCCATTCGGGTCGATTGCGCCCCTGCCCTTTCGGCATGGGGTAAGGAGTTGTCGCATGAAAGATGTTCGTCTGGCCCTGCTTGGCTCGGCCCTTTGCGTTTGCCTTTTTCCCAGCGCGCCCGGTGCGCAGCCCCTGGAAACCGAACCGGTCGAGGGTGAAATCCTCGAGAGCGAGCCAGTCGAGACCGCGCCGCTGATCATCGTCACGGCCACGCGCCTCGACAATCCGATCGTCGACGTGCCGGCGGCCGTCACGGTGATCGAGCAGAGCGAAATCGACGAGCGAAACCTGACCCTGTTGGAACAAGCGCTGCAGGGCGTGCCGGGGGTCAACCTGGTGCGGTCCGGCGGGCTGGGGCAACAAACCTCGCTGTTTCTGCGGGGCACCAACAGCAACCAGACCTTGGTTCTGTTCGACCGCATCCCCGTTCAGGACCCGTCAACGCCCAACGGGGCCTTCGATTTCGGCCTCGACACGCTGGCCGGGGTCGGGCGGGTCGAACTGGTCCGTGGTCCCGGATCGACCCTCTATGGCAACAATGCCATCGGCGGCGTCATCAACATCATTCCGGTGGTCGGCGGCGACAACCCGGTCAACGTCGACGCAGAGCTGGCCTACGGCACCGAGGCGACCTTGTCGGCGACCGCAACCGCGCGCGGAACCGTCGGTGACTTTGACTATGGCCTGACATTCGAGCGGTTTTCGACCGACGGCTACAACATCGTACCAGCAGACTCACCGGGCAATCTGGGCGAGGATGACGGGTTTCAGTCCACCGCCCTGACCGGCCGATTCGAGGCCGACCTGACGGAGACCGTCCGGCTGGATGGCGTCTTTCGCTATCGGAACAGCGATACGGACATCGACAATTTCGGTACGGACGACCCCAACTTTCGGCTGGAAAACGAGCACATCGCCTGGCGACTGGGCGGCGAGGTCGACTGGTGGGACGCGCGCATGACCGCGCGGCTGGATGTCGGCCAAAGCATCTATGACCGCGCGAGCCTTAACGAGCCGGACGAGTTCAGCCCATCCGCGTTCCCGGGTACGTTCGACGCCACGACCACCTTCGTGAACGGGCAAAACGCGTTTGACGTCGGCACCATTGGGCCGGCCGACGATGTGCGCCTGCTGGCCGGCTTCGACTACCGGCGCGAGAGCATCGATGTCGATTTCTTTGGCGAACTGTCTGACGCTCAAGAGACGGTCGGCTATTTCGGCCAAGTGGAGGCAACCTGGTGGGATCGGGTCACCACCATGGCACAGATCCGGTACGAGGACGCTGAACTCTTCGATGAAGAAACGACCTACCGGCTGGGCCTGTCCGTCGACCTCGACGAGATCGACAGCCGCGTCTACGCCGCCGTGGGCACCGCCTTTCGCGCGCCTACCCTTGCGGAGCTTTTCGCCGACGGCGGCAACCCGAACCTTCAAGCGGAAACATCGTTTTCCTGGGAGATCGGCTTCGAGACCGATTTCGATCTGTTCGGGCGTTCCGACGGGATCACGCTCGCGGCGACCTACTTCAACATTCAAACGGATAATCTGATCGTGTTCGACTTCGAGGAAGAAGAGCTGAGCAACATTGGCAAGGCGGAAAGCGAGGGTGTCGAAGCGGCGGTCACGATCAGGCCCATCGACGCGCTCGAAGGCACACTGTCCTGGACTTATACCGACGCGCGCAACGCGATCACGGGCGAGCGCCTGGAGCGCCGGCCGGAACATATCCTGGCCGCCCGCGTCACCGTGGAGCCGACCGAGGGTCTGCAGATCACGCCCGAGGTTCTGTTTGTCTCCGAACAGTCGGATTTCGGCGACACCACGACACCGTCCTATACGCTGGTCGGCCTGTCGGCCAACTATGCCTTTACCGACCAGGCGGAGGTCTTTGTGCGGTTCGACAATCTGTTCGACGAGGATTACGAGAACCCCAACGGCTTCGTCGGCCGAGGCTTCAACGCGCTGGCCGGTGTGCGGGTGAGTTTCTAGGCCGATGGCGTACGGCGCGCTCTGTCGTCTGGCTCTTGCCGCAGCCCTTTGGATGGCAGCGGTGCCCGGCTTGGCTGCGGAGCGTGTCGTCTCGCTAAACCTTTGTACCGACCAGTTGCTGGTCCTGCTGGCCGATCGGACACAGATCGCTTCGCTCTCGTTTCTTGCTGCCGACCCGGACCTCAGTTACGTCGCGGACAGAATCGAGGGCATCCCGCTGAACCACGGTGCCTTGGAGGAGATACTGCCGCTCGGCCCGGATCTGGTGCTGGCCGGCGCCTTTGCCGCACGCCCGGCCGTGCGGCTGCTGCAGTCTCAGGATATCCCGGTGATCGACCTGCCTTTGGCGGACGATTTTGCCACGATCGCAGAGCAGACGCGGATGGTGGCGGAGGCCATCGGCCAGCGGGAACGCGGTGAGGAGTTGGTGGCCGAGATGACGGCGATCCTAGCCGATGCGCGGGCCGTCGGCGCCGACCGGACCGCGCTGGCCTATCAAGCGAACGGCTTCACCGCCGGCAGCGACACGCTGACCGATGCCGTGTTGACCGAAGCGGGCTATCGTAATGCGGCAGCGGAGGCCGGGCTTGCCGGCTATGGCTTTCTGCCGCTGGAATGGCTGGTCGCCCGGCCACCCGACGTCTTGATCGCGCCGGCCACCCTGCCGGGACGACCGTCGCTGGCCGAGGCGCTGCTGGTCCATCCGGCGCTGGCCGCGCTGGACGATCGTATCGACCGGTTGGAGATCCCATCGGCCCTATTGGCGTGCGGCGGCCCGTTCACGGCCCAGGCGGTGGCGGCCCTGGCCGCCGTCGAGCCATGACCGGCCGAGTGGAAATCTCCTACGCCTGGCTGCTGACCGGCCTAATCGGCCTGGTCTTGGCCGCATTCGTGTTATCGCTTTCGGTCGGTCCGGCGCCGGTCGGGCTCGGCACCTTGCTGTCGGCCCACGACAGTCAGCTGGGAGAAACGGCGGCCATCATCTTCTTCGAGATCCGCCTGCCGCGGGCGTTGCTTGGCCTCGCGATCGGCGCTTCGCTCGGCCTTGCGGGCGCGGCCCTTCAGGGCCTTTTGCGCAACCCGCTGGCCGAACCGGGCATCATCGGCATCTCCGGCTGTGCGGCGCTCGGCGCGGTCGCCGTCTTCTATAGCGGGTTGGCGGTGACTTACCCGCTGGCATTGCCGCTTGGCGGCCTCTCCGGCGCCCTCTTGGCGGTGCTGCTGCTTTACGGGCTGGCCGGCCGGGACACCGGCGTGACGACGCTGATCCTGGCCGGCATCGCGCTCAGCGCGCTCGCCGGGGCCTTGACTGCCCTGGCACTCAGCCTGTCGCCGAACCCGTTCGCGCTGACCGAGATCGTGTTCTGGCTCCTGGGCTCGCTCGCCGACCGCAGCATGGCCCATGTCGCGCTTGCGATGCCCTTCATCCTGGTCGGCTGCGCCTTGCTGTTCGCCGCCGGCCGGGGCTTGGACGGGCTCAGCCTCGGCGAGGAAACCGCGCGCTCGCTCGGCATCGGGATCGGACGGTTGGGGCTGCTCGTCGTGCTCGGAACGGCACTCGCCGTCGGCGCCTCGGTGGCCGTGTCGGGCGCGATCGGCTTTGTCGGGCTGGTGGTGCCGCATCTGATCCGGCCGCTGGTCGGCCACCGTCCGGCACGGCTGCTGTTGCCCAGCGCGTTGGGCGGCGGCGCCCTGCTGTTGGTCGCCGACAGTTTGGTCCGGCTGATCGGCAGTGGCCAGGAGATGAAGCTGGGTGTCGTGACGGCCTTGCTGGGCGCGCCCTTCTTCCTGGCCCTGATCCTGTCCTATCGGAGGCGGGTGCTGTGACTGCGCTGGCGGTGGAGGGCGGGAGGCTGGCGCTGGGCGGACGGACTGTCCTCGACGGCATCGACCTGACCTTCAACGGGCCCGGCCTGACCGGCGTGATCGGCCCCAACGGCGCCGGCAAAACCACGCTGCTGCGCTGTTTGGCCAGCCTGACCAAACCTGACGGCGGAAATGTCCTCGTCGACGGCCAGGCGATCGGCAGCCTGCGTCCGCAAGAGCGGGCACGCCGCATCGGCTATCTGGCCCAGTCGCCGATCCTGCATTGGCCGCTGACCGTCGGGCGCCTGGTGGCGCTTGGCCGCCTGCCCCACCTCGCGCCGTGGGCGCATCCGGGGAAAGCCGATCGGGCGGCGATCGATCGGGCACTGGCGAGTACCGACCTGACTGACTTGGTCGACCGCCGCGCCCACACGTTGTCGGGCGGCGAGTTCGCACGCGCCTTGCTGGCCAGGGTAATCGCCGGAGAACCCGCGACCATCCTGGCGGACGAGCCGACCGCGGCGCTCGACCCGTTGCATCGGCTGCGCATTCTCGACCTCTTTCGTCACCTGGCGGACAGCGGCCACCTGATCGTCATCGTGCTGCACGACCTGACTTTGGCGCTAAGGTTCTGCGATCGCGTGGTTCTGATGAACCAGGGTCGGATCGAGGCCGACGGCCCGCCTGACACGATCGCGGACGACCCCGCGCTGTCGCGGACATTCGGCGTCGCGTTCGCCAAACCGACCTGGCAGGGCCATGATCTGCTGCTGCCCTGGCGACCGGAGGCGCAGCCGTGAGCCCGTCCGACGCCCGGCGGAAGGTTGAACGGCGCGGCCGCGCGATACCGCTTGTCGCCGTTATGGTGTCGCTGGCGCTCCACGGGCTCGCCATCGCCTCGATCGTCGGCTGGCCGGATGGCCAGACGCCAGATGCGCCGCCGCAAATCATTGCCGTCGGCATGGTGTTTGCCGAGCAGCAAGCCAGTGACCTTTCGGAGGTGGCCGTCAGCCTTGAGGCAAGGCCATCGCCAACGGTCGACCAGGACAGTTCTGAGGCAGTCGAAGAGACCGTCCCCGTGGGGGAGCCGCCGCCGCTGGCAGAACCGGATCCGCCTAGCGAACAGCCTATCGCGGAGCCGGTCCCCATCGAGCGATCTTCGCCAGCGTCTGAGCCCGTTCCGCCTTTCGTCGAGGGAACGCAGCTCGCGCTTTCCGAACCACGTTCGCAAGAGCCGGAGGATGCGCCGCCAGATCCCTTCGTCTTCTTCGACGAGGGCACGGTCCTGATCGATCGATCGCCCGACGTGGCGCCGGGCCTGCCTACCCACAGACCCGTGACCCCGATCGCCTTCCAACCGGTCGAACCACCTGCCGCAGAACCGCCGGCACCGTCACCGCCTGTCCCGGAGCCCTCGGCCCAGAACGGGCCGGTTGCCTCACCCGGAACGCCGGCCGACCAGCCGAGCGATGTGCAGCCCGCAACCCCATCTGTAATGGCCGTGCAGCCGGCCCGGTTCACGGGCCCGGGGCTGGCCAATCCGGGGCCCGAGTACCCGCGATCGGCCAGGCGCCGGGGTGACGAAGGCACCGTCGTCCTGCGCGTGACCGTGTCGGCAGCAGGACTTCCGCAGCAAATCCAGATCCGTAGTTCCAGCGGATTTCAAACGCTGGATCAGGCCGCGATCGACGCGGTCGAAGGCTGGCGGTTCATTGCCGCGCGGCGGGGGGATGTCGCGGTGCCAGCAACGATCGACGTGCCGATCGCCTTCCGCCTGACTGCCGACTAACCTGACTGCCGACTAACCTGACTGCCGATTATGCCGTGTGATCGAACATTTCGATCAGATCGCGCACCTCGTGAAGGTCGTCAGCGATGCGCACGCACAGCCGATGCATTTCTTCCGTCGGGTGCAACAGGTCGGGGATCATGACCGTCATCATACCGGCCTCGGATGCCGCCCGGACGCCGTTGTGCGAATCCTCTAATGCGAGACACCATGTCGGCTCGACCGCCAACAGTTCGGCGGCCACCAGATACGGGTCGGGATTGGGCTTGCCACGCGGATAGTCGCCCCTTGCCACGATCGCGTCGAAGCGGCCCACCAGCCCGTGCGACGACAGATGCAGCCGCACATCGTCATGGCCGGATGACGTGGCGATGGCCCGCGGCGTGCCGACGGCGTCCAGGACATCGAGCAGTTCCTCGACACCGGCTTTCAAATACCGCCGCGCACGTGTCAACTCGCGAAAGCGCTCCTTCGCGTCGTTCCACAGTGCGTCGAGGTCAAAGCCCGGTTCAAAGAAATCACGCAGCGCATTTCGCGCCGCGTCTCCAGGCATCCCGATGGTCTCCATGTAGAGCGTCGGCGGCATGTCGTACCCGTGCGCGGCAACGGCGGTGATCATGGCCTCGCGGTACAGGACTTCGGTATCGACGATCAGCCCGTCCATGTCGAAGATCACGGCCTGGGGTCGGCGCGGCAAGCTCATGATCCGTGGCCTCGCACCGGAATGAAGAAGGTCGACACCTACTCGTCCCCCGCCACGCCGGTCAGAAAGCTGACGACGTTGGTGCCCAGCGCCTCGACGGCATAGCCGCCTTCCTGCAAGACCACGGTGGGCAGGCCGAGTTGCGCGATCGCGGCCCCCATCTTGGCGAAATCCAACGTCTCTAGCGTGAAGCGGGAAATAGGATCCTCCTTAAACGTGTCGGCGCCGAATGAGACGATCAGGATATCCGGCCGATACCCCTCGATGCGGGCGACCGCCTGGTCAAGCGCGCCGGCATAGTCGGGCCAAGACGTGCCCCAAGGCAGGGGCAGATTGAGGTTGAAGCCCTTGCCTCTTCCCTCCCCCGCCTCGTCGGCAAATCCCAGGAAGTAGGGATACTCCTGATCGGGGTCGGCATGGATCGAGACGAACAGCACATCGTCCCGTGCGTAGAAGATGTCCTGGGTGCCGTTGCCGTGATGATAGTCGACATCGAGGACCGCGACCCGTTCGGCCCCCTGATCCCGCGCCCATTGCGCGGCGATGGCGGCATTGTTCAAGAAGCAATAGCCGCACATCAGGTCGGCGGCGGCGTGATGACCGGGCGGACGGCACAAGCCATAGCTGACCCGCTCGCCCGCCAGCACGGCCCTGGTCGCCGACAGGGCAATGTCGACGCCACCGCACGCGGCGTCCCAACTGCCCGCCGTGATCGGCGTGCCGGCGTCGGCACTGTAATAGCCCAGCCTGCCGTCGATGGACGCCGGCAGCCGCTGCCGCAGCCCGCGCATCGGCCAGATCAACGGCAGCGCGTCCTGGTCCGGGTATTCGCGCCGCCAATCCTGGTGAGCGGTCTTGAGGAAATCGAGATAGGCCCTCGTATGCACCGCGGCCATCGGCTTTTCGCCGAAGGTCTCTGGTGCCTCCAGGCTGCCGATCGACGCCGCCTGCAGGGCGGCGAGGATGGTCTCCACGCGCTCCGGCGTCTCGACGGCCGCCATGAACTCGCCGCCGCTCAACTCGCGCTGCGGCGCATGGCGTCGATGGACGTCTGAATGAAAGATGCGCATCTGCGTCGGCTGCAATGCTACCGGGCCACGGGCGAGCCGTCGGCGTTGCCGTCCGGCGGCGACCAAAGATCCTCGACCTCGGCGCGATGCATGAGCGCGTCGACCAGCGCCGTGATCTCGGGGTCGACCTCGCGGGCCGGGGCCATGCGCCGTTCTGTCTGGGCGCGCCTGACGCCGTGTTGCCGCCAGCCTTCGCCGTGGCTCGCCACCGACTGCCCCAGCGCCTGCAGGCGATCCATCGCGTGGGCAAAGCGCGCCTCCGGCGTCTCCGCCGCCTCGAACTCGTACCACATCGCTTTCAGATCCTCGCCGATATCGGCCGGCAGCATCGCGTAAAGACGGTCGGCCGCCGCCTGTTCGCGCTCCGCCTGACCGGCCTGGGCGGCGGCGTCATAGGCGGGCGCGTCGCCGGCGTGGATCTCGACCAGATCATGGATCAGCACCAGTTTCAGCGCGTGCGCGAGATCGCATTCCAGCCCGATTTCCCCGTGCAGCAAAACAGCGTAGAGCGCCATGTGCCAGGTGTGCTCGGCGTCCGTCTCGCGCCGGCTGCCGTCGCCGACCAGCCCCCACCGTTCAATCATCTTGAAGCGATCGATGAACAGCAGGAAGTCGAGAATCTGCCGCTGACGGTCGGTCAGACTGTCGGTATGGGGTTCCAAGTCCGGATGCCCTCTCAGACGACCAGGTCGCGCGAACCGAGCGGTTCGAAATAGGACGCGATCATGTCGTCGCTGACATCGCCGAGGGAGCCCGGCTGCCAGCGCGGGGTCTTGTCCTTGTCGACCAGCACCGCCCGAATGCCCTCATAGAAGTCGCGACCCATCATGCAGGCTTGGCTGAGGCGGTATTCCATGGTCACGATCCGGTCATAGCTCATCGATCGGCCAAGGCGCAACTGGCGCAAGGTGACCTTCATGCTGGTCGGCGACAGGGTGGCGAGATGGTCACGGATGCCGCGCGCCCATTCCGTGCGCTCACTTTCGAGGGCGGCCAGGATGTCTTCGACACTGTCACGAGCAAAGCAGCGATCGATCTCCGCCTTGTGGTCCAGAACGGCCGGGGTGCCTGCATCGTCGGTGAACCCGGAGAGAACGGTTTCGGGTGTCCGGGCGTCGGCCCAATCGCTCGCCGCCAGCGCCTCGATGAGGGCCGGCAATCGATCCGACGGCACGTAGTGGGTCGCATAGCCCAACGCCAACGCGTCGGCCGCCTTCGCCCGCGCGCCGGTCAGCGCATAGTAGGTGCCAAGCTCGCCCGGACAGCGCGGCAGGAACCAGCCGCCGCCGACATCGGGGAAGAGGCCAATGCCCGTCTCCGGCATGGCGAACAGCATCCGCTCGGTCGCCACCCGGATCGGCCCGTGGACCGAGAGACCGACGCCGCCGCCCATGGAGATGCCATCGACCAGGGCGATGAACGGTTTGGGGAAATTGTGGATAGCGTGGTTGAGGACGTATTCCTCACGGAAGAAGTCGGCCGTCAGGCCCCGGTCGATCGTGCCGTCGGCCTTAGCCGCCAGGCCGGCGTCATAGACCGCACGGACATCGCCACCGGCGCAGAACGCTTTCTCGCCCGCGCCCTGGATCACGACCGCGCGAACCGCCGGATCGGCCGCCCAGCTTTTGAGTTGGCGCAGCATCACCCGGATCATGGCCAAGCTAAGCGCATTCAGCGCCTTGGGCCGGTTCAAGGTGATCAGGCCGATGGAGCCACGCGTTTCGAACAGCACGTCGCCGGTCATTGGGGCGGTCATGGGGGCGACACTCTCAAGAAAGTCAGAGGTTTCCGGTAAGCAGGCGGCGGGCGATGATCACCCGCATGATCTCGTTGGTGCCTTCCAAGATGCGGTGGACCCTGAGATCGCGCAAGAAGCGCTCGACCGGATACTCCTTGATATAGCCATAGCCGCCATGAAGCTGCAGCGCATGATCGACGATGCCGAAGCAGACATCGGTGGCAAAACGCTTGGCCATCGCGCAGTGCTGCGTCGCTTCCGGCTGGGCGGTGTCGAGCGCGTGGGCGGCACGCCAGACCATCAGGCGCGCGGCGTCCAGTTCGGTCGCCATGTCGGCCAGCCGAAACTGCAGCGCCTGAAAGTCGGATATCGGCCGGCCGAACTGGTTGCGTTCGCGCATATGGGCGCGGGCCTGATCGAGGCAAGCACGGGCGCCGCCCAGCGAGCAGGCGCCGATATTCACGCGCCCGCCATCGAGGCCGCGCATGGCGATCTTGAAGCCCTCGCCCTCCTCGCCCAAAAGATTGGCGACAGGCACCCGGCAGTCGTCGAACGTCACGGTGGTGGTCGGCTGGCTGTTCCAGCCCAGCTTGCGTTCCTTCTTGCCGAAGGACAGGCCCGGCGTGCCGTCCTCGACCAGAATGGCGGAGATGCCGTTCGGCCCGTCGCCGCCGGTGCGTGCCATCACGACATAGATGTCGGTTTCCGAACCGCCGGAGATGAACGCCTTGGTGCCGTTCAGCACATAATGGTCGCCGTCGCGGACCGCGCTGGTCCTGAGCGAGGCGGCATCCGATCCGGAACCCGGCTCGGTCAGGCAATAGCTGCCGAGAATGTCCATCGGCATCATGCGCGGCAGATAGTGTCGCCGCTGATCGTCACTGCCGAACGTGTCGATCATCCAGGCGACCATGTTGTGGATCGAGAGATACGCCGCCGTCGACGGGCACGCAGCCGACAATTCCTCGAAGATCAGTGCCGCGTCGATACGACCCAGACCGGTGCCGCCATGCTTCTCAGAACAGTAGATGCCGGCCAGACCCAAGGCGGCGGCCTCGCGCAACGTATCGACCGGAAACGTGCCCTGCTCGTCCCAGTCCGCGGCAAAGGGCGCCATGCGCTCCTGCGCAAAGCTGCGTACGGTCTCCTGAAAGACGCGTTGATCGTCCGATAGATCGAAGTTCACTGGCCGGGCCTTGGTCGGTGTTATGCGCCATGGCGTAGTTGATCGGGGCGCCGCCCGTCAACAGCGGCAAGCGCTTGGCCGGCGCCTGAGCGCTGCCTATGCTGCGGGACGACCTTATCCGTGAGAGACACATGGCAAACTTCGACGTTCCCGGCCGCTACCCGGCGATGCGGCCACGGCGCAACAGGGCCGATGATTGGACCCGGCGACTGGTCAGGGAAAACACGCTGACGACCGACGACCTGATCTGGACCGCCTTCGTCTGCGAGGGCGCAGAGGTGCGGTCGCCCGTGGCATCGATGCCGGGGGTCGAGCGCTTGAGCGTCGATTTGATGCAAGAGGCCGCGCGCGAGGCACGCGATCTTGGCATCCCCGCGATCGCGCTGTTTCCCGAAGTCGATCCGGCGGCCAAGTCGGACGACGGGGCCGAGGCACTGAACCCGGACAATCTGATGTGCCGCGCGATCCGCGCGGTGAAGGACGCCGTGCCGGATATCGGGATCATCACGGACGTCGCCCTGGACCCCTACACCACACATGGGCAGGACGGGCTGTTGGTCGACGGCACAATCCTGAACGACGAAACGCTGGATGTGCTGACGGGCCAGGCGTTGAACCAGGCCCGAGCCGGCGCCGACATCATCGCGCCATCCGACATGATGGACGGACGCGTTGGCCGCATTCGCAACGCACTTGATGAAGAACACCATCAACTGGTCCGGATCATGGCCTATGCGGCCAAGTACGCCTCAGCGTTCTATGGCCCGTTTCGCGAAGCGGTCGGCTCCGCCGCGGTGCTGTCCGGCGACAAGAAAACCTATCAGATGGACCCGGCCAACTCCGACGAGGCCCTGCGCGAGGTGGCGCTGGACCTGGCGGAGGGCGCCGACATGGTCATGGTCAAGCCGGGCCTGCCCTATCTCGACATCGTCCGAAGAGTGAAGGACACGTTTGCGGTGCCGACCTTCGCCTACCAGGTCAGCGGCGAATACGCGATGATTAAGGCTGCGGCCCAAAATGGCTGGCTCGACAACGACAAGGCGATCCTGGAGAGCCTGACGGCGTTCAAGCGCGCCGGCTGCGACGGTGTCTTGACCTACGCAGCGGTCGAGGCCGCCCGCTTGCTCGATTGAACCGCGTCGAGGAAGAGCTGGGCGCAACGATCATGCCACGGCATGCGGCCGCCTGCGCCGTGAAAGCCGACATGGCCGCCGCCAGAGGCCATGAGCAGCCTTAGGAACGGCAGGTTGGGCCAATCCGGCTCACGGTACATCTCCGCCGGTATCCACGGATCATCGCTGCCGTGAATGATCAGCGTCGGCACGCGGATGCCGGCCAGGTAAGCCCTGGACGAGCAGGTCTCGTAGTATCGATCCGCGGTGCCGAAGCCATTGCGCGGCGCGACGAACCAGTCGTCGAACTCGTAAACGCTTGAGGCACGCCGGATCTTGGCCCGCTGGTCGTCCGACAGGTCTGAAGGCGGCGCCAGCGCCTCTTTCTGCATCCGTGCCAAAACATAGCGGTGATAGGGCCGGTTCCGACGGCGGGCCATGCATTGCTCGGTCGCGCTGAGATCGATTGGTGCCGAAACGGTGACCGCAGCAGATAGACCGGCGTCAGCGCCGCGTTCTCCCAGATACTTCAACAGCGTGTTGCCACCAAGGGAGTAGCCGACCGCGACCACCCCATACCGAGCCATTCCATCGGGAAGTGCCGTCATCACCGCGGCGAGGTCCTCGGTGCGCCCGGCGTGGTAGAGCCCCCGGCATAGCGGCTGCGACAGGCCTGCGCCCCGCAAGTTCAATCGCAGCACGGGATACCCTTGGGACAGAAGGCCGAGTGCCGAGACGCGGATATAGGGACTGTCCTCGCAGCCGGTCAGGCCGTGGATCAGGATCGCCAGCGGGCGATCCGTAGCGGACGTTGGGCGATTGAGCGTTGCCACCAGCTTGTCGTCGGCGCTGAGATCGATGGTCAGCTTGTCAGCGGTCAGGCCATCGAGTTCCGACGCCAACGGGCGCACGCCGCCGACGGCCGTGTTGCGAATGGTCTGCAAATCGCCGGTCAGCCAGGGCAGTCGGGCGCGAAAGGAGGGAAACTGCAGCGCGGCGAGGTCGAACGGCGGCCGCCTCTCAACCATCGAGCCAGGACCGAACACGCCGGATCTGATCGTCCAGCATCAAGGACGGGGCGTGGCCGCAGCCGGCAATCTCGATCGCCTCGACGCCTGAGCGTTCGGCCATCCTGCCGGCGATGTCGGCGCTCAGCACGTGTGAGCGTTCGCCGCGCACGACCAGGACCGGGCAGGATATCGCCTGCCACAGCGGCCACAGATCGACGTCCTCCGTGGCGGGGTTCGCCATCGGCACGGCGATCGCGGGATCATAAGACCGACCCCATGTCCCATCGGGCCGCCGGCGACCGCCGAACTCCGTCAAGCGATCCAAGGCGGCCGGCGGCACGTCGCCCCAGTCGGCCAGTGCCTCCGACAGGCTCTCGCGCAGTGCGGTGCGGTCCGGGAACACCGGATCACCGACAAGGCTGGCGATCTGCGTCAGCGCCTCGGCGGACACGAACGGCCCGACATCGTTCAAGACCAGGCGGCGAATGGGGCTGCCCGGCTGCGCGGCCAGGAGCATGCCGATCAGGCCACCCATGGAGGTGCCGACCCAGTCAACCAGGCCGTCGCCGACCAGCGACAGCACGCTCATCATGTCCTGAAGGTATTGCGGAAGGCCGTAATGCGACGGGTCGCGCAGCCAGTCGGACCGGCCGCGCCCAACCATATCGGGACAGGCAACCGTTCGGGTGTCCGCCAATGCCTGGGCCAGCTCGTCGAAATCGCGGCCATTGCGCAGCAGCCCGTGCACACAAATCACGGGCGGCCGGGTGCTGCGCCCCTCGCCCCAAAGATGAACGGCGAAGCGGTGAACGCCCGCCGAGCTCAGGCCGGATACGAATGTGGTCTGCATGTCATGCACATAGGCGCGCCGGTCGGCTGGTCAATCCGGGCCGGTGGCGGGCCATTTGCGCCGCCATCTTGGCACGGCCTCCGCGATGGCAAGGCCGACGATCAGGCCGAACGCGTAATTCGGTTCATTGGCCACGATGTCGTCAACCAACCCGCCAACGGCGACCAGCGCCACGGCCGCGACACCGGACGCCCACACGACAAAGGACCGCTCCGCAATCGCGCGGGCGGCGCGGAGCCGGCGAACCACTTCCACTACCAACCAGACAAAGGTGGTCGCACCCAGCAAGCCGGTGTCCACCATCACGTTGAGCAGCAGATTGTGGGCATGATCACGCGACGTCATGCAGCCTTCGACCGGCCCGAACAGCCCGCCGGAGGCCGCGGGGAAGTTATCCGGCCCGTAACCCAGCCAGGGCGACTGCAGAAAGGCGTGCCAGCCGCAGACCCATATGCTGTCGCGATAGGTAAAGAACTCCGGCCCAAAGCCCTGCGCCAGACGCTCGACAAGTCGGCTGTCGAAAGAAAGGGCGATCAGAGCGGCCAACAGCCCGAACCCAAGCAGCGCCAAGGCCCCGCGCCGCCAACCGAGGCCGAGCACCATGATCACGGCCACGCCGGTGATCGTCATCAACGCCCCGGCACGGCTGCCGGTGTACGCGACGCCGGCAAAGTGCGCGAGCAGTATCGCGGTGAGCACCGCTGCCAAAATCCAACGCCTTTGCCGAACACACTCGATCAGATAGCCGGCGGTGATACTGGCCGTAAGGGCGAGATAGAAGCCGGTCACGTTGGCGTTGCTCAGCGCCAGAATCGCTGAATGGGCAACGGACGGCTGGTCGGGCCAGACCACGAGACTGACGAGCCCCAGCACCGACCCGGCCACGAGCGCCGCAAGCACCAATCGGGCGACACCATCACTGTGGCCGGCGCGCGCCACCAATATGAGCAGGACAACCAGCAGCATGTCGTGATTGACCTGAAGCAATCGGCTCCAATCCCCCAGAAGGTGGGCGCCGTAAAGCCCCGCGACCAAGATCGCGGCGAGCCGCGCCAACCCAGCCCAGTCCAGCGCGACGAAGGGTCTGATCGATCGTTCCAGAACGAAATACCGCAAGAGCCAGCCGAGGATGATGGCGATGGTGAGCACCGACTTCGGTGATTCGAACAGCGGGATGATCAACGCCAGGCACAGCAAGGCCGCGATTTCCAGCGGCCAAGGCGGCGCGAAAAGGCGGGACAGGTGGCGCATCACGATCGATCGGTCGGCCTATGACCAAGCGCACGTTGTGGACATCGAAAAGCGCGAATCACAAGCGAGGGTGCCTCGGAAAGAAACACGCCCGGCGAGGCGATGCAAAATGGGACATGGACGCGGCCATCAAACTCCTCGTGACGTCGGCGGCGGGGCTGCCATAGCATGGCGCGGTCTGTTAGACATGCATCCGACGCGTTTGGGGCGCCAAAGGCGTCACGTCAAGAACCGGGGAAAGCACGGTGATCCTGTCTTGCGGTGAGGTGGTCGACGGCCTGGCGGCCACGCTGCGGTACCGAATCAGGGAACGGGGGGCGATGTGCGGCGCTTGCTGAAATGGCTGTGGCGCATTCCGCTCATTCTGATCGGCCTGGTCATCGTCGTTGGCATCGCCTCGTTCTTTTACCTGCAGGGCAGCGTGCCGGACTATGATGATTCGGTGCGGGTGGCCAACATTAATGCACCGGTCCAGATCATACGCGATGCGCGCGCGGTGCCGCACATCTTTGCCGCCAGCGAGGATGACGCGGCCTTTGCCCTGGGCTACGTTCATGCCCAGGACCGGCTGTGGCAGATGGATATGCAGCGGCGCGTCGGCCAGGGCCGGCTTGCCGAACTGATTGGTGCCAGCGCCCTGCCGATCGACCGGTTCATGCGCACGATCGGCGCCTATCGCCTGGCGGAGGCGTCCTTCGACCGGCTCGATCCCGACATGCAGGCGTCGCTCAACGCCTATGCCGACGGCGTCAACGCCTATGTCGACCAGCATTCGGGCGCGTGGCCGCCGGAGTTCTACGCCCTGTGGTATGCCTTCGAGCCATGGCAGCCGGCCGACACGCTGGTTTGGGGCCGCCTGCTCGACATCCAGCTTTCGAACAATTGGAGCGCCGAGTTGGCCCGCGCGGCGATGGACGAGATCCTGCCCGCCGACCAGGTCGACATGCTGATACCGCCCGGTCCCGGCGAGACGGTCACGCTGGCCGACGTGCTGGAGACGGGCATCCCGGGCGGCGACATGCGCCGGCTGCTGGCCGCGATGCCGCCGCCGCTGGGCCCGGGCAGGGCATCCAACCAATGGGTGGTGGACGGTGAGCACACCGAGACGGGCGCGCCGATGCTGGCCAACGACCCGCATCTCAGCCTCGAGGCGCCGAGCATCTGGTATCTGGCCCGCATCGAGACGCCTGGCCTGAAGCTGGTCGGCGCGACGATCCCTGGCGTTCCCGTGCTGATACTGGGCCATAACGGCCATATCGCCTGGGGCTTCACCACCGCCTACACGGACGCCCAGGACCTGTTCCTTGAGCGGATCGACCCGGACGATCCCGGCCGGTACCTGACGCCGGACGGCAGCATGCCATTCGATAGCCGCGAAGAGATCATTCAGGTTCGCATGGGCGACGATGTCAGCATCACGATCCGCGAAACACGCCACGGCCCCGTGATCTCGGATATCGATGAAGAGGCGGCCGCCGCCGCCGGCGAGGGTTATGTCATGGCGCTGGCGGCCACCGGGTTCGTCGAGGACGACATCATCGCCACGTCGATGTACGGCATGAACAGGGCGCCAGACGCGGCAAGCTTCGTTACTGCGTTGGAAGACTGGATCTCACCCCAGCAGAATGTCGCCTTTGCGGACAGCGACGGGACGATCGGGTTCGTGACGGCCGGGCATATCCCCGATCGCGGCGGCCGCACCGGATACCGCCCGGTCGAGGGCTGGACGGGAGACAATGACTGGCAGGGCATGATCGCTTTCGACGACATGCCCCAAACGCTGAACCCGGCCGACGGCATCATCATCAACGCCAACAATGCCTCGGTCGGCGCCGACTATCCCTACTTTCTCGGCTTCGACAACATCGGCGACGACCGGGCGATCCGCATCGAACAGATGCTGGACCCGGTCGATCGCGACGGGCCGTTGGCGCTCGGCGACAACGAGACCTTTCAGGCTGACGCCCTGTCCCTGCCCGCTCAGCGTTTGACACCCCTGCTGCTCGACGCTGTCGCGCAAGATGCCCGGGCCGATGATGTCATCGGCCTGTTGGCCGAATGGGACCATCGCATGGACCGGGATCGTCCGGAGCCGCTGATCTATTCCGCCTGGATGCGTGAGCTGACACGTGGCCTGTTTGCCCCCCGGCTGGGAGAGCTGTTCGAAGGCTATTGGGGGCTGCACCCGACCCAGGTCGCCGAGATCCTGACCAGCCGGCCGGACTGGTGCGATGACCCGTCCAGCGACGCGACAGAGACCTGTGACGATCAGGTCCGGTCCGCGCTCGACCGGGCCCTGGATTGGATCACCGAGCGACATGGCGAGGACCCTTCAGCGTGGCGTTGGGGTGACGAGCATTTCGCGGCCTTTCCCCACCAGCTGTTTTCCCGCATCCCCGGGGTCAGCGCCCTGGTCGACCTCGCGATCCCGACGGATGGCAGCGAGTACACGGTCAACCGCGCCGGCACCCGCATCGCCAACCCGGCCAATCCGTTTGTCGACTCGCATGGGCCGGGTTTTCGGGCGGTCTACGATTTGTCGAATCTCGACAACTCCCTGTTCAGCATGGCGCCCGGGCAGTCGGGCAATCCCTTTTCGCCCCATTACGGCGACCTGCGCGAATCCTGGCGAGACGTGGAGCTGTTCCCGATCGCGGGCGACCCGGAGGAACTGCGGCGCACCGGGCTGGGAACGACCACCTTGCGGCCGGCGGAATGATCCCATGGCCGACCTGCCGGTGACCTTCGATGACGTCCAGCGTGCCGCGGCCGAGATCGGCGATCACGTCATGCGCACGCCCACCGTGCCGGCATCGGCCCTGACGGACCTGGCGCCTGCCGCGCTGTTCCTAAAGCTGGAAAACCTGCAGCCCACGGCCTCGTTCAAGGTGCGCGGTGCGTGCAACCGCTTGGCGGCGCTTACCAGCGACGAACGAAAGCGGGGCGTGATCGCGCTTTCCGCCGGCAACCACGCCCAGGGGGTGGCCTATCACGCCAGGCGGCTGGGCGTGCCGGCGACGATCGTGATGCCGCGCTTCACGCCCTTCAACAAGGTCGCCAAGACCGAAGCGATGGGCGCGGAGGTGGTGCTGATCGGCGACAATCTCGACGACGCGCGGGGTTACGTGGCCGAACGGGTCGCGAAGGACGGTCTGGTGCTGGTGCACCCGTTCGACGATCCGCTGATCGTTGCCGGACAGGGCACGGTGGCGCTGGAAATGCTGGCGGACGTGCCGGATCTGGACATGCTGGTCGTGCCGATCGGCGGTGGTGGCCTGATCGGCGGCATTGCGATCGCGGCCAAGGCATTGAAACCCGACATCACGATCATCGGTGCCGAGGCCGCCCTCTACCCGTCCATGGGCGATGCGCTGGCCGGCCGCGAGGCCCACTATGAAGGCGCGACCATCGCAGACGGCATCGCGGTCAAGCGCCCCGGCGACCTGAACCGCCAAATCGCCGCCGCGTTGGTCGACGACGTCCTGCAGATCGAGGAGGTAGACTTCGAACGCGCGGTCAATCGGCTCTTGGCCGACCAGAAGCTGATGGTCGAGGGGGCCGGCGCGGCGGGCATCGCGGCGATCATGACCCGCCCGGACCTGTTCGAGGGCGCGCGGGTGGGCACCGTGCTGTGCGGCGGCAACATCGATCCGCGCGTGCTGTCCTCCGTCTTGATGCGGGGCTTGGCCAGAAAAGGCCAGATGGTGCGCCTGCGCATCGGCATCCTCGATGCCCCCGGCGCTTTGGGCCGCATTACGGGCGTCATCGGCGAGAGCGGCGGCAACATCATCGATGTCTACCATCTGCGCCTGCTGTCGGACTTGCCCATCAAGCGCGCCGAGATCGACGTCATCGTCGAGACCCGAGACCTGCCGCATGTTCAGCGCATTGTCGACGCGCTGAACAATGCGGGCTTCGAGGCGCGCCTCCAGACCTCAGTCAGCGGCTGAGGCCATCGCGAGAATGGCCTCGCGAAGCTGGTCTTCCGAGGCGACCGGCCGATCGAACCAGCAGCGTACGACCGCATCGCCCAGAACCAAATCCATGCCCTCCGGGTCCACGTCCGCCAGCCGCCAGGCCCCCGGGGGAGAGTTCGGACGTCTCGTGGCGATGGTCTCGAACTCCGACGCATGATCGCTATTCAGCCGATCGACGACATCGGCGCCGGCCAAAACCTGCGTGTCAATCGTCCCATCAGACAGAATGTCCGTCGCCTGCATGGCGTAGGCCTTGCCGAAGCCCGCGTTGAGCGACGCGCGCTCAACCACCAGCCGCCAGAAGGCGAAATCGCCGAAGTCGATGTAAAGCGCGGCCTTGGGATGGCGCGCCAGGAAGCGATGCCGCAACACCGGATCGCGCGTTCCGTCCTCGACGGGCGCCGCCCTGCCGATGACGGTGATGCGCGGATGCGCCAACGGGTCGCCCTTGCCCGGCTCGCCCAGCAGCAGCGAGCAAACCGGGTTCGCCTGAAGCGCGGTCGCGTGCGCGGACAGGCTGGACATCAGGATCACCGGCAGCCCGGCAACATCCGGCGCCACGGCGACGCGGCTGGCAATCGGCACGCCCGTTTCCGGCTCAAGCGTCGCCAGGGCGCCGAACCGGGCGGTGCGCACCAGGGTTTTCGCAACCCGCCGCGCCTCGTCATCGACCGGCCGCAGGACGTCGGGCTTCTTCTTCATGCACGGAACCCTCGCCACGTGATCCCCGCGCCCATGCCACAAGGGCTTGCAAGCGGCCGTGTCGGTCGCGAGGCGCCTTGAGGGCTTGAGGTCGGTGGGTCAATCGGGTTTGATGTTTGTCGAAGCGCCGCCAATGCCCTCAAACTGGCGGCGCCCGGCAGGAGACGGGATTGACAGGAACGACAGACCACGCCGTTGACCTCTTTGCCGACTACGATGCGGACCGGTTTTTCGATGAACTGGTCCGCCCCGCCGACGGAACCGGGGGGTCGCTGACCGGCCTGATCAGACGGCGCTTGTGCGAGATGGGCCTGGACACCCTGCATGAGCGATCTCAAGACGCTGAAAACGAGCTGTTCAATCTCGGCATCACGTTCCTGATCTATGCCGAAAACCAGGCGGTCGATCGTATCCTGCCGTTCGACGTCATCCCGCGCATCATCACGCCGGACGAGTGGCGTCATCTTCACGACGGCACCGTTCAGCGCGTGACCGCGCTCAACCAGTTCCTGCACGACATCTATCACGACCAGCATCTGTTCAAGGATGGAATCGTTCCTGAAGACCTGGTCTTGGGCAACGAGAACTACGTGCCGGCCATGAAGGGCCTGGCGGTCAAGTATGACAGCTACGTCAACATTCTCGGCATTGACCTGGTGCGCGATGCGGAAGGCACCTTTCGCGTGCTGGAAGACAATTGCCGCGTCCCGTCCGGCGTATCCTACGTGGTGGAAAACCGGCACCTGATGCAGCGGGCCTTCCCCGACCTGATGTCGGATATCGGCGTCAAGTCTGTGACCGACTATGGCCGCAAGCTGCACGAGGCCCTGTGCGAAATGGCGCCTGAAGGCGTCCTCTATCCGCAAGTCGTGCTGCTCTCGCCCGGAACCTACAACTCGGCCTATTTCGAGCATGTCTTCCTGGCCCGCGAAATGGGCGTGCCGCTCGTCGAGGGCTCCGACCTCGTGGTCGAGGACGACAAGGTCTACATGAAGACCATCACCGGGCTCTCACCGGTGCATTCGATCTACCGGCGCCTCGGCGACGACTTTCTCGACCCCGAGGCGTTCAATCCGGAAAGCCTGCTGGGCGTCCCCGGCATCATGCGTGCCTATGCCAAGGGCAACGTGGCCCTGGCCAACGCCGTCGGCACCGGCGTCGCCGACGACAAGGCGATCTACGCCTACATGCCGCGGCTGATCAAATACTACCTCGACCAGGACCCGATCCTGGAAAGCGTGCCGACCCATATCTGCCGCGAGCGCGACGGCCTGCAATACACGCTCGACCATCTGGACGAGCTGGTGGTCAAACCGGTCGGGGAAGCCGGCGGCTATGGCATCGTGATCGGCCCCAAGGCGACGGAAGAGCAGTTGGACGCCTGCCGCGCCTCGCTGCTGGCGGACCCCTCGAACTACATCAGCCAGCCACTTGTGCCTCTGTCGGTGAGCCCGACACTGACCGATGACGGCATCGAGCCCCGGCATGTCGACCTCCGCCCGTTCTGTATTACCGGTCAGTCAAGCTGGGTACTGCCCGGCGGCCTGACCCGGGTCGCCCTGCGCAAGGGCTCGCTGATCGTCAACTCCTCCCAAGGGGGTGGGTCTAAGGACAGCTGGGTGCTGGAGGGGTCATGACCAGTCGCCTTGCCCTTCTGTCCCGCTACGCCGAGGCGGCGTTCTGGATGGCGCGCTACATCGAACGCGCGGAGAACCTGGCCAGGCTTATCGACGTGAACGAGACCTTTGCAAGGGATTCGCGCGGCACATCGAGCTGGGCAGCGCTGATCCAACTGAATGCTGACGGCCAGCGCTTCACCGATCGCCATGGCGTCGGTCGGACCGACGCGGAGAACGTCCTGCACTTCTATCTGTTGGACACGGACAACCCGAGCTCGATCAGGTCGACAGTGCGCATGGCGCGCGAGAACGCGCGCACCTTGCGACCGCTGATCAGCACGGAAATGTGGGTGCAGCTCAACGTCTTCTACAATCGCATGCTGACCCTGACGGCAGCCGACATCACGACGCCGAAGCTGAGCCGTCTGTGCACGGCGATCAAGGAGTCCTGCCAGGTTCACACGGGCATCGTGGAGGGCACCTTCTATCGCGACCAGGGCTGGTACTTCTATCAGATCGGCCGGTGTCTGGAGCGGGCGGACCAGACCAGCCGGCTCTTGGACATCAAGTATCACACGCTTTTGCCCTCGATCGATGATATCGGCTCACCTTTGGACATCAGCCAATGGAACACCTTGCTGCGCTCGGCGGCCGGGTATCACGCTTTTCGGCGCGTCCATGCCAGGGGGCTGAACCCTAACGATGCCGCCGGTTTCCTGATCTTCGACGATGCCTTTCCCCGCTCGATCTGCGGCTGCATCAACCAGATCGCAGACCTGATGACCGAGTTGAAATCGCATTACGCTCTGCGCGCCGGTAATGGGGCGATGGAGCGGCTGGACGAGATCCAGGCAATTCTCTCCACCCGCACGATCGAGCGGATCGTCGCCAAAGGCCTGCATGAGTTCCTCGACGCGCTTCAAACTCAGTTGATCGCGCTGACCAGCGATCTCGGCGCGGCCTTTTTCGGCCACGACTACGTGCCGACGCCCGAAGTTGCGACAGTCGAGGCCTGAGCCAGATCATGTCGGTCATCAACAGCGGCGAGACCAAACTGTACCATTTCTTCCGGTCCGGCCCCACACCCTGCCCGTACCTGCCCGGCCGGATCGAGCGCAAGCTGTTCACGCGATTGCCGGACGGCGACCTCACAAAGCTTCGCGACCAGCTCTGCGGCTCCGGCTTTCGGCGCAGCCACGACATCGTGTATCGGCCTGTCTGTCCCGGGTGCACGGCGTGCGTGCCGGTGCGGATTCCGGTTAGCGACTTTCTCTGGTCCCGATCGATGCGGCGGATCGTGGCGAGGAATGCCGATCTGAGGCTTTCGGAAAGCAAGGCCGTAGCGACGGCCGAGCAGTTCGACCTGTTCTCGCGCTATCAGATGTCGCGCCACAGCGACAGCGACATGTCGCGCATGACCGCCAACGATTTCGCCGCGATGATCGAGGAAGGCGCGGCCACGGCACATCTGTTCAATCTGCGCGACGCGGACGGCGTGCTGATCGGCGCGATCCTCGCCGACCGCCTGGAAACCGGCTTCAGCGCCGTCTACAGCTACTTCGCGCCGGGTCACGAGCGGCGATCGCTCGGCACGCTTCTGATTCTCGATCTTGTCCGCTTGGCGCGCATCGAGGATCGGCGCCACGTCTATCTCGGCTACTGGATCAATGGCAGCCCCAAGATGGACTACAAGACGCGCTTTCGCCCCCTGGAGCGGCTGACCCCCGGCGGATGGCGGCGGATCGACGCACAGCAGCCGACCGCGACCGTCGACCGCAGCCCATAGGCCCTTCCCGGGGCGTGCGTCGCGTTGCGTTTTAGCGATGCCCCAGTAAAGTGGCGCCTTCAAACGGGGTGCTGTTCAGCGGCGTGCCGGACAGGGGCGCTCAGCCCCGATAACCCAACCCAATTTGGCGCCGAGTAGGTGCCCCAAAGGGAAACAGGGAGGCCAATATGGCAACGAATCGCAGATCCTTCATGAAGGGTGCTGCACTTGGCGGTGCCGGCGTCGCGGCGACGGCCGCGTCCAGCTTGCCGGCACCGGCGATCGCGCAAGAGCGCCGCGAATGGCGCATGGTCACAAGCTGGCCGCGAGGCCTGCCGGGCGTCGGCACCGGCGCCGAACGGCTGGCCGAGCGTATCACCACGATGTCGGAGGGCCGGATCACCGTCGAGGTGTTCGCCGCTGGCGAACTGGTGCCGGCCTTGCAAGTTTGGGACGCGGTGTCGGACGGCACCGCCCAGCTCGGCCATGACGCCTCGTACTATCACATCGGCAAGACCGAGGGCGCAGCGTTCTACACCGCCTTCCCCTACGGTTTCACCTCGGACGAGATCACCGCCTGGGTCACCTATGGCGGTGGGCAGGAACTGTGGGACGAGCTTTATGAGCCGTTCAACCTGCGCGGCTTCCTGGCCGGCAATACCGGCGTGCAGACCTTTGGCTGGTTGCGCGAGCCGATCAACAGTGTGGCCGATCTCGACGGCCTGCGCTTCCGCGCACCCGGCAACCAGGGCCGCGTGCTCGGCAAGCTGGGCGTCACGGTGGTGGTGCTGCCGGGTGGTGAGATCTTCCCGGCGCTGCAGGCCGGCACGATCGACGGCGCGGAATGGGTCGGACCCTACAACGACCTTTCCTTCGGGCTCTATCAGGTTTGCCCTTACTACTATTTCCCCGGCTATCACGAGCCCGGCTCGGCCTTGCAGATGACGGTCAACCGCGAGGAATATGATTCACTGCCCGGTGACTTGCAGCAGCTGCTGCGCGTGGCGGCGGAAGCGTCTAACAGCAACATGACGGCGGAGTACAATGCCTACTCCGGCCCGGCACTAAGAACGCTGGTCACCGAACACGGCGTGCAGTTGAACCCGCTGCCCGAGGATGTGCAACTGGCCTGCGGCGAGGCGTCGAACGAGGTCTTGAACGAGGTCTATGAGGACGGCGACGACATCACGCGGCGGATCATCGAGAGCTATTTCCAGTTCCGTCGCGACGCGGTCCCGTGGTCGCGCATCGGCACCCAGGCTTATCTGAACTCGCGCCTGCTGCCGTTCGCCTACGAGATTACGAGCGGCTGACCGGGCGAATCACGTTGCTCAGAAGAAGGGCCTGCCATGTGGCAGGCCCTTTTTTGTCGGCGCTCGCCCTATGGTTGCAGCAAGATGTGCGCCTTTGGGGCGATTCCCACAACGCCAAGTGTTGCCATTCCGCAACAGCCGGCAATCAACGATGCGGACGCTATCAACGGCCGGACTGGGTCAATTTCGGGTCGAAATCGTGGCATCGGCATAATTATCTTTATTTTTCAAAGTGTTGAGATTGGCGATCAAGAGATAACGCGGCTCCTGCTGGTTGAAAGGTGGCAAATCCAGGACAAGCAATCCGCTTGCACTCTCATTCATGTCTGTGTCTTATTCCGGCATCTTTACCTGCGGGAGGCATGTGCCTTGCCGCTGCTGAGGGGACTCGACAATGCTGACTTCTAATGCGCCGTTCCGTTCTTCCACGACAGCTACTTCCGCTGATGCACGTAATCGTTTTGGCTTGCGCCACTGTGCCGCGAGCCTGCTGACCGGTGTGTCGGCGGCTGCGTTGGTCTTGACCGACGAGGCGAAGGCCCAGGACTTCGAGCCATGGGGCAGCGGCTTTGGGGCAACCGACTTCGAAAACGCCGGTGCCGGTGCGGAGATCTGGATCCCGTTCGCCCAGGATGCCGACAGCGTTACCTTCGGTTTTGCGGGCGGACAGGCCCTGGTCGATGGCGACGGCTTCTTGGATGTCGGTGTCGGCCATCGTTGGCTGAACAGCCCGGATCTCGGCTTCGGCGTAAACCTCTCCATCGGCTACGGCGAGAGCGAGAACAACGCCAACGCATTGCGCGGCACGGTTGGGGCCGAGATCTTCTCCGGCAACTGGGACGCGAACATCAACTTCGAATATGTCGACGGCGACGAGCAGCAGACGGCCGGGGACCGCATCCTGGGCCCGGGCGAGATCATCGTCGAGGTCAACGACATCTGGATGGAGACCGATCTCGCGGGTCTCGCCTTCGAGAACGCCCAGTCCGGCTTCTACGGCGAGGTCGGCTACCACATCTACCAGTTCGATGCGGCATCATCGATCGATCTCGACCTGCGCCTTGCCGCCGGCGGCTACTATTACTTCGCCGCGGACGAGGAAACCCAGTTCGATCAGTTCGGTATTCCCCTGCCGAACGTGGACTATGACGATGTCTATGGCGGCACGCTGGGCGCGGAGCTGCGCTATTACGGCCTGGGCGGCGTGCCGTCGGGAACGTATCTGTTCGTCGACGCCTATGGTCAGTACGACAATCAGGACGATTGGGGCGGCAATCTGAGGGCCGGCCTGGCGATCCCGCTGGGCGGCGCCGAGGGCCCGCCGGTCACGCCGATGCGCGAACGGCTGCGTGACCCGCTCAATCGCCGGCCGATGCAGTTCAACGAGCGCGAGATTGGCCCGCGCACGATCATCGAGGACGTCTACAGCCCCTTCAACTCCGAACCGCTGCTCGAAGACCGCATCATCGACAGCGTCTGGTTTGCGGATTCCGCTGGGGACACCGCAGGAGGCGGAAACACGGGTGCCGAGGGCAACCCGACCACGATCGACGATGCAGTGGACCGGTCGCAGGACGCGGGCGGCGACCAGCCGACCATCATCGTCGTCCAGGATTCGCTGGGCGTGACCAAGGCCGGCTTCGATCCGGGACCGGGTGAGGACGGCTTACAGACCGAAGGTTTCTCGCTGACCGACGGCCAGATCCTGCTGAACGCCGAAAGCTCGATCGGCCTGCTTGGCGCGACGACCGGCAATTTCGGCGTCTACACTCCGACCGACGACCCAAGTGTGATCTCCAACGGCATCGATGGCCGCGCGACGATCAACGGCCCGGCTATCGAGGTGGTCGAGGACAATGGCGATGACAACGGTCTCGTCGAAGTTGCTGCGCTTGAGGAAATCGAGGGCCCAGAAGAGATCGAGCCCTGGGATTTCATTCCGGTCGGCGGCAACACGCTGATCACGACAGATGACGACGTCGAGATCATCGGCGTCGGCGTAACCCTGGGCCAGATCGGCATTCTGGTACCTGAAGGCACCTTCAACAACCGCTTCGAAGGCATCGAGGTCAGCTACATGGCTGACGTTGACGAGGTTGAAGGGTTCGACGGGGACAGCGCCAACAACGGAACCGGTGGCACCGGAGGAACGGCCGCGGATGGCGACGACGGTGAAGTCTTCGGCGAAAACGGCGACGCCGGCGGCGACGGCGGTCCTGCCACGGGACCCACGGGCGGCGGCATTGCGTTCAACGGTGAAGAGGCCATCGCCGATGCCTACGCGGCCGGCATCAAGATCGTCGGGGCGGAGCAGATCTTCCTGGACGACGTCTACGTCCATGACATTAAGGCCGGCGCCTTTGCCTGGGGCGGCACTGGCGGCGAAGGCGGCTTCGGCGGCAATGGCGCGGACGGCGGCTCCGCCATCGGTGGCGCCGGTTTCGACGGTAAGGCCGGCGAAGGCGGTTCGGCCGGTGCCGATGGCGACGATCGCGCAGACGGTGCCAGCGGTGCGACCGGCGGTGAAGCTGTACCCGACGCCAAGAACGGCCTGACGGCGGGCGACGGCGGCTCCGGCGGCGGTGGCAGCGCGGGCGCGGACGGTATCGACGGGCAAGGCGGTGCTGTCCTGGACGGCGACGAGGGCGAAGATGGCGACCCCGGCGTGGCCGGTGACCCCGGTGCGGAAGGCGGCCAAGGCAGAACTGGTCAGACCGGCTTCGGCGGAACCGGGATGATCGGCGGTGACGGCACCGCCGGTGAGTTCGGCGAGGATGGCGACGACGGCAACGACGGCTCGGCCTCTGTGTCCGGTGAATCTGGTTTGGATCTCGACCTGTTCCCTGGTAACGGCAGCGACGGCGATAACGTCGAAGGCGACGGCGACAATGGTGGGCCAGGCAATAGCGTCCCCCCCAATGACGTGCCGACCAAGGCGACGAACGGCAACTCGCCGGATCCTGACAACGGCAGCGATGGTTCAAACGGTATGCCTGTGGACAACGGGCCTCCCGGCGATGATGGCCCAGAAGTGGCCGACGGCAGCGCTGGTGCGCCAGGT
This sequence comes from Alphaproteobacteria bacterium, assembly GCA_028277405.1. Taxonomy (GTDB): domain Bacteria; phylum Pseudomonadota; class Alphaproteobacteria; order DSM-16000; family Inquilinaceae; genus JANQGH01. Next base: position 32,211 of record JANQGH010000020.1, on the reverse strand, counting down.
TCCGGTGCCACGGCCGGCACGGACGGCGCCGGCGGCACCGCTGGCACGCCCGGTGGCCCGGGCGTCGCGGGTGATCCCGGCGGCACGGGCACGGCCGGCAGCACTGGCGGCGCCGGCGGTATCTCCGGTAACGGCGGCGAAGGCGGCGTCGGTGGCGACGCCAGCAGCGGCGGTGACGGCAGCGGCGGCGGCGACGGTGGCCTGGCCACCGCCACCGCGGAGGCCTATGGCGTCCACGTCGCGATGTCGAACAACATCGAAGCGACCGATCTGGTCGTTGAGAATGTGCGCGCCGTAGCCGCGGCCTATGGCGGCGACGCCGGGCTCGGCAACTTCGGTGGCCAGGGCGGTAATGGCGGCGATGCCTTTGGCGGCGCGGCCGGCGAGTTGGCCGGTGAAGGCGGCAGCGGCGGCGTCGGCGGCGCCGGCGGCGACGGCGGCAATGGCGGCAGCGGTGGCATCGGCGCCACCGGCCAGGCCGGCGGCGACGGCGGCAATGCCGGCGACGGTGGCACCGGCGGCGACGGCGGCCAAGGCGGCACGGGCGGTGTCGGCGGCGCTGGCGGTGCCGGTGGCGACGGCGGCAGTGGCGGCACGGGGGCCGATGGTCAAATCGGTGGCCAGGGCGGCGAAGGCGGCATGGGCGGCGTCGGCAGCACCGGCGGTGACGGCGGTGCCGGTGGCGCCGGCGGCTCCGGCGGCGCCGGCGGTGACGGCGGAACCGCAACGGCGAACGTCGGACCTGGTTTCCTGCTTGCTGGCGGCGCGGTCGCGCTCGGTGGCCAGGGCGGCGACGGCGGCGATGCCCTAGGAACCGGCGGCAATGGCGGGCCGGGCGGCAACGGCGGCCGAGGCGGTGAAGGCGGCGATGGCGGCAGAGGCGCCGACGGCGGCAATGGCGGCAATGGCGGTGACGCCAGTGACGGCGGAAACGGCGGCGACGGCGGCGATGCCAGCGCCGGCGGTGCCGGCGGTGCCGGTGGCGCCGGCGAGGATGGCGGTGCCGCAGGTAACGGCGGCGCTGGCGGTGCCGGTGGCAATGGCGGCGATGGCGCTGACGGAGGCGATGGCGGCAACGCCGAAGACGGCGGTGTCGGCGGTGTCGGTGGCGCCGGCGGTGTCGGCGGCCGCGGCGGCTTTGGCGGTGCCGGTGGCGACGGCGGCGACGGTGGCGACGGTGGTGCCGGCGGCGATGCCTCGGCAAGCGCGACCGCGGCCGGCATGTCCATCGATGCCGGCACGTTCGATGTCGAAATTGTCGGTGGCGAGATGTCCGGCATCGTGGCCGAGAGCTTGGCGATCGCCGGCCTTGGCAGGGACGCCGGCGACGCCGGTGACGCCGGCAATGGCGGCGCCGCCTATGGCGGTGCCGCCGGTAACGGCGGTGCCGGCGGCAATGGCGGCATCGGCGGCATCGGTGGCGATGGCGGTAACGGCGGCGCGGCCGGCGCCGGCGCTGTTGGCGGGGCCGGCGGTGACGGCGGCAATGCCGGTGACGGCGGCACTGGCGGCACCGGCGGCAATGCCGGTACCGGTGGGTCCGGTGGCAATGGCGGCATCGGCGGCAATGCCGGCGACGGCGGCAACGGCGGTATCGGAGCCGATGGCGGCACTGGCGGAGCCGGCGGTGTCGGCGGCACTGGCGGCACCGGCGGTGCCGGCGGCTCCGGCGGCACGGGTGGCGCCGGCGGCGATGGCGGCGATGGTGGCGATGCTGAGGCCACTGTTGCTGCAGATAGCGTCGGAACCAGTGTGGTCGCAGGTGGAGCCGGCGCCGGTGGCATCGGTGATGTTGACATCGGCGAAGAGACGACGGTTCCGCTTGTCTTGCCCGCCAATGGCGGCGTTGGCGGCAATGGTGGTCAAGGCGGCGAAGGCGGCCAGGGCGGCGTCGGCGGCCAAGGCGGCGAAGGCGGCCAGGGCGGCGACGGCGGCTTTGGCGGCGACGGCGGCAATGGCGGTGAAGGGGCCGATGGCGGCGAAGGCGGCAATGGTGGCCGCGGCGGCGATGCCGGTGTCGGTGGCGCCGGTGGTGGCGGCGGCGCCGGTGGCACGGCCGGTGACGGCGGCCGTGGCGGCGCCGGCGGTGACGCCGGGTCGGCAGGCAATGCCGGCGCCGGTGGTCTCGGCGGCGACGGCGGCGCCGGTGGCGTTGGCGGCCTGGGTGGCCAGGGTGGCGCCGGCGGTGACGGCGGTAACGGCGGCACGGGCGGTGACGGCGGCAATGGCGGCGACGGCGGCTCGGCAACGGGCAGCAGCATCGCGGCCGGCGTTCTGGTCACCGGCGGCTCCAGCGACGTCGAAGTCGATCAGATCGCTGTCTTCGATGTCGGCGCCTATACAGAGGTGGTTGGCCGCGACGGCGGTAACGGCGGCAATGCCGGCAACGGCAGCTTCGGCGGCAATGCCTTCGGCGGTACCGGCGGCAATGGCGGTGACGGCGGCGATGCCGGGATCGGCGGCAATGGCGGCCTGGGCGGCGATGCCGGTGCCGGGGCCAGCGGTGGCATGGGTGGCGCCGGCGGTAACGGCGGCGACGGCGGCACGGCCGGCGGCAATGGCGGCCACGGTGCGGCCGGGGCCGGCGGATCGGGCGGCAATGCCGCCGCCAGCGGCAATGCCGGCAATGGCGGCGATGCCGGTGCGACCGCGGGCAATGGCGGCACCGGTGGTAACGCCGGCGCCGGCGGTTCCGGCGGTTCCGGCGGTGTCGGCGGCTCCGGTGGCGCCGGTGGCGCGGCCGGCAACGGTGGTGACGGCGGCGGCGCAACGGCCACCGTCGGCCCGTTTGTTGGCGCCGGCGGTGCCTTCGCCCAAGGCGGCAGCGGCGGCACGGGCGGCAATGGCGGCAACGGCGGTACCGGCGGTGACGCCGGTGACGGCGGCCGGGGCGGTCTGGGTGCCGCAGCCGGTAACGGCGGCGACGGCGGCAATGCCGGCAATGGCGGCAATGGCGGCACGGCCGGGGCTGGCGGCAATGGCGGCAACGGTGGCGATGCGGCGCTTGGCGGCGCGGCAGGCATCGGCGGCGACGGTGGCGACGCCGGCGACGGCGCCAATGGCGGCACCGGTGGCAACGGCTCCAGCGCCGGTCGTGCCGGCAACGGCGCGGTTGCCGGTGACGGCGGCCGCGGCGGTGACGGCGGCGGCGCCGGTGGCGGCGGTGAAGGTGGTCGCGCGGGCGATGGCGGCGATGCGGGCACGGCCGGTGCCGGCGGCGCCGGCGGGTCCGCCGACGGCCAGGCGATTGCCGGCGGCGTTGTGGCCCTGACCGGAACGTCCGATGTCGAAGTGTCCAACAGCGAGTTCTTCGACATGGAGGCTGAGTCCGTGGTCGTGGCCGGTGTTGGCGGCGACGGCGGTCTCGGGGCCGAGGGCGGTTCCGGCGGTATGGCCTATGGCGGCACAGCCGGTCAGGCCGGCGAAGGCGGCGATGGTGCGTCCGGCGGAACCGGCGGTGACGGCGGTGACGGCGCGCTCGGCGGTTCGGCCGGGCTCGGCGGCATGGCCGGCCTGGGCGGCGACAGCGGCACAGGGGACAGTGATCGAATTCTGTTCCGTGGCGCCGGCGGTGGCGGCGATGGCGATACTGCCGGGCCGGGTGACACCGGCGCTGACGGCGCGGATACGATCACCGACGGCGTGGACGGCGGCGACGGCTCCACCGCTGCCGATGGCGGCGCCGGCGGTGGCGGGTCACCGGGCGCGTCGGGAGCCACCGGTGCCACGGGCTCGCCGGGCACGGGCGGTACGGCCACCGAGACCATCAACGACGACGTCGGTACCGGCACTGTCGAAGCCATCGCTGGTGAGGGTGGTGACTCGGGTGCACCTGGTCCGAGCGGCGCCACGGGCGGCGAAGGTGGCGGCGGCGGTGCCGGCGGCACCGGCGGCGGCCTGTCCCAGACCGGCGAGGGCGGCAATAGCGGCGAAGGCGGCGTGGGTGGCGACTCCGGTGGCACGGCCGCCGCCGGCACGGAAGGCCAAGGCGGCGAAGGTGTCCTTGGCGGCTTCCAGCCCTATGACGTGGCCGGTGGTGCGTCCGGCACCGACGGCGTCAACGGACTGCCGGGCAACGTCTCCGGTGGCAACAGTGACGGCGCGGACGGCGGCAACGCCGGCGCCGGCGGCGCAGGCGGCAACGGCGGTGCGGGCGCCAATGGCGGCGCTGGCGACGACGGTGGCGAAGGCGGTGCTTCCTCCAGCGGGGGTACCGGCGGCGCATCCGGGGTTGCCAACTCCGAGGCCAACGCGTTCGGCATCTTCGAACAGTCGGCCGGCATCATCACCGATGGCGGCGGCAACTTCGGCGGTGCCGATATCGATGCCGAGGCGACGGCAGCGGCGTTCACCGGCGGTTCCGGCGGCGAGGGTGTCGCGGTCGGTGGCTCCGGCGGCACGGCCTTCGGCGGCGGCGGCTCGACACCGGTTGACGGTGGTGCCGGTGCCGGACCGGGTGGCGTTGGCGCCGGCGGCTTCCCGAATGGGCAGGCCGGGCAACCGGCCCTACCCAACCCGCCGGGCGCCCAGGGCTCGCCAGGCGCGGCCGGCGGTAACGGCGTCGATGGCGGCGACGGCGCGACCGGTGACACGGGCTCAGCCGGTGCAGATGGCGAAGGGGCGACGGCCGGAGGCTCCGGCTTCGACAACCTCCCGTAAGCCAAACGCCAGAACTCGACACAACTGGGCCCGCCTCCTCGGCGGGCCCTTTTCTTTTGACCCCGCGCTGACCAGTTTTCGGACCTGCGCGGCGGGCGACCCTGGCATTCGCCTTAAAAATGAGGCAATTCTGTTTACGGATGGGCTAAGTTAAGATCAGGGTCGTATCGTCGCCTGTGGATGCGACCGCCCTACCCGCTTCTCAACCAATGACCTGCCATGCCACACACGACGGACATCCGTAACAACGAACGGCCTGCGCTTCCATGACCGTACCCGTCGGCATCCTCGCCACCGGCCAGAATTTCGGCGAGCGCCTGGTGACCAATCACGACCTGGAGGCCATCGTCGACACGACCGACGACTGGATTGTCCAGCGCACCGGTATCCGCCAGCGCTATTGGGTCGAGGAAGGCACGGGCGCGTCCGATCTCGCCGTGCCGGCCTTAATGGCGGCCTTGGACGAGGCCGGGCTGACGCCGGACGATCTGGACGCCATCATCGTCACCACCGTGACGCCGGACACCATGTTCCCGGCCACCGCCTGCCGTATTCAGCAGAAGATCGGCGCGGCGAACTGTTACGGCTTCGACCTGTCAGCGGCGTGTTCGGGCTTCATCTATGGCGTCACGGTCGGTGCCGGCCTGATGTCCGACCCGGCGATGCGCTATGTCGCGGTCGTCGGCGTCGATGTCATGTCGACGATCATCGACAAGACCGACCGGGCGACCTGCGTGCTGTTCGGCGACGGCGCCGGCGTGGCGATCCTCGGCCGGGTGGAGCCGGGCTACGGCGTGCTGGACAGTTATCACCGAATCAATGGCCAGGGCGGTGACGATCTGATCATGCCCGCCGGCGGCTCGAAGCTGCCGACCAGCGCGGCGACCGTCGCAGCCCGTCAGCATTATGTGCACCAAAATGGCGGCGAGGTCTTCAAGCACGCCATCGAGGGCATGGCCGATGCCTGCCGCGCGGTCTTGAACCGCAATGACCTGACGCCGGAGGATATCGACCTCGTGGTGCCCCATCAGGCCAATGTGCGCATCATCAACGGCGCCGCCCAGCGCCTGCAGATCCCCCTGGAACGCGTGGCCATCAACATCGAAAATCACGGCAACACGACCTCGGCCACCATCCCCAGCGCCCTGCACCAGGCCCGTCAGGCCGGCCGGGTGAAGGACGGCGACAAGCTGATCCTGACCAGCTTCGGCGCCGGCTATACCTACGGCAGCGTGCTGATGCAGTGGGGCGGTGCGCTGAACGGCCGGGCCTAGGGTTGGGGCCGCGTGGCGTAAGCGGCGTCGTTTTCAGACAGGGCGTCTTGGCTTCCGGCTGGGCGGCGTAGGGCCGGACCGGACGAGGCGAGGTCGGCCGCTAATCGAACAGATTGTCGAGGCCGTTGCCGCCGCCGGTATCGCCGTCACTGCCCCCTGCCCCGCCGTCGGATGGACCGAACAGGTCGTCGAAACCGCCCTCGCCGGCACCGCCGCCCGAATCCAGCATTTCGTCAAGGCTCGGCCGGTCGACGGCGCTTAGATCCTGGGAGAAGATGACGTCCGGCAGCCAGGTCGCGATCTGGGGCGCGATGTAGAGGATCGCCATGGCGCCGATCTGAAGGCCGACGAAGGGAATGACGCCGCGATAGATCTGGGCGGTCGTGACCAACTTTTGCGCCACGCCGCGCAGATAGAACAGGGCGAAACCGAAGGGCGGGGTCAGGAAGCTCGTCTGCAGGTTCACGCCGATGATGACGCCCAGCCAGATCGGGTCGACGCCGAGCTGGATCAACACCGGCGCCGTGATCGGCACGACGATGAAGATGATCTCGAACGTGTCGAGGAAAAAGCCGAGGAAGAACATCAGGCCCATGACGGCGATCACGGCGCCGAGCTGGCCGCCCGGCATGGCCGACAGCACCTGGAACACCACCGCCTCGCCATGCAGCCCCCGGAATACGAGCGCGAAGACCGAAGCACCGAGCAGGATCACGAAGATCATCGAACTGATCTTCAAGGTCGACTGCATCACCTGGTTCAGGATGCGCAAGCTGAACTGGCGCCGGGCCATCGCCAGCAGGGTGGCGCCGACCGCGCCCACGGAGGCGGATTCGGTCGGCGTCGCGATGCCCGCCAGGATCGAGCCCAAGACCGCGATGATCAGCAGCATGGGCGGGATGACGGCGATCAGCACCCGGCCGGCCAGCCCGTCCCTCTCCTCGGCGGTCATCTCGAGTGCGGGACAGGATTCCGGCCGCGTGATCGACTTGAACACGACCCAGCCGACATAGAGCAGGACCAGCATCAACCCCGGCAGCATGGCGCCGGCGAAAAGCTGGCCCACGGACAGCGGCTCGGGCGCGAAATTGCCCAAGGCCTGCTGGGCGACCTGGTTGGCGCCCTGCAAGATGTCGCCCATGAAGATCAGCACGGTCGAGGGCGGGATGATCTGGCCCAAGGTGCCGGAGGCGCAGATCACGCCGGAGGCCAGCTTGGGGTCGTAGCCCGCGCGCATCATCGCCGGCAGGCTTAGCAGGCCCATGGTCACCACCGTGGCGCCGACGATGCCGGTGGAGGCCGCCAGCAAGGTGCCGACGATGACGACGGAGATGCCCAACCCGCCGCGCAGGCTGCCGAAAAGCTGGCCCATGGTTTCCAGCAGAGCCTCGGCGATCTTCGAGCGTTCCAGCATCACGCCCATGAAGACGAACAGCGGCACGGCGACCAGGACCTCGGTGGTCATGGTGCCGAAATAGCGCGAGCCGATGGCGTTGAAGCGCGTGAAGTCGAAGACCCCGAGCAAATAGCCCAGGGTGGCGAAGATCAGGGACGTTCCGGCGAGGGTGAAGGCGACCGGATAGCCGATCAGAACCGCGAAAATCGTACCCAGGAACATCAGGCCGGCGAGGATCTCGCCAATCAGGATCGGATCCATGGCGGCGGCCGCTAGGCGTCGGCGCCTTCGGGTGCGAAGTCCTCGCGACCCAGAAGATAGAGGGTCCGGCGTGCCATCAAGGCGAGGCCTTGGAGCCCGACCACGAAGACGAACACCCAGATCACCGTCTTCAGCAGGTAGAGCTGTTCAATACCACCGGGCTGGCTGGAGGTCTCCCGAATGGCCCAGGACGAGACAATGAACTGATAGCTGAAGAAGGCGACGACGAAGAGGAACGGGCCCAGGAAAATGATCGTGCCCAGAATGTCGATCCAGGCCTTTCGCCGGCCGCTGAGCTGGCCGTAGAAGATGTCGACCCGGACATGCACACCGTGCTTGAAGGTGTAACCGGCGCCGATCATGAAGGCCATGGCGTGCAGCCAGACATAGGCCTCCTGCAGCCAGATGATGCCGGTGGCAAAAACGTAGCGCAGGACCACGACGGTAAAGCAGACCAGCACCGTGCCCAGCGTGAACCAGGCAATGGTTCGGCCCACCCACTCGTTCATGGCATCGACGCCATGAACGAACAACTCCAGCGACCTCAACCAGCCACCTCCCCGGTGCATGCTCGGGCCCACGCCGTCTTCAGATCGCGGCTGCTTGGGCCTAACGCTAATGGTCTAGTCCATCCCATGCGCCTTGGCCACGACCAAAACGAGACCGGCGAAGACGCCGCAAGCCTGACTATCCGGCGGGCAGTCGGTCGAAGAAGTCGACGATGGCGGCGCCCGTCCCGGCCGGCCAGTTGTGCGGGTAGTAGCGGCCACTGCGGGTGCGGTCGAACGGGTGCGGGCACCAGATTACAGGCTCCGCCACGGCGCCGACCCCATAGCGCTCACACTGGTAGCCCGCGGGCGTTGCCGTCGGCCAGGGGGTCAGATGCGTCAGACCGTTTTGCGCCAGCCGCGCCTCGCGCGCGGCCTCGCCGGCCGCCACCGGCACAAGGCGGTCCTCCGGATGATGCATGACCAGCGCCGCGACGCGGCCGCGGCACCCCGGTCCGCCGCCATGGCCACCACCGACGACCGCCACGCCGCGCAGTACGTCGCCTCGGGCGCAAGCCAGGCTGTTGACGAAGCTGCCGCCCATGGAATGGCCGACGGCGAAAATCTGGTTCTCATCCACGCAATAGCTGGCGGTCAGATAGTCGAGCAAAGCATCGAAAAACGCAAAATCATCTTCTGCGGTTCCGCTGCCGCCATTCCACCACACGAAGCGGCCGGAGTTTTGCAGCAAACCGCGCGGATAGACCAGGATCGCCGGCCGATCGCCCTGCCCCTCCAGCCCGTAATAGCGCTGGACCTGGGCGGCGGAGTTGGTGCGGCCGTGAAAGGCCAGGATCAGACGATGGGGCCGCGCCGAATCGTAGCCCGCCGGTACCGCCACGATGAAGGAACGCTGCCGGCCGCCAACGCGCAGTGTCGGCGTGCCCGCCGGCGGGGGATAGCCGCAGCCGACCAGGTCGGCCGAGGTAACGGGCTCTTCGCCCGGTTGCGGCCGCCGGCTTGGCAGCGGCACCGCCGTGATCTCGGCCGATGAAGGCGGCGCGGCCTCGGCCTGCGGCATCTGCGTGACGATGGGCCGATCGAGCGGCAGCGGCACGTTGGCCAGATCCTGACCTGTCGCCGTGCCCAGCACCACGATCGTGGCCAGGGCAAGCGAAATGGCTTTTAGGAACGACGATTTTGGCCTCATGACGGATGAGACTATAGCGGGGCCTACGCCGGCCGGCACCGGAAACAACGGTGAACGTCGCCGTGAGTTTGATACGCTCCGTGCGCGACTGCGGCAGAAGACAAGAGAGGAGACCAACCATGTCGACGCTCAAGACCCAACGGACGGACGCAAGCGTCGAGGACTATCTGGCAGGCGTGACATCGGACCGTCGCCGCCGAGACGCGACGACCGTCCTTGAGATGATGCGCCGGCTGACCGGCGAAGAGCCGAAGATGTGGGGGTCCAGCCTGGTCGGCTTCGGCAGTTATCGCTATCGCTACAAGAGCGGCAAGGAAGGCGAATGGTTCCTGACCGGCCTGTCGCCGCGCAAACAGGCGCTGACGATCTACATCATGCCAGGCTTTTCCGAGTTCGACAGGCTGATGCAAAGGCTTGGCAAGTTCACGACCGGCAGGAGTTGCCTGTACATCAAGAAGCTTGAAGACATCGACACCGGTGTGCTGGAGACGTTGATTGAACGATCCGTCGCGATGATGAAGGCAAGGTACGAAGCTTGATCCTGCGCGCGCTACCGCTTCTTCAAATGCCGCGTCGTGTCGAAGATCGCTTCCAGCCGTTGCATGCGCTCGCTGGCATCCGCCCACAGGGCCTCTTCGACCGTCGCGATCATCGCCTCGACGAGAAACAGGGTCGCGACGGATGAATCCCAGGCCGACGGCACCTCGATCCTCACGTTGAAGGCATGCTTCGCGACCGCCGCGATCGGCGACATCCATTGGTCGGTGAACAGGATGATGTCGATGCCGCGTTCGTTGGCGAGCGTGGCCAGCTCAATCAGATCGGTCTCGTAGCGCCTGATGTCGAAGATCACCAGAACGTCGCCCGGCTTCATGTTCAAGAGGCTGTGCGGCCACAGGCTGGCGGAGGTCTGCAAGAGAAAGACGTTTTCGCGGATGACCTGAAAATGGGTAAACAGGTAGTCGGCCATGGTGTGGGTGATCCGGCCGCCGGCGATATGGATCGCGGCATCCCGGTCCGCAAGCATCGCGCCCGCATCGTCAAAGGCCTTCGGGTCGATCTGGGCGACGGACCGGCGAAGGTTCTCCTGAACAGCGTCGGCGAACCGGTTCAGGATGTGGCTTTCAGGTGCGCTCACGGCCCACTTGTCGTGCTTTGAGATCGGATTGGACAGGGTGGCCTTCAGTTCTGCGCGCAGCGCGCTCTTGAATGCCGGAAAGCCGGCAAAACCAAGCTTCTTGGCCGTTCTAAGCACTGTGGGTGTTGAAACGCCCGCCGACCGCGCCAGAGAGGTGATGCTGACCAGGCCCGCCACGGGGTAATTGGCCATCAAGGCGTCCGCCAACTGCCGCTCGGCCTTTGTCAGGCTGCTGAACCGTTCTCGAATGCGTTCGGCGATGGTCTGGGCAGCGTTTTTCGAGGTCGATGGAGCCATGAGTTGGTAATACGGTCGCAACGTCAATGACATCGAAACTAAGCGGTTCGGCCGCGCTTGGCGAGATTTGTTATGATTCGCCGCTTTGTACGGATGTTGACAGACCGCCCCATCTTTGAACATTTACACACGGACGAGCGGAGGAAACAGGGATGCGGGATATCGCCATGAGTGCAGCCGGCCTGCTGGCCGGTCAGCCCTCGCCCTTTGAATCCGCCAATCCGGCCGGTCGGTCGGACATCTTGCTGGTCTGCGAGCATGCCGGGCGCCAGATGCCACCCTCGCTGGATTGGCTGGGGCTCGCACAGGAACACCGCAACAGCCATATCGTTTCCGACATCGGCGCCCGCGAACTGTCGATTGAGCTGTCCCGGCGGCTGGACGCCGCGCTGGTCATGCAGCGGTATTCGCGTCTGGTCTACGATAGCAACCGGGATTGGGGCGCCACGGACGAAACGCCGTCATCCGTCGACTTCATCGAGGTACCGGGCAACCGCGATCTGACCGAAGGCCAGCGAAGAAGCCGGCGCGACGAGGTCTACGGCCCCTTCCGGGACGGCACGCGCAAGGTCATCGACCAGCGCATGCGCGAGGGTCGCAGAACGGCGATCGTTACGATCCACAGCTTCACGCCCGTGTTCAAAGGCCGGGTACGCCATCTCGATGTCGGTATCGTTCACGATACGGACACGAGACTGGCGGATCTGATGCTGGGCGACCACCGGCCGGCGAGAGGACTGGATATCGAACGCAACGAGCCCTACGGCCCCGACCGCGGCGTTACCCATACGTTAAAGGTCCACGGCATCGCACGGGGGCTGCTGAACGTGATGATCGAAATCCGCAACGATCACCTGATGGAGGCGGCCGGCCTCGCCTTCTTCGCCGACCTGATGGCGGATTGGATCTCGACGTCGGTCGACAAGGCGTTTCTACTACACGAGCAGGGCCCGCCTTACGTTTCTGGAGCAGCCCGCTAGCCCAACGCTGGAGCCCACAGCCGATGCCGAAACGCCAGGGCGGTATCACCTATGCACAAACCGGCGCCGACTATTTCCAGCGGCGCGGTCTGGTGCGGCATGCCGGCGCCTGGTCGCTTTGGGCGCTTGGTGTTGGCGCGGTCATCTCAGGGGACTTCTTCGGCTGGAATTTCGGCCTGAGCGTCGGCGGCTTCGGCGGCCTGGCGATCGCCACCCTGATCATCGCGATCATGTATATCGGCATGTGCTATTCGATCGCGGAGATGAGCCCGGCCCTGCCCCACACCGGCGGGGCCTATTCGTTTGGCCGCACAACGATGGGTCCTTGGGGGGGCTTTGTCACCGGCCTGGCGGAGAACATGGAATATGTGCTGACGCCGGCCGTCATTGTTGTCGGCATCGCCGGCTATATGGGCGCGATCAGCGACGATCTGTTTGGCGTTACCCTGCCCAACTGGGCCTGGTGGGCGATCTTCTATGCCATCTTCGTCGGCCTGAACGTACGCGGGGTCGCCACGACGTTCCGGTTCACCATCTTCATCACCTTTCTGGCGCTGGCCATTCTGGCCGTCTTCTGGATCGGCGCGATCCCGCATTTCGATTTCGAGCGCTGGGCGTTGAACATGGGTTTCGACGGGTCGGAACTGCCAGAGGGCGGCGGGCCGTTCCTGCCTTTCGGCATCGACGGTGTCATGGCGGCCCTGCCCTTCGCCATCTGGTTCTATCTGGCGATCGAGCAACTGCCGCTCGCGGCGGAAGAAAGCCACGACCCTAAGCGTGATATGCCCAAGGGGTTGCTCTACGGCATTCTGACCTTGATCGTGGCTTCGGCCCTGACACTGTTTCTGAATGCCGGCATCGCGCCCGGAGCGCACGCCGTCGGCCAGGCCAGCGATCCCTTGTTCCTCGCCTTCCGGACGATCTTTGGCGACGGCATCGGCTCGTCCTTGCTGGCCCTGGTCGCGGTCGCCGGGCTGGTCGCATCGTTCCACACCATCATCTATGCCTATGGCCGCAACATCTATTCGCTCAGCCGGGCCGGGTATTTCCCCAAATGGCTGTCGATCACCCATGGCACGCGCAAGACACCGCACGTCGCCCTGATCGCGGGCGCCGTGCTGGGCTATGTCGTGTGCCTGATTCTGGAGTTTGGCGGGGACATCTTCGGCGATGTTCCGGTCGGGGCCGTGCTGTTGAATATGGCCGTCTTCGGGGCCGTGATCGCCTACATCATGCAGATGATCGCCTATATCCGCCTGAAGAACGTGCCGAATGTCGAGCGGCCTTACGTCAGCCCGCTGGGCAAGCCCGGGGCCTTCGTGGCCGGTGTCATCGCGGCCGTGACGCTGGTCTTCCTGTTCATCAATCCGGACTATCGGCCGGGCATCTATGGCTGCGCGATATGGTTCCTGGCGGGGCTGGCCTACTTCGCGGTCTATGCCCGGCACCGCATGATCCTGTCGCCGGAAGAGGAATTTGCCGTCGATCACCGGGCGGGCAGTGCCTGAACCGTCGCGCTGGCCTCCAAGCGCCCGGTCCGCTTCAATAGCCCATCCCGAATCCAGCGAAGGGACCGCGATGTGCCTGGCAATCTGACCGTCACCGACCTCGAACAGCAGGTCGCGGCCGGCGCCATCGATACCGTGCTGGTGTGCTTCGTCGACATGCAGGGGCGCCTGATCGGCAAGCGGTTTTCCGCCGCCTATTTCGTCGCATCGGGCCATGCGGAAACCCATGGCTGCGACTATCTGCTGGCCAACGACATCGATATGGAACCGGTGCCCGGCTACAAGGCGGCGAACTGGGAAAAGGGTTACGGCGATTTCGTCATGAAGCCCGATCTCGCCACCTTGCGCCGCATCCCCTGGCTGGAGGGAACGGCGCTGGTCCTGTGCGACGTGCTTGACCACCACAGCCATGAGGCGGTGCCGCACTCGCCGCGCGCGGTCTTGAAAGCGCAGTTGGCGCGGCTGGATGCGCTGGGCATGCGCGCAATGATGGCGTCGGAGCTTGAGTTCTATCTGTTCGACGACAGCTATGACACCGCGCGGCGCAAAGGCTATCGCGACCTGGACACGGCCGGCGCCTACATCGAGGACTACCACATCTTCCAGACCAGCAAGGAAGAAGGCGTCATGCGGGCAATCCGCAACGGCCTGGAAGGCGCCGGCATCGCGGTGGAGAACTCCAAGGGCGAATGGGGCCCCGGCCAGGAAGAGATCAATGTGCGCTACGCCGACGCGCTGGAGATGGCCGACCGGCACGCGATCCTGAAAAACGGCTGTAAGGAGATCGCCCACGCCCAGGGCAAGGCAATCTCGTTCATGGCCAAATGGCACCGCGACCTGGCCGGCAGTTCCGCGCACATCCATCAAAGCCTGCGGGACACGGACGGGGAGCAGCCGCTGTTCCTGGACCGCGACGCGCCCGCCGGCATGTCCGACCTCATGCGGCACTTCGTGGCTGGCCAACTGGCCCACGCGCGCGAGATCGCCTGGTTCCTCGCCCCGACGATCAACTCGTACAAGCGCTTTCAGGTCGGTACCTTCGCGCCGACACGGGCGGTTTGGAGCATGGACAATCGCACGGCCGGCTTCCGGCTGGTCGGCGAGGACAGCAACGCGATCCGCATCGAATGCCGGATCGGCGGCGCGGACCTGAACCCCTATCTCGCCTTCGCGGCGCTGCTCGCGGCCGGTCTTTCGGGCATCGAGCAGAAACTCGATCTCGGCGAACCGCATGTCGGCGATGCCTATTACGACACGAACCTGCCGGAGGTGCCCAAGACACTGCGCGAGGCCACGCGGCTGCTGGATGGTTCCTCCATGTTGCGCGCGGCCATGGGGGACGACGTGATCGATCACTATGTCCATGCGGCGGTATGGGAACAGTCCTTGTTCGACCAACAAGTGACCGATTGGGAACTGCAACACGGCTTTGAGCGTTACTGAGATGACCGGGGCAGGCCTGACCGCCACCTGGTCCTACCCGACAGAGGTTCGCTTTGGGCCTGGCCGGATTGGCGAGCTTGTGGACGCCTGCCGGTCGCTCGCCATTGCTCGGCCGCTGTTGGTGACCGATCCCGGCATCGCCGAACTGCCGATGTTTCTGGAGGTCGTGGGCCGGTGCCGTGAAGCTGGCCTGAACACAACCGTCTTCTCCGACCTGAAGAGCAATCCGATCGAGCGGAATGTGCAGGACGGCATCGCTTCCTTGAAAGCCGGCGACCATGACGGGGTGATCGCGTTCGGCGGTGGCTCGGCCCTGGATGTCGGCAAGGTGATCGCCTTCATGGCCGGCCAGACGCGGCCAATCTGGGACTTCGAGGATATCGGCGACTGGTGGACCCGGGCCGACGCCGAAGCGATCTTGCCGATCATCGCCGTCCCGACGACGGCGGGCACCGGGTCCGAGGTCGGGCGGGCCGGCGTTATCAGCCAGCCGGGCACCGGCGTGAAGAAGGTCATCTTTCACCCCAAGATGATGCCGTCGATCGTCATCAGCGATCCCGAACTGTGCATCGGCCTGCCGCCGTCGCTGACCGCCTGGACCGGCATGGACGCCCTCGCCCATTGCCTGGAGGCCTATTGCGCGCCGGGCTTTCACCCCATGGCCGACGGTATCGCGATCGAAGGCATTCGGCTGGTCAAGGAGCACCTGCCACGGGCCGTTGCCGAGGGCACCGATATCGAGGCGCGGGCCGGCATGCTTGCCGCCGCATCGATGGGGGCGACGGCGTTCCAGCAAGGTCTGGGCGCGATCCATGCCCTGTCGCACCCGATCGGCGCGGTCTACGACACCCATCACGGCCTGACCAACGCGGTGATCATGCCTTATGTCCTGGCCTTCAACCGGCGCGCCATCGCGGCCCAGATGGAGCGACTGGCCGGCTATCTGCAGCTTTCCGATCGCTCCTTCGACGGTGTCATGAACTGGGTACTGGCGCTACGGCAGGAGCTCAAGATCCCGAACACCATCGCCGAACTCGGCGCCGAGCCGGATCGGTTCGCGGAACTGGCTTCTATGGCCATCGTCGACCCGACCGCAGCCGGTAATCCCATTGCGCTGACGGAAGAAGTTTGCCGACGCCTGTATGAAGATGCCTACGAGGGCCAGTTGCGCTTCTGATCGGCCATTGCCTTCGGCAAATGTTCTTGTTATGTTCCATTTCGAGAACCGATGGAGGTGCGCAATGGCAGGCTTCAAGCGTCAAGCTCTTGTCGACGATGCGGCGGAAACAGCGACGGTGTCGCTGTGCGATCTATCCAACCGGCGCGCGACCGTGTTTTGCCTCTGCCAGCGCTGCGGCCACGCGGCCATGGTGGATGCCGGTCAGCTTGTCGGCCAGCTTGGGCCCGACATGCCGGTTGCCGAGGTTGGCACGCGCATGCGCTGTCGAGGCTGTGGCTCGAAGGATGTCGCGACCCAGCCCAGCTGGGCCGCCTCCGTTGCCGGCGAGGGGATGATGGCCGACGGTCTGGCGGCTGCGAGCTGATACCGGGCCGGCGCCGAAACCCCCGGCGGAATCGACGTCAACCGGGTTTTGCGATGCAGCGGGCCGGATAGGCGAAGATGGTCCCGTCGCCGCTGTCCAAGGCCGGCATCCTGCGTGGGGCCAGCCCCACCCAGTCGCAGCCCAGCGGATTGCGTTGGGCGGCCGGCAGCCGCCAGTCCGCCGGCCGCCCCTGCCCGTCGGTTGCAAAGTGCTTCGCCAGCGAGAACGATGTTTCGAATACGGTTCCAAGCTGGTCCGGTGACGGGCCGACACCGCCGTAAAGCCAAGCCTCGCCGGCATCGGCGGTGGCATCCGCGCGCACGGTCCGCATGCCATAGGTGAAACGATGCATGTCCTTTGGTGCGGGCCCATAGCCCCATTTGGCGACCCAGCCACGGCGGAAGGCATCCAGTTCGGGGTTGAACCAGACACGTTCCAAATCCTCGGCCCGTTCCAGCCCCAGAAAGTCGAAATGGCTGAACGGCGGCGCGGCCTCAGTGCCTTCGACGATCCAGTTGGCGTAGTGCCGAATGCCGGGAATGGCGTTGAAGAAGGGATTATCGACCGCGCGCAGCCAGTCCTCATAACCGCGCGCGGCCGCGTCCGCCGCCGTTCGATAGACGATGAAGAGCACAAGCGGGCAGCCGGCGAGCGATCTCGCCCCCTCGGGACCGGCCGAAGACGCACTATCCGACATGTTTGGCGCCCATCCTTGATGAAAGAACCCTCATACGGCCTCGCGTCGACAAAGCTCGGTCAAGGCCTCGGCGCACCGATCCAGGGCGTCGAATTGCTGGTAGAAGTCCAGACCTCCGGCCTTCTTCAGCCGGTGGCCACCGCGATAGCCAAAGTTCCATGTGTCCCCTTCCGGATTGACCTCAAGCACCCAAAGCCTGCCATCGCCGATATCGCGAACCATGTCGATACCCAGGACAGGCAGGTCCGCAAACGCCACGTGCGTTCGGCGGCCGAGATCGAGCAAGTCTGTGTCGTTCGCGAATGTAATCCTGCAGCCCTGCCCCGTCGCGACCACCGAAGACCCGGTGATCTTGCGCCGACCCTGCGCATCGAGCTTGTACCAGGGTTCGCAGCCGCCATCATAGCGCAACGCCAGTATCGGCGTCCCGAAGAACGTTTTGGCCCGATAGGAAACCGGCACGGCGCCCGGGATTGTTCTCTTCCATCGTTTCCCGATCCTTGTACCGAACTCGGCTCGTACGCTTGACGCGGACATAGGCGCCACGTGCGCCACGATCCGGCTTTCCGATCACGTAGTCGCCCCAGTCCGCCGGGTCGGGCCTGGTCTTGGGTCTTGTCGGCGCTCATAGCGGCACGGAAACGCCTGCGGCCTCCAAAACGCGGTATTGGTCGCCCTTGCATCCGACCTTGGGCGCCAATCGCCGGCGTCGTGGCCGTTCAATCCTCTTCGGTGCCCGTGCCGCTGGCGGTCACCCGGAAATCGGACCGCAGGCTGTCTTCGGGTATCAGCCAAGCCGCCCCTTCACGATCGTTCCTGCGCAACCACCGATGGCGCCGAAACGGGATGAAGGCCCGGCCGGCAAATCGACGCGGCGCTTTGGGGTTGATACAACAACAATCCGTCAACCAAAGTTGAGGCACGTGCGTCTTGCCGACCATACCGCGCCCTTCCCTCCGCCCCCTCAAAGCGCGCCTGCGCAAGGCGCGTGACGAGGCACTCGCCGAGAAGGCGCCCAAGGCGCGGGAGCAGAGCAAGGCGACGTTCGTCGGCGTGACGGGAAGTTCCGGCAAGTCAACGACCGTCGCCCTGCTTGCCCACATATTGGCGGGCCATGGCCGCGTCAAAACACAGCTCAAATTCAATGATCGGCGCGCCACACTCAAGACCCTGGTGCACGGATCCCGGCACAACGATTACGTGGTTCTGGAGCTTGGCATTGGTGGCGAACAGCCGATAAGGCCGGCGGCTCAGGCCCTTCGACCCGACATTGCCGTCGTGACCATGGTCGAGCTTGAGCACAAGTCGGAGTTTCGCACCAAGGAGGCCGTGGCGGCGGAAAAAACCGAACTGGTCGCCGCCTTGCGTCCGGGCGGCATGGCCTTGCTCAACCGAGACGACCCGCTCGTCATGGCGATGGCGGACCGGACCGATGCGCGGATCGTCACGTTCGGCCAATCCGAAGAGGCGGAGTTCAGGGCGACCGACATAGCGGCCAGCTTTCCCGAGCTTCTGTCATTCACGGTAAGGTGGGCCGACGAGGGCTTGGCCCTGACAACCAGATTTGTCGGCACCCATTTCTGGATGCCCACGCTCGCCGCCGTTGCAACCGCGCTGAGCCTCGACGTGCCCGCTCAACTGGTTGCCGAACGGGTCGCAACGTTCGAGCCGTTGCTGGAACGGTGCGGCGTCATCAGCACAGACGATGGCCCCGCGTTCATCCTCGACACAACGAAGGCGCCCTGGCATTCGATCAAGCTGGCCTTTGACAGCGTGCAGCAGGCCTGCGTCGTCCGCAAACGTATCGTGCTGGGGCACATGTCGGATTTCGCCGGCAGCGACCAGAAATATCGCAACGCCTACCGATGGGCCCGCGAGGCCGCGGATCAGGTCATCTTCGTCGGCCAGCATGCGCACCGGTCCAAGGCCAGCCAGGAGGACCGCGACGAGGGCCGGTTCGTTGAGTTCCGTACGCCCGAAGAGGCCGCCGCGCACATTCGCGACACCGCCATTCCCGGCGAGGTGATCCTGCTGAAGGGGTCGGTCGACCTCCATCTGGAGCGCATCGCGCTGTCATGGATCTGCAACGTGAAATGCTGGGCCACGACGTGCGGTCACAATTCGGGATGCTTGGACTGCGGCCGCTACGAAAGCTCGTTCGACTGGCACAAGGGAAGAAAACGGCGCGGCCGCCTGAAGCGCCTCTGGCGGAAGGGCCGACATCGTGATCCGCTGGACAGGCTGGCCCGGCGAACCGCGCGCAGGGCATGATCGGACACGATCCGCGGCTGGAGCAATGGTCGATCATTCCATCTGATCGAGAACACTCCAACGATGGGGTTTCTGCCCTCGGATCACACGCCTGTAGCCATCCTTGGCGATGATTTTCAACCGCTTTTGGCGATAGCGTTGCCGCAGCCTGCGCATGGCGGGATGGTCGCTTGCGCCGTGCGCTTCGGCGGAACTCAAAAGCAGCGGCGCCCACTCAAGCCCCGACCGGCGACCCATGCCGATGCCGATATCGTTCAAGTCCAACCCGTCCGGAAAGGACGGCGGGATCTCGTTGCCCGTCGCAATGAAGCAGAGCATGGTTCGGATACACTTCTCGCAACGGCAGCAGTTGCGATCGTTATCGTAGTAGTGAAAACAGGTCCGCAGGTCGGCCAGCGCTTCTGGATACTTCGCCAGCAGGAACGCCTTGTCCGGCCGCTTGAACAAGCCCTCGTCATTGCGAATTTCCATCTGCCCGCCGGACAGGAACGGGTCCAACAGCGGGTGGCTGCCATAAATCTCGTAGCCGTGCGAATAGCTGGCGACCGAAGACCCCAGCAGGCCGACATCGAACCGTCCGCCGAACAAGGACAGGCATGACGCCAGCCACGTCCCGTGGGTCACGAACTGCTTGCCGACGATGTCCGAAATGTTGGTGTCGACCACCGCCATGGGTAGATTTCGGCGGCCGCTCATCGCGCGCATGCCGGCAACCAGTGCCGTGTCGGTTTCCGCGGTTGGGTCCTCACGCGCCATGCCCGGGAGGAACATGGTCGCGCCTATGGCGTAGGCGGCCTCTCCTGCGTCGCCCGAGATGTTTCGGTGAAGGGCCAGGAGAGAATCCATGCCGCCACTGAACGCAAGAATCGCATTCGGCCTGGGCCCGAAATCGCGCTCCACCTCGTCGCTGATCGCGTCGACCTGCAACTCGAACGGCCGGAACAGATTCGGCGCAGCCCGAAACCAGGCGGCCTGATAGTCCAATATGTTGCGCAGCAGCACCCGGCTGATCGTGCCATGCAGCCGTAACGTGCCGCCCACCTCCATGGCCGGGAAGAGCGCGGCGATCAGGAACGGGTCCGCTGTCTTCAGGTCGGGAACCTCGAACGGGGCGTCGACCGCAAACCCGATCTGCCGCGTGTGTTCCGACCCGGCCTTGCGTGACACGCGCAGCGTCAGCGCATGATCGATCCGCCCTTCCCCGTGACGAACCGTTTCGATGCGCGCATCGACAATGCCGCTGGCATCGTGGTTTCTGACGAAGCCTGGCCAGGCGAGATTGGTTGAAATCACGGCCGATCACTCCGCGCGGGTTGCGCCCAGCAATGCCCCACCATACGGCCTGGTTCGGTCCATGTCAGCGCTACCTTCCATTGTCCGAGTTTCGTGCCTGTCCGCAGCAGCGTCGCTAAGGCGTCAATTCCATTGCCTGGTCCGCAGGCGCCGTCTCTCAGGTTCCACAGACTTGCAAACGATCAAACGAAACCATGCGTTGTCCGCGATCTTGTGACGTTGCCGGCACGGATGTTTCGACAAACCCAATGTCACGGCCATTGGGAAACCGATATTGCCATGCCCTCCAATGCCAACTTGCGACGCCGGCGTATTCGGCCCTTCGCACACCGCGCACCCAGCCCCGGCGGGTCGAGACCGTTCACCGCTGTTGAGGTTTCGTGCTATTGACATGGCTCTTAGGCCGTGGAAGCGAGTGCCAGTGTCATTAGGGGCTCGGGCAGAGTTTGGGATCCAGCGACCGTGACCAAGAGGCCTGCAGTTAAGCCCATGCGCGCCGGATCACGGCAACCGGGACACGCCGATCCGCTCGTGCGCCACCTTCGCCTGTCCGAAATGGGCGCGTTGGCCGCGCTTGAACGTGCCTCGTGGCCGCGTTCGCTGCAGGCGTCGGAGGACAAGATCCGTCACCGGCTGGGTCAGGGACATGACTGCATCGTCGCCGAGGTCGACAACACCCTGACCTGTGCGGCGTGCTACGTCTTGACCTCACAATCGCCGTTCAAGGGCACCGCGTTTCCGACGGACTTCGCGTCGTTTTCATCGTTGCCGCGTACCGAGCCGGTGATGTCGTCCTACGTCTACAGCCTTTGCGTAAGGCCGGAATGGCGAGGCCACGCGACCGTTTTTCGGGTCCTGGACCGGCTGCTGGAGGCCTCGCGCGACGCCGGCGCCCGATACCTCGTTGCCGATGGACGCTGTCCCTCGTTCAACGGGGTCGCGGAACCCGGTCCTGATCGTGTCGCCCGCAACCCCGACTTTCGATCGACCATCGTCAGATGGCAGGAGACCGGCATCAGGCCAACGGACGAGGCGCTGATGGCCGACCCGGTTCTGCGCTTCTACAAGCGCTATCTGCGATGCAGGTTTCTGCATCTGGCGCCGGACTTCATTCCGGAAGACGTCGCGTCCGGCGGCTTCCGCGTGATCTTCGCCGTGGATCTGGGCGCGGGCCATGGCTGACGTCTCAATCGCCACCGGTGTCGACGCCCCCGCGTTCGACCCGTTCGCCATTGCCGGCCGGGAGGACCGATATGCCGTGATGGCAGCATACCGGTCGCGCGACGGCCATGCCTACGGGCTTCCGCCCTATCCGGAGCTGGACCGGGCGCTTTACGTTTTCACCAACGAGCTGATCCACAACGCCCTGAAGCATCCCGCCCTGCTGCAGGCGCCGCCCGGCGACTATGACGAGGTGCGCGAGACGCTGACCCAACACGCCGTTTGGGAAACGCTGTCGAAATCGGTCCTGCTGAACGACCCGCCGCGGCATGAAGCGTTGCGACGGCCCATGACGGAGTTCTTCAGTCGCCGAAACATCAACCGTCTTGAAGCCTGGCTGGAGGGTTTTGCCGACGATCTGATGGCCGAATGCCTGCGCGCGGGCCGTTTCGATATCACACAGGACCTTGCGGTGCCGTTTGCGGTCGGCGCTCTGTCGCGCGTTCTTGGCCTGCCGATCGACGATCCGTGGCATCTCAAGCGCCTGACCGCGCCGCTCACCAACGCGCTCGACATGCGCCGCGATCCGCTTGGCGACGAGGTGGACGAAGCCTGCGGCCGGATCATCGAGATGATCGAGGATGGCATCCGCCGGCGCCGGCCGTCGGACACGCCGTGCCTGATCGATATCATGGAAGACCTGGTGGCGCGCGGCGCCTGGACCCGCGACACACTCATCGCCAACTGCGTGATCTTCTATTTCGCCGGCCAGGAGACCGTCGTCGACTCACTCGGCAGCCACGTGCTGGCCCTGAACCGTTTTCCCGCCCAGAAGGCCCTGCTTTCGTCTCGCCCTGAACTCTTGCGCCAGGCGGTCGAGGAGCTGTTGCGTTTCGAACCCCCGGTTCAGTATTCCGGTTTCCGCATTGCCGCCCATGCCACGAGACTGAACGGGATCGAGATCGAGGCAGGAGAAGCCGTGGTGCCGGTGGTTGCCGCCGGCAACCGCGATCCGGCGGCCTTCGACGCGCCCGAGGACCTCGACATCACGCGGACGGCGCTGCCGCATATCGCGTTCGGTACGGGCATTCACATCTGCCTGGGCATCCACCTCGCCAAGCTTGAGCTCAAGATCGCGCTGAAAACGCTCTTTCATAATCACCCGAACTGGCAACTCACCGACGATCGGCCGGTGCGTCGGCCGGGCGTGCTGTTCAACGGCTACACTTCGGTGCCGGCGCAGGCTGTCTAGCCCCTTGCACCGGAGAAGTCGGGCCAAATCAATGCCCAGGGGATCATCGTTGTCTCGTCAAAATGCGCTGTACGGGCCGGCTTAAGGACTTCAAATAGCCAAGCACAAGGCGACGCCGATGCCGGCGATCAGCCGTGCGCCGGACCGCCGCCATGGCGTCCGCATGTGCCTGTTCGATATCCTGCGAAGGGCGTGGCTTTGCGCTGTCGCGCGTACCGGCCCGCATGTCGGCGGCAGCCTGCAACCGCGGGAATGCAGCCTGCATGCGCAAAGCGTCGGCCGTGTAGTCGAAGCTGTCGAAGCGCGAGTGCGGTTGAGACACCAGCGTCGGGTTGGTGTTGATTTCAAAGACTTGGATACGGCCGTCGACAATACCGTAGTCCATGCGTCCAAATTCTATCTCAGCGGCCTCAAACAGCGGGCGGACGATCTCCGCGTGTGGATTGGACTTCCGATATTCCTGATCCTCACGCCGCGTGGCCTCATCCCCGATGCGCGGATCGAACTTAACGAACCAGCCCTCACTGAACTCACACCCCTGCGGAAATACGTCATCGCCGAAGCGAAAAATCGAGTACATGCGGAACCTGCCATCCGTCCCCGGCTTCGCCGAGAACTCAATGATCATCAAGTCGCCTGTGTCGCCACCGCGCTTGAGATGGTCTGCCATCGACGCCTGAACGGCCGGCCAGTCGTCCAGGAGATCGGGCGGATGTCGGCTGGTTCCCCGCTCTTTGCGAATAAACACGGGGAATGCCATGTCCGGGGTCGCTTCATCGAACCGATAGACATTGAAGGCGTTGACGCCCCGCAGATGCAGATCCCGCAGCAGTTTGAACCGCCCTGCGCTGCGTGTCGGATGGTTCAGTTGCATGACGCCATCGCCGCTCGTGGCGATGCGGTCTCGCAGCTCTGTGGCCTTCGCCGCCTCAACAGCGCTCAGCCGATCGAGATCTGTCCAGATAACGACGTCGCCGGGACGCGGTGCCAACAGCTCCAGCCACTCATACGGCAGCACGCGCATCGTGTCGTCCAGCGCGGGGCCGTAATAGCTGAGCAGGACACCCACCGTGTAGGCGTGCCGGGCAGTGCAGATATAGTAGATCATGGCAAAGACGAGACTTGAGACCCCATGTCCGATTCAACGCGCTTTCAACGCTTGGCTGGCCGGTGATCGCGACCGATCGGACCATTTGCAGGCGAGAAGCAGTCGCCTATTGACCCGCGAGATGGCCTTTAGTACCGCAACCGCGACACGTGTTCGACAGCGCCTGCGTCAATCCTACGTCATCGAAGGCATACGATGCTGGAGACTATCTCGGTGAATCTCTCGATACGCCAACAACCGGTATCATATCAGTTGCAGCGACTGCACCGATGCCACGAACGGTCGCATGTCGAGGCGAGAAAACGCGGATTGACCGAGAGGATGATGTGAAATCGGCCATCAACGAGCATTTGGCGGAACTGACTTCCCTTCGGCGGGACCTTCACGCCCATCCGGAACTCGGCTTCGAAGAGCGCCGGACGGCGGACCTGGTCGCTGAAAAGCTTGCCGCCTGGGGCATCGAGGTCCACCGCGGCCTGGGCCAAACCGGGGTGGTCGGCACCGTCAGGGCAGGCAGCGGCGACCGAGCCATTGCGCTTCGCGCCGACATGGACGCCTTGGCCATGCCGGAACTGGCCGATCGCCCCCACCGGTCGACCCATCCGGGCAGGATGCATGCCTGCGGCCATGACGGCCATACGACCATGCTGCTCGGCGCGGCCCGATATCTTGCTGAGACCGGTCAGTTCGACGGTACCGTTCATCTGATCTTTCAGCCGGCCGAGGAAGGCCGCGGCGGTGCACGCGCGATGGTCGAGGACGGGTTCTTCGACCGGTTTCCGGTCGATGCAGTCTACGGCATGCACAACATGCCCGGCCTGGCGCCGGACCAGATCGCGGTCGTGCCCGGGCCGCAACTGGCCTCGTCGGACAGTTGGGAAGTTGTGTTCGACGGCATCGGGACCCATGGCGCCAAGCCCCATCTCGGCCGCGATGCCATTGCCGCGACCGGCCAGTTCCTGACCGCCCTGAACACCATCGTCTCGCGCCAGGTCGACCCGCTGCACGCCGCCGTGGTCAGCGCCTGTTCGATCCAGGCCGGCGACCCGGAGGCCTGGAACGTGATCCCCGACCAGGTGACGATCCGCGGCACGGCGCGCGCCTATACGGCGGAAAACCGCGACCTGCTGGACCGGGAGATCGGCATCCTGGCCGAGGGCGCGGCAAAAATGCTGGGCATACGGGCCGATTACCGCTTCATCCGGCGGATCGCCCCGGTGGTGAACGATGCGGGCGCGACGGCCAGCGCCCGCCGTGCCGCCGAGACCACGGTCGGCGCCGACAACATCATCGACGACTTTCCGCCCAGCACGGCCGGCGACGATTTCTCCGTCTTCTCCGCGATCGTGCCCGGCGCCTATGTCTGGGTCGGCAACGGCCCGGCGGAGGACGGCGCCCTGCACCACAACAGCCGATACGACTTCAACGACGACGCGATCCTGACCGGCGCCAGCTATTGGGCCAATCTGGTCGAACAGGAACTGGCGGTGAAGCAGTAGGCAGAGGTTTCACCGTTGGCTAAGTGAATTGCCGGATTAGTGATACTGGCTATCAAGAGCTACTCCAGTATAGGGAGCTGCGAGTTGAGATTCCAAGTCTCGAACGGCCAAACCGTGAATAAAGTGGACAGCACTAGCACCTCTTGACACGCAATTCTCAAATGCCAGCTCCGGTCAAATTCTTAAGGATATTGCTGACCGCATAATTGTCTACTATTGCACCATTTTACTGGCGCCACAAATGAGGTTGCATCTCGAAAAAGTGTAGCTCACGGTACATCTAGGCGACTGTAACCTCACGGAGGTTCTTCACCGGCCCAGTAGTCTTCAGGCTCGAAGATGCTCACTTCGCCAAGCTCGATCTCGTGATACTTGTCCACAAGCTCGCTTTGATAGAACGCAATGTCCTCAGCTTCTGTTCCGAAATCGAAGACGTCAGCAGTAATCGTCACCCGCTGATGCATATCTTCCTCGACCTCAACCGAGTTCGAGCCCATGTCGACTGATTCCTTGTCAACGCTGTCCCAGACAGAGAAGCTCATCTCGATCGGTACAGAAATAGACAGAACTACGGGAAGGCTCAGTACGACGCGTAGAACACCATCTACGTTGGAGTCGTCGACTTCAATTATGTCGATGTCCATCTCATTTGGCCAATCAATGCGCTTAAGCTCTCCTCCCCAAGCGAACAGATCCACGTCGCCGTGTGTGGGGTATGCGCTTGCGGTGAACTCAATTTGCTCGACATTTTCAGCAATGCCGTGGCGGATTTCCTCGCGCCCCGCTCGTCCTTCAGACATCCAACAGAGGATCGCTTTGCGCAGTCCCAGAGGCGCGTCCGTGACTAAGTTCAGCGCCCGTTCGATCTCTGGTACCAAGAAGAGGCGCCTTGAGTTTTCGCAAAAAGCACGCCAGTCACCATCTTTCGAAACGACCAAAATGCATGTGCTTCGTTTCGAAGCAGTGCGTTCCAACGCATTCAATGCAAGGGCATCGGGAAACTCATCCTTCTTTCGCCCCGAGCCGAATGGCGCAAAGCCGGCAAAGTAGGCATCGAACACAGTTGCCGTCTCTACCAGATCGGTATCTGAAAGAATTTCACATCCTGTATCTTTGACAAATTTCTCCCATCTTTGATGGGCAGCCATCTCAGCTGTTCTACCGCCCGAAATAAGCTCAAGTATTTCCTCTCGCGTCGGCTTTTTTGTCTCGAAGACATTGAGGGATTTTCCGATAGACTTCCGCGCAGCCTGAATTGCCTCCTCAGTATGCTTTACTAGATGCGCCAGAACTTCCTTCGCCACGGTGTTCGACAGCAAGAATTCAAATGGACGATCCTTGAAGCTCGCCATCGCCTGCATTGTCACAGAACTCAATTGAAGCTGCTTCTGATCGAAAACACTGGTATCGACCGAGATAGCCGAGATAGCACCCTTAATGAGCAAGTCCTTGATCTGATCATCATCGACCACGGGCATGGCTGAATCCAACACCTTGACTAGTTGAGCTTGGAATGGGCGAGGAAACCAAAGCGTAGTCTTGGGCCAAAGACCTGCGCCTTGGGAAACAAGCCTAACCTAGCTGCGTTATGAGTTCCAAGTGCTCGCGATACTAGCAGACTGGCAATGTCCAACCCCGGGATAGTCAGCTCCCCACAATGTGGCTGACCACCTGGTTCATCGACGTCTCTGCCGTAACCTCATCGGCGATGATCTGGCCCTGGCGCAAGGCGACGATGCGGTCGGAAACGGCGAAGACGTCCGTTAGGCGGTGGCTGATCAGGATCACCGCGATGCCCTGACGCTTCAACTCGCGGATCAGGTCGAGCACATGGTCGACTTCGCGCACCGCTAAAGCCGCCGTCGGCTCGTCCATGATCACCAGCTTCGGCCCGAAGGTCAGCGCCCTGGCGATGGCGACCGATTGCTGCTGGCCGCCGGACAGCACGCCGACCGGCGACAGGACGGAGGGCACGCGGGCGCCGAGGCGCTGCAACATGCGTTCGGCCTCGGCGACGATCTTGGGCCGGTCAATCAGGCCGGGGATGAAGCCGAACAGCGTTTTTGTTGGCTCACGGCCCAGGAAGATGTTCGAGGCCACATCCTGCTGGGGCGCCAGGGCCAGGTCCTGATAGATCATCTCGATGCCGATCGAGCGGATATGGCCGGGCGTATCGGCGGTGACTTCCTGGCCGTCGAACCGGATCGCGCCGCCGTCGGGCTGATAGATGCCGGTGATGGTCTTCATCAGGGTCGACTTACCGGCACCATTGTCGCCGACCAGGCCGACGACGGACCCGGCCTCGACCGACAGCGTCACGCCGCGCAGCGCCTCGACCGAGCCGAAGCGTTTTTCGATGCCGTTCAGTTCAAGCAGGCTCATCGTGTCGCGACCTTGCGATTGAACTGGTCCAGCCAGACCGCAAAGATCAGGACCGCACCGATGGCCATCTGCTGATAGTAGGACTGCACGGCCATCAGGTTCAGGCCGTTTTGCAGCACGCCCATGATCAGAGCACCGATCATGGTGCCGAAGATGCTGCCCCGGCCCCCGAACAGGTTGGTGCCGCCGATGATCGCCGCCGTGATCGCCGTCAGTTCATAGTTCAACCCGGCGGTGGGATCGCCCGCGTTCACCCGGGTCATGAAGATCAGTCCGGCGATGCCGGCCATCAGACCGGAAAAGGCGTACAGCGACCGCCGGTGCCGCTCGACCTGGATGCCGGTCGCGCGGGCCGCCTGCTCGTTGTCGCCGATGACCAGCGTGTGCTTGCCGTATTTGGTATGGGCCAGGATGTAGTGAGTGACGACCGCGACCAGGAAAAAGATGATCACCGGCATGGGGATGCCAAACGGGCGACCCTGGCCGAGATAGACCAGTTCCGACGGCAGGCCGTAGATCGCCTGACCGCTGGAGATGACCAGCGCGAGGCCGCGGGCGATGCCCAGCATGCCGAGCGTGACGATGAAGGCCGGGATCCGAAGCCGCGTGATGAGCTGACCGTTCACATAGCCGGCGGCAAAGCCGGCAAACAGGGCGCCAACGATGCCAAACGGCCAGGGCAACCCCAGCCGATCGACCAGAAAGGCGCCGAACACCGCCGACAGGCCGAGCACGGAGCCGAGGGACAGGTCCAGGCCCGCCGAGGCGATGACATAGGTCGCGCCGATGGCCAGGACGCCGATCGTCGCGGTCGCCAGCAGGATGTTGAGAATGTTGCTGGTCGACAGAAAGAACGGCGACAGCAACGTCATCACGATGCAAAGCACCACCAAGACGACAAGCGACTCAATGCGGAAGTAAAAGCGGTTCTGGCGCGGTTTCGGCGCCGCGTCAGGGGCGGTGGTCACCGGCGACAACTCTCATGAAGGCTTGCAAAGAAGGGGCCGGCGAAGCGGATGGAACTCCACCCCGCCGGCAACGAGTCGTTATCGGACGTATTGCAGCATGGGTTCGCTGCCCTCTTCCAGAATCTCCTGGGTCAGCACCAGGGTCGGCACTTGGATGAATTCCGGCGTCTCCTCGCCGGCCAGGACGGCCGACGCGAACTCGACCGCTTGCGCGCCCACGAGATAGGGCAGTTGGGCGACCGACGCGTTCAGCCTGCCTTCTTGGATCGACTCCACGGCATCGCTGTTGCCATCGACCCCGACGATCACGATGTCGTCGCCGACACCGGCCGCGTAGGCGGCCTCGACGGCGCCCAGCGCCATACCGTCATTGGCCGCGAAGATTGCGACCAGGTCCGGATTGCGGGTCAGGATGTCGTTGGTGATGTTGGCGGCGCGCCCCCGGTCCCAATCGCCCGGCAGCGAGGCGACGATCTCCAGCCCCGGCGCCAGTTCGGCCAGCCGGTCGGCAAAGCCCTGCGCCCGGCGCTGGCCGGTGATGTTACCGGCCAAGCCTTCGATGACCAGCACGGGCCCGGTGGCATCCTGGCCCAGCACGGTGACGACATACTCCGCCCCCTGCGCGCCGGCCGCGACATTGTCCGAGCCGATGGTAAAGGCGATGTCGACCCCCGCCTCTTCGGCGATCTCATGGTCCAGATTGCCGTCCAGGTCGACGACGGGAATGCCCATCTCCGTCGCGCGGCTGAGACAGGGCAGCAGGATGGTGGAGTTGATCGCCGCCGTGATCATTACGGCCGGATCACGCTCCAGCATGGTGTTGCAGACATTGAGCTGCGGTTCGGCGGCCTGATCGCTCTCGACCGCCTGCAGATAATACTCAACGCCGATCGTCGCCGCGCCGTCGCGAACCCCTTCCTCCATCGCGCCCCAGAACGGATTCGACAGGGTTTTCATCAGGACACCGTAGATCTGGTCCTGGGCCATGGCCGCCGTTGAGGCGCTGGCGACAAGGCCGGCGGCAACCGCCATCAATAGCTTGTTCCTCATGGGTCCTCTCTCCTCCCGGTTTGGTGGCCGTTATGGCCGTTGCCGGCGTGTTGCCGGCTTCATGAAATGGTAACCGCCATGGAGCGCAAGGCGCCGACGGTCTCGCGCTGGGCCCGCTTCAGGCCTACGGGCGGCAAGCCCTTCAGCATCAGTTCCATGTCGCCGAGCAGCAACGTGCCCATGCGCTTGAAGACACTGTCCAGCGCGCCCGCCCGATGGGCCGAGAGCAGCAACCCGTCGATCTCGCGCACGCGGTGGCCGGCCGGCATCGGTTCCTGCGGAAACACGTCCGTCGCCGCGAGAATGTGGCCGCGTGCGACCGCGTCCAGCATGGCATCGAAATCAACAACGCCGGCACGGCTGACCAGAATGAACTTGGCGCCCTTCTGCATCGCCGCGAACTGATCGGCGCCCAGAAACCCTTCATTGCTGGCCGTCACCGTGGCGAAAACGAAGATGTAGCGCGACGTTGACAGCACCTCGTCGAGCGCCGCCGGCCGGCACTCCTCGGCCACCAGCACATGGTCTGGCAACCAAGGATCGTAGACCTTAACCGGGCAGCGAAATGGTTTTAGCAAAGGGCGAAAAGAACGAGCCAGATCGCCGTAACCGATGATGCCGACCGGGCTGTCGAACAACAGCTCCGCATCCGCATTGCTCTCCAGCCCGAACACCTCGCGGCCGGCATGGAAATCGCGATCGGCCCTGGTGATGCCTCGGCCGAGATCGATCGCCATGCCCAGGGCCATTTCGGCCACCGTCTCGGTAAAGACCGGGCTGACCGACAGCACGTGGATGCCGCGTTCGAAACAGGTGTCGTAATCGATGTTGCCGGTGAAATTACCCTCGACGTTCAAGACGGCCTTCAGCTTCGGCGCGCGCGCCAGCCGCTCACGGGGCAGATCGGTCTGGCCCAGCACAAACACCGCCTCCGGCAAGGTGCGATCGACCTTGTCGGCCGGCATCTGCCGTTCGTCGCTGGTGACGAGGTCGACCAGCGTGTGCAACCGCGACAGGTCCGACGCGGTGAACATCAGATCAAGGCTGCGCGGCCAAGGATCGCAGATCGCGA
Source organism: Alphaproteobacteria bacterium (assembly GCA_028277405.1). GTDB lineage: Bacteria > Pseudomonadota > Alphaproteobacteria > DSM-16000 > Inquilinaceae > JANQGH01. Next base: position 1,260 of record JANQGH010000020.1, on the reverse strand, counting down.
CCGGCTTTTGCATCGTCTCCCCTGCCTGGTGGCTCGGCCGCTCGGCCGCAAAACGCCGCGAACTGTAAGGCGAGCCGGAGCGTCGCGTCAAATGGCATGGATTGAAGCATCGCGGCCAGGCCTGGGTCGCAGACACCGCGGCCGGGTAAGCCGTGTTGAACAGGTGCGTTGCAACCGTCGGATCAGCGGCCTTGGTACCTATCAGGTTGAGATCTGAGGACGCCTCCCGCAAGCCGGACTACTCGCTAAAATTGGATCTGGCGAATGACTAAAGTTAAAATTGCTAATTGCCACTTTAAATTTTTATCCTCCTGTCGTATTCTTGATTAGTTAGCAGTCGCTGGCACTCATCTCTAATATTATGCCGGAACCGCTGACGGGTGCATCTTTAGGATGTGCCAGCCACACCAAAGAACCTTGACGGAAAGGGAGAAGGACATGGGACTTTCTTTTGGAGCATTCGTGAGGGGTTTCCTTGAAAAGGTCGAGGACTTCTTCTGCTTTGTGCGAGAGGCTGTTGACCCCATCGGCGGCGGCGAGGACCCACCGGAAGAGGAGTGGGTGGTTGAGGCCCGCGCCGACGACGACGATGGCGGCCATTTCGGCTTCGGCGGTTTCGGCTTTGATTGCGACGACAATGGGGGCCCCGACCCCGAGTTTGTTGAAATCGCCTGAACTTGAGGATGCCGACTTGGGGTTTGGATAACCTCTGAAGCAGATCCAATCGTGTTTGTGGCCGCCCCCGGCAGTGCTCTCGACGCATTGTCGGGGGTTGGCGTCACGCCTGGTTGGGTCTTCCGGTCGGCGCCGTCTATTCGCTTCGGGGGAACGGCGGCAGCCGCCTACGCTTGATCGATACGGGTCCGAGAATCGCGTTGTGAACCGATCCTCAGACCCGATCATCTGCCCGCTGCCGCCTTGGGCACGGCGCCCATGACTTAGCGGACCCTAGCGAGTTTCACGCGTGCTGGGGCCAGATCCGCGTCGTGGATGTCGGGGCCTGACTTCCTCAAGCAAGCGCTGGCTCAAGTGAAAGACCGGCTCAAGCGAAAAGCTGGTCGTAGGTGAACGTGCCGTCGTCGAACTCAAACAGTTCGATGTCGGCGACCGCGAGATCCGTCACGCCGCCGGTGATGGTTCCTTCCTGCGGATCGCCCGCGCTGAAGGTGAAGTCGTCCTTGTCGCCGGACAGGATCAGCCGGTCGATATCGTCGCCGCCATAGACCTCGCCCGTGCCGCTGTGGAAGTCGAAGACGTCGT
>JANQGH010000004.1 GCA_028277405.1 Alphaproteobacteria bacterium | reverse complement strand
ATGCGCACCCGCACGGTCGCCTTCTCGCGGTTGGCGGTCGGCACGATGGCGATGACATAAGCGGGGATCGACCAGTCGGGATAGGCGTCGAGCACGGCGGTGACGGCGCCGTCGGGCTTGACCCGACCGATGAAGGCCTCGTTGACATCGACCTCGATCTCCAGCGAGTCCATGTCGACGATGGTGCAGATGCCGGTGCGGGTGTAGCTGCCGCCCGCGGAAAGCGGCGAGATCATCTCGCCCGGCTGGGCGCTGCGATGGACCACGACGCCGCTGAACGGCGCACGCACGCTGTGCTGATCCAGCACCTCGCTGAAACGGCGCGCCTGCAGCCCGGCGGTCTCGAACTGGGCCTTCGCCTGGGCGAGTTTGGCGCGAAGGACATGGACCTGCGATTCGGCCCGTGTCTTTGCCGCTTCGCTGGCGAAGTTCTTCTTGGCGAGCCGCTGCGTCCGTCGAAGAATGCGTTCCGCTTCGCGCAGGTCGGCGGCGATGGCGGCGGCCGCGGCTTCCGCAGCCTTGGCGCGCGACCGCGCGAGCGCAAGATCGGTCTCGGTCAGCCGGCTCTTGATCCGGGCAAGAACCTGTCCGGCCTCGACCTGCATGCCTTCCTCGGCCAGCACCTCGATCACCTTGCCGGTGATCTCGGCGGCGACGGTCGCCCGGCGGCGGGCGACCACATAGCCGGAGGCGGACAGGCCCGCCCTTCTTGCGGGCGCGATGGCGACCGGCGCAGGCTCGGCGGCGCCCGGAGCCGGCGCCGATCCGGCACTGGCGACGGCGACCGGATTTCCGGCGTCGCCCGCGGGCTCGCGCAACACGACGAACCACAGGGCTGCCCCGACGGCCGCCAGCGTACCCAGCGTTGCCAGAGTCCAAAACGGCCAGCGCCGCGTGCGTGACGGCGCGCGCGATGGCGCCCGGTCAATTGCGAGCGAATGTAAGAGCTTGGTCCGATCGTCCATCACATCGCTCTGCAGAGCGAAACCGTGCCAAGGCTTGTGTTCCGCCGAGCCGCGAATTCGGTCTTCAGCCGGACGTCCTGACCCCGGAACGGTTTCACCGCCGAGCCGGAGCCCGATCCCGTCCTGCGGCCGGGCGCCAGCCTCCCGTAACTCATAGGCCCAGCGCCCCGCCTAGTGCAACATCATGGCCGCGACGTGTCACCGCCGGGCCCTGCTGCGTGACGTCGCGTGCGACAGCGTCCGAAAAGTCGGCCAACTTTCCGGGACCATGCACCCTGATTGGGCGGTCGCATGTTCTGCGGCGAACCGGTTCCCACTTCGCCTGAAAATGCACCCTGATCGGGTGGTCGCATTTTCTGCGGCGAACCGGTTCCCACTTCGCCTGAAAATGCACCCTGATCGGGTGGTCGCATGTTCTGCGGCGAACCGGTTCCCACTTCGCCTGAAAATGCATCCTGATCGGGTGGTCGCATGTTCTGCGGCGAACCGGTTCCCACTTCGCCTGAAAATGCTCCTAATAGCGATAATGGTCCGGCTTATAGGGCCCGTCCAGCGGCACGTCGATATAGGTCGCCTGCTTCTCGCTGAGGCGGGTGAGGTTCACCCCGATTTTGGCAAGATGGAGCCGCGCGACCTTCTCGTCCAGGTGCTTCGGCAGCGTATAGACCTTCTTCTCGTACTTGGTCGGGTTGCCGAACAGCTCGATCTGCGCCAGCGTCTGGTTGGTGAAGGAGGCCGACATCACGAAGCTGGGATGGCCCATGGCGTTGCCCAGATTGACGAGCCGCCCCTCCGACAAGAGGATGATGCGCTTGCCGTCCGGGAATTCGATCTCATCGACCTGCGGCTTGACATTGTGCCATTTGAAATTGCGCATCGCCTGCACCTGAATCTCGGAATCGAAGTGGCCGATATTGCAGACGATGGCGCGGTCCTTCATGCTGCGCATGTGATCGGCGGTGATCACGTCGACATT
>JANQGH010000072.1 GCA_028277405.1 Alphaproteobacteria bacterium | reverse complement strand
CGCAGAACCAGCCCGCAGAACCAGCCCGCAGAACCAGCCCGCAGAACCAGCCCGCAGAACCAGCCCGCAGAACCAGCCCGCAGAACCAGCCCGCTGTCGGCCCCTGGCATGCAAGCGTTCGACCCACACCGCTACAAGGCGCCCCGATGCCTTGCCCGTCCAGGCGCAAAACGACAGATTAAGGAATATATACCTGATCCAGTGACATCAGTCAAGCCAAAAACGACACCGCGTTCCTTAACACCCCAACGCAGCATAAAAGCCCAATAAGACAGGCCAAGCACCGATCAAGCAAACAACCAGCCAGATCGACGCCTCAAACAGGGTTCGGCGACACCCGCATTCCCCCGGGCGCACCACTGCAGATTAAGGACTTTATACCTATATCAGTGTCAGCTGTCAAGCGAGAAGCTGCCGGCGCGAGCCCTTCTTCCAATCGTGCGCCATCGGCGACAGGGGCCGAACACGAACCGCGTCCCGTCCCTAGTCCGTGCGCACCGCCGCGGGCCGGTGCAGCGATCCGCCCGCCTCGATGAACTCCGAAGCCGACTCCACGGGGTCGAACCTGATCCGCGCCAGCAAACGGCGCAGCCGCTCGATCCGTTCCTGGTTCGGCCGCCCGGTGTTCGCGTTGCGCCTTTTGGGCAGTATCGGATCGGGCCGAAAGCCGAGGCGGGTCATCAGGGCGCCGGCACCGGCCGGCGTCGTGATCTCCTCAAGCGTGCAGTCGATAAACGCGAACCGGTCACCGTACAGGCGCCGATAATACTCTTGGCGCGCCTCGATTTCGGCGGCGTACCAGATCGCCGCGCCGGTCATGCCGAACCTGGTCAGGCGGGACGGATCGACGATGCGGCGCGGATAGGCCGGGTCCAGGTACCACTGCCAGACATTCGCCGCGGATCGGAAATCGTCGCGGTCCAGATAGCTGGACACCTGCTTGTCCCATTCGCGCCTGAGCAGCAAAATGGTGACGCGATCGTCGCTCGTTGCGGCGGCCAGGGCCTCTACCAAACCGGCTTTCGCCAAGATGTGATTGGATTCGAAATACTCCGGCACGTCTGGCAGAAGGCTGAATTTGGTTCGCCAGAACTGTTCAACCACCGGCGTCATGCCATAGGTGTTGAAATGCCTGAGCGAGCGGATATCGGGCGTCCTCGTGCCGATATCGTCGACGCCAATGGGTTCGTGGACGGCAACGCAGCCGCTGTTTTCGCCAACCAGCGCCGCCAGCCACGCCGTCCCGGTCCGGCCCCCGGTGATGGTGAAAATGCGGTGGCGGTTCAACGGCCGCTCCTGAACCGTGGACGCCGCGAAGATGCCGACCGCAACGCCCAGCCCGTCTCTTTCGACATCCACCCTCTTGCAAAACCCAGCACACGCCCCGACCCGTCACCGGCCGACATGTCGGGGAACTCTACCAGGATCTCGCAATAGCGGACTATGCTTTGTACACGCCGACCAAAGCGCCAGGCCGAGAGAGGCCAAGGATGCAACGGATGCAAGGGAAGCCATGAGCCAACTGAGAGATCAGCTTGCCAAAGACGGCTATTGCGTGATCGCGGGCATTCTGGATGCCGACCTGATCGATCACGCGCGCGCCGTCTCGGCCGGGGCTCTGGCGCAAGCAACGGCCGACCATCGCGCGCGCAACCGCTCCCAGGGCAGCCTCATCAACGTGGCCGACTATCCGGCCTACGCGGCCGTCATCGGCCATCACGCCTTGCGACGCGTGTTCGCCGACTTGCGCTTCGCCGATCCGCGCTTCAGCTCCGGCTATCTGATCAGCAAGCCGCCCGGCGGCCCGCCGCTGTTCTGGCATCAGGACTGGTGGGGCTGGGACGATCCGCTGTCGTACGGGCCGGCCTTGGCGCAGCTCTTCTTCATGATCTATCTGACCGACACCTCGCCGGAGAATGGCTGCCTGCGTGTCATTCCGGGCAGTCATCGCCGGCCGCACCGGCTGCACGAGGCGCTGGCGGCCCATGGCGAGGCACTTTCGCGGGTCGACAACCCCGACGATCCGCTGTTCGGGCCGATGCCGGACGAGGTGGCGGTCCCCGTCCAAGCCGGCGATCTGGTCGTCGGCGATGCGCGCCTGCTGCACGCCGCCCACGCCAACCGGTCAGGCGAGGAACGCAGCCTGCTGACGCTCTGGTTCCATCCTGATTTCGCGTCGCTGCCGGCCGGCATGCGCGCCCGTATCCGCCAAACATACGAACGACGCGGCGTCGACACCGACCCCGTCGGGGGCTCTGCGATGACGCTGGATGACTGGCCGGCCGAGGCCCGCGATATCGTCGCCGACGTGCTGGTCCCCGGCGGCCAAACGGCCCCACCGCACGACTGGAACCGCGTTCCCGACTGGCCCCAAGGCGCGCCCGCTCCGCCGACTGTCTAGCCGGGGCTCCGCAAGCTTACCCACCGGGGCCGCAATGTCCTTCTTCTGTGCGTAGTTGCACGACAGCAGCGTGCCGTTCACCACCAGGGCAAAGACGCCACAGGATGCCGGTGATGACGGTCGGCGGCGTCATACCTGCAATTCCAGGCCAGCGATTGACGGTATTGACGGTAGGGAAATGATCCTGTCACAACGCCCCATGCGGAGCCTTGGTCCAACGGAGTCGGACGCACAGAATCTGGCAGTAAACAGGGGCCGGCGGCCGGGTCGGAAATGAGGAAGTCGATCGGAAAACACGGATGAAAGTTCTGGTCACCGGCAGCGCCGGCCATCTCGGCGAGGCGTTGATGCATACGCTGAAAGACGCGGGGCACGATCCCGTCGGTCTCGACATTAACGGTTCGCCCGCCACGACCATTGTCGGGTCAATCGCCGATCGCGCCTGCGTGGCGCGCGCCATGCAGGGCGTCGACGCGGTCTGCCACGCCGCCACGCTGCACAAGCCGCATGTCGCCACCCATGGGCGGCAGGACTTCGTCGACACCAACATCACTGGCACGCTGAACCTGTTGGAAGAGGCGGTTGTCGCGGGCGTCAACGCCTTCGTCTTCACCAGCACCACCAGCGTCTTCGGCAGCGCCCTGACACCCCCGGCCGGCGCGCCCGCGGCCTGGATCACCGAGGATGTCGCGCCGGTGCCGAAGAACATCTACGGCGTCACCAAGGCGGCGGCGGAGAACCTCTGCCAGCTCTTTCATCAAAAACACGGCCTGCCCTGCCTGATCCTGCGCACCTCCCGCTTCTTCCCGGAGCCGGACGACAACAGGGAAAAACGCGAGGCCTATGACGACGCCAATCTGAAGGCCAACGAGTACCTGTTCCGCCGCGTCGACATCGAGGATGCGGTGAGCGCGCATATGCTGGCGCTCGACCGCGCAGCCGCGATCGGTTTCAACCGCTACATCATCAGCGCCACGACGCCGTTTGCGCCGTCCGATGCGGCCGACCTGGGCACGGACGCGCCCAAGGTGGTCCGCCGGCGTGCGCCCGCGTTCGAGGCGGAGTACACCAGGCGCGGCTGGCGCATGTTCCCGACCATCGACCGGGTCTACGACAATGCAAGGGCGCGCGCGGACCTCGGCTGGCGCCCGGTGCACGACTTCGCCGAGATCGTCGCCCGTCTGCGGCAGGACGACAGGTTCGGCAGCGATCTCGCGCGCCGCATCGGCGCCAAGGGCTATCACACCGAGACGTTTGCCGACGGCCCTTACCCGGTGGACTGATCGCGTACGCACAATCTAAAGTCGCCTCTTGTCCAAGTGACGGGAGGCAACCCATGGTGAGATATGCGGTGATCGCCGGCGCCCTGCTGCTGGCGGCATGCACCACGGTCGAGGAAATCGCCGGCATCACACCCGCGTCGCCCACGGCGCCCTACACGACGGACGAATACGACGCCACCACGCTCCTGCCCTGCTCGCTTGGCGACGACAGCCATGACCAGTCCTGCCCGGCCGGCATTCGGCGCGGCGACACGGGCTTTGCCACCATCACCACCATGCGACCGGACGGGTTCGAACGGGTCTTGGACTTCACGCCGGAGACCATCAGCACGCCCGGCAGCGGCACGCTCACCTCGTCAAAGGATGGCGACACCTGGTACCTCAGCATTAATGACAATGAATACTACGTCGTTCCCGAGGCCGCTATCTTTGGCGGTTGATCGAACTCGGACGCGACCTTCCACTTGCCAGGAAAAGCCCAATGACTCTCGTCTCGATCGCGCGGCATGGCCGCCTCATCCCGTTTGCTTTGGCACTGCTGATCCTGGCGATCGCGCCGCACCAGGCGTCGGCACAGGACGCAGCAAACTGCTATCCTGAGGTCGATCCCAGCCGCATACACTATGTGGTCGGCTTCGGCAGCCTGATGGAAACCCAATCGCGACAGAGGACGTGGCCAAGCACCGACATTAGCCTGCCGATCATCGTCGAGGGTTTTGAGCACCGGTGGAGCGGTCGCGGCACGCCGATCGGCTTCAGCACCACGATGCTCGGCATCACCGACCGCGAAGACGCCCACATCGTTGCAGCCCTCTTCCGGGTGTTCGACCTCGCCGACTTCACGGCCGGCGATGCGCGCGAGTTCGCCTATTGCCGGATCGAGCTCGACCCCGGTCGGATCACCATGCTCGACGGCTCTAACACGCCCACCGACGGGTCGATCTGGCTCTATCAGGTACGGCCCGAACACCGCCATCCGCCCAGTGCGGACTATCCGATCATCCAATCCTATGTCGACATCTTCCTGAACGGCTGCATGGAACTGGCCGAACTTGTGACCGCGCAGGATGTCGATTTCGTCGCCGACTGCATCAACACCACCAGCGACTGGTCGACCCATTGGGTCAATGACCGGCTGCACCCGCGCCGCCCCTACCTGATCCCCAACGCGCTGCGCATCGATGAACTGTTGCACCGGATGCTGCCGGAGGAGTTCGCCGCCATCCGATTGGAGTAGGTCGACGAGCACGAGAGGAGTCGGCGGAGCGCCACCGATCATGACGACGTTTCCTGAGGCGTTCAAATCCTGGACGATCCGGCGCGGATTACCAACCGACGGCCCCGAACTCTTGAGGGTCCATTCCTCGGCCATCCTTGCCGCGCAAGGCCGGGGCTATAGCCAGGAACAGCTCGAAAGCTGGGTCGACGGCTTGCTGGCGGAACGCTATGGCGAGGCCATGACCGCCGGCAAGGAAGACTTCCTGGTCGCAGTTTCGGGCGATGGCACGGTCATAGGCTTTTGTTCGCACCACGACGACCGGGTGATCGGCCTCTACGTCGACCCGGATTGGTCGGGGCGTGGCATCGGCTCTGCCCTCCTGCGCGCCGCAGAGTCCTGCATTGCTGAACAGGGGCACCGGGAATGTGGCCTAGAGGCCGCGCTGCCGGCCGTAACCTTTTATGAATCGCTCGGTTACCGCAGGCTCGGCGAACGCGACGTCACCACCCGCGGCGGCCTTTTCGTCCGGGTCTTCGACATGACCCGCCACCTTCGCTAGCACTTTCTGCGCTCGATCCGGTTTCGCGTCAGCGACGCTCCGCTTAGAAACCGCACGACCGCCGGCGCAACGCGGCAGCCGGCAACGGCACCTTATCGGCGGCGCACCAAGCCTCAGCCATTCGCAAACGTCCATTGTGCATTGCAGCAAAGCCCGTTCCCAACGGCGCGTAGGTCCGCTATAAGCCGAAATACCTGACGTTCCCCCGAACCCGGATCTGCATCACGTGACCAAACCTGACCTGGCGGCGCTCGCCGGCCGGCTGTCCCCTGCCGGCCGCTTCGGGGCCGACCTCGCCGGCTTCACACCCGGCCGCATCAAGATCGAGATCCTTGCCGGCCTGACCGTGGCGCTGGCCCTGGTGCCCGAGGCGGTGGCCTTTGCCTTCGTCGCCGGCGTTCACCCGCTGGTCGGCCTTTACGCCGCCTTCATCGTCGGGCTGATCACTGCGCTGATCGGCGGCCGGCCGGGCATGATTTCCGGTGCCACCGGCGCGCTTGCCGTGGTCATGGTGTCGCTGGTCGCCACCCATGGCGTCGAATACCTGTTCGCGACCGTCGTACTGATGGGGGTCCTGCAGATCATGTCCGGCGTGTTCCGCCTGGGCAAGTTCATCCGCCTGGTGCCGTACCCGGTCATGCTCGGCTTCGTGAACGGCCTGGCCATCGTCATCTTCATGGCCCAGTTGACCCAGTTTCAGGTGCCGGACCCTGCCGGCGCCCTCGATGCCGCCGGACAGGTCGCACGGGTATGGATGACGGGCTGGCCGCTGGCCATGATGCTGGGGCTGGTGGTCCTGACCATGCTGGTGATCTGGCTGACGCCGAAGCTGACGACGGCCATCCCGGCCCCACTGGCGGGCATCGTCGTGGTTGCCGCCCTGGTGGTGATCTTCGGCATCGACGTGCCCCGCGTCGGCGACCTGGCGTCGATCCAGGGCGGTCTGCCCGCCTTCCACATTCCCATGGTCCCGCTGACGGTCCAGACCTTGGAAATCATCCTGCCTTACGCGTTAATCCTGGCGGCCATCGGCCTGATCGAAAGCCTGCTGACCCTCAACCTCGTCGGCGACATCGTCGAAAAGCGCGGCGGCGCGTCACAGGAATGCATTGCCCAGGGCGTGGCCAACACGGTCACCGGTTTCTTCGGCGGCATGGGCGGCTGCGCCATGATCGGCCAGTCGATATCAACGTGAAATCGGGCGGTCGCACCCGCCTGTCGGGCATCGCCGCCGCCCTGTTCCTGTTGGGATTTATCCTGGTCGCCTCCGGCCTGATCGAACAGATCCCGCTGGCCGCACTGGTCGGCGTCATGTTCATGGTCGTGGTCGGTACGTTCGCCTGGCAAAGCCTGACCATCCTCCGCAAAATCCCGCTGACCGACGCCATGGTCATGCTGCTGGTCACGGCGGTGACGGTCGCGGCCGACTTGGCCGTCGCCGTCATCGTCGGCGTCATCGTGTCCGCGCTGGCCTATGCCTGGAACAACGCCACCCGCATTCACGCCAAGGCGCACATCACGCCCGAGGGCGCCCGCGTCTATCAGATCGAGGGGCCGTTGTTCTTCGGCTCGGCGGCGGGCTTCGCGGAGCTTTTCAAGCCACAGCAGGACCCCGGCCTGGTGATCGTCGACTTCATGAACAGCCGTGTCGTCGACCAATCAGCCCTGCAGGCGATCGAGGATCTGGCCTCGAAGTACCAGGCGCTGGGCAAGACGCTGCAATTGCGCCACCTGTCCAGCGACTGCCACCGCTTACTGAAACGCGCCGGCCAGCTCGTGGTCGACGCCGACGACGATCCGACCTATGGGCTGGCGGTCGACTACAACGTCAAAACCGGGATACTGGGCACCGGACATTGAGTTGAACGGTTAAAGCGCGGCGATAGACGATCCGCAGCACCTGGTCGACGAGGTCGGCAACTCCCAACTCGCCGCCCGCGCCCTGAAGCGCCTGACCGACGAGACCGGCTGGTCGATCTTCGGCGCCGACCAGGCCTGCTAAATCGAGGCGTTCGATTTCGAGTTGGCGTAGATCACCAGGCTAAGCGCACCGACACCCGCCAGCAGAAAACCTGACCCCGCAGCGTAAACGGTCTGATCGTAGAGCCGCCCGGCCGCAACCGCCAGAACCACCGCGATCAGGCTTGAAAGGGACGCGATCAGCGACGCGCCCAGCCCGGCCACCCTTCCAAGCGCGTGCATCGCCATGGCATTCAGATTGCCGAACAGCAGGGCAAAGAAGAAGAACAGCAGGAAGCACACGATCATGAACGGCGCGAAGGGCGGTGCGCCACCAAAGGGTGCCGACCCGATCAATGCCACAACACTGGCGACCGACAGGCCGGTGGCGGCGACCACCGACAGGCGATGCATGCCACAGCGCATCACCAGCTGGCTGTTGGAAAAGGATGCCGCGCCCATCGCCAAAGCCAAGACCGCGAAATAGATCGGGAACGCGTCATCGACGTCGTAGAGATCGAAGAACATCGCCTGCGCCATGCTGATGAACAGCAACTGCGCGCCGAAAACCAAGCCCATCGCGATGGTATAGGCCATCACTCTCGGATGCCGCACGATCAGCGCCGTGTTGCCGACCAAGGTCCGAAACGACAGCGTGATGCGGCGCTCCGGGGTCAATGTCTCCGGCTGCCTGGCCAATAGCCAAACCAGGATCACTACGCCCAAGACCAAATAGAGCACAAAGACCGCCCGCCAGCCGGCCAGATCGTTGATCGCTTTTCCGATCGCCGGCGCCAGCATCGGCACCAGCACCAGGATCATGAAGATGAACGAGAGCACCCTGGCCATGGCGTCGCCGCCGAACCGATCGCGGATCAGCGCGCGCGTGCCGATCTTTGAACCGGCGACCCCGAAGCCTTGAATGATGCGCCCCACCAGCATCTGTTCCAGCGAGGTCGCGGTCATGGCCACGATCGTGCCAACCGCGAACACCGTCAGGCCGCCGACGATTGCCGCACGCCGACCCAGCGCATCGGCCAAGGGCCCGAACACCAGCTCGCCGAACACCATGCCCAGGATCAGCATCGAAACGATCAACTGCGTATCGTTGGCGTCTGCGACATTCAAGGCCAGCCCGATGTCGCGCAAGGCCGGCAACAGCGCGTCGATGCTGATGGGCGTCAGAGAAGTGATCAGCGAGAACAGGCAGATAAACTCGACCGTCCTCGCGGGACGTTGCGCTGTGCGGCTAGCCTTTCCACCCGCGTGCCTGAAATCGACCACAGCTAATCGTCGACAAACAGCCCGGTCGGAAAGCCGTCGATGCTGGCGCTGTTTTTCTCCCGCCGATAGGCCGCCAGCTCCGCGTCGGTTTTCCCGCGCGCCCATGTGTCCAGCGCGTCCCGCTCGCCGGCATAATCGAACAGCGGCACGCCGAAGCCACATGAGGTCTGGACCAGATCAATGTCCAGCGACACGATCTGGCGCGCGCCATGCGGCGCCTTACCGTCGAAATGAAGGTCCAGCAGCCGCCGATAGCCGTCGCTGTCCACCGGATCGACCCGCCCCTGCCCATAAAGCCGCAGGATCAGCGGCCCGCCCTCGAAGGCGCAGAACATGATGGTCATGCGGCCATCGGCCAGCAGATGGGCGGCCGTCTCGTTGCCGCTGCCCGTCCGATCCAGGTAACAAACTTGGGCATCGCCCAGCACCCGAAACGCGTCGGTCCCGCGTGGCGAAACGTTCACCCGCCCCGTCGGCGCCGCCGTCGCGGTGAAAAAGATCTTCTGCCGCCCGATGAAGTCGACATGTTTTGGCCGCAAGGCCGGATACTGCATTGCCAAAGTCTTACTCCCGCGAATCCTGGCCGGCACCACTGTCGGCGGCACCCACGCCCAAGGCAAGCGATCAGCAAAGACCAATCCGCATGGCAGCCAGAGAGAACCGGCTTGTCAGCGCGTCTGGCATCACGGCACAAACATCGGTCCCTCGAACGATCCCAACAGCACCGGCACCATCGACCCGACCAGCAGCAGCGCCAGGGCGATGTTGACGAAAACAACCACCCTTCCATCGCCGATCAGCCGGCGAAAGGCGGCACCGGAAACCGCCCACACGCTGATCGACGGCAGGTTGACCAGCGCGAACAGGCCGACGATGGCGATCAGGCTGGTCAAGGGATTGCCCGGGTCCGTGTAGGCCACGGTGACGATGACCGCGACCACCCAGGCCTTCGGATTGACCAGTTGCAGGATCGCGGCGTGAAAGAACGACATTGGTTTCTCGATGGTCGGCTGACCATCGGGACCGATTGACCGGCTGCGGGCGATCTTCCAGGCCAAATACAGAACATAACCGGCGCAGACGATCTTGATGGCGGTGTAAACGATCGGAATGGTCTCCAACAGCCGGCCGAGCCCCAGCCCGACCAGCAAGACCATCGACAGGAACCCCAGGCTGATGCCGAACACCAGCGGCAGCGAGCGCGCAAAGCCGAAATTCACACCCGAGGCCAACAGCAGAAAGTTCGCCGGCCCGGGCGAAATCGACATCACGAATGCAAACCCGATGAGGGCGAACGCGGTTTCCCAGGACATGTGCCTCTCCGTTGCTGTCTGCCGCCGCTGTCTGCTGCTGCTGCTGCTGTCTGGGGCGAACTTGACAGCGACCCCCGGTTTCAACATCGTCCATTCGTCGGTTAGATTTAGCCGATCGTCTCAAGTTGGCGGTGGAATGGACAAAGACGACATCCTGTCGGACGTCTTCTCGACCCTGAGGATCGACGGCGAGCTGTACTTCCGCGCGGTTCTGGCCGGCGATTTCTCGGTCGAGCTTCCGGCCGAGCATCGGCGCATCCGGTTCCATCTCGTGCACCGCGGTCGATGCTGGATCGGCCTCAGCGGCGCGGAACCAACCCCGCTATCGGAAGGTGACTTGGCGATCGTGCCAAACGGCGCGGCCCAGATCCTTTCCGCCGATCCGGGGACAACGGCGCGCCCGCTGCCGGAGATCCTCGCGACCGGCGCTCTGTCCGACGGCGTCCTGACCTATGGTGCGGGCGATCGCGGCGCGACGCTGGTCTGCGGCTATTGCCGTTTCGACGAGGCGATCGACCATCCCCTGCTGACCAATCTGCCGGCGCTGCTGGTCCTGCGGCCCTCCGATCTCGGCGCGGAGCCATGGACCACGGCTGCCCTGAACCTGCTGACCCTGGAGGCGGACCTGGATGCCCAAGGCACCACCGGCATCCTTGGCCGGCTCTTGGAGATCATCTTCATCCAGGCCGTGCGCCGCTCGGTTGCCGCCAATGGTCGACCCGCCGGCGGCTTTGTCGCGGCCCTGGCCGACACCCACCTCTCCCGCGCGTTGGCGGCCGTGCACCGCGCGCCGGAGAAGGACTGGACCATCGCCAGCCTGGCGGCCGAGGCCGGCATGTCGCGCGCGCAATTCGCCGCGCGTTTCGCCTCCATGGTCGGCATGGCCCCGATCGGCTATCTGACGGCTTGGCGCCTGATGAAGGCCCGCACGCTGCTCGTCACCTCCGATCTGGCGATGATCGAGATCGCCGAACGCTGCGGCTACGCCTCGGTGCCGTCCTTTTCCCGCCGCTTCACCAAGGCCTTTGGCATGGGGCCCGGTACTTTTCGTCGCACGGCAAAGACCGTTTAGACACCGCGTTCCCACATGAGAAGGGTCTCGGCAGCGCGGAGGGGCGCGATGCGCATCCTGATCATGACCTTCGGTTCCAGGGGCGACGTGCAGCCCTTCGTCGCCCTGGGCCAGGCGCTGAAGGCGCGCGGCCATGCCGTCACGCTGTCCGCCGGCGCCGGTTTTGAGGCGATGATCGAGGCAGCCGGGCTGATCGCCGCGCCGCTGTCCGTCGATGTCCGCGCCATGATCGCCAGCCCTGAGATCCAAGAGGCGTTGCACACCTTCTCCGGCAAGATCAAGGCCTGGCGAAACTCCCAACAGATGCTGCGCCAGCAGGTCGACGACACGGCCGCGATCATCCGCGAACACGAGGCAGACCTGCTGGTCTACCACCCGAAGGCGTTCCCGGCGGTCGGCATGGCGGCCGCCCGTAGAACGCCGTCGATACCGACCTTTCTGCAGCCCGGCTATGTGGCGACAGGCGCGTTTCCGACCATCTTCATGCCGGTCGGCAATCTCGGCCGCATCGGCAACCGGGTCAGCCACGCGCTGGTGCTGGGCCTCATCCGTCTCGGCTTTGCCACGGTCGCACGAACGGCGCGTAAGCGCGCAGGCACGCCCAAAACCACTCGCTGGCCGCAGGCTTTGGAGGGCTATGACCCAAGGGGCGGCGCGGTCCCCCGGCTGCACGCCCACAGCCGCCACCTGGTGCCCAAGCCGGCGGACTGGGAACCGCGAGACCACGTCACCGGCTATTGGTTCACGGACCCCGATCCGGACTGGACACCGCCGGACGATCTGGCCCGCTTCCTGGCCAGCGGTCCGCCGCCGGTCTATGTCGGCTTCGGCAGCATGCCGGCAAAGGACGCCGACCGGCTGACCGCCGCCGTGGTCGGCGCGATCCACCAGGCAAATGCGCGCGGCATCCTGGCCACCGGCTGGGGCGGGCTGGGGGCAGCACCCTCGTCCGACCGCATCCTGATCCTGGAGGCCGCACCCCATGACTGGCTGTTCCCGCGCTGTGCCGCGATCGTCCATCATGGCGGCGCCGGCACCACGCACGAGGCGCTGCGCTGGGGCCGCCCGTCGATCCTCTGCCCCGTCTTCGGCGATCAGCCCTTCTGGGCGCGCCGCGTCGCCGACCTCGGGGCCAGCCCAAAGCCGCTGCCGCAAAAGCGACTGACCGCCGATGCCCTCGCCAACGCCATCGCCCAAACAAGCGACCAGACGATGATCGACCGCGCGGCCGCGCTAGGTCGCGCCATCCGGGCCGAACAGGGCGCCCAAACAGCCGCCGGCATCATCGACGATTTCCTGGCCGCACGATCTGAACAAGCGGCCTAGACGTCCCCCGTCTTACTCGATCAACCGGCGGCGCAACCCCTCGTCCGGCAGCGCGAACATGTCGGTCCGCCCGAACAGCCAATAACGGTTCCGCGCCACCCGGCGGTACAGCCAGTCCTGCACGAACCGGGGCAGAACCCGCAGCACGACCGCCGCCCGGCCGATCCCGCCAACCCGCCGCCCGACCCGAATCATCGCGTCCAGCGAGCTGTACGCCCGACCATCCACCAGATAGAGCCATGTGTCGGGGTCGGCAGGGTCCAGGCCATAGTGCCGCAATATGCCGGCTCCCAACCGGCTTTGGCTGGGGCAGATTCGAAACGCGCCGCTCTTGTCCAGCCGGCTCAACAGCCGCGCACTGCGCGTACACAGCAAGCATGCGCCATCAACGATCACGATCGGCGCTGTGTCGTCGAAGGCCGGCACCGCCGGATCGTCGCGGTAGGCGTGCGCCGCCTTTGCTCGAAGGTCGATCATCCCAGCCCGATCACGGCCCGGGCAACAACCCCAGCCCCTGCATCATTCGGTACTTGTCCCAGTCGACCCAGCTTTCGACGATCTTGCCGTTCTCGCAGCGGTCGATCTGCACGCCGGTCCAGGTCACGCGCTGGCCTGTCGGTTCCGCGCCCATGAACGCGCCCTCATGCGTGCCGGAAAACTCCCAGCGTGTCGCCACCCGATCCCCCTCCGCGATCTGGATCGAAATCCGCACCCTAAGGTCGGGAAAGGCCTCATGAGTCTGCCCGACCACGTCCTTCCAGCTCGCCAGGTCGCGGGTCATCACGTCGCCACGAATGTCGGACTCCTGATGGTTGGCGTACTCCGCCGCAAACACCTCTTCGGGCCGGCCATCACTGCCGGCGCCCCACATCTCCAAAGACCGCCGCGCCAACGCCTTGTTGTCCTCTATCGACATGGGTTCCCCTCGCATGTCACCACCAATCACCGGCCAAACCATATCCCCTCGACGCCCCAAGGCGCCAGATCCCGTGGCGCGCGACGTGCGAGGCCGGAATCTCTTGCCACCACCCGACAACTGCCGCAGGCTTCCGTCCGGACCCTCGATCACTCACGGAAGGCAATTGGCCCATGAGCACGCCCACCTTATCGGCTGTCGAGACCGACGCGATCAAATCCATGATAGAGGCGTGGACGTCCGCGCTGGTCGCCCGCGATTGGACCGCCTGGCAGAGCCACTGGGCCGAGGACGCCGTCCTCATGCCGCCGGGCCACGCACGCATCGTCGGCCGCGCGGCCCTCGTCGCCTTCGTCACCAACGATTTGGGCGCCGTCACCGGCTTCACCTTTTCCGACTGGACGTTCGACGGGCAAGGCGATCTCGCCGTCGTGACCAACACCATCCAGGTCGACGTCGCCGGGTCCGCCCCCGACCAGCCCGCGCCCTCGAACGATCAAATGCTGTTGGTACGCAAGCACACCGACGGCAACTGGCGCATCCACAAGGTGATCTTCAACGAAAGTGGACCGGCTTAAGCCCAGGCTGCGTCCGTCGCAGGCCTCGCCGTCCCGCACTTGACCGCACGCCCGGCCCCAGCCGAGTGTCGTTATCCTGCTCCCCGAACAGGCTGCTGAGCATATCGGCGTCGCCGTGGCCACGCTGGCTTCCTGGCGCCACCTCAAGAAGGGCCCGCCGTACCTTCGTTTCGGCCGCGTGGTCTGCTACCGCGAGGCGACGATCGAGGAATGGATCTTGAGCCAGGAAGTGCATCCGATCGAGGCGGCCGAAGATGGAGCGCCGACGCCGGAAGACCTCGACGATGAAGGCGAGCCGGATTTCAGTGACGAAGACGAGCACGCCAGCAGGCAGTCGGAATCCTGGCAGGACGACGCTGCGTGATGTGGAAGCCTGAAACACTTGGCCGCTACCCGGACTCTATCGATATCCCGCCGACACCGCCGAAAAGACCGGTCAATCCTAGCGCGACATCAATCGCAAGACCGCTAGCCCGTTGGTTGCTCGAACAGCTCCGTATCTTGCAGCGCGTCGAACAATTGGTTCACGACAGAGCGGTTCAGCGTTGAAAAGCTCGCTGTGCCACTTCCCCGTGAGCTTGCATCACTCTGCCAGATGACCGCGCCATTGCGCGCATCCAGCAATGCGGCTCGATACCACCGATTTGGCCGGTCAATCGTGCCGCCCCCAACGAAGTATCCTGGCGTTTGGTAACTGTTGAAGGTTGCAGTGTTCCCGAACGTTGTCACCGTGCCGCTCGTCTGGCCTGGTATGTAGCTCATCGGCGCGCGAGACTCGGTGATCTCGCTTGCCTCCTGGCTTATCATCAGGACCGTTTCGACGCCGGAGCGAGTGATTGCGTCCACAATCTCGACATCGCTCATGCGACGGGTGGGCGGCGCCAATTGCGTGCCTGTAATCGCACCGACGCCCTGCTCGGCGAACAACTCCGCCATCTGGTTTTCCACGTCTTGTTGCTCTCCAATATCGAAGCCGAACGCAAAGACGGCGACAGAGTCGAACGATTGCCCCGACGCCCTATATGCCGGGTCCGTGAAATCCGAAACATCGGTGTAAGCGCATGCTGCTACAAACAGGCACGCGGAGATCAAAGCCAGAAGCCTACTTCTCATTGGTCAGCCCGCGCCAATGGACGCGCCCCATGACATGCAACCGAGCGTGGCATATCAAACGAACGGACCAATCTACGCAAGACTTATTGAGCCAGTTCCTATAACTGACCATCAGGCCTATCCACCCAAGTATTTCCAGCAATGTCCTGAGCCCACCGCCCCGGCTGGAGCCTTTCGATATCGCCCTCGCTCCGGATCGCCGGTATTGCCCCGGTGAATGCCCGAAGGCTCGCAAGCCGCCCCTGATCACGGTAGGCCGGACGTGCCGGCGTTTCTCGATCGCCGGCGGCGGCGGGAGATACCGCAAGAGGACGAGTTCTGAGGGGGCGCCCCCTTTCATTACAAAACGTGTTAAAGTCTCTCTTCGCCGCAACGAGCGCGTGAGGGTGATAATGGTCGACGCACCAGACCTCGAACAGATCGACAAAGTCAACGAGATTGGGCTGACCTCGAGACAGAGGGACCAGGTCGATCAGGCGATCAAGAAATCCCGGCGCGGACTGGTGGGGCTTGTCACGCTAGTTTGCATGGTGTTTTCGGTTGCATGGGGGCTGATGGTGGGGATCGGCCTTGATCAGGTCGCAAGGGAGTGGGGCGCGCAACAACTTACTGAGTTCATCCAACAGGGTGGGGCAAATGAGGTTGCTGAGAGGCTTTTGCAGGAACCAAGTCCAATCGCGGATGCGCTCAGAGACTACTCAACTGAACTGTCGGAGGAGTTTCGCGTGCGGGTTGGCATGACACCTGGACGTGAGGTCGATGTGCCAATCGAGGGTGACTACAGTTTCTGCTTCTTGACCTATATGCTCGCACCAGAAAACTCATGCACCTGCACTGTCCGACCCGTTAACGCGAGTGGCCAGCCGCGTCAATGGGGCCTCCTTGCCGCGGGCGCTCAGGCGTGTGAGTGCCGCGCACAATGTGTACTCTTGCCAGGTGAGGCGTCGGGGGAGGCTGAATAGCCGTGACCAGTGCGTGACCAGCGGCAGTTTCGATGGATCATGCTGATCTGAGATTTCGATACCAGATCAGATAGATAGACACAGATGACAAGGGCGCCAGAGCAATGATCAAGGGTCACCGGTAAACCGGACAGACATGCACGGCCGCGCAACAGCACGGCCGACCGACCCGACATTTTCTGGAGCTTTTTCCATGCGAAGCATCGTTTACGACGTCGCGACGTCGCTGGACGGCTTTATCGCCGGTCCCGACGACGACATTTCCATGTTCCCGGCCGAGGGCGCCCATCTGGACGACTATCTGGCGCGCCTGCAGACCTACGAAACCGTCATCATGGGCCGCCGGACTTACGAGTTCGGCTACGCCTACGGTCTCGAACCCGGCAAGCGCGCCTATCCGCACATGGACCACCACATCCTGTCGCGCAGCCTGGCACTGCCGGAGGATGTCGAGGTCGCGATCGTGCGCGACGACTGGCTGGGCGCGGTCGAGCGGCTGAAACGCTCCGACGGCGGCGACATTTATCTGTGCGGCGGCGGCCAACTGGCCGGGCTGCTGGCCAATCACGGCTTGATCGACCGGCTGATCCTCAAACTGGCGCCGGCGATTATCGGCGCCGGTGTCCGCCTGTTCGGCGGCACGGCCGGCCCCCAGGGGTTTCGGCTGATCGATACCAAACCGTATGACAGCGGCGTGGTTCTGTTGACGTATCGGCGCGCCGACTGACGCGCGCGACCGGGCCGGGGTCCGCCCCGCCCGGTCGCCCTGCCGATGCCCCGCCAGGCCATCCGGGCCTAGGGGATCATGGCCTAGTGGTCGTCATCCTCCCCGTCATCATCATCGTCGTGGTCGTCTTCATCATCCTCGTCATCGTCGTCGTGATCATCGTCGTCATCGTCATCCATGTCGTCGTCTTCCAGCTCCATGGACAGCACCTCGCCGGTGACGGGGTCGATGGTCAGTTCGGTCTCGTCCGACCCGTCGAGCACGGCGACCTCGATCAGGCGCATGCCGTCCTCCATCTCCCATTCCGCCTCGATCGCCGTGCCGCCGGTTTCGGCCTCGGCAATGGCGATGGCCTCGGTCAGCGTCAGTTCGGTCACATCCTCCGAGCCGTCTTGGGCATAAAGCGCGCTGGTGCTGACGCCGAGGGCCAGGGCACCGGCAATCAGGGAAACGGTGGTCGCGGTCTTGGTCATGATGGTCTCCTTCGGTGATGAGGGCCTCGCCGGCCCGACCACACCAAGCTGGGCACCCAACCTTGCCGCCCGCTGGCGCCCGCCATACAAATCTGTAAGGAAGGCCCCGCACCCTGGCGCGGCCCCCGCCAGCCCTGTAAGAGGGCAACCCATGAGACGTTCCGCCAAACCCGCGCGCAGGCAGACCGGTCCATGAAGGTCCTGGTCCTGGAAGACGATCCGGAGCTGGGCCCCTGGGTCCAGTCCGGCCTGCGCCAGCAGGGCCACGTGGTCGACCTGGTGACCGACGGGCGCGAGGCGCTGGTCACGGCCACCACCCAGACCTACGACGTGCTGATCCTCGACCGAATGACCCCGTCGCTCGACGGCCTGTCGGTGCTGAAGTCGCTGCGCGCGGCGAAAATCATGGCCCCGGCCCTGTTTCTCACCGCCATTTCCGGCGTCGACGACCGGGTGGAGGGGTTGGAGGCCGGGGCCGACGACTACCTCACCAAGCCGTTCGCCATGTCTGAACTGACCGCGCGCGTCGCCGCCCTCGGCCGGCGTGCGCCGCAAACGGCCGGCGAAGACACCGTGCTGCGCGCGGCCGATCTGGAACTGGACCTGGTGCGCCGAACCGCCATCCGCCAAGGCCAGGTGCTCGACCTCAACCCCAAGGAATTCGTGCTGCTTGAGGTCTTCCTTCGCAACCAGCGGCGGGTGCTGACCCGCACCATGCTGCTGGAACGGGTCTGGGATCTGCATTTCGATCCGATGACCAGCGTGGTCGAAACCCATGTCAGCCGCCTGCGCGCCAAGATCGACAAGCCCTTCGCCACGCCGCTGATCCGAACGGTCCGGGGGGCCGGCTATATGCTGGACCCCGATGCGGCGAGCAACTCCACGGACGCGCCCCGGCCATGACCAGGCTGTTGCGCATGTCCGCACTGCGCCAGTCGCTTCTGCTGGCCCTGGCCTTTGTGGTCATGACCGCGATCGCCGGATACCTGGCGGTCTCGCTGATCTCCGACGCGCTGATCGACAATATCGATGACCAGCTACTGGGCACGGCCCAAGCGTTGGCGGCGCCCTCGGCGGCCGAAAACGCGGCACGGCGGGCACATGACGACCAGGATCAGGCCATCGGCTTCCTCTCCGCCGACGGCGAGGTCTACGGGCGCTTCTCCCGTGCCGCCTTCACAGAGTTGGGCGAGCGCAGCGTAATCGGCGACGATGTCGGCCTGGAAGACGATACCTGGCGCCTGCTGGTCGTCGAAGCGGACGGCGGCCGGCTCGCAATCGCGACCGAGCTGGAGCCGATTTCCGAGACAATCCGCATCGTGACCTCGACGCTCGGCACCGTGCTTGCGGTCACCCTGATCGCCTGCCTCGCCATCGGCCTGGCCATCGGCCTGCGTGCCCAGGCCCGCTTGCATCGCATGTTGGCGACGCTCGACCGCTTCGCCACGGGCGACCTGACCGCCCGCACCAACGCCGAGAACCGAAAGGTTCGGCGACCCGACGATCTGGACCACGCCGCCCAACGCATCGACGAGACGCTCGACCGCCTGCAGGCCCTGGTCGAACAGATGCGCGACCTGTCGGCCAATCTGGCCCATGAACTGAAGACGCCGCTGGCCCGTTTGCGTGTCTCGGTCGAGGCACTCGCCACCAACAACGCCGCGCTCCCGCAGCCGGGCGCGATCGACGGCTTGCTGCACGAGACCGATCGGGTCATTCGCATCTTCGATGCCCTGCTGCGCATCGCCCAGCTCGACACCGGCGCCCGGCGCGATCGCTTCGTCGACACTGATCTGGCGGCGCTCGCAACCGAGCTGGCGTCCCTCTATCGGCCGGTGATCGAAGGCTCGGGCCGCACGCTCGAAACGTCCATCGAAGGCCCCGCGATCGTGCGCGGCGACCGCGACCTGCTCAGCCAACTCATCGCCAACCTCCTGGAAAACGCCATCGCCCACACCCCGGACGGCGCAACCATCGGCCTTGAGGTCTCCAGCGACACGCTGACGGTCTGGGACAACGGCCCCGGCATCCCGGCCGAGCAACGCGAGCGCGTCCTGGAACCCTTCTACCGCACCGATACGGCCGGCGAGGGCAGCGGCCTGGGCCTGGCCATGGTCCGCGCCATCGCCGACCTCCACGGCGCCCGTATCGCACTGGCCGACGGACCCTCTGCATCGCCAGGCCGCGCGGGCCTCTCCATCACTGTCGCATTCCCGGCCGGAGATCCAGCAAAAGCCCGTTGACGCGGGGTTCACGCAACGTCGCGAGCATGCGGGATGACAGCGTGCCGGACCGGCCTTTTGGGTTCGCTTGCCGGCACACTCTGAACCACCCACCGATGCGGCTGGCCGTCACGGCTCCCCTGCAGGCGAGCACGAAGGCGACCGTCGATGGTGGGTCGCGGACGTGAATGAGGATCGTATCCGAGACCATGGTTCCTTACCGACCGTTGCTGTCGCTGCTGGCGATCCTGTTCGCCTTGCGCATCGCGGCCCAACTGGCGGTCGCAGACGGCGGCTGGACCTTTCTGCCCGCCTTCGATCTTTGGCACAGCGCTTCCGTTTCCTATCCGATCCTGTTGGCCGTCCAACTCGCCATCCTGGCACTGATGGTTGGCGTCATCGCCGCCCTGCCGTTTCGACGGCGTCGCCCTGGCTCGGGCACAGCCTTCATCGCGATCGGCTGGCTCTATCTCGCCGCCATGGCCGTTCGACTTGTCGTAGGCGTTCTAGGCCTGGCTGACGGCGCCTGGTTCGAAGCCGCCGTTTCCACCGCGTTCCATTTCATTCTGGCTGCCTTCTGGCTGGTGCTCGGCATGGCCTTGCGGGGCGGTGAACGCCAAGGGTCTGCGAACGCCGCAACGGCGAAGATCGTTCGCTACGCCGCCTATCCCGCCCTGATAATCGGCGGCTATGCCCTGTTCGTGTGGCTGCGCGAGACCGGCTCGCCACTCCTGTTCTCCGCCTATCTCAGCGCGGCGGTCGCGACGGTCTTCATTCTGCTGCACGAGACCTTCTTCCCCGCACGCGAGGACTGGCGGCCGCTTGGCACCGAGGTCGCCAATGACGGCCTGTTCCTGGCCCTGGTCCAGGTCACGCTGCCTTTGCTGCTGCGCGCATTGGCGCTGATCGCCATCGTCTGGATCGCGGCGACGGAGGACGCGCCGCTCGCCGGCATCTGGCCGACCGACGCGCCGATCCTCGTCCAGGTCCTGCTGATGGTCGCGATCGCGGAGTTCTTCCGCTACTGGATCCACCGGGCGCTGCACACCTACGGGCCGCTATGGCGCCTGCACGCGGTCCACCACGCCTCGACCAAGCTCTACACCATCAATGTCGGCCGCTTTCACCCGCTGGACAAAACCCTGCAGTTCCTGGGCGACACGCTGCCCTTCCTGCTGCTGGGTGTCGCGCCGGAGGTGTTCGCCACCTATTTCGTGCTCTACGCCATCAACGGCTTCTACCAGCATTCCAACGCCGATGTCCGGCTGGGCCCGCTGAACTGGCTCATCGCCGGGCCGGAACTGCACCGTTGGCACCATTCGGCCGACCTGGCCGAGGCCCAGTCCAACTATGGCAACAACCTGATCATCTGGGACACGGTGTTCGGCACGCGCTTCCTGCCCAAGGACCGGCGCCTGGGCCGCATCGGCATCGGCAACCCGCACTGGCCCCACGGCTTCCTGGCGCAGTTGGCCGCGCCGTTCACGACCCCGACCGAGGCAAGGGACTGACCCATCATGCCCGCTAACATGATCGCGAACCGGGCGATCGACGCCTTCATGCATTGGAACCGCTGGACCATGCGTGCGCCCGTCCTGCGCGCCGCCCGCGATGTGGAACGGGCCCAGCACCAGCTTCTGATGACCATCCTGCGCGAAAACGCCGACACGACCTTCGGCCGCGCGCACGGCTTCGCCACCATCTCCAGCCTTGAGGACTACCGCAATGCCGTACCCGTCCACGGCTTCGACCAGCTCGCGCCCTACATCACCCGCCAGCAGGGCGGCGAGCGCGCCCTGACCACCGAACAGCCAGAGTACTATGCCCGCACCAGCGGCACTACCGGGCGCAGCAAGGACATCCCGCAGACCAGCCACGGCCTGAACCAGGTGAAGGACGCCCAGCGGCATCTGGCGCTCTCCCTCTGGCGCGGCACCGGCTTCTTCAAAGGCTCGATCCTCGGCTTCGCCAGCCCGGCGGAGGAAGGCAGGCTGGAAACCGGCCAGCCCTACGGCGCCATCTCCGGCACCACCTACCGGTCCCTGTCGCCGATCATGGCGCGCAAATTCGTGCTGCCGCCGTCCACCTTCTCGATCCGGGATTTGGAGGCCAAGTACCAGGCCTACGCGCTGGCCGTGCTGGCGGCGGACGACATCACCGGCGTGGTCGCCGCCAACCCCTCCTCGCTGTTGAAGGTCCAACGGATTATCGAGACGCAAGGCCGCGAGCTGCTGCACGCGCTCGCCTTCGGCCGCACCGAGAACCTGAAGATCGAGGCGGCGTCGGTGGCCATGGACATCATCACCCGACGCGGCCTCGACCGGGTAAACGCGCTGCGCCGAAAGCTGGTGTCCCGCGACACGCTCGACCCGCGCGACGTCTGGCCCCGCCTGTCGGCCATCGCCACCTGGACCGGCGGCAGTTGCGGCGTCGCGCTCAGCCAGGTGCGATCCCAATTGCCGCGCGGCGTCCGCATCGTCGAGTTCGGCTACAGCGCCAGCGAGTTCATGGGTGCCGCCAACATCGATGCGGAGGCCAACACCTGCCTGCCCCAGCTCACCCACCATGTCTACGAGTTCGTGCGCCGCGAGGATTGGGAGGCGGGCCGGCAATCCTTCCTCGGCCTGCACGAGCTTGAGCCGGGCGAGGACTACTACATCTTCGTCACCACCCGATCGGGCCTCTACCGCTACGACATCAACGACATCGTCCGCGCCGAACCGGGCGTGCGCGGCTGTCCCGGCCTGCGCTTTCTGCAAAAGGGCCGCGGCGTCACCAACATCACAGGCGAGAAGGTCAGCGAGCATCAACTCGCCACCGCCGTGATCACGGTGCTGGACGATCACGGCCTGAAAACGCCGGGCTTCATGGCCCTGGCTGACGAGGCCGCCGCCCGCTACGTCGTGCACCTGGAATGCGGCGACAACCCGCTGCCGGCCGACCTCGCCCACGACGTCGAGACGCAGTTGCGCGCGCTGAACAGCGAATATGACGACAAGCGCGCCAGCGGTCGGCTGCAGCCCCTGATCGTCCAACAGTTCACGGTCGGCGCCACGGAGCAGATCAAACGGTGGAGCGTGGAGGGCGGTATCCGCGAGGCGCAGTACAAGCCCGTCTTGGTCGCCTACGCAAGCGACTGGTCGGAAAAACTGGCCCCGCTGACCCTGGAACCGTTCCACGAGCCGGCCCTCAACCGCGTCGCGTCATGACGGCCTCGGTCCGCGTCGGCCAGTTTCACACCGATCTCCGCTTTCGCTTCCGCCACGCCGCCGCCGACCGGTCGACGACGGAAAACGTCATTGTCGAAGTCACCGGCGCCGACGGTGTGCGCGGCTATGGTGAAGGCTGCCCGCGCGCCTACGTCACCGGCGAGACGGTCGCAACGGCCAAGGCCTTTTTGCGCGAACACGGCCCCGACATCGCCGACAGCGTCACCTCAGTTGCCGATCTCCAGAGCTGGATCGACGACCACGAAGCCCAGATCGACGCCAACCCCGCCGCCTTCGCCGCCATCGAACTCGCGATGCTCGATCTGCTTGGCCGTCAGTCAGGTCAGCCGCTGGAAGGCATGATCGGCGCGCCCGCCCTCGCCGCGCCGGTCCGCTACAGCGCCATCATCGGCGACGGCTCGCCCTGCAAGACCCGCCTGATTGTCGGCGCCCACCGCCTGATCGGTTTCAGGGACTACAAGATCAAGCTGAACGGCGACCTGGACACCGACCGCCGTCGCCTCCGCGCCCTACCAAACCGCGCCCGCCTGCGCGCCGACGCCAACAATCTCTGGCCTGACGCCGCGGCCTGCACCACCCATGTCCGGGCACTCGGCCAGCCCTTCTGGGCGATCGAGGAGCCCGTCACCGCCGGCGACACCGAAGCCATGCGCGCCATCGCCAACGACCTCGACGTCAGGATCATCCTCGACGAAAGCCTCAGCCGCCAGGGCCAGCTCGACGCCTACGCGGCCGACCCTGAGCGCTGGATCGCCAACATCCGCGTCTCCAAATGCGGCGGCATCCTGCGCGCGGTCCGGCTCGCCCGTCGTGCCCAGGCGCTCGGCCTCGGCGTCATCCTGGGCGCCCATGTCGGCGAAACCAGTCTGCTCACCCGCGCCGCCCTCACCGTCGGCCAGGCCCTCGAAACCCCACCACTCGCCCGCGAAGGCGCCTACGGCACCATCCTGCTGCGCTCGGATATCTGTCGGCGGTCGCTCAAGCTTGGCAGCGGCGGAAGACTGTCTCCCGAGACCCAAACGCTATCGCTGGCACCGGGCAACGGGCTCATCGTCGAAGCGGGGCGTGTCAACTGGCACACATAGGGGCACCTCGAGGACGGCTGCAAAAAGCCCTCGTTCCAGAGAACGGTCGCGTTCATGGCGCTGTGGTCGCGGCAGTGGCGCGAACCCCGAGCCGCGTGATCCGGCGCAGCAGCCATTCGAAGGGCCCCAGCGCGAAGCGTGATCGCCAGGCGATCAAGGCGAGGATCAGCACGACCGTCGTTGCCAGCGCGAGGACCACCGCGACGGCGGGGCCGACGCGGTCCCACAGCCCAAGCCCATAGGGCGCGAACAGGGTCGCCAGCACGATCGATTGGCCAAGATAGATGCTCAGGCTCGATCCGCCCGCCGTCAGGAAGGGGGCGAAGCGCGGTCCCGGGGGCTTCGCGACCAGGGCGATCAGGCCCAGATAGCCGAAGGTGGCCAGGGGCGCGACCGCGAGAACGAGGATCATTCCGAGCGCTTCCGTAAGGGCTGACGGGGCCCATTGCCACAGGCCGGCGGCAAAGAGGCTGAGCGCAACGCCGGGAACCAGGAACCATCGCCGCGCCCGCGTCCATACCGGGTGGTCGGGCGTGTCGATCAGTCCGGACTTTACCGCCGCCAGCCCGAGACAGAACCAGCCGAGCGCGGAGAACCCCTGTAGCACCAGCAGGAACGGAAGGATGTTGAGGAAACTGAGCGTGCGGAAGATCGTCACATCGACAAAGCCGCCATGAACCATGATCTGCCGCTCAAGCGCGCCAACCGCTTCATCGGCGGGCGCGTTCACCAGAAACAGAGACGCGAGCACGATCTGCACGACCAGCAGGATCATTCCCCACCGGACCAGGCGACGCACCGCCCAGTTGCGCATGACATAGAGGATCGATCCGGTAACCGCGTACAGCACCAGG
Source organism: Alphaproteobacteria bacterium (assembly GCA_028277405.1). GTDB lineage: Bacteria > Pseudomonadota > Alphaproteobacteria > DSM-16000 > Inquilinaceae > JANQGH01. The sequence continues at coordinate 49,790 of JANQGH010000072.1, read as the reverse complement.
ATGTCGTAGGGGAACAGGAGACAACCGTGCAGCAGGCCTAAGAAAGCCAGCCCGATCATGCGGTTGCGGTACATCGGGCCGAAAGGCAGCGCCCTACGCTCGGCCGAGCGCATCTGAAAGGCCAGGCCGACCCCGAACATGAAGGAAAACAGGCCGTAGGTCTTGAAGTAGGCAAGCCCGTCGACCAGCCAGATCACCCCCTGATCGATCGGGTCGGATTGCGACGCGGCAAAAAAACCTTCAAGGATGGGGAAGGCCATGGACTGCACGTTCACGACCACGATTCCAAAGAGCGCAAAAAGCCGCAAATAGTCCGGCATGTAAGCGCGTTGTGACATCGGCGAGACCCCATCGTTGGACCTGGGGCGTGCGTACGCCGACGTCGCCCGCGTTCATCCCATCCACGCCCAATTGGGCAAGATCCCAATTGGCCAGGATCAATGACGCGGTCGGCGTAATTCGATTTTCGTACACAGCCCGTGTTCTAAGACTGATACCGCCGATCCCTGGTGCAGAAAACCGAAGAGGCGCGAACAGCATGGAGAATGTCGCAGACGACAGCCCGTTCGCGTACGCGGCAACGGAGGCGAAGGACCTTGCACGGCGCCCGACCTTCTGGCTGTCGCTGTTGGGCGCCGCCCTTGTCATCGGGCTGATCGGCCCCTTCGGCACGTTCGCGGACATGCCGCTTGTCGCCCGCCTTGCCTATTGGCTGGCCGTCTGCGCGACCACCTTTTGGATCGGGTTTCTGCCGTCCGCGACCGCCGCCGCCATGGCCGAGGCAAAGGGTCTAAGCCTGCCGCTGCTGGTCGTGTTCAGCGGCCTGGCCGGTTCCCTTCCGGTCACCCTCTGGCTGGCCGGCCTCCATCGGGTCGCGTTTGGCGCGCCCTTCGTCGAGTGGGCGCTTGTCTTCTTGCCCTATGTTGCCGTGATCAGCGTCGCGGTTTCCGCGCTGTTCTACGCCTTCGCGGAGCGTCAGATCGTCGCGACCGACCAGCCGCCTCCGCCAGACAAGCCGGCATGGCTCGATCGCCTGCCCGATGCAATCGGCCGAGACCTGATGCTGCTGCAAACCCAGGATCACTACCTCAGGGCCGTGACCCCAAAGGGTGAAACCCTGATCCGCGCCCCGTTGCGCGAAGCGGACCAGGAACTGGGCCCCTACGGCGTGCGGGTTCACCGGTCATGGTGGGTGGCGAGAGCCTGGATCGGCGCCTACGAATATCGCGGCGGCGCGCCGGTCATCGTACTGAGAGACGGTCAGACGGTGCCCGTCGGACGCGCCTACCGCAGCCGCGTTCGAGAGGCCCTGACGTCAGGTTAGCACCCGCAAGCCGCTCGGTGTCTCGATCCGGGCCCGATAGCGGACCCGGGAACCGGGCACGACCTCTGGCGGGCGATCGATCGCAAGCTGCTCATAGAGCGCCGTAATGGCCGCAGGCTCCGGGTGCTCCAGCGAAACGGCCCGCAGCTGCGCGCCCAAATCCGGAATGTTCGCCAGGAACGCCAAGTCATCGCGATGATCGATCAGCGAAGGCACCGCACCGTCCAGCGGCAGAGAGCCATCCGGCGGGATGGAGAAATTGAACGCCGGCTTGTCGAACGGCAAAGCGACCCGCTCACCAAAAACGCCTGGATGGCCGGCCAATTCCCGGTCGATATCCACGGTGCTGGCCACCCAGCCGCGCAGGCGCCGCCCGTCCTCCCAGTCCGATCGGACCGTGTCCCGATCGTCCACGCCGAACCAGCGGGGTCGCCCGGGCGAGACCCCATCGGGATCAAGGGCCACGATCTCGAGATAGACGGCGTCGCCAAGCCGAAGCCGGTGATTGTGCGTGCCCATGTAAAGATGCCGGGTGCCGAACGGCACGTCGATGTCGAGGCAGTCTCTGACGTGCGACACGCCTTCGCTCAACGTCGGCGCGATCACGGTCAAATGGTCGAGTTTCAGCATGGCCGGTGTTCTAGCACTTCTGAGGCGGTTCCCCCGATCGGCACGCTGCGGACGCCGCATCCCGGTGACGACCGGTCGTCGGCTGCCGCTGCGACTTGCCAGCATCGGTTTCCCGCGCACAATGCGAGTGCCTTGACGGGACGAACAAGTGGCTTTTGCGCATGACGGGCACGCTCAATACCGACGCCATCGAAGCGTTGTGGCGGCGGTTCAAGACAATCGGGTCCGACGGCACCGAAGTGGTCGGGCTGACGGGGCTGAACCGCCTGCTGGCGGAACTGGGCCATGACGCCAGCGATGAGGAGATGCGGCACCTCACCGACGACGTCGCCGCGCGTGAGGGCATCGGCCATGCCCAGTTCGCGGCCCTGCTCGCCTCGCTTCATGGCAATATCGAGAGCCGCACTCGAATCGCCTTCCACGTCCTGGACGAAAATGGCGACGGCCGGATCTCGCGCGACGAGCTGCGGCACTTTCTGGGACAGTTCAGCGTCAGCGACGAGGATCTCGACGCGATCTTCGCCGAGGCCGACCGGGACGGCGACGGCAGTATCGACCTCGACGAGTTTCGCGAGCTGGTCCCGCACGGGCACACCGGGCCGGACAAAAGTTATCGCGACCACACCACACCGTTCGTCAGCGCGATCCGCCGCGGTGACGTATCGACCAGCGAGACCGTTGCGTCCGAGCCGCCGCCGATCGGCGGCGCCGCGCACCACGCGCCAGTCGTTCATCGGCGTGCAAGCTATGGCCAGGGCACGTCACTCCTGCAGATGCAGATCGGCCTGTTCCGCCTGCTTCAGGGCGCGGCCTATCGCTGTTTTCGCGAGAGCTATTCGGCCCACGCGATGACCCATCTGCGGGCCCGCAATCTGCCGTACACGATGCCCGACTTCGTCGCCTTCGTCGACCGGGCCATCGCGCTTTACAAGGCCTTGGGCGTCGTCGATCCGGCCTGTTTCCCCGTGCTCGACGCGGTGACCGCGTCGGTGAACGCCGAATACGCCCGCCTGCAGGACCGCATCGCCAACTGGCCAAACGTGACCAAGACCAAGGCCATGATGGAGGCGGCCGAGGCGATGGAACGCCAGCGCACGGCCCAGTCGTCGGTTGCCGAAACGCTGATGGCCGGCGTCGAACTGGCGCTCACCTTACGCCGCAAGAACCTGACGATGGCCGATCTCGGGTCGGACGCCATGGCCCGGCACGAGGCCGCGCGCCTGCGCCATTTGGAACTGCATCACGAGATGGCCGCCCCGCCGGGCACCGACGGCGCCGATCCGGCCACCTATCTTGGTGTCTGGAACCGGGTCCTGATCAGGTCCAGCGACGAGGCGATCGACGGGGCCATGATGCCGGCGGCCTATTGGTATGAGGATTTCATGCCCAAGCTGCTGGCTGCCTGCAGTGTCCAGGGCGCCGACGACATCGCACAAAGCACGGTGCCGGACACCGCGGCGCTTGACCGCTGGTTCGCGACCGCGCGCGACGATGGCGAGTTCGACCATTACGGCGCCGACGTGGCCGAGCATTTCCCGGCCTGCAGCCCGGAACACAAGCTCGCCATCCGCCAGGCCTGGCGGCTGACCCGGCACTACATGAACGGCGTGCAAAAACGGCGCGAGCGCGAGGAATTCGGCCGCGAGTCCGGCTTTCTGTCGCAATATGTCGCATTCCTAGACGTCTATCTCGGCCGCAGCGACGTGCGTCAGGCCCAGATGCGCGTCAGCTTTCCCTACTATATCGGCCGCCCGACCTGGCGCTTCCTGCATACCGTCGCCGAACTGGTCGCGGCGCGCGAGCCCGACCAGCAGCCCGCCCTGATCGACCTGTTCAAGGACTTCTTCCGCGTCTTCGCGACCGTCTACGCCTGCCCCTACTGCCGGCACCACCTCAACCTCTATGTCGTGCGCAATGTCGAGATCGACATGTACCCGCTGGAATACCTCCTGCTCGGCCCGCGCCTTGGCGACAAGGCAGGCTCGGTCGACCTGCTTGTCTCGATCGAGGACAAGCTGTCGGTCATCACCGATGGGCCGTCGCTGCGGCTGTTCCTGTGGAAGCTGCACAATTCGGTGTCGGCCTCGATCGAGCGGACTGAACCCTGGTATCGGCGTGACGAGCACGCGATCTACACCACCCGCCACTGGCCCAGCGTGGGCGCGGAGTTGGCGCGCGCACGCGCCTTTGGCCATGACACCATCCCGCTGGACCGGCTGTGGCGCGTTCACCTGCTGCTGAAGCCTGTCTCGTCGCTGGCGACCCTGCGCAACGCCTTGTGCCTCGCGTTTAGCCAAGACGACGGTCCGGCGCTGACCGCCGCGATCCGGGAAAGCCATGCCGCCGTCGTCGACCTGGAAAAGGCGGTGTTTGACAGCGCGTTTCTGGAGCAGACCTACAGCTTCGACCCGACCCTGGAGGACGACCCGCCCCACCTGACACCGGAGGAAGAGGCCTATGGCCGCAGCGGAGTATTCGTCGAAGCATGACGGCCCAGCACTATCGGTCACTTGATCAGGAATCGTCTTTTTTCTTTCATTTGATCGATCCCTTCCCCATATTGCCAGGGGAAGGAGAGCACCGCCATGCAGCTCGTGCCCGTTGCAACACCTGAAACGCCCGCATTCGACCAGCGCATCAGCGATGCCGAGGGCGCCGCGATGGCGCGCGCCACGGTCAACCTGTTCGACCGCTGGGGGCTGACCGATGCCCAGGCCCGCACGCTGTTGGGCGAGGTATCGCCGGCCACCTACACCCGTTGGAAACGGGGCGCGCTGCCGCGCCTGTCGGTCGATTTGAAGACCCGCCTGTCGACCCTGATGGGCATCCACAAGGCCCTGCGCGTGCTGTTCAGCGACAACGCCCGCGCCTATCGCTGGGTCAAGACGCCGAACAAGACCTTTGGCGGCAAGACGGCGCTTGAGGTCATGCTGGGCGGCGCCATCACCGACCTGATGCGCGTGCGCCACTATCTCGACGCCGAACGCGGCTAGGCCGGTCAGGCGCGGTGCAGATCCCAAGGCGGCTGGTTGACTGGCCGGATGCGCGCCGCATCATCTCAACCCGACACCCGCCGATCCATCTGTTCGAGGACATCGCCGACCCCGCCGATTGGGACCTGATCGGCAATGGCGAAGCCAAGACCAATCCGCGCCTGGCCGAAAGCGTCGGCGCGCTGGACCTGATCCCGCCGGAACGCAGCGTGGCCGGCACGGGCGCATCCAACGTCATGGCGCCCTTCGTCCATGTCAGCCCCGACCGGCCGGGCCGCTTCCATGACGGCATGTTCGGCGCCTACTACGCGGCCAAGCGCTTCGAGACGGCGCTCGCCGAGCACACCCACCACCGCGCGGTCTTTTTCCGCGCAACGGACCAGGTGCCCGGCTGGTTCTCTCAGTATCGGGAACTGGTCGGCGCCGTCCGAAGACACCTCCACGATCTACGCGGCGGCGATCCGTCCTCCGCACCGTTCCTAGATCCCGACGACTATGGCCCGCCCCAGAGCCTTGCCCGAACCCTCAGAGACGCCGGCGCCGACGGCATCGTCTTCCCCAGCGTTCGCGATCCGGGCGGCGAATGCCTCGCCGCCTTCTGGCCCGACGTCGTCGCCATCCCCGTTCACGGCCGCGCGCTCGCCTACCATTTCGACGGCACGGCCATCGACTATGTCCGCGACGAGACGAGCGGCGGGGTTTTCAGGATCGAGCGGAACAGCCCCTGAGCATCGGCGCGCCGCCGGCTCTATTGGCGCGTGAGCACACCCCGCCCCACAAGCGGATGCGCACCGCCCTCCATGGCGACGAAGGACAGGCGATCGGCGTCCAGCAAGGTCATGCGAAACATCGTTTGGTCGCCATGTTCGACGATCCAGATCGACCGATCGTGCGCGATCACGCCCAGAAACGGCTCCGAGGCGGCGCTGGTGTATTCGATGCCGTCATGGCTGGTCTGGCTGCTGTCGACATTGGTCCATTGATGGACGCCATCGATGAACGCGTCGGTCTGGTTGACGATGTGGAAACGGTGCACCTGCGCCACCAGCGCCCCGGGCAGGCGAAACTCGGCCTCCCCGGTCCACTCGCCACGAAGGTCCGGCAATGGCGCGTCTTGCGCCAACCCCGGGGCCGCAAGCGCCAGAATCGACAATAAGACCGCAAGAATTGCCCCTGACACGCCGCGCAAAGCCATGCCATTCTTCTCCTTCAATGCCGAATGAAATAGGGATACCCGAGAGGCGTGGGCAATGGACAGCTTAGCGGTCGAGGTCCAGTTTGCCACGAGGATCCGATCGTGCGCGGTCGTCGCCTATCTCAAGCACCGTTGTCGATCCGCTTCAGAATTCCGTCAAAGAGCTGGGTATCGCACAGCACGCCGATCGGTCTGCCGTCGTCCATCACCACCAGGGGCTCACGCGTAAGCCGGTGCAGCTCCACCGCTTCGCGCAGCGAGATCTCGGGCGACACGGCAAACAACTGCCCTGCCGTCGCGCTCGACGGCAGCACCATGGACTCGCCGTTGCGAGCGCAGCGCAGGCCGTCATCGCCCGGCATCAGCCGCCATTCCGACGCATCCTCAACCAGATAGGTGTCGCCCTCGCGCGCCAACGTTTCCAGCGGCGTCATCAGCGTTCGGGCGGTCAGCACGTTCAGCGGATTCAGATTGGCGACGAAATCGGCGACATAATCGTTGGCCGGGTTCAACAGCACGCCTTCGGGCGTGGAGAACTGCACAATGTCGCCGCCTTCCATGATGGCGATCCGGTTGCCCAGCTTCATCGCCTCATCGAGATCATGGCTGACGAAGATCACGGTCTTCTTCAGCCGTTCCTGCAGGTCCAACAACTCGTCCTGCAGCCGCACGCGGATCAGCGGGTCCAGCGCCGAAAACGGCTCGTCCATCAGCAAGATCGGCGCATCGGTGGCAAAGGCGCGGGCCAGGCCGACGCGCTGCTGCATGCCGCCGGACAGCTCATGCGCATACTTGTCGCCCCAGCCGTCGAGGTCGACCAGCGACAGCATTTCCGCGACCCGATCGTCGATTTCCTGCCGGGGCGCACCGCGCAGTTCCAGCCCGAAGCCGACATTCTCGCGCACGGTGCGCCAGGGCAGCAGCGCGAACTGCTGAAACACCATCGCGACCCGGTGCTGGCGGATACGGCGCAGGTCGGCCTGGCCGCACGAGGCGACGTCAACCGTGCCGTGCTCGCCTTCGACCAGCAACTGGCCGCGCGTGACCTTGTTCAGCCCGTTGACACAGCGCAGCAAGGTCGACTTGCCGGACCCCGACAGCCCCATCAGCACGACGATACCGCCCGAGGGCACGTCCAACGTCGCGTCCCGCGCGCCCAACACCGCCCCGGTCCGTTCCAGGATCTCCGCCCGGCTCAAGCCCTGATCCACCAAGGGCAGCGCCTCATGGGCATTGTCGCCAAACACGACATCGACATGCCGAAACGAAACCGCGACGCTCATCGGGCAGGCGCTTTCGACCAGAAAACGCTAATAGCTGGATTTCTGCTTGGCTTTCTTCCCGCTAATAGCGATATTGAGCCAATGACCGCGACGCCATTATACCGGTTGGAGTTTGAACCGGCGGCGGCAAAGGGTCTGAGAGCAATGCCGGCCAGGGACGGCAAGGCGTTGCTGAGCAAACTGGGGCGAATCGCGGCAGACCCGTTCGCCCCTCGCGCGTATGCCACCAAGCTGCAAGGCCGACCCGCGCACCGTGTACGGCAAGGCAACTGGCGCGCAATATACCAGGTCGACCGTACCGTCCGGGTGATGCTGGTCACCCATGTCGGCCATCGAAGGGAGATATACCGATCATGAACGAGATACTGACGGCCAAGCCCAGCGGTGACGCGGCCGCCAAGACGCCAAGGATCGCTTACCTGACCCGCCTGGCTGACGCCGCCGACAGCGAACCGCTTTGGAACCCGCAAGCGCCGGACCGGCCGGATCTCGTCGTGCTGACCTTGTCGGTCTGGGACGAAATCAGCGACCGGCTGGAAGATGCCCAAGATGCCCAGTACCTCACGCGAGGTGAACCGGCGCCCTACACCGTTCCCATCGACGTGGTGCAGGCGATGCTTGACGGCGTCCATCCGATCCGCGCCTGGCGCAAACACAAGGGCTTCCGCGCTGCGACCGACTTGGCCAAGGCGGCCGGCATTTCCGGCAGTTATCTGCTGGAAATCGAAAAGGGCGCCAAGCCGGGCTCGATCAGCGCCTACGCCAAGATCGCTAGCGCCCTTGATCTGCCGATCGACGCCCTTGTCGACCTGGACGATTAGCGCGCTCACGGCCCCGCCGCCTTGGCCCGCCGCTCCGGCGGCCGGAACACGCGGTCGAGCAGGATCGCAAGGATGACGATCGACAGGCCGGCCTCGAAGCCCATGCCGATATTGACCGTGTTCAAGGCCCGGACCACCGGCACGCCCAGCCCGTCGGCACCGACCAGGGCGGCGATCACGACCATCGAGAGGGACAGCATGATGCATTGGGTCAGGCCGGCCATGATGGTCGGCATGGCGTGCGGCAGTTCGATCTGCCACAACAGTTGGCGCTTGGTCGCGCCGAAGGCCTCGCCCGCCTCCTTCAACTGGGTCGGAACCGAGGTGATGCCCAGATGGGTCAGCCGGATCGGCGCGGCGATGGCGAAGATCACGGTAGAGATCAGGCCCGGCACGATGCCCAGACCGAACAGGATCAGGGTCGGGATCAGATAGACGAAGGTCGGGATCGTCTGCATCAGATCCAGGATCGGCCGCAGCACGCGGAACAGCCACGGCCGGTGCGCCGCCGCGATGCCGACGGGCACGCCGATCACCATGCACACGGCGGCGGCCAGCGAGACCAGTGTCAGGGTCTCGATTGTCTCTTCCCAGTAGCCGAGGTTCACGATCAGGCCCATCATCACGATGATGGCCAGCGGCAGTTGCCACTTGCGGTGCCACAGGAATACCAGGCCCGCCATGATGACGATCAGCACGAGCGGCGGCAGCCACAAAAGCGCGTCGATGACCGCCTCTGCCGCGTCGCCGATCGTGTCGGCGATGGCGTTCAAGACGCCGGCGGCACGCTCGTTCACGGCGTGCATGCCGGCCGCGATCCACTCGCCCAGGGGCAGCTTGTTGTCTGTCAGCCAATCATGCATGGCGGTTGCCGGAAGCGGGCCGCGTTAAGCCCGCTTCAGACCCGAAGGCGCCCGATCTGATCAGATGCCCAGATGGGCACGCACCGCCGCCAGACCGGGCTGGCCGTCGAACGTGGTGACGCCGTCGACCCAGCCGGTGAACACCTCCGGATGGGCGCGCAGCCAGTCCGCCGCCGCGTCCTGGGGCGCCTCGCCGTCATCCAGGATCGCGCCCATGATCTCGTTTTCCATCGCCAGCGTGAAGACCAGGTTCTCCAGCAACTGGCCGACATTGGGGCATTCGGTCAGATAGCCCGCGCGCACATTGGTGTAGACCGTCGCACCGCCGAAATCCGGGCCGAAAATGTCGTCGCCGCCGGCCAGATAGGTGAGGTCGAAATTCGCGTTCATCGGGTGCGGCTCCCAGGCCAGGAAGACGATCGCCTCGTCCGACCGTGTGGCCCGCGCCACTTGCGACAGCATGCCCTGCTCGGAGGATTCCACCAGTTCGAAGCCGCCCAGTCCGAACGTGTCGTTGTCGATCATGTCCTGGATCAGGCGGTTGCCGTCATTGCCCGGCTCGATGCCATAGATCTCGTCGTCGAGCTGATCGGCGAAGCTTGAGATATCGGCAAAGCTGGTCAGGCCCTGATCGGCCAGATAGGTCGGCACGGCCAGCGTGTATTTCGCGCCTTCCAGATTGACGCGCACCGATTCCACAGTGCCGTTGTCCAGATAGGGCCGGACATCCGCCTCCATGGTCGGCATCCAGTTGCCCAGGAAGATATCGATATCGCCGTTCTCCAGGCTGACATAGGTCACCGGCACCGACAGCAGGCTTTCCTCCGGCTCGTAGCCCAGCCCCTCCAGCACCACCGAGGTGGCGGCCGTGGTCGCCGTGATGTCGGTCCAGCCGACATCGGAAAAGCGCACGGTCTGGCATTCCGCCGGGTCCGTCGCGGCGGCCGGCTGCATCATCAGGGGCATGGCGGTGGCGGTTAGCAGTGTGGCGGCAACGGTTCGAAGCATCGTGAAGTCTCCCTTTTTGATCGGCGCGTTATCGGCCCTTGGCCCTACGACGCGGGCGTTGGCTGGGGCGGCGTTGAAAGGACCCACCGACGCGAAAACCAAGCATCCCCGGCTTGCATCGGCGCATCTGAAAGGCGATGCCAGACCGGCATGCCAAGGCTCAGGCCCCCGTTTCGATTTCCGTCGAGCCAGCATACGGTTCTTGATTGACTAATCAATAAAAAAACGGCACCCCTAATCCCGACAGGAGAAATCGACGGCCAACGGCCGACCGGAAGAACAGGAGAGCGGCGAATGCCGAAGGTCGGGATGCAGCCGATCCGCCGGCGTCAGTTGATCAACGCGACCATGGTGGCGATCCACAAGCACGGCTTCGCCGACGCCACCATGCAGCGCATCGCGCGCGAGGCCGGCCTGTCGGCGCCCATCATCCACCACTATTTCCGCAACAAGGACGATCTGTTCGCCGCCACCATGCGCCAGGTCTTGACGGAACTGCGGGACGACGTGGTCCGCCGGCTGGCTAGGGCGCCGGACGCACGGTCGCGCGTCGTCACGGTGCTGGAGGCCAACTTCGCCTGCGGCCAGTTCACGCCGGAGATTATCTCCGCCTGGCTCGCCTTCTGGGCCCAGTCGCCGCACCAGCCGGAACTGGCGCGCCTGCGCCGGCTGTACACCTACCGCACCATGTCGAACCTGCGCGCGCCCTTGCGGCAATTGCTGCCCTTGGCCGACGCACGGCGGGTCACCACCACCCTCGCCTCGCTGATCGACGGGCTGTGGTTGCGCGCCGGGCAGCATGACGATGATTTCGACGCCGACGACGCGTTGGACCTGATCCGCGCCTATCTGGACAGCCAGATCCCGCCGCCCGCGCAAAGCCATTCCGCGGCCTGAACGCCATGACCCAGCTTGCCGACCAACCCCATTTCATCGACGGGGCCGCCCGACAGCCCACCGCCGACCGCTGGTTCACCACCCTGAACCCGGCAACCGGCGCGCCGCTCGCCCGCGCCGCGCGAGGCGATGCGGCGGATGTCGATGCTGCGGTCGCGGCCGCGAGCCAGGCGTGCGAAGCCTGGGCCGCGATGACCGGGGCGGAACGCGGGCGCATTCTCACGCGCGCCGCCCACATCCTGCGCGAACGCAATGACGAGATCGCCCGGCTGGAAACACTCGACACCGGCAAGCCCATCGCCGAATCCTCGGTCGTCGACGTCGCCTCGGCCGCCGACTGCCTGGAGTATTTCGGCGGCGTCGCCGGGTCCATCGCCGGCCAGCAGGTCGATCTCGGCCCGAACGCCTTCGGCTATGTCCGGCGCGAGCCGTTGGGCGTCTGCGCCGGCATCGGCGCCTGGAACTACCCGATCCAGATCGCCGCCTGGAAGGCCGCGCCGGCACTGGCTTGTGGCAACACGATGGTCTTCAAGCCGTCCGAGATGACGCCCGTGACCGCCGGCATCCTGGCCGAGATCTTCATCGACGCCGGCCTGCCGCCGGGCGTCTTCAACGTGGTCCAAGGCGACCGTGAGGCAGGCCAGGCGCTGGTCGCCCATCCGGGCGTCGCCAAGGTGTCGCTGACCGGCGAAGTCGGCACGGGCCGCAAGATCATGGCCGCCGCCGCCGAGACCCTGAAGCATGTGACGATGGAGCTGGGCGGCAAGTCGCCACTTATCATCTTCGCCGATGCCGATCTCGACAACGCGGTCTCAGCCGCGATGATGGCCAACTTCTACACCCAGGGCGAGGTCTGCTCGAACGGCACCCGCGTCTTCGTCGCTCGCGACCTGCTGGACCGCTTTGTCGAGGCGCTGGCGGCGCGCACCGCCAAGCTGAAGATCGGCGACCCGCTGGACCCCGAGACCCATGTCGGCGCCCTGATCTCCGAAGAGCATAGGGACCGCGTGCTCGGCTTCATCGACCAGGGCGTGACGGAAGGCGCCCGGCTGGTGATCGGCGGCCGTCGGGCGGCGGGCCTGGATGGCTGGTTCGTCGAACCGGCGATCTTCGTCGCCGAGGATGACGGTCTGACCATCAGCCGCGACGAGATCTTCGGCCCGGTCATGACCATCCTGCCCTTCGACGATGAGGACGAGGTCCTAGCCCGCGCCAACGCGACGGAATTCGGCCTCGCCGCCGGCGTCTTCACCAGCGACCTCGCTCGCGCCCACCGCACGGTAAGGCGGCTGCAAGCGGGCGTCTGTTGGATCAACAACTACAACATCACCCCGATCGAGCTGCCCTTCGGCGGCGTGAAGCAGTCGGGCCTGGGCCGGGAAAACGGCACCGCCGCGATCGAGCACTACACCCAGCTAAAGACCGTCTATGTCGAGCTGGGCGATGTCGACTGCCCGTATCCCGCCTGACCTGACAGCCGGCCGTGGCGATCCCTGAGTACGACTACATCATCGTCGGCGCCGGCTCGGCCGGCTGCGTCCTGGCCAACCGCCTGACCGAGGACGGCTCAGCGACGGTGCTGCTGCTGGAGGCCGGCGGCCCCGACCATGGCTGGGACTGGCGCCTCCACATGCCGGCCGCGCTCGCCTACCCGATGAACGGTACGCGCTACAATTGGGATTACCGGACCGAGCCCCAGGAACACCTCAATCGCAGGCGCCTGCACTGGCCGCGCGGTAAGGTGCTGGGCGGCTCTTCCTCGATCAACGGCATGGCCTACGTGCGCGGCAACGCCGCCGATTTCGACCATTGGGCCGACGTCACCGGCGATGAGAGCTGGAACTATCAGCACGTACTGCCCTACTTCCGCCGGGCAGAGACGTACGATCGCGGCGGCGATGCCTATCGCGGCGCCGACGGCCCCCTCCAGGTCCAAGGCGGCAAGGGCTGGAGCCCGCTTTACCGTGCCTTCATCGAGGCCGGCGTCCAGGCGGGCTATCCCGAAACCGCCGACATGAACGGTTATCAGCAGGACGGTTTCGGCCGCATGGACATGACCGTGCATGACGGCAAGCGGTCCAGCGCCGCCCGCGCCTATCTGCACCCCGCCATGGCGCGCCCGAACCTGAATGTGCTGACCGGCGCGCTAACCGGACGCATCCTGTTCGACGGCAAGCGCGCCGTCGGCGTCGAGTTCGGCCGCAAGGGTGAGACGACAAAAGCCCACGCCGCCCGCGAGGTGCTGGTCGCGGCCGGTGCGATCAACGCGCCGCAGCTTCTGATGCTGTCCGGCATCGGCGATCCGACCCAGCTCGACGAACACGGCATCCCTTGCGTGGCGGCCGTGCCCGGCGTCGGCGCCAACCTTCAGGACCATCTGGAGCTGTACGTGCAGTACGCGTGCACGCAGCCCGTCACGCTCTATTCGGCGACCCGGCCGCTGAACAAGGCGATGATCGGCGTGCAATGGCTGGCCACCCATCGCGGCCTGGGCGCCACCAACCATTTCGAATCCGGCGGCTTCATCCGCAGCGACCCGGCCGTGCCGTGGCCCGACATCCAATACCATTTCCTGCCGATGGCAGTGCGCTATGACGGCACGGCGGCGGCCAAGGGCCACGGCTTCCAGGCCCATGCCGGCCCGATGCGCTCGTTGAGCCGAGGGCGCCTGCGCCTCGCCTCGGCCGACCCGGCGGCACCCCCGATCATCGACCCGGCTTCGATGGCGCACGACCAGGACTGGCGCGAGATGCGCGCGTGCGTACGCCTCACCCGCAAGGTCATCGGCCAACAGGCGCTCGCGCCTTATCGCGGCGCCGAATTGTCGCCGGGGCCGGACTGCCAAACGGATGACGACATCGACGCCTTCGTCCGCGCCCAGGCCGAAAGCGCCTATCACCCGTGCGGCACCTGCCGCATGGGCAACGACGACGGCGCGGTGGTCGACAGCCGGCTGCGCGTCCATGGCTGCGAGGGCTTGCGTGTGGTAGACGCCTCGATCATGCCGCAGATCACGACCGGCAACCTGAACGCGCCAACCATCATGATCGGCGAAAAGGGCGCGGACTTGGTACTTGGCCGAAACCTGCCGCCGGCCAACGTGCCGGTCTATCCGAACTGAACCGCGACGCCATGACCCAGCCGGACACATCCGTGACGATCGCGGAGGATGATCCGATGCTCGCCGGCACGATCGAGACCGAGCTGCTGAGGTCGCTGCGCGCAGCCCTGCCGCAGTCAGAAAGCCAAACCTTTATCCTGTCGGCGAAATCGGAGGACGGGAACCTGGTCGGTGGCCTGACGGCAAGCACGTCGTATGGCTGGCTGCTGGTCAAGAACGTATGGGTGGCGGAGTCTCAGCGCGGCAAGGGTCTCGGCCGCGCGCTCATGGCCAAGGCCGAAACGAAGGCACGCGATCTCGGCTGCCACGGCGTCTGGCTGGACACCTCCAGCCCCGATGCGATGCGCTTCTACCAAAGGCTGGGCTACGAAACCTTCGGCCAGCTTTCGAACGCGACCGGTCAAGCGCCCGAGACGCATTGCCGCTGGTTCATGAAGAAGGCACTCTAGCCCCTATTTCTCACGAAATACCTGTCATCGGCCCTTGGTACGCGGCCCTAGGCCGCCGCCCGCCGGGCGGCCAGATAGGCGCTCAGCGCTTCGGGCTCGTCGGTTTGAAAGATGCTGACGCCGGCATCGATCAGGGTCCCCCATACCGCGTCCGGATCGCCAAGCGCGGCCGTGTCGGTCAGCGTCCCGCAGGCAACGGAATCGAGCGTATTGACCCAGATCGCGATCCCGGCCCGCCGAAACGCCTCGCGCCGGTTGGCAAGGGTATCGAGGCGATCGAACTCGATCTCGACCATGGCAGGCGCCAGGCCTTCCAGCAGGCCAAACAGGAAATCCGCGTCGCCGTCGCTGAACCGGGTCATCGGCTTCACCATCACGCCATGCGTCGCCTCAAGCGCGCACAGGTCGTCGGCAGCCGCCTGGGTCTGTACGACGGTCTTCACATTGACCAGGTCGGCCATGTCCAGCTTAGCGACCAGTTCGGCCGTGGCCGCCAGGTCGCGCGGGTACTTCACGTCAAGGTCGAAATAGGCCCGGCCGCGCGTCTTCGTCAGGACGGTTTCCAACGTCTGTATGACCTGGTCGGTCAGCGGCGCGCCGTCGCGGCCATTCCTGTCCTTCAGGCGCGTGGCGGCGAGGTCGGTCATGGGCAGCGTGTGCGCGATCGCAGGCTTGCCCGCCATCCGGTCCAGCGTCTCATCGTGATGCACGAACAAGACGCCGTCCTGGCTTTGCTGAATGTCGATCTCGATGATTTCGTAGCCCGCCGCGATGGCCTGCTCGATGGCGGCCATGCTGTTCTCGGGCGCGGCGTGCCAGGCGCCACGATGGGCGACGATCGCCGGCGCGCGGTCCTGGTCGCGGATGAAGTCGCGGTAAGTCTGCAAGTCTTCTGTTCCCGGTAAGCAAGATCTGGGGGAGGTAAAAAAATCCGCGGCCGGACCATGGGGAGGAACCGGCCCGGCCACGGTTGACCGCGCCTACATCTCCAGCGCGACGTTCTCGATGAACTGGTTGCGGATCTCGTCGCCGAACGGCTGGGCCGTCCAGACGCGCGAATAGGCCCGCATCTCGTTCGGCACCAAGGCCGCGCTATCATCGGCGTCGGGGTGCATCGGGGCGACGCCGAAGCGCTGGTTCAGCGCGGTTTGCGTCTCCGCCGAGGTCAGCCAATCCAGGAACACCAGCGCCGCGGCCGGATGCTGGGCGTTCAGCGGGATGCCGTTCAGATTGCCACCGCCATTGTGGCCCCATTCCGGGATGTAGAAGGCGATGTGATCGCCGACCTCGCCCTGCGCCTGCAGGGAGGCCAGATGGTCTTCCCAGGCGGCCACGACGGCGAACTCGCCGTCATTGACGCGGGTCAGGCTGTCGGCGTTGGACGCGGTGATGACGAACTGGTCGGAACGGTCCAGGAACCAGTCCCAAACCGGCGCCAGGGAGGCCAGCCGCTCCTCGCTCACCTCGCCATCCGTGGTGTCGATCTCCGGCATAATGTTGCGGACCATCGACTGCACGAAGGACGGGCCGGAGCCGCCGTTCTCGTAGTTGAAGCCGAACCATTGCGGGTTCTCTTCCATCCAGGCCTCGAGTTCCGGCAGGGTCTGCGGCAGGTCCTCGAAATCGACCAGGCGCGGGTTGTAGGCCAGGCCCGTCTGGTTGCCCCAGAACGCGACGCCGTAACCGTTGGTGTCCACACCCTCCAGCTCATAGGTCAGCTGGTCGCCGCCCGGCAGAATCTCGCTCAGCGGCCCGTGATAATATTCCGACTGGTCGAACAGGGCGTGCCGGCTGCCGCCCAGCGCGATGACGTCGATGTCGCCTGCGTCACGGCCGCTCTCGGCCAGCATCTTTTCGAAATTGCCGTCATGGGTGCCTTCCGGAATGATCACCTCGATGCCGGTGGCTTCGGTGAAGGGCTGGACGAACTCGCGATAGGCCGGCTGGAAGTACCAGACATACCAGACGACCTCGCCTTCCTCCTGCGCCTGGGCGACGATCTCGTCCCAGGACATGTCGGAGAAATCCTGCTGGGCGTTGGCGACGGACGGCAGGCTAAGGCACAGGGCGGCCGCCGCGGCGGTTAGCGAAAGGGAACGAATACGCATGGCTCTCACTCCTTCAAGGGTCAAACAAATCGGGGGCATTCCGGCCTAGCCCTTGCCGCTGACCATGGCGGGATTGGCGCTTTTCAACAGCCGCTCCAGCACCAGCATCAGCGCCACGTTGGGCACGACCAGAATCAGGGACACGACCGCCGCGTTCGAACGCACGAAGTTGAAGCCGAGAAACGAATAAAGGATCGTCGGCACGGTCGTGAAATCGGGCGAACCGAGGATGAATGCCAGCGCGAACTCCTCGATCGATTGGATGAAAACGATGATCAGCGCGGCCAAGACGCCAGGCTTCAAGGCCGGCCAATAGACCGCGTGGAACCTTGCCCAGGGCGAGGCGCCCAGGTCGCGCGCGGCGTCGATCAGGTCTTGCCGCACCAGGCCGAACGACACCGACAGAATGCGGATCGCGTAGGGCAGGAACAGCACGCAATGCCCCAGCATGATCGAGGCGAAGCGATTGTAGAGGCCCAGATTCAACAGCAGGCTGGCCATGAACACGGCGATGACGAAGCCGGGCACGACCAGCGGCAGCAGGCTCAACACCTGCACCGCCGTCTTGCCCGGAAACTCAAACCGCCCGATCGCGTACGCCGTCGGCGTCGCCAGCAGCAGCGTGGTGATCGCGACCGAGGGCGCGAGGGTATAGCTGTTGACCAGCGCGTCCTTCAGCGCCGTGTTCTGCCAGACATCGACCCAGCGCTGGAACGACACTCTGGCCGGGAACAGGTCGGGATAGCTCCAGGCCTGGGACGGGTCGACGATCGACCACAGGATCGCCATGGCGAACGGGATCACCAGCCACAGGACGCACACGCCGATCAGGACGACGATCAGGATGCGGTTGATCGTGCCGGCGCGCATCAGACCTTCATCCCCGCGCGGACGGCAAAACGGGTCAGCCCCGCCAGCGCGACGGAGCCGAACAGGGCCAGGGCCATCAGCAGGACCGCGACCACGCCGGCCTCGTGATAGCCGCCGAACTCGCCCTTCAACCGGACCATGAGTTGGGCCATGGAGTTGACCTGCGTCGGCCCGGCCACCGCCTGAAACGAGAAGTCGCCGGCGGCACCGATGAAGATGATCACCAGGGCCGCCTGCATCGCCGGCACGGTCAGCGGCAGGATCACCTTGCGGAACCGCGCGATGGAACCGGCCCCCATGTCCCGTGCCGCATTCAGCACATCGTCGCTGATCGCCTGGACCGAGCCGGTCAGCAGCAGCAAGGCGAACGGCATGTTCTTCCAGACCTGCAGGAAGATGACGCCATAGCCGTTGCGGTCATTCTGCATCCGGATCGGCCGGTCGATGATGCCCAGCCACACCATCAGCTCGTTAAAGAAGCCGTGGAACGAGATGACGTTGATGAACAGGAACGCCGCGACAAGGCCCGGCACCAGCAACGGCGCCTTCAACAGGGCGCCGGCGAACAGCGAGCCGCGAAACGGCCGGCGCAGCCACATGGCGATCGGATAGGCCAGCAGGACCGACAGGATGCTGCTGGTCGTCGCGATGTAGGCGGAATACTGGAACGAGCGCCAGAGCAGCCGGCCGTCGAGCTGTTCGCGCCAATGCTCCCACGAAAAACCGCTCTCGCCCGTCAGCGCGAAATAGCCGACAGACTGGCCGAACGCCATGACAATGACGGAGCCGATCAGGACCAGGATCAGCCCCAGCCCCGGCAGCAGCAACAGCAGGATCAACCCGGCGCGGCGCAGCCTCATGGGCGCGGCCTCAAGACGCCACCTGCTCTAGGAAGCGCAGCCTGTCGGGCGGCACGTGAAAGGCCAGCGTTTCGCCTTCACGAGCCCCGAACTGTGTGGCATGGACCCGCAGCGACACCGCCGGCCGCTCCGGCGCGTCGAGCACATATTCGGTGAACGACCCCTGATAGACGCGCGCGACGATCGGCGCTTGGATCAGGTTCTCGCCGGTCCCGGAACCATTCGCGGACCCATTCGCCAGCACCGCATCTTCCGGCCGCCAGCTCACATGCACCGAGGGGGCAACCGGCGGCTCGTCCGAGGCGACCTTGACCGTGCCCATTTCGGTCTGCACCTGCCAGCGACCCTGCCCGTCCTCGCCCAGCACCGTGCCAGTCAACAGGTTGGCGGCGCCGATGAAGTCGGCCACGAAGCTGGTGCGCGGTGCCGTATAGATCTCCTCCGGCGCGCCCTCCTGCTCTACCGCGCCCTCGCGCATGACCAGCACATGGTCGGACATGGCCAGCGCCTCGGCCTGGTCGTGGGTGACGTAAATCGCCGTGAAGCCATGCTCGCGCTGCAAGGCGCGGATTTCGATCCGCACCTGGTCGCGCAGCTTGGCGTCCAGGTTCGACAAGGGCTCGTCGAACAGCACGATGCCGGGCCGCATGGCCAGTGCGCGAGCCAAGGCCACCCGCTGCTGCTGTCCGCCGGACAAGGCGTTCGGCAACTTGTGCTGATGGGCCTCCAGATCGACCTGCGTCAGCAGCGCGTTCAGACGCGCCAGCCGTTCGTCCTTGGCCACCCGGTTCTGGCGCGGCCCGAACTCGATATTCTGGGCCACGGTCATGTGCGGAAACAGGGCGTAGGACTGGAAACACATGGCCGTATCGCGCCGTTCCGGCGGCTCGCGCGTGACATCCGCGCCGTCGATCGACACGGTGCCCTCCGTCGGCGTCAGAAACCCGGCGACGACCTTCAGCAAGGTTGTCTTGCCGCAGCCCGATGGACCCAGCAGGGTGACAAAATCGCCCCGCCCGGCATTCAGCGAGACACCCTTCAGCGCCCGGAAACCATCCTCGAACGTCTTCGTGACGTCGTCGACACGCAGCATCTCCGCCTCCCCAGACTGCAGCGCCGCAATTTCTTTTGCGGTCACGCGCGAACCGTCATATTAAGTTCACGACGTGTACTTAATATCTTGCCCGATGAATCATTTCAAGACGATGACGGTCTGGTTAAGTTTTGGCGCCCGATCGGCGCCGTGCCCCTGAACCACCCGACGACGCCGTTTGAGCGACCGCATGACCATCCCCGCCCTGTCCCTGACGCCGACCGAACGGCGCATTTTGGAGTGGATCCGCGCCCATCCCGGCCAAAGCCGGGCCGACATCGCGCGTATCGTGAAGGTCTCCAAGGCCATGCTGTCCAAGGCGGTCGGACGTTTCCTCGACCATGGGCTGGTGACCGAACGGCGCGAGGACGCGCCGGCGCAAGGGCGGGGCCAGCCGGCGCTGTTGCTGAAGACGGTGCCGGACGCCGTGATCGGCATCGGTGTTGAGCTGACGACGCGCGGCCTGGACGTGGCGGCGCTGAACCTGGATTGCGGCGTTCTCGTCCGTGAGGTCGTACCGCCGCCGACCGACGTCGACCCGCCCGCCCTGGTCGCGGAGGTCGATGCCGCCATCGACCAGGTGCTGGCCAAAGCGGGCGGTCGTCGCACCATGATCGCCGGCATCGGTGTCGCCGTGCCCGGCATTCTGGACCGCCAGGGCCGCATCTCGGAACTGACCCCGACCCAGCGCCACATTCCGTTCAAGGCGCTGGGCGACGGCCTGCGCGCCCGCCGCGACGTGCCGGTCTATCTCGAGAATGACGGCCCCGCCTATGCCGAGGCCATCGCCCCCGGCGCCCCGCGCGACAGCCTGTTCTACCTGATCATCGATCACGGCATCGGCGGCAAGATCGTCACGGGCAGGCGCATGTATCGCGGCGGCTTCAACCAGGCCGGCAATATCGGCGGCATGCTGCCGGAGCCAGGGCCGCGCCCGACTTTAACGGATTTGGCCCGCCATCTGGGCGTGACCCTCACGGACCTGACCGACCCGTTCCTGCAAGACCTGTTGGACCGGCGGCCCGACCGGCTGACCGACTGGCTCGACCACCGGGCACCCCTGCTCTCCGAACCGCTCAGCGCCGTCGTCCAGCTCTTGAACCCGGAGGTGATCGTGCTCGGCGGCGCCTTCCCGCCCGCCTATTACGCCGAAATGATCGACCGCATCTCGCTCGACGAATACGACGTCCCCGACCGCATGCCGATCACCAAACCAGCCCTACGCATCGCCACCCTAACCGGCAAAGCCGCCCGAGCCGCCGCCTCGGCGACGATCCCGATATTGCACTTTTTGACGGGGGAGGTTTGAAGGGGGGAAGTTTTGTTCAGGCAACAGGGGTAATAGTCACGTCCCTAAGTCTCAGCCGCCTTTTCGTGAATATCCTGGAGCTGAAGCGCCAACATCGACTCCAGTAGGCTGGCTAGATCGCAGACCACCTCATCGCTCAACGTTCCTAGTTCGCCAAATCTGCGGTCGGCATCTTCTAGGCAACCATAATAATCCGCTCTACGCAGCAGAATCCGCTCGGGGATTGTCTTTACGCCCGGCAGAAAGAACCCCGATCTCACGTTAAGAACAAGTTCTGAAGCTGCTCTCGCAGTTCGACCGTTCCCGTCTGTAAATGGATGGATCCAATTGACCCTCCACATAACGACAGCGGACAGGTTTATCGCCGATGACTGTGCCCAATTGTCGTTCACATAGTCGCACAACTCTTCGACCAGTTCGGGCACCAAGTGTCCGCCTGGGGGCTGATGTTTGCTCTTCTCGATGCCGATCGCCGCAGGCCTCCAGTTTCCTGCATACGAGTCTAATCCTTCGATCGCGCACCGATTTAGGTCCAGTAGGGTCGACGGCCTCAATCTGAAAGGGCGATCACCGTGGAGCGCATCTAGAACCATCTCCTTGACCCGATCCGTCAGCCTCAGCGAGTTTGCCGATTCGAGACGGGCCTTTTCTTGGGAATCGGTGATTATCGTCGGTGTTTCGGCCCTGCTGTGCCGAATCGGACCGTCACCGCTTTCCGCGGCCACGCTGCTTTTCATCCTCTTCTGCGATCATCTCGCGGGTGATCAGTTCGTTCTCAAACGCCGCATTTCCATACGCGAAGCTTCTTCGGCGTTGCTGCTCTTGATCTGGCGTCATCTTATAAGATCTTGATTTCTCTATCAGATAGTCGATTCCGTGCTTCTCTTCTTGACCCGCCATAGTCTCCATCCTCACCCGTTTGGTGACCGAATCCTACGATACATTTTGTATTGCTCACGGTCACGTCCAACAATCTGTTGGGTGGCCTTTGGGCGATCAACGGAAACGTTGCTAACCAGCCCTACCGCCGCCAAGACACCAACCCACAGGTCACGGCTGGTCTCCTTCTCAGGTGCCCGCCGGCTTAACCCTATCGCGCCACGACCCGCCGCGGCAGAGCACCAGCCAGTACGATCGCGGCGGCCAGGACCAGGGCGGCGGCGGCGAGATAGCTGGGCATGGCGAAACTGCCGGTGGCCTCGCGCAGCAGGCCGGCCAGCCAGGGGCCGACCATCTGGCCCAGGCCGAAGCTGGCCGTCATCAGGGCGATGATGCGCCGTGCCCTCTCCGGCGCGCGGCGCCGTGCCTCGACCAAGCCCAGCGCGGTGATGCCCATGAAGGTGCCGCCGACCAGCGCCGACGCGACCAAGGCCATGGCCGGGCTTTCCGCAGCGACGCTGAGCACGACGCCCACCGCCTCGACGCCACAGGCGATGGCAAAGACAACGATCCCGCCATAGCGTCGCGCCAGCAGGGTCCAGATCAGCACCGAGGGCGCGGCGGCCAGGCCGAACACCAGCCAGACATAGGGCTCGGCCGGCGCCAGGGCCGGCTTTTCGACCACCATGACCGAAATGAAGGTCGCGGTGATCACATAGCCAAAGCCGAACAGGCCGTAGGCGACGATCAGGGCCGGCAGCCCGCCGGGCGGCCTAGGCATCGCGCCTGCCTGGGCATTCGGCGCAACCTCGTGGCGCGGCGCAACCAATATCACCGCCGCCGCCAGACAGATCACGGTCAAGACGCCGCTGGCCAGCCACAACAGGCGCCAGTCGCTGCCTAAATCGGCCAGCACCGCGACCAAAACGGCCGAGGCGGCAATGCCCGCGCCGACACCGGCGAAGTGAGCGGCCGAGAGGCCGGACCGGCCGGCGGCGCTCAGCCGGTCCAGGATCAAGGTGGCGGAAAAGACCATGGCAAAGGCACTGGTCGCACCGCCGGCGAACCGCAGCAGCACGAACCCCACCGTCGCCTCGGTCAGCCCCATGGCCGCCGTCGTGACCGCGCTGCCCGCAAGGGCCGCGATGAACCAGACCCGCACATGGCCGGGCAGGCCGCCGACCGAGGCGATCAGGGCGCCCACCAGATAGCCCAGGAAGTTGGCGGATGCGATCAGCCCGGCGTCGGACGGGCTGACGCCGATGCCGCTGATCATGAAGGGCAGGATCGGGGTATAGACGAACCGCCCGATGCCCATCGCCGCGGCCAAGGCCAACAGCCCGCCGAGGGCAATCAGGAACGGCCTGCCAATCCGATGCCCGGGCCCAGCGGCCACGTCAACGCCTCCCCCGCCGATTGCGATGGCGCCGGAACGGCGCCGCAGGACTATGGAGAGCGCCCGCGATGATGTCGACCGGCGTCAGACCTCTCTGCCCTTGTCACGCCACAGGACGGGCACCTCGTCCCAGGACGGCACCCGGTCGGTCTCGAACCCCAAGGTCATGCCCGTGCCGATCGAGGGGTAGGCCTTCATGGCCTGAGCATGGGCGCCGGACACCAGAAAGGCCAACATGTCCCGCTTCGACCGCCAGACCGTCAGCGTGTGATGCACGCCGTCGATCGTCCGCGCCTCGGCGCTCACATTACCCTTCGCGCCCTTGGCCTGGCCCATCGATCGCACCGCATGCCACATGAAGCGCGCCGTATGCCACGGCCGCTTGATGCGCAGGCCGGTGATGGAGACGTAGACGGTTTG
Organism: Alphaproteobacteria bacterium; assembly: GCA_028277405.1. Lineage (GTDB taxonomy): Bacteria > Pseudomonadota > Alphaproteobacteria > DSM-16000 > Inquilinaceae > JANQGH01. The sequence continues at coordinate 26,271 of JANQGH010000072.1, read as the reverse complement.
GCGTTCGGTCATCTTGGTCACGCCATGGCTTATGGTGGCTCCCACGGTCTACGCAGCAAAGGTGCGCTTCGGATCTGTCGGCGGCCGCCAGCCTCTCGGTACCGACAGCTCCGGCCAACTGATCAAACGAGGTGGGACAAGCAGTTCTCGGCCCGCTAGTCTTGCAAGGTGGGCATGCCGCTTCCAGTGAGGCGCAGCCAGACCGCCCTGAGTAGGATCGAAGTCATGACAAGCGCACGAGACGTTCTGAACCAGACCCATGCGGCCTTGGCGGAGGCGGAAACGCAGATCCGCCAGCACGAATACCTCAAGGCGGTCCGCGCCGGGCAGGTCAGCCGCGAGGCCCTGCGGTCCTTTCCCGGGCATCAATATCATCTGTGGAAAAGCGATGTGCGCGCGGCCGCGATGTTCGTCAGCCGTTTCGGCGACCGGCGCGACGCTGCGTTCTTTGCCGACGATCTGAAGGCCGAGTTCGAGGCGCGCAAGACGATCCTGGTGCTGGCCGCCAAAATGGGCATGACCAAGGAGGATCTGGAGGCGTTTGAGCCGACGGAGCAGGGCTTCGCCTACGCCGCCTATTTCGCCTGGCTGGCCAGTTTCGGGTCGGCCGCGGAAATCGCCTGTGGCCTGGCCGTCAATTTGTCGGCCTGGGGCTATAATTGCGGCCAGGTCAGCCGGGGCCTGCGCGAGCATTATGGCTTCACGGCCGAGGACACCGCCTTTCTCGACGGTTTTGCCGGCATCCCGTCGCTTGACGACAAGGCCGCGGAGATCATCCAGGACGATCTCGATCGCGGGGTCGAACCGCGCGAGATCATCCGCGCCGCCCGCCTGATCCAGGGCTACGAGCGCATGTTCTGGGATGCCATGGCGGCGGCGGCAATCTGATCGTCGCGGCCCGCGGGCAGCCCTCGGCCCTCTTGCCGACCGGGCCGCGCGCGATGGACAGCCGGCCCGTCGATCGGCGATGATACCTTCGCGATTGCCCGCCTGCGACCGGTACAAGGATCGATCAATGCGCATGGCCATTGTTTTCCTCTTGTGTCTGTTCGGCGCGACCGCTCAGGCCCAGGTCGGCCATTGGAACCATTTCGTCCAGGACGAAGCGCTGGAGCAGGCCTTCCACGCCGCGCTCAACCAGGCCTCGTTCGAGTACATCCGCGAACGCCAGGACGAAGGCCGCCCGGCCGCGATCCTGTTTCTCGATGCCCAGCGCGACGTGCCGCTGATCCTGACGTCGTCCAGCTTCCGCCATGTCCTGGTGGCGGCGGCGCATGCCAGGGCCGCCTATGTCGTCGACTATCAGGCCCGGACATCGGCGGGCGTCCGCATTCAGATAGGTCCTTTTGCCTTTTTTGGCGCGTTTGCTGGCGGACGCTATGTGGAGATCGGGCTCAGCAGCGACAACGGTTCGGGAGGCGAGATCCCGGGTGACGGCGCGGCAATGCTGAGCCCGGTCAACGGCGCCGGGCTAACCTTCACCTATGGCGCGCTGGCGATCGCCAGCCTGGACGATGCCGGCCATCTGCGCGTCGACCAGGACGGCGCCGACATGCTGATGCTGCGCCAGCGCATCCTGGACCTGACCTACCAGAATTACGGCCACGCCCCGGCGGACTGACCCGCCGGGCCAAGAGGGACAGACGACCATGAAACGACATACCGCTTGGCTCCTCTTCTTGGTCCTTCTGGTGGCAGCACCCGCCCAGGCCCAGGTCGGCAACTGGAACCATTTCGTCCAGGACGAGGCGCTGGAACAGGCCTTCCACGCCGCCTTGAACCAGGCGTCGTTCGAATACATCCAAGACCGTCAGAACGAGGGCCGCCCGGCCGCGATCCTGTTCGTCGATGCCCAGCGCGACGTGCCGTTGGTCCTGACCTCATCCACCTTCCGGCACGTCCTGGTCGCCACCGCGCAGGCCAGGGCCGCCTATGTCATCGACTATCAGGCGCTGACCTCCGCCGGCGTCCGCGTTCAGATTGGAGGCGTCAACATCGGTGGCCTCATCGGCGCCGAAATCGCCGGCGACGGCGCCGCGATGCTCTGCCCGATCAACCGGTCGGGCCTGAAATTCATGTACGGCGCACTGGCCGTGGCCAGCCTGGACGATAACGGCAACCTGCGCGTCGACCAGGACGGCGCCGACATCCTGGCCTTGCGCCAACGCATCATGGACCTGACCTACGAAAACTACGGCCACACGCCGGCGGAGTGATTGGCCGGTCCGGGAAAAGGCATCGACCGGCGTCTTCTATCCCATGCGGTCGGCTATGTTGCGTCCGGCGACGTTAGAGCCGACCATTCATCGAACTGGACGTTTTCTGCCCTATCAACGGTAAGTTTTGCATCGAGCGAATAGCTGTTCGCAAAGATCATCAAATTGTCGCATGACCAGCGCGCCGACGGCGCGAGAAGCCCATCCATTTCCAGAAAGTTGATGGCCGCGCCCACAATCTGTGTGCGATCATAGTTGCACTGATCGTAGGACTTCGGATCGATGCCGAGCGCCGGAAAGTCGGCAACAACGATCTTTAAGGCCCTTTCGACGGAAACGCTGAGTTCGTGCACCGTTAGCGGCTTACGCGGAACGGGGGTCAGCAGCGAAAGATATGACGCGACCTCCGCAACCGCCGCGTTACGCTCAAGACTCGTGTAGAGGATCGAAAAGCCGCCCTCGAAACCTTCCGGTGCGGCCCAACGACCGCCCGTAGTTGAAAAGGCAGTGGGATCTGCGTTCGCGCCGGTCGCCCGAAACACCGTTCCATCGAACGACTCCGTCGGCAAACGCAGGATCTGCTCGATCAGTTCCGGACTATGGATCACGTTAGCGGCGCTCGGCGCTCACATGAAGACGGCATCGCGAACCTGATTGACCAGCTTCATCACCTCATCGATGCGTCCGTTCTGAATAAGCGATGCGGGCGACTCGCCCCCCAACAGCTTCTGGCGCGAGAATAGCCATTGCCTGGCCTCGTTGGGTTCATAGAAGTCCGAAAGCTGATCAACGAGGTACTCAAGCTCAAGAAGCGCCAGCTCTGTCGATCTGTGCGGATAGGCGTGCCCCTGATTCCACCGCGACACGGTCTCCGGACGCGCACCCAGGATTTGGGCCACGTCGATGTGCCTCAGCGAGGCCTTCTCTCGAATCGAGTCCAGTTTCCGCGCGACCGCCGTTGTCATCGTCTGCCCTCCTCGCTGCTTTCAGACCGTCGCCGTCAGGCCTTGATGGTCTAGCAGAGCTTTTTAACGACTAACATGTTGTGGTTTTAATTGATGTTTTAACCTGCCTTTTGTCCTTTTCGCCCATTTCGATGCTTTACCTTCACATCCAATAGCGTGGCCCCGGGCCGTTGCGGCCGGCATGGTCTTGCGGGTTGCTGAGTTGGCAGCGGTCGATTGACAGGCAGCCGCAGCCGATGCAGGCGGTCAGCCCGTCTTTCAGCCGTTCCAACTCCGTAATGCGCGCATCCACCCGCTTCAACCAGGTGCCGGACAGGCGCGACCAGTCCTCGCGCGTGGGCGTGCGGTCGGCCGGCAGTTTGGCCAGTTCCTCGCCGATCTCGTTCAGCGACAGCCCGATGCGCTGGGCAAAGACGATGAAGGCAATGCGCCGCAGCACCGATCGCGGATAACGGCGATGGCCGGAGCCGGCGCGCTCCGACCTGATCAGCCCACGTTCCTCGTAAAAACGCAGGGCCGAGGCTGCGACGCCGCTGCGACGCGAAATCTCGCTGATCGTCAAAACCTTTTCCATCGCGCGCAAAAGAGCACATTTTCCCCTTGACTTCAAGTTCACTTTAACTTGTAGCGATACGGCCTGTTCATACGAAAGCAGGACCAACCATGACCAAAATCACAGACTTCAAACCGGCGGCCGACAAAGGGTTTCGCGGCCTGCGCATCGCCATCACCGGCGGCACCTCGGGCCTGGGCAGGGCGCTCGTCCGACAGTTCAGCGCGGCAGGCGCGCGCGTCGCCTTCGTGGCCCGAACGGCCGACCGCGTGAAACAGGTCGCCGCCGAGACCGGGGCGGTGGGCCTGGTCGGCGATGTCGGGCTGAAGGACGACATCTATCCCCTGGCCTTGCAGATTGCCGGCACGCTCGGCGGGCTGGATCTCTTGATCAACAACGCCTCCATCCTCGGCCCCGTGCCGTTGATCCCCTTGGCCGATACCGATTGCGAGGATCTGGAACAAGCGCTGGCGGTCAATCTGGTCGGGCCGTTTCGCCTGACCAAGGCGCTCTACGGCGCGCTCGCCAGTTCGGCGCGCGAGGGACACGGGGCGCTGGTGGTCAACATCACCAGCGACGCGGCGGTCAACGCCTACCCGGAATGGGGTGCCTATGGCACCAGCAAGGCCGCGCTGGCGCATATGAGCGCCATCTGGGATGCCGAGGCCGCGCCCCAGGGCATCCGCTTCCTGGCGGTCGACCCCGGCGACATGGACACGGCCATGCACGCCGCCGCCCTGCCGGACACCGACCCGGCAACCCTGAAACGCCCCGAGGACGCGGCGGCCGAGCTGATCGAACGCATCCGCGCCGCCCTGGCGGACCGGCAAACGGCGCTGGAGGCCGCAAGCGCATGATTGCCGCCGACACACCCGACCATCGCGCCGCAAGGCTGCTGACCGTCGGCCCGGATGGCGAGATCCGTCATCGGCGCCGGTCGGATCTGGCAACCCTGTTCGACCCGGGCGACGTCGTGGTCGCCAACGACGCCGCGACCCTGCCGGCCAGCCTGCACGGCCGCCACGAGGCTACGGGAGCGCCGGTCGAGATCCGCCTGGCCGGCTGGGTCACGCCCGGCGATCCGACCCGCTTCCGCGCGATCGCTTTCGGTCCGGGGGACCACCGCACGCGGACCGAACACCGGCCCCCGCCGCCGCGCCTGACCCCCGGCGACAGGCTGCGGCTCGGCCCCCTGACGGCGGTCATAGAGCGGCTGCTGGACCATCCCAGGCTCGCGGCCCTGCGCTTCGTTGGCAACAGGGCGTCCGTGCTGGCCGGTCTCGCCCGCCATGGCCGGCCGATCCAATACGCCCATGTGCCGGCACCGCTGGCCCTTTGGGATGTCTGGACCAGCATCGCCGCCGACCCGGTCGCGTTCGAGCCGCCGTCGGCCGGCTTCGCGCTCGACTGGCGGACGATCGCCGCCTGGCGGGAACGGGGCGTCCGCCTGGCGACCTTGACCCATGCGGCCGGCATCTCATCCACCGGAGATCTAGCGCTGGATGCCAGGCTCCCGTTCGACGAGCCCTATCGCATCCCAGAGGCGACGTCGGACGCCATCCATCGGGCAAAACGGCGCGGCCGCCGCATCATCGCCCTGGGCACCACCGTGGTCCGTGCCCTGGAGGCGGCCGCCAGCAGCGGCGGCGGCGTGATCGCCGGCGCCGGCATCGCGCGCAACCGCATCGGCCCGGAAACGCGGCTCGCCGTGCCCGACACCGTTCTGACCGGCATGCACGCGCCCGGCGAAAGCCACTACGAGCTGCTGCGCGCCTTCGCCGATGATGGCACGTTGCGCCGGGCCGCTGAGTCGGCGCACGAGGGCGGCTACCGCAGCCACGAGTTCGGCGACGTCATGCTGCTGGCAAGGCAGCGCGTCGCGACAATGTCATGGCCGGCCACGGAACATGAGGAGGGATGCGCGATGGTCCTTAGCTGAGCAATCACGCCAAACCATCGCGGCTCGATCTGATCTGCCATTGCACTCCTGGAAATAATATGGAGCATCGTCATCCGACCGTTTGGATCGCCCGGCGATCGCCAGCCGATCAAACGATACCCTGGAGCGGAGGTGACATCGATGGACGAGGCGCCCAATACGCCGGAGGCGGCCTGGCTGGCGTTCAGGCAGGGCAATTTCGACCATGCGACACGCGTTTCCAATGCGGTCCTTGAGCGGGACCCGGACCTGCTGACCAAACTGCCCATCGCCGAAATCTGGACCCTGCAAGCCTATCACCTGGCCCGATCGGGCCTGCAGGGCGACGCCTGCACCTTGCTTAGGCGGGTGCTGAACCTGTTTCCGGAAGACCGCATCGCCCAACAGATGCTGTTGATTATCGAAGACGAACTGGCCGGCCATCCATCGCGCGAACGCTGGACCGCCACGCCAGAGACGGATGGCCGCCTGGTCCTTGGAATAGGAACCGGCCGCAGCGGTTCGACGACGCTGTCGGCCCTGCTTGACGCGCAACCCTCCGCGCGCGTCACGCATGAGGCGAAGCCCACCCTATACTGGGATCGCGAAACAAACGCGGACGATTTTCACATCGAGCGCTTCAGGCACCTGATGACACGCCATGCGCTGGTCGGCGATGTCGCGCACTGGTGGCTGCCAAAGCTGCCACGCCTTATCGCCCTGTTTCCCTCGGTCAGAATCATCGCCTTGAAAAGGGACAAGCAACAGACCGTGGAGTCCTTTCTGCGCGTCAAGGGTGGCGAGCAACAGGGCGCGGTCAATCATTGGGTTGACCATGACGGCCGGTATTGGACAAAAAACCCCTGGGACGGCTGCTATCCAAAGTTCACTGCGACGACATTGAAAGAATCGATCGAACTTTATTGGGACACCTACACGGAGGAAATTGACAGGCTTTCAAATAATCACCCGACGAAGATAAGAATTTACGCCACGGATTCGCTTTCAGACGAAAAAGCGCAAGCCGACATGCTTTCATTTATCGGAGTTGCGGAGAAGGATCGCGTCCTTATGCCCGGCCTGCACCAAAACCAGGCAACAGTTTCGGATGGCGCCTGGACGCCGTGACGAACAGCAGCGGCATGAGCGACCGCGGCGCCGAGACCACACGGCCGGATCTCACCGCTCCGCCAGGGCCAGCCTGACACCTAGCGCACCGAAGGCGCCGGCAAAGCCGCGCCGCAGCCAGGTCAGCACGCGCGGGCTGGAAATCACATAGCGCCGCGTGGCCGAGGCGAAGGCGCCATAGCCGACAAAGACGATGAAGGTCAGCACCATGAAGGTCGCGGCCAGGATCAGCATGGTGCCCGTAGCGTTTACGGCCGTGGCCGGCACGAACTGCGGCAGGAAGGCCAGGAAGAACAGCGACAGTTTGGGGTTCAGGATGTTCAGCAGGAAGCCGTTCAGAATGATCTTCGTCGCCGGCACCGTCTCCGTCCGTTCGGAGACCTGCAAGGCCCCGCCCTCGCGCAAGAAGCTCCAGGCCATGTACAGCAGGTAGGCCACGCCGAGATACTTCACGATCTGAAAGGCCACCGCACTGGTATGCAGCAGCGCCGCCAGCCCGACGATGCTGGCCGCAATGTGCGGCACGATCCCGAAAGTGCACCCGACGGCGGCCAGCACGCTGGCGCGCCAGCCCTTGCTGAGGCCGAAGGCGAGCGTGTAAAGCACACCCGTACCGGGCACGATGATGACGATCAGCGATGTCAGCAAAAACTCCGGCGACATCGAACACTCCAAGGGCAGTGGCTAAACGGACGCCGATCTGATCAGACTTGCCTGCCCGGTTCAAGCCAATCGGATCACCACCGCAAAACCTCGAACACGAGGGCCTACGATCTCGGCAGCGCGAAGACGTCCCGCTCCTTTCCGTCCGGAAACCGTTCACGGGCGATGACCGTACCGCCCAGGCGTTCGGTCAGGCGGCGTGCGCCGCGATTGGCGTCGTCCATGTGGGTCTGAACCAGGTCCCAGCCCAAACTGTCGTAGCCGAAGGCGATGGCCGCGCGCGAGGCCTCGGTCGCATAACCGGTTCCGCGCGCGGAGGGCAGCAGCCACCAGGTCAGCTCCGACCGTGGCCAGCCCTCGGGCCACCACAGGCCACAGCCGCCGATCACCTCGCCGGTATCGCGCCGCGCGATCGCCCAGCGGCCATAGCCCCTCAGTCGCCAATGGCCGAGGTCCAGGGCCAGCACGCGCCAGGCCTGGTCCTCGCGCAAAGGGCCGCCATAGAAATGCGACGCCTCGCCATCGGCGAAGAAAGCAGCATAAGCGGCAAAATCGTCAGCATCCGGCGCGCGCAGCACCAGACGTTCGGTTCGAAGGGTCGGAATCATGCCAGTCGCCGGCTCACTCGATTGATTGGGGCCACGCCCGTATCCGTGGTCTGTGAGGCGAGCATACCGGCGCTCGGCCGGCTCTGGGTCCCAAACTGTGCATCGTTTCACGCAGTCGGCCGACCGCTCTGAAAAATCCGCAGCTCAGACCGGTGGCGCCTTGTGGTCACCAAAGTACGCCGCGGTCAAGCTGCCACTCCGGCCCAGTTCCTCGTCGAAATCCAGCACCATAACCGACCCCTCGCCGATGCCCGGAACAGTGACCGAGGGCCGCCACGGCCGGAACCCCATGGCCCGATACATGGACACATAGTCAGTCTCGACGCCAAGACGCCTGCCGATCGCGGTCGAAAGAAAGAAGATGCGGATGCCGCGATCGATCGCGTCGCGCACAAGGCGGATCGCCATGCTGACGAAGGCCGCCGACTTGCGCCGGTGCTCGTCAACCACCGCATTTGTCACAAGCGCGCCGTGGCGCAGCACGTCCTTTGGGTACGCCATCACCTCAAATTCCGTCAGGCAGAATGTCGGAACCATCTTTGTGAAGTCGTTGATCCGCATCGATCCGACAATCTCGTCGCCGTGGAACGCGGCGTAGCATCTGCCGGACAGATGCATGCCTTCGAGCGTCCGCCGATCATAGTCCGCATCATCGCGATAGACGCCGCACTCAAGGACCAAACGGTCGAACAAAAACCGGGCCAGGCGGGCCTTGTCGCCATCACCTTGCACAAGCGATACGCGGAGATTGTCGGCAGGTGTCATTGTCACAGAATTCGACACTGCTCTGCATGACGCGACCAGGTGCGATAACGAGCTACGCAATAAGTAATTGAGTTCACCGAGGTACTATTCCACCTCTGGACACAAGAAATATGGCGACTTGGTTGAAGTGTGATCAGATCTCCAGACCTCGAACCCTAATGCCGCATGCAAGGAGACGCAAATCAGAAGGCACGGGCTGAGAGTTGTTCGTGGTCTGCACTGCCGGTGACGTCACGATTGGCAGAACACTATTCCGATATTCGATCTGTGCGCGGCGGTTTGCCTATGGTCTAATTGGTCCGTCGAGCAAAGGGGACCCTATGGACGGACGTACCAAGGCGATCATCGCCACCCTGGCCGTGCCGTCCTTCATGACCGGCACGGACTTCACCGGCGTCTTCATGCTCGTCGGGCCGGTCGGTCAGGAATTCTCCGTCGACATCACCACCAGCCAGTGGATCATCAACATCTACGCGCTCGGCTGGGCGATGATGCAGGTCGCCGGCGGACGCCTGGGCGACATGTTCGGGCACCGGCGTGTGGTGCAGATCGGCCTGGCGGTGTTCGTGCTCTCGTCCATTGCCTGCACCTTGGCGCCGACGATCGGCGTCTTGATCGGCGCCCGCGCCATCCAGGGCATCGGCGCGGCCATCGCCTGGCCCTGCGTCCTGGGCCTGGCCATGACCTCGATCAAGGAGGAAGAGCGCGGCTACGCCGTCGGCCTGTTGCTGGGCGCCGTGGCCATGGGCAATGTCGTCTCGCCCTTCATCGCCGGCGTGGTCGCCGGGCTGGGCGAATGGCGCCTGTTCTTCGCCATCAATGTCTTGCTGGCAGTGGCCTCGTCGCTTCTGATCTGGCGCGTGATGGGGCGCGAGACCTTCCAGCCGGCGGACGAGAAGGTCGACTATGCCGGCATGGTCACGCTCGCCATCGCCGCCTTGGCCCTGCTTTATGCCCTGGATGTCGGGGCCGATTGGGGTTGGGCCTCGCTGCCGATCCTCGGGCTGTTCGCCCTGTTCATCGTGCTCGCCGCCCTGTTCCCGTGGCTGGAACGACGGGTGAGCGACCCGATGGTGCCGCCGCCGATGATGCGCAACAGCCAGTTCATGATGGCCGTGGCCTGCAACGGGCTGGCCGCCCCGGCGGCGTTCTTCCTGTTCATGTACTTCCCGCAATATATGAGCACGGTGTTGGGTTGGTCGATCCTGTGGGCATCCGTCGGCATGGTGCCGATGCTGATCGTCCTGGCGATCTTCAACGTCACCATCGGCCGCGCCTACGAACGTGTCGGCCCGCGCCGGCTGATGGTCACGGGCTATGGCGCGGTCGCGCTGGGCACCATCACGGTCATGGTGCTGTCGCCATCCTGGGGCTATGTCGGCCTGTTGCCGGCCATGATCCTGATCGGTGCCGGCACGGGCATCGCGCTGGGACCCTCGATCACCGCGACCGTCAGCGCCGTGCCGGCCAAACGGGCTGGCCTGGCCGGTGGTCTCGCCTACATGTCCCATCTGGGCATCGGCGCCATCGGCGTCGCCGGCGCCACCGCGATCATCTATGCGGCCAGCCTGTCGGCCCTCAGCCGGGGGCTGGACCAGGCCGGCATCACCCTCTCCGCGGCCGATCAGGCGACCTTGAGCGCAGGCGGCACGACCGGCGAGGCGGCCCAGTCGATCCTCGGCGACTTCAGCGCCGACCAGGTGCAACAGATCGACACGCTGATCGCCGACGCCTTCGTCACCGGCATGCACCAAGCCTTCTGGCTGGCCCTGATCGCCGCCGCCATCGGCATCCTGTTCAGCCTGCGGATCAACAAGGAAAAGCTGGCGGCCGCCGCCGCGGCCGAAAGCGCGCGGGCCGGCAATGGCGGTGGATCACCGTAATGTCGCCCATGGGCCACGGCAAAGGCCACCACCATTCACCTTAGCCGCAAGGGCGAAGCGTTGAGGCTCTTCCCTATTGTCATCGCTCTGGCGCTCGCTCTTTTCGGGGCAGATTCGGCCGCCGGCCAGGACACGCCAAACCTGCTGGGCACCTGGGCCGGCGTTTCCGAAACCATCGTCGCCGGATCGACCAATCACCACCCGCGCGCGCCGGGCGACACCCAGGCCGATCCGCGCCTGGTGAGCGTGCCGATTACGGTCATCATAGACCAGCAGGACGGACGGCGCTTCTCCGGCACGGTGAACTCGCCCAGCGCCAGCGAGCGCATCGTCGGTGTCGTCAAAAGCGAAGGCCGCATCCTGTGGGTCGACGAGGATGGCTATAATGAGGGCGTCCTGATCGACGACAATCGGATGGAAATCTGCTACCTGCTCGTCCAGCCGCTGATCCAGCTCGCGTCCTGTGTCGAGATGGTGCGCGAACCCTGACCACAGCGCGGCCGAGGGTCGCGCCCCCGGAGCCGACAGTCACCAGTCTTCATAGGTCGCGCCATAAGCTGCTCTGACCGAGGCCTCGCCAATGGTCGGCTGCAACAGCTTTTTCTGCATCAACGGTCGCCCTCGCCAAGGCGCTTTACGGCCCAACGGCGGAACAGGCTCACCCTTATCGATCCTTGGTACCAGGCATCGCGATACTTCACGGCGGGTACAACTGGTTGCAAATACTATAAAATAGTGCTATTTATTTTGTTTCTCGATCCTTGGTTGTTGATACTCTAACTGATATCCTCCCACATTCGGCTGACGGACCCTGACGATGATTCGCACGCTCAAACGTTTATCGGTCTTGCTGCTTGCCACTGTTGCCGTGGCCGGCTGCTCCACCCTGAACCCCTATGTCGATGCTCAGATGCGACGACCCGGCTTCGATGCCCCCTCGGGTGTCGAGCGCGCGCTGGGCGTCCGCACCACGGCGAGCACGGTTCCCGCATCGGTATCGATCCCCCAAGTGCGTCAGTATGCCCGGTCCCTGCACAACGCCTATGTCAATGCCGTTGCGCAGCAGGAACGGCTGAACAGCGGCGCCCAGCTTTCGCTGATCCCCCTGGCGGCAACGGCGGCCGGCCTCGGCATCACCGGCGGGTCGAGCGAGGCGATCACGATTCTCGGCCTGACCGGCGCGGGCGTGACGGTCGCCGGCACCGTGGCCATCAACGAGGAACGCCAGCGCATCTATCTGGCGGGCGCGTCGGCGCTGACATGCATCCAGGACCTGGCCAACGATTTCGAGGCCGGGACGATCGGCAGTGCCAGTGCTTTGGATGAACTTAATTTTGCGATCGCACAGGTGCTCGTCAGCCGCGCCGATCTCGACCGGGCCTTGGCTTCAAACCGGGATGCCGAACTCGACAGCCTTGCGCTGCGTGTGCAAAGCGAATCCGACCAGACACTGGCCGTCGCCTATCGGCTGCGCACGTTCCTCAGCATCCCCGGTCAGATCCTGCTCTACCGGGTCGACGAGATCCAGGACCTTGTGAACAGGCTGATCCAGGGCACATCCGTCGATCTGACGACCTTCGCATCGACCCTGTCGGGCCGGCTCATGTCATTAAGCGGCGTCATCGCTCCGTCCGGAGCCCCAATCGTTGATGCTGCTGATGATGAAGGACCCACTGAGTTGGTCGGTGTCAGGGCAAGAATCGATGAGGTCGCGCGCGCGAACGCGGTGCTCGAATCCGTCATCGCCAGGTCGCCTGTCAATCTGGAGCTTCTCGATCGAAGCTGCATAACCGATTTCCCGAACACCTCGAACGCCCTGTCCATTTCCCCGGAAGGCGGCATCAGCGGTCCGGCCAGCGGCGAGTTCACCGCAAACCTCATCGTGACCGGCGGAACGCCGCCCTACGGCATCATCCTGCCCTCCGGCGTCGACGATCCCCAGCGCATTCCGATGGGACGGTCACGCGAGCGCTTTGACCTTACGATTCCCGCCGATCTAGCCTCCGGAACGATCACGGTTTTCGACGCGAACGACCGGCAGGTGCCCCTCACCGTTCCCATCAGCCGGGGCGAGTAGCCGGTGGGCCATCCATGATCATGCGATGGGGCGGTCACGACGACACGAAGAGCGGGCGGAGGCGTAACTTGACCGGACCTAGGCCACCCCGGCCCAACGCTTGTCGACGGGCCTCCCCCACCGGCGCCACCCTGTCTTCACAGACCCTGACCGCGGTTGAAGGAAACCACCATGCCCAATCAAACGGCCCTGGACACGGCGACGGACTGCACGACCATCGCCAGATGCCTGTTTGATGCCGGCTACCGGTCAATCATCAGATACTACAGCCGAAGCACATGGAAACTTCTCACACCCGACGAAGCGCTGACGCTGTGCGCCGCGGGCCTGTCCCTGGTCGCCGTCTATCAGAACCGCCAGGACCGAAAGGCCGACTTCAGCAGGAAGAAGGGGCTTCAAAGCGGGCGTCACGCGATCGAGTACGCCAGCGAGGTGATCTTTCAACCCGCCGGGTCGGCGATCTACTTCGCGGTCGATTTCGACGCATCGGACGCTGAAATCGCCGACGGTGTGGGCCCGTACTTCGACGGTGTCAAAGAGGCATTCGCCGACGACGACGATACCTATCGCATTGGGGTCTACGGCTCGGGCAAGGTCTGCCGCGCCATTCTCGGCTCGGGCAATGCCCGGTTCGCCTGGCTGGCGGCCGCCAGTGGCTGGAGGGGCTACGACGCGTTCAAGGCCTCGAATGACTGGCACCTGCTGCAGCATCAAGAAACCAGTGTCTGCGGCATCGAGGTCGATCCCGACACCGTCAACGGGGATCATGGCGCGTTCCGGCTGGACCCGGCTGAGCTCGGTCCGGCGATACCGCCCTCCGGCTGACGCGCGGGCGGTTGGCCCAAAGGGCGGGATGGCCTCGTCCCCGGCACGCTGAACACAAACAGCCCCCGACGCGTTTACGCCGGGGGCTGCCAAGACGCGGTGGCCGGGCTTAAGCCCCCGATTTAAGCCTTCGTCACCACCACCTCGGCATATTCGCCGGGCACGCGCATGGTGCCGTCGGTGGCGGTGTTGAAGCGGGCGATGGTGGCCTTCAGGTCGCGGTCGAGCGCCTGGCCGTCTTCCTCGTCCAACGCCAGGAAGGCCTTGTGCAAGGGGCCGTAATAGGTCCGGAAGAACTGCACGAAATGGTCCGGCGAGCGATAGCGGAAGACGAAATCGCGCATCGCCACCGTCACCTCCTTCGCACGGCCGGCAAAGGTCTGGCCGATCCAGTCCCGATCGCCCCAGCGGGCCGGTGAGGCGACGCCGGCGGGCGGCGCCACATGGCCGCCCAAGGTCTTGAACATCTGGCCGATAAAGCCGTCCGGCGTCCAATTCGCCAGGCCGATCGTGCCGCCCGGCCGGCAGACGCGCATGAGTTCGGCCGCCGCCTGGTCGTGATCCGGCGTGAACATCACGCCGAAGGTGGAAACCACGGCATCGAACGAGGCGTCCTCGAACGGCAAATCCTCCGCGTCGGCCAGTTGAAAGCGCACATTCAGCCCTTCGGCCCGCGCCCGCTCGCGCCCCTTGGCCAGCAGGCTGTCGACATAGTCGGTCGAGGTCACGCGGGCCCAGCGGCGGGCGAAGGCCAGCGTGGCGTTGCCGTTGCCGGCGGCCACGTCCAGCACGGTGGCGTCCGGCGCCAGGTTCAGCCGTTCGGCCAAGGTCTCGCCCACCACTTGCAAGGTCACGCCGATCTTGGCGTAGTCGCCGGACGCCCAGGCGGCGTTCTGCTTGGCCTTGATCGCCGAATAATCCGGGGCGGCGGTCATCGCTGCGGTCATTGTCTTTATCCTTATCGCTGTCGCCGGCGGTTGGATCCGGCGGTTCGGGCCTCTCGGCCCTTCGGTGTCGGCTGTCACAGCGCCGAACGCGCGGTGACGGCAGGGTATGTAGAAGCGGCCTTGCCCCACTGCTTGAGGCCAGTCTGGGTTTTTCCGGGGGATTTCTTGGGGATCGCCACCCAACGCCCCCCGACCCGGCTGGATCAGCCGCCGCACTTGCACTAACCTGACCATTCGAAGGGGCACCCAGCCTGATGCTGTACCAATTCGACGAGTTTGAGCTCGATACCGAGCGCTTTGAGCTGCGGCGCGGTGGCAAGCCCGCCCATGTCGAACCGCTGGTCTTCGATCTGTTGTGTTTTCTGTCCCAGAACCCAGGCCGCGTGCTGGGCCGCGACGAGATCGTCGACCATGTCTGGCACGGCCGCATCGTCTCGGACGCCACCATCGCCGGCTGCGTGAAGGCCGCACGCAAGGCGCTGGGCGACAGCGGCGAACGGCAGACCTACATCCGCACCGTGCGCGGCCGCGGCTTCCAGTTCGCCGGCCAGGTCGATTGTGTCGACGGTTCAGGCGCACGCCCGAGTGAAACCCCGCCGGCCTCCGCCGAGGTCGGTGCGGATACGGCCGCCGACGCCCTGCCGCCCTCCCTCGCCATCCTGCCGTTCGCGGTGATCGGCGGCGAGGATGCGGCGCTGTCAGCGATCGCCGACGGCCTGGCCGCCAGCCTGACCTCCGTTCTGATCCGCGTGCCCCTGCTGGCCCTGGCCTCGCGCACGGCAACCGCCGGGCTGGTCAGCCAGCCCATGCCTGCCCCCGAGATCCGCCGTCAACTCGGCGTTGCCTATCTGCTTGAGGGCAGCGTCCAGGCGATCGGCGACACGATCCAGGCCAACGTCCAGCTCATCGAGACGCGCCACGGCTTTCACCTCTGGGCCCAGCAGTTCGAGGTGCCGCGCGATCGCGATGCCCAGCCCGCCTTGCTGCGGGCGATCCTCGGCCGGCTGGAACCGCAACTGGTGCGCGCGATCTACAACGACCAGAGCGGCCCCGACGGCGCGCTCACCGGCCGGCAGTTGCTGATCAAATCGGTCGGCATCCTGTCGCTGCAGGGTTGGCACGCCGCCTCGTTCGCCGAGACCACGCGCCTGCTCGCCCGCGCCGTGGAGCTGGAGCCGGATCTGGCCCTGGCCCACGCCCATCTGGCGCTGACCATGGCGCTGGGTCAGCGCGTCGGCATCGATTGGGGCTCGAAGAACGTCGTCGAAGAGGCCGAGTGGCACGCGGACCGGGCGCTCGACCTCGACAATATGGACAGCAACGTGCTCGGCGTCGCCGGCTGCTCCTTGGCCGATATCGGCCAGCCCCTGCGCGCCATCCCGGTGTTGAAAAAGGCCATCGAGGTGAACCCCAACAACGGCCAGGGCTGGTCGGCGCTGGGCTCGGCCTATCTGATCGTCGGCAAGTATGACGAGGCGGTCCACCATTTGCAGCGCGGCGTCGATGTCAGTCCGCTGGACAGCCGCCTGGCGATCTGGAACGCGCTGTTGGCACTGGCCTATCTGCTGGCCGGCGATCCTGAACGGGCCGAGGCGGCCGCCCTGGACGGCTGTCAAAGCAACGACCGCATCTACCTGCCGCGCGTCGTGCTCGCCGCCATCCACCTCGCCGGCGGCAACCAGGAGGAGGCGGCGCGGCAGCTTCAAGAGAGTTACCGCATCAAACCCGACCTCAGCCAGGACCAGATCAACCGCCTGGTCGGCAAGGATCTGGGCGCGGCGCTGGCGGCGCTGCGGGCGCAGTGATCTCGTCGGGTCTTCGCGGTTTCGCAGGCGGTTCCCGTTTGCCCGTTCCCAGCCCGACGGCAGATGATATCCTCAACGACCGATCGCCAGCCTGGCGAGACCCCGTGAGCGAGCGCCCGTGATGCAGTACGACGTGGCGACACCTGAAGACTATCTCGACGCCCTTGATGCGGACTGGCGGCGTGACAAGTTGCAAAAGCTGCGCGGCATCATTCGTGATCGCGCGCCAGACCTCGAAGAGGTCATCAGCCACAAGATGCTGGGCTATCGCGGCCAGCGCGGCGTCGCCCTCCATCTGAACGCCCAAAAGGGCTATATCAGCCTCTATGTCGGCAACATCGTCAAGATCGACATCGATGGTGCGCTGCTGAACGGGATCGATTGCGGCAAGAGTTGCGTCCGGTTCAAGAAGTCCAACCCAATCGACGCAGCCAAGATAGCGGCCCTCGTCGATCGGGCCGTTGACCTGTGGCGGCAAGGCGCGGATACCGGCTGTTGACCGGGCGCATTGAGCGGCGGCCATCGCTGGCAACACGGGCTGTCGGCCGCCAGGCGCCGCCCGTCCATTCGGGCCGGCTATGAGGTGGGGCCTAGCCATTCTTGCGGCCGCTATCGCCATTAACACGGCCGGCCCACCAGCGGACGCCCAGGAAAGCCGGCTCGGCGAGATCTTCTTCGACATTCCCTGCCACTCCCTGATCGGCACGACGCCGGCGGAAACAAGGCGGTTCGCCCAGACCGCCGTGATGGCCTTTGCCGGCTACGTCGCCGCGCGGGTGCCGCAGCCGGTGGCGCGCGAGATGCTGGCGGATTTCGACACGCTGGCCGACGATTTCGACGCCGGATGCGCCGCCGACGCCGGCACCATGCGCGAGACCATGGACGCCGTCATCGACCGCTATCTGGAGGGCTCGTGATGGCACGCCGCGCGCGCCAATCGCGCGCCCGTTTCGTCCTACCCGTGGTCGGTGCTGTTGTCATCACAACCACCGTCGCCCCGGGGCCGGCGCGCGCCCAGAGCGCCGATTTCGCGCACGTGATCTTCGACATGCCCTGCCAGGAGTTGATCGGCACATCCGAGCAAGACATGGCCGGCCGCAACACCATCATCGCAGCCATCTTCACCGGTTTCATCGCCGGCAGCATGGCAGAGGCGGACGCGCGCGCCATGTATGACGACCTGTTCAACCACTCCATCGGCCTGGGCGCCCTGTGCGAAATCGCCGACCGATCGCTTTACGACGCCATGTCGGCGACGGTCGCCGACCATCTGAGGGCGCGGTGATGGGGGCCGATCAGGGCTAATCGCCGTCGGCGCAGCACCAGCGTCGCGGTCTGGTGGTCGAAGCCTTGGGCGCAGGGCTCGGCGGTGAAGACGGCATGCAATGTTGCCCCGTCCGCCGACGCGGTGCATGCTCGTTGGATGATGCTGGTGGCGCCATGACCTTATTCGTTCGCCCGCCCGTAGACCCCCGTCTGTCGCGCTTCATTCGCTGTTTTTGGTATTGCGAGCAGGCCTTGGCCCACGGCACGGAGCGGGTCTTGCCCAACGGCGCCGCGCAGATCGTCGTCAATCTGAACGGGCCTTGCCATGCCGCGCCGGCCGGTCTGATGGTCGGTCCACAGACCTCTGCGTCCCTGATCGAGACGTCGGCCATGCGCCGGGCTGTCGGCGCCGCGTTTCGGGTTGGCGGCGCCGCGCCGTGGACCGGCGGGTCGTGCGCCGCCCTGACCGACGGGGCGGTCGACCTGGAGACAATGTGGGGCGCGGATGCAGGGCGGCTCTGGCATGCCCTGATGGAGGCGAAGGGTCCGGCCGAAATCGTCGCCACGTTGGAGAGGTCCCTGAGCCGGCGTCTCGACGAGACCGCGTTGCCGAATGGCGCCATCCGACAGTCGGTCCGGGGGCTCGCCGAGGGCCAGCCCGTCGCCGCCGCCATCGAGGCCAGCGGTATGGCGCGCGCCACCTTCGGCCGGCTGTTCACAAGCGAGGTCGGCCTGTCGCCCAAGCGCTGGGCCGGCATCGCCCGGTTTCAGCGCGCGGTGCGCTGTCTGGCCGAGGGCGCCGGCCCGCTCGCGGACGTGGCGGCCGCCTGCGGTTATGCCGATCAGGCCCATCTGACCCGCGCCTTCCGACGCTATGGCGGCATCACGCCGGCCACCTATCAGCCGCGAACCGCCGACGCGCCCAACCACATGACGGCCTGATTGGCGCTTGAGCAGTTCGTTCAAGACCCTGGGCCGGGTTGGCGGCAGACTTGGCGGACACATCCCCCGCCACCCACAGCCAAAAGGGTCCAGCCATGACACCCCTCACCCCCCGACTGATCGTCGCCGGCGCCGACCGCGCCATCGATTTCTACCGCACCGTCTTCGGCGCCGAGCTTAGCGAGCGCTATGTCGACGACACCGGCCAGGTCATCCATGCGGCCCTGACCATCGGCACGGCCATCATCGCGCTGACGGAGGAACGACCGGAATGGCACAATGTCGCCCCGACCACGCTCGGCGGCTCGCCGGTGATGCTCAATCTCGTGGTCGACGATGTCGACGCGCTGGGCGACAGCCTGCTCGCGGCCGGCGCGGAAAACGTGATCCCTATCGCCGACCAGTTCTACGGCCACCGCGAGGGCAGGTTTCGCGACCCGTTCGGCCATCTGTGGATCGTCACCACCATCACCGAGAAACTGACGCCGGAGCAGATTCGCGCCCGCATGGGTCAGGGGTAACGCGTCCCTAGACGGTCTGGCCCATGGTGCAGGTCCGAAATGCGCGCACTGCGGGCGCGGCATCGTCAAGCGGGATGGCGACCACCTGCCCGCCGAGCAGCGCGATGGCGGTGTCATTGAACTCAAGCCCATCCAGCACATTGCCGAAGCCGCTGTCGCGCACCGTCAGGGTCGCGCCGCCGCCGGAGATCACATGGCGCGTGGTGGAGATCGTCAGGTCGCGCGGGCCGTCGAAATGCATGCTGAACACGGGGCTGGGCGCCCAAGGCCGGTCCGGCGTGATCTCGATGGCGTATTCCGGGATCGCCGGGTCGTAGGTCACGCGAACCTGGGCCGCCTCGCCCTCATGGGCCAGTTCACAGATCGCGCCGGAACGGGCCTCCCAAGCGAGAGCGGGCGTCGTGGTCAACAGCAGGACGGCGAGCGCTCTAAACATGGGCTGATCATACCGCATCCAACGCCGGTCCGCGAGATGGAGCGCACAGCCGCCAAGCCGTCATCCTCCGGCAACCATACCTTGCTAATCTCGTTATTGTGATCGTCCGATGGACCGCCTCGCTACCTCGGCCGCCTTGCACGCACGCCGATCCGTGGCACAATGCGGCGACATCCCTAACGAGGAAATCCGACATGAAACGCGCCTTCTTGTGCGGTTGCGCCGTAGCACTTGCCTTGCTCGCGTCTGGATCGGCATTGGCGGAAACTTGCCACCAGATGCCCGCACCCTTTCAGCTCGACAGCGATGCGGAACGGATTTCGGAGTTCGGCCAATATGCGGGCTATTCGGAGGCGATTTACGATAGCTACGTGCGCACCTCGTCCTACCTGCCCATGTCGGACGGGGTCAGGCTGGCGGTCGATGTCATGGTGCCCGCCACCGACTGCGAAGCGACCAGCGACGCGCTGCCGGTGCTGTGGACCTTCTCGCCCTACAAGCGGGCCTATCTGGACGGCCCGGGCGGTGCCGGCGGGGTACTGACCGCGATCGAGGATCAGGGCGTCGAGGACCTCGTGCGCCACGGCTATGTCATCGCCGCCGCCAGCATTCGCGGCACCGCCGCCTCGTTCGGCGAATATCACGGGTTGTTCGCGCCGATCGAGGCCCGCGACGCGTACGAGATCAACGAATGGCTGGCGGCCCAGCCCTTCAGCAACGGCCGCATCGGCATGATCGGCGGGTCCTATCAGGGCATCACCCAGCTTGCCCTGGCCGCGCTCGACCCGCCGCATCTGGAGGCGATGTTCCCCAGCGTCATCGTCTTCGACAATTACGAGATCGTGCATCCCGGCGGCATCTTCCGCCACTCGCTGTGGAGCAACTGGGCCCAGCTTCGCTACAATCTCGACATGGTCATGCCGTCCGTGCCGGTCGATGACGACCCGCATGGCCTGTTGCTGAACCAGGCGGTCAATCAGCACTGGATCCGCTGGCCGGTGGTCCAGGCCCTGCGCGCCGCCAACTTCCGTGACTACAACCAGCCGACCTTCTCTTGGGCCGCCAACAATCTGTCGACCCAGCTCGACGCCATCAACGCGGCGGCGATCCCGATGTATCTGCTGGATGGCTGGAACGACGTCTTCGCCACCGACATGCTGTTCTGGGCCGCCAACTACGAAGGTCCGCTGCGCATGATGATCGGGCCGTGGACCCATAACTCCAAGCATGACCCGCAGCCGGTGGTCGAGGAACGGGACCGCCTGACCGCGGTCGAAATGCTGCGCTGGTTCGACTATTGGCTGAAGGACATCGACAACGGCATAATGGACCAGGACGCCATCGAATACACGGTCCTGACCGGCCCGGACCTGGCCCATGAATGGCGCGCCGCGCCGTCCTGGCCGCCGGCGGGTATCGAGCCAGAGACACTGTATTTCAGCGCCGGCAACATGCTGACCGACGACGCCCCGTCGCAGAGCGGCGCCGATGATTACGAGCTCGACTACAACGCAACGCGTGGTCCCAACTCGCGCTTCTACGACATCAACATCCCAGTGACATACGACACCATGGCGGCGACGAACGCGCGGGCTCTGACCTATATGACCGAGCCGCTGTCGGCGGACATGGAGCTGATGGGCTTTCCGGTCATGACGCTCTACGTCTCGTCGACGGCGAACGATGGCGACTTCCATGTCTTCGTCTCCCAGGTGGAGCCGGACGGCACCGCCTGGTACGTCACCGAGGGCCTGTTGCGCGCCTCCCAGCGCCAGCAAGGCGAGGCGCCGTGGGAGAATTACGGCCTGCCCTACCAGACCCACACCAGCGCGGACGTGCAGACCCTGCGGCCGGGCGAGATTGTCGAGCTCAACTTCTACCTGATCCCGACCTCGATGGTGTTGCATGAGGGCAACCGGCTGGCCGTCGCCATCACCGGCGCGGATGCCGACAACACCACCGGCATCGTATTCGACGAACTGCCGACCATCAGCCTCCATCGCGGCCCCGACCACCCGTCCAGCATCGAACTGCCGATCCAGCAGCAGCAATAGCACCGACCGGATGACCCGCGTGCCAGTCATGCGGGTCATCTGCTAAACACGGGTGTCCATTGCCTGGAGAGCCGTCGTGAAGCCATTCCCCTTGCTCGGCTGTGCCGTCGCCCTGGCAATGCTAGCCCCCGGTGCTGCCCTGGCCGAAACCTGCCACCGGATGCCGGCGGCCGCTGCCCCGACCAGCGAGGCGGAGAGGGTCTCCGAGTTCGGGAGGTATGAGGGCTATTCCGAAGCCATCTATGACTCTTATGTCCGCACCTCGTTCTACCTGCCCATGTCGGACGGGGTCAGGCTGGCGACCGACGTCATGGTGCCGGCGATCGACTGCGTCGCGACCGACGACCCGCTGCCGGTCCTGTGGACCTTCACGCCCTATAAGCGCGCCTATCTGAACGGCGACGCGCCGGTCCTGACCGCCATCGACGATCAGGGCGCCCAGGATCTGGTGCGCCACGGCTACGTCATCGCCGCGGTCGCCATTCGCGGCACCGCCGCCTCCTTCGGTGAATATCACGGCCTGTTCGCCCCGATCGAAGCGCGCGACGCCTACGAGATCACCGAATGGCTGGCCGACCAGCCCTTCAGCAACGGCCGCATCGGCATGATCGGCGGGTCCTATCAGGGCATCACCCAGCTCACGCTGGCCGCGCTCGACCCGCCGCATCTGGAGGCGATCTTCCCCATCGTGGTGGAGTTCGACACCTACGATTCCGTCTATCCCGGCGGCATCTTCCGCCATTCGGTTTGGAACGGCTGGGCGCAGACCCGCTACAATCTGGACATGGTCATGCCGTCCGTGCCGGTGGATGACGACCCCAACGGCCTGTTGCTGGCCGAGGCCAGGAACCAGCACTGGAACAACTGGCCGGTGATCGAAACCTTCCGCGCGGCCGCCTTCCACGATTACGATCAGCCCTCCTTCTCCTGGACGGCCAACAACCTCTCCACCCAGCTCGACGCCATCAACGCGGCCGCCATCCCGATGTATCAGGTCGGCGGCTGGAATGACGTCTACCCGATCGACACGCTGTTCTGGGTCGCCAACTATGCCGGGCCCCAGCGCCTGATGATGGGACCCTGGACCCACAACTCCAAGTTCGACCCGCAAGCGATCGTCGACGAGCGCAACCGCCTGACCGTGATCGAGGAGCTGCGCTGGTTCGACTATTGGCTGAAGGACATCGACAACGGCATCATGGACGAGGATGCCGTGAACTACACCGTCCTGACCGGCCCGGACCTGGCCCATGAATGGCGCCAGAGCCCGACCTGGCCGCCGGCGAACATCGAGACCGAGACGCTGTATCTCAGCGCCGGCACCATGCTGTCCGACGACGCGCCGACGGCGGACGACGTCGACAGCTATCTCTTGGACTACACCGCCACGCGCGGCCCGAACTCGCGCTTCTACAGCGGCGACATCCAGGTCATCTACGACAACATGGCCGCGACCAACGCCCAGGCCCTGACCTACATGACCGAGCCCCTGTCGGAGGACATGGAGCTGATCGGCTTTCCGGTGATCACGCTTTATGTCTCGACCACGGCGAACGATGGCGACTTCCACGTCTTCCTGTCCCAGGTCGAGCCGGACGGCACCGCCTGGTACGTCACCGAGGGCCTGCTGCGCGCCTCCCAGCGCCAGTTGGCCGAGGCGCCGTACGAGAATTACGGCCTGCCCTATCAGAACCATACGCGCGCGGACGTGCAGACCCTGGTGCCGGGCGAGGTCACGGAACTGAACTTCTACCTGGTCCCGACCTCGATCGTCCTGCACGAGGGCAACCGCCTGGCACTCGCCATCATGGGCTCCGATGCGGACAACACCATCGGCCTCGTCTTCGACGAACTGCCGACGGTCAGCATCCATCGCGGCCCGGACACCCCATCGGCCATCGCGTTGCCGATCCAGCAATAACGTTCGCCCACAGCAGCGACCCAAAACGGGCATCCGTAATTGGCTGAAAGCGCCAAATTGCCGCTACACGTCAAAATATTGTCCTGTTATGCTTTGTTATAATGAGTCGCTCATTGCCCGCGCCAGGGTCGAATCAGTCCCCCACATTGGTCCTTTAAGGTAACGTTGATGCAACTGCTCTCTTTCGACGGCATACCACGTCCATGTGTCGCCCCTAGCCATGGTCGACGCCCGGGCTTGATCGCCCTGTCGGCGATCCTCCTTGTCTTCGGCTGCGGCACCGCCGGCCAGGTCGCCGCGCAATCGACGGTGAGCTGGACGGGAGACGCTTCGAGCGATTGGTCGACCGCCGGGAACTGGTCGACGGATACCGTCCCCGGCGCCAGCGACGACGTCATCATCGATACCATAGACCCCAACCCCACCGTGCTGAACGAATCCGCCGAGATCGACTCGCTTATCGTCGGCGACTCCAACACCGGCGACCTGACCATCACCGGCGGAACACTCACCATCGATGACGTCATGGCGATCGCACAGGAGGGCGGTACCGGGTCTGTTGTCGTCACCGGCTCCGGCGCAGGGCTGACGGTCGCCGAACAGCTCAATATCGCCAGCCAGGGAACAGGCACCCTGACGATATCTGACGACGCGACCGTGACCATCAATGGCCTGCAAACGTTCATCATGGGCCTCGATGAGAAGGCAGTGGCGACGCTGAACATCGGCAGTGCCGACGGCGACACCGCAACAGCGCCGGGGACATTGTCGGTCGACACGGTTGAGGTGTTCAGCGCGGACACGGCCGCTTTCGTTTTCAACCACACCGGCGATGCCTCGGACCAGTACACATTCGCGCCATCGATCGAGGTGGATCAGGGCAGCGCGACCATCAGCATTGTGTCGGGCACGACGATCTTCACGGGCGACCTCACGAGTTTTGGCGGATCGGTCGAGATCAGCAACGGAACCATGGTGATCGAAGACGATTTGGTCGCCAGCGACATTTCCTTAGGCGGCACCACCACGGGTGGGCTGACCGTCCAGTCCGGCGGCACGGCTTCGACCCCATCGCTGCTGATTGGCACGGGGTCAGGCGATGTCGCCACCGTTGAGGTGACCGGCGATGACGGCAGCGGCAACCCATCGACCTTGACCGTCACCGATACGCTCACGGTCGGGGTCGAGGGCACCGGAACGCTCGTGCTCTCCGACGGCGCGGTCCTGAACGCGCCAGCGACGATCGTGATTGCCGAAAAGGGCTCATCGACCGGCACCCTCGCGCTTGGGGCGGCTTCCGGCGCGGATGCGGCGGCCGTCGGGATCGTTACGGCGGACCTATCCTTCGGCAGCGGCGATGGCACGCTGCTGTTCAACCACACGGCAACGGAGACGGACCCGTTCGCCTCGACCGTGACCATCAGCGGCAGCGGAACGATCAGCGCTGTCGCTGGATTCACGGAGCTTTCGGGCGACATCAGCGGCTTCGACGGTGCCCTGTTTGTCGATGGCGGCTCGCTTTCGATCACACAGAACATCAAGGCCAGTTCGTTAACCGTCGGCGACACCGGCACCGACGCGGCATTCGTGTTCGGCGATACGGTTACCGCCACGATTACCGGCAACGCCACCATCGGGGTCGAGGCCGGCAGTTCCGGCACGGTGACGGTGGCAGGCGCCGCCGCGGACGGCGCATCGATCGTTGCGGCCACGCTTAAGGTCTCCGACGATCTGGTCGTCGGCGGCGCCGGAACCGGCACGCTGGTCGTGAACGATTCCGGCGTGGTCAGCGTCGACGGCGGCAAGGGCACGGTCACAATTGCGGAGTCCTCCGGCTCCAACGGCACCCTGGTCATCGGCTCGCCGGTTTCCGGCACGACCCTGGGCGTCGGAACCGTCGAGGCGGATTCCGTGGCGTTCGGTGATGGTGGCGGGACAACCTTGTTCAATCACTCCGACGATTCCGGCGATTTCGTCTTCGCCCTGCCCTTTTCCGGCAATGGCCTGATCGACCTGCAGGCCGGCACGACGGAGTTGTCCGCCGACAGCAAAGACTTCACCGGCACCGTGATCCTCTCCGGGGGCCAGCTCACGGTTTCCGGCACCCTGCCCGGCAGCGTCATCCTTGGCGAAGGAACGCTGTTGGTAACCGGCACACTGGCCGGCGACGTCGAGGTCGAAGACGGTACCCTGGCCGGGACCGGGACGGTCGAGGGGACCATCACCGTCGATAGCCGCGGCACGATCTCGCCCGGCACATCGGTCGGCACGATCAACACGGCGGATATCACCTTTCAAAGCGGCGGCGTCTACGAGGTCGAGATCGACAGCGACGGCAATACCGACCTTATAGACTCCAGCGGCACCGTCACGCTTAACGGCGGAACGGTTTCCGTCATCGCCGATGGTTTCTTCTCCGACGCAAGCTTTGTCATCCTGACCGCGGCCGATGTGACGGGCGAGTTTTCCGATGACGTTCTCGACGCCACGACCTTCGTTGACTATTCGCTGTCCTACGACGACACCGACGTGACCTTGACCCAGACCGTCAGCCAGTCCTTCGGCGCTGTCGGCACCAGCGAGAACCACCAACAGGTGGCGGACGCCCTGACCTCGCTGCCGTTCGAGGAAGAGGTGGTCCAGCACGCCCTGGGCTCGGCGACCGAGGAAGAGGCGCGGGCCATCTTCGATTCCTTGAGCGGCGAGATCCACGCCTCGGTGCAGGGCGCCCTGATGGACAATGACCGCGAGATCTCCGCCGCCATCAACCGGCGCCTC
>JANQGH010000077.1 GCA_028277405.1 Alphaproteobacteria bacterium | reverse complement strand
CATACAGGCTGGCCTCCTTCACCAGCCTGCATCTTGAATCAGATTTCCAGAACCTTGGGAATCCCCCTCGATTCTCAACGGTCAGAATTTGCTCTAGGTTCCCTTCACGCGCCCCCCTCTGTGGCTGGCCCTTGTCTTAGTTCGCCCTGAACTCCCTGAGCCTACGGTTCAGGCGTCGTCTAAGAACAGCCGCCAAGAACAACGCGCTGGAAAGGTACAATGACACGGCCGCAAGCATCAGCACTTCCCAGGTCGACCCTGGCGGATTCCACTCTTCTGGCCATAACGCAGGTATCGCACTGACCAATACAAAAGCGAACAGCGCCAGGAAAACACACCGCCGGGGATGAGCACCCACAAAGGGGTATAGTCCGCCCACTGTTTGAACCGCTCCCCATTCAAACCGACCGGCCGGAACAGTGCGGAGACCTTTCGCATAAACGGCGTGAAAACGTCGGGTTCCTGTTGGCTCATGACCTAGTTCCGCTCACGCGACTTCAACGGCGGGTTTCGGTCTCTCACTCAACGTTGCTCATCTCAACCCCGCACCGCGTCCCGCGGGAGCCGCTTAACAGCTGTCACCACACGCCAGACGCAGGTCAATCAAACGGCGTGGATGGCTGCCCGTCGAACACGCCCTGAAACGGGACCAGTTCGGGGACGAGTTCCACATAGACGAAGCTGAGAGTTCCACGCGACGCCTCATCGGCACCGATCTCGACAAACTCATCGGGCACGATATCGGCGATGATGACGGGCTCTTGATCGATCGACGCCAACACAGTGGTTTCCGCATAGCCCTCGCGAACGCAGGTGACTTCGATCTGCGGCGAGCCTTCGCCAACGGTGACGATCTCGGGCACCTCGATACCTTGCGCGATGATGGCACCCTCGCGCGAGATCTCGCAGATGGCGCCCGATGGCACCGCAAAAACGCCGACCCGCTGTTCGCGACTGACGTCCGGTGCGGCACAACTCGCAACGATCAACGCCGCCGCGGCAACGACTACTGCCTTCATCCTGGCCCCCGTTCTCTTATGAAGAGGGATATCAGATCAGGCGTGCCGCGAAGTCAATGCGCGATCATCGATCGTCGCCGCCCCTACCCCCGCACCGCGTCCAGCACGAGGTTGCTGACCCTACGCACTCGGAACACTGCCCGGCGTCGACGGAAGCCTGATCCGCGCGTTTTGAATATCGGCCAGGAACTCCACGATGTTGTTCTGAACGGCCCGGCTTCCGGCCTGACGAGCCCGAACGAACCCATAGAATGCATCCGATGCGGGCGACAGTCCCGTGGTCAGGATCTCGGCAACGTAAATGGTTGCTCCGTTGGCCCGATTAATCATCTCGTACCGCGCGCCCGCTTCGCAGGTGAAGTCAATCCCGATCGGCGGGCAATCCAGCTCTCGAATCGTCACGATCAACGAAACGTTGTTCATTGAGCCGTCCATGAAGAGGTTCGAGCGTGCTATCGAATCCTCAAGCGCGCTTTCCCACAACTCGATCACGTCGGCCTCGGCGCCGGCCGCCTCGATCTCGCCCGTCCGATCGTCTGTGTCCGCGATGCTAACCGTTAGCGCCTGAAGCTGAGCGTTGATGCGGTTCTGGGCCAAATCAACATTCGGCGGCGTGAAATCAAGAGGCGGAACGCTACATGCGCTCAGACCAAACACGACCAATCCCAAGGCCAACCACTTTCTCATCGAATCCCCCGATTTCGTTCACCGAGAGGCTACCATTAAAAAGCGAGAAAAGATCAAGCCGCCACATCAAACGCCTGCCGAAACGTCGCGGTCACCGTGAACACGTCGTCCCCCGCCTGCGGCCTGGGCGGCGACCATTCCGGGCAGCGGAACTGGCTCGCCGCCCCATCCCCCGGCGGGGTCCAGTCAAACAGTTCCGCCCCGCCCCGCGCGTCCAGAAAGCCGACGATCGCGTCCGCTTGCGTCCGGCTCAAGGTCTGCCAGGTCAGGCGCCAGACGGTGCGCTTGGCGTTCAGCCCGTCCGGCTGCACCTGTTCATAGCCGTCGCCGAACGCGGCGGTCAGCAGGGCCACCTCATTGTCCGGTGCCGAGCCCACCGAGGGGTTCACCGGCGGCGAAAAGATCGGATTGGCCATATTACACCCTGTTGAGCATCACACCCTGTTCAGCATGCCGCCGACGCGAGATTGCTGCGCGATTTCCCGTTGCACGGCGGAGCGCACCGCCGCGCGCATCTGCCGCCCCACCGCGTCCGCCGCCGCCCCGTCCACGCCGTTCTCGTTCACCGCCTTGGCGTCGATCGAGATGGTCTGGTGGATGGTGACGCCCCCGCCGGCCATGCCGCCGCCCAGACCACCATTGGCCCGGTGGCGCGGATCGTCGCGCGTCAGCACCTCCTCGCCCCGCCGCAAGATCGCCGGCACCTCGTCGCCTGCCAGCCCACCGAAATGATAGCGCGAGGCGCCGAGCCACACCGATGGCGCGATGGTCCTGGTCAGCGGCGCGCCGTGCGCGACCAGCCCTCCGGTATGCAGGCTGGTGCTTCCCCCTTGCGTCACGCCGCCGACGCTGCCGCCGGGCACACCGAGTATCGCCCCGAACACCGCATCGAAAATGCTCCCAACCCCACCGGCAAGCGGCCCCAACACCTGCTGCTGCAACACCAGCCGCGCCAGGTCCAGCGCCAGGGCCGACAGCACGTCGCTCAGCTCTTCTCCGCTAAACACCGCCCGCTCGAAGGCCGAGGCAAAGCTGTTGCCCACCTGCTGGCCCAGCGCACTCAGTTCCTCCATGTCTTCGGCCATCGCCGCCGGATCAGGCGCCTTCAACGCCGCGTCCAGCCCCACCGTCGCGTCGGCAAGCTCCATCGTGGCCTCCGCCGCGCCCTTCGTCGCCGGTGTGTAGCCCTCGTCCAAGGCCCCTGATTGCGCCCGAAGGGCCTCCGACATGGCCATCACCGACTCGACCTCCTCGGGGGTCGGCACCACAGCCTCCAGTCCACCGACTGGCAGCATGTCGGCCGTAACCATGCTGGCCGCCAGTTGACCGTCCAGTATCGACTGCCCGACATCGCGAAATCCGAGGTCGGTCCCATCAACGGCGGCACCCTGCCGCTCCGACTCGCCAATAGTGTCGACCAGCGCCTCGAAATAGGCACGGCGCCACGCCTCGACGAGGTTCCGCGCGAAGGCGTCGGCTTCGTCTCCAAGGACCGGGGCAATACGGTCGCTGAGGGCGCGGGTTGAGATACCGGTCATCTGCGACAACCCCGTCGCGAGACTATCTGCCCGGCCGCCGTCTCGGTTGACGATACTGCCCGCAAGCTCTGGCAAGGCTTCGTCATAATCCTGTTGGAGATCGGTCATCGCCAGATCGGTCCAGGTCCGGAGGTCGGACAACTGCCGCTCGGTCAACGGTTCCAAGCCCGCGATGTCCAGTTCCAACGGCACCCGAACCGGCTCCAGAGCGGGGAAGTTTTCGTGAATGTCCGCAATGCCGATGCCGTCACCCAGCATTGCTTTATCGAGCACAAACAGATCAGGACTAATGGCGCCAAAACTGCCGAATGGGTCGCGCCTCGGCCAGGGTGGCGGCGGGTCGGGCCTTGGCTCATCACTGTTCGCCGCTATTGCGGCGCCGAGCAACTCGCCCGAGTAGTCTTCGAGCTGAGCCAACCAGCCGCCAACTATTTGCTCACCTTCACTAATGTCTGAAATCAATGAAGAAAGAAGTTCTCTTTCATGGCCTGTGGCATTTGGATCTTGGAGTGAGCGTCTTTCAAGATCTTGAACATTAAAAAGTCCCCATTGCAAATCCCCATGAAGCATCCTGACGCTTCTTATGGTATCGTGTATCGGTTCAAAGATACTGTTGGTAAACTGATCGGCGGCCGGGTCTTCCATAGCGACCAATCGCCTCCATTTCGCCATTTGCTCTCCGGCCAGACTCACGGCACGCTCGATACTCTCGCCTCGGTTATTGTTAAAATCCACAACCCTTTCGAATACAGCAGGCAATCTATTTATCCTGCTTATTTCACGCGTTCCAATCAGATCAAATATGTTTCCCTGATTTACAAGATAACTATCAAATGATCCGTGCATCGAGTCCGTGATCGGTGCGTACTTCCCAATAAAACCTTCGGGACCACTATCGTAGTACGTTGGAAAGCCGTTAATCGCTGCAGCTTGTCTCCCCATAAGATACCCAAAGCTCTGAATTGTACCGTTGGCTAGGTCGTCAAAGGGATTTGGCCGAGGTACTCTGGAGACAGGCGTGAAGCCACCGCGCAGCGAGTTCCATTGAGCGTGCTGTATCAGGTCGGAGCTGAGCATCCGGGCACCCGTCGATGACAACGTACCTATGCCCAGTAGACGCCCGCTCACATCATCGATCGCCTGCCGTTCGGCACTGATCGTGCGACCAAGGCCACTGACCGTACGGTCCGCCGTGCGCTCCAGATCCATCAACGCCGCTCTCGCGCGCTGAACCGATGTTTCGACACCACGTCCTATGGCGGTAACGAGGTTCGATGAGCCGCCGACCCTGCTCAGCTTGTCCGCCATCTTGTCAACGACGTCTTCGGTCGCCTTGGCGCCGGTGCGCACCAGGCGCAGCGCCTGGTCCATGCGCCGCGCGCCAATCTCGGCGTCGCGCGTTTCGATGGAGAGGGTCAGTGTGGGGCTAACCATATCTCATTCTTCCTTGCATGGACGGAACCAATTCGCATGACAGCGCGGAGGGTGAGGCACACCTCCGTTAGGCCGGAAACTGCGGCGACCGAACTGCTTTCGGTTACGTGTCGGCCGCTGCCGGTTTGGAGCTTCAGCGCTCGACCGAAACCACGGCCCCGCCGACGGCACCGGCCAGGCTTTCGATCCGGCCGCTCAATTCGTTAGTCTTCGCCTCAGCGGATTCACCGATCCCGATAACCTCCTGGCACTGAGGTTGACGGCGGGTTAACGACGACCTAGGATTTGTTTCTTAGCGGCGTAATGGTCTCCGGCGTGGCCCAAATCGCCGCATCAAGGCTCTATCAAGGCTCTCGGTGTTTGCGGGCGCCGAAACCGCATTTGCATTTGCGGGGCAAAGGTATGGAAACGGCTGGAATGTCCGTCTTACGTAGAGTTGCGAGCGATCCGTTCTCGAGAAGAATGCTCTACTTCTCGGTCGCTTACTCATTGTACCTGGCACTGCCGCTATCGTGGGGCTTTAGCCCAGCCGAAAACGAACGGGTCAATCCAACTTATGGGTACGCGTTTTCTGGATACTACGGAATCGTTACCGCACTGATCGGATTCCTGTCCGCCCTGACTTGCAGAGATAGGGCGATCTTTCCAAACTCTATCGTCGCAAAGCTGATTGTGTTGGCATTTTTTGTTTATTCCGCACGTTTTATATTGTATTTTATTGTATCAACTTCATATCGAGTTGTTATTGAGCCTGACGGACATTTAATTCTAGATCGCTTTCATTTTGGTATTGGCCTTGTCTTTATTGTTCTAAGCCCTTTCTTGTTGCTTGGCGCCCTCTTCACGTCTCCGCGAACAACGATTCGCAAGCAGTAAATACCGGCGCCAAACCTAGCGCACCCACTCGCCGGCCTAGATGCGTCTCGATCATGATCGCGTGCCGGCCACAAAACTGCGGCATCGACCGTGACCACGGCATCACAACCATTACGTCTTCTCTGCCCGCGCCTCCAGCAACGCCGTATCACAGGCCCGGATCAGCACCACGAACTCCCGCGCGTCGTCACAGCCCGGATGGCCGAACAGGCGCAGATAGGCCTCGATCTCGGTCAGCGGGATCGCGCCGCACCCTGCCGGCCGGCTGGGCGACAGGTCCAGGAACGCCGCGTAGATTGGCGCGTTGCCGTCGGTCAGCTTCGGTTCCACCGCCCATGCCGGGATCGGCCGGTCATGGTCGGTCAAGATGTCGATCAGCTTGCGGGCCTTGTCCCCGACCCGGATCGACCACCGGACCCGCTCTTGGAGTTTTTTGCCGCCGCCTCCAGCGCCGAGGCGCGATAGGTCTCCGCCTCCATGGCGATCGCCGCCACCTGGTTGCGGAAATCCTTCAATTCCGTCAGCAGGCCGATCGCCGTCTCCTTGTCGTGCGCGATCGCCTTGCCGTCATCATCCTCCAGCCCGCGCCAATCCAGCAGCAGGGCTTCGGCCATAGCCTCGATCACGATCGCCTCGGCCCGGTCCTTCGGAATCTCGCCGCCCGTGCGCAGGATGTTGCGATAGGGCTTACGCAGCCGGTCCAGCACCTGCTCGTGCCGCTTGTTCCCGAACCGGGCGATCTTCAGCGCCGCCCCCTCGCCGATCTCCACCCACACGCCCTCTTCTTCCGCCGACGCGTCCGTGGCGAACCGTTGGTTGACTTTCATTGCGACAGTCCTCTAGGATTTGTTTCTTAGGTATGGTCGGGCATCTCGCCCGGGAGATTGCGCATGGGTCAAGGCAAATCCAGGGAGCCACTGTGGCGCCGGGTCCTTCCGGACCGGTATTCGCAGATCATGGCGCTGTTCCTGGCGTTCTATGGTCTGTTCCTGGTGTCGCCGACCGTCGGTCTCCGCCTCAGGCAAGAGATTGGATTTGACTATTACGGCTGGCCAAGCGTTCTCGTGATTGCTTTTGGCGTCCTATGCCTCGGCGTGAATCTGGGCCGTTGGACTCAAAGATACTGGATGATTCTCAAACTGGGTTTCTTATTCTCGTTCATCTTTGCTTCCGAAGATTTCATTGAGCGTACGATAATTTTTATTAGAATAAGGAAAGACCCAATCAGATCTGGCATAAGGTTCGAAGACGGCTTTGAATACGGCATGGCCCTCTACTCGCTAGGGCTGGCGTTCTTTTTTATTTTCCTGTTTCTGAAGCCCGCCATTTCACCGGAGAACGAGGGCGCTTCCGGCAATCACGATGGCCCGCGCCAGCCAACAGTCACGCCAGGGCATGAGGGCCGTCACTGACGGCCCTCATTCTCGCCGCTTGAAGCAAGACGGCGTGCCCGATCAGCCGCCCGGCCCTAACTCGACTTGTCGATCTGGATGTCGGTCGTCGCCGTGTCGTCATACAGCGCCTGAAAGCCCATTTCGGCCATCACATCGGTGTTGTTGCCGCTGGCCACCACCTGGCCGGTGGTGAATTTCGAACGCGGGAAAGTCACCGTATAGCTGTTGGTGCCGTCCGACAGGGCGAAGGACAGGCTGCCCGCCGTGCCGGACACGAACTCCTCATACAGATCCGCATCCTCGAAATAGGCGTTCATCTGCCCGGTGATCTCGCGCCTGCCATAGCCGATGCCGGCCGCGCCCAACTGCCCGATCGCCGCCTGCGCGCGCAGATTGTTGGTCAGCGTGAAGGACAGGTCGGTGAAGAAGATTGTGCCGACCGTATTGGCCACCGTGATCGACGCCACCTCCGGCGAGGCCATCACCTCGTTGGTGTTGGCGTTGGCATAGGTCGCCCCGGTGATAATGGTCGTCGCCATCGGGTCGGCCCCGCTGCCCAGCAGATCCAGCCGCCCGGTCACCAGCTCCTGCGCCCGCACATTCACCTGCAAGGTGTTCACCCGCAGGCCCAGAAAGCGCTGATAGTGCGTCGTGCCTCCCGCCTGGAACGCCTTCTCGACGGTCAGGGACTTCTTGCCCGTGCCGCCCTTCAGCGTGTTGAGCGCGAAGTCGGCGCGCAGCGCATGTTCCAACAGCGTGTTGAACTCGGTGCCATAGCTCAGCTCGAAATCAAAACCGCCGGTGGCCGAGGCCCCGCGCTGGATCAGGTCCTTGACCGACGATGTCGGGTCGATCTCGTTGGAGGTCTGGTTGTCGATCGAGAACACCAGGTTCTCGCCCGTCATGCGCACACGCTGGAAGGCGGGCGTGGCCGGGGTGACACCCCAGGTGACTTCGGGAATGAACGCCAGTTGTGCATCCGACGCGTCGGAAAAATCGGGCATCGTGCCCTCCTCGTCTTTGAGTGGGAAAAACCCGCTCGCGCGCGGGCGGTCAGCGCGTCACCGACGCGGGGATCAGCGGCCTGTCAGGGAACGGCGTGCCGTTACAGCAGCTCGTCCCGGCGAAAGGCGCAGGACATGTTCACCTGGTACCAGACATCCTCCGCCCCGACCTCGACCACCGAGGCCGTGTCGCAGCGGATGCCGTCGAATCGTTGGTTGCGAAAGATCGCGGCGGCCTGGTCCGCCAGGTCGCGGGCCGTATGGGTGCCGCTGTCGACCGGCGCGAACACCTGCACGGTGATCACGCCGTTGTGCCGGTGCACGTTGGCGCCGGGGTTGCCCAGGGTCATGCGCTTGACCGCCGCGTTCACGATCGTCAGGCGCACCCATTCCGTCGCGGTCGGCACGGTGAAGCTCTGGTTCGGCCAGGCCACCGGCGTCCGCCCGGCCCAGGCCGCATCGAACCGGCCGCAGATGGCGTTGCGTTCCGCGGCGTAGCTCATCGCAACCGTCCCTGCACGCTCGCCACCGCGGCCTTGACCATCGCCGCCGGCGGACGCTGCACAGAGCCTTCTTCCAGCTGCTGCGCGTAAGCCACGTTGTTCGTAATATGGACGCTGTCGAACGCCCTGACGCGGCGCAGCACCGCCTCCCCGCGCGCGATCGTCTGCGCGCCATCCGGGTCGACACCGTTCACGATGCCCGTCGCCGGCCGCCCGATGCTGACCTGCCAGTTGGCCTTGAAATGCCCGGTGTCGACCGGGCTGCCTTGCACCAGCAGTTCCAGCAGTTCCCGCCCAACCGCTCGCACCTGCTCGGTATGGGCCGCCTTCACCTCCGCCTCGAACGCCTTCAGCCCGGCCGTGAAGTCACGCAGGTTCGTCGTCATCCGCCCCTCACCGCTTGACCGTCACCGTGTGCACGATCGGCGTGCCGTCCGGCGCCAGGGGTACGCTGCCGACCACGGTCCAGTCGTCCCCTTCCAGCCCGGTCACCCGATCGCCCGCCGCCGGTGCCGTCACCAGCCCATCGGCCGCGACCAGCAGCAGGCGCATGTTGGTCGCCGCCAGCACCGGCCCGGGAAACCGCACGTCGAACATCTCCGCCGTGCCCTGGCTTGCCGGCAGCACGACCGCAACCGCGTTGAACACGGTCGCCACGGGCCCGATCGTCGTGTCCGTCGCCGGGTCGTAGGCGGTCTCGCCCGCCCGGCTGAAGCTCACCGGTTGGCCCTTGCTCGCGATCAGCCGCTTGGCCGCCGCGATCGGGTTTTCGTAGGCGGTCATACCCGCGCCAGCCGGCCGGTCCGCGCCAGCAACGGTGCCAGCATTCCGTCAATCGCCGGATACCGGGTCCGCCCCGGCGCGCCGTCTTCGAACTCGCACTCGATCGGCCCGACCTTCTCGCGCTTCACCCGGCCGCCCCGCGCCAGGGGCGGGTTCAGATCCGCGCCCAAGGCGACCAGCGCCAGCTCGGCCGTCACCCGCCGCACCTCGCCCGGCACCACGTCGCTGCCGATCGCATCAAGCCCCGCACGCGGCCAATCCAACGCCTGCCCGGCATCGACCCGCACACCCAGCCAGCGCAGCCGATAGGCCTGCCCCAGATAGTCGGTCGCCTTGCGCAGCGCCGCTTCCTTCGCCGCCACATCGCCGGTCCAGCTCGCATTGCCTCGGTCGGCATGGTGGCCGTCGGCATCGGCCACCGACAGATAGCTGTCGGCGCCCGCGACACCGCTACCGTCCTCAACGATCAGCGCCATGGATGATCCTTTCCGTCACGTCGCGAAAGGCCGCGCGGAACGCCGCCTCGTCGGCCGCCTCGATCGCCGCCATCGCGTCCGCCTTGTTCCGCACCGCGCACCCGCGCACCCGCTTGGCCACCGCGCGCAACTCGTTCCAGGACAGCGTGTCCAGGTCTAGCGGTTCCGGCGGCTCCGGTGCCTCAGATGCCACCGCGTCACCGGCCAGATGCGCCCGCCGCGCCGCCCGGATCGCGCCCCGGTCCGCGTCGGCCAGCCGCCGCGCCCGCCGCCGCTCTTTCCACCCGCGCATGAAGTCGACCCTCAAAAGAGAGACGGCGGCCCGAAGGCCGCCGCTCCAATCCACCGCTACGCCAGCTTGTGCTTGAAGGCCACGATGCGGACATTCTTGGGCTCGTAGACCCGCGTCCAGTTCGTGGTCGTCGCCAGCTCCGCGTTGGTCGCGGATACGCCGGCCGGCGTGCCGATCCATTTCACGCCGCGCGGGTGCAACACGAACCGACGCCGGTTAACGATATACTCCGTACCGCCGCCCGCCAGCTCGTCCCGGTCGACCGCCGCCGGCACCTTGGGCATGCCTTCCGCGTACCCAATCGCCCCGGTCGGGAACAGGTAGGTGGTGTAGACATCCGTCGCCACCGGCATGCCGTCATCCACGATCAGCCGCTTGCCCATATAGGTGGCGATCGGCGTGCCGGTCTGGCTGTCGGGCAGGAAGTCGATCAAATCCTGCTTCTTCATCACCGTATAGGTGGCCGAATGTACCGCCACCGCGGTCAAATCGTCCTGATGATCGCCCAGCTTGGCCGCCGCATCGATGAAGGCCTCGGCGTCGAAATTCTCCGCCCCGCCGGTCAGGCCGGAAATATCCAGCACGTTGGCGGTCATGTTGGCAGCGCCCATGGCGCCGGCCAGAACCGAGATCAGCACGTCCTGAAACCGCCGCGCCCAATAGCCGGCGAACAGCTCGCCGATCGCCTGCATCGGGTCGCTGCCGGCCATGTCGCCGGACAGGTCAGAGGCGCCGAACACCTTGCCCCGCTGCAAGACGGCGGCCACGTCGCGCTCGGAGTTGATCTTGTTCACGGTCAGGTTCGCCGTGTCGTCGATCACCTCGTCCGCGCCGGTCAGATCCTGCCAGAACGGCATGTTGACCGTGCTGCCGCCCATGTTCGGGCCCAGCACGTCCTGCAGGTCCGAAATGATGCCGCTTTGAAACACGGCACTCTTCGCCGCCGTGCGCTCGATAACGTACTGACGCCAAACGTCGGGGACGAAGACGTCGGAAAGCAATGTCGCAGCCATCAGGCATGCTCCTTTTCTTCAAGGCTGTTGTCAGAAGGTCCCGTCCCAGCCCACCGGGCGTCCGACCGGATATGCCCGCCACCGACGGGGTCAGAGGAAACTGGTTGCGCTGAAGCTCATGTCGGGCGAGGAGTCCTCAGCTACGCAGCGCAATCGAGCCAAAGGGAACAGACAACCACATGCCCGCCCCCATCATCCGCCCGCTCGCCAAGACCGACTACGACCAATGGCTGCCGCTCTGGAACGGCTACAACGCATTCTACGAGCGCGTCGGCCCCACCGCCCTGCCGGCGGAGATCACGGCCGCCACCTGGGCCCGCTTCTTCGACGCCTACGAGCCCAT
The DNA here is from genome assembly GCA_028277405.1 of Alphaproteobacteria bacterium. Classification (GTDB taxonomy): domain Bacteria; phylum Pseudomonadota; class Alphaproteobacteria; order DSM-16000; family Inquilinaceae; genus JANQGH01. The sequence continues at coordinate 7,139 of JANQGH010000077.1, read as the reverse complement.
GAACGCCCTGGTGGCCGAACGTGACGGCGCCTTGCTGGGCCTCGTCCACTACATCTTCCACCGCAACACCACGATGCTGGGCCCGATCTGCTATCTTCAGGATCTGTTCACCGACCAGGCCGCGCGCGGCCAGGGCGTCGGCCGGGCCCTGATCGAGGCGGTTTACGACCGCGCCCGCGCGGCCGGCTCACCGCGAGTCTACTGGCTCACCCACGAGACCAACCACACCGCCATGGCGCTTTACGACAAGGTTGCCACCCGCACCGGCTTCCTGCATTACGCCAAGAATATCTGACCTGCTTCGATGGCGGCTGATCCGCCGCCCCGCATGGGTTAAGCATGGGGTCCCGTCACCGGAGCCCCATTTGACCACCCCGCAGGGTAAACGCCCCCCCAAGCTCGCAGAATTCATCACGCTGATGGCGGCGATGATCTCGTTCGTCGCCATGGCCACCGATGCCATGCTGCCGGCCCTGCCGCAGATCAGTGACGATCTCGGCGTCGGCGGCACCAATGATGCCCAGCTCATCGTGCCCCTGCTCGTGCTCGGCATGGCCATCGGCCAGCCGCTGTTCGGCCCGCTGTCCGACAGCTACGGCCGCAAGCCGGCCATTTTCGGCGGTATGCTGCTGTTTCTCGTCGGCTGCATCATGTCGATCACCGCAACTGACCTGACCGTCATGTTGATCGGCCGGCTCTTGCAAGGCATCGGCCTCGCCGGCCCACGCACCATCGCCGTGGCCCTGATCCGCGATCAGTACGAAGGCCGCGCCATGGCCCGGATCATGTCCTTCATCATGGCCGTCTTCATCCTGGTGCCGGCGTTGGCGCCGGCGCTGGGCGAGGTCATCCTGCTGTTCGCCCATTGGCGCTGGATCTTCATCATGTTCGTCGCGGCGGGCGTGCTGGTCTTGACCTGGTTCATGATCCGCCAGCCCGAGACCCTCGCTCACGACAAGCGCGCGCCCTTCACCTTGCGCCGCATCGCACTGACGGTGGTCGAGATCGTCAAGATCCGCACGACCCTGGGCTACACCATCGCCACCGGCTTCGTCTTCGGCGGCTTTCTCGGCTATCTCAGCTCCGCCCAGCCGATCTTCGACATCCAGTACGGCCAGGACGACATGTTCGCGGTCTATTTCGGCATCCTGTCGCTGGCCATCGGCGCCGCCGCGATCGTCAACGCGCGCCTGGTGATGCGCCTCGGCATGCGGCGCCTGACCCGCACCGCCGCCGGCATGCTGACAGCGCTCTCGGCGATCTTCCTGGTCATCACCGTGCTTATGCAGGGCGACCCGCCCTTCTGGTCGCTGATCGTCTATCTGATGCTGGCGTTCTTCTGCTTCGGCTGGATGTTCGGCAATCTGAACGCGCTGGCCATGGAGCCTCTCGGCCATGTCGCCGGCACCGGCGCCGCGGTCATCGGCTCGCTCGCAACGCTCATCTCCGTCCCGCTCGCCATCCTCATCGGCCAGGCCTTCGACGGCACCGTCCTGCCCCTGATCGCCGGCTTCGCCATCCTCTCCGCCGCCACCCTCATCGTCAGCCTCTGGGCGGACCGGTCCTAGCGGCCTGTCTGACCCGCGCGGCCCGCCGCCGCCTGACGCAGCCGCTCCGCCCGCCCCGGGTCTTCCCGCTGCAGCCGCATCTGCTCCGTCAGATTGAACCCTTGGCCCTTCGCAAACGGGTTGCTCGGCCCCGCCGGCGGCGCGCCGCCCGGCTTCGCCTCCGCCCCGCCGCCCCCGCTTTGCGGCGCGGCGACGAAATGCCGGCCCGCCTCGCCGTCCGCCCAATCGCGTACGAAGTCAGCGATCTCGTCCCCGTCGATCAGCGCCTTGCCCTCGACGATCTCCGCCTTGTGCTGGCGCAACAGCAGAGCCTTGGCCGCGTCCAGCAGGCTCGGCGCCACCTGCGCCCGGCTCAACGCCTCGGTCAGCCCGTTTTCGACCAGCAGCGTGTGTAGCTGTCGCTCCGCCGCCTCGGCCCGTTCCAGCGCCGTGTCCAGTTCCCGCCGCCGCCGCTTGGCCGCCCGCCGCTCGATCTCGCCCTCGTCCAGACCGCCGCGCTCCTTCAACCGCGCATACTCCGCGCGCTCGAACTCGTCCGGCCAGCCGGCCAGCCGCTCATTGGCCCCATCCAGCGCCCGCCGCGCCTCCTTCAACTCCCGATCCAGCCGATCGGCGGTCTGCTTCAAGGTCCGAAACGCCGGATGCGCCTTAGGCTCCGCCAGCGACAAGACGAACCGGCCGTCCTCTTCGCGGTAATACCCCCGCAAGGGCTCCGCGACGTTGTCGAGGCTGTCGAGCACGGTGGTTAGGGTTTCCAACGGATTCTCATGACTCAGGCATCCACTTAACGAAACTCGATCTTCGACCTCAACGCGCTCGAACCACCAGCTCCTAAGACCGACTGGTGGCTAGGCGCTGGGGGTTCAAACCCTGCTCTGCCCAAAGAGAAATCATATGCTCGAAGTATGCACTCGAAGGACTCGGGTTACATATCTTCGCGAGTTCTCTACCGGGTCGCGTAAAGAGAACTTGACCTGTCGATATCTCTTTTTTTTCTTTGGCCTTCAAATCGAGCAATACAGGCTGATCGTAGTAGAACAACATAAAATTATCGCTTAAGTTGTATCTTCGATAGCCACTCGTCGAGTAGGTGATTAGACCAAGCTCCTGCAATAATAATAGATTTGTGAAGTTGCCGCCATTTCTAAATACAGAGTCTTCAGCGTTTAGAATTATTGGAAGCATGCTGTCACCGATGTCTTTCCATACAAAGGTACAGAGGTCTGTGAATGCAAAAGCGTCATTTCTGTCAAGATTGGGGAGAAGATTTAGTGTCTGACGCGAAAAAGACCCCGGCTGGTTTGCCTCACTCGCCAATATCCTTGACCAGAGGGTCTGCATTTCTTCATCAGAGACATCTTTGCAATGCTTGAACAAATTGCTGATCCAGTCATCGTCCATTCTCTCAGGTTCGGCGTTATCGTCAATCTGACGCGCGGCCTGTGCTGTGATCGCTTCAATGTTCGTTAGTCGCCTGGACTCTTCTTCGAGCATGCGCTTCGCCGCGCGCTCTTCCAGTTCTGAAACTGCCAATCTACTCAATGCCTTGGTCCTTTCGGCATCGGCTTCAGCCCTCGCCATTTCTCGTGTGTGCGTAGGAGCATAGAGAGTTCCAATAGCGCCGGAGATTTTCTCGATGAACGTGGTCACCGGCTTCGCAAGCCCTTGAAGGCTTATGAGCGAGTAGTCAGCAGGCATAATCCCAGAATTAGCATTTCATGCCGGCTCAGCCAACAATCATCGCAAGAACTTGAGCAGCTACGGTAATTCGGATCGGCGGCTCATGTCATACAAGGATCGTCAAGCTTCTGTCTCAATGGCACGAGTGTCTTCCTCTGCCAACCGCTCCGCCTCCTCCTCAAAGCTCAGATCATCCCGCACCAGTTCCCCTTGCTTCAGCGCCTCGAAGAACGTCCGCCGACTCACCCCGCCGCCCTGCAGGGCGGCCATCCAGGCGGTGAGTTCCTGCGCGCTCATCGGCGCGGGCATAAAGTCGCGGTTGAGGGTGACGGAGGCCTCGCCCGCGAGGCCGCCCCAGTCCAGCATCGTGGTCAGCATGGCGGTCAGCGCCTGGCCGGCACCGTTGGCGAGCGCGGCCAGGATCGAGGCCTCGCCGGCCGTGCGCAGGGCCAGGGTTTCGGCCGCCTCCGCCTGGCGCTTTTCCGGCGCAAGCATGCGCGCGCCCAGGGCCGCCATCTGGGCCTCCTTGGCCTCGCGCCGCCGCTCCAGCCCTTCCAGGCCCTGGCCGGTGAACTCCAAGAGGCCGACGGTCACGTCCTTGTCCGGCGAATGCCACAGCTCGGTCGGCCCGACGGAGGTCGGCGCGTAGTCGTCGTCGACGCCGAACACGTACGGTGTCGGCAAGGCGACGAAATGGGCGCCATGCTCCAGATCCGCCAGGGTGCGGTAGTGCGACAGGTTCAGGTTGACCAGATCGAGCAACAGCGGCCGGTCGATCTCCGGCGTCAGGCCGCGCGCGCCGATCGGGAAGAACGGGATGCGCCCCAACGGCCGCCCACGCTTCAGCGGCCGGATCTCGTCGGCCAGCCGCCAGCCGCCATCCGCACCCGGCCGATAAAGCCGCTGGCGATAGCCCTCCTCGTCCAGATCCAGCACCCGGATCTGGTCAAGGCTCGCATGGCCGAATTCGTCGCCCGAGGCCGGCGCGGCCACGCTCTCGCGCAGCCGCACCTGGGCAATCACGGTCGCGTTGCCGCGCTGGCCGAGCCGGAGGTCGAGGATGTCTTCCGCCCGATAGGCCCGCGCGAAGGGCCGCATGTTGGACTGGGCCGCGTCGGCGCGTGTCACGATCTCATCGGCCGCCCTTGGCATGTCCACCAGCAGCCCGGCGCGGGTCACGGTCAGCACGTCCTCGACCACCGTCTCGGCCAGCCGCGCAAACGGCGTGCCGGCCAGATCGATATCCGCCAGCCAGGCCCCGGCCGCCGCTGGCGCGTTGACCACGGGTGCTTTTCGAAAGATCAGCCCCGCCAGCCCGTCGATGGTGCGCCGCGTGGCGTTATAGAAACCGGCCCGCCGCCGATAGGCGTCATAGTCGGCCAGATCTTGCCCGCCGAGGCGGGGCAGATAGCGCTCGCCCGCCGCCTGCACCGCCTCCTCGCCAAGCGCGACATCGCGGCATTTGCACCACAGATCAAGCGCGGCGTTGTAGTCATCCGAAGGCGCGGCGACCGAGGTCGGGCCCCCGGAGGTTAGACCCGCAACAGCACCCGCCATCACATCCCCGCCAGCTTGCGCACGTGCACCCGGCCGCTTTTGGCGGCCAGCACGCGGTATCGGGTTTCGTCGGCCACATGGTCCTCCGCGTCTGTATCGATGTCGTCCGGGTCGCGGGCGCTGCGCGCCAGTACCGGCACGGTCCGGATGAAATGCCGGCAGGTGTCGAACACGAACAGGCCCGGCTCTTCCATGGGCGCCGCCATGGCGGCCTTCAGCCGCCGCCGGATCGCTTCCCAGCCCCGCGCCCGGCTGCCGGGCGATTTGTCCGCCTTCAGCCAGCGCACGCCGCACCGCGCCTGGATCTCCGCCGGGCTGTCCGCGTTGGTCTCGTCATAGATCGCGCTGTCGGCCGGCCCCGGCTTCACCCGGTCGGCGATGCCCAGCTCCTGCTCGCGCCTCAGAATGCCGCGTGCGATTTCGCTGTCGACCAGTCGGCCGCCTTCGTTGGCGCGCCCGTTCCAGCCATACCATTCGGCGATACGGAACAACGTGCCGCGAGGGAAAGACCGCCGCCCGCCCTGGGCCAAAGCAACATCGCTGCCATCGCTTTCCGCCCACCAACCGACCGAAAACGGCTTGGCCGAGCCCCAGTCGAACGACCGGTCGATGCGCCAACTCGCCGGCACATCGAACGGTGCCAGCACATGAGCGCTCTGGTCCCAGACGTCGTCGAACATGCCGCCGGCGACCACGTCCCAATCGCCGTCCAGCCAGGCCTTGCGCTTGTTGGCGTCGCCGATCGATTGCAGGGTCTGCAGATAGCCGGGATCGCTGGCCAGCAGCACCTTATTCTCGGTGATCGAGCCGAAGATCGCGACGCGCTCACGCCCGCCGCCAGTCGATACGCCGTCGGTCGATACGCCGTCGCCCCCGATGACAGTGCCGGACGGCGCCGGATCGATGAACCGCGCCTTCACCCAATTGTGCCCCACCCCGTACGGATTCGTTGTCGCCCGATAGCGTCGCGGCAGCCCGGGCCGGGACGACCGGCACAGAGTCAGGAAGTCCTCGTAGCACCCGCCGTCCGCCCACTTGGTCAGCTCTTCCCAGCCGATCCAGGGATACTCGTGGCCGTGATACTTCCAATAATCATCAGCGCGCTTAACAACGCGGAACAGCAGCTCCTCGCCGTCCGGAAAGCGCCATTTGAAGTGCGCCTGGCTTGCCAGAAAACGGGCGCCGGGGAAGATCGCCGGAAACCATCGTTTGGATTTGGTGACGACGTCATCCAGATCCTTGTATTCCCGCGCCAGCAGCAGCCCGCGCCAGGCGGCCCCGAAGCCGCGCCCGACATCGCGGGCGAAATCCATCAACAGGGCCTCGGTCTTCCCGGGCCCGCGCGTGCCGTGATAGAGCGCCTCGAACACCGGGCACGACAGAAACAAGGTCTGCGACCCAGGCTGCGGCGACCAGACGATGGTCGGCATTTGGCCCGTCCCGGCCTGACCATCCGCCACCCCGGGCGCGCTATCCTGGCCGCGCTTAGGTTCCGCAGATGCCGCAACGGGCAACCGATCCAGCCCCCGCCGATCACCCGGCCCGGCAGTCCCCGCCCCTTCGTCGTCGCCGGCGGCCTTTCCAGCGCCCGCCAGGGGTGGCTGGTTCAGCGTGTGCGGCTTGCGCCGTCCGCCGCCTTTGCCGCTTCGCCCGCCCGTGTCGGCGGCGCCGGATCGTCCGTTTGCCGAGTCTGATCCGCCGCCAACCTTGCCGTCTCCTTTGCCGTCTGGGCCTTTGCTATCTGGGCCTTTGCCGTCTGGCGCGCCGCCTGATCTACCCATGTCTCCAGATCGATTGAGGCGGGCGCGATCAGCACGCCGCTGGCGATGCCGGCATCGACCTGGTGGTCGTGCCGCTCGCGATACTTTTCCGGTCGGCGGCTTTTCAACAGGAACATCAGCAGGCTGTCGCCGCCCGTGGCCACCCGCTCGCGGGCCAGATCCTCCAAAAGGTCGGTGCCCGCCTCCACCGCCGCGTCCCAGGCCTCGGCGAACCCGTCATCCCCGGCCCGCCAGGCCTTCAACACCGCCCGGTCCAGCCCGGCCTTTTTGCGCGCAAAGGTGACGCTGTAACCTTGCTCAAGCGCCGCCAGAAAAACCGTCCGTTGCTTAACGGTGCCTCGGTTCGCCGTGTCTTGGTCGGTCGTGTCTTGGTTGGTCGTGTCTCGGCCTACGGTGTCTTGGCCAGAAGTGCGCTTAGCAGCCATCGCTCTGTCACGCCCCTCACCAACGACCCGGAAGAGCCCGCAGAACCAGCCCGCAGAACCAGCCCGCAGAACCAGCCCGCAGAACCAGCCCGCAGAACCAGCCCGCAGAACCAGCCCGCAGAACCAGC
>JANQGH010000073.1 GCA_028277405.1 Alphaproteobacteria bacterium | reverse complement strand
GCCGCTCGATGGCGGTGTGCAGGGCGTGCAGGCGCTGGCGGGCATCCGGGTGAACCTGAACCCGGCCCCGCCGCCGCCCCCGCCGGCGCCGGTGGTCGGGCCTGTGCCGGAGACGGCGTTCATCGTGTTCTTCGACTGGGACCGGGCGGACCTGACGCCTGAGGCGAACCTGGTGCTGGACGAGGTTGTGGTGGTGGCCAACGAGACCGGCTATGCCTCGATCCGCCTGGACGGCTACACCGACCTGTCTGGCAGTGCCCAGTACAATCTGGGCCTGTCGGAGCGTCGGGCGAACTCGGTGGCCGACGCCCTGATCGCGCGCGGCATCGCGCCGGACGAGATCGTGATCCGGGCGTTCGGCGAGGAGAACCCGCTGGTGCCGACGCCGGACGGCGTGCGCGAGCCGCAGAACCGACGGGTGGAGATCTTCCTCAGCTAACCCGTTCGGGGCGAACCCAACCAACCTTCAAGCGCCGGCTTGGGCTCACGCCCGAGCCGGCGTTTTCTTGTGCGCCGATGGCAGGGGCGACGACTTCTTGGCCGTTGGCGCTTGTCGCGCAGGTTCCTCGCGCGCCATAGTGTGGGGTCATCCACCGCCACCGGCCTTCCTGGCCGGCACCTGCGGTGGTCGCGGCCAATAAGTAAGAGGCTGGTCCCATGACGACTGACGCGGGTGTTGCCCACCAAAGCTGGTCGTCGCGGCGGAACTTCGTTCTGGCGATGATCGGCCTGTCCGTCGGTCTCGGCAACATCTGGCGCTTTCCATACCTGGCCAGCGAAAGCGGTGGCGGCGTCTTTGTCCTGATCTACATCGCCTGCGTCCTGGTGCTGGCGATCCCGATCCTGATGGCGGAAATGGCGATCGGCCGTCGCGGCGGCCTGTCACCGCCGGGAAGCTTCCGCCGCATCGCCCTGGCGGAAGGCAAATCACCGCGCTGGTCCATCGCCGGCATCATCGCGGTGATCACCGCCTTTCTGATCCTGTCCTACTACGCCGTCATTGGCGGCTGGACTTTGGACTTCCTGGTGGCGGGGGCCGTCGGCGCCTTCGGCCACGGCGATATCGCGCATACCGACGGGCTGTTTTCGGCCCTGTTGGCCGACCCCTGGCTGCTGATCTTCTGGACGACGGTCTTTTTCGTGTTCACCGCAGGCATCGTCGCGGGCGGTGTGCAGGGCGGCATCGAGCGGGCGGCGCGGTATCTGATGCCGCTCTTGTTCGTGCTCTTGGTCGCGACCGCGATCTACGCCCTGTTCGCCGGTGACGCGGCCGCCGGCCTGGCCTTCCTGTTCGCGCCGGACTGGTCGGAGGTGACCTGGGGCGTCTTCCTGGACGCGCTGGGCCAGGCCTTTTTCTCCGTCACGGTAGGCGGCGGCGCGGCCTTGATTTACGGCGCCTATGTGCCCCGGCAAGTCAGCCTGCCGCGCGCGGCGACGACGATCGCGCTGGCCGACACCGCCGTGGCCCTGATCGCCGGTATTGCCATCTTTCCCTTCGTGCTCGCCTTCGACCTGACGCCGACGGAAAGCGCCGGCCTTGTCTTCGTCACGCTGCCGGCCGCGTTCGCCAATCTCGGCAACGCCGCGCTTGTCGCCGTGCCGTTCTTCCTACTCTTGGCCGTCGCCGCGGTGATGACCTGCGTCGGCCTGTTGGAGGTGCTGGTCGCATGGGGCATGGAGCGGGGCTGGTCGCGGCCCAAGACGGCGATCGGCGCGGCCTTCGTCTGCTGGCTAGTCGGCCTCTTGACCGTGTTCTCGTTCAACATCGCCGCCGGCTTGAACCCGCTGTCCTTCGTGCCGACCTTCGAGACGGCAACCATGTTCGACATCGCCGACCGGATGACCGCGACCATCGGCCTGCCCATCGGCGGCCTGTTGATCGCGATCTTCGTCGGCCACGTGATGTCCGCCCAATCGATCGCCGACGAGCTGGGCTGGAATGCGGAGTCCGGCCTGTTCAAAACCTGGCGCTTCATCATGCGCTGGCCGGCCCCGATCATCATCGCGGCGGTGCTGGTGGTGGGGGTTTTGGGGTAGGGGGACCTCGGCTCTCCGCCGGTCACAAAACCAAAATCGGGCCGACTATTTGCGGTCAGACGGCCGGTCCAAGACCGCGTGCCATTTTTCAACACGTTCGGCCTGCGCCTCAGCTATGCGCCGACGCTCCGCGCGCCTTCGGACGACGATGATCCTGAAGACGGCAAAACCGGCGAGACAGACCGCGGCCACGACCAGGATGACCGGGGTGAGATCGTGGCGCGGCAGCAGGATTGGCACGGGCGTGACGGAAAAGCCCTTGTCCACCAGCAGGGCAAGAATGCCGTCGTGCCCCGGCAGATGGGACACCCCGACCGCCACGAAGATGGATTGGTTCTCCATGGCCGCGTCGATGCGCGATGCCATCGCACGGTCGCGCAGGACGATGTCCTCCTGCCATGCCGCTTCGTACGCATCCATGGTGTCACACCAGTCTGCGTCGGTCATCTCATCGCAGCCATATCCGGTCGTATCCATGAACCAGTTGAGGTCCATGGCGATATAGCGTTCCACCACCTCGTCCCACGCGTCCGGATACTCATCGCTGAAGTGGAACGCCGAGGCGATGATGTCGTTGGCGTCCAACTGCTCGGTAATTTGGATCAGGCGCAGCCTCTCCTCGGTCGTCTCGAGGCTTCTTGGCACACCGTGCCGCAGGGCGGCGAGCTCAAGCCTTGTGTCGAGGCTGTCCTCGTTGGAGTACTCCTGCGCGACAAAACTCTCGATATAGAAGATGGGTGTGTATTCCAGCCACCAGGTAATCCCGTAGAATCTACGGAAATAGCTCACCACACGGTCATACAGAGCTGGCTCAAGCCGATTGCGCAAAGGTTCGTCGACAAGCGACTCGGCGGCGTAGTACGTCGTCTCAAGGTCGCGTGTGGTGTGTTCGAAGTACACAACATCGGCATCCTCGATATAACTCCGCAGATAGTCGACAAACGGAATGAGCCGCCGGTCCGGGCTGTGGAGCGTGCCGAAAATGTAGCCATGGTTGCCGCTTGGGTGCTGAAGCCGCCAAAACAGCGACTCCGAATAGCTAAGCGGCTCCTCCGCGCGAGCTGCGCCCGGATGGACCGCGACCGCAAACAGGTAGACGAACACAAGCAGGGCAGTCCGGTGCGCTAGAGCGGTCATTGATGGTTGTGTTTTCCTTCAGGCATGAAGGCTATCGATATCACGTCTAGGAAAGTATTCCAATGCTGTCGACTCTAACGGCACCGATCTCGAGGTCCGTCCGTCAGACCCGTGGACTGTTCGGTCACGGCGTTCTTCTCCTGATCATCTGGCCGGCTTGATTGGGTTGCTTGCGTCGGCGTTTGAACAGGGCGCTGCCGTCCTCTGGATGCATCCGCTAATGGAACTCAAGATGTAGCTACCCACGGGGCCGTTCGCACCCTAGTCTGAAACCTCATGCTCCACGCGTTGGAGACGCCTCGTGATTCAAGATCGGTTTGACGTTTGCTGGTCGGGGCCGGGGCCGGGGCCGCCGCCGCCTCCACGGCGATGCGGGTGATGCAGTTCGCCTCGCGGCCCCTGTCGATCGCGATGGTCGAACGGTTTCCTCACCGGGGCCATGGCGGCCTGGCCTATGGCGGGCCAGGCACCACGTGTTCAACATCCAGGCCGGCCGCATGTCGATCTTCCGCGAGGATGTGGACGATTTCCTGCGCTGGGCCAATGACGAGGCCGACCGGCGCGGCTGGCCGGACGATTGGGCAGAGACCCATTTCACGGTTTCCGGCCCGGCGCCGCGCCGGATCTATCGCGATTACCTGGCCGACCGCTTGAACCAGGCGCTGGAAGGCCTGATCGGCGCGGCTGGCGCGGGCGCCGTTACTCACGGCGCGGAGCTGGCGCAGCAAGGCGTGCCGGAGGCGGACCGGCAAGCCTTTATCGATCTGCTCGACCCGGCGGCGGCGGCCATGGTGTTCTGGCTGACGGCCCGAACGCGAACGGCGTGGCAACAGGCCGGACAGCAGCTTGAAGCCTTGCAGCGTGCGCTTGAAGAGAGGCTGACCGGTCTGGACGTTTCCGACGCGCAAAAGGCCCGGGCGGTGCGGGCCTGTCTGCTGCTGGAAGCCGTCCAGCGCATGACCGGTGTGTCGGTGACGCCGCGCGAACTGCGCCAGCGCCTTGGGCTGGCCGGGGAGGACCCGCCAGCGCGCGCGGCGGCTGGTGGCGACTGATGGCCGAAGCGGATCTGGCTGCGCTGCCGGACAATCTGTTCCTGCTGCGTCACGGCGAAAGCAGCTGCAACACCATCCACCGCATCGCCGGCATCGAGGATGTTCCCCTGAACAATCTGGGCCGCGCCCAGGCCATAAAGGCCGGCAAGGGATGGGACGGCGGACCCTTCGACGTCGTCTTCGTCTCGACCATGAAACGCGCCCGCGAGACCGCCGATCTGGTCTTGACCGGCATGGTTCCGCCACCCGGCCTGATCGTCGACCCGCGCCTGGCCGAGCGCGACTTCGGCAACTACGCGCTGCACAACAAGGCGGTGCTGCAGCGCCGCCACGGCGTTGCCGAATACGAACGCGCCATGAATGCCGACAGCCCGACCATGCGCGAGGGCGAGGCGATCGAACGGTTTCGCCGGCGGATCGTCGCGTTCTACGAGGAGACCCTGCTGCCCGCCGTGGCCAGCGGCAAGCGGGTGCTGGTGGTCTCGCACAAATATGTCGTTGAGTTTCTGGGCCGCCTGATCCTCGGCCTGCCGTTGGAGGGTGCCTATGATCTCAGGTTGCCGAACGCGCAGATCCTGTGCGCCGCGGATCTGCCGCGCACGATCGGGCATGAGAGCAAGTGGCGCAACCAGCTCTACGACACAATAACGGTCAATTACTACCTCGTGCTCGCGCTCGCCGCGCTGGCCGGCCTGGGGCTGGATATCGTGGGGGTGCGCTTCCAAATCCCCGCCGAGATCCAGATCGCAATCTTGGGCCTGGCCACGGCGATCGGCCTGACCACCGTGGAGATCGAGGAAACGCCTCGCTACGCAGGCCGCCGCGACATCGTCTGGCCGGTGATCTGGCGCTTCGGCCTGATGCCGATCGCGCTTGTCGCCGCCGCGATCGCCTTCGGATTGGAGGACGTCCCGCAGGTCTTGGGCGGCCTTGCCCTGCTGGCCGCGCCGGCCGGCGTGATCGCCGTGACCGCCAGCCGGTGTGCCGGCGGCCTGATCCTGCCGGCCCTGGCCATCGTGATGGTGTCATCGGCGGTCGGCCTGGTGCCGCTGGCCCTGGTGCTGGGGGCGGCGTCGATCGACGCGGTGCCGTGGTTTCTGCTGATCACCCTCGGGTTGATCGCCGCCACGGTGTACCTGCCCTTCGCCATCGTCCTGGGTCTGCGCCGCCGCTGGCCGATCCTCACGGCCAAGTTCGGCGTCCGCAACGGCCATCTGGCAGTGCTGTTGCTGGCGCTCTTCATTCTGCTGGCGATGCCGGGCATCGATGTCGGCGCGGATATTCCGGCCGGGTTGGCGGCCGTTGGGATCGCCGTTCTGGTCAAGCTGGTCACGGCCTGGGCCATCAACCGGGCGCGCCTGTTCGCCATCGACTATTTCTGCGCCATGACCTACCCCAATGCCTTCATCCTGGTGGTGATCGGCCACCTGTCGGATCAGGCCCATATCACGCACATGGCGGCGTGGTTTCTGCTCGCCGCGTCCGTTCTGGCGGCGCTGGATGGCGTCTTCGCCAAGTCGGCCGCGGAACGGAGCGATCCGGCCGAGATCAGGCGGCTTGTCGGGGCGGGTGATTAGGGCGAGGGTTGGCCGTGGCCGCTCGCTCGGATCCAGCGCCCTTCGCCTGTTCCCAAGCCAGCGTGATGCGGCCGACCAGCGCGTGGGCACCGGCCTCCCAAACCAGGCAGTGCAGCGTGTTCTGATCGACCAGCGTGCAGTCATGAACCGTGGTGTCGCCGACGTCGCTCAAGACCACCGATGTGCCGTCCCAGCCGACGACGCCGATCATCGGCTGGCCGCCCTGGGTGATCGGCTGGCTGCCGTGGCGTCCCGGCTCGCGACCTTCGCGCGCGACCGTCGACTGGACTGCTTACAAAACGGCCCCCACCAGCTAACCCGGCGGCGTGGTGCAGGGGCGCACGGTCGGCGTGTCGGTCGAGGTGCGGGTCAGGGACCAGGTGCAGCTTTGCACCGTCAGGCCCGGGATGTTCGGGACGGTGGACGATACCCAGACGCCGTTGGCGGCGAACTGAAACGGCGTGGTCGCGGTCGCGGCGGGAAAGATGCGCACCAGTTCCAGCGACGGAAAGGTGCCGCCGCAGGCGCCGAAATAGCCGGCGACGATGGACCCGTCGGGCGACGTGGCGATTTCGCCGGCATAGAGGCTGTATTCCTGGCCGCCCTCGACCTGGTCGTCATAGATGAGGTCGATGCGGATCGAGGTGCCGTCCTGCAGGATGCCGGCGGTCATCGGCCGCGCCCAGCTGCCCGGCACGCCGGCGGTGGTGCTGTCGCAGGCGTACATACCCTGGTACTGGCCGGTCATGGAGAAGTCCTCGGCCGAGGCGGTGCCGGCCGTTGCCGTCATGGCGGCCAGCGCCAGGGCGCACGCCATAGGGGCACGTGGCAGCTGCCGGTTCAGGCGTTCGCGTCTCGAAGCCATGCCGTCATCCTCCCCGTATCGATCTTGCAAACCGCTCCGATCTTACGGTGATCGGAGCGGATAGACCACCAGCCAGGCATCGAACGAGCTCTGCCAACGCTCCGACCGTCACTGCGCCGGTATCGAGGGTAGGCGCGCGAGGCTTGCTGCGGTTTTGCAGACGCTATGTCAGGTCGTAACAGTTTGGTGGCAATCCGCTGGTGTCGTTGCGCCAACACATCTTCCGCCCATGTCGGAACTGGCTTAGTCTAGGGGCTGTCAAGGGCAGTCGGGGGCGTGGGGGCGCCCGACAGGAAAGCCCCGGTACAATCACGGTCGTATGCGGCGACGTTCGCGGGCAAGAGGCGCGAGCGAAATCCAATGCGCGCATACCAAATCATAGCGAAGGCCCGTCGGCGACATCGGCCGCGGGGATGGGAGCGAAGTCATGCGCATTAGATTCGATAACTGCGATCTGTTCGACGGGGTCGGCGACGCGATCCAGCCGGGCTGCCATGTCCTGGTGGCCGACGGCAAGATCGACGAGGTCTCGGAGACCGCGATCGCGGGCGAGGCGGATCGCGTGGTCGACGCCACCGGCCGAACCTTGATGCCCGGCCTGATCGACGCCCATGTGCATATTGCCGCCGCCGTGCCCAACCTGGCGGCGCTGGAGGCGCTGCACCCAACCTATGTGGCCCATTGGACGGCGCAGTACATGTCGGCGATGCTGGATCGCGGCTTCACGACCGTGCGCGATGTCGGCGGCGGCGACGCCGGCACCAAACGTGCCCAGCAAGAGGGGCTGGTGCGCGGCCCGCGCCTGTTCACCTCGGGCAAGGCGCTTGGCCAGACCGGCGGGCATACGGATTTCCGGGGCACCAGCCGGGTCGATGTCGGCGATCTGCAGCGCCGGCATCTGCCCGCGCTTGGCCGCGTCGTCGACGGCGTGCCCGCTTGCCTGGCCGCCGCCAGGGACGAGCTGCGCCTGGGCGCGGATTTCGTGAAGATCATGGCCAATGGCGGGGTCGCGACGCCGACCGACCCGATCGATTGGATCCAGTTCACGCCGGAGGAAATCCAGGCCATCGTGACGGCGGCCGAGGCGTCATGCACCTATGTTGCCGCCCACACCTACACCGCGCGGGCCATCGAGCATGCCTGCGTGAACGGCGTGCGCACGTTGGAACATTGCAACCTGATCGACGACCGGGTGGCGGGGGTTTTGAAGGCCCGCGGCGCCTATGCCGTGCCGACCTTGATCATCTATGACTGTCTTGATCGCCATGCCGACGCCATTGGCCTGGGCGGCGCGAACCGGGAAAAGAACCGCATGGTGCGCGAAGCGGGGCTGCGCTCCCTGGAAATCCTGGCACGCGCGGAGGTGCCGATGGGCTATGGCACGGACCTTCTGGGCTGGATGCACCAGGACCAATCGACGGAGTTCATGTTGCGGACGCAAGTCCTGCCAGCGGCGGACGTTCTGCGGTCGGCGACCTCGGTGAATGCGGAGATCGTCCGCCGTCCCGATCTCGGGCAGGTTACGCCGGGGGCGACGGCGGACTTGATCCTGGTCGATGGCGACCCGATCGCCGATATCGCCTGTCTGACAGGCCAGGGCGAGCGCATCCCCCTGGTGTTGCAGGAAGGCGTCGTGGTGAAAGACCTGGCCTAGCCCTGAAGGATGGGCCCCGGCGCGTTCGCCACGCGCGCCGGGGAACTGGTCAGTGGGCCACGCCGCTGCCGCCGACGGCAAGGACGTTGTAGGGCATGCCCTCAACCGCGATCGGGTCCAGTTCGGCGAAGTCCTCCAGGTCGACGACCCGCAGGCTGGCGTTCAGCGGATCGGTCAAGACCAGCCGGTCGCCCGCGACCGCGATCCGGGGCCGCGGGTCGCTCCAATGGCCGTCCATCGAATAGGGCTGCGTGACCGGCAGGCTCTGCTCGATCTCGGCGGACAGCATGTTCAGGCGATGCAGCGATCCGTCCTCGGTCAGGATGTAGGCGAATTGCGGCCTGGCGGGATCGAGGGCGAAATGAACCCGGCGGAAGGGCAGCTCAACCCGGGTGAAGTAAGGCTCCGTCGTCGGGTCCAGGATGACGACCGCGTCGGCGCCGTGATTGCCCAGGAAGATCTGCATCGCAGGCGAGCCGAGAAGCGTGCCGGTCATGGCCTCGGGGAACTCGGCGGGATAGGGCAGCATGGTGAAGGCATCGGGCCCGCCCGTGGTGTCGTGGGCGATCACGCCCTCGCGGCAGCCGACGGCCACGAAGTTGCCCGAGAAGGACTCGCCATGCAGATCGGTGCAGACATGCATGTCGCCAACGGGTGATCCGTCCGCGGCAAACGCGCCGATGCCGACGCGCGGCGGCAACCGGTCCTCTTCAACCGGCTCCTCCGACGCGACCGAGCTCAGGTAATAGTCGCCCATGGCGGCGACGAAGCCGTGATGCGCGACATTCATCGGGAACCTGTCTTCGTCGAGGTCCCCTTGCACGATCGCGCCCTCGTCCAGCAAGGCGGCGTATCCGCCCCGGTCGAAGGCGATTGCGACCTGGCCGGAATGGTCGACGAAGTGGACCGGCCGCGGTCCGGCGATTGAACCGATCGCGTTGGGGTCCGAGACCTCGATGTCGGCATGATCCCCGTGATCGTCGATGGTCACGCCGCTGTTGAGGAAATCGACCTGGTCATTGCCGGGCTGGACCGCGGCGACCACGGCTTGGCCCGCCGCGCTGTGCAGCCGCGCCGGTCCGGCAAGGTCGAACGTCCAGCGCTGGTCCGGCGCGTCAAGATCGATGGCCGTCACCGTCGGGTCGGTGTGGTCGGCGATGAAAATCCGCCATGCGGTTGCGTCCTCATCCGCCCAGGCGGCAGGGGCAAACGCCAGGACGGCCCCCATAAATCCGGCGGCGGAAAGTTTCGACAAGGTCATCTCGATTACCTTCGTTGGTCGTTGATGGATCATGATCCGTCCCCATCCAGCTGCGCGTGTACGGGGCAGATGGAACGGTCGCGTGCCAGGTCTTCTGCGCCGCCTGGTTCGCGCGGCTCGCCGGAGCCGCGACGTGGTTACAAGCTCGTGCTGCCGAGCTTTCCGGTCACATCTCGTTCTCCGGCCCTCTGACCGGGTCGAGAACCAGCACCAGCCGTGTCTCGCCCGTGCCCTCGATGGGCGGCGATCGATGGCGAAGTCCGGCGTCCGGCTGTTCGGGCCACAGGGTGCCGCGCAAGACAATGGGCGCACCGGTCGGCGCGGTGAACACCCGCTTTGGGTCCGTCCCATCAGCCGCGATGCCGTATTGCGTGCCCGTTCCACGATAGGTGCAGATCAGGCGCGCCGTGACGGCGTCGATGTGGAACCTGCGGCACATGTTCGTGGTCACGACATCGAAGCGCAGGCGCAAGTAAGGCGCGCGCATCAGGCCGGCGAAGATGTCCGCCAGGGCCGCGACATCGTCGATCAGCCATGTGCGTTCGGCACAATCCGGGGTGCCGGACGCGTCGCAGATGTGGCGGACCGCGTCACGCACGTCCGCGGGCCAGACGATCGTGCGCGCCTTCGGCAGGCGGCCGGGCCTTAAGCCGTCGATCCAAGCCTGAAAGCCCGCCGGGGCCTGCCGCCGCCAGAGTGAAGCGGCGCAGCCGGGTCGTTGAAGTGCCGACAAGCCCTCGACCGTATCGGTAACGCCTATTGCGGTCGCGTCATCCCGCACGATTTCCTGCACCAGGCTCATGCGGCTTCCTCCGTGCGCCGCCAGATCGGGAACGGGTCGGGCAGGTCGGGCAGCGCGTCAGGGCCCGGGGCGAGAGCCTCCGGCACAAGGCAGGCGTCCAGCCGCGCCTTCAGGGCAGGCCAGTCGATGCCGGCGCCGATGAAGACGATCTCCTGCCTGCGGTCGCCCCAAGGGTCTTGCCAGTGCGATGCGATGTAGGACCTGGCACCGCCTTCGCCGCCGGGCCAGCGTTCCATGGGCACGGAGGCCCACCAAATGCCAAGCGGCGAGACGCTGGACATCGACCCGGCCAACGAGAACTCGGCGACCCAGTCGGGCCGCGTGGCGATCCAGAAATGGCCCTTGGCGCGGATGACGCCGGGCAGCTCACCGTTGAGCAGAGTGTTGATCTTCTCCGGCTCAAACGGGCGACGCGCCCGGTAGACATAGCTTGCGACGCCGTATTCCTCGGTTTCCGGCACATGGTCGGCGAAGCCATAAAGCTCCTTGGCCCACAGCGGGTGTTCGTGGGCCTTCTCGTAATCGAACAGGCCGGTGTCGAGGATCGTTTCTGAGGGCACGTTGGCGTAGTTGGCCTCGATGATCCGCGCGTCGGCGTTCAGGCTGCGGATGATCTTGCGGGCGGCATCCACCTGGCGCCAATCCGCGTCCGCCACCTTGTTCAGGATCACCACATCGGCGAATTCGATCTGGTCGGTCAGGAGATGGACAAGGGTCCGCTCATCCTCCTCGCCCAGCGTTTCGCCCCGGTCGCGCAGGAAGTCGTGGCTGGAATAGTCCTTCAGCAGGTTCACCGCATCCACGACCGTCACCATCGTGTCCAGGCGGGCGACGTCCGACAGGCTCTTTCCGTCCGTGTCGCGAAAGTCGAACGTGGCGGCGACGGGCAAGGGCTCGGAGATGCCGGTGGACTCGATCAGCAGGTAATCGAACCGTCCCTCGGCGGCCAGGCGCCGCACCTCGGCCAGCAGATCGTCGCGCAGCGTGCAGCAGATGCAGCCGTTGGACATTTCCACCAGCGTCTCGTCGGTGCGGCTGAGCTCGGTATCCGCGCGCACCAGATCGGCGTCGATATTCACGTCGGACATGTCGTTGACGATGACCGCAACGCGCCGCCCGTCGCGGTTGTTCAAGACGCGGTTCAGCAACGTGGTTTTGCCCGCGCCGAGGAAGCCGGACAGGACCGTGACGGGAAGGCGGGCGTCTTGCGTGTTCATGGCTTCGTAGGCCTCGCTTGCGAAATCAGCGCTTGCTTGGGGGCGTGTGCTTGGGGGGGCGTGTGCTTGGGGTCATCGCGGGATGGCGCACCGGATCGAGACCGCTGGGCGCCAGGCTGCCTGGCCTGGAGAGCGGCCCGCCGCATCGACGCGAACGCGCCGGCACGGTCGTTTGCATCGTGCTTGCCTGCTTGCCCACCGACGCTCCCCCTCGATTACGCAGCCCTCGTATATGTTATGTTATAACATAGCGCAATATGCGTTTTGCGCCTGGGAACCATGCATCCGCCCACGCGCCGCACTCTGTGGCTGGCACGCGGGTTTGATGCCGTTATGCGCGGGATCGCGCGTCCCTGTTGAAAAAGGCCGAGACGGCGTCGCTGGACGGCCGCGATGGTGTCGTCTCGGTCACGCCAGGCCATGGTCGTTGTGCGCCGCCGCTTTAGCTGTTCGTCGGCCGTCGCGCTGAATCACCGCCAGGCTTTGGTGCCGGCAAAATGACCGTCAGATGAGATCAGGAATTCGGAGGACTGTTGTTCCGACCAACGATCGCGGCTTTGGGCGCAATGCCGTCAGTCGTCCGTTTGCGTCTCGATGCGGGTGAATTCAACGGGCGTTCCGGCTTCGAACCTCAGAACGAACAGATCAGGGTTTTTCATGGTCCGCCATTCCTCAAACCCGAAGGCAGGATCGACGCGACCGAGGATGCTGGCGATGAGGTTTCCGTGCGTCACCACCGCCGGAAAGCCGTAACCGAGGCCCAGGACATCCCGCAACGCGCCCAACGCCCGGTCACAGGTCGCGTTCAGGCTCTCACCACCGCCGACCGCGTAATCGAAGTCTTCGAACGAGCGCCTGACATGCACCAGCCAATCCGGCAACGGCTCCAGCGAAAGCACCCGCTCATAAAGATCGTCGTGGACTTCCACGGCGAGCCCGTTGTGCGTCGCAAACGGCGCAGCGGTGTTCTTGGCCCTCAGATAGGGGCTGGAAACCACGCCATCGACCTGCAGGCGACCCAGCCGATCGGCGAGACCGCGCGCCTGCCGGTGGCCTGTGGGCGTGAGGTCGGCGTCAGGGGCCTGGCCCGAGGCCTCGGCGTGGCGGATGAGGAGAAGCCGGTGGCCGATGGATCATTCTCCCCTTCGCATCTCGGACGTCATATTTTGAACCTAGACAAGCTGGTGGATGGGTCAACGCTGCTCAGAGAAACCGGTACATGTAGGTCGTTGAGTGTTGCGCTTTCCCGTCAGGATCAAGGGCAAAGTTAGGGATGACGCCTGCCTTCTCAAAGCCTACGCCACGGTATAGGTCCTCGGACACATCGCCTGTTCTTGTATCGAGCGTGACTAACGCCTTCCCCGCTTTTCTCGCGGCTTCGAGTGCAGCGGTCATCAGGGCCTTTCCCAATCCGCGACGGCGCATATCGGGATGAACGATCATCTTTGAAATCTCCGCCCGATGCGGCTGATTGGGCGGCATGCCAGTGACCAGTTGAACCGTTCCAACGAGGCGGTTTTCGATGAAGACACCGAAAAGAAGCCGATTGCCGCCCTCGATGGCGGGCTTCACATCGCCTTGCCAAAAGCGTTCGGCCTCAGCCCAGGTTAGCGTCGCCATGAAGCTGATCGCGGCCCCATCGGCCACACTGTCCATCAGGACGCGGCAGAGATCATCGAGATACCTGTCGATATCGGCAGCTGAAAGCGCGCGAGGGATATGGGGCTGGCTGGTCATGACAGGGCAATCACATAAGTGCACGGTGTATCGGTGGTCTTGAACGCGGTCGCCCCGAACAAGACGTATCGCAGGCAATCGCCCGCACTGAGGCTGTAAGCGGTCTCGTCGATCGTGATTTCGATCTGGCCGGACAGCACATAGACGTGGTGTTCCTGACCGGGGATGGCGGGTGCCGCGTACTCAATCCTCTGGCCCGTGCCCAGCGTTCCTTCGATGAGTTCGACGGAAAGCTGGCCGTTTGGGGGCGAAACGCCTCGACGCAGGAAGTCGTGGGCGGGGTCGCGCCACGTGGCTTGATCGCCGCGTTTCAGGACGGGTTGGAAGTCCTGTTCCAGCGGTGACAACAGTTGAGAGATGGGCAGCGCATAGACGGCGGCCAGGCGACCGAGCGTTTCAGCGGTCGGGCTTGTCTCGGCGTTTTCGATCCGGGAGAGCGAAGCCCTGCTTATGCCGCTGCGCTCCGCGAGGCGGGCTAGCGTCAGATTGCGCCTTTCGCGAAGTCCACGCAGGTGATGTGCCAGCTTCTGGCTTTCTGAAACCTCTTGTTTTCCCATATTTGAGATAATTCCCGCATGTGGAATTTAGATCAAGCTTTGGAATCAGATGTTCGACTAAATCTCACCAACAGCAGCTTTGTCTACATCGCCACTGTCAGCGCTTGGTAGGATAGAGGGTAGGGCCAGTCCAACTTGACCGGGCCGTGCAGACAGGCCTGACAGCTTTCGTGACTTCCGATGTCGAAATCATTGAACACCCAAGCAGCAAATCATGATCAAGCCTGACTTCGCCGCGACGATGGCGCGGTACAATCGTTGGCAGAACCGGTCGCTCGTTGCGGCGGCGGATGCCCTGTCGGACGCGGACCGCTGGCAGGACCGCAGCGCCTTCTTTCGCTCCATCGCAGAGACCTTGAACCACATTCTGTGGGACGACCGCATCTGGCTGGCGCGGCTCAGCGGTGACGAACAGGCGGCGGCAGAGATTGGCGCGCGCCACCCCTACACCGACACGCCCAAGGAGTGGTCGGCCTATGTGCGCGAGCGCGCCGTCCTCGACGATGAGATCGTGGCCTGGGCCGACAGCTTTGCCGAGGCGGATCTTGCGTGCCCGATCGCCTGGGTGCGAGGCGGCGAGGCGGTCGAGACGGAGCTTGGCTTCAACCTTGTGCACATGATCAACCACCAGACGCATCACCGCGGCCAGGTCCACGCCATGCTGACGGCCGCCGGCGCCGAGCCGGAACCGACGGACCCGCAGATGCTGAAGGTCATTGGCGGGTCGTGACGTTTGTTCGGATTGATCGGTGCACGGGTGGGACAAAGCCGCCAATTGAAGACCGCCGATGATGGATGGTTCGCTCTGCCGTCCGGCCCGCTATGGCCGGCGTCGCCCGGGTCTTCATCGAGCTAACTTTAGACAGTCATCTCCTGCTGCGATGTTGGCGCGTCGACAGGTGCGACGCGATTTCCGAAGCCGCAGCGAAGGCGTCGTCGTCTCGCCCGCTCCAATCGTCGTGCACCCGGCCGAGATATGCGTCCCGCGCGTGGGTGAGCATCCGCGCGGCGGACTGTGACAGGCGTTTGCTGGCCCAGCTTGCGGCGACATCCTTGGGCACAATGTCGCCAGTCTCCAATGTGTGCCACATTCTTGCGAGCGTCAGCAGCACGTTCCGCTCGTCACCGTGCAGGTGATTGAGCACGTCGTCGACAGAGTGCAGGACAGCGTCACGTAGCGTGGCGCTGGGTACGCTCGGCAGGAGCGTATCGGCGGGCGGTCCGTACAAGGCGATCGAGGATTTGAGTGCCTGTCCAAACAGAATGTTGAAATCAAAGCTGGCAAACGGTGTCGGAACGTACCCTGCTTCGCAGTCAGGCCGCATCCATTCGCCATACATGAAGGCGCAAAGCGGCGGACGGGCGGGTGCCGTCAGATCGCTCAAGCGAAACACCGTGAGCTCTATGGGCCTGTACCGCCGGCCGTCGTGGCCTGGCTGTGAAGACAGGGCCATCACCGCGCCGAGCAGCCCTTGTCGTTGCGCCGCATTGATCCGGCCATTGACGATCGCCAGCAGATCGACATCGCTGCTGGGCCGCAGGCGACCAAGCGTGGCTGATCCGTAAAGGTACAGAGCCTCAAGGTCGCCGGCGAGGTGCTCAATCAACAGGTCGCCGACCAGTTCAGCTTCGGGCGGAATGTCGGGTGCCATGACGATCGATAGCGCGCAGGGGCTGTAAATTGAAGTGGCAAGGTGGGGATGGGACGACCGCTCGGTCAGCCAGCGCAAAACCCTCGGGCTAGCGGCTGGCGTGGCCTGTTGAGCCCTGATTGCCTGTTTTCGGCGATGCAGCTAACGTCTGGTCTGCGGCGCGCTGTGATCAGCCCATCCGCGCCGCCAACCTCAAATTCGGAGAGCATTCTTGCCGGGCATCAGGTTCGTGAACGCACTCGTGTTCGTGGCAGACATGAAGAAGGCCGTGAGCCTTTATTGCGGTTTGCTGGGGCAAGAGGTGGCGCAGGACCACGGGGACTTCGTGCAGCTGGAAAACGGGCTTGCCCTGCACACCGGCACGGCACTGCAACGGACGATCTTCGGGGATGGCGAGACGGGCACCGATCGATACGGACGGCGCAATCTGGTGCTGTATTTCGACGCCGAGGACCTGGATGCGGCGTATGAACGGGTTGCTCCCCATGTCACCATGATTCACCCGATCGAGGCGCAATCTTGGGGGCAGAGGGTCTTCCGCTTCTACGACCATGACGGACACATCGTCGAAGTCGGCGAGCCGCAATGACCGAGCGAGCAGGGACCGTCTTCTCAAGCGCCGTCGTGCTGCCCCATCGGATTGTCGGGGCGGGATATGTTGCCTGCCGCGACAGGATCATTGTCGCGGTCGGCGACAGCGAACCGCCGCCCGAATTTGCCGGCCTGCCCCGGGTCGCCGCGCCGTACGTGGCCCCGGTATGTGTCGATATCCGTGTGCATGGCGGCGCAAACGCCGATTACATGGACGGCACAGAACAAGCAGCGAATGGACACCGAAGGAAGCGATAGTGAAGGATGAAATCACATTTGCTCGCTTGTCGGAAATTGAGCCGGCCGAGATCGCGGCTCATATGTCCGACCCTCGGGTGGCGGAGCATATGCCGCTATTGACGTCTGAATGGGACGCCAAGGCCGTGGCGGCGTTTGTTGCGCAAAAGGAGCGGTGCTGGGCGCGTGATGGGCTTGGGCACTGGGCGATTTTGTCCAACGGCCGCTATGTCGGGTGGGGCGGCTTTCAGAAGGAAGGGGACGCGTGGGATTTCGGACTGGTCCTGAGGCCCGACGCATTTGGGCTTGGGCGGCGCGTTACAAAGAAAGCGATCGACTTTGCCATTGCCGATGAGCGCATCCCGTTCGTGACATTTCTTTTGCCGCCCTCTCGGAAGAACCTGGGTGCGCTGGAAAGACTCGGCGCCCGGCATGTTGGCGAGACCGAGTACGACGGGGCAAAGTTTCTCAAATTCCGTCTTGAGACTGAATGACCGCTGCGTCTGTCGCTCGGTCATGAGCGACCGGCCTAGCCGGGGTCTTCACCAAGCCCTTCCATCACATTTTCGCAACGCCGCGACTGTCCGGTCTCATGGCTGCTGATGGATGTGGTGTTACCTCTACCGCTGCTCTTCGGGCACCCAATCTTCGCGATCGCTGTTCCAGAATCTATTGGGATTGTCCTCATCCTTCCCGCGGATATGAAGCGTCCTGACACATGGCTCCACGAACACCACCGGTTCTTCATAGGGGTGCGATAGATAGATGCTTTTGAGGATCTGTACGGCCTTGGAAGCGTCGTTGCTTACAAAAAACGAAAGCTCCACGCAGGGCACTTCGACCGCGTTCTCGGTCGCCGCATTACGTCCGCTCCCCAGTGATCTGAACCGCTGAGTCCCCGGGGAGGTCTTGAAGGTGACGCAATCATAGTCACCGTATCGAAGGGCGTCATCGGCCAGAACCGCATCCACGATCTTCTGCGCGTGGCTGTCGGGTACCTGCACGATAACACGCAGACCGCCTTCGGGGATGAACCTGTCGTTTTCAAGTTTGGGCAGTGTCATGGGCATGGCCGGCTGTCTTGCATTCGGAATGGCCCGGATCGGCCATGTTGTGGCGAAGAACGGTTCGCTATCGGCCGAACCTTCAGGCTAAATCGGCCTGGTCAATGGCCTGTTTGCTCAGGCCGAACAAGCGGTCGAACGCGTTAAACCCATCGGCCGTGATGCTTAGGACGCGGCTGCCAGTGCGACGCCTCAGCCAGTTCTGCTCCAACGATCTCTGCAGGATCGCCGTGGCTAGAGGACCGGAAATGTGATGCTGCCGCTCGGTCCAGTCCAGGCAAAGCTTCGCTGGAGGTTTTCCTGCGGCGATGGGCGGCCCCTCGACTTCGATATCATCAAGGAAAGCTTGATACCGACTACCGGAAAATACGGCCTCACCCCGGATCTTCAGCACGTCAACGGCAACAAGGCGGCCCGTCATCAACACGCCAAGCCTGCCAGCGATATGATTGTAGCAACTGCGCGCCCGCAGCGTGTCCGCGCTGGCTTGACCCGTTCTGGACAGATGATCGGTTGGCGAAAGGCGGGCTAATCCTTCGAGAGCCTCGGCAACTTCGGCACGCACTATCCGATGATAGACGTGCCGCCCGCTGCGAAGTGATGAGGTCAGGCCGGCCATTTCAAGCTGTGTTAGATGTGCACTCGCGGTCTGCGGGCTGACGCCTGCCGCGCAGGCCAGTTCCTTATTGGTGAAGGCGCGCCCGTCCATCAACTCGCACAGAATGCGAGATCGGCTCGGATCGGCCAGCGCTGCCCCGATGATGTCTAGTCGCGGCTCGATTGTCATGCCAGTTAGGTATCGTCAGAAGCTGCGATCATCCAGAGAGAACGCTTCGTCGGCGAACGTAGCAAGCCCGGTAGCTGACATTGAGCAAATGGCGGCTTCGTCCCGCGAAGCGGCCGTTGACCCGTTGTGGCGGTTGAAGGACTCTACACGCTCCACGCCAAGAGAACTGGGGCAAGATGAAACGGGCACTGTTTCCAGAGGGTTCCGAAGCCGCCGCGTCGCGGATAAAGGTCTCGCCCGGTATCGTGTCGGGCAATCATGTCTTCCTGACCGGCATGACGGGCAGCGGCGCGGACGGTTCGATGCCGGACGATTTGGAGACCCAGTTCCGCCAGGCGTTTGAGAAGATCGGCCTGGTCTTGCGGGAGGCCGGCCTGTCGTTCGGGTCGATCGTTGAGATGACCAGCTATCACGTCGGGCTGAGCGAGCATTTCGACAGGTTCAACGCGGTCCGGGCCGACTATGTCGAAGAGCCGTTTCCGGCCTGGACGGCCGTCGAGGTCGCGGGTCTTCGCCGCAAGGGTGCTGTGGTCGAGATAAGGGTCGTGGCCGCCTTGCCCGGCGCTTGATGACCATGGCCGGCTGAGCTATGGTCCCGGGGCCAGACGAGGTGGCATCCTGGTCCGCGGAAAGTTGTTTCAACACCTCGAAAGCGTTCAAGCCGTCCTCAACGGTGAACTCATGCCCGGCAAGCGGACCAGCGGGCGGATGTGAGTGAACCGATGACAGACAAACTCCCTTATCTGCGCCGTATGGCGAAGCTTCTGCGCCGTGACCTGGCGCGCCAGGACGCGGACGCGGTGCGCCGCGTTGCCAGCGTTTTTCCTGACAAGACGACCCTGACCCACGCCGAGGCGTTGCACGTCGTGGCCAGGGAACGTGGGGCCGCGTCCTGGCCGCAACTGAAGCTGTCGCTGGAGATCGCCGCCATGGATCGCGAGGCAAGGGCGGAACGGCTGAAACGCGCCCTGTTTCTGGGCCAGGCCCATGCCGTTCAGCAGCTCATCGACGCCGATCCCGATCTGCCGGCCGACAATTTCGGCCTCTTGTGCGCGACCTATGACATCGCCGGTGTCCGGCGTGTGCTGGGCGAAGACCCGTCCGCGGCGACCCGTGTGGTCGGTGTCCGGTCGCCGATGCTGCACCTGGCATTTTCGCAGCACTTCAAGGCCCATCCGGACCTGGAAACCGACATGGTCGCGATTGCCGAGGCGCTGGTGGCGAACGGGGCGGACGTCAATGACAGCTATCCCGCCGAGCCGGGGTCGGACCATCGCCTGACGGCGATCTACGGCGCGCTGGGCCACGCGGGAAACCTGGCCTTGGCCGCCTGGCTGCTGGACCGTGGCGCCGACCCGAACGATGACGAGACGCTCTATCACGCGACGGAGCTTGGCCATGTCGAGGGCCTGCGGCTGTTGATGGCCCATGGCGTCAAGACCGAGGGCACCAATGCGCTGTTGCGGATGATCGAGTTCGACGACATCGAGGGCACGCGCTTGCTTCTGGAATACGGCGCGGACCCGAACGAGCACGCGCCGTTTCACCCCAGCGAGCAGCCGGTCGACAGCATACCGGCCCTGCACCAGGCGGCGCGCAGCCGCCGGGACGGACGCTATGTGCCGCTGCTGTTGGACCATGGCGCGGCGGGGGACGCGCTGTGGCAAGGCCATTCCGCCTACGCGCTGGCGCGCATGTACGGCAACGACAGCTTCGCCGAGGCGCTGGCCGCGCGTGGGCTGAAAACGCCGCTCGACCCTGTGGAGACCGTGCTTGCCGCTTGCGCGGACGGTGAGACCCCGGCCGGCGCGCCGCTGCGCGGCCTGACGATGAGCGACGAGGCACGCATGATCCTCACCCGCATCATCCTGCACGAAGACGGGCTGGACCACGCCAAGCGCCTCGTGGCCGCCGGCATCGACAGCAACCAGCCGGACGAGATGGGCATGACGCCGTTGCAGGAGGCCGGCTGGGCGGGCCTGCCCGATCACCTTGAATGGCTGTTGGGCCTCGATCCGGATCTGGATCACATCAATGGCTTCGGCGGCGACCTGATCGGCACCATCGTCCATGGCTCGGAAAACCGGCTGGATGTGTCGCGACGGGATCACCCGAGCTGCGCCCGGCTGGCGCTTCAGGCCGGTGCCAAGCTCACGCGCAGCGATATCGAGCACGCCCTGAACGAGGATGTGGCCGCGGTTCTCTGGGACTGGGCGGAGGAGCATCCCGACCGGGTGGCATAACCGCGCCGCCGGCGATGCCGCGGCCCGGCGATCCGGGACCGGGCCGCGGCCACGGAAGAACCGTCTTGCATTTCGGCGACGGTCTGCCTTCGTTCGTCCGATGGATTTCTCCAAGCACCTCACTACGGACAGACTTCTTCTGCGGCCGATGACGGCGAGTGATTTTCGGTTCTTTGCCCGACTCGTCGGCAACCGAGAGGTTCGGCGATACCTTGGCGGTCCGGTCCCGTGGACACGGCGCTTTCCGCGCTTCATCGCCTATCTGCGCGGCGCGCCCGACACCGGTGTTTGGGTCGCCCAAATCAAGGGGCCGGCGGGGGCGGTCGGTTTGGTCGAGCTGGGGCCGCATGTGGACGGCGACGACCACGAACTCTCCTTTCAGTTCGACCCGGAGTTTTGGGGGCAGGGACTGGCCAGAGAGGCTGCGAGCGCCGTGATGACCCACGCCCTTACCGACAGGGGCCTGCCGCGCATCATCGCCGAAACCCAGCGTGCCAACGAGGCATCGTGCCGTCTGCTAAGGCATCTCGGCATGGTCGAACTTCAGCGCACGGAACGGTTCGGTGCGGAGCAGGTGATTTTCACGACCGTGTCCAGGTGATCGCCGACCGCAGCCTCATCCCGCTGCTCAGTAACTTTTTTGCCGGCGTGGGCGCTGGCCCGCGCGGGGATCTCGGAGGCTGCAACTGTTATGGCCGACTCAGTGATTTCCTATTTCACGGACCAGGGAGAAACCTGGGAGCTTGCTTTTGCTCACGCCGCGAAGGCCTCCGCCTGCGCCGCACGCGGGGACCGTGACGGGCTCAAGGGGCATTACGCGCAGGCAGAAGAACTTGGCAGCACCCTATCGGGACCGGACGCGGTGTACTTTTCTGCGGCCTTCAAGACCGTTCCGAGACCCGATGGTGACCGCGCGGATTGAAGGCCCGCTTCATCCTCTACCCAGCCGTCCGCGCCCGGCGCAGCGAAGGTCTTCGTTGAGCCCATCGCGGTCATAGCCTCTTATGCTGCACGCGCGGGCAGCACTTGGAGCCCATCAAAGCTGCTGGTGATTAGACTGCGGTGCCCCGAAGCACAGGACGCGCAGGCTTACTGATCATCACCCTGTTTTGACCACTCTTCTTCTCTGTCCAGTCGATATTGCTTTTCATCGAATGGAAGCCCCACTTCGTCTATTGTCTTCACCTCCAACTCATCAGAATTGGGCACCCTTTTCGCCACGAACGGCGCTGCAGCTACCCGTTCAGAGAGAAATCTGGCAACCTCCTTCGGCCAGCCTCCTTGCTTGTCGGCCACGTGCCGCAAGACAAGATCGACATAGCCACACGCCTCGTCGGATCTAAGGTCAAGTAGATCGGCTTTCAGTTCGTAGTCGGCAGCTTCTTTCTGTGTCGCTATTGCTGAGTGCCACGAAATACCGAGTTCTTTTCGAGCCGCTCGCGCCTTTAAATCTACGTGGGATCTCGAAAAAAACCCGTAGGCTTCTTGCCGAACCGGTCGACGCGCGATGTCTATTAGTGACGCAAAATCAGCAACAATGGACTTGTTATGTGCTTGTTGCATGTCTAAGACGCCGATTGTTACTTTCTGTGGCTTCACCCATGCTTTATGTCCGAAAACTGAAAACCCGACGGCTGTCTTGAGATTACTTGTGAAGTCGATGAAATCTGTTGGCATTTCATAATGTTGAAGCAATCCTTTGGATTGCATAGGTGGCAAATTCAACCAGTTCTGTATCTCTTCATCCACTTTACTAGTTATCTCTTCAACTTTGCGGAAGAATTCCTGATATTCTTCTTTTTCCAACTTGGAAAAAAAGGGGTCTGAGAAGCGACGCACCCGCTCCATTGCTGAAACTGTAGAACCCCAAGTTCCGCCTTCCCCCCGGAACAAATACCTTGGAATCTCAACTCTTTGGCGTTCACCACTTTCGGGATCCTTGCCTACAATATTGATCGTTACGCTTTCTAGCGATTGCAGCTTCTCAAGAGCGTCCGCGATGCTGCCACTTGTCGAGTTAATTGCGTCGTTATAGG
Organism: Alphaproteobacteria bacterium; assembly: GCA_028277405.1. Taxonomy (GTDB): domain Bacteria; phylum Pseudomonadota; class Alphaproteobacteria; order DSM-16000; family Inquilinaceae; genus JANQGH01. The sequence continues at coordinate 3,630 of JANQGH010000073.1, read as the reverse complement.
TCATTGCATTGCGTGGTGTAGTCGGCACTTTGCGCAATTTATGATTGTACTACAAATCAGTTGACAGAGCAAACAGGGTTTTTGCCCCGCATTCCACTCCGACTAAACCATGGCGCACCGACGTGTGCTCACCCCAAAATCGGCGGACGCGCGAAAGCCAGCTTCGCCTGCGTAACCGACATCGGCCAGCTGGCGGGCCTAGCGCTATCGGCGATAGAGTTCCCTAACCGTGATCCGCGCTTTCCAGATTCGCAGGCAGGCAGTTGATGGCGATCAGGGACATGCCCAGATCCGCCTTGCCATCACAGTCAAAGCCGTCGGCAACGCCTTCCGGGGGGTCGATGTTCACGACCGCATGGCCCGGATCGTCCGACGGTTCGGTCATCCGCAACGTGCTGGTGCCATCGTCGCAGGTCAGGTCTCCGCCCGCTTGGAACACCGACATCGGCACCACGAAGATGTGCTGGGTCGATCGATCGGCGGCGCAGAAGGCGGCTGTGAACTCGTCCGCATCGCGTGTGTCGGAAACCAGCCCATCTGCAAGTGCGGTCGGTGCGATCAGGGTGGCGCCGACGGCCAGAATGCATGCGCGTTTCATCGAAAACCCTCCAAAGAGATTGCCTGTCCGCAGACCATATGAACGGGGGTTGGTTTCGGCAAGCCTTCACGAAACGGCCTTGGGTTGGCCCTCGCGACCCACGGCCCGCCGAGAACGCGCAAATTTTGGGCGGCATAACGCCCTTAATTAGAGTGCTTACAGCAGCTTAGAGCCCAAAGCCGCAGTTGCTTCAGACCACGACGAAGCGGGTACCAAAGCCCCGCTAGCAGTTAAGGTGTTTTGAAAAATCGCTCCGGGTCGCCTGTATCTAGGCCATCAAGCTCACCGCAATATAGCCAACCTGATTTCTCCAGCACGGCACGCATTGCAATGTTGGAACGGTTGGTGGAGGTCCAAACTTCTTGCATCCCCTGGCTGTTGAATGAAAGCAAGCTGGATCCGAGGCCACACCTCCTGGCTCCCGGGTGGACAATGAGCAATGAAATGAATGGTTTGTCGAAGAAGTATTGATGGTCGAGACAGCAAAACGCTCGAATCTCGTTTTGCTGTACCGCCACGCTCAAGCCACCGCGAGCGGCCACGGATGTGACATACTCAGATCGGTTTTTCGATCCGATCACAATCTCATCTATTGCAATCGCGCGATCGATTTCGGATTGCTCCATTGCCCATCGCGTTTCCAATACACCGTCCATCATTCGTCAGCGTCGGGCCGACGCTTAAACGAAATCTCCGTACAAGTCAGCTTTGTCCGCAAAGCCGACTCCAAACAGGCTTCGCGCGAGGGGTGGGGGCGAGCCCGAATGCACCGGTTTTCTGCAACGCGGCGACTGGCATTTGCCGCCCGTCTAGGGCATCGCTCTGGCCCGCCCTATCCGTCGCGTCCGGGTTCGTTCGGATCGTTGGAGAACAGAGCGATCTTGTTGCCCTGAGGGTCGCGCAGGTAGCCAACATAGAACCGAGGTCCATACGCGTCGCGGAAGCCCGGCGGGCCCTCGTCAACGCCGCCCGCGGCGAGCGCGGCGGCATGAAGGTCGCGCACCTGCTTTTGGCTGCGCGCCTGGAATGCGATCATGGTGCCGTTCCCCGCCGAGGCCGGACGTCCATCGAAGGGGGGCTTGACGTAGAATTCCGGCAGGGCGGCTGACGAACCTGCCTGTGCGGGCAGCGCGTAGCTGAGGCCCTCGGGCCCCTCCTCCAGCGCGTACCCAAGGGCCGGCAGGAATGCAGAGTAAAACCGTTTCGCACGGGCGATGTCATCGGCACCGACGGTGACGTAGGCAATCATGCCGCGGGTTCCTTTTCGGACGTCTGTTTATTGAGATGAGTTTACTGCGTTTCGGCAGGGCACCACACAATTCGGTTCGATAACCGCAACACCAAACGCCGCGTGATCGACCATCGAGCCTTGGTACAAGCCCGCCTTGTCCGCGATTCCGTCGTTAGCGGCTCCGATCGTCGATGACCGCTTCGCGCCCTTTGCGGACATGCGATCACGTTGGCGCATGCCTCTCGGTCCTGTTTATTGAAGGCATCAATAGATGCAATCCACTTGAGACCAGTCTACTGCTTGCGAATGCCCTTGATCGTTCGCCCGGCGCGTCGCTCAGACGCCAAGTCGATGTCGGAACTTCTGAACGAACTCATTGTTCAGGGAGAGTCTACCGCTCATCGCCTGCCGTTCAATGCGGACAGAATAATCGACACCTACATCGATTCGAAGCTTGGTATCTGCTGTTTTAGTGCGGTTGACGATGATGAAGTCATTGGGTTTCAGGCACTTGATTGGGCCGATCCAGACTGGGCTGGCCCCGATCGACTATCTCCGGACTGGGCGATCATCGCGACTTATGTCGCGGTTGGCCGGCAAGGAAAGGGCGTGGGCCGCAAGCTTTTTGCGGCGACCAGAGCCGCTGCACGGCTTGCCGGCGTCCAGCGCATCGATGCCACGATTCGTCGTGGGAACGCAGTCGGTCAGGCCTATTACGACAGGATTGGGTTCATCGATTACCGACAGGGCGGCCAGACCATTTCCAAGAAGTTTCAGTTCTGATGAATGTCGGCAAGGTCCGCGATTCCGTCGTTAGCGGCTCCGATCATCCATGGCCGCTTCGCGCCCAACCGACATCGTCAAATGCCTGAGGCGAAGGTCTGCCGCTGCATGCCGTTGTCGCGGGTTGCTGCCACAGGCTGGCGGTACGGCCGGTGCCGTCATCATCGGTCGGCGCTGCGCAGGGCTTTGCGGATGTAGGTGTTCGCGGACCGGAAATGGGAGGGGCCGGAGGCCTCAGCGAACCGTCCGAGCGTCCATTTGCCCGTCCAGGCATGGGCGCCACTGGCATAAAGTTCGGCATCATCATGGCTCTCGATGAAGCGGCGCAGCTTGTCGCAGGCAGCCTCGAACCCCGAAACAAGCTCTTCCCAAGAGGTCTCGTTGCCCTTCGCATAGAGCTGCGCGTTGTACTCTTTGAGCTGGTTCCACTTGTAGCCTTTGGCGGGCACATGGACCTCGCGGCCCGCAACACCGTCTTCGTACCAACCGTGGAACATACCCATCCAATGGATGCGGTGCGCAATGACGCCTTTTATCGTGGTCGTGTCATCCGTAGCCGACAGCATCGACACGTCTTCGTCGATGCCGTCGAGCGTCTTGCTTAGCTTTGCCAAGTCCTTATCGAAGACGACAAGCAAATCCGTTTTGTTGGTCGCTGCTGGCATGGCCAAGACATACGACAACCGGGCGAGGCATGAGATGATTTAGCTCAAGCGCGTCCACTGCGATTGTGCAAGACCGACGGAGGAAGCAAGGAACGCGGCCGTTGGCCTGTTCCTGGCCTGTTCAATGTCAACGGCGGCAACGTCCGCCGTTCAGCCGTCCGCAGCCGGCGTGACGAAGGTCTTTGTCGAGACCGGAGTACGCGTTCGTCGAGGCGTGGCGCACGGAGGCTCGCTCGCCGTCCGCTAGCTGGCCAGGCCGAACGGGCAGTCCTCTCAGAGTTTTCGGCTCAGCCAGTCAAGCGCCTTGGCGGCTGTCCCTGGCCATTGGTCGTCAAACTGGATGTAGTGGCAGG
>JANQGH010000024.1 GCA_028277405.1 Alphaproteobacteria bacterium | reverse complement strand
GACACGCGATGTCGTGTCCGTGTCCTCGTCGAGGTTGGTGACCGTATTCGCCAGCGCCACCGTCGGTGCGGCGTTGATATCGCCGATCGCAATCGACAGTAACGCCGTATCGTCCGGCGCCCCGCCCACACCCGCATCGTCGACCTCAACGGTGACATCCAGGCTCGGGTCCGTCTCGAAGTCCAGCGACGTCCCCGCCTTCAGGAACAGCTCCGTACCGTCGATCTCGAACAGCGCCGCGTCAGCACCCGACAGGCTCAGGTTATTGGTGCCGAGCGCGTCGTCGGTGATCACGATGTCCGCCACCTTGACACGCGACGACGTGTCCGTGTCCTCGGCCAGGTTGGCGACCTGATTGGCCAGCGACACCGTCGGAGCCTCGTTGACATCCGTCACCGCGATCGACAGTAGTGCCATATCGTCCGGCGCACCGCCCACGCCCGCGTCGTCGACCTCGACGGTGACGTCCAGGCTCGGGTCCGTCTCGAAGTCCAGCGATGTCCCAGCCTTCAGGAACAGCTCCGTGCCATCGATCTCGAACAGGCCGGCGTCCGTCCCGCTCAAGCTCAGGTCATTGGTGCCGAAGCCATCGTCCGTGACCACGATATCGGCCACCTTCACACGCGACGACGTGTCTGTGTCCTCGTCGAGGGTGGTGAGCGTATTGGCCAGCGACACCGTCGGCGCCTCGTTCGCGTCGACGATGACCCCGGTCACCGTGATCGTCACGGTCGCCGTATCGGTCCCGCCCAGGCCATCGGAAACCGTGTAGGTGAATGTGTCCGTCGCCGTCTCCCCCAGGGCGAGGCCGGCAAAGGCGCCGTTGGTGTCGTAGACATAACTGCCGTCGGCCGCGACCGTTACCAGGGCACCTGAACTGAGCAGCAGCGCCGCGCCGACATTGGCGCCACCGCCCTCGACCGCCGTCACGGTCAAAGGATCGCCTTCGAGATCCGTATCGTTGGTCAACAGGCCGGCGCCTGCCGCGACGTTGAGAATTTCACCTGCGTCGACGGCGCCGTCGTCGTCGGTCGCGAACGGACGATTGTTTCGGCCGTCCAGGAAGACGGTACCATCGTCGAACTCTAGCGCCTCGACCCCGTACAGCCAGTCGACACCGTCGGGACCAGTGATTTTGATTTTGCCGAACCATCCGACCGTAATGGTCGACTCGCTGAAACTTCCGGAAAAGACGGCGGTGTCGAACCCGGAGCCGCCAACAATCCAGTCGTTGCCGGCACCGCCCGTCAGTCTGTCATGGCCCGAGCCGCCAAAGAGCCGGTCATTGCCGCTTCCGCCATCAAGCTCATCATCACCGCGTCCACCGACCAGCGTGTCGCGACCTTCGCCGCCATTGAGCGTGTCGTCGCCCTTACCGCCCAAGACGCGGTCATTGCCGTCGCCGGCATTGACCGTATCATCGCCCTTACCGGCCAGGATGAGATCGCCGCCGCTCGTCCCATCGATTGTATTGTTCGTGCTATCGCCAATGAGGACGGACATAGTGCACCCCCCCTTCCTGCCGGTCGCGGGGATGCGAGCAATGCTGAGGCCTGTCGCTGGCTATTTCTGCTCTGTGAAGCAGAGTCTAAAAAGGCTTCTTTCCGGCGACCCGCACCCAAACAAGACGGATGCTCTGACACACCATCTCATTCATCTCGCCCACAATCCGCGAACAGTTTCAGCCCACGCATTCGTGTCAGCGTCATTGGACAGTGACAACCCATCATCAGTCCATGGACTGATGTTTCAATTTTTGTTGGATTCTCGTGTCACGAAACGGCCGAACAACCGTCAATCATCAACCGCTAGATGCTTTTGAGCCAGGCACCCACCTGCTGACCGCCTTCGGCGCCTGGCAGCGCCGTTGGGAACGCTTCCGGGCCTGCTCCCAATGCCTTCGATGGCGGGACACCGAAGCGCTGGCGAAAGCATCGACTGAAGTAGCCCGGGTCTTCAAAACCCCATCGATCGGCGATCTCCTTCACGCGCCCGCGCGATGGCGGCGAAGACATGAGCTGATGAAAGATACGATCGAGCCGACGATGGGTGATGTACTGGGAAACACCGCCGGTCGCAGCAAATTTTCGATAGAGGGAGGATCGCGACACGTTGAATGTCCGGCAAAGATGGTCGACGTCTAGGCCCGGCGTCGACAGGTGCCGGTCTACATAGGCTTTGATCTCCGTGCCGCGATCACTCTGGAGGCCTTGTAGCCCGGTCCGGTCGGGCTGTTCACAAATCATAAGGCTGTGCACCAGGCTGCAGAATCCTTCCGCCAGCTTGCTCGCTTCACCCTGTTGAACATCCGGCAGTTGGTTCTTCAAGGCGAAGAAACTGTCCACGAGGAAACGGCCTACTGGAAGTGTTCCTGGAAGTCTCATGTAGGCGGCGTGGAGTCCCGGATCGTAGCCGACCGCTTCGTGCGGGATAATCACGCCCGCTACGACAGAGGGTTCGGAAACTACCGAGCGAAACTCGCGCGAAAAGTCGAATATGTGGATCTCGTCGGGCGCCATCTCGAACGCAGCGTCCCCAAATATGCCCCGACATGCCCCCTTTCGGTAGATTTGAAACGACAAGTATTTGCCGTTCTCCAGATGGTGGGAGTGGTGGTTGAAAGACTGGGGAGAAAACGCGACGTCCGAAAAGATTAGATTGCCTGCAAGCCAGGCGGTGACCTTTTCTTCTCGATTGGGGCCAACTGAAAGCGGCTCGACGTCGTAGACCTCGCGGACGACCTCCCTCCATTCGTCAAAGCCGTGGCGGTCACCGAGGCGGCTCGCATCCAGGTGAAAAGAAGGGACCTGGGTTCGGTTGGTCATGAGATGCAATCGACTATGGGCGCTGCGCGGATTGCAGCTCCGACCAGTCTTCTATCTGACAGAAACCCAAGGAGGTCATTGCCAGGTGACGCTCGCAATTCGCGGTACGGCCATTCAATACATCGATCACCGTGGGGGCCCATACACGCCATGCCAGTTGTTGGCTCTACTATGGTTGGTCCGCTCCATGAGATATAATACGTTCTCGGTCTATATCTTCAACTAAAACGTCAAACAAGCGATCGATGTTGAGTCCATTTGAGTATGGGCGGGAGATTCGGCTTCGTTGCTGTCTTACACCGAGGCGCTATTCCGACCGCGCTTCACCCGGCCCTGGCGTGCGGATCGGCCTCGCCTTCCGGTGGCGCAGGTGACCGCGCCGGTCGCCGCGCTTTTCACCAATGAGATCGCCGATGTTGTCGAGCGCACTCTTGGTCCGAACGTTCCGCCAGGACGCGACTCATCGATATTCGAGACAGTCCCCGATGCCTTGTTCCGAGATCCCGATCACCGCCCCGAAAGTGAACCTCATTTTCTGGTGATAGTAACTTCAAGCACCTGCTCTCCTGTCACTCGTGCGGTCGTCAGGTGCGGATCGAACCGTGGGCTGGCCTGTGGAATGGTGTTGCGGTCCCACGCTATCCAAACGTAGGGTTTCGGCAGAGGATAACCCCGTCGTCCGGGTGGGCTTGGTGTTCGTGCAAGCTTCAAGATTGGAAGAGGCAATTCATGCAGATTGTATTGGCTTCAGCAGCTCTGTTCGGCCTGACGCTGGTCGTGGGCACAACTTCGCCGATCGCTCAAGCGACCGAAGGAGAGGCCTGCGGTGAGTTCGTCGTCTTTGGCGAATACGG
>JANQGH010000045.1 GCA_028277405.1 Alphaproteobacteria bacterium | reverse complement strand
TGTAGCGAGCGCCTCCAACCGATACGGCCTGCCGGTCGAGGAATTCGAGATCCAGTTCATCGACGGCGAAATGATCGATGCAGCGTTGGCCGAGGCGCTCGACGTCCATCAGGGCAACATCGCCGATTACTTCGAACGCGAGGCCGCATGGAGCGATGACCAGAAACGCGCGGTGATTATCGCTGTCGGCGAATGCGGTTATGACTTCGACCTTGCAACCAGCGATCCCGATGATTTCGACGTCGACATCTACGCGGTGGGCAGCCTGCGGGAATTGGCTGAGCAGTTTGTTGACGAAGGCCTGTTCGGCGACATCCCGGCGCATCTCGCCCACTACATTGACTTTGATGCCATCGCCCATGATTTGGCCATGGATTATGGGCAGACCTGCATTGCCGGAATGCGGTTGGTCTACCGGTGTTCATAATGATGGAGTGGGCATTTGGCTCGGTTCAATGCCGACTGCCTGAAACAGTAGGGAAAGCTGGTTGCGTGCCCCCGCAACCACTCAAGCGCAGAAAATGTTGCAAAAATAAATGGTTACGGGATTACTGCATTCTTTGCCAGTTTAGCTTCCAGTTAAATCAGTGACTTAGCAGGCAGGTTCAAATCACCCTCGGAACCATCTATGCCAAATTTTGTCCCGACCCTGTGATATCCGGTTCTGAAGGCAAGAAAGACATCGCGGGCGGCCTTTGCCAATGTCCGCCCCTGAGCCTAAGCGGCCATCGATGGACAACGCCAGGAGTCAATCCGATCGCCAGGGCAATGACGGTCCCGCGATCATCTCGACTAGGATGTTCTCCGGTTGATGGTATCCCTTCGTCTTTATCTCTAGGCTGAGTTCTTGCGCCACATACTCTAGGGTCTCCGGGGCGTAACAGTAGTCAGTCAGGCGCACGACCTCCCCGTTAGAGGCCTCGATTCGTACAACGTCGTTGGCCACCCCCGTGCTATCGAATAGGACGACCAAGGCTTCACCTTGAAGCTCGGCGTATTTCGCCGTGGCCAGCCGCACGGATTTCTCGGTCCACGTTCCATCGTCGCCGCGGCCCCCGCCGACGTTGCAAACAAAGAGGCTCATTGCATCGGCCATCAACTGCATCACGCCTTCCAGATCCTGGCGATTTATCGCATCCGCGAATTGGCGCGCCAGTTGACGGTTCTCCTCGTCTACGGGCAAAACCTGGGCGGCAGTAGCCATCTTGGTCCTGCCGCGCGACAAGGCGGATTTGATCGTTCCGACGCTCGTTCCGACAAAATCGGCAATCTCTTCGAGGGTGAAGTCGTACCCTTCCTTAAGGATCAACGCTGCAAATTCCTGAGGTGAGGCGAGTTGCAGAGCTCTCTCTATCGCTGGTTTCACATCGTCGATTTCTATTTCCGTCGATACCTCTACGGCAGCACTTAGGACTTCACGACTGGCCTTACGTTGGCGGTCGATCCACTGGTTGCTTGCGACCCGAAAAAGATAGGCCTTCGCGCTCCTGACTTGGCTCTGTTCGCCATGCAGATCGCCTCGCGCTGTCATCGCGAATCCCCTAAGCAGGGTATCCTGTACCAGGTCTTCGGCATCCCAGATTGTCCTTGTCAGACTTCGACAGTATCTGTGCAACTCACCCCGTATGGGTTCCACTATGTCAAAGTAGCGAAACCACTGTTCGCGGGCGGTCCGCGCATCTGAATCTGCGAATGTCCGGTTAGGCACGGCCAACCTCCGAGTTTTTGCCAGTTGTGTTCTCAGAGACGTTTGGCTTAGGGCAAAAGATAGCAGCCCACTATCGGTTTGTTGCCAAGTTCGCCCGGCGACGATGTGCGAATGTGCAAGATCGGCCAAGAGCGGCCCAACGCGCCTCAAAAGAGGTTATTCGAATCCTCCGCTGTCGGGATCCTCTGCTCTAGCACGATCTCGCGCCTGAGCACGTGCCAGCTCTCGCCGTCCCGGCGGAGGCGGTCGTGGCGGCGGCCGACGAGGGTGCATGTCAGTCGATGACCCATCCCGGCCATGGCGATGCTGCAACCGGCTGGATAGACTTCAGCCATGTCCAACGGGCTTTAACCGGGCCCGCAGTCGGCGCGCCGGAGGCGTGCGCGGCGTTGGTCACCCGCGGCAAATGAAGGACACCAAGCATGATCACACCTGGCTACGTCGCCGAGATGGCGGCCTACGCGCGCTGGCAGAACGACAACGTCTATCGGATCTGCGACGAGATCGGGCAGGAGGAACGGCAGCGCAACCGGGGTCTGTTCTTCGGGTCGATCCACCACACACTGGACCATATCTGCCTGGTCAATCGGTTGATACTGGCCTTGCTGGATGGCGACAGGCCGGCGCGGACGCCGTTTGATCAGATGGCGTGGCCTGACTGGGACGACCTGAAGGCCACCCGGCTGATGCAGGACGAAATCCTGTCGGCGGGAGGGCGCGATTGGACCGAGGCTTGGCTGGCCGAGAACATGCTCATGCGAAGCCCGCGTTTCGACGACCCGCCAACCTTTCCTCGCTGGGTGATGGTAGTGCAGCTCTTCAACCACCAGACCCATCACCGCAGCCAGGTCACCACCGCGCTGCACGGCATGGGCGTCGACTATGGCGCCACGGATATCCCATGGCGTCCGGGCGCGGGGTATTTCGCGGGGTAGCGCGTCTGCGGAAATCGGCACCAGGAGCCGCGGGCGATGGATGTCCGCTCGTGACCCGTTAAGGAAGTCAGATTCCTCGTGTTTTTTTGCCTGTTGTGTGTCCGACCATTTTGGCGTGCGCAAAGCTGGCGTCCGTCGGTACGCTGCCCCGGGCGTTCTTGGTTCACGGTGCGCGCGGTTTGTCAGACGACTTTCGACGCGGGCGTGGGCCGGAGGAAGCGGTGTTCGCCGCCCGCTTCATTCTTTATTTCGGTACCGTCCCAGACCATTGCGCCTCGGCTATAGGTGGCGGCGACTTTGACACTGAACCGACGCCCCTCGAAGGAACTCCATGTCACGGCTGAAAGACTGTTAGACGGGTCGAACGCATGTTCTTCCTTCTTTAAGACGACGATATCGGCATGATGACCTGGCGCCAGCCGTCCTTTGCGATCATCGAGCAGGAAATGGTCCGCCGGTCCGTCACAGAGCATTTTGACCGCCATCCGAGGGCCGATTCCATGTTCCTCGCAACCCGTCCAGAACGCGGGTAACAGGGTTTCCAGGCCGGGACCGCCCGAGGTGTTCTTGAATATGTTCGGGTTGTCTTTTCGGTCCAGACCCCAACTGACGTGATCTGATGAAACAAACGTGCAACGCCCTGCCGCAACGTGTTGCCATAACAGTTCGGTCTCGGCCTTCGGGCGGATCGGCGGATAGTGCTTGATTTTCGCGCCGAGTCTCTCGGCGTGCTCCTCGTGGCTGAGCATCAAGTATTGGACGCAGGTCTCAATCGATGCCTTGTGTCCGGCAGACCGGTACATCTCGCAGATCTCGAAGCCTCTGCTGGTGGAACAGTGCACGACATGCCCCCGTGCGCCGGTTCGCGCGCCCAGCTCATAGACGATCGCCGTGGCCAAATCTTCGATCAGGGGCGTATGGGCGCGGGCAAAGGCGTCCCAACCGGTGTCACCGTTCTCAATCATCCGCGCGATGTTTCGCCGCGTCATTTCCTGCATCTGATTGTGTACGCCGCAGGCAAGACCGGCGCTGCCGATCACTGTGAAGGCCGCTTCCAAATCGTCTTCCATGATCCTTGGGAACCGACCCGGAGCGGCTTCGAACGTCGAAAATTTGAAGGCGGCCGCACCTGCCTCGATCAGGCCTGCGATCTCGGATGTACCGTCATCTTCACCGATGGTCGCGTGTAGCGCCACGTCGACATGACAGTCGCGCTTGACCTCGTCGGCTTTGCTTTCGAACGCCTGGCGGGTCGAGATCGCTTTCGGGTCGTCGTAGGGCATATCGACCATGACCGTTACGCCGCCCGCGGCAGCGGCTCGGGATGCCCAACCCAAGCCTTCCTGATTTAACTGACTGGCTGCATGAGTCTGGCCATCGACCACACCGGGAATGACCCAGCAGCCGCGGCAATCCTGTGTTTCCATTGCCGAAGGCGGCGTGCCGTCTCCGACAACCTCTATCGTCTCACCGCTCACAGCGACGTACCCATTCGGAATCACGCGGTCAGGCGTAACAATGTCGCCGCGAATAACCAGATCAGCTTTGCTCATTTTGTGCCTCCCGCGCTTTCAGATTGGGGAGCGCGAAGTGGACCAGCGCTCTCGAATTCATCGTGTATGCCTTTGGCCGCCGGCCAGCAGTTGCGTACATTCCACAATTTGAGGTGGTTTCACCGGTTGCCGACTGGCTCTGTGCTTAAGGAATCTGGAATCCAGAATCCAGAACAGAAATCTGGAATATCATCCTCGAGACGATGGCCATGATGGCGCAAGGTTCGGAAGCGAGCCCTGCCGCTCCGAACCAGTTGCATCGCACCTGGATGGAGCCCAACCATGAATGTCGTCACGCCCTTGAAGACAACCCTTGGACCCGCCGAGGCGTTCTTGAGCAAGAGCCACCGCCTTCTGATCGACGGTCAGTGGGTTGAGGCCAGGTCCGGCGAAACGTTCGAAACGTTGAACCCAGCGACGGAAGACGTGATCACGACCGTCGCGCTCGGTGCAGCCGCAGATATTGACGCGGCCGTCGCCGCCGCTCGCAAAGCCTTTGACGACGGCCCGTGGCCGCGCATGACCCCAGCGGAGCGCCAGCGCATTCTGCAGAAACTGGGCGACCTCATCGAAGAGAACGGTGAGGAACTGGCCTGGATCGAGAGTCTCGACAACGGAAAACCCGTCAAGGTGGCGCGTTCAGCGGAGATTCCGCTGACCGCCGATCTCTTCCACTACATGGCCGCGCACGCCCGCACGCGGGAAGGCCATGTGGTGCCGACCTCGGACTTCGCCATTCCGGGCGCGGACTTCCACGCCTACACAGTTGAAGAACCCGTGGGCGTTGTCGGTCTGATCACGCCGTGGAACTGTCCGCTGCTCATCGCGGCCGGTTGGCAGATGGCGGGCGCGTTGGCTGCGGGTAACACGATCGTTCTTAAACCCTCGGAGGTCACGCCGCTTTCGATCGTTCGTTTCGGCGAACTCGCCCTGGAAGCCGGCTTGCCGCCGGGCGTCGTCAACATCGTTCAAGGTTACGGCGGGGAAGCTGGCGCGCGTCTTGTCGAACATCCGCAGGTCGACAAGATCGGGTTTACCGGCTCGACGCGCACCGGCCGAGGTCTGCTGATTGGCAAGGTATTGCGCTTCAACGAAGCCCTCGGCATCCCCGCCAATCTCGGCGAGATGGGCGTTCGCGACGAGGACGTCCCGCATCTGGCCCGACTACGCGCTCGCCGATCCCTGCGCCGCCACCAACCCGAGACCGGCGACTGTAGACGAGATGCAAGCCCTCTTTCGGCGGGCCATCAGCGGTGCCGGCATCCCGCGACCTAACGTGGCCGCATGAAGCAGAGCCCGGCGGTTCGGCCGCCGGGCCCTCTCAAACCGACAAAGGCCTCGCACGATGATCAATGCGCTGATGCGAACCTCTTCCGACCCTATCATCTCGCTGACATGGCCGATCCCGACCTCGTTGCGCGGATACGCAACGGATGGCCGCTCGCGGAGGCCGCGCGCCACCTCGCCGGCCAGCTTGACCGAGGACGCCTTCGACACGCTGCGCCGGACCGTCGCCGAGAGCCCGTTCGAAGGACCGACGCCGGACGGCAAGTTCCTGCGCTCGGACGAATTCTATTGGGCGGTGAGCGACTGTCGCGGCGGCCGCTTCCATTTCAACGCCTGGACCGGCGACATGGCCGGTTTCGACGACCTGCCGTTCTTCGACCTGCTGCTGCCGCTGGACGGCACCAACGTGGCGGTCAACCCGCCCCGGAAGCTTTATCTGGGTCCGTTTCAGGACAGGCCACAGCGATTTCGCACGGCGGGCAGCGCGACCCAGTGTTTCCAGCGCCAGGTCGGCGAGAACGGCCTGCGGCTGGGTCCGAGATTCTTCTGAGGCGGGACGGAAATGCTCTGATGCTGGCGCAGGATCCTTCCGGTGGCGGATGGCGCCTCGGACCGGGCACGAAACTGTCGATCATCACGCCGTCGACGCAGACCGACACGTGCGTGGCGACGCGTGGGATGAACCAGACGCGCCAGGCCGAAGCTGTGGGGCTTGGCCCTCCAAAGGGTGACAGGGGACGAGGTCCCAAGCGTCGATAGATCCCCCGGGTCATCAAAAGCTCCATCGTATGCCGGCGAAGGCCGAACGGGGATCTCCGGGAAAATAGCTGGCGCTGTCGGCCCCGTTCACGTTGTCCCGCACAAGCGTGGTGGAAATGTAGTCTTCGTCGGTCAGGTTCCGGACATCGACGAACCACTCCACGGCCCGCTCCGGGGCGCCGGGCAAGTCACCCGACAGGCCGAGATGCAGGAGCGTGTAGCCGTCGTCTCCGACGGTGTTGGCATGGTCGATCCAGGTCGTTCCACGGCGCCATTCGATCATGGGCGAGATCACCAGCCAGGACACCGGCGTCCATGAAAGCCGCGCGTTGAGGCTGTGCGGCGGAATTCCGGCCAGGTCGTTATCACCAAAGGCCTCATCGTCATCGAAGCGGAAATCGCTCCAAAGGTAGCTGGCACGCAGCTCGACGGTCTCGCTCAACGCCAGGCTGACACCGAACTCGAAGCCGCGATGGACCGTCTCATCGGCATTGGTGGTCCCGAGGGAGGCGCCGTTTTCATCGATCAGCGCCAGGAATTCGTTGTCGATCTTTGCGTAATAGCCGGCCGCTTCAATGCTCACATTTCCGGCACGGCGACGCCAGCCAATCTCATATGTCGTTGCTTTCTGTGCATCCGGCAGCGGGAGATCGGGCAGAACGCGGGCTTCGCCGAAAGGCGCGGGCTCGAAGCTGCGGCTGACAGTCGCGTAGACCTGATCGGCCTCGTTGATGTCGTAGAGAACACCGAGTTTCGGGCTGAATCCGTCGAACGCCTCGTCGAAACTTCCAGCCGGCGATGCGAGATTATCCAGTTCCCGCTCGGCGCGGGTGAACTGCGCCCCTGCCTGGAGTGTCAGGACCTCGCTGAGACCGTGGGAGTATTCGCCATAGGCGACGTAGGTCCGCCCGTCGAGATCCGTCCGTCCGCGAAAGTCTCCCCGCTGACCGCCTGCATTGCGAAACCGGTCTTCTTCGCCCAGGTAGCGCGCGGCGGACACGCCGGCCACGAGCCGCCGCTGCGCACCGGTCTCGGCAAAGTCGAGAACGCCCCTGATATCGAGACCCATGTTGCGGGCATCCTGATCGAGAATGCCGAAAATCGTGGGATGAAAGCGGTCCCTCTCGGAATAAAAGACGGAGGTGACCAACTCTGCGCCCCCAACCGGCGCCCACGAAAACCGAGCGGCGGCCCGCTTCAACGTGTAGTCGTTCGAAGCATTGAGTTCGCTGTAGTTGCGTCCCGCCTGTTCCGGGTCGTCCTCGGTCTGAGCGAGGGTGAGGGGACCCGGCAGCTCCAGGTCCGAATCGACGTAGTTGAGAAAGAGGCGCGTTTCCAACGTATCGCTGATGCGGTAGCCGACGTTTGCCGAAGCTCTTGTCGCGCGGGTCGCGGACTGGTCCCGCCAGCCGTCCTGTTCGCCCACGGTGAGACTGAGCGCGCCGTCGAGGTCCTCGCGCACGCCGCCAAGCTGAACGTGGCCGCGCCGCTGTCCGAAGGAGCCGGCATCGAGCCGGCCAGCTAGCGGCGCCGAGTTCCGCCCGGTTGGCGTGACGAAATTGATCGCGCCGCCAAGCGTGCTGGCGCCATATTCGAGCGCACTGCCGCCGCGCCAGATTTCAACGAACTGGAGTGACAGCGGATCGATCGCCTGAAAATCCCCTGCCCCATCGGCGAGGTTCAGTGGAATGCCGTCCTGATAGAGCTGGATACCGCGAAGTTGAAAGCCACGCTGAATGCCTGAGCCGCGGATAGACAGACGTGTTTCCTCGCCGTGGCGGGTCTGGGTTAACACACCGGGGGCGAACGAAAGAACGTCGCTGAGTGTTGTCGCACGGCTGTCCTCGAAGGTCTCTGCGCCGACAACCGATGTGGCACCGGCCCGCAGGTCAAGCTCTTCCTGCGCCTCGTCCAAAGCGGAACGGGGGGACGTCACGCGTATCGGATCGAGCCGCACAGACCCTTCGGAATTTTCGGCTTGAGAGGATTCAGCATTGGTTTTGGGCGAAGGTGACTCGGCGTTTTGCGCGAATCCCGGTGGGGCGATCACGGCAAGCGCCGCTGCGCCGAGCGCGCAGCGATAGAGTTTCGATAACATAAGGGTGTCTCGCGAACTGAAAGTGGCGTGCACACGAGGGAGCGCGCGCGGAAACGGCGCCGTAAAAGCGCCGGTCGAATGTCTTCCGTTCAGAGAAGAAGTGGAGGTCCGCGAGACCCGAGAGGTAGTGTCCGCGTCTTGCGCGCAATTCCGCCGGTTTCGTGGCAGGTGTAACCGGCGGCCGAAGTAACCTGTCCGGAAGCCGCCACAGTGGCCGGCTCGGGCAGGGGCATGACATGAACAAGAATGCAAAGCGGACAATGCCCGTTAGACGGCTGTTGAGCGGGCGCTTCGTCGCCGGAGAGCTTTGCAAGCTGCTCTATCGCTGCTTTCGCTTCCGGTGATAACTGTCCGTGCGACGCACAGATGAAACGCGAAACGTCGACGTCATTCGATGCGGCGACGGCAAGCGTGCCCGGCAGGAGAACCTGCAAGACAATGGCAAGCATTGCGAGGAATGTGGCGGCACGGTGCCTGATACTGCGTCTCATTACGGTCTGGATAGCTGAGAACGCCTCGGACCGCACCTCGCTTTTTGTCGCAGTTCTGAAAAAGCCATCAAGCTTCAACACGCTAGGCGTGTTGCGCGAGGCGAGCTCCGCATTTGACCCAAGGCGGACAAGGGTTCCATTCGCGACGATGACCGACGTATAGCAATTGCTGCCGAACACTCACCTGATAATCATCACGTCCGCCTTGTCTTTGAGACGATAGAGCATCGCCGGGCGGTGGGCTCCTTCTGCCTTTTTCTCTCCCGTTTCTTCCACGATACCCAGGCCGAGAAGCCACTTTCGAAAATTTCTCTTGTCTCGAGAACCGCCCGAAACCGTCTCATAGAGGGACTGCACTTCTGAAAGAGTGAACTCTTCGGGCATGAACATGAGTCCAACCGTTGAATAGTCCATCTTGGCGGTAAGACGGTCGCGAGCTACTGAAATTATTTTTTCGTGGTCGAACGCAAGGGTCGGCAAGGTGTCGACATCGAACCAACCAACGTCAGCAGAATCCGTCCCAGGCTTTACATCGACATCATCGAGCGGCATTAGGGCGTAATAGGACACGCTGATAACCCTCTCACGCGGATCACGGTTTGGATCACCGAACGTGTAAAGCTGTTCGAGGAATATGCCTTTGACCCCAGTTTCCTCTTCAAGCTCGCGACCTGTAAATGTCAGCTATATCTCGATAACCACTCCCTTTGGATCGTTGATCTGAAGGGGTTTTGCCGTGGGGGGAGCGTGCCAATTACGTCGGTGGTCGGCGCCGATAGCGCATTTTGGACAGGGCCGGCCGGTCGGGGTACGCTGTGCTGCGGTTGCCTGAGCGAATTGGGCCGCCGAAACAGACAGGCCCGTCACGAAGACCCCTCGGAACAGCGTGGAGACCCCCATGACAGAACGCCCCCCTGCCTTTCGCGGAATCCGGCATGTTGCCTTCCGGGTGAGCAACCTGGAGGAGTGCGAGAAGTTCTATACCGATGTGATGGGCATGGAGCTTCTCTATCGCGCGAATGAGAACCTCGTGTACCTGACCTGCGGCAACGACAATCTGTCGCTGGCGCGCGCCAAATCCGACCCGGAGGAGGGCGGGGTCTTCGACCATTACGGGTTCATCGTCGAGAGCAAGGAATCCCTGGACGCCTGGCACGCCTATTTCTCGTCGATCGACGTGCCGGTTCTCGACCAGCCTCACGACCATGCGGATGGCGCCCGTAGCTTCCATATCAAGGATCCGGCCGGCAACATCATCCAGCCGATCTATCACCCGGCAATTTCGGCGCAACGGTTCGAGTGAGTATCCGCCCTACGATGACTGACACCAAAAACCAGCCCCTCCTGTTCACGCCCATCACGATCCGCGGCGTGACATCGAAGAACCGCATCGTCGTGTCGCCGATGTGCCAATACAATTCGGACGACGGCGGGCCCGGCGACTGGCAGATGATGCATCTCGGCCGGCTTGCGGTCGGCGGGGCGGGTATCGTTTTCGGTGAGGAAACCGCTGTCGAGGCGATCGGGCGCAAGACCTATAAATGCGCCGGAATCTACGATGACAAGCACATCCCGCAATATCGCAAGCTGACCGATTTCATCAAGGAACAGGACGCGGTCCCGGCGATCCAGTTGGGGCATGCGGGGCGCAAGGCGTCCTGCCATACGGCGACGCAGGATTGGCGGCCGCTGACCGACGAGGATGCGAAGGACGGTCTGGCGCCTTGGCAGGGATTGGCGCCGAGCGCGCTGGACCAGTTGCCGCGGCGGTTCACGCCGAAGGCGATGGACCAGGACGACATCCGCGATAACCTGGATGCATGGCGCGAGGCCACCCGCCGCAGCATGGATGCGGGGTTCGACATCCTCGAAATTCATGGCGCGCACGGGTACCTGATCCATCAATTCCTCTCGCCCGTGAGCAACCACCGGAACGATGCGTATGGCGGCGACCGGCAAGGGCGGATGCGCTTCGCCCTCGAAGTCGCCGAAGTCGTGCGCGACGCCTGGCCGAAAGACAAGCCGCTGTTCTTCCGCGTGTCGTCGGTCGACGGTCAGGGCGGCATTTGGAATCTGGACGACACGGTGGCCTTGTCGAAGGAGTTGAAGGACCGCGACATCGACCTCATCGATTGTTCCTCCGGCGGCATCTTCGGCGACAGCGAGATGCCGATGGTCCCGCGCATCGAACAGTTCCAGGCCGGGTTCGCGGAACGGGTCCGGCGGGAAGTCGGAATTATGACGATCGCGGTCGGCGGCATCACCGAGGCGCAACAGGCCGAGAACATCCTGCAATCCGGCCGCGCCGATCTGGTCGCGCTGGCCCGCGAATTCCTGTGGAACGCCGATTGGGCGGCGCATGCGGCGAAGGAACTGCACGCCAGCGACCCTTACGGTCAGATGCCGCACGAATATGCGTATCGTCTGCGCCAGCGTGAGAAGCAGAAAGAGATGCCGATCAATCAAGGGGGCGCCGAGACCCAGGCAGCCTATCAGAAGATTTTTGGGTCGGATTAGGGTCCGAAGCCGTCCGGCCGTGCGGCCGTGCGGTCCGCTATCAGTCGAAAGTGAGAACAATGCAAACGGTGTTTCCAACCGGCACGACGATCTACAAGCCGGAAAAATGCTTCAACGGATACACGCTGTATCCGTCCAAGAAACAGGGGGTCGGCGCCGTCCTGGTCGACATGAACGGCAATGTGGTCCGCAACTGGCCGAAGTTCGACGGCTACATGATCAACATGCTGCCGGAAGGCCGGATCCTCGGCGGCCAGATCGGCCGGGTGTCCCAGGAATACGATCATAACGTCGGCTGCGACGATGTCGTCCAGGAAGACTGGGACGGCAACGTGGAATGGAAATTCGAAAAGGCGGACGAGATCGACGTCGATGGCAAGCGCGCCTGGTCGGCCCGGCAGAATCACGACCTCGTCCGCGAAGGATGCCCGGTCGGCTATTACGTGCCCGGCATGACGCCGAAAATCCGGGACGGCAATACCTTGATGTTGAGCTACCGAAGCGGGACGTGGCCCGACATCAGCAGGGATTATCTGCCGCGCTCCACCCGCATGCTGGAGGTGACATGGGATGGCGACATCTCGTGGGATTGGATGGTCGCCGACCATTTCGAGGAGTTCGGGCATTCCGAGGCGGCCAAGAACGCGATCATGCGCCATTGCCGCAACCAGCATGCCGTCTTCCAGAATACCATTTCCTATGTCGGTCCGAACAAATGGTTCGACGCCGGGGACGAGCGGTTCGATCCCGAGAACATCATCACGGACGACCGCGGCACGATCCTTTACATCATCTCGAAGAAGACCGGCGAGATCGTCTGGAAGATCGGCCCCGACTACGCCAGTTCGCCGGAGCTCAAGGCCCTGGGCTGCATCATCGGGCCGCACCATGCCCATATCATCCCGAAGGGCCTGCCGGGCGAAGGCAATGTCCTGGTGTTCGATAACGGCGGGGCCGCCGGGTTCGGCAGCCCGAACCCCGGTTCGCCGGACGGGACGTGGAACGCCCTGCGGGACAGTTCCCGCGTGTTGGAGATCGATCCGGTCTCGCTCGATCTGGTTTGGGAGTATTCCGCGAAGACCGCCGGCTTTCCGTCGGAGGGCGAGGACGTCCGGTTCTACAGCCGCTACGAAAGCGCCGCCCAACGCCTGCCGAACGGCAACACGTTGATCACCGAGTCGCGCTGCGGGCGCGTCATCGAGGTCACACCGGAGTGCGAGATCGTGTGGGAGTATGTCTGCCCCTATAACTTGATGGACGGCGACGCGCAGTTCCTCAGCGATGTCTTCCGGGCCTACCGCTATCCCTACGACTGGGTGCCGCAGGTCGACCCACCGCGCGAACGCGCGGTCGTGCCGCCGGCGAACGGCGAGTTCAGAATCGAGCCGGTGCCGGATTAGCGATTGCGCCTCCGTTAGGCGGGGACCCGGACTTCGCCGGCCGCCATGGCGGCGATTGTCGTTGCGGTAGCTAGGATGTCGCTGATGGCTGCGTTCTCGGTCACCATGCGATCAAGGTTCGCGACCGCATCTCGGATCGCCATCGCCTCTTCTAACGTCGCCGCAGTAATGACCCGCTTTGCGTCCTGGGCGGCATCTCGGCGATCCCTCAACACCCTGCGGCGTGATCTCAGATGAGCCACGGAAGCGTCCTGACCCAGCTCGATGGCTTCGTCTATCGCTTCACCGAGGGCGTACATCTTTTGACGGATCGCGTAGAGCGTCCGGTCTTGGTCGGTCAAGAGTGTGAGCATTTCATCGGTCATGTCAGTCACCGTTCGACTCCTCTCTTTGCTTGGGGTTTCCTATTGCCCTGATGCGGCGGCGTCACCGTCGGTCGCCGCAGCCTTCCTTTCCTCAAGGACCTTGTTGACCTTCATCCCGACCTTGAAGACGAACACAAGCGTCTCTGTCATCGATCGTTCCTTGCGAATCGCGTCGATGTTCTTGATGACCGTGTCCAAGGCATCGGTCTTCACGGAGACCTTGTCGAAGCGCACCGCGTCCGCCACGTGGCCATAGGTCGGCGACAAATATCCAAGGGGATCGGCCCTTATCTGCGCATCCTCGGCGCGCAGTTCCTTGAAGGCGCGGTTTGCTGTTTTGTCATCGAGAATCCGAAGGACCGTTTCGGCATCGCTCAAGGTCGCTTTGCTTTCCGCGATCTCGTCCTGCGCCGTATTCAAGCGGGCCTCGGCGCGTTTGAAG
>JANQGH010000032.1 GCA_028277405.1 Alphaproteobacteria bacterium | reverse complement strand
TGCGATCGGCGATATCAACGCCGCACCGACGGTGGCGCTGGCGAATACGGTCACCAACCTCGACGAGGACACGGACACGACATCGCGTGTCAAGGTGGCGGATATCGTGGTGACCGACGACGGGGAAGGCGTGAACGTCCTGAGCCTATCGGGCGCGGATGCCGGTCTGTTCGAGATCGACGGCACGGAGCTGTTCCTGGTCGCGGGCGCAGGCCTGGACTTCGAGACGAACCCGTTGCTCGACGTGACGGTCGAGGTCGATGACACGAGCGTTGGCACGACGCCGGACGATACGGCCAACCTGTCGATCGCGGTCGGCGATGTGAACGACGACCCGGACGCTATCGACGACAACATTTCGACGTTCTGGTCGCGGGCAGGCAATGTGCTGGCGGATAACGGCCTGGGCGCCGACAGCGATCCCGAAGGCGACCCGCTGACGGTGACGGCGGTGAACGGCGTGCCCGGCAATGTCGGCAGCCTGGTGACCTTCGCCAGCGGCGCGACGGTGACGGTGGACGCGGACGGCACCTACCTGTTCGACCCCAACGGCGTCGAGGACGGTCTGGTCGGCGGCCAGTCGGCGACCGAGAGTTTCACCTACACGGTCTCCGACGGCCAGGGCAACACGGATACGGCCACCGTGACGGTGACGATCAACGGGCACGACCCGGTCGCGGCGATCGCGTTGTCCGATGTCGCGCTGGATATCGACCTGCGCGGCTTCGTCATCAACGGCGTCGACGGCGGCGATGGGTCCGGCTGGTCGGTGAGCCGCGCCGGCGACGTCAACGGCGACGGCATCGACGATGTCATCGTCGGTGCGAACCTTGCCGACCCCGGCGGCGCCGGCAACGCCGGGGAGAGCTACGTGGTGTTCGGCGCGACCGATCTGGGCGGCGGTCCGGTCGAGTTGTCCGATGTCGCGAACGGCAGCGGCGGGCACGTGATCAACGGCGCCGGCGCCAACGACCAGTCAGGCCGATCGGTCAGTTACATCGGCGACATGAACGGCGACGGCCTGAGCGATCTGATCGTCGGCGCGCCGGGCGCGGGCAGCGGCGAGGTTTATGTCGTGTTCGGCAAGTCAACGGACACGGCGGCGGTCGAGATTACCGACATCCAGGCGGGCACCGGCGGGTTTGTCATCAACGGCGAGGCCGGCGTGTTCAGCGAGTTCGGCGCGGCGGTGAGCGGCGCGGGCGACGTCAACGGCGACGGTATCGACGATCTGCTGATCAGCGCCTATTACAATAACACGAGCTATGTGGTGTTCGGCAAGACGTCCGACACGGCGGCGGTCGAGATTACCGACGTCGCGGCGGGCACCGGCGGCTTCCAGATCACCTCCACCAGCTTCGACTACTCGGGCATTTCGTTAAGCGGCGTGGGCGACATGAACGGCGACGGCTTCGCCGATTTTATCGTCGGCTCGCGTTACGCGAATGGGGCGCATGTGGTGTTCGGCAAGGCCGGCACGGCGGCGGTCGAACTTACCGATATCGAGGCGGGCACCGGCGGTTTCTTGATCGACGGGGCGGGCACCGGCGCGACCTTCTACATCGGCGTCTCGGTCAGCGGCGCGGGCGACATCAACGGCGACGGCATCGACGACGTGATCGTGGGGTCGCCTTTCGCGGATCCCGGCGGCACCAGCAACGCCGGCGAGAGTTATGTGGTGTTCGGCAAGACCGACACGGCGACGGTGCAACTCAGCGATATCGCGCTGGACGGCGATAACGGCGGTTTCGTGATCGGGGGCATCGACGGCAACGACCAGTCCGGAAGACCAGTGAGCGCCGCGGGTGACATCAACGGCGACGGCCTTCAGGACCTGATCGTCGGCGCGCCCTTGGCCGACCCGAACGGCGGCAGTTCCGGCGAAGTCTATGTGGTGTTCGGCAAGGCCGACGGCCGCGCGATCGACCTTACCGCCATCGCCGCGGGCGACGGCGGTTTCGTGCTCGAGGGCCCCGACGGCAACGACAATGCCGGCCGGTCGGTGAGCGCGGCGGGCGACCTTAACGGCGACGGCTTCGACGACCTGATCGTGGGCGCACCGGGCGGCGACCCGAACGGCGGCAATTCCGGCGAGAGCTATGTCATCTACGGGCGCGATTTCTCGATCGCCAACGTCCCGCCGGTGGCCGAGGACGACGCGTTTTCGGTCAACAACATCGGCACCGTCGCGGGCAACGTGTTGGCCGATAACGGCTCGGGTGCCGACAGCGACAGCGACGGCGGCACACTCGCGGTAAAGGCCGTCAACGGCTCGGATGCCGATGTCGGCAGCCAGATCACGCTTGGCAGCGGCGCGCTGTTGACGCTGAACAGCGACGGCACGTTCATCTATGACCCGAACGGCGTGTTCGACGCCACCCCGAGCGGCCAGACGGCGACGGACACGTTCAGCTACACGCTCTATGACGGCTTTGGCGGCACGGACACGGCCGATGTGACGGTGACGATCGACGGCACCGATCCGATCGCGCCGATCAAGCTTTCCAGTATCGCGACGGCGACCGACCTACGCGGCCTGGTGATCAACGGCGTCGCGGCCGGCGATGATTCCGGCTTCTCGGTGAGCGGGGCGGGCGACGTCAACGGCGACGGCATCGCCGACGTTATCATCGGGGCGATCGAAGCCTACGGGAGCAGCGTCGAGTCCGGCGCGAGCTATGTGGTCTTCGGCAAGACCGATCTGGGCTCCGGCCCGATCGAGTTGTCGGATATCGCCCAGGGCGACGGCGGTTTCGTGCTGGACGGCATCGATACCGGCGACCGGGCCGGCTTCTCGGTCAGCGGCGCGGGCGACGTCAACAATGACGGCATCGACGACCTGATCGTTGGCGCGCGGGCCGCTGACCCGAACGGCAACTTGTCCGGAGAGGCCTATGTGGTGTTCGGGTCGACCGGTCTGGACGGCAGCCCGGTCGCGTTGTCGGACATCGCGGCGGGCAACGGTGGCTTTGTCATCAACGGCGCCGACGCCAACGACGCTACCGGCGAATCGGTCAGCGGCGCGGGCGATGTCAACGGCGACGGCTACGACGATGTGATCGTCGGCGCGGTAGGCGCCCAGCCGAACGGCGCCGGTTCCGGCGCGGCTTACGTGGTGTTCGGCGGCCCCGTCACGGCGCCCATCGAGCTTTCCGCCGTCGAGGCGGGCAGCGGCGGCTTCGTGATCAACGGTATCGAGAGCACTGACGGTGCCGGCCGCGCCGTCAGCAGCTTGGGCGACGTCAACGGCGACGGCCTGGACGATGTTCTTGTCGGCGCGCCGTTGGGCGCCCCCGGCTCAGGCGCCGAAGCCTATGTGGTGTTCGGCAAGACCGGCACGGCGACCGTCGAACTCTCGGACATTCGGGCCGGCAGCGGCGGATTTGCGATTGAGGGCGGCAGCGACTCTCTCCAAATCTCGGTCAGCAGCGCGGGCGACGTCAACGGTGACGGTCTCACCGACTTGATTGTCGGCATTCCGGGAATCGGTAAGTACACCGGCGAGAGTTTTGTCATGTTCGGCAGGGAGGACAACACGGGATCGGTTGAGACATCGGACCTGGCCAACGGCTCCGGCGGTCTGGTCATCACCGGTCTCGACGAAAGAGACCGGCTGGGCATCTCGGTCAGCAGCGCGGGCGACGTCAACGGCGACGGCATCGACGACCTGATCGTCGGCGCCGCCTTTGCCGCCCCGAACGGCGTCGCCAACGCCGGCGAGACCTATGTGGTGTTCGGCAAGGCCGGTTTGACGGAGGTCGACCTCAATGACATCGTTGCCGGCACCGGCGGTTTCGTCATCAACGGCGCCGACCCCTTCGATCGGTCCGGCCGGTCGGTGAGCGCGGCGGGCGACGTCAATGGCGACGGTTTCGACGATGTGATCATCGGCGCCTATTTGGGCGACCCGAACGGCGACGAGTCCGGCGAGAGCTACATCATCTACGGCCGGGACTTCACGACCGCCAATGTGGCGCCGGTGGCCGGCGACGACACGGGATTTGCGACCGACGAGGATACGGTCCTGAACGTCGCCGCGCCGGGCGTTCTGGCGAACGACAGCGACAGCGACGGCGGCACGCTGGGCGTGCAGTCCGCCGACACCGTGAGCGCCGAAGGCGCGGCCGTCACGGTGAACATCGACGGCAGCTTCACCTACGACCCGTCGGGTTCGGCGGCGCTGCAGGGGCTGACCGCGGGCGCCAGCGTGGCGGACACATTCAGTTATGTGTTGAGCGACGGCTACGGCGGCACGGATACGGCCACCGTGACGGTGAACGTGGCCGGCATCAACGATCCGGTGAATGCCCAGGACGACGCGTTCACGATAGCGGAATACAATATCGCCGTCGGCAACGTGTTCGCCGACAACGGCTCGGGCGCCGACAGCGACGCCGATGACGAGCCGTTCTCGGTGACCGAGGTCAACGGCAGCGGCGCCAACGTCGACACCCAGATCACGCTGGGCTCGGGCGCGCTTCTGACGCTGAACGCCGACGGCACGTTCGCCTACGATCCGAACGGCCAGTTCGATACCCTGGACGAGGGCCAGACGGCGACCGATACGTTCACCTATACCGTCGCCGACCCCCAGGGCAGTTCGGACACGGCCACGGTGACGATCACGATCAACGGCACCGTGCCGGTCTTGGCAATCGAGCTTTCCAATATCGAGGCGGGAACCGATCCACGCGGCCTGGTGATCAACGGCATCGATGCCTTCGACGAATCGGGCCTTGTCGTCAGCGATGCGGGCGACGTCAACGGCGACGGCCTGGACGATGTCCTCATCGCCGCGCCTTTTGCCGACCCGAACGGGAACTTGTCGGGCGAGACTTACGTCGTGTTCGGCGCGACCGATCTCAGCAATCCGATCGAGCTGTCGGATGTCGCAGCGGGCATCGGCGGTTTCGTGATTACGGGCGACGACACGGGCGACGAGTCCGGCGGCTCGGTGAGCGCGGCGGGCGACGTCAACGGCGACGGTATCGACGATCTGATTATCGGCGCTGATCTGGCTGATCCGAACGGCGGCGGCTCGGGCGAGAGCTACATCGTGTTCGGCGCCACGGACCTGGGCGCTTCGCCGGTCAACCTGTCGACCATCGTGGCTGGCACCGGCGGCATCGTCATCAACGGCGACGACGCCGGGGATCGTTCGGGCCACGCGGTCAGCGGCGCGGGCGACGTCAACGGCGACGGCATCGACGACTTCGTTATCGGCGCCTACAAGGCCGACGCGAACACCGTCGACCCGAACGACGACGACCAGGCCGGCGAGGCCTATGTCGTGTTCGGCTCGACCGGTCTCACCAATCCGATTGAGCTGTCAGATATCGCCGCCGGTACCGGCGGCTTCATGATCGAGGGCGAATTCATACTGGATCAGGCCGGCTACGCGGTCAGCGGCGCGGGCGACGTCAACGGCGACGGCCTGGACGATCTCATCGTCAGCGTCACCGGGGGCAGCGGCCAGAGCTACATCGTCTTCGGCAAGTCGGACAATACCAATGTCGTCAACCTCGGGGATATCGAGGCCGGGACGGGCGGCTTCGTCATCGAGACTACCTTTGCCGGCGCCGACGGGTTCGGCCGTTCGGTGAGCGGCGCGGGCGACGTCAACGGCGACGGCATCGACGATATGGTCTTCGGCGCCCGGTATGCCGACCCGAACGGCGTCAGCAACGCCGGCGCGACCTATGTGCTGTTCGGTTCGACCGATCTGGACGGCACCCCGGTCGCGGCGACGGACATCGCCGCCGGCACGGGTGGCTTCGTCATCAACGGCATTGACGCCAACGACCAGTCCGGCTGGTCGGTCAGCGGCGCGGGCGATGTCAATGGCGACGGCCTAGCCGACCTCATCATCGGCGCGCCTTATGCCGATCCGGACGGCGTGCGCGACGTCGGCAAGACCTATGTCGTGTACGGCAAGGGCGACGGCAGCGCGATCGAGCTTTCGACGATTGAGGCCGGCATCGGCGGCTTCGTGATCGAGGGCATCGACATCGACGACTATTCGGGCTTTTCAGTCAGTGGCGCGGGCGACATCGACAACGACGGTTTCGACGACCTGATCCTGAGCGCCCCGGGCGGGGCCCCGAACGGCACCGACTCCGGCGAAAGCTACATCATCTATGGCGGCCCCGGCTTGACCGCGGTCACGCTTCCCGTGGCGCAGGACGACGCGTTCACGACACAGGAGTATCTGATCGTCGACGGCGATGTGCTGACCGACAACGGCTCGGGCGCCGACAGCGACGCCGACGGCGATCCGCTGAGCGTCATCGAGGTGAACGGCAGCGGCGCCAATGTCGGCACCGAAATCACGCTTGGTTCGGGCGCGCTCCTGACGCTGCAGTCCGACGGCACGTTCGTCTACGATCCGAACGGCGCGTTCGACGCCACCCCCAGCGGCCAGACGGATACGGATTCGTTCAGCTATACGTTGTTCGACGGAGCGTTCGGTACCGATACGGCGACGGTGACGATCACGATCGAGGGTTCGGACACGATCGCGCCAATCGAGCTTTCCAGCATCGCGACGGCGACCGACCTGCGCGGCTTGGTGATCAACGGCGTCGCGGCCACCGACGTTTCCGGCATCTCGGTGAGCGGCGCGGGCGACGTCAACGGCGACGGCATCGACGATGTGATTATCGGCGCGTCGGCTGCTGACGGGGGCGCTGGCGAGAGCTACGTCGTATTCGGCAAGACCGACCTGGGCGGCGGTCCGATCGAGCTGTCGGATGTCGCGGACGGCACCGGCGGTTTCGTGCTCAAGGGCACCGACCCCCTTGATGTTTCCGGCTTTTCAGTGAGCGGCGCGGGCGACGTCAACGGCGACGGCATCGATGACGTTGTTGTCGGCGCGGCGGGGGGCGATCCGAACGGCGGCGAGTCCGGCGAGAGTTATGTCGTGTTCGGCAAGTCGAACAATACCGATCCGGTCGAACTGTCCGCCATCGCGGCGGGGAGCGGCGGCTTCGTGATCGAGGGTATCGACGGCGACGATCAGTCCGGCTACTCGGTCAGCGGCGCGGGCGACGTGAACGGTGACGGCCTGGCCGATGTGATCGTCGGCGCGTTCCGGGCCGATCCGAACGGCGGCGAGTCCGGCGAGAGCTATGTCGTGTTCGGCAAGTCGGATGGCAGTGCGGTCGAGCTGTCGGACGTGGCGAACGGCACGGGCGGCTTTGCCATCAACGGCATCGATGGCTCGGACTTTTCCGGCACTTCGGTCAGCGCCATCGGCGACATGAACGGCGACGGCCTGGACGACCTTATCGTGGGCGCGCCTTATGCCGACCCGAACGGTGCCGACTCAGGCGAGAGTTACGTCGTGTTCGGCAAGTCGAACGGCAGTGCGGTCGAGCTGTCCGCCGTCGCTGCCGGTACCGGCGGCTTTGCCATCAACGGCATCGATGGCGACGACCGCTCGGGCAAATCGGTCAGCGGCGCGGGCGACGTCAACGGCGACGGTGTCCTCGACGTGATCGTCGGCGCCGACCGCGCCGATCCCGACGGCAACGCTGAAGCCGGCGAGAGTTATATCGTGTTCGGCAAGACCGGAACCGCGGCGGTCGAACTGTCGGACGTGGCGAACGGCACGGGCGGCTTTGCCATCAACGGCGTCGATGGCGACGACCGGTCCGGCTTTTCGGTCAGCGGCGCGGGCGACGTCAACGGCGACGGCCTGGCCGACCTGATTGTCGGCGCGCCTTACGCCGATCCCGACGGTGCCAGTCGTGCCGGCGAGAGTTATGTCGTGTTCGGCAAGGCCGACGGCGAGGCGGTTGAGCTCTCCGAGATTGCCCTGGGCATCGGCGGTTTCGTCGTCGAAGGTATCGACGCCGATGACCAATCCGGCACCTCTGTCAGCGCGGCGGGCGACGTCAACGACGACGGCTACGACGACCTGATCGTCGGCGCGCCGGACGGCGATCCGAACGGCAGCAATTCCGGCGAGAGCTACATCATCTACGGCCAGGCCTTCACGACCGCCAACGTCCCGCCGGTGGCCGAGGACGATACGGGGTTCGCGACCGACGAGGACACCGTCCTGAACATCGCTGCGCCGGGCGTTCTGGCGAACGACAGCGATACAGATGGCGGCACGCTGGGGGTACAATCCGCCGATACGGTGAGCGCTGAGGGCGCGGCCGTCACGGTGAATATCGACGGCAGCTTCACCTACGACCCGTCGGGTTCGGCGGCGCTGCAGGCGTTACCCTTCGGTGCCAGCGTGGCGGACACGTTCGAGTATACGCTGAGCGACGGCCAAGGCGGTACGGACACCGCCACCGTGACGGTGACGGTCAACGGCGTGAACGATCCGCTGGTTGCCCAGGACGATGCGTTCTCAACGCCTGAGTACCGGATCGCCGTCGGCGACGTGTTCGCCGACAACGGCTCGGGCGCCGACAGCGATCCGGACGGCGACCCGCTGACGGTGACCGCGGTCAACGGCGCCGGCGCCAATGTCGGCACCCAGATCACGCTCGGTTCCGGCGCGTTGCTGACATTGAACGCCGACGGCACGTTCGCCTACGACCCGAACGGCCAGTTCGACGGTCTGTCGGGCGGCCAGACGGATACGGACACGTTCACCTATACGGTGGCCAACGGCCAGGGCAGTTCGGAGTCGGCGACGGTGACTGTGACGATCGAGGGTTCGGATCCGGTCGCGCCGATCAAGCTGTCCAGCATCGCGACGGCGACCGACCTGCGCGGCCTGGTGATCAATGGCGCCGCCGCGGGCGACAATTCCGGCGACTCGGTGAGCGCGGCGGGCGACGTGAACGGCGACGGCATCGACGATGTGATTATCGGCGCGTCGGCTGCGGACGGGGGCGCTGGCGAGAGCTACGTCGTATTCGGCAAGACCGACCTGGGCGGCGGCCCGATCGAGCTATCGGATATCGCGAACGGCACGGGCGGCTTTGTCA
Organism: Alphaproteobacteria bacterium; assembly: GCA_028277405.1. GTDB lineage: Bacteria > Pseudomonadota > Alphaproteobacteria > DSM-16000 > Inquilinaceae > JANQGH01. The sequence goes on along the minus strand of JANQGH010000032.1, from coordinate 70,363 downwards.
TCAATGGCGCGTCGGGCGCCGACCAGTCCGGCAGATCTGTGAGCGGTGCGGGCGACGTCAACGGCGACGGTCTGGACGATCTGATCGTGGGGGCCAACAACAGCGACTCGTCCGGTGAGAGTTATGTTGTGTTCGGCAAGTCGGCCAATACGAACGCGGTGGCTTTGTCCGACGTCGCGGCGGGCAGTGGCGGCTTTGTCATCAATGGCGCCGACGCCAGTGACTTTTCCGGCTTTTCGGTGAGCTCAGCTGGCGACGTCAACGGCGACGGCATTGACGACGTTGTTGTCGGCGCACCGGCCGCAGATCCTAGCGGTGACAGCGGCGCGGGCGAGAGCTATGTGGTGTTCGGCGCGACCGATCTGGGCCCGGGCCCGATCGAACTGTCGGACGTCGCGTCCGGCACGGGCGGCTTTGTCATCAATGGCGCGTCGAGCGGCGACCAGTCCGGCGGATCCGTGAGCGGCGCGGGCGACGTCAACGGCGACGGTCTGGCCGACCTTATTGTCGGCGCCGATAACGGTGATCCGGGCGGCGCCGTTAACGCCGGCGAGAGCTATGTCGTGTTCGGCAAGACGGATACCGGTAGTGTCGAGCTCTCTGATGTTGCGGCCGGCAGCGGGGGTTTTGTCATCAACGGCATCGATAGCAACGACGATTCGGGCTGGTCTGTGAGCGGCGCGGGCGATGTCAACGGCGATGGCCTGGCCGACCTCGTAATCGGTGCGCGCCGGGCCGATCCGAACGGCAGCGGGTCCGGCGAGAGCTATGTTGTGTTCGGCAAATCCGGCGACTCCAATCCGATCGAACTTTCCGATGTCGCGGCCGGCAGCGGCGGCTTCGTCATCAACGGCATCGATAGCGACGACAATTCGGGCTGGTCTGTCAGCGGCGCGGGCGACGTCAACGGCGACGGCCTAGCCGACCTGATTGTCGGCGCGCCTTACGCCGATCCCAACGGCGTCAGCGGCGCTGGCGAGAGTTACGTGGTGTTCGGCAAGGCCGACGGCGAGGCGGTGGAGTTGTCGGAGATCTCTCTGGGCATCGGCGGTTTCGTCATCGAAGGTATCGACGCCGACGACAATGCCGGCCGCTCGGTGAGCGCGGCTGGCGACGTCAACGACGACGGCTATGACGATCTGATCGTCGGCGTGTGGGAGGGCGATCCGAACGGCAGCGCTTCCGGCGAGAGCTACATCATCTACGGCCAGGCCTTCACGACCGCCAACGTCCCGCCGGTGGCAGCGGACGATGCGAGAATTGCGATCCAGAACGTGGCTCTCGAGATCGACGTGATGACGAACGACAGCGATGTCGAGGGCGACCCGTTGTCACTTGACTCGTTCACGACCGGATCGGACGGCGTCGTGACCCGCAACGACAACGGCACGCCGGGAGATCTCACCGACGACACGCTGACCTATACGCCCGACGTCGGGTTCATCGGGACGGACACGTTCACCTATACGGTCTCCGACGGCAACAGCGGTTCGGATACGGCGACGGTCACGGTGACCGTCATCGCACCTCGTAACTCGATCGTCGGCACGTCGGGCGCGGACACGCTCAACGGCACCACCGGCAACGATGCGATCAGCGGTCTGGCCGATGACGACGTGCTGTCCGGTGGCGCCGGCTTGGACGAGTTGAATGGCGGCAGCGGGAACGACATTTTGACCGGCGGGCCCGATGCCGACATTTTCGTCTTCAACGATAGCCAAGTGCTTACCTTTATCGACCAGATCGACGAGATTACCGATTTCAGCGCCGGTTCGGATGTCATCCAACTGGTCGGGTTCGGCGTGACGTTCGACGATCTGGACACTAACGGCGATGATCTACTAGACGGCAATGACGCGAGCGTGACGGTGGATGGCAGCGGCCTGACGTTCGATCTGACGGCGAGCAGCGGGTCGACCCTCTCCATCGAACTCAGCGGCGTCGCGTCGCTTGCGATCGATGACTTCTTCTTCCTGTAAGCGTGTCGGGGTCGGGCCTATTCCGGCTTGCACGGCGCCGGCCCGCCGGCGGTGCGGGCGCCTTCGCGCCGGGCGGCAGCAAGGGCGTGACTGTCTCCCTAATTGACAGCGGGTCGTCGTTCTTGTGGACTTTCACGTAAGGCCGCACGTAATGCGCCGGCATTAGCCGCGCCTCATGCCCCATCTCGGCGCAAGTACGCGCCACATGGTGCGCTCCGCAGCAAGCCTCCATCGCCACGACGCATGGCGCCAACTCTTCAAGAAACATCAGAAGCCGCCACCTCTTCACGCGCTGCCGCAGAACGACCGCACCGGCTTCATCCAGACCAGCAACGCTGCAAACGGTCTTCCCAAGATCAATCCCAATCACCGATACGGACATCTTATGCTCCTCTCTGCCTATCGTGACCGGTAAACTAGCCGGTCCTCGCAGAGGAGCAGACCATCCCATTACTCCAACTCCAGGCTTTGGCTAAGGGTTGTCCTCGCACCTAAGCCATTGCAGGATCAGGGTATCGCGGCGGGATGAACCCCATCGCTGAGAATACTGCACAAAGTTGGCTGCGAGCCCCCGCAACCAAACTCTCAATTCCAAAAGGGAACTACGGGCTGGTCGGTATAGGACCGATCGGCAGAACCGGTGGCGTTGTCTTAGGCCGCTGGCTGGCCATGTTCGACTGCCTCGTTCGTCGCGGCGATCCGGTTGTGTCCCGGTACCGCGCTGATAAGCGCCCTTGTGTAAGGGCTGCTCGAATGGCGAAAGACCTCATAGGTCGGGCCGAAATCGGCCAGTTTTCCCTTTTCGAGGACGGCGACTGTTTCACATAGCTGGTCGATCACCGACAGATCGTGCGAAATGAACAGCATGGCGAGCCCCGTCTGGGCCCGGATGTCGTTCAGCAGGTCGAGGATCTGGGCCTGGCTCGAGACGTCGAGCGCGGAGACCGGTTCATCGGCGATCAGCAGGCGCGGCTTCAAAGCCAGCGCGCGCGCGATCGCGATGCGCTGCCGCTGCCCCCCGGAAAACTGATGGGGGTAACGCTCCAGCCAGTTGGGATCGAGCCCGACCCTTTCCATCAACTCGGCCGCCCGGCGCTGGACCTCGGTCTTGCTCAGCACCTCGTAGCTGCGCAGCGGCTCGCCCAAAATGTCGACGATTCGCCAGCGCGGATCGAGTGACGAATAGGGGCTCTGGAAGACGATCTGAACGGCACGCCGACGCCGGACGAGCGCGGCACCTTTCATCGCCAGCCAATCATCGCCGGCAAAGACCACCGACCCCGATGTCGGCCGGACCAGCCGTGCCACGACACGGCCGATCGTCGACTTGCCCGAACCGCTTTCGCCGACAAGACCAAGGGCCTCGCCCTCATGGATCGTGAAGCTGACATCATCCACGGCCCGCATCTTCCGGGCCTTTTCGAACAGCCCGGTCGGCAAAGCGAACTCTACCGACAGGTTGCGGATCTCAAGCAGCGCCTTGGCGGACGCTGCCGATGCACGGTCGGGCGCGGCGGCCGCATGACCGCGACCGAACTCCGGTCTGGCATCGAGCAACTGCCGCGTATAGGGATGGGTGGGCGCGCGCATGATCTCGGCCGTCTTGCCCTGCTCGACGATACTGCCATCCTTCATCACCGCCACGCGTTCGGAAATGTCCGAAATCACGCCCATGTCATGGCTGATGAAGACGAGGGCCGTGTTGTTTTCCCGGATCAGGCCGCGCAGCAGATCGAGGATCTGGGCCTGGACGGTCACATCGAGGGCCGTCGTCGGCTCATCCGCAATGATCAGGTCCGGCTCAAGCGCGATCGCCGCCGCGATCACCGCGCGCTGGCGCATCCCGCCGGAAAGCTCGTGCGGATAGGCCGACATGCGCCGATCCGCTTCGTGAATGCCGACGCGTTTGAGCAGGTCGAGTGTCCGCGCGTATCGTTCCCGGCGCGGCATTCCCGGGCGGTGCCAACGGAAGACCTCGGCAATCTGGTCGCCGATGCGCATGACCGGATTGAGCGTCGACATCGCATCCTGGAAGACCATCGACATCTTCGCCCCGCGCAGGCGCCGCCAAGCGGACTCGGAAAGCGACAGAAGATTGGTGTCGCCGAACCGCAATACGCCGTCCACGGAGGCATTCGAGGCCCGCGTCAGCCCCATGATGGCGTGGCCAACGGTCGACTTGCCGGATCCGCTCTCGCCGACGATGCCGACCACCGAGCCGCGCTCCAGAGAAAGCGAGATGCCGTCCACCGCACGGACGGGGCCGCGCCGCGAGGGATACTCGACGACCAGCTTCTCCAGGGTCATCAGCGGCCCTTGGCTCATCGGCTCAAATGCCTTCCAGCCGCGGGTCGAAGTAATCCCTGAGAAAATCTCCGAACAGATTGATACCCACCGACGCGATCACCACCGCGATTGCGGGACCGATGACCATCCACGGCGCGTCGTAAAGAAAGTCGCGCCCTTCGGAGATCATCAGGCCCCAGGACGGCACGGGAGGTTGCAGGCCCAAACCGAGAAAGCTCAAGGCCGCCTCGGCGATGATGACGAGGGCGACATCCAGCGTCGCCAGGACCAGCATCGCGGGCAGCACGTTCGGCAGCACATGCCCGAAGATGATCCGCCAGTTCGGCACACCCATCGTGTGCGCGGCGGCGACGTATTCAAGCTGGCGTATGCGCATCGCCTCGCTGCGCACAATCCGCGCGAAATTGATCCAGAGCGCGAAGGACAGCGCCAGGACCAGCGTGTTGAAGCCCGGTCCGAGAATGGCCATGAAGATCAGCGCCAGCAGCAGGAACGGGAACGCGAGCTGGAAATCGACCAGCCGCATGATGATGGCGTCGATCCAGCCGCCATAGTAACCCGCAAGGCCCCCCAACAGCGAACCGACGACAAGCGCGATCGTCACCACGATAAGCGCGATGGTCACCGATGCCTGCGCGCCGACGACCATGCGGCTGAAGATGTCCCGCCCGAGATTGTCGCCGCCGAGCAGGTTGGTGAGGCTGCCCCCCTCCGCCCAGGCCGGCGACGCAAAGCGCCATTCCAGCATTTGCTGAGCCGGATCGTGCGGTGCAACGACCGGCGCAAGCACGGCGCACAGCACCACGGTCACGATCAGCGCCGCGCCGGTCAGCCCCTTCGGGCTTGCCCAAAGGGCGGGCATGAAGCGGCGCTCGGCCAGGCCGGGGGCGGGGGCGGCGTCAGTCATGGCGCAATCTGGGGTCGATGACCCTGTAGAAGAGGTCGATAAGCAGGTTGAGCCCGATGAACAGGACCGCGGACACCAGCACCACCGCCTGAATGACGGGATAGTCGCGCCAATGGATCGCATCGACCGCAAGACGTCCGATCCCGGGCCATGCGAAGACGGTCTCGACCACAATGGTGCCCGACAGGAGCGTGCCGAGCTGCAGGCCGACCGCCGTGACGACCGGCAGAAGCGCGTTGCGGAAGGCATGGCGCAGGATCACCACCGGGCGCGGGACGCCCTTGGCGGTCGCGAACGTCACGAAATCCTGTTGCAGCACCTCCAGCATCGACGAGCGGATGAGGCGCGTGTTGATCGCGACGAGAACCAGGGCCAGCGAAACCGCCGGCAATATGTAATGGCGCGCGGCGGACCAGAATATCGACCCGTCCCATTGGGCCAGTGCCTGGCCCCCCGCCACCAGGGCAGAGCCGCGGAAGCCGGAGGCGGGCAGCCAACCAAGCTGGACCGAAAACAGAAGGATCGTCAGCACGCCGACCAGAAAGCCGGGCACCGAAACGCCGAGGACGGCGACGAAGGTGCCGGCATAGTCCAGGGCGCTGTTGCGCCTGAGCGACGTGACGATGCCGAGCGGCACGGCGAGCATGATGGCCAGCAATATCGCCCAGAACGCCAGCTCCAGAGTGGCCGGCAGCCGTTCCCAGATGAGTTCCGCCGTCGGCACGCCCTGACGGATGGAAACGCCCAGGTCGCCGCGCACGGCGGAGGTCAGGTAAATCAGGAACTGCTCGGACACGGGCCGGGTCAGCCCCATTTCCTCGCGCAGGCGCGACATGTCCTCCAACGTCATGCCCGGATTGCCGGCGGCGATCACGTCCACCGGGTCCCCGGGCACCACCTTGACCAGCGAGGCGACCACCAGGGTCACCCCCATCAAGACGACGACGGCATGGAACAGCCGGGCGGCCACCATGCGCAGCATGTCTTCCGGCCGCTCCCTATTCGATCCAGAGTTCGCTCAGCAGCACATCGCCACCCGATTTTAGCCGGGCGTTCTGGACCTCGTTGGCGAAGACGGCAAAGTTCAAGGGCTCGAACAGCGGCTTCCAGTGCGCCCCGGTCAGCACGAACTCCTGGATGCTGTTAAGGATCTGCTGCCGCTCATCGGGGTCCGCCGTCACACGCTGGCGTTCGATCATCTCGTCGAGTTCGGGGTAGGTCACGAACATGCGGTTCAGCGCGCCGGACGTATGGATCGCCGGGAAGACGATGTCCGCGTCGGGATAGGTATAGGTGCTGAGCGAAATGTGGTGCCCGCCCTGGGACGAAAGCGCGGACCACTGCGCGATGGGCAGGCTTTCGATCGAAACCGAGACGCCTACTTCGCGAAGCTGGGCCTGCACGACCTCCGCCGAGCGCCGGATGACGGGGGTATCGTTGCAGATCAGCGTGCATTCGAAATCCTCCGCCAGACCGTTCCTGGCGAGAAGCTCGCGGGCACGGTCGGGGTCGTAGCCGTAACCCATGTCCACGGTGGCCGGGTCGAACCCCGGGATCGACGAGGCTATGGGCGAGTGCGCCGGGACCGCGTGACCATCGAGCGCGAAGGCGATCAGGCGTTCCTGATCGATGGCGTGGCTGAACGCCTGGCGCACTTCGAGATTGTCGAAAGGCGGCATGCTCTGGTTGAAGATAAGCGTCCGCATCATCTGGGCGGGCCGCTCCTGCAGATCCAGTTCGTCGTTCCGGCGCAGGCGGCTGACGGCGTCCAGCGGCACCGACGCACCGAAATAGACCGCGTTGATCTCGCCGGTTTCCAGCGCAGCCAGGCGGGTCGAGTCCTCCGGATAGTGGATGAACTCGATGGCATCGACATGGGGCTGGGGATTGACCGTATACTCTTCGAACCTTTCCAGTCGCATGCCGCGATCGGGCGACCACGACACCAGCCGGAAGGGACCGCCGCCCACAGGTTCGCGGCCGAACCGGTCGCCCCTCTCTTCGACCGCCGCGCGGGAAATCGGGGCGGTGTAGCCAAGCGTCAGGCCCACCCAGACGGGCACGAAGGGTTCTGTGTAGTGATAGGCGACCGTCACCGGGTCGATCGCTTCGGCATGATCCAGAGGACCGATGAAGAACAGGCTGGTCGACTCCGTCGCCGGATCGAGATGGCGCGCGACCGTCCAGGCCACCGCCTCGGCATCGAGCGGGGTGCCGTCCTGGAACATGGCACCCGGTTTGAGCCTGAAGGTGAGCGTCCGGTTGCCGTTGCTGAACTCCCAACTCTCGGCCAGTCCCGGCACCACGTTGTTGTCGAAATCGCGGCGGGTGAGGGGCTCGTAGATCTGGTCCATGGTCATCGACGACACCGAAAGGGTCGTCTTGTGGGGGTCCAGCGTGTCGGGCTCCTCGGCGCGGCCGACGCGCAAGGTGCCGCCGCTCGTGGCCTCGCTGGCAAAGCCGGGGCGGCCCAGGCTCATGGCGCCGGCCATCGCCGCCGCGCCGACCATAACGCCGCGCCGCGAGATCGCATTCTTCTTTAGATACTCGCGTGCCAGCCGGTCAAAGGCATGGGGGGACAGATCACTCAAGGACATATCGTACTCCCTCGTTGAGGCCCTGTTCGGGGGCGATTTCGGTCTTCGGCACTGCCCGCGCGTCTGTGATCACGCCGGGTGCTGAGAATTAGTAATTTTATTGTTTTTCGAATGCTAAACCGCGCGTCCGTTCGCTGTCCAGAACGAAGCCGGACGACGTGGCAGTCAGGGCCGCGATCCAATCTGAGCCACCGTCGGGACGCTGCCCATCGGGACGCATCAGCCAGATATCCCGATCCAGCGGCTCGATGCTGCCGTCGAGCACGCCCAGGTCGGAGCGCAAGCGAAGCTGCGCATGGCCGGTCTCGCCCTCGATGATGGCATCGATCCCTTGCGCATGGTTGACGTATCGTCCCGAAAGCGAGCGATCGGCCTTGCACGGTTCCAGCTTGCGAAATCGTCGCGGCGCGCCGCACCACAGGCCATCCAGCGACCCGTCCGGTCGCGGCGACAGCAGCAGGTCGGCAATTCCTCGCTCTGGCTTGAAGCGACCGTCCGGTTCCGCGAGCAGCGGCAGTTCTCCATCCGGGCTGCGCAGAAAACTCCCTTCATCGCGCTTGATGATCTCGAAAACCCCGTTCCCGTTCTCCTGCCTGTAAAACCCGGCCGCCGCCGGTATGTCGGCTACGGGAGGCGTGTCGCCGAACACCACGTCCGCGATGCGTCGCGCCAGCGAGAACGTTGCAATCTGATCGTGATTGGCCTGGATGACGATGCCCAGCCCATCGTCGGGAAAACGCATGGATTCCGACCGACCACCGGCGACCGAGCCGCCATGACCGATCGCGAGGCGGCCCCGGTAATCTCCAACCACCAGTCCCAGACCATAGGGCGCCGTTTCACGGTTGCGATAGACAGCCGGCGTCTCCATCCGCCGCCAAAGGCTGGCCCACGGCGTATCGCCGCTTTCCAGAGCGCGCTGCCAGAGGCACATGTCGTTGAGCGTGGAGATCATGCCGCCTTCGCCGCCCAGCGGCACACCCCACGCGGCCTGCCGCCAACTGCCGTCTTGGAGGGTGTAGTGCGCTGCGAGACGCTCGCGTGCCTCGCCGTCGCGTACCATCAGATGGGTGTCCGACATGCCCAGCGGTCCCGTGATCCGCCGCTTGAGGACCTCGTCGAAGCTGGCATCTTCGAGCTTTTCGATGATGTCCGACAGCAGGAGAAACCCGCTGTTGGAGTAGATCATCGCCGATCCCGGTTCGAAGTTCAGGGCGTCCTGGCGTGCCAGCGCATCGCGCGCGGTCTGGCGCTCGGACTGTGAGAAGATCGAGCGTCCCGAAAACGCCATCGCTTCGAGGAAGTCCCGGAAGCCACTCATATTGGCCGCCAGGTGGACAAGCTTCACCGGCTCTGCCACTTCGGGCAGCCAGGGAAGATGATCGCGTAGCGGATCCTCCAGTGACAGCTTGCCGTCCGCTTCCAGCATCAGGATGAGCAGCACGGTAAACTGCTTGGTCTGCGAGCCGATCCGCATCACCGTGTCGCGTGAAACGGGTACGGCGTGATTGATCTCGGCAAGACCGTAACAGTCGGCGAAGATCTCCTTGCCGTCCTTGGTCACGCTGATCGCGACGCCTGGCGCCGCCGGTTGGTCGAGCCCCTCGACATGCGCCTTGATCTGGTCGTCGATCTGGGCCTCGATATCCTTGGCAATTCCCACGGACGGTCTCCTCAAGCGGCGAAAGGGTCGGCAACTTTCGGCCAGAACGGCCCGGAACGCTTGGTGTAGGGCAGGCCGTCGAATTCGGGCGGAATGGCGCCCGGCGTCGTGACATACAGCACGTCCGACGCAAGTGCCCCGAACCCCGCCATGAAGTGCTGCATCGACTTAACGACGATGATCCGCTTGTCGTGGAGGGTTATGCCGAGATCGGTAAAGCCGTCGGGATAGAAGGGCTGAGCGCGCAGGCTTGTCAGGACGAGGTCGATACCGCCAGCGCGAACCCAGGCGCTGTCGCCCAACGGAGAGGGGGTCTTGCCAAGCCCTGTCTGCCCATGGTTGGCCGCCAGGCGCCGAACCTCGACGGCAAGGTCGATCGGCTGGCCGGAGGCCGGGCCGAGCTTGCCGCAAAGGCGCAAATCCAGCTTCGCGCCTTCGCCGGCTTCACGGCAAAGCGAGACCGACAGCGGATCCCATATATAGCCGAGCACCGCGCCGTCGACGCCGCGTTCGACGAGGCTTTCAAGCACGAAGGAACTGTCGCTCGGCGCGCCGCCGCCCGCATTGTCGGCGACATCGGCGATCACCACCGGTCCCCGGGGTACTGCAAGTGCCTGATCGATCGCCGCATCCGGGCTGAGGTAGGATGTGGCGACCTCGTCGCGCATCCGCCAGATTTCGTCGCCAAGCGTGCGCGCGACCGCGGCGGCGCGTTCCGTGTCGCCATCGGCAATGACCAGCATCCTGGCCCCGACATCGGCGACGTCGGCCCACGGGAAGCCGTGCCCGAAGGAGACCGATAGGATGCTGTCCTCGCCCTCAAGCGCCTGCATGCGCTCCACGAACCGGCGCATGGGAGGCGCACTGGTGCGCCAGACCCCGATCATCCGCAGATCGTGCAGCGCCATGACCGGTCGGATCTGCCCGCGCGCGACGCCGATGACGAGGTCGAAGATCTCGCCGGCGCGATCGGCGATATCGGTGTGCGGATACTCCTTGTACGTCACGATCACGGTCGCGTTTTCGACCATCTTCTCGGTGAGATGGCAGTGCAGATCCAGTTCCACGCCGATGGGCACATCGGGGCCGACCATCGCCCGGATCGCGGCAATCAGGTCGCCTTCGCAATCATCGTAGCCCTCGGCCGCCATGGCACCGTGAAGCGCCAGGCACACGGCATCCACAGGCATCGCCGCCTGAAGATCGGCAAGGACGGTGGCACGCAGTTCTTCGTAGACAGCGCGGACCGTGCGCCCGGCCGGCTGGGCGAACGCGCTGACACTCTCCACGACATCCATGCCTTCGGCAGCGGCGCGCTGACGCCAGACACGCTGAGCGGCCGTCCACGGCGCGGTCTCGTCCAGACTGGCATCGCGACGGCGAAAGGTCTCGCCATAGAAACTCGCCGAACCGGTTGGGAGCGGTGAAAAGGTGTTCGACTCGGTCGCAAAACCAGCAATGAACAACGCCATGTTTTTCCGGTCCCCCCCGTTTCCGGCAATCACGCGCCATCGCCGCCGCGCTAGGATGAAACTGATGCGCGGTATAGAAAACTGCAACCGAATTTTTTCGTATTGTGAAATTCCTAAAAGTCGGGGTTCCGTGGCCTGCCGGCATTCAGGCAGCGGCCGTCACATCGCCCGTGACAATCTACCGGGCGAAAAATCGGTCTCAATGACGCCGTTGTCGGTGAAATCTGATGCCGGCGGATGTCCCAGGACGAGCGCCGCAGCCAACTGACCAAGGGCCGGAGCGGTCTGGATTCCGTATCCGCCCTGACCGGCGAGCCAGAAAAAGCCGTCGATCTCGGGATCGAACCCCGCAACGGGGACGCCGTCCGCCACGAAGCTGCGCAAGCCGGCCCACTTCCGCTCGATCCGCCGTACCCGCAGTTCGAAGGCACGTTCGATGCGGTCGACCGAGAGGGCGATGTCGAGTTCGTCCGGCTGTGCGTCGCAGGGTTCCGACAGGGTTTCGTCGGCCGGTGAGATCAGCAGCGTTCCCGCTTCCGGCTTAAGGTAAAACTGCTCTTCGACGTCAATGACCATGCGCATCGCCGACAGGTCGATGCCGGCCGGCGCGCGGATGATGGCGGCCGAACGCCGCAAAGGCCGGAGACCGACGGGCACAGCGCCAGCCAGTCGCGCAATCTCATCGGCCCACGCTCCCGCCGCATTGACGATAAGGCCGGCCCGCACATCGCCGGCGGTCGTCTCGATCTGCCAGCCATGGCCATCGCGCGCGATGGCGGTCACCTCGGCATTGCACCAGAGCGAGCCGCCGCAGGCGCGGACGCGGCGCAGAAAACCCTGGTGAAGCGCGTGGACGTCGATGTCCTGCGCGTGATCATCCCACAGGAACCGCGTCGCATATCCCCGGCGCAGGAGCGGGCAAAGCTGGCGCGCCTGCGGCTCCGTAATCACTTGGACATGTTCCGAAGGCGCCAGCTCTTCGACCATTCGCGACAAGGCGTCTTCCTGATCCTGCCGAGCGGTGACCAGCATTCCTCGCGGAGCGAGCAGCGGATAGTCGGAAAACCCGTCCGGGGGGTGTTTGAAAAAGTGCTCGGACGCGCGTGACAGGGCGCGAACCGGCGCGGGCCCATACGTTTTCGAAAACAGCGCTGCGGAACGTCCGGTCGTGTGATAGCCGGGACTATCCTCCATCTCCAGAACGCAGACCGCGCCCGCCGCCAGGTGTTCTACCAAAGCGCTGGCGATGGATGCGCCGGCGATGCCGCCTCCGACAACGGCAATTTCGCAGTCTGTCACCGACATGCCTCGATAGTGAATAACGGGCCCGAGCTATGGAGACCTCCGGCTCCTCCTTATCAGCCTTTTTCGAATAAGAAAACAAACCTGGGTGAAGCGGGTGGAAATGGGTTCAACGGGGCATTAGCATGGTTCCATGAGCAGCGAAGCGATTGCCCGCGAGGACCCGGTGCGCTGGCGCAACCGTATGGGCGAGCGCCTCAGGGCGATTCGTCGGGAGCAGCTTCTGACGCTCGCTGAGGTCGCGGAGCGTTCCGGCATCTCCATCGGTACGCTGTCGAAAGTCGAACGCGGACTGTCGTCCTTGGGCTATGACCGTTTCAGTCAGTTGGCCGATTGTCTGGGCCTGGATATCGGCGCGCTGTTCGCTGAAGGCGAGCGGATGGAGACGGGGCTGGTCAAGGCCGCGCGGGGCGGCGAATTCGTACCGCACGCGACCGACAATTACGATCTGGAGATGCTGTTTCCGGAGGTCTTCGGCAAATCGATGGTTCCGGTTCTTGCCACGCTGACCGCAAGCCGCAGCCGCAACCTGGACCAGTACATCGCCCACGAAGGTCAGGAGTTCGTGCATGTGCTTCGAGGCGAGGTGCGAATCCTCTTCAAGGGACATGAGCCGCTGATATTGTCGGAGGGCGAGAATGCCTATTTCGACAGCGGTCGGCCGCATCTCTATCTGCCCAACGGCCCTGGTGACGCCCGTATTCTGGTCGTCTGCGCCGGGCCGCAGCGCGCAACCGACCTTTTCCAGAAACTCGACGGCCGGGCGGCTAATACTTGATCTGAAGCTGTTTGGAGATCACCAGGCCGGCAGCACCTCGAAGCGTCGTTTTTTCCTCTTCAGATCCGCAAACGACATGCCGTTTGCCGCCGGGATGCCGGGGGGATAACAGCTTCACGTCGGCTTCGATCCGATCGTGTAGACGGACGCTGCCGTTTATGATGTCGCCATAGAGGATGAAGTCGCTCGGCATCAGCAGGGTTTGAAGATTGGCGATCCCGACCGCGAGGTTTCGGGCATATCGGTTCATCAATTCGGTGGCCGACGGGTCGCCTTCCTCAGCCAGTTCGCACAGCCTTTGCGTGTCGAGACGGTCAGCATCGGGGATACCCATTGCCGCCGCCGTTTGGCGAAGCCAGGGCAGGGTCGCGATCGTCTCCCAACAGCCATGCTTGCCGCAGGTGCATTGCGCGCCGTCCATATCCACGATGATGTGGCCCAGCTCGCCGCCGGAGCCGAGCGGCCCCCGGAACAGCTCGTCGTTGAGATAAAGGGCGCAGCCCAACACTTCGCCGGTGTAGATGACCGCGAAGTTCTTCAGGCCGCGGCCCTGTCCGAACCATCGCTCGCCCAGCAGGATGGCGCGGGGGTGGTGATCGATGATCGTGGGCAGGTCGAACGCGTTTTCGATCAGGCGGGCAAGTTCCAGGCCCGACAGTGCCGGGGCGAGATTCATGGCGACAATATCGCCCTGCGCCATGTCGACCATGCCGCCGACCGCAATACCGATCCCCAACGGTTGGCGAGCCGCGGAGGCGAGGGAAGCGCCAATGCAAGTCTTAAGCGCGGTTATGAACTCCTCTCGCGAGGTATCCTTGCCATAGGTCTTCACTTCCTTGACCTGCTGAATTTCCCCGGTGATCGAGACCATGGCCGACTGCACGCGATTGGGCATCAGGGTAACCGCGCACACGGGCGCCGCATCCGGCGAAAACCATAGCGGGCGCGGCGGCTTGCCGACCGATTTGTGCTCTCTGGGCGCTTCCTCCACCAAAAGACCGTTGTCGAGCAGGGGCTGCACGATGCCGGAAATCGTCGTGCGGTTGGTTCCCGACAGGCGGGCGAGATCGGCCCGACTTGTCGGCCCGAGATCAAAAAGGGTCTGCAAGACCCGCCGCTTGTTAGCCTCGCCGATCCGCGAGGCGGAGACCAGATCGAACGTATCCTTGTGGGGCGAGGGGCCGTGCGATGCCGCCCCAACAGGGCCGGCCCGCCGGGTCATCTGTGTATCGGGTGTTCTACGTGTTCTTACAATCATCCGCTCCAGTGCTCTCCAGCACCTCGATTCTCATTCCTGGCGCCGCTGTCGCAACCATCAAACCAACTTGGCCCCAGGCAAGCGAATTGACAAAGAAATAAGTATGTGCGACTCACAAACAAATAAGTGAAGCCGCCGGGGCGGGAGACGGTCTTCATGCCCCCGTAAGCGGCCGGCAAGGTCATGCAACGGAGGTACACCCATGAAAATGCGTTCAAGCGGCGTGTCGCGTCGGCAAGTCTTGAAGACCACGATCGGCACGACCGCCGGTGCGGCTGCCTATAGTCTTGGCCTGGGAGGCAGGGCGCCCGCCTATGCACAGGGCAATGCAACAACGATCCGCGTCCTTTCGGTCGAAGACCCGTTCTTCTTCGCCCTGCGCGATGTGATCGGCGACTTCACCGACCAGACCGGCATCGATGTCGAACTGGAATCGCTGTCCTATGACGCGATGCAGGCCAGGCTGGTGACGTCCTTCGTTTCCAACACGAGCGACGCGGATGTGGTCACGGTCGACCAGATGTGGACCGGCCAATACATCGACAATGGCTGGATCAGGCCGCTGGACGAGTTTGCCGCCGGCGATGCGGATCTGGACATCACGGATTTCATGCCGGAGGTGCTGTACTCGCTCAACACCTGGCGCGGGCATCTGGCGACACTGCCGGTCGCGGCCTACGCCCAAGGCGTGATGTACCGCCGATCGGTCGCCGATCAGCTCGGTCTGGACATACCGGACGCCACCGGCTCGTGGACCTGGGATGCCTATACCGACACGATCGCGGCCATGAACGGCCAGAACGTGAACGGCACGGACATGTTCGGCACCGTGATCTGCGGGTCCCAGCCGACGCCGATCGTTCACATGTTCACGCAGGCCGCCGCGAGCTATGGCGCGCGCTGGTTCGCCGACTTCCCGGCCAGTCCGGAATGGGACTTCACGCCGACCATCAACTCGCCGGAGATGATGGCGGCCGTCGACCAATATGCCCGGCTCTACGATCTGTCGCCGCCCGAGGCCATCAACTATCTCTGGTTCGATGCCGGCACCCGGTTCTCGACCGGCGATATCGGCATGTTCTACTGGTGGACGCCGTATTTCTATCTGATCAAGAACAATGGCTACATGACCGGCGAACCGTCGGTCGTCGCCGACGATTACGGCATCGCGCCCTTGCCGGTCGCCGGGTCGACACCGCAGGTGATCAGCCTGGGCGGCTGGAGCTTCGGCATTCCGTCGACGACGGAGAAGGCCGATGCGGCCTGGGAGTTCCTGAAATGGTCGACCTCGGCGGCGACGCAGAAGGCCATGGGGCTGGTCGATACCTATAACTATCAGTTCTCGGACTTCGCCAGACGGTCGCTCTACGACGACAGTGATCTCACCGCGATCTACCCCTATCTCGGCACCCAGGCGGGGATGCTGGCGCAGGGCAATGGCAAGATCGCCCGGCCGCCGGCGCCGGTCTACACGACCCTGGAAGGCATCATGGGGCTTGAGCTGAACAAGGTTCTGATCGGCCAGCAGACGGCCGAGGAGGCCCTGTCGACCATGGATGACCTGTTCCTCAACACGCTGCGCGGCAACTTCCTCATCCCGTACAGCCTGCCCAGCTTCGACGACACGCCGGAAGCGACCGTCGAACTGATCAACCGCCTGGCGTAGCGCGCGATCTGATAGTGTTTGCGATCCCCGGAGGAGCTTTCTCCCTGGGGATCGCGAGTTGGCGCTAGAAACGTAGACCATGGCGACGATGCAGGTCACCGCGGCCGCGCCTCCCGGGCGGCGGACACTGATGGCGTATCTGCCGTACCTGCTGGTCGCGCCATCGATCATCCTGCTGTTGGGCCTGATCGCCTACCCGCTGGTGTTCGCGCTCAAGAACAGCTTCTACTTCTGGAATCTTCAGACCAGCGCAACGCCCGTGGGTTTCGTCGGCTTCGCCAACTACCAGATGGTGCTGGCAAGCCCGGCCTTTCTCAACTCGTTGATCAACACGCTGGTGCTCACATTCAGCGGCACGGCCTTGGAATTCGCGTTCGGGCTGGCCATCGCCCTGTTGCTGAGCACGAGGCTGAGGGGCATGAGCGTCGCGCGCGCGCTCCTGATCATGCCGACCACGATCGCGCCCATCGTGGTGGGGTTCCTGTTTCGCTATATGTACGACCCGCAAGGCGGCATCATCACCTGGCTGATGGCGTCGATCGGCCTGGACCTGCCGGCGCAGGGCATCCTGGGCAGCACCAACACTGCGCTGTTGGCGATCCTGATCGCCGATGTCTGGCAGTGGACGCCGTTCTTCGCGATCATTCTCTATGCCGGGCTGCTGTCCGTGCCGGTCAGCCTTTTGGAGGCGGCGCGATTGGACGGCGCTTCGGCCTGGGTGATGTTCTGGCGGATCAAGTTTCCGTTTGTCATGCGCACGGCGCTGATCATCCTGATCCTGCGCTTCATGCAGCTTTTCAATACCTTCGATCTGGTTCTGGTCCTCACGCGCGGCGGTCCCGGCACCTCGTCGCGCACGCTGGGCTACACGCTCTATCAACAGGGGCTGATCGACTTCAACATCGGCATGGCCAGCGCCACCACCTGGCTGGTGGTGATCATCGTCAACGCCATTGTCGGCCTCTACATCTTCTTCGCCTTCCGCAAGTGGGAGTGGTGAGATGGAGCACCACCCGAGACCCCTGCGCCGGCTTGTGATCTACGCCTTGCTTGCCCTGCTGATGCTGTTCTTCATCGGGCCGATCATCTGGTTCATCCTGCTTGCCATCCGGCCACCCGGCACGGCGTTCACCATGCCGCCGGTGCTGTTCTTCGAGCCGACGGCGGATGCGATCCGGCATACGCTGGTCGATCCGGGTGCGAACGCCAGGCAGGCAAGAAACAGCCTGATCGTGGCCTTGGGCGCGGTGCTGCTCAACCTGCCGTTCTCGGTCCCGGCCGCCTATGCGCTGTCGCGCTATCGGATGAAATCCAAGAAGTTCATCATGCTTTGGTATCTCGGCCTGCTGATGGCGCCGCCGATCGCGTTCCTGATCCCGTACTTCGTGCTGATGACGCAGATCGGCCTGTCGGGAACCTACCTGTCGATGATCCTGGTTCTTCAGACGCTGATCATTCCGTTCTCGGTCTGGCTGATGAAAAGCTTCATCGACGAGGTGCCGAGGGAGTTGGAGGAGGCCGCGCGGGTCGACGGCGCCGCCTGGTATGTGATCATGCTGCGGATCACGCTGCCGCTGGTGCGTCCGGGCCTGATCGTGACCTCGATGTTTGCCTTCGTGTTCGCCTGGAACAATGCGGCCTTCCCCCTGGTGCTCTCGTCGCAGCAGACCGCGACGCTGCCGATCGGCACGCTGAACTATTTCGCCTCGACCGGGGTGACCTGGAGTTTCATCGCCTCGGCGGCCGTCGTCGCCATGGTGCCGCCCATGCTGATTTTTCTCGTCTTCGACAGATACGTGGTCCGAGGGCTCACCTTCGGCGCAGTGAAAGGATGAAGTGTGTCACAACCGGATCTTGGAATAGGGGTTATCGGCGGCGGTCAGTGGGGCGGCCATCACGCCAAGGTCTTCAAGGCGCTGCCCCGTACGCAACTGCTGGCGGTCTGCGACCTTGACGCGGGGCGGGCGGAAGCGCTCGCCGCGTCCCACGGTGTCGGATCCGTCTTTACCGATCACCGCGCGCTGCTGGACGATCCCAGGATCGATGCCGTATCGGTCGCCACGCCGGACTACACCCATACCCAGATCATCCTGGATGCCCTGGATGCCGGCAAACATGTGCTGACCGAAAAGCCGCTGGCCAAGACCGATGAAGAGGCGGAGGCGATCCAACGGGCGGCGTCCGCGTCGGACCGCGTGGTCATGGTCGATTTCCACAACCGGGCGAATCCGGTCTTCGCCGCAGCCCGCGAGGACATCGAGGCCGGCGCCATCGGCGCCCCGATCCACGGCGCGGCGCGGCTCTCGAACACCAAGTTCGTGCCGTTGGAGATGCTGAGCTGGTCGGACAAGTCCTCGGCCCTGTGGTTTTTGGGCAGCCATGCGGTGGACGTGCTGCGCTTCATGCTGGCCGACGAGGTGGAGCGGGTTTTCGCCGTCTCGTCAACGGGTATCCTGGCCGCCAGCGGCGTCGATACGGAGGATGTGCACCTGGCAATCCTGGAGTTTTCGCGAGGGGCCAAGGTGACGCTGGAAAACAGTTGGATTCTGTCCGACGACAACCCCCAGATCTTCGATTTCCGCGTCGAACTAGTCGGCGACAAGGGACAGCTTCAGCTCGACTCCTCCCACAACGGCGCCTATCGGAAACTCGATGGTGCGGGCCTGCGGTACCGGGATCTCTTTGGCCTGACCCCCACGGGCGGCGGGCGCCCCGGCGGCTTTGTTGAAGAGGCGATCGCGCGCTTTGCCGACGCGGTTCTGGACGGCGCCCCGGTTCTGGCCTCGGTCGAGGACGGCTTGGCGGCGACCCGGGTGCTGACGGCGATCGAAACCTCCGCCGCGACCGGCCAGCCCGTCGCGCTCGGCTGAGTTTCCGGGGGAGCAGGGCAGATGGCCACCTTGGCGCTGGACCAGGTCGCGAAGTCCTACGGCGAGGTTTTGGCCATCGCGAACGTGTCGCTCACCGTCGATGAGGGCGAGTTTCTGGTCCTGGTCGGGCCATCGGGCTGCGGCAAGTCGACCCTGTTGCGGATGATCGCGGGGCTCGAAACCCTCAGTGGTGGCCGCGTGTTCCTGGGCGACAAGGATGTCTCGCGGGTCGACCCCAAGGATCGCGACATCGCCATGGTGTTTCAGAACTACGCGCTCTACCCGCATATGACGGTATACGAGAACATGGCCTTCGGGTTGCAGCAGCGCAAAGTGCCCAAGCCGGAGATCAAGGAAAAGGTCCTGCAGGCCGCGCGGACCCTTGATCTGACCGAACTCATCCACAGGAAACCGGGCGCACTGTCAGGCGGCCAGCGGCAGCGGGTTGCCATGGGCAGGGCCATTGTCCGCAACCCGGCCATCTATCTGATGGACGAGCCGCTGTCGAACCTGGATGCCAAGCTGCGCGTGCAAATGCGGGCCGAGTTGAAGCTGCTGCGCGCCCGCATGGGGGTGACGACCATCTACGTCACCCACGATCAGGTCGAGGCGATGACTTTGGGCGACCGGGTCGCCGTCCTTAAGCCCATCGACGGGCCGGAGGAGTCCAACCTGCAACAGATCGCGTCGCCGCAAGAACTCTATCTTCGGCCGGCCAGCATGTTCGTCGCCGGCTTCATCGGATCGCCAGCGATGAATTTCATGTATGTCACGATCGAGAGCGCGGGCGACGGGTTATGCGCGCGGATCGTCGATACATCCTGGTCCGTTGCGCTGCCGCCTGGCGGCAACAAAGCGGTGCCGGCCTTGGCGGACCATGTGGGAAAGCGTGTGGTCATGGGGGTCCGGCCCGAGTTCTTCTCGCTCGCACAGCCGTCGACCGGCACCACGAACGGGCGCTTGGCCGTCGATGTCTTGGTATCGGAGCTGGTTGGCCCCGACGCGTATCTGCATTTCGACCTGCCGACACCGGAGGTGGATATCGGCACGGATCTGATCCAGGAGCGCGCGGAGACGGGCCATACCGACTCGCGCTTCACCGCGCGGCTGGACTCGGAATCATTGCCCGGTGATCCAAGCCGGCTGGACCTCGACATCGATGTGTCCAAGATCCACTTCTTCGATCCGAAGACGACGCTGGCGATTGTGTAGTCGAATGAAAGTGGTCGTTTAGCCGTCGAAGTCCGGCGACTGGGAGAAGGTCGCCGCCAAGGCCGTGGTGCCGGCGCTCAGGCCGCAATCGACGGGCAGGCAGGTGCCCGTGATCGCGCTTGCGGCCGGGCTGACCAGAAAGGCCACGGCATTCGCAACGTCCTGTGGCGTGGCGATCCGCTTGAGCGGATACCATCGCCGCGCCGCTTCCAGCACGTCCGGGTTCCGCTCGGCGCGCTCTTGCCAAGCCTGGGTCGCCACCGTGCCCGGCGCAACCGCGTTGGCCCGAACGCCGTGGCGGCCATACTCGACGGCCATGAACTCCGTGAGATGCACAAGCCCGGCCTTGGCCGAGCTGTAGCCGGGGTGCCCATAAACGCCCGAGGCATTCACCGAGGCGATATTGACGACGGACCCGGACGTCTCGATCAGCGGAGCCTCAAAGACCTTGAAGACCATGAAGGCGGCGTCGAGGTTGAGCGCGATGTCGCGGTGCCAATCCTCGGCGCTGGTCGATTGCAGGCTGGCCGACGTAATGCCGCCGGCATTGTTGACCAGTACGCTGACCGTTCCGTCCGTCGAAATCCGCTCCGCGGCGGTGGCGATGTCGGCCCGGTCGGTGACGTCGCACCGGTGATGGGTGACAAGGGCACCCGCGCCTCGCAGCCTGTCCACCACCTTGGCGAGCGCATTGCCATCCTTGTCGAGTAGGCCCAGTTGCATGCCGGCGCCAGCCAGGGCCTCGGCAATCGCGACACCGATATCGCCGGCCGCCCCCGTGATGACGGCTAGATCCATGATGCGGGTCTCGCACGGTGCTGATCAGTTCGCCTGTGCCTAGCCATGGTGCACTCCACTGTCAGTCGCCCATGATCTGGCGATCATCCTCGTCGCGATGGGTGACGAGTTGCCGTTTGATCCGGCGCAACGTCTCTGACGCCTGATCCTGGCGCATCAAGGCGACCAGGTGGGCCAATATGTCCACGACGGCCAGGAAGGCGTACCGCGCCGAGGATGGCCGCCGGACATCGTCGCCTTCGGCGATGTCGATGGCGATCGTGCGCGCCGCCGCCTCGGCAACCATCGTGTCCGGCTTTGTCAAGGCAATGGACGGAACGCCATTGTCGCGCGCGACGGAAAGCGCGCGCGCCAGTTCGTCGTTTCGGCCGGAAACCGACGAGGCGACGATGACATCGTCGGGCCCGGCGGCGGCGGCCATCATAAGCTGCATCGTGTGATCCGAGGACGGGATGACGGTCAGCCCCAGGCGAAACAATCGGTTTTGCAGCTCCTGCGCGATGATGGTCGAGGTCCCGCCCGCACCAAAGGCGTAAACGGCCGACCCGCGGGCAACCGTCCGTGCCGAGGCCTCCAGGGCCTGGTAGTCCAGCGTCTCGTTCAGCACGAAGAGGGCAGACTGTGCCTTGGCGATGATGTTGTCGGCGATGTCTCTCGGCGCCCGGGCCCTTCGTTCCTCACGATAAAAGCGCGCGCCCACGAACGCGCTGCGCGCGAGCGACAGTTTGAAATCGGCGAAGTTCTTGCAGCCGAGCCGATGGCAAAAGCGCGTGACGGTCGGCGGTGACACCGTCGCGCGGTCCGCCAACTCGACGATCGATGCGGAGACGGTGAAATCCATCTCCTCCATCAGGATATTGGCGATCTTGCGCTCTGACCGGGACAGGCTGTCTGCCCGTTGCTGAAGACGGGCGACCACATCGATTGTGCCAAGACCCTCGGGCATGGCCGGCTGATGGCTATTTCCGGGACGGATCGAACGCCACGCAGTCCATTTCGATGCGGCAATCGACCATCATCCGCGCTTGCACGCAGGCGCGCGCCGGCGGGAATTCGGAGAAATATTGGCGATAGACGCCGTTGAAGGACCAGAAGTCGCGCGGATCATCAAGCCAGACGCCGACCCGCACCACATGTTCCAGGCCGTACCCGGCCTCGTCCAGGATCGCGATGACGTTCTTGATGGTAAGGTGCGCCTCGTCGACGATCGAGCCATGCACGATCTCGCCATCCTTCATGGGCACCTGTCCCGAGACATAGAGCCACCCGTCCGCTTCCACTGCGCGCGCAAAGGGAAGCTGTTGTCCGCCCGCGCCCGACTTGGCAGCGCCGTACCGTTTGATTGCCGAAACCTCCGCCATACTGAACCGCCCTTTGCTCCGTGAGTATGAAAACGAATTTCATTATTGGATTGACCCGGCACGAGTCTAGGCGTGATCATCGGCTGGAAACAACAGAAATGAAACTGGCTTTCAAAATGACCAGCGCCCAACCCGATCCGCACATCAATCCGTTCGCGACCGACAAGGATCGGCATGCCATCTGGGAGATGTTGGTGCCGAGGGATATCGACGCCTTTATAGGCCAGGACTGGCCGGCTGTGGATGGCGATTTCGATCATGCGTCGTTTCTAGGCATCGATGCCTGCCGCAGCGCCGATCCGGATGATTGGAAGCTGGCGTTTCCCACCGTGGCGGCGTATCGGGGCGAATGGCTGCGGCAGGCATCGGACTTTGCCGCGCAGAGCTTCGCCGAGGACCCGAGGGCCGCCATCTTTCGTGCCACGCGGCTTACCGAGATCGAGATCAACGGCGATCGTGCGCTGGCCCATAAGAAGTTCGATGGGGCAATCCGGCGAGCCGATGGCGGCTCGGACACGCTGAATTGGCAAACGGTCTATTACTGCCGCCGGCAGGGTCCCCAATGGCTGATCACCGGGTTCACCGGCTATCTGCCCTATGCCGGCTTGCGATGAAGCGTGTTTTTTGCGCGGTGTTGGCCACGGAGACGAACACCTTCTCGCCCATCCACGTCGACCGTCTTGCGTTTGAAGCCTCGCTTTTGGCGCAGCCCGGTGAGCACCCCAGGACGCCGACGCTGTGTTCGGCCGTCATGACGGTCGGGCGCGAACGGGCGGCGGAATGGGGTTGGGACTTTCTTGAGGGCACGGCTGCCTGGGCCGACCCGGCCGGTCCCGTCAATCGCCACACCTACGAGAGCCTGCGCGACGAAATCCTCCAACAGCTTACCGACGCCCTGCCGGTCGATGCCGTGATCCTCGGGCTTCACGGTTCCATGGTAGCGGATGGCTATCATGACACCGAGGGTGACCTGCTGGCGCGGGTGCGGGCGATCGTCGGCCCGGACGTGCTGGTGTGCGCGACGCTCGATCCGCACAGCCATCTGACTCGCAAACGAAGCCAGGCGGCGAATTTCTTCGTCGCCTTCAAGGAGTTTCCGCACACCGACTTCGTGGATTGCGCCGAGAGCGCCATGACCATCGCCCAGGCCACGCTGAAAGGCCTGGTGCGGCCGGTGATGTCGACCTTCGACTGTCGGATGATTGATATCTTCCCGACCAGCCAGGAGCCGATGCGGTCTTTTGTCGATCGGTTGAAGGCGATCGAGGCGGCCAACCCCGAGATCCTGTCGATCTCGGTCATTCACGGCTTTCTTGCCGGCGATGTGCCCGAGATGGGAACCCATATCATCGTCGTGACGGATGACGATCGCGCCAAGGGCGACGCGCTGGCGCGCGATCTCGGCCATGAGCTGTTCGCCTTGCGCGGCCGTACCATGATGCCGATCGCCGATCCGGCGGAAGCGGTTCGCCGGGCTATGAGTGCGACACAAGGGCCGGTCGTGGTCGCGGATGTCTGGGACAATCCCGGCGGCGGCACACCGGGCGACGCGACGGTGCTGCTTGCCGAGTTCATGGCGGCCGGGGCCACGAATATCGCCTTCGGAACCATCTGGGACCCCGTCGCGGTCGCATTGTGCTTCGCGGCCGGGGCGGGAGCGGAGGTCGCCCTGCGGTTCGGGGCCAAGTCGATGACGGGCTGCGGTCAGCCGATCGACCGGCGTGTTACGGTCGAAAAGCTGGTGCGCGACGGCCAGCAGAAGTTCGGCAGCAGCCTGGTGCCGGTCGGCGATGTCGCCGTGATCAGCTTCGACGGGATCGAGGTGATCCTGAATTCGACACGTGCCCAGGCGTTCGACGTCAGCCTGTTCGAGATGGCCGGCATTCCGCCTTCGGAGCGCGACATCCTGGTGGTGAAGTCCACCAACCATTTCCACGCTTCGTTTTCCAAGATCGCGTCGGAGATCATCTATTGCGCGGCGGGTGAGGTCTATCCCAGCGACGCCAGAAAAACGAAGTACCGACATGTGCGGCCGGACATCTGGCCCAGGATCGACAATCCCCATGGCGACGTCGGGTAAGGCGCTCCGCGGCCAGGTCAAAGAGCCCCTTGCTAGCTTGTCAGCGACGCCAGGGCCTCCTTCGCGATTGTGAGGGTTTCGGCCACGTCCGTGTCGCCATGGGCGGTCGAGACGAACCATGTGCCTCGGCTCGTAGGCCGCACGCCGCGTGCGACGAGCGCGGCGAGAAAAGCCTGCTGCCGGTCAAGGTCAGTCAGCCGATAGCTTTGATAGTCATGCACGGCATCGGTGTCGGCAAAGAACGTATTGAAGCATGTCCCATAGCCCTGGACCTTGAGATTGATCCCGACCGAGGCTGCGAGATCGCGCAGGCCGGACATCAGCGCCTCGCCGGTCGATTCCGCGCTCGACAGGGCGGCACCGCCGTCGGCGGCCAGGGCCTCGATCGTCGCGATCGAGGCGACGATGCTGGGGACGTTGGCGTTGTAAGTGCCCGAGTGGTTTACCGCGCCGGTGCCGAACTGCTCCATCAGGTCGCGCTTGCCCACCAGCGCCGCGACTGGAAAACCGCCGGCCATGGCCTTGGCGAAGGTCGAAAGGTCGGGCGTGACGCCAAAGCGCTGCTGCGCGCCGCCGACGCCAAGGCGAAAGCCGGTGATCACTTCGTCGAAAATCAACACGATCCCATGGCGGGTGGTGAGGTCGCGCATCTGTTCGAGATAGCCCGGACGCGGCGCGATGGCACCGGTGTTGCAAAGCGCCGGTTCGGTGATCACCGCCGCGATTTCTTGGCCGTGAGACTCCAACACCTCTTCGAGCGCGGCGGCATCGTTCCACGGCAAGACGATGATGTCGTCGCACACGCTGGGCAACTGACCTTGGGACTCCAGCTTCGGCGCGCGGGGCAACGGCAAGGTTTCGCCCGGCTTCGCGGTATCGGGCGCGTAGCTGACCAGCACATTGTCGAACCAGCCGTGATAGTGGCCTTCGAACTTGACGAACTTGGTCCGCCCGGTATGCGCGCGCGACAATCGCAAGGCGGCTTGCACGGCCTCCGACCCGGTCATGCCGACCCGCACCATCTCCGCGCTGGGAATGTGGCGGTTCAGCAGCCTGGCGAGGTCAAGCTCGGCGCGGTGCTGCCCGGCGAACATCTGGCCCTGCGACAGGGTCTTCGCGACCGCGTCACAGACCTGCCTCGGGGCGTGTCCTAGGATGCCGGGACCCATGCCAAGCGCGTAGTCGATGTAGCGGTTGCCGTCGATATCGAAGAGATGCGCGCCCTCGGCGTGATCGAAACACAGGGGAAATGGCGCGCCGGCCAGCCGCACATTGGAATTTACCGCCCCGGCGATCAGCGATTTGGCCTCGTCGTAGTAGGCGGATGAGGCGTCGAATTGAAACGGGGCCGCCGGCATGGAAATGTCCTTTCGTGAGGCTGCGCAGTCGCCGCCAAGAGGGGCGTCCAGGCCGGATCGTACAACGAATTGACGGCTGAATGATAATGTTAATATGATAACCATGTTGGTTGACTGCGCCGGCACGGCGCGCCTAGCGGCAGGGGGGCTCCGCTTGTGACCCGCACCGTCCTGGTTGCCGGACTGTTCCACGAAACCCACACGTTTCTCGCCGAGACGACCGGCCTGTCCGACTTTGAGGCGGGCATCGTCAATTTCGGCCAGGACATCATCGACAACACGCGCGGGGATGGCTCGCCGATGGATGGCTTTCTCAGCCATGCTGAGGGCGAGGGCTGGTCGCTGGTGCCGTCGGTCCATATGGCCGCCATGCCGAGCGGGCTGGTCGAGGACGCGGTCGTTGATCTGTTCGAAGCACGGCTGTTCGACGATCTGGAGCGAACGGTGGATACACTCGACGGCATCTTTCTGGTGCTGCACGGCGCCATGGTCAGCCAATCGCGCGACGATGTGGAAGGCACCTTATTGGCGGCGCTGAAGGACCGGCTCGCGGCCCGTGGGAGCGACATCCCCATCGTGGCCATTCTAGATCTGCACGCGAACGTCTCCGAGGCGATGGCCGCCAACTCGACCGTCCTGACGGCCTATCGCCAAAACCCGCATGCCGATGCCCGAGAGACCGCCATACGCGGTGCCGCCATGCTCGGCGCCCTGTTCGAGGGACCGCATCCGACCCAGGTGCATCTCGCGACGCCCTATGTTCTGCCGCCCGTGGGCCAAGGGTCGGGCAACGAGCCCATGAAGAGCGTGCTGGCCCGCGCACGTGCGATCGAGGCTGCCGATCCGGACATTGTCGGCATCAATGTCATGGCCGGCTATGCCTATGCCGACATCGCGGATTGCGGCTTCAGCCTCAACTCCGCGACCCACGGCGATCGAGAGCGGGCCATGGCGTACTTGAGGGAACTGCGAGCGATCGCGGAGGCCAACCTTGCCGCCGGCTATCCCAGCGACGACCCGCTCGACATGGTCTTGCGCAAATGCGACGCGCTGCCGGCCGGCCAGGGGCCGGTTCTGCTGATCGAGGCGGCCGACAATATCGGCGGCGGCACGCCGGGCGATGCAACGGGCATTCTGGGCCCGCTGCTGGAAACAGGCCGACGGTCCATCGTGGCCGCAATCAACGATCCGGCCTCGGTCCAGGCCTGTGTCGCGGCCGGGCAGGGGGCCGAGGTGACGCTCTCGATCGGGGCCAAAACCGACGGTCACCATGGCGAGCCCGTTGCCTTTGCGGGGGTCGTTCGCAACCTGACAGATGGCCGGTTCGACCTGGAAAACCCGAAATCCCACATGGCCTCGATGCAGGGCACGAGGATCGACATGGGCCCCAGCGCCGTGGTCGCCAATGACCAGGCCACGATCCTTCTAACCACCCACAAGACGGCGCCCATGGATCTGGGCCATCTTCATTCGCAAGGTATCCGGCCCGAAGACGCGGACTATGTGATCGTCAAGGCGGCGGTGTCGCACAAGGATGCCTACGATCCGATCGCGCGGGCCTCGTTTCATGTCGACAGCGCGGGCCTGTGCACCAGCAACCTCACCCGGCTGCCGTACAAGAAGCTGGCCGGAAAGCACATCAGCTTTCCGGGGCCGATCGGCGCGTGAGATGCGCATTGTCCTGAAGGACAGCTTCACGATCTACGAGAACCCGGCCCCGTTGCTGGTCAGCCGGCAGGCGGTCTTTCCGGGTTTGGTGCGGTTTGATGACGGCGAATTGCTGGCGATGTTTTCGATCGGGCAAGCCTTCGATGCCGCCGATATGCGTGCGCATACCAGCCGCAGCACCGATGGCGGCCGAAGCTGGTCGCCGCCTGAACCCATGTTTCGAGACCGGCCTGACGGGTCGCTGGAATCGGAGTCGTTCAAGCCGGTACTGCTGCCCGACGGAACGCTTGTCGCGACGGGGTATGTCTTTGTCCGGCCGGACATGGTGACGCCGATCGTCAACCCGGAGACGTTCGAACTCCTGCCCCTGCGCAACAAGGTCAGCGTGTCGCGTGATCGTGGGCGCACCTGGTCGGAACCGCTGGCTTTTTCCGTCGAGGGCCAGCCTTTGGAACTGTCCGGCCCGGCGATTGCGCTGGCATCGGGTCGAGTGCTGGCGGCGGCCGCGCCGTTCCATCTGGGCACGGACAATCATGAAGGCTGGATCATCGCCAGCGATGATGCCGGCCAGAGCTGGCGGCGACTGTCCGTGTTCTTTCGCAGCGAGCAGGGAAATGTCGCGCCGTGGGAATGCCGCTTGTGCGATTTGGGCGACGACCGGGTGGCGGTGCTGTTCTGGGCCTATGACGTGCAGCAGCAGCGTAACTTGGACAATCACATCGCGATGTCGAGCGATGGCGGCCAGAGTTTTGCCCCGGCCATCGCGACCGGCATCAGGGGGCAGGCATCGAACCTGATGCCGCTCGGTCCCGATCGACTGCTGACCATCCATTGCCACCGCGAAGACCCGGTCAGCCTGACCGTGCGCGTGTTGCAGCTTCGCGACGGTTCGGCGGCGGTGGAGAGCGCATGTGCCCTGTTCACCGGCACCGCTCTGGCCAGCCGGACCGAGGACATCGC
Organism: Alphaproteobacteria bacterium; assembly: GCA_028277405.1. Lineage (GTDB taxonomy): Bacteria > Pseudomonadota > Alphaproteobacteria > DSM-16000 > Inquilinaceae > JANQGH01. The sequence continues at coordinate 42,127 of JANQGH010000032.1, read as the reverse complement.
CCAGCAGTTTGGCAGCCTGAAGTTCGGCCAGCCCTCATTGCTGCGCGTCTCGGACAGCGATGTGATCGCGGCCTGCTGGCAAGTGGAAAACTGCCAGCATGTGATCAAGGGCTACACGCTGAGGCTCGATTGAGCCCGGACCGACAATCGCGCGGCTTCTAGCGCTTCTTGTCGACCTCGGGCTTGCCCGGCCAGCCCATCAACAGCCGCGCGTCTTGTTCGGCGGCCTGCGCTTGGCCCGCGTCCTTAAACACCCGCATCACACACTGCGGCTGCTTGCGATCGATCACGTCATAGACGAGGTGATAGCCGAGCTTGTCCATGATCGGGCCGATCCAGCCGGCGCAATGGTCGCAATAGCGGCCCATGGGCGCCGCGTCGCTGTCCAGCACCTTGCCCAGGCTGGGGCATTTGGTCATGCGCAGTTCGAATTTCTCGTCGTCCCGGTCAATCTCCAGCTCGCAATTCTCTTCGTGGCGGATCTGCGTCCAATAGGCCTCCATGCCGGCAAAGCCCTCTTGCCGGAACAGGTCCAGCGTGTGGCGTTCCTGGTTCTTTGAGATCTCCAGCCAGTAGGCCTCCAGCGCGGCCTCGCCTTGGCTCTCAAGGAACTTGAATACCTCATTGTAAAAACGCTGAAAGTGATCGCTGGGGATCATGGCCGCCGCTTTCGAATGATCTGCCGACAGGCGCCCGGGCCGGTGATCTCGGTTGCCACCTCGAACGGGCTGCCCTCGGCCATCGCCTCGTTGGTCTTGACGGTTTGATCGCAAAACCATGGCGAGACAGACGGCGCGATCTTCTGGACATGAGCGTAGGCCGGGCATCTGCGCACGGTCAGTACGATTTCATCACCCTCAACCGCGATGTCGAAATCGGCGTTCTCGCGCTCGAAGAAATGGCGCCAGTGGCGGACAAGTTCCTGGGCATCGCCGGCGATCAGATGGGCGCGGATGTCGGCGTAGACGTCCTTGCCCACCTTCTCGAAGATCTCGTGCAGCACGGCGACGCCATAGTTCGCCACGATGAAATCGATGGTCGTGTTGGTCGCGCCGTGAAAATCCAGATGGATGTTGCCCGTCTCGTGATAGCGAAGGGGGCGGTCCTCCGTCATTGGCCGAGCTCGTAGCGTTTGCTGCCCGCCATATAGGTTGCTTGAACGGCAAGGGTTTCGGGGTCGAGAACGACGAAGTCCGCCAGCTTGCCAGGCGCGATGCTGCCGAACTCGCTGTCCATCCCCAAGACGCGCGCCGGCACCAGGCTGGTGGCGTGGGCCGCGCCGACGAGATCGGTGCCGCCCATACGGACATAGTTGCGCATCGCCTCGTCGGGCGTCAGGGACGACCCGCACAGGCGGCCCTGCCGGTCGCGGACCGCATTGCCGCGCTCGCTGCGCACCCAATAGCCGGGATAGAACTCAAAATCGGTATCTTCGTCGCCCGCATGCTTCATCGCGTCGGTCTCCAAGAACACGCGATGCGGGGGAAGTTGCGCCAGCATTTGAACGAGCTTCGGGTGGACATGGATGCCGTCGCAGATCAGCCCCAGCGCGAGATCCTTTTCGGCCAGCAGCGCGTCGGGCAACGAAAAGGGGTGAATGCCGGAACCATCCGGCGGCAGGGTCGGCATGACGTTGTATATATGTGTCACGGCATCGATACCCCAGGAGACATAGCGCGCCACATCGTCGGGTGCCGCCATGCTGTGTCCGAGATGGATCGACACGCCGTCCGCCTTCAGCGCGCCGATGAAATCTTGCGCCCCCGGAAGTTCCGGCGCCAGCGTAACCGCCTTCAGGGCGCCGCCCGTCGCCTCAAGCATGGCTTCCGCCAGCGCCGCGCCCGGCTGGCCGAGATTGTCGGGGTTGTGCGCGCCCGGCAGGGCAAAGCAGGGCCCCTCGGAATGAACACCGATCGCCCGCGCGCCCGTTGCCGTCCGGCACTGCGCACTCAGATTCTGCAAGACGCCTTCCAGCCGGTCGGTCGGCGTGGCACCGATCGAGGGCAGAAACCCGGTCGTTCCGCATGCCAGCAGGAACCGCGACGTTTCGTCTATCGCCCCTGGTGTGGCATCGCTGTAGAGGTGCCGCTGCATGCCGTGCTGCAACAGGTCGATCATGCCGGGATAGAGGATGGCGCCCTGGCCGTCGATGCGTTGCCAGTCTTCGCCGACGGCGGCGTCCGGGTCGATCAGGTCGCCGAACCGGTCGCCGACGATCAGCAGGTCGCGGTCGACAACGCCGTCCACCGTCGTGACCGAGACGTTGGTCCACCTTTGGTTGACTTGCATCAAATGACCCACATTATTATGTTATAATGCTAACACACTAATTAATGATGACAAGGCAAACCGATGCCCGATGGCGGCGTGTGTGTGACCGGTGCGACCCAGGGGATCGGTTTCGCCATTGCCGAGGCCTTTGCCCGCTCGGGCACACGGCTGGTCATCAACTCCCATGAACCGGATGACCGTGGTGCCGAGGCGCGCTTGTCGGCGCTGACCGAATGCCATTTCATTCAGGCGGACATGTCCACCAAATCGGGTACTCAGAAGTTGATCGACGGTGCCTGCGAGCGCTTGGGCAGGCTAGATACGCTTGTCTGCAATGCGGGCATCTTCCGCGATACCGGTTTTGCCGACTTGTCGGAGGAGGCGGTAGACCAGACGTTTGATCTGAACGTGAAGGGCTATCTGTTCTGCGCCCAGGCCTTCGCCGCGCGCGTCGCACCGGGCCAAGAAGGTGCCAGTATCGTCTGCGTCGGTTCAACCAATTCCCGCGCCGCGGAGAAGGACAGCGTGGCCTACGATGCCTCCAAGGGTGCTGTGCTGATGCTGGTCCGGTCGCTCGCGGTGTCACTTGCCGACAAGGGCGTGCGGGTGAATGGTGTCGGGCCGGGCATCGTGGAGACCCCGTTGACCGAGGCCGGCCTGAACCAGGACGGCACCAGAGAACGCTTGGTCGCGCAAATTCCGCTCGGCCGGATCGGTGCACCCGACGATATCGGCGCCGCGGTTGTTTTTCTTGCCTCCAGCCAAGCGCGCTATATCACGGGGCAAATGCTTTACATCGACGGCGGCATCCTCGCCAATCAGATGACTTGGGATCTTCAGTCGTGAACACGGACCTCGCGCCGCGCCACCTGCAACTGCGTGATCAGCTCTTCCGGCGTTGGAAAACCAACGGCATCCGCGCCGGAGACCGCATCGAATCGCAGAACGAAATCATGAAGTTCTGCGACTTTTCGCTGATCACCGTGATCAAGACCCTGAAGGATCTGGAGGCGGATGGGATTATCCGCCGGCAAGTGGGCAAAGGGTCGTTCCTCGTCCGCGCGCCCTGGGCGGAAGCGCATCACCGGGTCGGCTTCTTTTACAACCGCGACGTGGTGGGCGGCGGCATCTTCAACAACGAGTTCTACACCAAACTCGTCGTCCAGCTTGAAAAGGCGGTCGTCTCGGACGGGCATGAATTCATCCTGGGCAGCTTCACGAATGCCAAGATGCCGATGGCCGTGTGGGACGCGCTTGACGTCATCGTCCTGACCTCGATCACCGGCGACACCAATCTGGACTTTCTGGAACGGGCCTCAAGCCAGGTCAGCGTCATCGACCAGACCCTGATCCACCCCAAGGTGCACAGCTATCGCATCGACTATGGCGAGGCGTTTCGCGAGATGTTCGCCCATTTCGACGGCGGGCCGTTGCGGGTGCTCTATCTCGACAGTGAGATCAGCTCGAACGAGCAGCGGCTGCGCCGGGAGGCCGCGCAAAAGGCTTGCACCGAACGTGGCGTCGATTGCGCGCTTCACATGATCAAGGTGAATCAGGAGATGGGGCTGGGCAATGTCGATCTGCTGAAGGATGCGCTGGTTCAGCATGATCCGGACATCGTCTTTGGCTATGCCCCGTCCGAATGGACGCCGTTGATCCAAGACCACACGCGGCGCGATACGAAGATCTATGCCTATGTGCTCGACAGCGACCGCCCGGGCTTTGCGGTACGCACCGAGGAATGGATGGAGACAATCCTGCCGGTGATCTACGCCAACTTGGAAGACCGCAAGGCCAAGGGCGCGGTGCACAGTTTCCCGGCCCACTTCCAGCCCTGATCCAACCGTAACGCAGGCCCGACACCATGCTGAAGATCGTCAACAAAGGCGCACGCTCGAACTTGCCGTTCAGCCCGGGCATCATCGCGGGCGATTGCCTGCATGTGTCTGGCCAGGCGTCGGTTGACCCGACTGACGGATCGATTATCACGGGCGATTTCGAGGCGGAGATGCGGCGATCAATCGAAAACTTGCGGCTTATCCTGGAGGCTGCCGATCTGACCCTCGACCATGTCATCAGCGCCCGCTGCTATCTGGGCAGCGCCGACGATGTCGCTCTGCACAACCGGATCTATGCCGAGTATTTCTCCGAACCGCGCCCGGTACGCACGACGGTGGTGGGCGTCCTTGGGACCTTGTTGAAGTACGAAATCGACTGCGTGGCGTATCGCCATGCCACCCGGCAACAGGCGGAAATCATCACCTAAAACAGCGTCAGCACACCGTCGATCACGTCGTACTCGTCGTTGACGACGGGCAGAAAGCGCCATTTGTCGAACGCGGTGCAGGGGTGCGAGATGCCGGAGGCCACCAGGTCGCCAACCCGCCAGTCGGCATCCGCGCTAAGCCGTACGAAGGCGTGTTGGTCGTTGAGGGCAAAGATCTCCGCCGAGCCTACGTCCCGAAATCCCTCGCCTGGCCGATAGAGCTTGAACGGCGCCGGCAGCCCGGCATCGTAGGGCACGTCGCGCTTGCCCATACTTAACAGCGCCAGATCGGGCTCGGGGCGCGACTGGACGTACGACCAGGCCTCAAGCGCGGGCCTGAGCGCACTTTTCCAGCTCCGCGCCGTGTCCGTTTCTGCCGTATCCTGTGCTGACTTGTAGACGCCTGAATCATGGGTGATGTAGCAGCCGCTGCGCAGCAGAACACGCACCGGTGCCGTCAGCGACAATGTCTGGAAACGGTCGGCCACAAGGTCGAAATAGGATGACCCGCCACCCGTCAGAATGAACTCGTCCAGGCCTTCGATCAGGCCCGGGGGTAGGGCGGCCGCGATATCGACAACGCTCTGCGCAAACTTGGTGATCAGCTCCGGCGACTTGTCCGCGCCTGGCACAACCCCTTCGAACGCGGCGACACCGGCGAATTGGAACTTTGATGCATCCGCGCCGGCTATCGCTTCCGCGATCTCCAATGCCTGACGCGTCGTGCGAACTCCGGTGCGGCCGCCCATAACACCGACCTCGATCAACAGCCGTATCGGGCGGGCAAGCCGGGTCCCGTCCAGATGTCGGGCAATGTTGTCGAGTTGGGCGACGGAGTCGACGAAGCAGTAGAACGAGAATGCCGGATCGGCGTTGAGCGTCGCCGCGATCGCCTCGACATGCGCCTTGCCCAGAAGCTGATTGGCAAGCACGACGCGCCGGACGCCGTAATGGTGCATGACCAGTACCTGGTTGACCGTGGCGGCGGTGATGCCCCAGGCGCCGCTGTCCAACTGCTCGGCAAAGATCTGCGGCGCCATCGTCGTCTTGCCATGGGGGGCCAGCGAGAGATCGTGCTGGGTCAGATATTCGCCGAAGACTTGGCCGTTGTGATCGAGATTGGCCCGTTTGAGCAGCATCAGCGGCAGCGGCATGTCCTCGCGCAGGACGTTCCAGCCCTTCGTTCCGATGTTGGCGAGGGCAAAGGGCGTCGCCGTTCCCGGAACGCCCTTGGTCCTGCCGTCAAGAACGGTGTCGCGCAGTGGCGAGATATCCATGCGATGTGTCTCTAAACCGGTGTCAGAGGTCTTCGAACGCTGCTATGGCCTTGTCGGCATACTGCGCCAGGGCAATCACGTCCGCGCCCACGCTGAGCAGATTGTAGCCCATATCCACATAGTCGCGGACCTGGTCCGGCGCGCATACCGTGGCCGCGATTTTGCCCGCCTTGCGCGCGACCTCGGCAATCGTGCGGCGTGCCTGGTCGACGTCGGGATGATCCATCTGGCCGGGGATGCCAAGCGCGACAGAATAGTCGCCCGGCCCGAAGAACAGGCAATCAACCCCGTCGATCGCGGCAATCGCCTCGATCTGCGCCACCGCTTCGGGGTCTTCGATCTGGTGACACACGAAGCGTTCCTCGTTGGACTGCCGCATATAGTCGTGCAATCCGACCCGGGCGAATTGGGTGTCGGCATTGCCGCCATCCAGCGCGCGCCGGCCCAGCGGGGCGAACTTGGTCATGTCGCGCACCGCCGTGGCGTCCTCAACCCCCATGACATGGGGTACGATCAGCCCGGCGGCGTCTAGCTCGAAGCCACGGATGTAGTCGCTGTAGCTGCCGCGCGGCACCCGCAGCAGCGTGTCCACATCGTAGATCTTGGCCGCGCGGATCTGGTGCTCGACCTGGGCGTAGGTGCAGCCGACATGTTCCATGCACAGCCAGATCGCGTCCGGCTGGGACTGCGCGAACACTTCCGCCACCGTGGCATCGGGCGTGTTAACCTTCAGGACCCGGGCTACGTTGCCGGCACGAATTCTCCGCAGTACCCGGCTGGGGCGCATCTTAACTCCGACGTTGGTTTCAGGGTCGTAAGGCTGCTTTTCGGTCACTTGGAGTTCTTTCGCGCGAAGGGGAGGGATCACTTGGCGGTGTATCCGCCATCGACGGGAATGTTGGCGCCGGTAATGTAGGCGGACGCATCCGAGGCCAGAAACACGATCACGCCTTTCAGGTCGGTCGCATTCGCCATCCGGCCCAACTGCGTGCGATTGCTGTAGGCCTCGATAAAGGGCGCCGGCTGGCCGCTTTCCAATCCACCGGGCGAGACGCAGTTCACACGCACATTGTCGGGGCCGAGAATGCTGGCCGCCCAGCGGGTGAAGTTCAGCATCCCGCCCTTTTCGTAAAAATAGATCGGTGAGGGGTTGGCGTGCATGTCGGTGCCCGCATAGTTGGCCGCCTCGACGCCGACCGAGCCCATCATGGAACCGATATTGATGATCGAGCCGGACTTTTGCCCGCGCATCGTCTCGCCGAACAGGTGGGTGATCTTGAACAGGGCAGAGGCGTTGATGCGCAGGCTCTCGTCATACGCATCCATGCCGCCGCCCCAGACCGCGTTCTTGTTGCGGGTGACGGCGTTGTTGACCAGCACGTCGCACCGGCCGCTGCGGTCGATCACGGTGCGGTGCAGCGCCTCGATCGATTCCTCCGACGCCAGGTCCAGGGGCAGCGCCTCGACCTTGTATCCGCGGGTTCGTTCTTCGGCGGCGACGCGATCCAGAGCCTCCATGCCGCGCGCGGCGATGTAGATCGTCGCGCCGGCCTCGGCCATCGCCTGGACGATCTGCCGGCCGTAAAGCCCGGCACCGCCGGTCACCACCGCGACCTTTCGGGCCAGGGAAAGAGCCTTCATGACGGTGGTCATGGGTCGTTCTCCAGTTCGCCAAGCATGATCTTGCGGCCCCCCTGTTCGCGGCTTTCGATGCCGGCGATGACCAGGTGGATCAGTTCCCGCGTTTCGGCGAACGGCACCGGCGGCTCGCCCGTGCGCAGGAAGCGGACATAGGCCTCAAGCTGTGTCTTGAAGGCGTGGTAGGTGTCGTAGGACCGGACCTGCACGCCGCCCTTGGTCCCGGCAAGCGAGAGCAGCCCCGCACCGCCGATCAGATCGCCAATCACCGCCAGCGTGATGTCGACGCCGTCCCGATGGGTGAGGTGAACGATGTTGCGCCCGGCATCGCCGACATTCTGAACCGATGTGAAGCCCGGTCCGACGATCGGATAGACGGTTTCCAAGGCGTGGATGCCGTATGTCTCCCACTTCTTGGCCATGGTCATGCCGATATGGCGCAACTGGCCGAGTTCGTGGGTGCTGCGGTGGTAAGGCGCGAACTCCTTGGCGTAGCGCATTGCCGACGAGCTGACGATCGGGCGTCCCTCGGCGACCCAGTCAGAAAAGATGCCCAGATCGGCGCGGTTGTCGCAGAGGGGCTTGTCGACGAAGACCGGGATGCCCGCCTCGACGAACGGCCGCGCCCGGTCGACATGTTCGAAACCCTTGTCGGTAGCGACCAGAACAGCATCGACGTTACCGATCACGTGCTCGGGCCGGTCGACGATGTTCGGGATCTTCGCGACCCGCGCGACCTGCACCGCGTCGGCGGGATCATCCGTCCAGACATGGGTGACCTTTGCGCCCGGAATGCCGAGCGTTTGCGGCGGTTGCTTGGCGATGTAGTCCTGAATGACGGCGTAGGGGCATTCGGCCAAAGCTGCCGGGTCATAGGACCCGTTGATGATGATGCTCCAGGAGTAGGGATGCCCGTTGCCCTCGACCATGCCCAGCATGGCCAGCGAAAGGTCCCGATCGCCGAACGGAAATCCGGTCATCGCGCCGCGCTCACCATGCCGTCCAACCCCCATCGATGCCGAGCACCTGTCCGGTGATGTAGCTGGCGGCGTCCGACAGCAGAAACGCCACCGCACCCGCCGTCTCGTGTCGCCGGCCAATCCTGCCGAGCATGGTGGCCCGGTCGAGATTGGCGATGAACGCCGGGTGTTGGTCCACGACACCCGGATGAGGAAACGGCCCCGGCGTCACGGCATTCACGCGGATTTCTTGCCGCCCGTAATGCCCGGCCAAGTAGCGCACCATCTGATTGATGCCCGCCTTGCCCGCCCCGTATTCGATCGGGTTGGGCGGCATGTCGCCCGGGTAGTTGCCCGGATTGGGGGCCACGACGCCGTACATGGAGGAATAGAGGACGATGCTGCCGCCCGCTTTCATCTGTTCCGCCGCCGCGCGCGCCAATAGGAACGTGCCGGTAAGGTTCAGGCGGTTGGCGCGATCGAAGTCCTCGGCTGTGACCTCGTCAAACACCTTCCCGCTGGCGCCCGAGGTGGCCATGACCAGCCCCCAGATCGCGTCATGACGACCCACGCATTCCGCGACACAGGCCTCGATCGATGCCTCGTCACCGATATCGATCGACAGGCCGTCAAGGGTGCCTGCGGCCCCGCTGCTACCTACCTCGGTCAACGCCGCCTCCAACCGCTCAGCGTCGCGGTCCGCGATGCAGACATTCGCGCCTTGCTGGCGTAATGCGGTGCAGACCGGCACCCCCAGATAACCGGCGCCGCCGACGACAAGAACCGTTTTTCCGGTCAGCGAAAACAGTGCTTCGCCGCTAGTCGATGAGGTCAACGAACCGCCTTTCCTGCCACGAGCGTTTGGCGGCCAGCGCCACCGACAGGTTCGTTCGCCCCTCGTCCAGCGTGGCCAGAAAGTCCGGCTTGCCTTCGAGCGCGTCGAGCATGGCGTTGGCCTGCAGCGTAAACCGGGCCTGGTGGGCCGCCATGGGCACCAGGCCTTCCATGAAGTCGCGTACCTCCTTGCTGTCGCCACTGTCGTCGTCGGCAAACCTCACCACGGAATGATCGACCACCAGATTGCCCAGCGTGCCGATAAACTCCATCGACGAGACGTTGGGTTTCTGGAACTGGTTGATGGTGACGTTGGCCATGGCGCCGCTCTCGAAGCGGATCGTAACCAGGCAGGTATCCTCGGTCTCGCTGCCTTCCAGCGCCAGCCGATCATACATCGCGCCGACCGTCACCGGCCGGCCCATCATCCAGATCAGCAAATCGAATGTGTGGCTCGCCGCGTCCAGGATCGCACCGCCGCCCATGTCGGGCCGGGAATAGTACGTCGTCCGGTAGTCCGGGCGGTATTTCGGAAACTCCTGCGACGCGTTGGCATAGACCAGCTTCAGATCGCCGATCTTGCCCGCGATGACTTGCCTGCGCAGTGCCTGGATCTCGGGCGCGATGCGGCGGATGTAACCGACCCGAGCCAGCACGCCGGCGCGGCGCACCCTGTCGATTACGTCGTCAACCCCGTCCATCGATACCGCCAGCGGCTTTTCGACAAGAAAGGAGACGCCGGCAGCAGCGCATTCGGCCATCAGTTCGACATGCAAATGCGCCGGCGTGCAGATGATCGCCAAATCGTGGCTGCCTAGGTGGGCATCCGCCAACGCAGCGTGGGATGCGGCGGGGCGAAAGCGCGTTTCGGCCTCGCTTCGCCGGCCGTCATCCGGTTCCACCAGCGTCAACCGGGCCCGCCCGGTTTCAAGCAATCCGCGCAGGTGCCGCTTGCCGATGCCCCCGGTGCCGATCACGATCACTTTGTGCATGTGTGCCCTCGTTTCGGCAGGGCCAACCGGCCCGATCGCGGCGGAACACCAGCTTGACTTCCGGCGAAATAGTATGTTGTTATGTTAACGGTATATCTTGGTTTGTCAAACGGGTCCAAGAGGTCTGAAAGGCGCGGATTTGGCCGGCTTTTCGGGCACGGCCTTGCCTCCTTGCATCAGGCCGCGGGTGAGGCATCGCGGGGCGATAGACCTCCGTTCCGCCAATCCAGGCGGGGCTCGATGACGCGATCGGATTGCGGCGGAAGGAGAACGAATTCACACGGCGGCCATGCAGCCGACTCAAACGAGAGCGCATTGGCGGCGGTGCACAAGAACCGGAACGGGTGAGCCGGCGGAGAGCAGCCGTCTCTAGACAACAGGGAGACCAGAATGAAAAAGCTTCTCACACTCACGCTGGCACTTGTCGTGCAAGTATCGTTGGTCGGTGGCGCGGCGGCGCAGGCCATCAACGACAACCAGCTCTCCGATCCGCGCGTCCGACAGGCCATAGCTTACGCCATCGACATGGAAACGATCGCCGAAACGCTGTTCGAAGGCGCGGCGATCAATGCCGTAGGTCTCCTGTCCAATTCAGAGTTCTATCCGGAGGGCATGGACGCTTACGACTATGACCCGGACCGGGCGCGAGAACTGCTGGCGGAGGCCGGTTGGGACCAAGGCCGCGTCCTTGACGTGGTCTACTACTATCCCGACCAGCAAACCGCCGACTTCATGGCCGTGATTCAGGCCTATCTGGCGGATGTCGGCATGCAGATGAACTATCGCCTGCTCGAAGGCGATGTGGGCGCGCAGATCGCGCTGCCGCCGGAGGATCCCGTGAACGGCCCTGCCAACATCGACTGGGACATCCTCTACGGTGCGCGCGCGGCCTTGGCCTTGCAGGAGTACTTCAACCGCTTCGGCTATGGCCTGATGCCGTCGATCCCGAACATCGAGGAGATGAACGAGCTGGTCGAGATGGTGAACAGCACCGCCGACCCGCAGGTCCATCGCGACGGTTTCCAGCAGATGGAAGGCATCATCAACGAGAATGCCTACATTCTGCCGTTGTACTATCAGCAGCTCTATATCTTCGAGAGCGACCGGGTCGACCGCAACGGCCATCCGTACGGCAACGAGCAGTACAATTACAATTGGGGCATCGTCGATTGGGAAGTTGAACCCAATGATGACGGCGAGCGCGTGATCTACACCAACGCCGCACCCCAGCAGTTTTTTGAGGTGCCGTGGCAGAATCTCGGGATTTGGGTCCACAACAGATACGCCTTCGACACGATCCTCGAGGCTGATCCCAACCTGACGCCGATCGGCGGCGAATTGGCCGAGACCTATGGGATGAGTGACGATGGGCTGACCTTCACATTCACCCTGCGCGATGGTCTGACCTGGCACGATGGCGAGCCCATCACGGCCGAGGATGTCGCCTGGAGCATCGAGGCGGCGGCGCAGCTTCCGGTCACCAATCCGGTTGTCGCGGCCACCCTGCGCCGGATTGAAGGGGCGGATGCGCTGCTTGCGGGTGATGCCGAGCACATGAGCGGTATTGCGGTGGATGGCAACACCGTCACGCTGACCTTCTCGGAAATCGACCCCAACGTCTTGTTGGCCTTTAGCCAGTTCGCGCCCTTGCCGGCCTCGTATTTCGAGGGCACCGACCCGCTGCAGCTTCAGCAGAACGAGTTCTGGCAGTTCCCGATCGGCTCCGGCCCGTTCATGATCGAAGAGGCGCGCATGAACGACTTCACCACGTTGGTGCCGTTTCCCGACTATCATGGCGGCGTTGCCAACATCGACCGGGTGATCGCCCTGCCGTCGGCCGACGGCGATCCCAACCTGGTGCGCAACGCGGCCGCGTTCAGGGCCGACGTCGGCTATACGAAGAATGTGCCGGACGTGGCCGCACTTGAAGCGCTGGATCATATGAGCGTCATTCCGGTGAACATTCCGTACACGCGGATGTTCTGGATCAATCAGTTCCCGATGACGAACTAAGTCCGGGTCCGATTGAGCCTGACGGCAAACTGATCTAGGGAGGAGGGCGGTGCCGATCGCCCTCCTCTTTTTTGCCGGACATTGAGCGAAGGGGTTTATGCCGACATACATCATCAGACGGTTGTTGACGTTGGTTCCGATGGCGATCGTCATCAGCTTTCTGGTGTATCTGGGGCTTGAGCTGACGCCGGGGGACGCGGTCTCCCACATGATCCCGCCCGACGGCATCGGCAGCATGGACCCCGAGCGGCTGCAGATGCTGCGCGAGTCGCTGGGCCTCGGCCAGCCGTTCCTGGTCCGTTACTGGATTTGGCTGACTGGCGTGGTGCAGGGGGAATTCGGCTACAGCCTCAGCGGCGGCGTACCGATTGCGCAAATCTTCCTTACGCGCCTGCCGGCGACATTGGAACTGTCGATCGCCGCACTGGTGATTTCCAGCATCGCCGGTTCCATTCTCGGCACGATCAGCGCGCTGACGCGGGGCAGCAAGACCGATCAGGCGCTCACGACCGTCGGCATGTTGGGGGTCTCGATCCCCGAATTCTTCATCGGTCTGGTCGCGATCCTCATCTTCTCGCTCAATCTGCAATGGTTGCCGGTCGGAGGCCGCCTGATGCCCGGTGACGACAGCTTCTGGGATCGGATACCGAACCTGGTCATGCCGGCGCTGGTCCTGTCGATCATGATGACGGCGGGTGTCATGCGCTATGCGCGCTCGTCCATGCTGGATGCGTTGAGCAAGGATTTCGTGCGCACGGCGCGCAGCAAGGGCATGCCGGAATGGCGGGTGAACCTGCTGCATGGCTTCCGCGTCGCTCTGACCCCGGTGATCGTGCTGATCGGCTTTCGTCTGCCGGTGCTGATCGGCGGTACGGTGGTGATCGAACAGGTGTTTCAGTGGCCCGGCATCGGCAATGAGTTCATCGCCTCGGTCCGTGCCCAGGACTATCCGCTGGTCATGATGATCGCCCTGTTCTCCGTCATCGCGGTTCTGCTGGCCAGCCTGATCGTCGATATCCTGACCGCGGTGATCGACCCGCGTGTCCGGTTGGGCGACTAAGCGCATGACGATCGCGCAGCCGGATAGGGGCAAACGCCGTCGCTCGAAGCTCGATGCGCAGTTCGACCGTATCCGCGACCGGGAGGAAGCCGGGCAGGTCAAGAAGCGGCGACGCGGGCGATTTTGGAACAAGTTCCTGAACAACCATCTGGCGGTCGCAGGGCTGGTTGTCTTCACTTTCATCATCCTGGTCAGTGTGTTTGCGCCGCTGCTGACCAGCTACGACCCCAGGGCGGTGGACCTGCGATCGATGACCCAGGCGCCGTCGCTGGAGCATTGGTTTGGTACCGACCGCACCGGGCGCGATGTCTTCGCGCGCGTGCTGTACGGCGGGCGCATCTCCATTCTCGTCGGTCTGGGCAGCGCGATCCTGTGCGCGATCATCGGTGTGATCATCGGCATCTACAGCGGTTATATCGGCGGTTGGCTCGATTGGTTCGCCATGCGCGTCTCCGAAGTCTTCATGGCCTTTCCGCAGATCATCCTGGTGCTGTTGCTGGTATCCATTCTCGGACAGTCGCTGGCCAATCTGATGATCATCTTCACCCTGACGGGCTGGGGCGGCATTTACCGCATGGCCCGTGCGCGCATGCTGTCATTGCGTGAGGAGGAGTACGTCCAGGCCTTGCGCAGTTTCGGGCTCGGGCCGGCGCGGATCGCCTACAAGCACATGCTGCCCAACGCGCTGGGTCCGATCATGGTCAACATCACGCTCAGCACGGCCGCCTTCATCCTGCAAGAGGCCGCGCTGAGCTTTCTGGGCCTCGGCGTGCCGCTGTCGGTGCCGACCTGGGGCAACATTCTGAACGCGGCGCAGGATCTCAGAATCCTGGAAAACTACTGGTGGATCTGGCTGCCGGTCGGCGTGACGATTTCGCTGTTCGTGTTGAGCGTCAATTTCATCGGCGATGGGTTGCGCGATGCGACCGATCCCTCGCAGCAGGGGTAGGGGTCGATGGCAGAAACCGGCGACCTCGCGCTCAGCGTCCGCAACCTGAAGACCTACATGTACGCCAACAACCGCTGCAACAAGGCGGTCAACGGCGTCTCGTTCGAGATCCACAAGGGCAAGACCCTGTGCATCGTCGGCGAAAGCGGCTGCGGCAAAAGCGTGACTGCGTCGACCATCATGCAGCTGCTGCCGACCCTGTCGCGGATCGAGGAAGGCGAGGTCATCTACCACAGCGATGACGGCGATATCCGCATCGACCAGTTGGCCCGCAACGGCCGCCAGATGCGTGCGATCCGCGGCAGCGAGATCGCCATGATCTTTCAGGACCCGATGACCGCGCTCAACCCGGTCTACACGATCGGGTTTCAGATCATCGAGATGCTGCTCTACCACACGCGGTTGCGGGGCCGGAAACGGTTCAACAAGGCGATCGACCTGCTGCGATCCATGGGCATTCCGCTGCCGGAACGGCGGGTGCGTGAGTATCCGCACCAGTATTCCGGCGGCATGCGCCAGCGGGCGATGATCGCCATCGCCATGTCCTGCAACCCGAAGATCCTGATCGCCGACGAACCAACCACGGCGTTGGACGTCACGATCCAGGCGCAGATCTTCGAACTGATGGAAACGCTGAAACGCGACCACGGCACGGCGATCATGCTGATCACCCACGATATGGGCGTCGTGGCCGAACTCGCCGACGACGTGGCGGTCATGTATATGGGCAACATCGTCGAGGCCGGCCCGGTCGGCGTCGTCCTGCGCAACCCCGTGCACCCTTACACGCGCGCCTTGCTGGAATCGATCCCTGTCCTTGGGCGGGGCAAGAACCAGGAAATCAGGGCCATTCCGGGCCAGACACCGGACCCGTATGACCGGCCGAAGGGCTGCCAGTTCGCCGATCGCTGCCGTTACCGCATCGATCAGTGCGACGCGATGCCCCCGGAAACGCAGATCAGCGACTATCATCGTGTCATGTGCTGGCGCTACGAGGAGTTCACGGCAAATGCCGCCGAATAGCGAAAGCGCGCGGCCCGACGCCGATGTGATCTTGAGCCTGTCGGACGTTCGCGTCCATTTCCCGGTGAAGGCCGGTGTGTTCAAGCGGACCGTCGGCCATGTGAAGGCGGTCGACGGGGTCGATCTTGATGTCTATCGGGGCGAGGTTCTGGGCCTGGTCGGCGAAAGCGGTTGCGGCAAGACGACGTTGGGCAAGGCCATTCTGCAACTGGTGCGCAACGTCACGGGCAAGGTGCTCTATCGCAGCGACGACAAAGACACTGACCTGACGGGCCTTGACGAACGGGGGCTGTTTCCGTTCCGTAAGCGCCTGCAGATCGTTTTCCAGGACCCCCATTCCTCATTGAACCCGGCCTTCACGATCTTCGGGTCTCTGGAAGACCCGCTCAAACGCTATGGCGTGAAGACCCGCAAGGAACGCCGCAAGATCGTCGGCGACCTGCTGGAAGCGGTCAACATGCGGCCCGAGGCAATGGATCACTATCCGCACGAGTTTTCCGGCGGCCAGCGTCAGCGCATCGGCATCGCCCGTGCGCTTAGCATCGAGCCGGAACTGATTGTCTGCGACGAGGCCGTCAGCGCGCTCGACGTCTCGATCCAGGCGCAGGTTCTTCAACTGCTCATGGACCTGAAGCAAAGCAAGAACCTGACCTACATCTTCATCACCCACGACCTCAGCGTTACTGAGTATCTCTGCGACCGGATCGCGGTCATGTATCTCGGCCGGATTGTCGAGCTGTGTGACGCCGAAGAGCTCTACGGCAACACCCTGCACCCCTACACCGAGGCGCTGCTGTCAGCCATCCCCGTCGCCGACCTCGATCGGAAGTCCAAGCGCATCGTCCTGGAGGGCGATGTGCCAAGCCCGATCAACCCGCCACCCGGCTGTCCGTTTCACCCGCGATGCCGGTATGCGCAGGACGTCTGCCGCACCGTGGTTCCGGAACTCAAGCGTTACCGCTCGGATCGCGGGGACCATTTCGCCGCCTGCCATCTGGTCGAGGCTCCCGAGGCGGATTAAGTCCGCGCGGTCCCGCATCCGCGGGGCCGATTGTCATCCTGGAGAGTGATTTGAGATGGGTTCGCACACGATCGAAGACATAAAGGGCGTCATTCCCGCTCAGGTCACGACCTTCGACGCAGACGGCAATCTCGACGAAGATCGCATGGCGCGCTGCACCCGTTTCCTGCTGGGGCGCGGGGTCGATGGCCTATACCTGACCGGCAGCACCGGCGAGGGCTTCATGATGAGCCCACAGGAGCGCAAGCGGGTCGTCGAGATCGTCATCCGCGAGGTGGCGGGCCGGCTGCCGGTGATCGTCCATATCGGCGCCATTAGCACCCATCTGACGGTCGATCTGGCTCAGCATGCCCAGGCGGCCAGTGCCGACGCACTGTCATCCGTGCCGCCGATCTATTGGAACTTCACGCCGGACCAGATCGTCACCTACTACGCCGATATCACGGCCGCGACCGATTTGCCGATGATCGCTTACAACGTCCCTCTCGCGGGCGCGCTGGGGTTCGATGTGATCGAGCGGTTGGCGAGGATCGATGGTATGGTGGGTATCAAGTACACAGCACCGACCCATCATGAGATCCTGCGCATCAAGCAGGAGATCGACCCCGATTTCCGGGTCTATTCCGGCGTTGATGAGATGGCCCTGTCGGGCCTTGCCTTCGGTGCCGACGGCTTGATCGGGTCCTTCTACAACGTCATCCCGGAAGTCTATCTGGCCCTGTGCGCCGCGATGCGCGAAGGGCGGCTGGAAGATGCCCAGGTGCTTCAGGAAACCGCCAACAAGGTGATCTTCTTCACGCTCAAGCAGCACCCGACCTCGGCCCTCAAGCGCATCATGGCCTGGCAAGGGGCCGATGCCGGCTATTGCCGCAAGCCCTTCGACAACTATTTCAGCCCGGCCGATGAAGAGGCCCTGAAGGACGCCTATCGCGAGCTGCGCGGCAGGGAGAAGCTCGTCGGCGTCGACTTCCTCGACGCGCTCTAACGCGCCAGGCCGGCGCGCACGCCGTCGATCAGGTCGCGGGCCGTATCGTGAAACAGGGCCCGGCGCTGGGCGTGTGACAATCCCACGCGTCTCGCGCCGCGTTTCATGGCACGCAGCTGCTCATACCGAATGAAGGTCATGCGCCCGTCGCAATGGCTTGTGTTGAGCCCGTGATTGTCCGGGGTCAGGCAGGCCCAGGCATAGCCGAAGCTGATGTACTTGCCGCGCATGGGGCCGATCATGTCGTCGCTGCCATACATCACCCGGTCAGCGCCGACGCCGGTATAGAGCGCGTCGAACGCGTCCGCCTCGCAGACGGAGGATGTGTCGTACCAGACGTTGGGCAGCCCTCGCAGCCGTTCTGCCGCCGCTTCGATCGCCCAGACCGAATAGCTGCGCGCGCAATGGGCCAGAACCCATTTGGCGTTGGGGTATTTCTCGCTCAGCCGAAGGATTTCCGCGATGTTGTCCGGGTCGGCGACGGCCCGCCGCTTGGACAGGTGCATCATGATCACAAGATCCAGCGTGTCCGCCAACGCGATTTGGTGTTCAGGCAGGAAGTCCGTGATGCCGGCGTCGGCCGGAACGGCCCCCTGGGCGTAAACCAGGTACGGCTTCAGACCGATGAGGCCGGTCCGTCGCAGCGTCGCCGCGATCTCTTCGGCGCCCATCCCCGGATGGACCAGCATCAGCCCGGCCGATCGCGGTGCCAAGGCTGACTGGGCGGCGACGTAGGCGTTGGCGCCGTCGAAGTCGCAGGGCGCGGGGTAGGGGAAGGGAAACGACAGCCGTTCGACCTTTCGGCCGGGCATCAGGGCGGCATCGATGGCGTCCGCCAACCGCCAGGTAACCTCGGGAAAATAGCGGCCAATGGTGTGCGCATAAGGACCGCTGGACTTGTTCGGGTCGGTGTTGAACGCCCAGCGGTGAATGTGGGTGTGCACGTCGAACAGGTCGGCGGGGACGAAGTCATCGAGCTCTTCCGCCCAGATCCGGCGGTCCAGATCGTTGGGCTGCCAATGAGCGTCCATAGTGGGGGCGTCCGTACCGGCAGGGACGGCTGAATTCGACATGACATCCTCGCATTGACATATCGTGTTATCAGTATAACCATATATTCTTGCAATGCCGCAATCGTCTGACACGCGTACGGCGTAGGAACGACTCATGGGCAAGGGACAGGAGCTTTGGCAGCGGGCCAAGCGCCGCATCGCCGGCGGCAACATGTTGCTGTCCAAGCGGCCGGAGATGTTTTTGCCCGAACGGTGGCCAGCCTACTTCTCGCGCGCCAAGGGCTGCAGGGTCTGGGACCTGGATGGTCGCGAACTGATCGACATGGCGATCATGGGCGTCGGCACGAACCTTCTCGGCTATGGGCACGAGGCGGTGGATGCGGCCGTCCGGCGCGTCGTCGATGCCGGCAACATGTCCACGCTCAACGCCCCGGAAGAGGTCGAACTGGCCGAGAGGCTGATCGATCTGCACCCCTGGGCGGAAATGGCGCGCTTTGCCAGGACCGGTGGTGAGGCCAACGCGGTCGCCATCCGGATCGCCCGTGCCGCCAGCGGGCGCGATGGCGTGGCGATCTGCGGCTATCACGGCTGGCACGACTGGTATCTGGCGACAAATCTGGCGAACGCGGAGGCGCTGGACGGCCATTTGCTGCCAGGCCTTGACCCTGCCGGCGTACCCATCAATCTGGGCGGCACGGTATTTCCCTTCGCCTACAACGATCTCGATCACCTGACACGCTTGGTCGGCGAGCACGACATTGGCGTCATCAAGATGGAGGTCGCTCGCAGCGTCGCGCCCGCCCCGGGGTTTCTCGAAGGTGTCCGGCGGCTCGCCGATCGCAACGGGATCGTGCTGATCTTTGACGAATGCACATCCGGCTTTCGCCAAAGCTTCGGCGGCTTGCACAAGCTCTACGGTGTCGCGCCCGACATGGCGGTGTTCGGCAAGGCGCTGGGCAACGGCTATGCGGTGACGGCGGTGATCGGCCGGGCGGCGGTCATGCAGGCGGCGCAATCGACATTCATCAGCTCCACTTTCTGGACCGAACGGATCGGTTCGGCGGCGGCGCTTGCGACATTGGACGCGATGGAAGCGTTAGCTTCTTGGGACAAGGTCACCGCTACGGGACGCGCCATCACCTCGCGCTGGGAGGCCCTGGCAGCCAAGCATGGGCTGGCGATCACGACCAGCGGCCTGCCGGCCCTGACGGGCTTCGCCTTCGACGGTGCTGATGCGCCTGGCTACAGAACCCTGATCACCCAAGAAATGCTGAAATCGGGCTACCTCGCCGCGACCAGCGTGTACGTCTCCACGGCCCATACCGACGATGTTGTCGACGGCTATTTCGAGGCGCTGGACCCTGTGTTTGGGCTGATCGCCGAGTGCGAGAACGGCCGCGACTTGTCGTCAGTGCTGGAGGGGCCGGTGTGCCATTCGGGTTTCAGCCGGCTTAACTGAGCCGATCAGCAACAGGAGGTGCCCCATGCCGACCGCTGCCAACGAGATCGACCTGGCGAAGATCCGAACCGAGTTCGATCGCGACGGCTATGTCGCGGTCCGTCCGTTGTTCGACGCCGCGACGATGGCGGAAATCAATCGTGAACTGGAACGCTACATCGCCGACATCGTGCCGAAAATGCCCGACAGCGAGGTCTATTACGAGGATCGGAACGATCGCTCGACGTTGAAGCAGATGCAGAAGATGTCGGTCTACGACGACTATTTCCGTGACCTGATCGAGACCGACGTGATCCACGACATGGCCGCCGCCGTCTTGGGCGAGGAGGCGGTGGTCCAAAACCTGCAATACTTCAACAAGCCTGCCGGAATCGGCCAGGCCACGCCGCCTCACCAGGACGGCTACTACTTCCACCTGACCCCGTGCAAGGCGGTGACCGGATGGTTGGCCCTGGAACCGGTCGACCATGAAAATGGCTGCATTCACTACGTGCGCGGCTCTCACAAGGCAACTGGGTTTCGGCCGCACGGGCGCTCGAACGTGCTCGGCTTTTCCCAAGGCATCACCGATTTCGGTACCGACGCGGACAAGGCCAACACCGAAGCCTTTCCCGGCGATGTGGGGACCTTCCTGATGCATGACGCGCGCACCGTTCACTGGGCCGGCGCGAACCGCTCGGCGACGCGGTCGCGGCGCGCCCTCGGCTTCGTCTATTTCGGCAAAAGCGCCCGTATAGACCAAGAAGCCAAGGCCGCCTATCAGGCGAAGCTGGACGCCGATCTGCGGGCCGCTAACAAGATTTGAACACGACTGCCGGGTTGTCCGGCCCTTACTCAGACGGCGTTCCCCCGATCAGCGCAGCCGGCGTTGGAAGCCGCCGCCGCCAAACGAGCGCGAACCGCCGCCGGAGGGCCGCTCGGCAATCCGCCCACCGCTGCGCGGCAGAGACGGCGCATAGGGCTGGTATTCAGTGCGCGGCGCTTCGGAACGCTCGAACCCGCCCGACCCAAACAGCCCACCGCCGCCGAACTGTGACCCGCCGGACGGCCCCTGATTGTCCCGTTGCGAAAAGCCGAATTGGCCGCTGTTGAACTGATCGAAGGCCGCGCGCTCCGGTTCGCGGGCGATCGCCGGCGCGTTTCCAGACGGCGCGGCCGGCCGGGCCTCGCCGAGGGTGCTGCCATCGCCGCCGGTCAGCCTGTCCGCCAGATCGGTGCCAAGCTGACTGTCGAGCGCTTCTCGGTCGCCGGGCGCGCTGTCGCCACGGTTCGGTCCGCCCTGCAGGGAAGGTAGGTCGCGGGTGCTCAGGTCATGCGCTTCGGCGGGTGCGCTGAGCGGTCGTTCCGCCCCGTCGAGACGTTGTGCGATCCCGGAAGGGTCGCGCTCGCCCGCGCCAGCGGCCAGCGGTGCTCCATCGCCAAATCGGTCGCGCAGGCTGCCGTCACGGGCGACGCCCTCTTCAAGGCGCGGAAAATCCTCGCCCCGTTCCGACAGAAAGTCCGCGCGGTCGAAGTCGTCGCCGTCGCGGCGCCGCTCTTCGCGGTGGAACTCGCGCTCGAACTCGCCCAGTTCGTCCAGCCGGTCGGCCAACCGGCCATCATCGGCAAACCAGTCATCCGGCAGGTAGGGCTCCCGCCGCTCGCGCCACTCGTCAATGAAGTCCGACCCATTGCCGATGATGATGATGTTGTCCTCGACATTGATGAACAGCTCTTCAGAGAAATGAGGGTAGCGGCCCCACCAGTAATAGTCGTCGTCATCGTCGAGTTCGTCGAACAGCCAGGCGGCAAAGGCCACGGACAAGAGGCCTGTGATCAGCAGTTCGCCGGTGTCGGTGTAGGAGTAGCCCGTGTCCTGATAATAGGGCGTCGGGTACCATGACGCGGCGGCATAGTCGGTTTGCGGCTGAGGCGTGCCGTACCAATAGGGGTAGGGGTCTTCGGCATAGGAGGGATCCTCAAAAAAGGCCGGGTCGGCATTCAGCGCCTCGTATGTCGGGTCGGCCGCCGACAGTTCGGAGACGTAGGCGTCGGCCGCTTCAACCATCTCCTCCGCCGCCTCCGGATTGGAGGCGATCTGCTCCTGCCAGCGCTCCAGGGCCAGGGCCTCGCCGCCCTCGATCTCCGCAATCGCCAACTCCAGCGCTTGCCAGACCTGCTCGCTGTTCTCAGACCAGAGGGCGCCGGCTTCCTCGACCGTCTCAAGGTTCTCCGCCATCCCGGCGATGATCTCCGGATAGTCCAGCAGCGTTCGCAACGTGGCCTCGACCTCCAGCGGTTGGCCGCGCAGCAACTGGCCGAGGGCCTGTTCGGCCTCGACCCGTATGGTGTGAACCTGGTCGATCAGGTCGCCATGTTCGGCCACCAGCGTCTGCCCCGCTTCCAGTGCGCTGTCGGGATACTCGCCACCATCCGGCTCACTGTCAGACAGCAAGGCCTCGACCAGATCCGGATAGCGCACCACACGCCAGACCATGGTCTGCACGTCTTGCGGCTGGGCCTCGATCAGGTCGCGAAAGGCGGCGCTGCTTTCGTCCTGAATGGCGGCCATCTCGCTGATCAGGTCGGCGTATTGCGTGGCGTCAAGCACGGCGCGGCGGATGTCTTCCGGATATCCGGCCAGCGCATTGGCAAACCGGCGGCCCCGTTCGCCCAATGCCGGCGCCAAGGCGATCTCGCGATAGGACGCGACACAGTTGCGGAGTTCGCTGAGGCTCGCCGAGGTTCCGGTAAGGCCGTAGGACAGGGGCCCGAAATCCTCACCGACGATCTCGAAGACATGGCCGCGCCGAAAGGCATCGACGACCGCGGGATTGTCGCCGAGTGGGAACGAAATCGCGGTCGGGCTGTCGACCACACCCGCCAAGTCCACCGGCCCGTAATCGTCCAGGCGGGCGGCCGTCGGGACCGCCGTGCCCGGCTCGCGCGCCCAGTTCTCGTCGATCAGCCCGAGTTCCAGCGTACCGGCACTGTCCAACGTGAAGGTCAGGATGGAGCCGTTATCGAACGCGCGCCCTTGGCGGCAGTAATCGAAGCGGCCCAGCGCGGGCTCATAGAACGCAGCCCCGATCCAGCCGGATCGCTCAAAGTCGGAGCCATCGACTTGGGTCGCCAACTGTGCCGTCGCCACGGCCGGAAAGGCTGCGAGCGCGCCGGCTATCGAGGCGACACGAAGAACCGACATTGCGGGCCCACTGGCAGTTGGCAACCGTCCGTTCATTCTCCGATCCTCTCCGCTAGGTGGGCCGGTTTCGATGAGCCCGGCGTTTGGATGGTGCCGGCCTCGACCGGCAAGGTGATGTCCCCATCCGAGCTTAGGCATGCCGAAGCTGATCGAGAAGGGCGATTGCGGAATCACCGTCTATGATCAGACCCTTGACGGCACCGCTTCGCAAAATGGCTCTCGTCGCCCCGATCTTTGAAAAGCCCGCGGACAGAACGACGGTTTTCGTTCTGGCGAGATCGGGCCAATCCACTCCGATGGTGCGTCGGTTGAGAATGTGGTCGACAGGCTGGCCGTCCGCGTTGAAGAAGACCCCGTTGGTATCTCCGACGGCGCCTGCCAGGCGCAACTCGTCGAGCTCTGTTTCCGTGATCATGCCTTGACGACGAAGCAGCGAGCCCTCGGTCAGCTCGCCTACTGAAATCAGCGCAATATCCGTATAGCGGGCGAGTTCCAGCGGGCGTGCCACGGCGCGCTGCGCGAGCAGAACGCTCCGGTCCTCCGGCGTGTCGGCGATAAAGGGCACGGGCAGGAAATAGCCTTCCCCACCCGTTGCCTGCGCCAGGGCCTGGACCACCTCGAACGGGTTGAAGGCGGAGTTGGCTGTCAGGCTGCCCATCAGGCTGATGAAGCGTGCCTTGGGGCTGTTGGAACCAGACATCTGCCGGCTCAGATGCGCTAAGGTGCGCCCCCAGCCCGTGCCGATAAGGGCGTCCGGCTTTGAGGCCAACTGGTCGCGCAGGAAACGCGCCCCCGCCGTGCCGACCGCCTTGAAAGCCATCTCAGACAGCACGCCGTTCGCTTCGGCGCCGTTCTCCACCGGGCCAAACGCGGGCGTCGCCAGGCAGAACTCCAGGCCGAACTCGCGCCGTAGCGTCTCTTCGACGGGAAGCAGACCAATGTCCCGATCATTGATCGTGATCGATACCAGACCGGACTCCCGCGCCTGCTGCAGGAGCTTGTTGACCCGCGCCCTTGTGAGGCCCATGCGCTGCGAGGTCGCCTCCTGATTCAGCCCGCCAACATAGTAAAGCCAGGCCGCCCGGGTCATGAGCTGGTTTTCCGACATGATCGTCATGGCCGTGTTCTAGTTCCCTGATCCAGGCTGTACAAGCAGGTGATCATAACAGATGTCTTTGTGATTGACATTTGTACGGCCGCCTTCCAGTCTGAGAAGAGCGCTGATCGGAAGAAAGCGCCACTCAATAATCATGGGGGGAAAGATGAAGAAGTATATCGTTTTCGCCGTTCCGTTTGCCGTGGCGTCTCTTGGCAGCGCCGCACCGGCGCTGGCGCTCGATGTGGCTTGGGTTCATTCAAACGCCGCCGCCCAGTCGGAGCAACGGGTGCGCTCGGGCTTTGAGGCATGGCTGGCGGATACGGGCCGTGACTGGAACGTCAGCTTCCTCGATTCCGGCGGCTCGGGCGAGTTGACCGCCAGTAATCTTGAGGACGCGGCGTCGCGCGGGGTCGACGCGATTATCATCACCATGGCCGATCTGCGCGCATCCAGCGCCGCGATCGACCAGGCCGCGGCAGCCGGCATCCCGATCTTCTCGGTCGACAGTGGCTATGTGGACGGTGTCGTCGTCGACGTGACCACCAACAACTGGGCCATGTCGGCCGACGTGTCGCCGTTTCTCTTGGATTACATCGGCGGCGAGGGCGGCCTGGTCTTCCTGCGCATGGCCGAACATCACGGGACCCGCAAGCGCGGTGACGTGATGGAGGATGTCCTTCAGGAATATCAGGGCGTCGACGTGCTGGTCGAACACA
The DNA here is from genome assembly GCA_028277405.1 of Alphaproteobacteria bacterium. Lineage (GTDB taxonomy): Bacteria > Pseudomonadota > Alphaproteobacteria > DSM-16000 > Inquilinaceae > JANQGH01. The sequence continues at coordinate 17,368 of JANQGH010000032.1, read as the reverse complement.
ACATCGACTACACCGCCTTCTTCGAAGACACGACCAGCAGCATGCAGGACTATGTCGCCCGGTTCGGTGAGGATATCGACGCCGTTTGGGCGCCTTGGGATGAGCCGGCGCAGGCCGCCATCAACGTCCTTCGGGCCGCGGGCCTGACCGACGTCGTCGTCATCGGCATCGATGGCCATCCACAGGCGGTCGAAGCCGTGTGTGCCGACAACAGCATGATGATCGCGACCGTCGCGCAGCCGTTCGAGGGCATGGGCACGCAGGTCGGCGAATGGATCTCCGCCATCGTCGTGGACGGCCAGGACGCAGACGCGGTGATACCGTCCGACATCGTCTACATGGACGCACCGCTGGTGACCCAGGCCAACTGCCAGGACTTCCAGTAATCGCAGGGCCGGTACGTCCCGTCATTTTTGCCGTCACGGATCGCACGTAACCGGACTGGCACCTGCGTGATGTCGACGGCGCAAACCCTTCTCGCGGAGGCTGCGCCGACGACGGGGCTTAACCTGGCGGCCGCCTGCGGCCATCATGGCGTGCCCGATGCGTTCCGGGCGGACGGGCGTACCCGGCGGAGGCCTGGCTAGTGGGCATCTCGTTAACCGACATCGTGATGGACTTTCCCGGCGCCCGCGCGCTGGACCATGTTTCGGCGGAGTTTCGCTTCGACGAGGTCCATGGGCTGATCGGCGAGAACGGCGCCGGGAAATCGACGCTGGTGAGTGTCCTGGCAGGGACCCAGACGCCAACCGCCGGCGCGCTGGCCCTCGATGGCCAGCCCGTCCGGCTGCAAACCACGCGCGGCGCGCTGGCGCGGGGTATTGCGCTCGTCAGTCAGGAGGGCAGCCTTGTCCACGGCCTGACGGGCGCACAGAACATCCTGCTGGGCGACGAACCACGCCGCGCCGGCTTCGTGCGCAAGGCTGAACTGGACAGCCACGCGCAAGACCTGCTGGCAAAATGGTTCCCGGGCGTGGACATCGATCTGCAATGCCCGGTCGACATGCTGGACATGGCCGATCGTAAAGTGGTCGAGATTGTCAGGGCGCTGCGTCGCGATATTCGGCTGCTTATTCTCGATGAACCGACTGCCACGCTGCAGAGCCGCGAGAAGAAGATCCTGTGGGACATTATCCGAAGCCTCCCGGAACGCAATGTCGGGGTTGTCCTCATCAGCCATTTCATTTCCGAGGTGCGGCAGCTCTCCGATCGCATCACCATTCTGCGCGACGGGCTTCATGTCGGGACGTACGAGGCAGGGACGTTGAGCGAGGCGGACATGGTCGAACGGATGCTCAAACGCGGCATGTCCGGCGGCAACCAGCAGAGGGCAAGCTCGACGACGTCCGATGAACCGGTCTTGTCTGTTTCTGACTGGACAGTGGGACGTGTCCGCGTCCCCCGCTTCGAGGTCCGTCGTGGCGAGGTGGTCGGCTTGGTCGGGCTCACCGGGGCCGGGCATTTCGGCTTTGCCCGCTCGCTCTATGCCGGGATTGCCGTGACCGGCGGACAGATCCGGTTTTGCGGCCAAGCCGTTAAGGATCACAGCCCCCGTGCCATGCAAAGGCTGGGGGTCGGTTTCGTGCCCGACCAGCGCATGGAAAACGCGCTGATGGCGGAAAGAACGATTACCGAAAACCTGTCCCTCGTGCATCCCGAAGCGGGACGTATGGGCGGTTTCCTCAGCCCGCCGCGTGAACGGCGGGAGGCGACGCGCGTCATGGGCCTGCTGAATGTCCGCGCCACCGGTCCGGGCCAATCGATCAAGACGCTTTCGGGCGGAAACAAGCAGAAGGTCTCGCTTGGCAAATGGCTCTACGGCGCTGAGGATCGGTACAGCGTGCTGATCTTCATTGAGCCGACGGAAGGCGTGGATGTCGGCGCCAAGCAGGAAATCTACGGTCACATCCGGCGGTTCGCCGAAAGCGGGGTCGCCGTAATCATCGCCTCGTCGGACCTGCTTGAAATCGAACAGATCACGCACCGGGTCGTGCCCTTCGTGGCCGGAAGACCCGGCGCGGAGATCCCGGCGCAAGACTATTCGGAGGCGCGGTTCATCGGCGCCATGGCGGGGGCGGCAGCATGACCGAGCAACCGGTTTCCGGCGCCCAGGCGTCTGCCCGGCGTGACAGGGGCCCCAGCGGCGACTGGCTGCTGCGCTACTCCACGCTGATCGTCCTGGTCGCCATGTTCGTCGGCTTCTCGCTGTTCGTCGATCGCTTTCTCACCGTGTTCAACCTGACGAACATCCTGCAGCAGATCGCCATTCTCGGCATCGTCGGCGCCGGTCTGACGTTTGGCTTCGCGGCCAAGGAAATCGACCTGTCGGTGGGCTTCACCGTCGGCCTTGCCGGCATCTTGACGCCGCTGATGCTGGTCAACGACTACAGCATGGGCACGGCCTTCGCCACGGCGCTGGCCGCTGGGCTGGTGGTGGGCCTGGTGAACGGGCTGCTGGTGACCAAGGTCGGTATTCCGTCGTTGATCGCGACCTTGGCGACCGGCTCGATCCTGTTTGGGGTCAACTTCCTGCTGACGGACGGGCGCGCGATTTATGGTGGTTTGCCGGAGTCCTACCTCTGGCTGGGACAGGGGCGTGTCTTCAGCATTCCACTGCTCGTCTTTTTCATGCTCGGCGCCGTGCTGATCGCCTGGATCGCCATGGAGCGGACGATCTTCGGCCGCTACATCTATGCGGTCGGCGGCAATCAAAAGGCGGCGGACCTGTCGGGCATCCGCGTCAACTTGTATCGCACGGCCTCGCTCGTTCTGGTCGCGGTCTTTGCCACAGTCGCCGGCATTCTGTTGGCCGCGCGCCTCGGGTCCGGCCAGCCCAATGTGGGTGAGCGCTATCTGCTCGACGGGCTCGCCACCGTTTTCATCGGCATGACCATGTTCCGCCCTGGCACCGCGACAGTGATCGGAACGTTCTGCGGTGCCTTGTTCATCGGCGTGATCAATAACGGCCTGAACCTGATCGGCATGGACACCTACATCCAGAACATCGTCAAAGGTGTCATCATCCTTATCGCCGTCGCCGTGGTGTCGCGGACGACGAAGTTGAGCATTCTCTGAAAGCGAGACGCATGAACACGCAGACCACGACGCGGCCTGTGCCCCCTGACGTCGCCTCCAATTCAGATCTGGCCGAACTCTATCGCCAGATGCGTCGGGTACGCACGTTCGAGGACCGGGTGGGCGAGCTCTACATACGGGGCGAGAGCGCGGGCTCGATGCTGCATCTCTCGATCGGCGAGGAATCCGCGGCTGTCGGCGTTTCGGCGACAATGAGAGAGGAGGACACCTTTACCACCCACCACCGTGGCCACGGCATCTTCCTGGCGCGCGGCGCCGACCCCAACCGCATGATGGCCGAGATCGGCGGCAAGGAAACCGGCTATTGCGCCGGCAAGGGCGGGTCGATGCACATCGCCGACATGGGGCTGGGCCACCTGGGGGCCAACGCGATCGTGGGCGGCGGCATCCCGGCCGTGGTCGGCGCGGCGCTGGTGGCCAAACGGCGCGGCACGGGAGCCGTGTCGATTGCGTTCTTCGGCGATGGCGCGATGCAGCAGGGCATCCTCTATGAGTCCATGAACATGGCCGCCCTATGGGGCCTGCCGGCCGTCTTTGTCTGCGTCAACAACCAGTGGGGCATGGGCACGCGGATCGACGAGGCGACGAAGGCGACGGCGCTGCATGAGCGTGCGCGAGCTTTCGGCCTGAACGCCGAAACGGTCGACGGGCTTGACGTGCTGGCCGTGCGTGAGGCCGCGCACCGTATCGTCGACGGCGCCAGGACCGGGACGTCGGGGTTTCTCGCCGTCGAATGCTACCGTTTCTACGGCCATGGCCGTAAGGACAAGAGCCCGTACCGCAGCGAGGCCGACGAGGCGGAAGGCCGAACCAAGGACCCGGTCGAATACGCCCGCAACGCGTTGATCGACCTGGGCCATGAAGCCGAAATCCTGGATGCGCTCGATGCGGAAATCGCGGCGGAAATGGACGCCACCATCGACTACGCCATCGCCTCGGGCGAGCCAGCGCTCGACACCATGTTCCGCGATGTCTTCGCACCGGACCAGCCCGAACCCGAACCCGTTCGTACCCGGATCGACCGGGTTCTCGCCGAGGACTGACCCATGGTGATGCTGGCCTATCGAGATGCGCTGAAGCAGGCCCTTGCTGATGCCATGCGCGAGGATGAAGACATTTTCGTCGTCGGCGAGGAGGTCGGCCGCTATGGCGGCGCCTACGGCGTGACGAAGGGCTTGCTTGAGGAGTTCGGGCCGGAGCGTTTGCTGGACACCCCGATCTCTGAACCGGCGATCGTGGGCACGGCTGTCGGCGCCGCCATGGCGGGCATGCGGCCGGTCGCCGAACTGATGTACGTCGATTTCATCGGCCTGGCGATGGACCAGCTATGCAATCAGGCGGCCAAAATCCGCTACATGTTCGGCGGTCAGATCGGCGTGCCGATGGTGCTGCGCGCCCAGGGCGGCACGGGCCGCTCGGCCGGCGCGCAACACAGCCAGAGCTTGGAGGCGTATGTCATGCATACGCCGGGCCTCAGGCTTGCGATGCCGGCCACCGTTCACGACGCCTATCACCTGCTGCGCCAGGCCCTGCGCCAACCCGATCCTGTGGTCTTCATCGAGCACAAGAGCCTCTACGCCATGCGCGAGGATGTCGATCTGAGCGAACCGCCGCCGGACTGGGGCAAGGCCGTCTTGCGCCGCCAAGGCCGTGATCTGGTGATCGTCAGCTATTCGCGGCAGGTCCACTACGCACTGGAGGCAGCCGATCAACTGTCCAAGCAGGGCGTCGAGGCCACCGTGATCGATTTGCGGACGCTGAACCCGCTCGATTTCGAGACGGTCCGCGCCGAGGTCGAGAAGACCGGCAAGGCCATGGTCGTCACTGAAGGGCCGATGACGGCCGGGGTCTCGGCGGAGCTTGCCGCGCGGATCTCGGAGGAATGCTTCGATTTTCTCGAGAACCCGGTGGTGCGCGTGGCCGGCGAGGATGTCCCGATCTCCGTTTCCGTGGAGCTGGAAAAAGCCTCAATTCCAGGCCCGGCCCTGGTGGCCGAAACGGCGCTGAGGCTGGTGGCATGATGTCGGTCCTGACCATGCCACGGTTGGGCGAGACGATGGAGGAGGGGACCCTGGTCTCCTGGATGGTCGAGCCGGGACAGCCCTTCAGCCGGGGAGACTCCATCGTCGAGGTCGAGACCGACAAGACGATCGTGGAGTTCCCGGCCCTGGGCGACGGCGTGCTGATCGAGACGCTGGCGGAGATCGGCCAGGTGATCGCCGTCGGGGAGCCGATCGCGCGGGTGGATATCGGCGACGGACCCGACTGGACAGACGCGGGCGACGAGGCCGATGCCTCCACCGAGAGCGAAGCGGCAGGCACCGATGACACACGGCTCGAAGGCGCCAGGGCAGAGACGACCTCTGCGCCGGCCTTGGGCGATGAGCGGCTGCGCGCAACGCCTTTGGCCCGCCGGATCGCCCGGCAGAGGGGCGTGGACCTGGCAAGCCTGTCCGGCACTGGCCGAAGGGGCCGTATCGAGCGGCGGGATGTCGAAGCGGCAGAGCAGAACGTCGACAGCGATTTGCAAATCGCCCATGGCATTGCCTACCTTGAAAAGGGGCCGTCCCAGGGCGCGCCGATCCTCTTTCTCCACGGATTTGCGGGCGACCATACCGTCTGGGCGGCGGTTCAATCGCAGTTGGCGCGGGCCGGCCGACGGACCGTTGCGGTCGATCTGCCGTCACACGGTGCGGCGACGGCGAATGCGGCGGCGCGCGGCGCACTGACGCCACCTATTCTTGCGCTCGCCGATGATCTTCTGGGGCCAAGCCCGGTGCATCTCGTCGCCCATTCCATGGGCGCGATCGCCGCCGTGGCGCTGGCGCAGGCCAGGCCCGTCGCCTCCGTGACCCTGATCGCGCCTGTGGGGCTGGGCTCGGCGATCGATGCCGATTTCGTGCGTGGCCTTGCCGCACCGAAAAGCGCCGAGGACGTGACCAACCTGCTGCGGCGCATGACCAACGGCCCCGTCGGCCTTTCGGCCGCTGCGATCACAGACCTCTATGCGGCGCTTAGCGAGGGCCGGCTATCCGCGCTCGCGGCTGATCTGGTAGGCATGAGCGGTCAGGCCGTGGACCTGCGAACCGGCTTGGCCGACCTGGCCGGCCGGATGCCTGTTCACATGATCCTCGGCCACCGGGACCGCATCATCGACTGGCGCGAGGCGCTTGGCGTCTCGCCGCGCATTGCCGTGCACCACTTGCCCGACGTGGGCCACATGCCCCATTGGGAAGCACTGGCCGTCGTCACGGAGATCCTGATTGGACTGACGGAACGGGAATGAACAATACCAAGACCCGCCTCGCAGCGGCGAAAGCGCTGGACGTAGACCGAAGCCGCTGATCCCATCGGCCACCGAACAGGAACGGGAGGAATCATCGTGGCCTACTTTCTGACAGCCGATGGCGGCACCGAGAGCCTGCGGGCGCGGGTCTACGATCTGGCCGGCACCTGCCTGGGCAGCGTCGCGGTTGCTTATGACACCAAATTCTCCGCCGGCGCGCGTGCGGAGCAGGATCCGGCCGACTGGTGGGCGAACTTCGTGAAGGCCAGCCGCGGGGCGATCGCCGAGGCCGGCATCGATCCCGGTCAGATCGAAGCCATCGCCTATGCCACCACCTGTTGCTCCGTCGTGGCGCTGGACGAGGACGGCAACGCCTTGCGCCCCGCGCTGATCTGGATGGATGTCCGCTCCCATGAAGAAGCGGATGCGGTCCTAGCAACTGGCGACGATGCCCTGTGCCTCAACGGGGCCGGTCAAGGGCCCGTCTCGGCGGAATGGATGATCCCCAAATCGCTGTGGCTGAAGCGGAACGAGCCGGAGGTCTTCGATAAGGCGCACCGGATTTGCGAGTATCAGGATTTCCTGACCTTCAAGCTTACCGGCGACTGGGCCGCGAGCCTCGACAATGTCGGCCTGCGCTGGCACTACCGCAACGACGCGGGCGGCTGGGCCACCAGCCTTGTCAAGGCACTGGGCATCGACGCGCTGCTCGACAAATGGCCGCCACGCGTGGTCGCGCCGGGCGATGCGATCGGGACGTTGACCGCCACGGCCGCCGAGGAGCTGGGCCTGCCGCGTACCGTCAAGGTCGTCCAAGGCGGCGCCGACGCGCTGATCGGGATGATCGGCCTTGGCGTTGCCCAGCCAGGGCAATTGGCCCTGATTACGGGGTCGTCGCACCTGCTGTTCGGGGTGACGGAGGGTCCGGTGCACGCCCCCGGCATGTGGGGTGCGTATGCCGATATCGTCTACCCGGGCCGCTACATCATCGAAGGCGGGCAGACCTCCACCGGGTCGATCATCAACTGGCTGGGTCGGCTCACCGGCGGGCTCGACTTCGACGCGCTGAACGCCAAGGCGGCGGAACTCGACCCCGGCTGCGACGGCCTGATCGTGCAAGACCATTTCCAAGGCAACCGAACCCCCTATACCGACCCGCTGTCGCGCGGCGCTTTCGTCGGGCTGACCTTGGCCCATGAAAAACACCACATCTTCCGCGCCATCATGGAGGGCATCGGCTTCGGCACCCGGGCCATTCTCGATGCCTTCAGGCGCGCCGGCTATACCGGCACGGAGATCACCGTGGGCGGCGGTGCCTCGGCATCGGACCTGTGGATGCAGATTCATGCCGACACGGCGGGCCTGCCGATCCGCATTCCTGCCTCTCAAGATGCACCGTCCACAGGCTCGGCCGTTCTGGCGGCCTATGGGGCGGGCCACTTCTCGTCGATCGACGAGGGCATCGACGCGATGGTCCATCCGGGCCGCAGCGTTGAGCCGATCCCAGCAAATGTCGAGCGCTATGAGGAGATTTATCAGCGCTACCTCAAGCTCTATCCGGCAGCGAAAGAGGTGCTTGGTGGTTAAGGGCATCGACCGCTTTTCGCTCGACGGCAAGAGAGCCCTGGTAACGGGCGGGGCGAACGGCATCGGCAAGGCCATCGCCGCGGCGCTGTCCGCCGCAGGCGCGCGTGTGATCGTATCCGATCTGGATGACGCGGCCGCACGGGCGACGGCGGCGGAGTTGGGCGGCGAAGCGCTCCATCTGGATGTGACCGATCCGGGCGGTGTCGAGGCCGTCGCGGCGGAGACCGGCGCGCTCGATATCCTCGTGAACAATGCCGGCATCGTGCACAATGGGCCGGCGGTCGAGATCGCGATGGAGGACTGGCACCGCGTCCTCGACGTGAACCTCACCGGCATCTTCACCACGGCCCGCTGTTTCGGCCGGGCGATGGTGGCCGCCGGCAAAGGGTCTGTCGTCTCCATCTCCTCCATCTGCGGGCACGTGCCGGTCTGGCCGCAGCCGCAGATCGCGTACAACGCCGCGAAGGCCGGCGTGAACCTGCTGACCAAGTCCCTTGCGGCGGAATGGGCGGCGTGCGGCGTGCGCGTGAATGCCATTGCCCCGGGCTACACCGCGACGGATTTGACACTGGCCGGACGCTCAAAGCCGGAGTGGTTCAATGTCTGGCTGGAAAGGACTCCCATGGGGCGCCTTGCGGACCCGGATGAGATTGCCGGCGTGGCGGTGTTTCTTGCTTCCGATGCCGCGAGTTACGTGACCGGAACAGTATTGACCGTGGATGGCGGTTATACGGCGCTATGAAAGGAACTTAGAGATGGCCGAGGCGAGATCTGTGCTTGTGACCGGTGCCAGCAGGGGGATCGGCGCGGCGATCGCGCTGGACCTCGCGCGACGCGGGTACGATGTCGGGCTCAACGACATCGCACGCCAGAAGGACGCGCTTGAAGGCGTCGCAAGCGAAATCGCCGGCATGGGCCGACGGGCCGCACTCCATTTCGCGGACGTCAGCGACAAGGCCGCCGTCGATGGGATGGCCAGGGGCTTCCTTGAGACCTTCGGCAAGGTCGACGCCATCGTGAACAATGCGGGCATCCTGATCGCGGGCGAGATGGACGGTCTGCCGGAGCAGGTCTGGGACAGCGTCATGGACGTGAACGCCAAGGGCGCCTTCATGGTCATTCAGGCTTTCCTGCCGGCCATGAAAGCGCGCGGATACGGCCGGATCGTGAACATCGCCTCGATCGGCGGCAAACACGGGGCGCCGGAACAGGCCCACTATTCAGCGTCCAAGGCCGCGATCATGGGTTTCTCCCGCGTCTTGGCCCAAGAGGTCGGGCCGCTTGGCATCACGGTAAACTCCGTCTGCCCGGGGATCATCCTCACCGACATGGGACGGGTGAACCTGGAAGATCCGGCCGTTCGAAAGGCCTGGCAGGACAAGACCGCCATGGCGCGCATCGGTGCGCCGGAGGATGTCGCCGGACCCGTGGCGTTCTTCTGTTCCGACGACAGCGCCTTTGTGACCGGGCAGACCCTCAACGTCGACGGCGGCATCGTGTTTTCCTGATCGCGAGGGGCAGCGGACGCGCCGCACCGTCGTCCTTGCCTTCCGGAAGCGGTAGCCAGCTTTGAGGGGTGGGGGAGGTATCTCCCTGGCTCCCAATCTCAACAGACGACACCACGGCATCAATATGGATGCCTGGAGAAGCGGCCGGATACGGGCCGCTTTTCCTGTCTCGGCGTTGCGGCTGAGGGCGCCTTCCGCAAACGCGTTGGGTATTTCTGGCTGCATTGCTCTGCCGGTTGGCAGGTTCGCGCGACCATCTGACCGCGCGCTCTGCTGCCTGCGACAAGCTCTCAGCCAGCGATCCATGGGCCGCCTCGGCTTTGTTTCGAAGTCTGCATTCCGCCCACGCCAGCCAAACTCTTATCGCTGGCAACAACGCGTCTATAAACGAGAAGCAACACTGATGACACTCGGTTAACGGGTATTTTGCTGCATTATGCCATTGGTGTCATTGCAGTTTTTGATGGCCTAGTTTGCTACCAAAAGGGCCCCTTAGAAAACTCGTATAAATTGATATGCTAATTTGTCAGGCTGTAAAACACGATTTTAGTCATTGTCAAATTGAGTTTTTGCATTCTAATCTCTCGGAGAACGAGGATAGACTCGCTCGTAATCGTGAGGGCTTGCCAGAGAATCCGCCCTCGCACAGATAGTTGCGGAGGCATTGATAAGGTGATTCTCCTGTTGCCCTACGAATAATGCGTGTGCTTCCGCACCGTGAGGCGCGGTCGCTTCGTGGCGCAGATCGCGAAGAAGGCCAACTTCGATTAAGGCCGCACCGGCGCGCGGCAGTCGCCGATGCTCTGCTGGGCCATTTCTTGCCGCTGTTCCTGTGCCCCCGGGCACCCCCTGCATTGCCGAAGGCGACCTGAGATGTTTCGCCCTTATAAGTTGCGTGCGCGCCTGGCCCTTGGGACCGCGATCGCCGGTGCCTTTTTGGCCGGTTATGGCAGCCGCACAGCACACGCCGGTTCCTGCATTGAACCGATCCCCGGCACCGGTGACTTCGAGTGCACAGGCGCCGCCGCCGCCGACAGCACGCAACTCATTCCGCCCGGCGGCACCAGTAGCCCCGTCACGATTACGACGAAAAGCGGTTTCGGCATCGATACAACCGCGAACGTCGGCCACGCCTTTGCCATCATCGGCGACGGCGGGTTGACGTTCACGGACACGTACGCATCCACGATCACGGGCGCGGACAGCGGCATCGAAGCCCTGAACGTGACGTCGGGCGATCTGTCGATCACGGTGACGGGGCCGGTGATTGGCACGGTCGGGGACGGCATCTATGCCAAGAACGACACGGGCACGGGCGCCCTAACGATCTCCGCGGCGGCGGTCGGCGGTGGTGATCACGGCATCAAGGCGATTGACCTGGGCGCCGGCAACCTGGCGATCACAACCACGGGGCCGGTCAATGGCGGCGCCGGCGAAGGCATCGAGGCGACCAATTCGGGTGGCGGGGCGCTGACCATCAGTGCGTCCGACATGGTGTCGTCGTCATCCGGCATCGGCATCACCGCCAGCAACAGTGCTGGCACGGATCTGACGATCTCGGCGACCGGTGTAGGTGGCGACAGCAGAGCCATCTCCGCCGTCAATAACGGCAACGGCAGCCTAACGATAAGCACGAGCGGTCCTGTTTCGGCCATCGACTATGCCGTCTATGCCCTTCACTACGGCAGTGGCGACGTCAAGATCTCGGCGACTGGTTCTATGTCTGCTTCCGGCGGCACCGGCATCAAGGTCGAGAACTACTATGGCGGGTCGGTCAGCATTTCGGCCACCGACACGGTGTTCGGCCAGCAATATGGTATCCGTGTCCAGAACGATGGCGACGGCAAAGACCTGACCATTTCGGCGGCGGATGTCACGGGCGGGGCAGCCGGCATCTCGGCCAAGAATCTCGGCTCCGGGATGATTGACATCACGGTGTCGGGCACGGTTACCGGCACCGCCGATGCCGGCATCAAGGCCAGAAGCTTCGGCGCGGGCGGGGTGACGGTAACGGCGGCGGCGGGTTCGGCGGTCAGTGGCGGAGTGGATGGCATCCGCGTCGACAACCAGACCGGTGGCGATCTGCTGGTCACGGTTGACGGCGCAGTCACCGGCGGCTCCGGCGCCGGCATCACCAACGTCGATGCTGATGCGCTGGGCGGCGCCATCGTCATCTCCGCAACCGGCTCGGTCGGTGCGTCTTCGGGCACGGCGATCCAGGACGGCAACGGCGCCACGAAGGTCACGACCAGCGGCACGATCGACGGCGATGTGGTGTTGGGCGGCGGCGACGACACGCTCCGGCTGTTGGCCGGCATGGTCAGTGGCAATGTCAGCGGCGGCGACGGCAACGACCGCATCGAACTCCTGTCCGGGTCAATCGGGTTTGCACTCGGCGATGCCGGTCAAGATGTCATTGTTCTGAACGGCCTTATCGACGCTTCGGCGTCCATCGGCGGCGGCGCTGACGACGATACTCTGTTTTTGCTGTCAGGCAGCCTCGATGGCGTTGGCGGCGGTGCGCGTAACGATACCATCCTGCTCAGCGGCGCTTCGATCGTCGGCATCTCCGGCCAGGGTGATGACGACATGATCTTGCTCAACGCTGGCACGGTGAACCAGGCCACAGGAGGCTCCGGCAACGACACCATTCGTCTGAACGGGGCACTGGTTCAGTCGGGGCTCGTCAACAAGGCCGGCGACGACGTCATCGAACTGCTGGCCGGCACGCTGACCGGCGGTGTGGATTCAACCGACGAACTCAATGCCCTCGTCGGCACAGTGAACGATACAATCATAGTCAGCGGAACCGTGTCCGCCAGCGGCACCATCGACATCGGTCGGGGCGACGATACGATCGCGCTGACCTCCGCCAAGCAGATCATCGGCGACGTCCTGGGCGGCGACGGCGACGATCTGTTCGAGTTGCGCGGCGACGTCGGTCTGTCTGGGACGATTCAGGGCGGTGACGGCAACGATACGCTGGTCGTCTTTTCCGGTGCGGTTCAGGGCGATGTGGACGGCGCCGATGGGGGCAGCGGCATCGACGCGCTGACGTTTGACACCTTCTCCGGCACCGTCACCGCGCTTGGCTCTTGGGAAAGCCTGGGCGTTCAGAACGGTTCGACACTCACCGCTGAAGGCGTCAGCGCCGACACCGTCTCGGTCGAAAACAGCCGGGTCGAGCTGTTGAATGCCCAGATCGGCGACGACGTGATCGGCACGAGTGGCGACGAGACGATCATCTTGGGCAGCGGCACGGTTGTTGACGACGATCTGCTTACCGGTGCCGGCAACGACACGGTGGTCATCGATGGTGGGGTGATCGACACCAACATCACAGGGGGGCCGCCAGTCTTCAGTCGGTTACTAACAGGTGATGGCAACGATCTGATCGTGTTGAACTCCGGCTCCACCTTCGTGGTCGAGGCCGGAGCCGGCAACGACACGATCCTCGTCAACGGCATCATGCTGACAGGCACCGCCGTCGGCGGCAGCCGGACGGCTGGCGCGGACGACGATACGATCCTGCTGTTATCGGGCAATGCCGGCTTCAGTGGGGGCGACGGCAATGATCACATCGTCCTTAACGGGGCCGACGTCGTCAGCGTGAGGGACGACGCCGGCGACGATACGATCTTGCTTCTGTCCGGCACGGCCGACCTCGTCAGTGTGGGCATCGGCAACGATCTGATGCGGCTAAATGGGGCAGTCATCGAAGGCAGTATTATCAACAGCTTCGGCGACGACATCATCACGCTGACGGCCGGCACGCTGACCGGTGGCATACAGTCGGATGTTGAGGCCAATGCCGGCGCCACCACGGTCGACGATACGATCATCGTCAGCGGTACGGCGTTTATCGGCGGCGATATCGAGGGCGGCAAGGGCGGCGATACAATCCTATTAACCGCCGCTGACGCGCTGCAGGGCGACGTGCTGGGCGGCGACGGCGGAGACCTGATAACGCTGGGCGGTGATGTCGGTCTGTCGGGTTCGATCGACGGCGGGGGTGGCGCCGACACCATTCTGTTGGAGGGCGGCACCCATCTCAATCCGGCAATCGAGGTGCGTGGCGGCGGATCCGCCGATCTCATCCGGCTCAATGGAGCGGTGCTCGCCGCGGACATCATTGGCGGGGGTAGCGGCGATACCATCGAGCTCCTGTCCGGCAGCCTTACCCTGCCGACGGACAAGGTTCAGGGTGGGTTCGGCGGCGACACGATCACGTTGGCGGGTGCCTCAACCCAAGGCGCAATCGAGGGGAATGAGGAAGACGACACCATCACATTGCTCAGCGGCACGGCAGGCTCGGTCGCCGGCAATGACGGTCTCGACACCATCGTGGTCTCGGGTACGGCCGAGGTGCTGGGTGATGTCGATGGTGGCGGCGACGACGACACGATCATCCTGACGGCTGCCAGCCTGATCGGCGGGAATGTGCTGGGCGGCAACGGCAACGACCTGTTCGAACTGCGCGGCGATGTCGGCCTGTCCGGGACGATCCAGGGCGGCGAGGGCAACGATACGCTGGTCGTTTTCTCCGGCGCGGTTCAGGGTGACGTGGACGGCGCCGATGGCGGTAATGGCGACGATGCGCTGGCCTTCGACGCGTTCTCCGGCACGATCACCACGCTGGGCACCTGGGAGAATCTGGGCGTCCAGAACGGGTCAACCATAACCGCCAGCGGCATCACCGCGGACAACGTGATCGTTGAGGACAGCTTCATCGAGCTGACCAGCGCTACGATCGCCAACGGAATCAGGGCACGCGACGGTGTCACGGTCAGTCAGGAAACCATCGTGCTGGGCGCCGGGACCACGGCTCGCGGATTGAACACCGCCCTGGGCGACGACACGGTCGTGTTGAACGGCGCCGTGAACATTATCGGAAAAGGGGGCTCTGCTGCAGAAATCAATACTGGTGCAGGTGACGATCTGATCCAGCTTTGGTCCGGCTCGGGATGGCGAGCAAACAGTGGCGCAGGCAACGACACGGTTCTGCTCAGCGGTGCGACGGTTGAGAATATCGTCGGCGGTGACGGCGACGATCTGATTGCGCTGAATGCGGGCACGGCCGACGAGGTCTCCGATGATGCCGGCAACGACACGGTCCGCTTGAACGGGGCGGATGTAACCGGGAATTTCCAGAACAGGAGCGGCGACGACGTTTTCGAGCTGTTGGCCGGCACGTTGTCCCGCGGACTTACCAGTTTCGAACAGTTTGCCGCCACCGGGCCGTTCAACGATACGATCATCGTCAGCGGCACGGTCGTCGTCGGCGACGACATCGGCAGCGGCCTGGGCAACGACACGATCGTGCTGACGGGCGCCAGCCTGATCAGCGGCAGCGTGCTCGGCGAGGCTGGCGACGATCTGATCGAACTGCGCGGGAATGTCGGGCTGTCGGGCACGATCGAGGGCGGCGACGGCAACGATACCGTCGTCGTGTTCTCCGGTGCCGTCCAGTCCGACGTCGACAACGCCGATGGTGGCGATGGCGATGATACGCTGACCTTCGATGCCTTCTCCGGCACGCTGTCGTCGTTCGGCGGGTTCGAGATCTTGGGCCTGCGCAACGGCGCGACGGCGACTTTGGACGACATCACCGCCGACGGTGCGACGGTCGAGGACAGCTTCATTGAGCTGATCAGCGCGACGATCGGCGGCAACGTGGCCGCCACCGACAACGGCGTCACCAATCAGGAGACCATTGTGCTGGGCGCCGGCACGACCGTCGGCGGCAGCGTACTGGCCGGTCTGGCCGACGACACCGTCGTCCTGAACGGCGCCGCGATCTCGGGCAACGTCGACAGCGGAGCCGGCAATGACGTCGTTCATCTCAATTCCGGCACCGTCGACGCCAACGCCGAGATCCTGTTGGGCGAGGGCGATGATACAGTCACGGTCGATGGCATCACCCTGGTCTTCTCGACCGAGATCCAGGGCGATGCCGGCGCCGACGTCATCAAGCTCCTATCGGGTGAGATCTACCGCGCCACAGGCGGGGACGATGACGACACGATCATCCTCAATGGCATGGAATCCCCGTCGGGCTCCGCCCGAGGGGATGCCGGCAATGACACCTTGTTGCTGCTCGATGGCTCGCTGGGCTCGGCTAGCGGCGGTTTCGGCAACGACCTGATCGTGCTGTCCGGGGCAGTGGTGGGTTTTGCCGGCGGAGGCCAGGATGACGATACGCTGCTGCTGATCGCCGGCTCGGCTAACACTGTCAACAGTGTGCAAGGCAGCGATTTGGTGCGTCTGAACGGTGCCACGGTCGGTGAAATTGTAAACGGGCCAGGCGACGACACGATCGAGCTGCTGGCCGGCACCTTGACGGGCAGCATTACGGCCAATGGAGAGTTCAACAGCGGCGCGGGGACCGTGAACGACACGCTCATCGTCAGCGGCACGGCCAGCGTCGGCGGGTTCATCGACATCGGCAGGGGCGAGGACACGGTGATCCTGATTGCCGCCAAGGAAATCGTCGGCGATGTGCGGGGTGGCCGCGACAACGATCTGATCGAACTGCGCGGCGAAGTCGGGCTGCAGGGCGACATCGACGGCGGTTCCGGCAATGACACCATCGATCTGATCTCCGGCTCGATGCCGAACCCCGCGAGTGAGGTGCGCGGTGGCGACGACGATGATCTGATCCGGCTGAGCGGCGCGATTCTGGCGGCGGACATCATCGGGGGTTCCGGCAACGACACGATCGATCTGTTGGCCGGCAGTCTGACGCTGACCACGGACAAGGTCCAAGGCGGCGCTGGCAACGACACCATCACGCTGGCCGGCGCAGAAACAAATGGCGCCATCGAAGGCAATGAAGACGACGATCTGATTGTGTTGTTGAGCGGCACGGCAGGTTCCATCGCCGGTAATGATGGGCTCGACACGATCGTGGTGTCGGGGACGGCCAAGGTGCTAGGCGATGTTGATGGCGGCGGCGACGACGACACGATTGTCCTAACCGCTGCCAGCCTGATCGGCGGGAATGTGCTGGGCGGCGAAGGCAATGACCTGTTCGAACTGCGCGGCGATATCGGGCTGGTTGGAGCGATTCTGGGCGGTGACGGCAACGACACGCTGGTCGTGTTCTCCGGCGCGGTTCAAGGCAACGTCAACGGCTCGGATGGCGGCAACGGCGATGACACGCTGACCTTCGACGCCTTTTCCGGCACGGTCGCGTCGCTGGGCTCTTGGGAAAGCTTGGGCGTTCGGAACGGCTCCACCGCGACGGCCAGTGGCATCACCGCCGACGACGTATCGGTGGAGGATAGCTTCATCGAACTGGTCAGCGCCACGGTGAATGGCAGCGTTATTGCCACCGACAACGGGGTCACCAATCAAGAGACGATCGTGCTGGGCGCAGGCACGACCGTAGGCGGCAACGTGCTGGCCGGCCTGGCCGATGACACCGTGGTCCTGAACGGCGCCAGCATTTCGGGCAGCATCGGCGCGGGTGCGGGCAACGACACGATCGTGATCACGGTGGGGACCGTCGCCGGCCCGGTCTCGGGCAATGAGGACGATGACATCATTGCCTTGAACGGCGGATGGGTCTCACGGGTGTCCGCCGATGACGGCAATGATGTGGTCACTCTGAACGGCGCAACGGTCGACCAGTACATCCGCGGCAGGAACGATAGCGACACCATCATCCTTCAGGCCGGGGTGGTGAGCAACGATGTCGATGGCGGCAACGACGATGACACCGTGACGCTGAACGGCGCCACGGTCGGCGAGATCTTTGGTGGCTTTGGCGACGATGTCATCCGGCTGACCGGCGGTACCGTGGTCGGCAACGTCAACGCCGACGGCTTCAACGGCGCGGGGGCCGATACGATCATCCTCGACGGCTCCGCCTCGATTGGCGGAACGATCA
>JANQGH010000036.1 GCA_028277405.1 Alphaproteobacteria bacterium | reverse complement strand
TGTCGCTCGACATCATCGAGGCCGTGGCCGGCAATCCGGACCTGGCTGGCTGGAACGGCTTCGGGCTTGCCGTCCAGGCCTATCAAAAGCGGGCGCATGCGCTAATCGACTGGCTGGCCGACCTGGCCCAACGTACGGACAGGCGGCTGATGGTGCGCCTGGTGAAGGGCGCCTATTGGGACACGGAGATCAAGCTGGCCCAGGAGGGCGGCCTGCCGGACTATCCGGTCTTCACCCGCAAGGTGAACACGGATGTCTCCTACTTGGCCTGCGCCCGCAAGATGCTGGGCCGGCGCGACGTCTTCTATCCGCAATTCGCCACCCATAACGCCCACACGGTCGCCTACGTGCTGGAGGCGGCGGGCGATCGGGAAGGCTATGAGTTCCAGCGCCTGCACGGCATGGGCGAGCCGCTTTATGACCAACTCGTCGGGCCGGACCTGCCGGTGCGGGTCTATGCGCCCGTCGGCGGTCACGAGGAGTTGCTGGCCTATCTGGTGCGCCGCCTGCTGGAAAACGGCGCCAACACCAGCTTCGTCAATCGCCTGCAGGACGATGCCGTGCCGATCGACGACATCGTCGCCGACCCGGTGGCGGAGGCGGCAAGCCACGAGGACCCGCGCCATCCGAAGATCCCGCTGCCGGCCGATCTCTACCAGCCGGCCCGGCGCAACTCTGCCGGCCTCGATTTCAGCGACCCGCCGACCTACGGCCCCGTCTTGAACGTCATGGACGGTTTCGACGGCTGGCAGGCCGCCGGACTGATCGACGGCCAGCCGGTCGGCGGTGCGGAGCGCGAGGTGCGCTCGCCCTACGATCACCGCCTGACGGTCGGAACCGTGCGCGAGGCCTCCGCAGAGGATGCCGAGCACGCCATGGCGGTTGCCTCGGCGGCCTTTGCCGATTGGGATCGGATGGGCGGGGTCGCCCGTGCGGATGTCCTCGACCGCATGGCCAACGCCCTGGAGGCCAACCGGGCCGAACTGATGGCCCTGGCCTGCCGCGAGGCCGGCAAGACCCTGCCCGACGCCCTGTCGGAGGTACGCGAGGCGGTCGATTTCTGCCGCTATTATGCCGAACGGGCGCGGCTGGACTTCGACGGGCCACACACCCTTCCGGGGCCGACCGGCGAGGCCAACTCGCTGACCCTTCGCGGGCGCGGCGTGTTCCTGTGCATCAGCCCATGGAACTTCCCGCTGGCCATCTTTACGGGCCAGATCGCCGCCGCGCTGGTCGCGGGCAATTGCGTCATCGCCAAGCCGGCCGAACAGACGCCGCTGATCGCCTGGCGCGCCGTTTCCCTGTTTCACGAGGCGGGCGTCCCGCCGGCGGTGCTGAACCTGCTGCCGGGCGACGGCCCGACATTGGGCACACCGCTATTGGCCCATCCGGCGCTGGCCGGCGTCGCCTTCACCGGCTCGACCGACACGGCGCGGCTGATCAACCGCGCGCTGGCCGACCGGCCCGGCCCGATCCTGCCGCTGATCGCCGAGACCGGCGGTCAGAACGCCATGATCGTCGACAGTTCGGCCCTGCCCGAACAAGTCGTGCTCGACGTCATCGCCAGCGCCTTCCAAAGCGCCGGCCAGCGCTGCTCCGCCTTGCGCGTGCTCTATCTGCAGGATGGCATCGCTGATCGGCTGATCACCATGCTGCAAGGCGCCTGCGAGACGCTGACGGTGGGCGACCCGACCCTGCTGTCGACCGATGTCGGCCCGGTGATCGATGCGGAGGCCAAGGAAGCGCTCGATGCCCATGCGGCGGCGATGCAGACGGTGGGCAAACCGCTGTTGCGCGTGCCCCTCGGCCCGCTCGACGTCCACGGCACGTTCGTTGCGCCGCAGGCCTTCGAGATCGATCGGATCGACCGCCTGACGAAGGAGAATTTCGGCCCGCTGCTGCATATCGTGCGCTTTGCCGGTGACAAGCTCGACGCGGTCATCGACGCCGTCGCTGCCACCGGCTACGGCCTGACGCTCGGCATCCATTCGCGCATTCAGCAGACGGTGGACACGATCCATGAGCGCCTGCCCGTGGGCAACACCTACGTCAACCGCAACATTATCGGCGCGGTGGTTGGCGTCCAACCCTTCGGCGGCCAGAACCTGTCAGGCACCGGGCCGAAGGCCGGCGGCCCGCACTATCTGCCCCGCTTCGCCACGGAGCGGACGCTCAGCGTGAACACCACGGCGGCGGGCGGCAACGCCAGCCTGATCTCGCTCCAGGACGAGGATTAGCGCCGGGTTTCGAGGCGAGCCGCCATCAGCCCTTTCCGACCGGCAAGTCGAGTTGGAAGAGCGCGATCTCGCCGGCCGGGCCGGGGTCGAGGAGGCGGTCAAAGGTCATGCCCAGACGGCCAATCAGCGAGATCGAGCGCGTGTTCGAGCGGTAGGTGCGGGCCACGATCCGATTGATGCGATGCACCGCGAAGGCGACTTTCACGACGCGGTCGGCCGCTTCGGTTGCCAGGCCCTTGCCCCACTGCGCCGGTTTCAGCCACCAGCCGATTTCGATCTCGCCCAAAGAGGCAAGCGGTGCCAGGCCGCAAAAGCCTAAGAGGTCGCCGCTGGCCCGATCGGTTAGCTTCCAGTTGCAGTAGCCGAGCGTCTGTTGAAAAGCGCTCTGCAAACCCATGAACCAGCCGATCCTGGCATCCGTCCAGGGTTCTCCGCTGGCGATGAAGCGCATGACCTCGGGGTCGCGCGCGATCTCGGCAAACGCGTCGAAGTCGTCGAGTGTCCAGGTCTCCAGCAGGAGCCTTGGCGTTTCGTGGACGATCATTGGTCAGGCTTATCGGCGTGGGCTTCGTGCGTACGGGACCGAGGCATGCCTCCCTGTCGATAGACTAGCTCATAAACTCATAAACTGACTTTGGAAGAGGAGCCAATACCAAGGGTCATTATCATCGACCCTTGGTATGAGTGTGATTACCGTTCTGATCAAGGGTGGTGAGTTAGCCAGTTGGAGTTGTTGGTTAGACACCCTTATGAGGAATGGCCCCATTTTAGTGGCGCGTAAACCGTCGCAAGAAAGGCACCAGAATCAGCAGCAGCAAAGCGGCGGCGAGACAAATCCAGCCATAGTCTGAAAACGCCGACTCGTAGATCTGTCTTTCCGCTTGCCGGCTCGTCCCAGCGGGAACTGCTGCAATGCCGGCGATGATCCCGCCAATGTAGTTGGCCCCCGCCGTGGATAGATACCAGATGCCCATGGCCATGCCGGCCAGCCGCTTGGGCGGCAGTTCGGAGGCCATGGCGAGGCCAATGGGCGACAGACTCATTTCGCCCATCGTAAAGAGCAGGTAGAACACCACTATCCAGGCGAGATTTACTCCTCCTTCGCTGCCGGTGACGATGCCGCCGAGGCGCAGCACCAGAAAGGCGCTGCCGAGAAACACAAGCCCGAGCACGAACTTGATCGAGTTCGGAATGTTGAAACCTGCTCGTCTGGAATGTGCCCAGACAAACGCGAAACCAGGCCCCAGCATAAGAATGAACAGCGGGTTCAGAGACTGGAGATCCGAGGGCGGTATGGAAAGCCCCGCCAGTTCAAGGTTCACATCACGCTCGGTGTAGAGAACCACCGACGATCCGGACTGCATGTAGACCGACCAGAAAACGAGCGCAAAAAGAGTCAGCACCACCAGCGCAATCAGCCTGTTTCGATTGCGCGCATCCTCCTTGAAGACCTCGAACAGAAAGTAGCCGGTGATCGCGATGCCGGCGACCGCCAACACGTCACCGGCGATCGTAGCGCGGTCGATCAAGATGGCGACGATGACAGCCGCCGCCAGGGCGCCGACAATCAGAGATACAATGGAGACCAAGCGCTTTGCTGCGCTGCCCAAAATGGGCGATGTCGTCGGCATGTAGCCCTGTTCGGCAAACTGCCTGCGCGCAAGCAGGAATGTCGACAGTGCAAGCAGCTTCCCGGCGCCGGCCATAATGAAGGCCAAGCTGTAGCCGAATTCGTTTGCCACCAGACCGGCCGCGAGGCCGCCCATCAGCGAACCGAAATTGACGCCGAAGTAGAAGATCGTGTAGCCGCTGCTGCGCTTGGGATCGTCCTTTTCGTAGAACGCGCCCAGCATCGCAGAGGTGTTGGGTTTAAAGAACCCGTTGCCGATCACCAATATGCCGAGCGCCATGAACATGATCGGCTGGTACGGAAACTGCAGCAGCAAATAGCCGGTCGCCATGGTCGCGGCGCCGATCACGATGCACCAGCGAAAGCCGAGAACTCGGTCGGCGAGCATGCCGCCAACCACGGGCGTCAGATAGGCCAGCGAGGAGTAGGCGCCAAAGACCAGGAAGGCCCGATCGTCCGGCATGTCCAGCTCCGACGTCAGATAAAGCACGAAGATCGTGACCATCGTGAAGTAACCGAAGCGTTCCCACATCTCGGTCAGGAACAGGAAGTACAGTGCCTTCGGTTGCTTTTGCTTCACCGCTTCTCTTTCGCGCCCGTTGTTGATTGGGCTGGCAATCCGGATTACAGACGTCCGGTATGAGGGACGGACAAGTCTTGATGATCACGTAAGCTGAGAGCAAGGCGAACACCGCGCGACTTTGCTCCTGACATTTGTGATCATCAATCCCTCGGCTGGATGACCTCCCTGTCGAGCTCGAAGGTGTCCCCATCAATCACGGCCGATGTCCGGAGCCAGGAAAGGGGCGACGAGGATCGCCACGCACTACAAAAAGCGCGCCTCCAAAATCCTCGCCATGCTCAAGCTCGCTGCCGTCGAAATCTGGCTACGAACCTACGAATCCATGACCTAAACGGCGGCGGCCGCGACTGGCTGTTCGGCCAAGCGGCTTTCAAGCCACGCTTCCAGACGCTGACGGCCTTCCGGCTCGATCATCAGGTCCAGCTTGGTGCGGCGCCACAGGATGTCGTCGGCGGTGCGTGCCCATTCGTGGGTGACGAGGTATTCCGCTTCCGCCTCATAGAGGTCGGCGCCGAGCAATGCGCCGAGGCCGTCAAGGTCCGTTACGCCGTCGAGGAACGTGTCGGACAGGGTGCCGTAGTGGCGGGCATAACGCCAGGCGAGATCGTCGGGCAGGAAGGGGTGTTTCGCCTTCAGGCTGGCCAGGAACGAATCGAAGTCGGCATTCGGCAGGTCGCCGCCAGGCAGCGCTTCCTTGGCCGTCCAGGTCTCCGGCAGGTTGGGCAGGAACGGCTTCAGCTTCTCCAGCGCGTGTTCGGCCAGCTTGCGGTAGGTCGTGATCTTGCCGCCATAGATCGACAGCAGGGGCGCGCCGCCCTCCGGCGCCTCGACATCGAAGACATAGTCGCGGGTGACGGCCGACGGGTTGGCCGCATGGTCGTCATAAAGCGGGCGTACGCCGGCGTAGGTGCGCACGATCTGGTCGGGTTCGGGCGCGGTTCCGAAATAGGTGCCGACCGCCTTGCACAGATAGGCGATCTCATCGTCGGAAATCGCCACCTGCGCCGGATCGCCGTCATAGACCAGGTCGGTCGTGCCGATCAGGGTGAAGTGCCGCTCGTAAGGGATGGCGAAGATCACCCGCTTGTCGTCGTTCTGCAGGATGTAGGCGTGCTCGCCCTCATAGAGCTTGGGCACGATGATGTGGCTGCCCTTGACCAGCTTCAGATGGGCCTGCTCGTTGCGACCGAGGCCGTGGCGGAGGAAGCGGTCGACCCACGGGCCGGCGGCGTTAACCAGGATGCGGGCCCTGACGGTTTGCTGGGCGCCGGTCGCCTTGTCGGACAGGGTGGCGACCCAGTGGTCGCCGTCCCGCCTTGCGTCGACGCAGCGGGTGCGCACCAGGATCGTCGCGCCGCGCTCTTCGGCATCCTTGGCGTTCAGCACCACCAGCCGCGAATCCTCGACCCAGCAGTCGGAATACTCGAAACCGCGCGTCATGTCCGACTTCAGGGGCGCGCCTTGGAGGGACGAGGTCAGATCCAGGCTCTTGGTGCCGGGCAAGGTGCGCCGGCCGCCGATATGGTCGTAAAGGAACAGGCCCAGCCGGATCATCCAGCGCGGCCGCAGCCGCTTGTTGTGCGGCAGGACGAAGCGCAGGGGCCAGATGATGTGTGGGGCGGCGCGCAGCAGGACCTCGCGTTCGGCCAACGCCTCGCGCACCAGCCGGAACTCGTACATCTCCAGATAGCGCAGGCCGCCATGGATCAGCTTGGAGGACGAGGAGGACGTGGCCTGGGCCAGATCGGCCTGTTCGCACATCACCACCTTCAGCCCGCGCCCGGCCGCGTCGCGGGCGATGCCGGCGCCGTTGATGCCGCCGCCGACGATCAACAGATCGGCTTCGAGAACGTCTCCGGGCGCTTGGTCCGTCATCGCGCTTGCACCGCTAGTCGTTTCTGATCTTGGATTTTTCGGCACCTTACAGCGCGCCACCTAGGTGGTAAATGCGGCCTGTGAAGCTCTTTGACGGGTTTTTTGTGCCGCGGGTCGAGCTTGGGCCTAGACTTCTCTTACAGAGCCAGACCGGTGTGGAGGGCTGATGCTGCCTTGGGCGGGCCGAACCTTGTTGGCGTTGATTGCGGCGGTTATGAACGCGGCGATCCTGGCCATGCTCGCCTGGTTCTTCATCGCGCCAAGGTTCGCCGGCGAGATCATGCTGGTCGAGGCCCAGCGGGCCGGCGTGCCCGTCACCTCGTTGAAGGTCGACCGGCTGTGGCTCGGCGGCGTCGCGCTGAGCGATATCGAATTCGAGGGTGGCAGTCCCTTCGTGCGCCAGGCCCTGGTCACGTTTCAGCGACGCGACCTGACCGAACATGGCCAAGTCGATACGGTTGAGATCTCTGGTGCCCGGCTGACCCTGGCGATCGACGAAGCCGGCGCGATCTCGATCGAAGGGCTGGAGCCGCTGCTGGACGGTTCCGGCGGAGAGAGTGCGTCGTTTTCGATCCCGCAATTGCCGGTGAAGGAAATCGTGCTGGATGATGCGCGTGTCAGTCTGAGCACGCCGCTGGGCCCGGCCGGGTTGACGGTGGATGCGACCCTGCGCCCGATCGAGCAGGGGGGCGTCATCCTGACCGCTTCGCTGGCCCCGGAATGGCGCGATCAGCGGGCCGCGATCCTGCTTCAAGGCCGCGTCGATAGCGATGGCGCGTTCGACGCGGTCGCGAGCTTGGCCAGCGATCGGGTGGCATGGGAGAGGGTGCGGCTCACGGGCGCCGACGGCTGGCTGGCCGCGTCCGGATCGCCGGCCGGACTGACGGCCATCGAAGGTGAAGTGCAGGCCGCAAGCGTCGCGATCGGCGACCAGCGGCTTGGTGAAACCCGGCTGTATGCGCTGGGTGAAGACCTGCCGGATCTCGTCACCCTGCGTACCGAGAGCCTGGACGGATCGGTTCGCCTGGCCGCCGATGTCGGTTTCATCGATTGGGCGGCCGGGACGCCCGATCTTGAGATCGCTGCCACGATTGGCGCGCAGAATCTGCATCTCCTCGCCCAGCATCTGCCGGTTCCGGCGGGCACGGATGGCGAGGTGTTGATCGATTTGTCGGCGATCGTGCCGCTGAGCGCGATGGCGGACCCGTTAGCCTTTCCGCTGATCGGCGATATCGCAGTCCGGGTGCGCCGGTTGGGCGTTCCGGGTCTGGTCGACGATGTGTCGGCGACCATTGCCGCGGATGTGGCCTGGGACGGTGAGCGTCTGGCGGTGGCCAGCGGCGAGCGCTGGCAGGCCGTTGGCTGGCTGACCGATCTCGATCAACCCTTCAACGTCAGGCTCGCGCCGCTGGGTGACGAACTGACCCTCGTTCTCGACCGCGACGCGACCGGCGGCGCGCTGCGATCGCTGGTTCAGGTGGGCGTCGGCGGCGTTGCCACCGTCTCGACGGACGTCGCCATCGTGGTGGATGGCGACGACGCCGGAGGGCGGAGGATCGATATCGAGCGGCTGGACGGTACGATCTCGCCGCTGAACCTGGATGGTCTGACCGTAACGCCGCTGGTGGTTTCGCTGACGGGCGTCGGCGACGCGGGCGGTTTCCTTGGTGATCTGTCGGTGCGGGTCGCGGCGAACGGATTGTCACCGGCGATCAGCGTCGACAATGGTGCGGTGGCGCTCGATGGCCGTGTTGAGTCCGACTGGTCGGAGATCCTGTTCTTTGCCGAAGGCTGCCAGTTTCTGGCCTTCGATCGATTGTCGATCGAACGCACGCCCTTGCTGCCGACCAGTGGCCCGATCTGTCTGGAAGGACTTGCTAACCGGCCTCTCTTCACCATTCCGACGGATCTGCGCGGGGTCACCGCCATCGAGGGCCTGATCGCCGGTCTGGCCGCGCGCATCGATCCCGATGCCAGCCCGCTTGATGCCTCCATCGGTACTCTGACGATCGCCGGCAGCCTGGTCGACGGCGTCAATCTGGACCTGGGGCTGGAGGACGCTGCCCTCGACATACCGAATGACGGTATTCTGATCGACGGAATTGCCGGCGAAGTTGCCATGCGCGCGACCGATGACGGCGCCATCGGGCTGGCGGGGCCGGTCACGGCGGAGGGCATTATCATCGCGGGGCGGCCGCAGCCCATGGTGCCGCTCGCCGTCGAGGCAAGCATCAGCGGCACCTTGAACCAGCCCTTCATCGAAGGCGTCGGCCTGGCCCGCAACCTCGGGCTCAGCTTCCCCGCGCGGTTCCTCTATGACGGGCCGACCGGTGTCGGGCGGGTCGAGGTCGACGTGCCGGGGCTGCGGTTCACACCCGACGGGCTGCAACCGACGATGCTTTTCCCGATACTCGAAGACTCGCCGTTCGACATGGTCGACGGCCGGATGACCGGCGACGTGCTGATCCTGTTCGGGGCGGAGTCCGTGAACAGCGCCATCATCCGGCTGAACGACGTGACCTTCCAACGGCCGGAGATCACGTTGTCAGGGGTTGACGGCACGGTCCGATTGTCGAACTTCGCGCCGCCGCGCATGCCGGCGGGACAACAGTTGAGCATCGGCCAGGCCGAGTTCGGCCCTCTGTTTCGCGACGGCACGGTCACGTTCGGCTTACAGCCGGGCAACACGCTGGCGGTGAGCGAGTTGGGCTTCAACTGGGCGGGCGGCCAGGTCTCGGCCGAGCCGTTCTCCTTCGATATCGACAATATCAACACCGAGGTCACGCTTCAGGCGCGCGGTGTCAGTCTTGAGGAGATCCTGCTCGAATTCCCTGTGGAGGACCTCAGCGCCACGGGCATTCTGGACGGTACGTTGCCGACCCGCCTTCAGGGCGATGCCGTGTTTGTCGACAATGGGCGCCTGCAGACGCGCGGGCCGGGGGTCATCCGCTATGCGCCGCAAGAGGGCGGTACTGCCGGCGAGCAGGGCTTGCAGATCTTCTTCGACGCCGTGCGCAATTTCCATTACGAGCGCGTGGCCGTTACCTTGGACGGCGACTCGATCGGCGATCTTGCCTTGGGCTTTGAGATAATCGGGAATAACCCTGATCTTTACGGAGGTTATCCGATTGACCTCAACGTGAATGTGAGCGGCGATCTGGCCGACATCTTGCGGCAGAGCGTGCGGGTTTTGAGCATTGGCGACGAGGCGCGCGAGTTCTTCGAGGACGGACGGGGCCGTGATACAATTGAAACCCTGTTGGACCAATGACACTTTAATGACGCGCAATCGACATTATGAGCCTGACAATAACCGGCCAGGAAAGGAGCCGAGGGTGATGGACCGCAGCACAAGCCGCCATGAGAGCGGCGACGTGGAATGTGGTGGTCGACAGACCTATGATCGGCGCCGAATGATTGTCGGCTCATCGATGCTAATGGCCGCGGTCGCGGTTGTGGGCTGCTCGCCGACCGTTCGGGTCGAAGCACCCAGCGAGCCGATTGAAATCAACCTGAATGTGCGGATCACCCAAGAGGTCCGCATCCAGATCGATCGAGAGTTGGAGGAGGTCTTCAGCGAAAATGACGACATCTTCTAGGGATATGACGAAGAAGCTTTCCGGTACGCCGACGCCTTCGGACCGTCCAATCGGGCGACGTTTGATGATGGCCGGCCTCGGCGTTCTCGCTGTTGGCGCGACGCGGCCGGCATGGTCGCAGCAACTCAGCCTCGGTCAGGCGCGCAACGAGCGTTTGGTTGGTGAGCAGCGCGACGGTTTGCTGGGCATCGTGCAAAACAGCGCTGGCGTTTCCGCCCTCGTTCAGCGGGTGAACGGCGAGCGCATGGCGGAGTATCGGCGGATCGCGGAGAGCACCGGCGCGCCACTATCGGCGGTCCAACAACGCGCCGGGGCGCAGCTGATCCAGCGGGCGCAGGCATCCGGCTGGCCCGTACAGGCGGCAGGTGGCGGCTGGCAGTAGAGGCTAGTCGGAACCGTCGTCGGGCCGGTTGCTGTTGGCCTGCCGCAGCAGGCGGTCGCGCGCGGCGGCCAGGGTCGCGTCGAAGTCCTTTCCGGTATCGAAGAAGGGCAGGCCGGCCCGGAAGCATTTCAGCCGTGTTTCCAGACTGTCGCGGATCGCCGCACCGGTGATCTCACGCAGCCTCAAGTCGGACACGTCGTGGCTCCAGCAGGTCGGGTCGGTCTCGGCGTGACGCCTGATCTGGTCGGTTTTTTCCTCGACCGAAATGTAGGGATAGCCCAGAAAGACGGGCCGAAACCGCGCCTGGCGCAGCAGGCCACGGTCGATCGATTCCGGCGTCAGGCCGATGCCTTCCACAATGATCGGGATACCTTCCCGGCGGCTCAGGCTGCGCGCATAGCGGCAGACCACAAGCGCGAGAAACGTGGAGTCGAGCGCTTCGACTGAGTCGCTTGACAGGCCGGTCTCGGCGGCGGTCGATGTGAACGCGGTCATCAGCGCATCGGCACGAACGATCATGCCGCCGGTCTCGTCTTGCAGCAGAGCGGCCAAGGTCGATTTGCCTGATCGCGGCGGACCGCCGATCATGAAATGCCAAAGGGCGCCGCGATCGACAGCTACGCTATCGATCGCCATGGGCATTCAGGGTTGGCATACAGTGAAACGCTAATAACTCAGTGTCGATAATCGTCTGTTGATCACCGACTCTAGGCGATACGGCTACCGCTGAAAAGCAATCATTGAGCTAAAGTATATCGCTGGAAAGTAGTTGATCTGCAGCTTTTCTGACCTCAGGGGGAACTGCCGATCGGCAACGCGATCGGACAGGTGGTTCCGGCAACATTGACCAGGCTGCGATCGCCCTGTTCGACGGCGAAGCGGAACTCCTGATCGCCGACGACCATGGTGTGAAACAGCGGCAGGACACCGTTGACCGTCTGCCGTTCGCCGCCGATCGCCGTAAACACCAACGTTATCTCGCGCGCGGGATCGAACCAGGCCTGGGTCGTCCCGTCGTCGTCCACGGCGCCCTGGCCCCGACCGGTGATGGTGACCAGGCCCTCGCCGAAGCCAACGGACGTATTGTCGCCGGTGAAATTCGGCGTCGGCATGATGAAACGCCGCGAAATCGGGTCGGTGCAGCCCTCCGGCTCGCTGGAGGCGTCGAGATAGAGCGCAATCCGCTCCGGTGCGATTCCCGCCCCCAGCCGATCATCGACCAGGTTCAACAGCCAGTTGCGCACACCTGTCGGCAGATTCCGATCGTAGAGTTCCCGCATTTCCTGATATTGGGCGAGGGCGGTACGCGCCTGCGCCTCCAGGCGGACCGCTTCACCCGTAAGCCGCCGGTTTTGGCCTTCCAGAACCTCGATGCGATCGTTCAGAAGCTCTTCACGTCCCGCGACCTGTTCGACGCCGATCTGATAGGCAAAAAGGGCGGCGACGCCGATTGTGACGACGTAAAAGCCCACGCGGGTGATCCCGCCCCAAAGTCGGCGCCGATAACGGCGGTCGTAGTCGTAAAGACCATATCCCATGAAATGATCGCTTCGCCTCGCTTGGGTGTTGCGTTCGACTCATCGGCCGCCTGTCAGACCCCGACTCGTACGACAAACTTTTCGCTCTGGCCAGGGGTCGAAACGGGATGACGAGACATTAGTCGCGCTGCTAGTGTCGCCGGCCTGTTCGGGCGGTCAGTCGGCGGGTCGTTGCACGCGGACCCGGCCCGCGATCGTTAAGGCCGCGCCCCGGCGGGGCCGATGATTTTCTGGAGGAAGAGGACATGGTTCGCAGCGTCCACCATTTCGTCGACGGCAAGGCCTTTCAGGGCTCAAGCGGCCGTACGGGCGACGTCTACAACCCGGCGACGGGCGAGGTTCAGGCCAAGGTCGATTTTGCCAGTACCGACGAGGTACGTACGGCCATTCATGCAGCCCAGGCGGCCCTGCCGGGCTGGGCGGCGACGCCGCCGGTACAGCGTGCACGTGTCATGTTCCGCTTCAAGGAACTGATCGAAACGCATATGGACGAGCTGGCCGGCATCCTGACCTCCGAACATGGCAAGGTCTTCTCCGACGCCAAGGGCGAGGTCCTTCGTGGCCTGGAAGTCGTGGAGTTTGCCTGCGGCGCCCCCCACCTGCTGAAGGGCGATTTCACCGAGAATGTCGGCAGGGCCATCGACAGTTTTTCGACGCGCCAGCCGGTGGGCGTGGTCGCCGCGATCACGCCGTTCAACTTCCCGGCGATGGTGCCGCTATGGATGTTCCCGATGGCCATCATCTGCGGCAATACGGTGATCCTGAAACCGTCCGAGAAGGACCCGTCGGCATCCGTCCGCTTGGCGGAGCTGCTGATCGAGGCCGGCGCGCCGGCCGGCGTCTTGAACGTGGTTCACGGCGACAAGGAGGCCGTGGACACGCTGCTGACCGATCCGGGCGTCAACGCGATCAGCTTTGTCGGCTCAACGCCCGTCGGCGAGTACATCTACGCCACCGGCTGTGCCAACGGGAAGCGGGTTCAGGCGCTGTGCGGCGCCAAGAACCACATGCTGGTCATGCCGGACGCCGACATGGACAAGGCCAGCGATGCGCTGATGGGGGCCGGCTACGGCGCCGCGGGCGAGCGCTGCATGGCCGTGTCGGTGGCGGTAGCTGTCGGCGATGCCGGTGACCGGCTGATCGAAAAGCTGGAGCCGAAGGTGCGGGCGCTGAAGGTGGCGCCCGGCAACGACCCCGACGCGGAGATGGGCCCGTTGATCACGCGCGAGCACCGCGACAAGGTGAAGGGCTATGTCGATCTCGGCGTCGAGGAGGGGGCCGACCTCGTCGTCGATGGCCGCGGCCTGCGCTTGCAGGGCTACGAGGACGGGTTCTTTCTGGGCGGCTGCCTGTTCGACAACGTCCAGCCTGACATGCGCATCTACAAGGAGGAGATCTTCGGCCCCGTCCTGTCGGTCGTGCGGTCGCCGGACTTCGGGCATGCGCTGTCCCTGGTCAACGGCCACGAATACGGCAATGGGGCCGCGATCTTCACCGGTGACGGCGACGCGGCGCGCTCGTTTGCCGCCAACTGCAATATCGGCATGGTCGGCGTCAATGTACCGATCCCGGTGCCGATGGCCTTTCACAGCTTCGGCGGCTGGAAGCGGTCCGCGTTCGGCGACCATGGCATGTACGGCATGGACGGTATCCGCTTTTATACCAAGCTGAAGACGGTGACCTCGCGCTGGCCGACGGGGATGACCAGCGGGGCGGAGTTCACGTTCCCGATCATGCGCTGATCCGAGGCGCCAAGAAAGGGATCGAGGCGCCAAGCGGGCGCCTCGATCTTCCTAGCGGTTGCGACGTTGGGGGCCGTGCAAGGCGCGCTTGATCGTTTCCATACAGTCTTCGACGGCAGCGTTGCAGCGGAAGATCATGTTGATCGTCGCCACCGGCCGTAGTGCGGCTGCTGCAAAGGCGATCAGCAGAACCGCGACAAAGCCGCCAAGCGCCGACAGAAAGCCCCAGGGCAGGGGCGTCGTCTCGGCGACGCCGCAGGACTGATGCGCGATACGGATCGGCAGTTGGGCGTCTTGCAGAAGCGGCACGGCCGTTTCACTGGCGCTTGAAAAGAACACGGCCTGGATCGGGTCGGACACGAGCGGAATGCCCATCGGACCGGTGATGGCACGCACCTCGCGCTGGGTATTGACGCCGACGACATGGCCGCAGGCATCCAACAGCGGTCCGCCCGAGTTGCCTGGATTGATGGCGGCCGTGTGCTGGATGATCGACAGGGGTTCGCCGGTGGGCGACCAGGCCGCCTCGAACCGGCGGCTGACGAGGCCCTGCCCGAAACTGGCGACGCTGATCGGTCCCAGCCGGTCAGCCGCCCCCGGGTAGCCGATCACGAAGATCGCCGAGCCGGCGCCGAGCGTCGAGCGGGCGGCCAACGCAAGCGGCGGCAGATCCAGGCCCGGTGCACGGATCAGGGCGAGATCGACCTCAGGCCAGACGGCGATGATCTCGCTTGGCACCAGATCCTCGACGGCCGCACCCGGCGCCAGCACGAAGGGGCCGTGATCCCGCTCGATGGCCAAGCGCACCACGTGATGATTGGTGAGGACGAAGCCGCCGCGGGCGACGACGAAACCGGTACCGCCCGCGCGACGTCCGCTGTCGTCGATCAGAACGCGTACGATGCTGGGGCTGGTCAGCCGGGCGATCTCGGCGGCTTCAAGCTGTTGCGCCAAACCGGTTGGTATCCAGGTGCCGACAAGCAGCATCGCGAAGATGCCGAACCAGACGCGGCCGAGCGTCTTAGGGAAACCTCCAACGCCGGCCCAAAGGCAGACGAAAAAAGCTTATCATCACAAAGTCTCCAAACATTGCCCACACGATGCGAGCTCTAAAGCAAAACTTGATTGTACGGCGCCTCACCGGCCAATCATGCCTTAGTCACGTCTCCGAGAGTGTAATGAAGCCTGTAAGGGTTTTGCTCGAATCCTGAGAATGCGCATCCTATCGCATTAAGTTCTTCAATATATGGCGTCGTCACCTCGAAATTTTGTTTCTTAGTTTCTTGTGGCCGCATGTGACAAGCATCACAGGGGCGACTCTATTTTTGAGCCTGCAGTAAAGAAATTCGACGATTCAGCGCTGTTGTCTACAGAAATCCGAAATAGTAGGGGGCGACCAGGCTGAAAACCAGCCACATCAGCAGGGCCAATGGGCTGCCGGCGCGCGCGAAGTCGCTGAATCGATAGTGGCCGGGCCCCATGACCAGCAGGTTTGTCTGATAGCCGATCGGGGTGATGAATGAACAGTTGGCCGCGAACAGGACCGTGATGGCCATGACCATTGGGTCGACGCCCAACTGAAACGCCAGATTGATCGCGATCGGCGTGAACAGCACGGCACAGGCATTGTTCGACAGCATGTTGGTGGCGACCGCCACGATCGCGAACAGGGCGATCATGGCCACGACCGGGTCGTTTCCGGCGATGCCGACCGTGACCAGGGAGGCCAGGTAGGCGGCAGCCCCGGTGGTCTCCATGAC
The DNA here is from genome assembly GCA_028277405.1 of Alphaproteobacteria bacterium. Lineage (GTDB taxonomy): Bacteria > Pseudomonadota > Alphaproteobacteria > DSM-16000 > Inquilinaceae > JANQGH01. The sequence continues at coordinate 12,964 of JANQGH010000036.1, read as the reverse complement.
CGTGCTCAACGCCAGGGTCGCGCCGACCAGGAGAAAGATGGTGCGGTCCAGCGCACGGGTCGCCTGGCGGATGTTCAGACATCCACTGGCGATCATGACGACCGCGCCGGTAAGCGCGGCGACTGAAAGCGGCAGAATGCCGCTGGCCACGACAATGACGGTGGCGGCGAAAACGGCGGCGGCCACGGGCGCCCGCCTGGGCCTTGGCAGTTCCTTGATCGCCCACGACATCAAAACCAGGTCCGGATTGGCGCGCAGCGCGTTCACGTCGGCGCGGTGGCCCGTGATCAGCAAGACGTCGCCCGCCTGCAGGCGGATCTCGCCCATCCGCTGCCGCGTCATGCGCCCGCGGCGCTGAATGCCCAGCACGATGCAGCCGAACCGTCGACGAAAGCCGACCATGCCGATCGTCTGATCGATCATCCGGCTGGCGGGCGCGATCATGGTTTCGGCAAGGACATGGTCGCTTTCTTCCCGCCCGTGGCTCTCCGCATCCGGCGCCATTGGTTCGCCGCCGGCCAGCAGGAAGCCGGCATTGCGGGTCAACGCGTCGGTCAATGCGGTCCTGGTCGCGGCTACGATCAGCATGTCGCCGGCCTGCAGCACGGTGCCCTCGAATGGAGGCAATATGGTGCGCGGGCCGCGCTGGATCAGCCTGACCGTGACGTCCCGCAGCGCGCGATACTGGCCGGCGACCGCCTGCCCGCCGATCAGCGGGCTGTTCGGCGTGACATCGATCTCGGCGATAAACTGCTTGCCCTCGGTGCGCAGCGTGTCGGCAAGACCACCGCGGTCCGGCAACAGCTTGGGCAGGATGAACACCACATAGAGCGCCCCGACGGCCGCCATGATCAGGCCGATCGGGGTGATGTCGAAAATGCCGATGGCTGGCAGACCCTCGGCAACCAGGACACCTGAGACAAGCAGGTTGGTCGACGAGCCGATGAGCGTCGTGGCGCCGCCCAGAATGGCGGCGAAGCTGAGCGGCATCATCAATCGGCTGGGCGACCATCGCAGGCGCTGGGCCAGGACCTGCATGATCGGGATGAACATGATGACGACGGGGGTGTTGTTCAGGAATGCGCTGACCGCCAGGACGGCGACGACCACGGTGATCACGCTCAGATAGCGACGGCGCCGCGCGATGCTGACGAACAGGCGCGTCATGCTGTTCAAGGCGCCGGTCTGCACCATTGCCTGTCCCATCACCAGCAGGGCCAGCACGGCATAGAGGGTTGGGTTGGCAAAGCCGCTGAGCAGCCGCATGGCGTTCAGCCGGTTGTGCCCCTCAGCATCGGGCAGGGGGAAAAGGTGGAACCAGACCAGCAGGACGACGATCAGGGCCAGGGAGGTCATCTCCAGCGTCGCCCGCTCCCAGGCGTAGGAGACCATGGTTGCCGCGAGGATGATGATCGCCACCCACATGTGAATGGCGGGATCCAGAACCCACGTCATGGTTTCAGCTTACCAGGAAGCGCTTGGCCGGTCAGGCGCCGCGGTCGCGACCACCGGTCAGAAGACCGACCCGCCGCTGAAACCCACGGCGTCTTCGGCGAAATGGCGGAACTCGATGGTCAAGAAGATGCTGTCGCCCGACTCCGGATCGGTGTCGTCGGTCAACTGTCGGCGCCAGTCGACACCGAAGGAGAAGCACTCGTCCAGGTACCGCAATCCAAGTCTGACCTCGCGCGTTTCACTGTCTTGCAGGTCGTAGCGCAGCGCCGCGCTGGCGGTCCAATACTGGGTGATATCCACGGCGGTCGAGGCAAAGAACTCCTCCACGTCGTCGCCTGTACGCGTGCCGGCCTGCGCGTCCACGAAAGCGTACTGCACGGTGCCGCTGATCCAATCGTTGGATGCGGTCAGATTGATCTCGTTGCGATTGGACGAGAGGTTCGTCGCGTCGAGGCGGAAACGCCAATCGAAGTCGATGCCGTCGAACGGCTGTAACGAAAGCTGGCCGACGACATCGGAAAAGTCGCTTTCCAAGCCGCTGCCCGGCGGAAACTCCTCTTGAAACGCCGTGCGATAGCTCTGGCCGAGAAACAGCGTTGCCGAAGGGCCTTCCGGATCGTAATGGCCCAGCCGCACGCCGTAGGTCAGCCGAATACCGTCATCCACCTCGTCATAACCGGCATAGCGGCTCTCGGCGAACAGGTTGGTCTCGTCGAACTCCGGCGCCGGGCTGTCATTGTTCGGCACCACGCCATCATTGTCGATCAAGCCGGTCGCGCGGACCTGGGCGATCGGCTCGATCAGCTGCTGCACCCGGCCGGCTTGACGCACCATCGGATAGCTCGCCGTCGCCGCGACCGTCGGGATCAGGCGGGCGGCGAAGGAGTCGAACTCGCGGTCTTCCGGATTGTCCGGATTGGGCAGATTGTCGGACCAGTAGAGCTCGCCAATGGCGCCAGCCTCAAGCTCCGTCACCAGGCCATTGTTTAGAATCTGCTCGCGGCGCCACTCGCCCTCGGCGATGAACCGGTAGGTGTCGACGCCGTCCAGACTGTCGGGATCGAGATCCGCCGGCACATCGTCGCGGGTCAGGGCCAGAACGCTGGTATTGAGCAGCCACTGGCCGTCCCAGGGTGCGGCACCCGGTTCGCCGACATAATTGAACTGCCCCCAGGGGGCGACGAGGGGTTGCTCCGCCGTATCGGTGCGCAGATCCGTGAACTCAAAGGCTTCAACCGAGGCATAGCTGAGGCCGTAGAACCCCTCGGCGAACACCCGGCTGGTCAAGACATCGGCATCGGAAATCTCGAACTCGTCGAGATAGGTATTGTCGGTGACCTCCTGGATCGAAAAGCCGGCGCGCCAGTTCTCATCGATGGCCCACAGGCCGTCGGCAAAAATGTGGCCACGAAAGCCTTCGCCGATGTCGACCAGCCCCTCGTCGCCCTGATCCTCGCGCCGATTGCTGTAATTGGCGCTGGCGTCGACGATGATCTCGGCATCCTGGAACCGGTAGCGATACTCGCCGCGCAGGAAGGCGTTCTGTTCCGTCGTGATGCCCAGGCTGGCCGTCAGGTCCTGGTTCGGGGCGATGTCCCAGTAATAGCGCAGGATGCCGAACTGCCCCAGCGCCGGCGTCGAGCCAAATCGTGGCACCAGAAAACCGCTGCGCCGGTCGACCGTCGGATCGGGGTGATACAGGTACGGCGTGTAGAAGACCGGCACGCCGAAAATGTCGAGATAAGCGTCCCGATAGTAGACGTTCTGGTCCTCCGCGTTGTGGGTCACCTGTCGTGCCCGCAACTGCCACAGCGGCGCCCGCTCGGGGTCATCTTCGCACAGGCGGCACGGCGAATAGACCGCGCGCTCGGCCTCCGTCTCCACGCCGCCGCGGCGAAAACCGGTGTTCGCGATCATGCGCGCGTTTTCGGAGAACCGGACCGAGATGTTCTCGACGAACCCGTCGGCAAGATCCCCGGTCAGTTCGGCATAGTCGGCGAAGATCAACTCGCCCGTCGGCTCGCGCACGACGATGTTGCCCATCGCCGTGACGATGTCCGTCTGCTGGTTGTAGGTGACCTCGTCGGCGCGCAGCAGCCGGCCGCCTTGCGAGATCTCCACATTGCCCCGCGCGATGACCAGGCTGCGGCTTTCGTCGAAGATCAACTCCTCGGCCGTAATCACGGCGGGATCGTCCGCGGTGACTTGCGGCGTCGGCGTATCGCCGAAAAACTGCGCTGTAGCGGGGGAGGATGTAGCAATGCCGGCGAGGCAACAGACCAATACAAACTTCAAGCGATTTGCCACCGCGACAACCTGCCCACGAAAGTCGGAATCCGCGCCGGAACGGCTGAAGGACCATGTCCGGGAACCCTTGTGAGAGTCAACCGTGCATCGTCTCGCCACGACGTCTTTGCAGCCGATGCGACATTGTTCTGCCGCACTGTGCCATTTTGGCCGTCGCACGCTGATCGGGGGGCGGTTAACGGCGGTCAGCGCTCAATCGGAAGGGATGCGGCCTTCTCAAGCGCGGCGTCGAGTATCGCGCGGTCGCCAATCTGGTTTGCCAGCAGCAGGATCAGCCGTGCGTTCAGCAATGCGCTGTCGGCGTCGCTGAGGCCGCGATGGGCCTCGATCAGCCGTTCGTAGAACCCGTCGGGGTCCGGAATGTTGGGGGCGAGATTGAGGGTGACCATTACCGTGCCTCCATCGGCGCCGTTTCGATGGTTGAGTGCTCGGCCGCGCGTGCCCGGTGAAGCGCCCTGCGGACGGTGGCGCCATCCGCGTAGCGCCAGCGCGCGGCGACGTGCTGGTCGGGTCGGATCAGGTAGCATGTGCCCGGCCGGAGATCGTAGCGTCCGGCGGCCAATCCTTCGGGGTCGGTCCAACCGCCGGTACCGCCGATCCTGACCTGTCGCAGGTCCGTATCAACCGGGTCTGCCTCGAAGACCAACAAAGCGAAATCGCCGCCAAGCTGGTTCAGCAGCCAAGCGCTCACGCCATCGGGCCCGGTGATCGGCGCATCGGGGCAGGGTGCCCCGGGTGGCGGTCCGCCCGTGAACGCGTCGCTATCCGGTGTCGAGAGCGGGCTGTCGGCATAGCTGTGCGGCGTGGACAGACGCCCTGAATTCACCAAGGCGCGGGCAAACGGCGCATCCTCGGCCAGGCTGAGCACGGCATCGCGGAAGGCGCGGCTGGTCGCGGTCTTCGGCGTTATGAAGTCGGTGCTGCGCGTGGAGTTGAGGATGTTCTCGTCGGTCGCCGGCACCCGCTCGTCATCATAGCTGTCCAGCAGCCGGTCCGATGCTTGGCCGCCCAGGACGGCGGCCAGTTTCCAAGCCAGGTTATCGACGTCCTGGATGCCGCCATTGCCGCCGCGCGCGCCGAACGGCGACACCTGATGGGCACTGTCGCCGGCAAAGAAGATGCGTCCGTGACGGAAGCGCCGCATGCGGCGACAGCGGAAGGTGTAGATGCTGACCCATTCGAGGTCGAATTCGGCCTTTGGCCCCAGCATCGCCTTCAGCCGCGGCAGCACCCGGTCTGGCCGGCGCTCTGATTGCGGGTCGGCGTCGGGGCCCAGCTGAAAGTCGATGCGCCAGATATCGTCCGCCTGGCGGTGCAGCAAGGTCGAACCGCCGCGATGGAAGGGCGGGTCGAACCAGAACCAGCGCTCGGTCGGAAAGTCGGCCTTCATTTTCACATCGGCGATGAGAAAGCGTTCGTCAAAGACGCGACCCTCGAACGACAGCCCCAGCGCTGCGCGCGTGGTGCTGTGCGCGCCATCGGCAGCCACAACATAACGCGCCTTTGTGGTGTAACGACCGTCCGGTGTCTCGACGGTCAGTTCCACTCGGTCAGCATCCTGGCAAATCGCCACGACCTTGTGGCGAAAGCGCAGATCGACGGTCTCTGGCGTGGCCTCGATCAGTGCCTGTTCGACATGGTATTGCTGCAGGTTGATGAAGGCGGGCAGTTTGTGGCCGGCCTCGGGCAACAGATCGAAGCGGTAGACTTCCCGATCGTTTCGGAACACGCGGCCGACGCGCCAATTGATGCCGCGCTCGACCAGCGGCTCCGCCAGGCGCAGCCGGTCGACAATCTCCAGCGTGCGCTTCGACCAGCAGATCGCCCGGCTGCCGTGACTGACCGTGTCGTCATCATCCAGCAGGATAACGGGAATGCCGCGCTGGCCGAGATCGATGGCGATCGTCAGCCCGACAGGACCGGCACCGATGACGATGACCGGGCTCGTGGGCGCTGTTTCGCCTAGCTGTTCGGGTGCCGGCCGATAGGGATAGGTCGGATAGTCAAAGCTGCTCATCGCCTCGCATTAAAGCATGTTCGGCGCGCGGGGCCGACTGCTCGGACGCGTTAGGTCGATGAGGAGGCGCCGGACGGGCGCCCGTCCGAACTCAGGCGGCGGGGGCCTGCTTTTGCTTCGGCACCGGCCGCAGCAGAAAGGCGGGCACGTCGCCGCCTTGTCCGAACGGCACATCATCTTCGATCGCGGCCGCCTTGTCGCGGCGGCGAGATCCGCTTCCGCGACGCGCTGGCGACCGCTCACGGCGAGGCCGTTCGCGCGGCGTCGGGTCGTCGCCGGTCGGGGTGCCATCCGACGCGACCTCGGCCAGCGGTGCCGGTGCGCGATCCTCGTTGGCGGCCGCCTTCCGACCACGCCGACGGGGCGCGGGTGCGGCCTCGGCCGCATCGCCCGTCAGCCCCTCAAGCTCGTATTCGACCAGGTCTTTCTTGATCATCTTTACGATCGCCGCCAAGGATTTGGCCTCCGTCCGTGTTGCCAAAGTGAAGGCCCGGCCCGACCGGCCGGCGCGCCCCGTACGACCGATACGGTGAACATAGTCGTCTGGATTATGCGGCACGTCGAAGTTAAAGACGTGGCTGAGATCGCTGATGTCGATGCCGCGCGCCGCAACGTCGCTGCAGACCAGCAGTTGAACGTCGCCGTTCTTGAACCGCTCCAGCATTTCGGTGCGGGCCGGCTGGGCCATGTCGCCATGAAGCTGGCCGGCGTTGAAACCGTGCGAGATCAGCGACCGGTAAACGATCGATACGTCGCGTTTGCGATTGCAGAAGATCAGCGCGCTCTTGACGTCCTCCGCCCGGATAAGCTGGCGCAGCGCCTCGCGCTTGTCCGCGGCGGCGACCTTGACGACGAACAGATCGACCCGATCGGCGGTCGTCGAGGGAGGTGCTACCGAAATCTCCTTGGGATTGATCAGGAACGCGTCGACAAGGCGCCTGATTTCCGCCGGCATGGTCGCGGAGAAGAACAGGGTCTGGCGAATGCGCGGCAGCAGGCCGACGATACGCTCGATATCCGGAATGAAACCCATGTCGAGCATACGGTCGGCTTCGTCGATGACCAGCACCTTGACATCAGCCAGCAAGACCTTGCCGCGCTCGAACAGATCCAGCATGCGGCCGGGCGTCGCGATCAGGACGTCGACGCCGCGATCGAGCTTTTTGATCTGCTCGTCGAACCGTTCACCGCCGATCAGGAGGGCGTAGGACAGGTTCTGGTACTTGCCGTAAAGCTCAAAGTTTTCGGCGACCTGCGCGGCCAGTTCCCGCGTCGGTTCCAGGATCAGCGAGCGCGGCATGCGCGCCTTGGCCCGACCGGACGCCAGGATGTCGATCATCGGCAAGGTGAAGCTCGCCGTCTTGCCGGTGCCGGTCTGGGCGATGCCCAGGACATCGCGGCCTTGCAACACGATCGGGATGGCCTGTTCCTGGATCGGCGTCGGGTCGGTATAGCCGACATCGCCGACGGCCCGAAGGACGGCCTCGCTCAACCCGAGATCGGTAAAACTCATTCGGTGTGGCACCGTTTGCTTTTGGATGGTCACTGACCCTAGGATTTAGGCGTCCCAGGGTGCTCGCCAAGTGGGCCGCACCATAAGGTTTGGCTCGGGCCTGTCAATGGTTCTAATTGACTAACTTCTTGAAATGAAAGGTTTCGATGGCGACGCCGATCGTCTTTTTACCGGGATTGTTGTGCAACCATACCGTGTTTGGTCCGCAAACCGAGAGTCTGTCGCCGAATTACCCAACTTTCGTAACCGAACTGACACATTATGACAGCGTGGCCGCCCTGGCGCGCCAGGTCCTCACCGAGGCGCCGGACCGATTCACCCTGATCGGCCTTTCCATGGGTGGCTATGTCGCCTTTGAAGTGTTGCGTCAGGCCATGTCCAGGGTGGAGAAATTGGTTCTCTTCGACACCTCGGCAAGGCCCGACGACGACGCGACCCGACGACGGCGGCGCGGCCTGATCGCCCTGTCGCGGCAAGGGCGCTTTAAGGGCGTCACGCAGCGCTTGCTGCCGCAGCTGGTGCATCCAAGCCGGCTGGGCGACCCCGCGCTTACCGATACGATCATAGACATGGCGTCCGACATCGGCCGCGAAGCCTATCTCAGACAGCAGACCGCGATCCTCGGCCGCCCGGACAGCCGGCCGCTGCTGCCAAGCATCGCGTGCCCGACATTGGTCGTCTGCGGCCGCGAGGACGTGCTGACACCCTTGGAGCGGTCGAAGGAGATTGCCGAGGCCGTGCCTGACGGCACGTTGGAGATCATTGAACAGGCGGGACATCTTGTCACGCTGGAACGGCCCGACGCGGTCAACCGCATTCTCTTGCGCTGGCTGGAGGCAACCGACGAGGTCCGCAAGACCGGCTAGATATCCAGGTCCTTCACCTGCATCGCGTTTTCCTGGATGAAGCGTAGCCGCAGCTCCGGCTTGCGTCCCATCAGATGCTCCACCAGGGTTGCGGCCGAGGGGCCGCCGTCGAGATCGTCCGTCGGCAGTTCGACCCGCCAAAGCGTCCGGGTCGCCGGGTCCATGGTCGTGCTGCGCAGCTGGGCGGCGGGCATCTCGCCCAGGCCCTTGAAGCGGCTGACCTCGACCTTGCCCTTGCCGGTGAACTCGTCGCGCATCAACTGCTCGCGGTGGGCGTCGTCGCGGGCATAGGCCACCTGGCCGCCCTGTTGCAGGCGGTAAAGCGGCGGCTGGGACAGATAGAGTTTGCCGTCCTCGATCAGCCCGCGCATCTCGCGGAAGAAGAAGGTGATCAACAGCGAGGCGATATGGGCGCCGTCGACATCGGCGTCGGTCATGATGATGACCTTCTCGTACCGCAGGCGCGCGCCGTCATAGTCCCGCCTTGTGCCGCAGCCCAGCGCCTGGGTGATGTCCGCGATCTCCTGATTGCCGGCCAGCTTGTCCGCCGAGGCGCTGGCCACGTTCAGGATCTTGCCGCGCAGCGGCAGCACGGCCTGGGTTTCGCGTGACCGCGCGGCCTTGGCCGAGCCGCCGGCGCTGTCGCCCTCGACCAGGAAGATCTCGGTGCCGTTGGCGCTGGTGCGGCTGCAATCGGTCAGCTTGCCGGGCAAGCGGACCTTGCGCGTCGCCGTCTTGCGCGCCAGATCCTTGGCCTGCCGGCGGCGCAGCCTTTCCTCCGCCCGTTCCAGCGTGCGGTCGAGCAGGGCGTTGGCGGCCGCGGGGTCGGCCGACAGCCAATGGTCCATGTGGTCCTTGACCGCCGCCTCGACCAGGCGGCTGGCCTCCGGATTGGCCAGGCGCTCCTTGGTCTGGCCCTGAAACTGCGGCTCGGGGATGAACACGGACAAGAGGGCGGCGGCATCGGCGAACAAATCGTCGGCGGTAATGCTGGACGCCCGCTTGTTGCCGGCAAGCTCGGCAAAGCCCTTCAGGCCGCGCAACAGGCCGGCCCGAAGACCCGATTCGTGGGTGCCCCCCTGGGGGGTCGGCACGGTGTTGCAGTAGGACCGGGCAAAGCCATCCTCGTCCTCCGGCCAGGCGATGGCCCACTCCGCCCGGCCGGCGCCGTTCGGAAAGTCGCCCTGGCCGACAAAGGCGGTCGGTGTGACGGTGGCGCGGTCGCTGAGCGCGCCGGCAAGGAAATCGGCCAGGCCGCCGGGGAAGTGCAGGGTAGCCGATTCCGGCACCGGGCTGTCGCCACGCAGCAGAGACGGGGCACAACGCCAGCGGATCTCGACGCCCTTGAAGAGATAGGCTTTGGATCGCGCCATCTGAAAGAGGCGTTCGGGCCGCAGCCGCGCCTGCTCGCCGAAGATCTCCGGGTCCGGCAAAAAGGTGATGCCGGTACCGCGCTTGTTCTGGACCGACCCGCCATTCTTCAGCCCCGATTCCGGCACGCCGCGCGTGTAGGACTGGGTCCAAAGCTGTCGGTCTCGGGCGACCTCGACGGACAGTGTCTGCGAAAGGGCGTTGACCACGGACAGGCCAACACCGTGCAGGCCGCCGGACGTGGCGTAGACCTTGTTGGAGAATTTGCCGCCGGAATGCAGGGTGGTGAGAATCACCTCCAGCGCCGACTTGCCAGGGAATTTCGGATGGTCGTCGACCGGAATGCCCCTGCCATTGTCGCGCACGGTGACCGAGCCATCCTCGGCCAGCGCCAGATCGATCCATGTCGCGTGGCCGGCCACGGCCTCGTCCATGGCGTTGTCCAGGACCTCGGCCACCAGGTGATGCAGTGCCCGGTCGTCGGTGCCGCCGATATACATGCCCGGCCGCCGCCGCACAGGCTCCAGCCCCTCCAGGACCTCGATGTCGTGCGCGTCGTAGCCATTCTGCGCCTTGGCGCCGTTGGCCTTGGCGGCGCGTTTTTTCGGTCCGCCGGCGGCGGCCGCCGGCTGCGCTGGCTGGGAAAAGAGGTCGGTCATCGCAGGGTCATGCTTGGTTGGGGGTGCGCCCCAGAATCCGGCTATTCAGTAGTGTTCGCTAAGGTGTAGTACAAGATGTTGTTGGGTTAAAGTCCAGCGGTGACGTGGGAAGACCTGGCCTGCCGCCGCAAGGGACGCCCAAAAGACGGCAATTGCGTGATCGGGTCCCGCGAGAAAGGGCGATCAACAGGAGGCCACGACTTGTCCGATACGAACGCACGACCCGACGCCTCGCCGCCAGGCTGGATTGCTGACATCGACAACAAGCAGCCCGCTCTCAAGACTATTGCCATGCCGGCCGACGCCAACCCTAACGGCGATATCTTCGGCGGCTGGCTGCTGAGCCAGATGGATTTGGCCGGTGCCGCCGTCGCCTATCACCGGGCTGGCGGGCGCATCGCGACCATCGCGGTCGACGGCATGAGCTTTTTGCAGCCCGTCTTCATCGGCGATCTGGTCAGCTTCTATGCCGAGATCGTCCGGGTCGGCACCACCTCGCTCAGCGTCAAGATCGACAGCTATGTTCGCCGCCGAAAGGACCACACCCGGGTGCGCGTGACCGAGGGCGTCTTCACCTATGTCGCCATTGACGACACGGGACGGCCGCGCCCTGTGCCGCCCGACCCCGATGCGTCAGGCGCAGGATGACGCGTTAGAGGCCGTAGCCGTGGGCGAGCAGGGCGCCTGTGTAGACGATCCCGAAGAACAGCACGAGCGTCAGGAATTCAGACGCCGCACGGCGTCGCAGCTTACGGTCGCGCTTGATCAAGTCTGTTCCGGTCATCGTGCTACCTCGCATGTTCGTTCTTTGTTCTATATCCAAGAAAAGAACAAACAAGGAACGCATGTCAAGCGTGTTGATGGCCTCTACTGACAGATCCTGACAATCGGTTAAGGGCGTCCAGCCAAATCCCTCGTCGCCTTGTGCCTGAAAAGATGCCCGGAAAAACGAAGGGCGACGCCGTGGCGCCGCCCTTGCTCAGCTCGATGCGACCGTCCGGTCAGACGGAATAGTACATCTCGAACTCGACCGGGTGCGGCGTGTGTTCGAAGGCGTAAACCTCTTCCCATTTCAGGTCGATATAGCCTTCGATAGCGTCCTTGGAGAAGACCTCGCCCCGGGTGAGGAAGTCGTGATCCTCCTCCAGCGCCGTCACGGCCTGGCGCAGCGAGCCGCAGACCGTGGGGATGTCCTGCAGCTCCTCCGCCGGCAGATCGTAGAGGTTCTTGTCCATCGGATCGCCGGGGTGGATCTTGTTCTGGATGCCGTCCAGGCCGGCCATCAGCATGGCGGCGAAGGCGAGATAGGGGTTCGCGGTCGGATCCGGGAACCGCACCTCGACGCGCTTGCCCTTCGGGCTGGACGCGTAAGGGATGCGGCAGGATGCCGAACGGTTGCGCGCCGAATAGGCCAGCAGCACCGGCGCCTCGAAGCCCGGGATCAGCCGCTTGTAGCTGTTGGTCGAGGCGTTGGTGAACGCGTTGATCGCCCGCGCGTGCTTGATGATGCCGCCGATATAGTACAGCGCCGTTTCCGATAGGTCGGCATAGCCAGAGCCGGCGAACAGCGGCTGGCCGTCCTTCCAGATCGACTGGTGCACGTGCATGCCCGAGCCATTGTCGCCGGCAACCGGCTTGGGCATGAAGGTCGCGGTCTTGCCGTAGGCGGCGGCGACGTTGTGGATGCAGTATTTATAGATCTGCAGATGGTCGGCCGTCTTGACCAGCGTGTCGAACTTCATGCCCAGCTCATGCTGGGCCGGGGCGACCTCGTGATGGTGCTTTTCGATGGTGACGCCCATCTCGCCCATGACGGTCAGCATCTCCGAGCGCAGGTCGGACCCGCTGTCGACCGGCGGCACGGGGAAGTAGCCGCCCTTCACGCGCGGGCGATGGCCCATGTTGCCGCCGTCGAACTCCGCACCCGCCGCGTTGGGCGCCTCGCTGCTGCTGAGGAAGTAGTAGGCCTCGTGCATGTCGGCCTTGAAGCGGACATCGTCGAACACGAAGAACTCCGCCTCCGGGCCGAACACGGCCGTGTCGCCGATGCCGGCCGACGCCATGTAGTTCTGCGCGGCCTTGGCGATCGAACGCGGGTCGCGGTTGTAGGGCTGGCCGGTCGAGGGCTCGTGGACGTCGCAAACCAGCACCAGCTGCGGCTGGGCGGAGAAGGGGTCCATCGTCGCCGTGTCCGGATCCGGCATCAGCGTCATGTCCGACTGGCTGATATCCTTCCAGCCGGCGATCGACGAGCCGTCGAACATGATGCCGTCCTCGAAGACATCCTCGTCGATCGTGCTGACATGCTGTGCGGTGTGCTGCCATTTGCCCCGCGGGTCGGTAAAGCGGAGATCGACGAAGGCGACATCGTTCTCCTTGATCATCTCCAGAACTTTGCTGATGGCGTCGGACATGGTTTTTCCTGTTTTTGACTTCGGTGGTGAACGTTGAAGGAGTGAGGCCGCAAGACCCCAGGATGATGCGTCAGATGGCGTCGGTGCCCTTTTCGCCCGTGCGAATCCGAACGACCTCGTCGATCGACGAGACGAAGATCTTGCCGTCGCCGATACGCCCGGTGTGGGCGGCCTGTTGAACCGCCTCGATCGCTTGTTCGACGATCGCGTCGTCCAGCACGACCTCGACCTTCACCTTGGGCAGAAAGTCGACGACGTACTCGGCACCGCGATAGAGCTCAGTGTGACCCTTCTGGCGGCCGAAACCCTTGGCTTCGGTGACCGTGATGCCCTTGATGCCGACGTCGTGCAAGGCTTCTTTC
>JANQGH010000060.1 GCA_028277405.1 Alphaproteobacteria bacterium | reverse complement strand
GAGAGCAAAATGACAGGCGGACGGCGTCAGTTCACCCGGGATGATTCCGCACAGGACGAGGTAAATCGGACACCATGAGAGGGAAAACCCGCAGCCCTTACGGGTTTTCCCTCGACAATGTCCGCGAACACCGAAAGCTGCCGCGATCGCCACAGCAAAACAGGCACACGATCCAAACCAATCAGCGGTCCATGCCTGTGGTTTGCCAGCCGTCATCCGACGGCGGCTTGGAATGGGCGCGATAGGTGGGACTGACCGACATAACAGCCCAGTTCAAAAGCGGGCAACTCGTCGTTGCGCAGTTCAACGGCGACGACGCCATCATGGGGCATCGCGTGACTTTCAGCAGCACCTCATGCGACGACCGGCAATCGAGTTTGGCGGCAAGGGTCTTGCGATTGCGCTCGACCGTCTTGGTGCTCTTGCCGAGCGTATTGGCAATCACTTTGCTGGGAAATCCGCCAACCATCAATTCCAACACCTGTCGCTCCGATTCGGAAAGCCTTTCTAACTGCGCTTGGATCGCGCTGCACGCGCCGCGTTGCGTCAAAAGCGCACCGTCTTCAAAACACAACCGTCCGATAAAACCGAGAAACTCGTTATCGCGAAGCGGCTTCTCGAAGACCGACGCGGCTCCGGCCTGCATGGCGTCAACCGCCAACCGGACATCGGCATAAGCGCTGATCAGCACCATCGGTATGCTCGAGCGGGACCGTATCGACTTCAGCACATCAAGACCGGACAACATCGGCAGACGGTAGTCGACGACGACACACCCCGGACGCTTAAGGTCGTTCAGCGCCAGGAACTGTTCAGGCGACTCCCATTCGTGATGAACAAGGCCGATCGATGAGATGATGTCCACCAAGGATCGACGGAAGCATGCGTCATCGTCGATCAAGTAGACATGCCCGGCCACCAGATCAGTCCCTTGGCAGGGAGATTCGAAAGCAGGCGCCAGTGCGCCGCGGCAGTTCCTCCAACGAAAGCGCCCCGCCGTGCCACTCGACGACGTCACGGCAAATGGCCAGCCCCAAACCGGAACCGCCGGCCTTGTTCGATACGAAGGGTTCGAAAACCTGGCTTCTGATGGCCTCCGCAACGCCGGGACCATTGTCAATCACGTCGATCACGACCCGGCCACGCCGTATCTCTCTCGCCCGAAGGGTCAGCCGGGGCCGTTTGTCCGCAGCCGACTGAGCGGCTTCGATGCCGTTTACGAGCAGGTTGTAGAGCGCAATGTGCAAGAGATCCGGAACGGCCTGAACCTCCAGCGACTGGTCACGACATTCGATCCGCGTGCTGACCGCTTCCTTCCGGTAGCGACGGCGAAACCGGCTGATCGCCTCCCTCAACAAAACATGCAGATTGACCATCTCGCGCTGGCCATGCAGTCCGCCGGCGAGCACGCGCAGGTTCTTGATCACATCGGCCGCACGCCGGATTTCCTGCTTGATTGAATCGATCTCGCCCGCGAGTTCGCTCGGTCGGATGACCGGGTCGTTGATCTGCCGGCTTAACAGCGAAGCAAGGTTCGAGATTGTGCCTAGGGGATGGTTGATCTCATGGGCGACATAGGCGGCAACGCTGCGCAAAGCCAAGCGATGCGCCAGATGGCCCTCGTCCTCGTCGCCCCGCATGCCCCACTCCAGATAAGGCGCATTTCGGTTTCGGCGGTGCTGCGTCGTCTTCTTAACGGAGGTGTTGATTTCGAGCCCCGCGGTCATTGAAAAACCCCAACCTTGATCATGAAGCCGATGCCGGTGCGTCAGGTTCGATTGACAGGTCGGTCCGGTAGCCAGGACAGACCTGGGTCATCAACTTTGGTGGATCAATCGCTCAGCCGGAACCAACACATCACCCCGCATCCCAAAGGCAGGCTGGTGTCGTCATACCGAAGGCGGGATGACTGAACAGCCCGCTCAATCGGCATGCCGATCTGATGATTCCTAAATGGTCTGACGAACGACCAAAAATTGATAACCCCCTGGAAAACAAGAAGATTTATCTTCCGCGTGGCAAGGGGTTTAGAGCGATTCCCAACTAGAATCAAAGGGAATCCAGTCAATCAAAAGGGGATCTTCGGTCAACCATAAGAATGACTTGGCGAGAGAACCGACCTTCTCCCCTGGTCTGGCGGCGTCAGAGGGTGCGTTGTTGGCTCGATATCACCGGTTCTGTCGGTTTCGACGGACCGGCACGCGGAGCCATCATTATGCCCAAGCGCGCCTACCCGTCGGGTACAAGCCTTGGGCATTTGTTCCCTGAAAGTGATCTGCGTCCGGAGAACTGAACCGTCTTGGGCCAGCATCGTGCGCTCGAATCTCCCGGCTGGCGAGGGGCGAAAAAAGGCCGAAAGCATCCAAGTTCACGAACGCGCAGAAGGCGTTCACTTTGAAGCAGGGCAAGGACATCGTTCGCACGATCACATGTTCCGTCGGCGCCAGTTCGTGCAGTACCCGTCGCGGTAATTCCGCGATGCGGACGTGGCAGGCGAGAAGGTATTGCCGGGCCAAGATCTCCGTGGCGTCCAGCAGGCGCTCGACCCGGTCGATACCGCGCTTGCGCAGCGGCTTGCGAATGCCGTTGCGGCGGTGGTCGACCATGTCTGCGGGAAGCGTCGCCTCGGTCATGCCTAGCTTGCCGGGATGGTCGCGAGGGCACGGCGGATCAGCGTGTGCGCCGCCGCCGCCTTGTCCTCGCTATACCGGTTCGTCGGCCAGGCCACCGCGATGATCGGTTCTGTGGTCGCGTTGGTGTAGCCCGGACACGCAATCACGATCACACCGTCCGTCGTCTCCTCCCGGTTCCAAGCGATGCCGTGGCGGCGAACCGCCACGATCTCGCGCTCCAGATCCGGATTGGCCTCGGCCGCCAGGAGATCGGGGCGCCTTGCCAAGGCAATCTTGCCAATAGCGTTGCGGGCCAGATCGTGTCGCGTGATGGGGCTCGGCGCGACGCGCACCCGATGGTCGCTTTCGATGAAATCGATATGGATGATGCCATTCCCCTCCTGAACGCCAAGCAAGACGAGTTCGTTCAGCTGTGTGCTGAGGAACCGCAGGACCGACCGGTATTTCGTACGGAGATGGCCGTATCGATCCTGCGTACACAGGTCATAGAAACTGCGTGTCGGCATCAGCTTCCGGGCGTTGCGCGCGACCAAGCCATAGTCGATCAGCGTGTTGACGATGCGCACGACGTTCGAGCGCGGCTGACCCAGGACGCTTACCACCTCTGCCATCGTGGCACCTTCGCTTCGGCCGGCGAGCACCGTGAGGATGTCGAGAGCTCGGACAAGGGAGACTGAAGTTTCCATATCTGACCGTTATTCGGTTATTTATGCCTGTATAGTTGACAGAATGAACGCCGGCTGGCTAGCGTTTCGATCGGATAGAGATCAAAAAACCGACGGGGGAGACGAAATCATGCGACTGCTGCTGACAGGAACAGCCTTGACACTAAGCGCGCTTACTATGGGCGGCGCGTTGGCGCAGACCGAGGATCTTTCCGGCTCACTAACCCTATGGAGCTGGGACATCGGCGCGGCCGCCATGGCCAGCAACGCGGAGGCCTTCGAAGCCCTTCATCCGAATGTCGACATCGCCGTCCAGGACCTTGGCAATGCCCAAGTCCACGACCGGCTGCTGGCCGCCTGTGCCGCGGGCGGCGCCGGGCTGCCGGACCTGGTTTCGGTGCAAAACCGGATGGCGGAAGTCTTCTGGCTCCAGTTTCCGGACTGTTTCACCGACATGGTGGAACTCGGCTACGACGATGCCTTAGCGGCTGAGTTCCCCGACTATAAGCGCACCGAACTGGAGGTGGGCGACGCCCGTTACGCCATGCCCTGGGATACCGGGCCGGTCGTCATGTTCTATCGGCGCGACTACTACGGCAATGCGGGCGTATCGCCCGACGCCATTGAGACCTGGGCCGATTTCATCGAGGCGGGCCAACGGGTGATGGAAGTCAACCCCGACGTGGTCATGACCCAGGCAACGATTAACAGCGACGTCGAGTTCTTTGAGATGATCGGCCACGAGAATGGCTGCACGTATTTCTCCGCAGACGGAAACACGATCGTCATGAACTCGCCGGAATGTGCCGAAGCCCTCAATGTGGTCCGGGACATGTACGATGCGGGTATCCTGACCGCCGCGGATTGGGGCGGCAAGATCCAGTCCGCAGCGGCCGGCATCGTCGCAACCCACATGTTCGGCGGGTGGTACGAAGGCTCGATACGGCCAAACGTCCCCGAAGAGCAGGCCGGCAATTGGGGCGTCTATCGCATGCCAGCGGTCAATGAGGGCGGCCCGCGCGCAGCCAACTTCGGCGGATCGGCCTTCGTAATCCCGGCGGCGTCGGAAAACCCGCAACTCGCATTCGAGTTCCTGAGATACGCTCTGGGAACGCCGGAAGGTCAGGTGCGCATGCTGCAAGAACAGGGTCTGGTTCCTTCTCTGCTGTCCGCGCTTGAGCACCCCTATGTGCAGGAACCGAGCCCTTTCTGGGGCGACCAAGCCATCTGGAGCGACATCCTGGCAACGTTGCCGGAAATCATGCAGGTGCGCGGCACGCCGAACTATGGCGAGGCCAACACGGTGATGACCCGCATCCAGCTTGACTATTTGAACGGCGGATATGACAGCGCCGAGGACGCCCTGGCCGAGGCCGCGCTACAGGTGTCACTCGCAACGGGTTTGCCGGTCCAGTAGAGAGGGCTTCTCTTGGATGTCGCCTCCAAGAGAAATGGTCTTTCCAAGTGACGTGACCTTGCCGGCCCTTCCAATCGCAAGGTCACGTCCCATCCTGGATCTCGTCATCAGAGCAAACGACGATGCCGCTTAGAACTCGGGTCGCCTATTTCTTTCTGGCCCCGTTCATCTTGATATTTGTTCTTTTCTGGATCTGGCCGATCGGTTACTCGGCCTATCTTTCGCTGCTGAACACGCGCGGTGCCGTCTACAGCTTCAATCCGGAAATGAACTGGGGTCGGCTTCTGCTGGACCCGGCATTTTCCAACGCGTTGAAGAACACCCTCATCTTCATGGTCATCCAGGTGCCGATCATGATGGTGCTCGCAACGTTGCTGGCGGTCGCGCTGAACTCGTCGCTGCTGAAGGCGCGGGGCTTGGTGCGGTTCGCCTTCTTTGCGCCGGTCGTGGTCAGCGAGGTCGCCTACGCCGCCATCTTCCGGCTGATGTTCAATGCCGATCTCGGGATCGTCAACACGACACTCGCCTCCCTTGGTTTGCCGGAGGTGGCCTGGCTGTCCAACCCGGCGTCCGCCATGGCGGTGATCATCATGGCCGTTACCTGGCGCTGGGTCGGATACAACACCATCATCATCCTGTCCGGACTGCAGTCCATCCCGCAGGACATTTATGAAGCGGCGGAGATCGACGGGGTCTCGCGCATAAAGCAGTTTCTGCGCATCACCGTGCCGCTTCTCAAGCCGGTGCTGATCTTCGCGAGTGTCCTGTCGATCATCGGCAGCCTGCAGCTTTTCACCGAACCGTTTTTGATCACCGATCGCGGCGGGCCCGGCGGGGCGACCGAGACGCTGGGCCTGTTCGTCTATCGCCAAGGCTTCAATCAGTTCAACTTCGGCTATGCCTCGGCGGCCGCCTATGCGCTTGCGGCACTGGCGGTGACTTTCTCGGCCATCAATCTCTGGTTCGGCAGGGACAGGCCATGAGGTTGACCAAGCAACAACGGCGCCGGCGCGATACATGGGCCTTGAACCTCGTCATCCTACCGCTGGCGGTCGTTTGGTTTCTGCCGATCTGGGCCATGATCGTGTTTGCGACGATGCCGGATTCGGGGATTTTCAGCCCGGACGTCACCCTCCTCCCGTCGACCGAATTGATGGCCAATGTTCGCGCACTGGAAGAGGAAACGAGTTTCAGTCGCACGTTCCTGAACTCGCTCGTGACGGCCTTGGTCTATGCGACGCTGTCCGTACTTCTCACTTCAATGGCCGGCTGGGCGCTTGCCTCCTACCGGTTCGCCGGGAAGGTCGCGGTCACAGGGATTTTGCTTGGCACGCTGACCCTGCCGTTTTTCGTCGTGGTGATCCCGCAATTCATTCTGGTGGCGCGTGATTTCGGGCTCGCGAACACCTGGTTCGCGCTGATCGTGCCACCCCTGTTCAACGCGCTCGGCGTTCTGTTCATGCAAAAGGCGTTCAGCATGATGCCGAACGAGCTGTTCGACGCCGCGCGGGTCGAGGGCGCCAACGAATGGCAGATCTTCATCCATATCGCCCTGCCGCTGGCCAAGCCCATGCTGGCGGCCTTGATGATCATCCTGTTCCTGTTTTCCTGGAACAACTATCTCTGGCCGCTGTTGATCAACACCCGAGAGAGCATGATGACGGCGCCGGTCGCGCTCGGCAGCCTGATCGGCGTGACCCGCGTTTCCTGGGGGTCGATCATGGCCGGCTCGATCATCCTCACGGTGCCGATGCTGGTGCTGTTCATTCTCCTGCAGAAGTATTTCGTGTCCGGCATTGCGGCGGGCGCGGTCAAGTAGCCGCGCACCCCGGCGCGGACCCTCAACGACTTTGGCGTGATCGGAGCATCAAGTGACTGGAACACCATGTCCGTAACACTTCCAACCTATCCCGAACTGCCGACGACCCTGTCGGGCGTGTCGCAGTTGACCGCCGATCTGTGCGGTGCCTGGGCCTATCAACAGCCCATTCGTGATCGGTTTGCCCGCACGCCGATCCGCGCCGACACGGTTCTGAACGTGCCCGGCGAAGTGGTCATGCAAGGACTGGCCTATGACCCTTCCATGAGCATCGCGCTGGAAAGGGAGGTAACCGTGCCCGGCGACTGGGTGGGCCAGATGATCCGCGCTCGATTTGAGGCCGTCTATAGCGCCTGCGAGATCTGGATCGACGGCCACCCCGTCGCGCAGCATGTCGGCGGCTTTACCCCCATCGACATCGACATCACGCCGATGGCCAGGCCGGGCGAAACACTGCGCCTGACGCTGTATGTCGACAACAGCTCAGTCGCCGACCTGATCGCGTTTGGGACGCGCTACGCCGATCATCCGCTGATCGGCATACCGCGCAAGGCGTTCCTATACTGTCTGCCGCCCGCCCATATCGCCGGGCTTGGTATCACGACGGAGTTTCCGGACGGGGGCTATTCCCAAGCGGTATTGCGGCTCGATGTCGATACGTCTCAGGCCTCGGACCTGACGGTGAAACTGATCGACCCTGATAACCGCGGGCAGGCCTTGGGTACGATATCGCTCCCTGCGAATGGCGTCGTGAAGTTCCCTGTGTCGCAGCCGCGATTGTGGGACACGGAAACACCCGCACTGTACACGCTGAAACTCGACTATGGCGGCGCGTCCTACGCGCGGAAGGTTGGTTTTCGCGAGTTCTCGGTCAAAGACCGCAGGCCGCATCTGAATGGTCGGCCGATCCTGCTTCGCGGCATGAACCACCATCAGACGCACCCGACGACCGGTCGCGCGGATACCGCCCGCTGGGCCGAAACGGACGTCCGCTTGTTTCGCGATGCCAACGTCAACTTCATCCGAACCTCGCACTATCCCCCGACGATCGAACTGGCCCAAGCCTGTGATGCGGCCGGCATGCTGTTGGAGATCGAGGCGCCGGTGTGCTTTGCGTTCGGGCAATTCGGCCATATGCCGGAATGGGGCCAGCTTTCACAACAAGAGCAAGACGCACTAAGCGACTATGTCGAGGCGGCATCACTCGAGATGGTCGCCTTCTACCGCTCCCATCCCTCCGTCGTGATCTGGTCGGTCGCCAATGAGTCCCATTGGGCGCCGCCATTCGCCCGTTCGTCCCAGGCGATACGCGCGGCCGATCCCTCCCGTCCGCAGACCTACAACTGGTGGCGGCTTGAGGACGCGTGTCGCGATTACGTGGAGATCGCCAACCACCACTACCCCGACGCCGGCACGGTTGGCGAGTTCGCCGAGGAACCGCGCCCGGTGCAGTTTGACGAGTTCGCACACCTCTATTGCTACAGCGATCGCGAGTTGGCAACCGATCCCGGCCTGCGCCATCACTGGGGCGGTTTTCTTGCGCGACAATGGGAAGAGATCGTCGACCTTCCCAACGGGGCGGGCGGATCGATCTGGGCGGCCATAGACGATTGGTTCGCCGTGCCTGAGCGCGACGGCGGCATCCAATGGCGCGGCTATGGCGAGTGGGGGCCGATCGATGGCTGGCGCCGGCCGAAGCCGGAATACGACCAGATGAAACGCGTCTTCGATCCGCTGCAGGTGACGATGCAGGCGACTGAAAACGGCAAAGCCATCGACATCTCGATACGCAACCGGTTCGACTTTGCCGATTTGCACGAAGTGCACTTCACCTGGGAACTCGGCTCTCAGACTGGACGCCAGCGGCTCAAAGGTGCACCCAGGGCCTGCGCGTCATTCCAGCTTCCGACACCGAGCGGCGAAGAACGATTAATGCTGGTCGCACAGCTTACACGGCTGGGGTACGAGCGGGTATTCGAGTATCGGAACGAGCCGTCTGATACAGGCGAAGAGGCTGTCCCTGCGCTGACATTTGTCGCGGATGGCAACGCCCTGAAGTCGCACAGCTGGAAAGTCTCGCCAAGTGCAGAGGGCTTTGCCCTGTCCTGCAACGATGGGATCGGGGTCGGTGTTTCTCTCGCCTTGATCCCGCGGCATTTCACCCGCCGGCAGGGCGTGAAGGGAACCGACGATTTGCTACCGCTCGACAGCACTGTGGGCGATTGGGCGCTCGACCGCATATCGGCTCAAGAAGGACGCGGTGTCGTTTCGGGCAGCTATGACCGGGCCAAGGGCCAGTTTGAACTTGTCGCGCGCACGGACGGCAGTCTGTTGCTGTCCTATGACTATGAGTTGCTGGAGGCCTTTCAACCCTTTCAGTTCGGTATCGCGCTTGTCGTGGACAAAGCGTTCGACGTCTTGGATTGGCAAAGCAGCCGACCGTGCGATCTGGACCCTACCAATCCCGCGCGTGCAAACGGGCGAGCCAAGGCATGGCGCGACCGGGAACAGGGGCCTGATCAGCAAAGGGCGATACGGCCAAGCTGGCCCTGGGCGGAAGACCAGGCGGTTTTCGGCACGCATGATTTCTGCTCGACCAAACGAAACGTCCAGCTTGCTTCCTTAACCGCCGATAGCGGCACGGGCCTGACCGTATCGAACCCCGACGGCATGCATGTGCGGGCGGAAAGCAGACCGGACGCGACACATCTTTACGCCCTCGCCTACGCCAGCCAAGGCAGCGAGTTCTTTCATCGCAGTTTCGTGGAAAACCGCGACCTGCGGGCCGGTGAGCGGATTTCCGGCGAGTTCGTCCTAAGGGCGACACGCCGGCAGGAGATGACGGTATGACCGGCGCTTCGCACAAGCTGCGCTCGCGGGCCTGGTTCGACAACCCCGACCGGCCGGATCTGACTGCCCTTTATCTGGAGCGGTACCTCAATTGGGGGCTTTCGATCGAGGAGCTGCAGTCGGGCAAGCCGATCATTGGGATCGCGCAAACGGGCTCCGATCTCTCACCCTGCAATCGACACCATGTCGTTCTCGAGACCCGTATTCGCGATGGCATCATAGAGGCAGGCGGCATACCGCTGTCCTTTCCCGTCCATCCGATTCAGGAAAGCGGCAAGCGCCCCACGGCCGCGCTTGATCGCAACCTGACCTATCTCTCGCTGATCGAAGTTCTCTACGGCTACCCGATCGACGGCGTTGTTCTGACCACCGGTTGTGACAAGACCACACCGGCCCTCTTGATGGGCGCGGCGGCCGTTGACATCCCCGCCATCGCGCTCAGCGTGGGCCCCATGCTCAACGGATGGCATCGCGGCGCGCGCACCGGATCGGGTACCATCATTTGGGAGGCGCGCGAAAAGCTTGCGCGCGGCGAAGTCGACTATCGGGGCTTCCTGAAGCTCGTGGCCTCGTCGACCCCGTCGGTCGGCTATTGCAATACCATGGGCACGGCCACGACCATGAACGCGTTGACCGAGGCAATCGGCATGCAACTGCCCGGGTCCGCGACGATCCCGGCCGCCTATCGCGATCGGGCGGAAATGGCCTGGCGGACCGGGCGGCGGATCGTCGAGATGGTGGACGAGGATCTGAGACTATCGACGATCATGACCCGTAGATCCTTCCTGAATGCCATCCGCGTGTCCACCGCGATTGGCGGCTCCACGAACGCGCCGATACATTTAGCGGCGGTTGCCCATCAGCTCGGCGTGGACTTGGACGTCCGCGACTGGGAGACGTACGGCTATGACCTGCCGCTGCTCGTCAATCTGCAGCCCGCCGGGGAGTATCTGGCCGAGGATTTCTATCGCGCCGGCGGCGTGCCGGCTGTTGTGGCCGAATTGATGCAGCATGGGTTGCTTGATGGCGATGCCGTGACGGTGACGGGCAAGACGATCGGGGAGAATTGCGCGGGCGCGGAGATCACCGTTCCCGATGTCATCCGAACCGTCGACGCCCCCTTGTCGCGCCGGGCCGGGTTTAAGGTGCTGACAGGAAACCTCTTTGACTCAGCGATCATGAAGACAAGCGTGATCGACACGGCCTTCCGGGAACGGTATCTGTCCAACCCGGACGACCCCGAGGCTTTTGAGGTGACCGCAGTCGTTTTCGATGGGCCGGAGCATTATCACCGCGAGATCGACAGGCCGGGTCTGGTGGCTGACGAGGATACGGTTCTCGTCATGCGCGGTGCCGGGCCGATCGGGTTTCCAGGGGCGGCCGAGGTGGTGAACATGCGTCCCCCGGCCCATCTTCTGAAAAGGGGCATTCGTAGCTTGCCCTGCATCGGGGATGGCCGGCAGTCGGGCACTTCGGGGTCCCCGTCGATCCTCAATGCCAGTCCAGAAGCCGCGGCCGGTGGCGGATTGGCGCTGCTTCGAACCGGGGACCGAATACGGGTCGATTTGCGAAAGGTCCGCGTTGACGTGATGCTGTCATCGAGCGAACTGGACGATCGCCGCCACAAACTGGAAGCTTCCGGAGGCTTTCGGAGCCCCGCGGCGCAGACGCCCTGGCAAGAGTTCCAGCGCCGGCATGTGCTGCAATTGGGCGAAGGGGCCGGTCTGCGCGGCGCCGATCGATACCGCCGCATTGCGGAGTCGGCTGGTGTCCCACGGAACAGCCACTGATGTCTGACGGAAGCTACGCGGGCATTCATTGCGTCCTTTACGCTTTTTTTGACGAGCGCGGCCAATTGGATCGTGCCGCCATGGCCCGCCAGACCGAGGCCGTCCTCGCGGCTGGCGTGGACGGTGTCACCGTTCTCGGTCTGGCGACCGAGGTGTTGAAACTGACCTCAGACGAACGGCGGCAGGTGATCGACTGGGCCGCGGAGGATGTGGCGTCAAAGGTGCCGTTGTCGGTAACGATCTCGGGCAATTCGATCGCCGAGCAGGCCGCCCTTGCCGCACACGCAACAAGGGCTGGCGCCGATTGGCTGATCCTGCAGCCGCCGATGGTGGGCACCTATTCGGCAGAGGAGTATGTCTCTTTCTTTGAGGCGGTTGCCAAGACGCTCAGCTTGCCGTGGGCCGTGCAAAACGCCCCAGCCTATCTTGGACGGTCGCTTACCGGCGCCGACCTCAGGCGCTTGAAACAGGCCGTTCCATCATTTGCCTGCGTCAAGGCCGAAAGCAGCGCGGTTGTCGTCGAGGCCCTGATGGAAACACTTGGCGCCGACGTGTCCGTCCTCAACGGCCGCGGCGGGATCGAGATGATCGACAATCTGCGCGCCGGATGCAGCGGGTTTGTCCTGGCTCCTGACGCCGTCGATCACGCCGTGGCATGTTGGCACCACTGGAGCAACGGCGATTTCGCGGCGGCGGAGCAAACCTATGCCATGGCCTTACCGGCCATCACCTTCCTCATGCAGTCGCTGGAAGGCCTGATCTGTTATGGCAAGCGGGTGTTTGGCCTTCGGGTCGGCCTTCCGGTATTCGATCGCGCTCCGGCCGCTCGCCCGACGAAGTTCGGCCTGGAATGCGCCGAACGATACGCCGCCGATCTCGGACCGTGGCGGGTCCGCATCGCCGATGTGCCCGATACCTAGAGCAAATTCTGACCGTTGAGAATCGAGGGGGATTCCCAAGGTTCTGGAAATCTGATTCAAGATGCAGGCTGGTGAAGGAGGCCAGCCTGTATG
>JANQGH010000065.1 GCA_028277405.1 Alphaproteobacteria bacterium | reverse complement strand
GTACCGTGGTCGGCAACGTCAACGCCGACGGCTTCAACGGCGCGGGGGCCGATACGATCATCCTCGACGGCTCCGCCTCGATTGGCGGAACGATCACTGGTGACGCCGGGAACGACCTGATCGTGCTGACATCGGCCGATCTGATCAGCGGGAACGTGGTGGGCGAGATCGGCAACGATACCATCGAGCTGCGCGGCAGCATTGGGCTTGTTGGCACCATCCAGGGGGAAAGGAATGACGACACGCTGATCGTGTTCTCCGGCGCGGATCAAAGCGATGTCGACGGGGCCGACGGCGGGCCCGGCACGGACCTTCTGACCTTCGATGCGTTCTCCGGCACGGTCACGTCGCTCACCGGATGGGAGACCCTGGGTGTTCAGAACAGCTCAACCGTAACGGTCGGCGGCGTCGGCATCGACGACGTGACCGTCGAGGACAGCTTCGTCGAGCTGATCAGCGCGACGATCAGCGGCAACGTGGCCGCCACCAACAATGGCGCCACCAATCAGGAGACCATCGTGCTCGGCTCCGGCACCACCGTCGGCGGCAGCGTGCTGGCTGGCCTGGCCGACGACACGCTGGTCCTGAACGGCGCCGCGATCACCGGTAACATCGACGCCGGTGACGGCAACGATGTTGTCCGTCTGACCTCCGGCGCCGTTGACGGCGGCGCCGAAGTCCTGTTGGGCGAGGGCGATGACACCGCCACGGTGGATGGCGTCACCCTCGTGTTCTCGACCGAGATCCGGGGCGGCGCCGGGTCCGACGTCATCAAGCTTGTGTCCGGTTCGATCTTCAGCGCAGACGGCGGCGACGATGATGACACGGTCATCCTCAACGGTATGGTTTCGCCTTTCGGCCTAGCCCGGGGCGGGGACGGCAACGACACCCTGTCGTTGCTCAACGGCTCGCTGGGAACCATCGAAGGCGACAACGACGAAGATTTGGTGGTTCTGTCCGGTGCGGTGGTCGGCTTTATCAACGCCGGCCCCGACAACGACACAGTGGTGCTGCTGAGCGGCACGGCGGACTCCCTGACCGGCGCGCGTGGTAACGACCTGATCCGGCTGTCCGGGGCCGTGGCGGGAAGCATCGTCAACTCGGCGGGCGACGATGTGATCGAACTGCTGGCCGGTACGCTGACGGGCAAACTGTCGGCTGGCGACGAGAACAACGCCGGCACCGAAACCGTGAACGATACGATCATCGTCAGTGGTACGGCCTTCGTCGGCGGCGATATCGAGGGCGGCAAGGGCAACGACACGATCGTGCTGACCGCCGGCAAGGAGATCGGCGGCGATGTGCTGGGCGAGGAAGGCGAAGACCTGATCGAGCTGCGCGGCGATGTCGGGCTTCAGGGCGACATCGATGGCGGGATCGGCAACGACACCATCGACCTGATCTCCGGTTCGATGCCGAACCCCCTCAGCGAAGTACGCGGCGGCGACGGCGATGATCTGATCCGGCTGAAGGGCGCTGTGCTAGCGGCGGATATCATTGGCGCCGACGGCGACGACACGATCGAACTGCTGTCCGGCAGCCTGACTCTGCCGACCGACCAGGTTCTGGGCGGTGACGGAAACGATGCCATTACGCTCGCCGGCGCGGAGACCAATGGTGTGATCGACGGCGGCTTTGGCGACGATCTGATCGTGCTGTTGAGCGGTACGGCGGGCTCCGTCCAAGGCAACAACGGCTTCGATACCATCTTGGTGTCGGGCACCGCCAAGATACTGGGCGATATAGCCGGCGGCGGTGACGACGACACGATCGTACTGACTGCGGCCGACCTGATCGGCGGCGACGTGCTGGGTGGGGCCAGCAATGACGTGTTCCAGCTGCGCGGCGATATTGGTTTGTCGGGCACGATCCAAGGCGGCTTCGGCGACGACACGTTGGTCGTGTTCTCCGGCGCGGTTCAATCGGACATCGACGGCGCCGATGGCGGTGACGGCAGCGACACGCTGACCTTCGACGCCTTCTCCGGCACCATCACGGCCCTGGGTTCCTGGGAGAGCCTGGGCGTCCAAAACGGGTCCACGGTGACGGCTAACGGCATCACCGCCGACGACGTCACAGTGGAAGACAGCTTCCTGGAGCTGATCAGCGCCACAGTTGCGGGCGGTGTCACCGCCGCCGACATCGGCAGTTCCAGCCAGGAGACCATCGTATTGGGTGCGGGGACGACGCTTGACAGCGGCGTAGTCACAGGCAGTGGCGATGACACGGTCATACTTGACGGGGGGGCCGTAGCTGCATCGTCACAAATCCGAACAGGGTCGGGTGACGATCTGATCGCGCTCAGGTCCGGCTCGCTGCGGCGGGCGATTGCCGAGGCGGGCAACGACACCATCATCCTCGACGGTTTGGTCGCTGCGTCGGCGAGTGTTGATGGCGGTGATGACGATGACACCCTTGTGCTCCTATCTGGCGCCCTGTCGGCCGTCAGCGGCGGCAGTGGCAACGACACGATTCGCCTCGGCGCAGCAAGCGTCGAGAACATTTCTGCAGGTGGTGATGATGACCTCATCCTGCTCGAGGCAGGCACCACAAATCAGGTTACGGGCTTCTTCGGGAACGACACGATCCGCCTGAACGGTGCCCTGGTTCAGTCAAGCGTCCTGAATTTCGCCGGCGACGACGTCATCGAGTTGCTGGCGGGTACGTTGACCGGCGGCGTGGATTCGAGCAGCGAAGACAATGCTGGAAGCGATCCGGTCAACGATACGATCATCGTCAGCGGCACGGTGGTGGTCGAGGGCAATATCGGTTCCGGCAAGGGCAACGATACGATCGTGCTGACGGCCGCCAGCCTGATCAGCGGGACGGTCGACGGCGAGGACGGCGACGATCTGATTGAGCTGCGCGGCGATGTCGGCCTCTCCGGCTCGATCCAGGGCGGCGAAGGCAACGATACGGTCATCGCCTTCTCCGGCGCGGTCCAGTCGGACGTCGATGGTGCCGAGGGCGGCGACGGCGACGACACGCTGACCTTCGATGCCTTCTCCGGCACGCTGACGACGTTCGGCAGCTTTGAAATCCTGGGCGTGCGCAACGGTTCGACGGTCACCGCCACCGGCATCGGCGTGGAGACCGTATTGGTCGAGAACAGCTTCGTCGAGCTGATCGGCGCTTCGGTCAACGGCGTCGTCACGACCGTCGACAGGACCTCATCCAGCAGCGAGACGATCATTCTGGGCAGCGGTACGGTCGTCGGCGCGGTCCCGGGCGCCTTAAACGGTGCGGTGAACACAGGTGAAGGCGCGGACACCATCATCCTCGACGGGGCGACTGCCCGGTCGATTGTCGCCGGCGACTCCCAAAGCGAAGACGACGATGATGTTGTCGAGCTTCGCAGCGGCTTGGTGGCCTTCGTCCGCGCCGCGAACGGCGACGACCTCATAACCCTCTCCGGCGCCGTCGTCGGTAACACGATTCGGGCCGATAGCGGGAACGACACCGTCGTTCTGAGCGGCGGAACGGTCGGCGGCGGTTCGCCAGCCGACGTCGTTTTCGGCGACCTGGGCGACGACACGATCATCTTGGCCGGCGCGGTCGTGCGCGGCGAGTTGTCCGGCAATGTTGGCAACGACACCATCCGGCTGCTGGCCGGCACGGTTGACGGCGATGTCACCGGCCGGGATTTCGACAATAGCGGACCGGTCCTGACCAACGCGGACGATCTGATCGTCCTGTCGGGCACGGCATCCATTCTGGGCGATATCGATGGCTCGTTCGGCAACGACACGATTATTCTCACTGCCGCTAAATCCTTCACTGGCAGTGCGCTGGGCGGCGGCGGAAACGACCTGATCACCCTCAATGGCGCGACGGTCAGCGGCGACATCGACGGCGGCGACGGCGATGATGTCATCGATCTGGCCTCCGGCTCGATGCCAAACGCCGCCAGCGAGGTCCGGGGCGGGGCCGGCGCGGACGTGATCCGGCTGAACGGCGCGGTGCTGGGCGCCGACATCATCGGC
The DNA here is from genome assembly GCA_028277405.1 of Alphaproteobacteria bacterium. Classification (GTDB taxonomy): domain Bacteria; phylum Pseudomonadota; class Alphaproteobacteria; order DSM-16000; family Inquilinaceae; genus JANQGH01. Next base: position 35,862 of record JANQGH010000065.1, on the reverse strand, counting down.
GGCGACGATGATGACACGATCGAACTGCTGTCCGGCAGCCTCGCCCTGCCGTCCGACATGGTCCTGGGCGGGCTTGGCAACGACACCATCAGACTTGCCGGCGCCACGACCGACGGCGAAATCAGGGGCAACGAGGGCGCCGACCGGATCATCCTGTCCAGCGGCCGGGCTGGATCGGTTTTCGGCGACGAGAACGACGACACGATCACCCTGAATGGCGCCCTGATCTCGGCCACCATCGATGACGGGAATGGTAACATCGACCGTATCGGCGATATCAACGCCGGCGATGGCGACGACATTGTCCTCCTGACCTCCGGTGCGACCCAGCAGAATGTGCGTGGCGGGGCCGGCAACGACACGATCACGCTGACCAGCGCATCCATCGGCCGTTTCATCACCGGCGATGACGGTGACGACACGATCGATCTGGACGGCGGGTCCGCCTTTGGCGTGTCGGGTTCCGACGGCAACGACACGGTGACGCTGAACGGCGCCTCGATCACGGACTCGGTAGGCGGCGGCGGGGGCAACGACACCATTAACCTGTTGAGTGGGATTGGCGGACAGTTTGTAAACGGCGGGAATGGTAACGACACACTCACCCTGGCCGGAGCGTCCGTCGGCAACATTTTCGGCGGCGATGACGATGACATTATCCGCCTGTTCGACGGCGTCGCGTCCGGCACGGTGGACGCCGATGGTCTAAACGCCGCCGGCAACGATACGCTCGTCCTGTCTGGAACCGCATCGGTTGGCGGCGGCGTCGAAGGCGGCGCAGGGGACGATCTGATCGTCCTGACCGCGGCTGATCTTGTCGGCGGCGATGTCTTGGGCGGCGACGGTAACGACGTCTTCGAACTGCGCGGGGATGTCGGCCTGTCCGGCTCCATTCAGGGCGGCGAGGGCAACGACACGCTGGTCGTGTTCTCCGGCGCCGTGCAGTCGGACATCGATGGCGCCGACGGCGGCAATGGCACGGACCTGCTAACTTTCAACGCCTTCTCCGGCTCCATCACCGCCCTTGGCTCTTGGGAGAGCTTGGGCGTTCAGAACGGCTCGACGGTGACCGCATCGGGTGTCACCGCCGACGGCGTGACGGTCGAGGACAGCTTCATCGAGCTGATCAGCGCGACGGTCGGCGGCGACGTGACCGCGACCGACAATGGCGCGACCAATCAGGAAACCATCGTGCTGGGTGTCGGCACCACCATCGGCGGCGATGTCTCGGCCGGACTGGCCGACGACACGGTGGTGCTGAACGGTGCCACGATCGACGGCGATATCGATGCCGGCGGCGGCAACGACACGATCGAATTGTTGGCCGGTGCGATGCCCGTTGCGGATAGCGAGGTGCGCGGCGGTGGCGGCGATGATCTGATCCGGTTGGACGGTGCGTCGCTAGGCGCCGACATCATCGGTGGCGCCGGCAATGATACCATCGACCTGCTGTCCGGCAGCTTGATCCTGTCGACCGATATGGTCCTGGGCGGGCTTGGAGACGACACTATCACGCTGGCTGGTGCAGCGACGGATGGTGACATCAGAGGCAACGAAGGCGACGACTCAATAAGACTGAACAGCGGCACGGCTGGATCGGTACTGGGCGATGAAAACGACGACACCATCGTCCTCAATGGGGCGACCGTTCAGGGCTTCATCGATGGTGGGGACAACGATGACGTGATCCTGCTGAATGCGGGCTTGATGAGCGGCAATGCCGAAGGCGGCGCGGGCAATGACACAATCACGCTAAATGGGGCAACCATCGGTGATGGAAGCACAATTGCCGGATCAGGCGGCGACATAAATGGCCGCGATGGCGATGACCTCATTGTTCTGAACTCGGGCACCGCCGACATCACGCGTGGCGGTAACGGTAACGATACGATCATTCAAAACGGGGGCGACGGCGGCAACCTGTTCGGCGACGCGGGCAACGATCTGATCCTCTTGAACTCGGGCTCCGGCTTCAGCGTGCAAGGTGTCGGTGGCGATGACACGATTGTTCTCAATGGGTCGATGGTGCTGCAGATTTCGGCCAGCCTGGGCAATGACGTGATACGGCTCGTCAATGGCGGCTCAGGGGATGTGCTGTCGAGTGTCGACGACGATCTTATCGAGCTGAACGGGGCGACAGTCGATGGGCAGATTGCTGCGGGTTTTGGCAATGACGTGGTTCGACTTCTATCGGGCACCGTTACCGGCAATGTCGTCGGGGAAGACGCAGGCAACGCGGTAACGGTCAGCAATGATACCATTATCGTCAGCGGTACTGTTGTTGTCGGCGGCACGATCGACGGCGGCATTGACGACGACACGATCGTACTGACGGCCGCGGATCTTATCGGCGGCGATGTCGTGGGCGGCGACGGCAACGACGTCTTCGAACTGCGCGGCGATGTCGGCCTCTCGGGTTCGATCCAAGGCGGGCTCGGCAACGACACGGTCGTGGTGTTCTCCGGCGCGGTTCAGCCCGACGTCGACGGCGCCGATGGCGGCGACGGCACCGACACGCTGACCTTCGATGCCTTCACCGGCACGATCACTACCTTTGGCGGTTTCGAGGTTCTGGGCGCACGCAACGGCTCCGCCCTCACGGTCCAGGGCATCAGCGCCGACCGCGTTTCCGTAGAAGACAGCTTCGTCGAGCTGATCGGCACCGCGATCGGTGGCAGCATCGTTGCCACGGACGGGGGCGTCACCAATCAGGAAATCATCGTGCTGGGCGTCGGCACGACGGTGGGCGGCGGTGTGGAGACCGGCCTGGCCGATGACACCATTGTCCTGAACGGTGCGACGGTGACCGAGAGCATCCGTGCGGGCGACGGTAACGATGTCGTCGACTTGAACGCCGGTACCGCCCTTTTCGCCTTTGGCGATGACGGCAATGATCTGATCACCCTTAACGGCGCTTCGTTGACGTTGGTCGGCGGCGGTTCCGGTGATGATACGGTGCTGCTGCTGTCCGGTGCGGCCGGTTCGGTAGACAGCGGCTCCGGCAATGGCCGCATCGTGCTGGACGGGGCCACCGTCGGCAGCATCTCGGGCAACGCCGGCAACGACGCGATCATTCTGTTGTCCGGGACGGCAACCACCGCGCGCGACGGCAACGGCGACGATACGATCACCTTGAACGGCGCGGTCTTGAGCGGCGACATCAGTTCCAGTTCGGGCTTCGACACGATCAATCTTCTGGCGGGCACGCTGACGGGCAGCGTCGTTGAGTTCGTCGATCTGAACGATACCACGCCGTTCAGGAACGACGTCGTCGTGGTCAGCGGCACGGTCAGCATTGGCGGGGGCATCAAGACCGATGAGGGCGAGGATACGATCGTCCTGACCGCCGCCAAGATGATCGGCGGCGATGTCGATGCCGGCGACGGCAACGATGTGGTCGAGCTGCGCGGCGATGTCGGCCTGTCCGGCAGCATCCTCGGCGGTGAGGGCGATGACGAACTGATCGTGTTCAGCGGCGCGGTGCAGAGCGACATCGATGGCGCCGACGGCGGTACCGGCAATGACAGGCTCAGCTTCGACGCCTTCTCCGGTTCTATCACCGCCCTTGGCTCATGGGAGAGCCTGGGCGTTCAGAACGGCTCGACGGTGACGGCCGAGGGCGTCACGGCCGTCGATGTCACCATCGAGGACAGCTTTATCGAGCTGGTCAGCGCCACGGTCGTCGGCAACGTCGCCGCGACCGATAACGGCGCGACCAATCAGGAAACGATCGTGCTGGGCGCCGGCACAACCATCGGAGGCGATGTGCTGGCAGGCGTGGCCGACGATACGGTGGTGCTGAACGGTGCCACCATCGACGGCAACATCGATGCCGGCGCCGGCAACGACACGATCAACCTGGTGTCTGGCTCGATTTCCAACTTTGGGACCATCGTGCAGGGCGGTGAGGGCGACGATCTGCTGGTGTTGAATGGCGCTGACTTGTCACGAACCGTCATTCGCGACGATGGTGGCGGAGACGACACCGTCGTCCTGCTGGCTGGCGAGGCGCAACAGGTGCGCGTTGGCGCCGGCAACGACACTATCATCCAGAATGGCGCACTGGTCGGCGCCATCTCCGCGGGAGACGGTGATGATCTGATCCTCCTGACCGACGGCACGGTTACCGACAACATACGCGGCCTCGGCGGCGATGACTCCATGCTGCTTGATGGTGCCGTTATCGACACCATTGTCGGCGGCGTCGGCAACGATGTGATCCGGCTGGCCGATGGCACGGCCTCTGGCATCATCAGTGGCGGGGACACGGAGAATGGTGCGCCGGTCCTCACCAACACTGACGATACGATCATCCTGTCCGGCACGGCCGCGATCCTCAGCGATATTCTTGGTTCGTTCGGCAACGACACCATCGTCCTGACTTCGGCCAAGACCTTTGCGGGCAGCGCCTTGGGTGAAGACGGTGATGACCTGATCATCCTGAACGGCGCCGAGGTTGGGGGCGACATCGATGGCGGTGCCGGCAACGACACGATTGAGCTGTCCTCGGGCACCATGCCGAACGCAAACAGCGAGGTGCGCGGCGGCGACGGCGGCGATCTGATCCGGCTGAACGGCGCGGTGCTGGGCGCCGACATCACCGGCGGCGCGGGCAACGACACCATCGAGTTGCTGGCCGGCAGCCTGATCTTGCCGACCGACATGGTTCAAGGCGGCACCGGCAACGATACGATCGTTCTAGCCGGTGCCGAGACCGAAGGCGCGATCGAGGGCAACGAGGATGACGACCTGATCGAGCTGCTGAGCGGCACGGCGGGATCGGTCGCCGGCAATGACGGTCTCGACACGATCGTCGTCTCTGGCACGGCCAAGATCCTGGGCGATATCGATGGCGGCACCGACGACGACATGATCGTGTTGACCGGCGCCGGACTGATCGGCGGCGATGTCTCGGGCGGCGACGGCAACGATGTCTTCGAGTTGCGTGGCGACGTCGGATTGTCCGGTTCTATCCAAGGCGGGCTCGGCGACGACGAGCTGATCGTGTTCTCCGGCGCGGTACAAGTGGACATCAATGGTGCCGATGGCGGCGACGGTAACGACAGGCTCAGCTTCGACGCCTTTTCCGGCTCCATCACCGATCTTGGCTCGTGGGAGAGCCTGGGCGTGCAGAACGGCTCGACGGTCACGGCCGAGGGTGTCACGGCCGTCGATGTCACGGTCGAGGACAGCTTCATCGAGCTGATCAGCGCCACGGTCAGCGGCGGCGTCGTGGCCACCGACACTGGTGTCACCAATCAGGAGACCATCGTGCTCGGCGCCGGCGCCACGATCGGCGGCAGCATCTCGGCCGGCGTGGCCGATGATACGGTGGTTCTCAACGGCGCGACGGTTGCCGGCGACCTCAACAGTGGTGATGGCGACGATCTCATCGAGCTGGTCTCCGGTTCGTTCTCCACGGACAACCGCGTTGTCTCCGGCCAGGACGGCGACGATGTTGTCCGGCTAAACGGCGCGGTCCATAGCGTCAACCTCGATGGCGGCTCCGGCAACGATACCATTGAATTGCTGGCCGGCAGCCTGACCGAGCGCGCCAACACGGCCGGCGGCGGCATCGGCGACGATACGGTCATCCTGGCCGGTGCCGAAATCGTCGACGGGCTGATCGACGGCAACGAAGGCAACGATACGATCCTGCTGTTGAGCGGCGCCGCCGAGCGCGTCAGCGGCGGCGACAACGACGATACCGTCACGCTGGACGGTGCCAGCGTCGAAATTATCGAAGGCGGTGCGGGCAATGACACCATCGATCTGCTGAGCGGAAGCGGCGCACGTATCGCGGCCGGCGGCGACGGCAACGACACGATCCGCCTGAACGGGGCGACGGTGGTAACGATCCTTGGCCGCGACGGCGACGACCTCATTCAGCTAACCTCGGGCACCGCGAACGGCAATGTGCTTGGCGACGCCTCCGTCGGCGAGGTCGGGGATGACACGATTGTGGTGTCGGGCACGGCCCTGGTCGCGGGCCGCATCGACGGCGGGGTAGGCAACGACGCCATCGTGCTGACGGCCGGTGCGGGCATCGGCGCCGATGTGCGGGGCGGCGAGGGCGATGACATCTTTGAACTGCGCGGTGATGTCGGCCTTTCCGGCAGCATTCTGGGCGACGCGGGCGACGATCAGCTGATCGTCTTCTCCGGCGCCGTTCAGTCGGACATCGACGGTGCGGATGGCGGCGACGGCAACGATACGCTCGGCTTCGACGCCTTCTCCGGCACCATCACCGACCTGGGCTCTTGGGAAAGCCTTGGCGTGCAGAACGGCTCGACCGTGACGGCCCAGGGCGTCAGTGCGATCGATGTCGGTGTCGAGGACAGCTTTATCGAGCTGATCGACGCCACGATCGGCGGCAACGTGTCTGCGACCGACGCCGGCGCGTCCAATCAGGAAACCATCGTGCTGGGCGCCGGCACGACGATCGGCGGCAACGTCCAGGCCGGCCTTGCCGACGACGTCATCAAGGTGAGTGGCGGCACGGTAGCCGGCGACGTCGACGGCGGCGACGGCAATGACACGATCGCGCTGGGCGATGCCAGTGTCGGTGCCATCCTCGGCGACGCGGGTGACGATCTGATCGTGCTCTCCGGCACCGGCATCGGCAGCGTGGCAGGCAATGTCGACGGCGGTGCTGACGACGATACCATCGTCATCGCGGCGACGACGAGTATCGGTGGCGACATCACCGGTGGTGACGGCAACGACCTGTTCGAACTGCGCGCCGGGCTCGACCTGTCCGGAACGATCAAGGGTGGCGCCGGCTCGGACGAGTTGGTGCTGTTCTCCGGTGCGGTCGCGACCGACCTGACCGCGACGACGGGTGGCGACGACATTGATACTCTCACCTTCGACGGCTTCAGCGGCACGGTGTCGCAAGCCGGCGAGTGGGAGGTCATCGGCCTACGCAATGGTTCGAACGCAACGCTGGATGGCTTGACGGACGTCGAGGCCGTGGGGGTCGAGGACAGCCGGGTCGTGCTGCTCGATGCCGAAGTCGCGGGTGACGTTTTCGCGACCGATGGCGGCGTCGACAATCGGGAAGTGATCGTATTGGGCTCCGGCACGGTCATTGCCGGCGGCGTCTTCGGAGGCCTTGGCGACGATACGGTTGAACTTCTGGCAGGTTTCGACCCGGCAGACATTCAGGGCGACCTGGGCGGCGGGGCCGGCCTGGACGACGCCGTCTTCCGGGGCATCGTCGGCACGATGACGGGCGAACAGTTGGTCAATTGGGAAACCATTGACCTGGCTGACGAGACCGACCTGACGCTGGCCGGGGCCATGCTGGGTACCGGCAGCGCGCCTGGCCAGGGCCTGATCGTTCGTGACACTTCGATCCTGCGGTTCGTCGGTGATTTCGTGGTCGACGGAAACCTGACCAATTTCGGGACCGTCGATCTCGGCGCCGACGGCGAGACGGGCACGGACCTGACGGTGACCGGCGACTACACGGCCGGATCCGACCTGTTCATGGACGTTTTCGTGGGCGCGAACGGCTCTCTGGCGGCCGATACGCTGACCATCGAGGGATCGGCCACCGGAGACACGGTGGTGACCCTGAACGTGGTCGAGGATGGCGAGGCTGGGGACAGCAACAGCGTGCTTCTGATCTCGGTGGCGGAGCCATCGACCGGAACGTTCGCGCTCAGCGATGCGGTGGTCTCCGGCCTGTTCGAGTTGGAGCTGGTGACCGAAGATGGTCAGGACTGGTTCCTGCAATCCACTCAGATCTTCATCGGCCAGTCGTTCGCCTATGAGAGCCTGCCGGGGGCCTTGCAGGCGGTTGGCAGTGCGGCAATCGGTACCTTGGCCGAACGGGTCGGCGTCGGCGGCGCGGTCGCCGGCATCGACGGCCCGGCACTGGTCCTTCCGATGGCCAACGGGTCCTGGGCCCGCGTGGTCGGCGTCTCGGCGGAGAGCGAGGGCGATCTCGGCAGCCCGACCGGCGGCTCGTTCGAGCAGGATCTGGCGCTCCTGCAGGCGGGCGCGGAGTTCATCGCTTCCGACTCCGTGTCCGGCCGTCTGTTGATCGGCGGCATGGCCCATGTCGGCCAGAGCACGCTGGACGCCTTCGACCGCTTCGGCAGTCAGCGCAGCGACATCGAGATCGATGCCTACGGTGCCGGTGTTAGCGCGACCTGGTACGGCGCGGGCGGCTTCTATGCCGATGGGGTGGTGCAATACACGACCTATGATGTCGACCTGAACGCCACGCATGGCGGCCGGCTCGGCTCGACCGACGGTTGGGGCGTGGCGGTTTCGGGCGAGGCCGGCTATCGCATTCCCGTCGGCGACGGCCTGATGATCGTGCCTCAGGCCCAACTGGTCTGGCAGACCGTCGACGTTGACGACTTCGTGGACCGTGACGGCACGCGGGTGCGCCTGGATGACGGCGACAGCTTGGTCGGCCGGCTGGGCCTGTCGGTCGAGGCGCAGCAACTGTTCGGCGCCGCGATTGCCACCGGCTACGCTGAGGCCAACCTGCTGCACGAATTCCTGGCCGACAATCAGGTCACGGCGGCGGGCACGACCCTGACCCAGGATCTCGGCGGCACGGCGGCGGAGCTTGGACTCGGCGGTGCACTGGCCCTGTCCGACAGCGTCTCGCTCTATGGCGAGGTCGACTACCGGGTGCCGTTCGATGATGGGATCGAGGCGTTCCAAGCCAGCGGCGGACTGCGGGTCAACTGGTAGGCGAGCCGCCGACCATCGGCCAACTGCCGATTGGCTGCGTCAATCCGCGTGGAGCGGCTGGACACCGATCCTAACCGTGCATAGGTTTTGCTTGGTCGCTCGCGGTGCGCCTTTGGCCTGACCAAAGCCTCGACGAGACAATCCAAACACACCATCTCTTGGCCTGCCGGGCCGGAGACCGCCACGGCATTCCATTCTCTTGGGGGACAAATCATGCAGGACGCGCGCAGGTTTTACATCGACGGGGCCTGGGTGGCGCCGCTGGACGGTCGCGACTTGACGGTTACGAACCCGTCCACCGAGGAACCGTTCGCCACGATCTCGCTCGGTGGCGAGGCCGATACCAATGCCGCGGTCGCGGCGGCCAAGGCGGCATTCCCGACATGGGCTCGAACGCAAAAGGACGAACGCGTTGCCGCGCTTGAGCGGCTGTTGACCGCCTACCAGGACCGCGCGGACGACATGGCCCAGGCGATCAGCCAGGAGATGGGCGCCCCGATCGCAATGGCGCGCAAGTCCCAGGTGGGTGCTGGCCTGGGCCATCTGAAGGGCGCCATCCGCACGCTGAAGGGCTTCAACTTCGACCAGATGCTGGGCGATCACGCGCCCGGGGACCGTATCCTGATGGAACCGATCGGCGTCTGCGCCCTGATCACGCCTTGGAACTGGCCGATGAACCAGGTCGTGCTGAAGGTCGCCCCGGCGCTGGCGGCCGGCTGCACCGTGGTCTTGAAACCATCCGAACTCGCGCCGCTGTCGTCATACCTGTTTGCCGAGATGGTCGACGCGGCGGACCTGCCTGCCGGCGTGTTCAATCTGGTGAACGGCGATGGTGCTGGCGTTGGCACGCAGCTATCCGTGCATCCGGATGTCGATATGGTCAGCTTCACAGGGTCGACGCGCGCGGGCCGTGCGATCACCAAGAACGCGGCCGAGACCATCAAGCGCGTGACGCTGGAGCTGGGCGGCAAGGGCGCCAACATCGTCTTCGCCGATGCCGATGAAAAGGCGGTGACGCGCGGCGTGCGCCACTGCTTCAACAACTCCGGCCAGTCCTGCAACGCACCGACCCGAATGCTGGTGGAACGCTCGATCTATGATCGAGCGGTCGAAACCGCGCGGTCGGTGGCCGAGACGACCGAGGTCGCGGCGGCGGACCTGGACGGACGACAGATCGGCCCCGTCGTGTCCGAGGCGCAATGGAACAAGGTCCAGGGCCTCATCCAGCAAGGCATCGACGAGGGCGCGCGGCTCGTCGCCGGCGGTACCGGCCGGCCCGACGGGCTGAACAGAGGCTGGTTCGCCCGCCCGACCGTCTTTGCCGATGTGGAACAGGACATGACGATCTGGCGCGAGGAAATCTTCGGCCCGGTGCTCGCGATCACGCCGTTCGATCGCGAAGATCAAGCCATCGACCTGGCCAACGACACCGCCTACGGCCTGGCCAACTACGTCCAGACGCAGGATCTGGAAAAGGCTCGTCGGACGTCCCGGGCCTTACGCAGCGGCATGGTGCAGATCAATGGCGCGTCGCAAGGCGCCGGCGCCCCGTTCGGCGGCTATCGCCAGTCCGGCAACGGGCGCGAGGGCGGTATCTGGGGGCTTGAAGACTTTCTCGAGGTGAAATCTGTCAGCGGCTGGCAATAGGGTGGAAAAGGCTGCGGCCTGTATGTTGCGAGGGAAGCGCGCCTAAGCCGGTCGCTGCGCGACGTCTAGAACCAGTGCACCCAAGGCCTCGAAATCGTGGGTGCGCGGGGACGTTTTGCGCCATGCGAGGCCCACGCTTCTGCTCGGTTGTGGGGCCTCGAACGGCAGCACCTGAATGTCGTTGCGCCGTGCTTCAACGTTCAGACTGATCTCCGGCAGCAGGGTCAGCCCCATCCCGTTCGCGACCATCTGAACGATCGTCGACAGGGTCGAGGCGCCGAACGTGTCCAAGGCGTCGATCTGGCGTGCACGGCAAAAGGTCAGCGCCTGATCGCGTAGGCAATGGCCATCCTCCAGCAGCAGCAATCGTCCGCCCTTCAAGAGCTCAGAACTCACAGGCATAGCGGCGGCCGAGCCGTCCTCGGTCAACCCCGCCATGGCCGCCTCCTTCCGCCAGCCGGCCGGTGCAGCGAGAAAGAAACTATCTTCAAACAACGTCTCGGTCGCGATATCCGGATGCTCGATCGGCAACGCCAGCAACAGCACGTCAAGCTGACCGTCGATCAGCTCGTCGACCAACGTTTCCGTCAAGGTCTCCCGGACATGCAGGTCAAGCTCGCGATAGCGATCGCGCATCAACGGCAGCAGCGTCGGCAGGATATAGGGGGCAAGGGATGGGATGATGCCGAGGCGCAGGGGGCCTGCCAGTGCGTCCCCATAATGATGGGCGAAATCGTCCAGATCGCGAACCGCGTTGAGGATACCTTTGGCCCGCTCAAGCACTTCCCGGCCGATCTCGGTCAATTGAACGCCTTGCTGGCGACGCTCGAACAGCTTTGCGCCAAGTCCGGCCTCAAGCTCGCGCACCTGCATGGAAAGCGCGGGCTGCGTCACGTTGCAAAACTCCGCCGCCTTGCCGAAATGGGCGAACCGGGCGACGGCGGCAAAGTAGCGAAGTTGCTTGAGGGAGATCACGAAGCTGGCGACTCGCGAAATCAGAAAATCTTATTGGGACCGAAACATAATGCGATTGGACCTGATGGCAAGCTGCGATGTACCTTAGAACCACATAAATGAATTGCCACCTACACAGCAGGAGCGAATGAGCCATGGATGGTGAAAGCAGATGCCCCGTGATCAGCGGCGGTCACATACGCGCAGCAACAGGTAGCTCGGCAAATCAGCGCTGGTGGCCCAATCAGCTGAACCTGAAAGTCCTGAACCAGAACTCGCCCCTGATCGACCCGATGGGCGAGGATTTCGACTACGCTGAGGAGTTCAAGACGCTCGACCTCGACGCCGTCATCAAGGACCTGGAAAAGGTCATGACGGACTCGCAGGATTGGTGGCCGGCGGATTACGGCCATTACGGCCCCTTCTTCATCCGCATGGCCTGGCATTCCGCCGGCACCTACCGTGTCGCGGACGGTCGCGGCGGCGCATCGTCCGGCAGCCAGCGTTTCGCGCCCCTGAACAGCTGGCCCGACAATGTCAGCTTGGACAAGGCGCGCCGCCTTCTGTGGCCGGTGAAGCAGAAATACGGCCGCAAGATTTCCTGGGCGGATCTGATGATCCTCACCGGGAACGTCGCGCTTGAGACGATGGGCTTCAAGACATTCGGCTTTGCCGGCGGCCGCGAGGACGTTTGGGAGCCCGAGGAGGATATTTATTGGGGTCCTGAGACCGAGTGGCTGGGCGACGAACGCTATACCGGCGACCGCGTCCTGGAGAACCCGCTTGGCGCCGTTCAGATGGGCCTGATCTACGTGAATCCGGAAGGGCCGAACGGTAATCCAGACCCGGTCGCGTCTGGCCGCGATATCCGCGAGACCTTTGCCCGCATGGCCATGAATGACGAGGAGACCGTCGCACTGATCGCCGGTGGGCACGCTTTCGGCAAGTGCCATGGCGCCGCCGACCCCAGCCAATATGTCGGCCCTGAGCCAGAAGGTGCCGCGATTGAGGATCAGGGCCTCGGTTGGAAGAGCAGCTTCGGCAGCGGTTCCGGCGGTGATGCCATCTCCAGCGGCCTGGAAGGTGCCTGGACCGATACACCGATCAAGTGGGACAGCAACTATCTTGAAATCCTGTTCAACTACGACTGGGAGCTAACCAAGAGCCCAGCAGGCGCCCAACAATGGACGCCAAAAAACCCGGAGGCAGCGAACACCGTCCCTGACGCGCACGATCCGAGCAAGCACCACGCACCCATAATGCTCACGTCGGATCTGGCCTTGCGAATGGACCCAATCTACGAGCCAATCTCACGCCGGTTCCTCGAAAATCCGGACGAGTTTGCCGATGCGTTTGCACGTGCCTGGTACAAGCTGACCCACCGCGATATGGGACCAATCAGCCGATATCTGGGCAAGCTGGTTCCCGAGGAGCAGTTGATTTGGCAGGACCCGGTCCCGGCCGTGGATCATGACCTCGTCGACGATCAGGACATCGCGGATCTGAAGGCCAAGCTGCTGAATTCTGGTCTGACGATCGCACAGCTGGTCGCCACTGCTTGGGCCTCGGCCTCTACCTTCCGCGGTTCCGACATGCGGGGTGGCGCTAACGGCGCGCGCATTCGCCTGTCGCCGATGAAGGACTGGCAGGTCAACCAGCCGGCCGAGCTGGCCAAGGTGCTGCCCGTCTTCGAGAAGATCCAGGCGGACTTCAACAACGCGCAGACCGGCGGCAAGAAGGTCTCGCTGGCCGACCTGATCGTTCTGGGCGGCAGCGCGGCCGTCGAAGAGGCGGCAAAGCGCGGCGGCCATGATGTCACGGTTCCGTTTTCGCCTGGACGGACTGACGCCTCCCAGTTGCAGACCGAGATCGACTCGGTGGCCCATCTTGAACCGGCAGCCGACGGGTTCCGCAACTACAAGAACGGGGCGGCGCGGCCGGCGGAGGATATGCTGGTCGACCGGGCACAGTTGCTGACCCTGACGGCGCCGGAGATGACGGTACTGGTCGGCGGCTTGCGCGCGTTGAACGCCAATCATGGCGGGTCATCGCATGGGGTGTTCACGGACCGGCCCGAGACGTTGAGCAACGACTTCTTCGTCAACCTGCTCGATATGGGGACGGAGTGGCAGCGCTCGGCCGGCCAAGAGGACGTGTTCGAGGGCCGGGACAGGGCGACGGGCGATCTCAAATGGACCGCAACCGGCGTCGATCTGATCTTCGGGTCGAACTCCGAACTGCGGGCGCTGGCCGAGGTCTATGGCTGCGACGACGCGCGGGACTCGTTCGTGACCGACTTCGTCGCCGCCTGGACCAAGGTGATGAATCTCGACCGCTTCGATCTGCACTGAGGTCCCGACTGATGCCGACCGGCTAAGACGGTTCGCAGCCGAAACGGCACGCTGATAGCCGGCCCGATATTGTTGAATCCAACATCGGGCCGGCTTTTTTCGCTCACCCATCGGTTCACCCGGCGTCTGCGCACTTGCGGCTCGACCCTACTACATTACTCGAAGCTATGAGCAGTAGGAATGAACATTAAATCAGAATGATAGTTGATATAACTTAGATTGAGAGTTAGGAGAGCTGCCGCTATTCCGGCTTGACAATTAGTCAATATGTTCCGCTTATGTTCGCATGGGTGTTCTCTCGACGTCACGTAGCCTCCTGTCTCGCATACGCGGGCCATCGGCGCCGCCAGCATGACAAGCCCTGCGACCATCCTCCACGCTGATCTTGACGCGTTCTACGCCTCGGTCGAACAGCTGCTCAATCCATCCTTGCGCGGTAAGCCCGTGGCCGTCGGGGGCGGGGTCGTACTTGCCGCGTCCTACGAGGCCAAGGCGTTCGGGGTCCGCAGCGGCATGCCCGGTCGCCGCGCCCGTGATCTTTGTCCTGATCTCACCTTTGTGCCCGGCCATTTTCGGCAGTATCAACGGTTGGGTGATGCGGCCATCGATGTTTTGCGCGACTTCACCCCGGCGGTGGAGCGGATTTCGATCGATGAGGCCTTTGCCGACGTGGCGGGCACGGACCACCTGTTCGGCACGCCGGAAACCATCGCCGGGAAGGTCCGAGAGCGCGTACGGACCGAGGTGGGGCTGCCCATCTCTCTCGGCGTCGCGGGCACCAAGCATCTCGCCAAGATCGCCTCGCAGGTGGCCAAGCCGGACGGGTTGGTTGTCGTCGCGCCGGGGACGGAGCCGAGTTTTCTGAAAGACCTGCCGGTTGAGCTGATGTGGGGTGTTGGCCCCGTTGCCAAGGCACGCTTGGCGGGCCAGGGGGTGTTCACGATCGGCCAACTGGCGGAAACCCCCGGGCGATCGCTAGAACGGTTGCTGGGCCATGCCGTTGGCGAGAAGCTGGCCGATCTGGCGCGCGATCGCGACCCACGGGCGGTTGCGACCCGCCGGCGCGCACGATCCGTCGGGGCCCAGTCGGCGCTCGGCCGGAAACCCGCGATCGAGGCCGTCTTCCGGCCCACGCTGCTGCATCTGGCCGACCGGGTCGCCTCCCGCCTGCGCGCCAAGACGCTGGCTGGCCGCACGGTCACCGCGCGGATCAGGTTCGCCGATCTACACGCGGTGACACGATCGGTAACGCTGCCCGCAGCGATATCGGCCACCGGCATCCTGGCGGAAATCGGCGAGGATCTGGTGCGCGCTGCCTTGATCGATCATTCCGAAGAGCGAACGATTTCCCTGCTCGGCGTTTCCGTGTCCCATCTCGAGGTATGCCCGGACTTGCAACTCGAATTGCCCCTGGGCTTGCACGACGACAAGCGTCGCCCCGGAACCCGAAAGGGGGCGGCCCGCTGGACCGCCGATCGTGCGATGGACGCCATCCGCGATCGTTTCGGGCGCGATGCGATCGGCTATGGCTCGGTGCTGCTGGGCAACCGCCGCGCGGTTCCGGACGCCTTTCGTGAACTGGCCGAACGTGAACTCTAGCGTTCGCGGCCTGTCGGCGTCAGGCGAGGAAGTCGACCAGCCAGCCCCACTGCAAATCGTTGTTCAGGGCCGGCGCATGGCCGCAGCACGGGTCCGTGCGCAGGATGGCACGCGGGCCGCGCTCGGTCATTTGTTGCGCAATTTCTGGCGTTAGCAGCTCGGATTGGCCGCCTCTCACCAACAAGGTCGGCGCCGCGATAGCGTCATAGGCCGGCCACTGGGCATAGTCGTCATGGGGCAGCTTGAACTGCTCGGCAATGCGCGGGTCGTAATGCAGTGTCAGGCGGCCATCTTCCCGGCGCCGGGCCGAGGTCAGTGTCATGGTGCGCCATTGCCGGTCGGAGACGGGCCCAAACGGTGCGTAGAGCGTTCGGAAGTAAGCCTCCAGTTCCAGCATCGTATCGAAGACGGGCGGGTAGGGGATGTAGCTCAGCATGTCGGCAATGGACTGTGCCGGCACCTCGGGGCCGATATCGTTGATCACAAGCCGGTCGATCCGCCCCTTCAGCGGCCCTCCGGCCAGATGGATGCCCAGCGCCCCGCCCATTGAGGTGCCGACCCAACGGACCGTGGAAACACCCAAAGCATCCATCAGCGCGCACGCCAGCCGGCCCATGAAGGCCATCGTGTACTCAGATGTCGGGTCCTCGGCCCATTGGGACTTGCCGCGTCCGACCGCGTCCGGCGCGATTAGCCAGAAATCATCGCCCAATCGCCGGGCCAGGGGTTCAAAATCATATCCGAGGCGCGACAGGCCGTGCCACAGGATGATCGGCGGATTGGTTCGATCACCCCACTCGGTGACGTGAATCTCGCGGTCCGCGAGCGTAAGGAGATCGTGTCTTTCGTCCATTCTATCTCCGGTGACGAGACTGAAGGGTACCGTTTGCGGTGGCGCCCCCGTCTTCTTATTCGATGTCTGGCCTAGGCAAGGTGCGTTCCAAACCACTCGCTGGCCATTGCGGCCACCAGCACAAGGGCGCCCAGGTGTACCATCAGCCAGGGCCAGCCGCGCCGGGCCTCGGGTCGAACGATCACCAGTCCCAACAAGAACAGGCTTGCCAGCACGGCCGCGGCCAGCGCCACGAACCCGGCAATGGCCAGATACAGGTCGGGCGCCGAACGATTGGTCTGAATGAACTCCATCCAAATGGAGGCGGTCACGAACAGCACACAGGCAAGCGCATGCGGGACCAACAACACGATCGGGGTCGATCGCTTCATCGTCTTGGCGACTGGTGACAGATCATCGGTGGTCCAATTGCCTTCTTCCAAGACCGCGCACGCCGACGGTCATTGTCGCGATTGGGAAACAACTTGGAAACAGAAGAAACCAGATTCCATTTCCAGCGACATCGCACTGAAACAGACCTGGCTCACCGTCGGCCGCACTGGACGGCGGTTGATTGGCTGCCCGTCATTTTCGCTTACCAGCCTATTGGGATGTACCGTTATGAAAATGGGTCTGTCCGCCGCTATCTGCGCGGTCTCAATTCTGTTCGCAACCGGCGGATCGGCGCCAGCTTTGGCCGACGGGGAGGGCACCGACAGTCGTCTCCATGTCGGCCGCAGCACCTGTTTGGCGGCCGAAGGCCGCTGGCGCGACAACGGCGACATCTCGATGTGCTGTGTCGACGAGGGCTGCTTCATCTGTGAGGTGGACGCGTTGGAATGCACGTTCGACGCCCCCGCCGACCGGCAATACACCCACGAGGAGGTGCTGGAGTTCCTACAACCCGTGCCGGCCGTACCGAATCAAACGGCGCAGGAGACGTCCTAGGCGGTTTGACGACCGGCTAGTTGCGATCGAGCTCGACCGAAAAGGACGTGCCGGTGCCGACGCCGACATAAGTCAGCGTGATCGTATCGCCCGTGGCAGTACCAACGAAAAAGCCGGTCGACGCCCAGTCGCTGGGTGTGGGCGCGTTCTCGACGACAAACAACGCCGTCGGGTCATCCAGTCTGAACGTGCCGGTCGCCTCTTCGCTAATCCACTCGGCAGCTCCCACGGGCCGCCACCGATTGTGCGCCCAAAACAGGTTGTCCTCTTGCCGATAGACGTCGAGCTCCATCTCGACGATCTCCATCCCATTGGGATGCTGAGCATTCGACTGGGCAAAGGCGACCGGATACTCGCCCGCCCAAACGCCGGTCACGTCCGGAAACACATCCGACTGACCGAAGACTGCGTTAGAAGCACCGACGAGGCAGCAGGCCAGCAGCGCGATGCACACGGCCGCGGATTTTCCAGATGTCATCTGACGGAAACCATTTCACGTGGCGAGAGCGATTGGGCCAGTCCAAAGTGCAGGATGACCTGCCTACTGGAGGCCGATCCTATAGGCCGCCTAACCCTCTGAAAAGATGAAAACATTGGTCGGAGTGAGTGGATTCGAACCACCGGCCCCTGCCTCCCGAAGACAGTGCTCTACCAGGCTGAGCTACACTCCGACCGGGGTGCCTGGATTGGCCGCTCTAGCGGCCTTGGGCGCCGGGTGTATAGCCGCTTCGTTCCGCCCGCGCAAGCGGCCGGTCGCCCGACCGGTCAATAATCGCGCCCGATGTTGAAGCGCACGATGTCGGCCAAGGTTTCGCGCAGGGGATGGGGCGGCAGCCGCTCCAGCGCGGCGATGGCT
The DNA here is from genome assembly GCA_028277405.1 of Alphaproteobacteria bacterium. GTDB lineage: Bacteria > Pseudomonadota > Alphaproteobacteria > DSM-16000 > Inquilinaceae > JANQGH01. The sequence goes on along the minus strand of JANQGH010000065.1, from coordinate 17,960 downwards.
TTGTTGCTGTAACCCCGCGCGCGATCAATGGAGCGATCCAGGCTGCCGTGACGGGCCATCAGCGACAGCGCATGATCGAGATCCTCCGGCGTTTGGTCCAGCTCTTCGACCGTGCGCCGCCAGAAAGCCTGCTCGGTCTCGGTGCCTGCCGCATAGGCCAGGATCACCGGCAGTGTGACCTTGCCTTCACGGAAATCGTCGCCGATCGCTTTGCCGAGCTGGGCCTGGGCAGCGGAGTAGTCCAGGACGTCGTCGACGAGCTGAAAGGCGATGCCCAGATTGGCGCCGTAATCGGCCAGCGCCTGTTCCTCATGCGCCGGTCGGTCGGCGACCAGGGCGCCGATGCGGCAGGCGGCGTCGAACAACGCCGCGGTCTTGGCGCCGATGACGTCGAGATAGATGTCTTCGTTCGTGCCCAAATCGTTGGCCGCGGCGAGTTGCAGCACCTCGCCCTCGGCGATGATCGCCGACGCCCGGCTGAGGATGCGCAGCACATCGATCGAGCCGTCTTCGGTCATCAGTTGAAAGGCGCGGGCGAACAGGAAGTCGCCGACCAGGACGCTGGGCTTGTTGCCGAACACCTCGTTGGCGGATGCCTTGCCGCGTCTGAGATCGCTTTCGTCCACCACGTCGTCGTGCAGCAGCGTGGCGGTGTGAATGAACTCCACCGCCGCCGCCAAACCGATATGGCGCTTGGCCGTATGGCCGCACAGGCGCGCGCTGGCTAAGGTCAGCAACGGCCGCAAGCGCTTGCCGCCGGACCCGACAATGTAGCTGGCCAGCTGCGGGATCAGCGCCACCTGGCTGTCCATGCGGGATACGATCTCGGTGTTGACCTCGGCCAGATCGTCAGCCAAAAGCGCGCTCAGGCGCTCCAGGGCGTTGGCGGGGTGGTCTTGAGGGTCTGATACCACCGACTCAGGGTTCGGCGAAGGAGCGGACACGCGCTGGCTCGCTTGATTGACGCTTTCAACTAGCGGCGCCAGCATAGGCAGCGGCTTGACAGGGTCAAGCGCGCCCATCGTCACGGACAGCGGACCGGCAGGAGAGCTGATGAAGGAACTGTTGCGAACGACCAACCCGGTCGAACTGTCCTATGCCGAGGCCGTGCTGAAGGATGCGGGCATCGAGCCCATCGTCCTGGACACGCACATGTCGGTGCTTGAGGGCAGCCTCGGCATTCTACCGCGCCGGTTGATGGTCGCCGATGACGATCACAGCCGGGCATGCCGGCTCTTGGACGAGGCGGTTCGCGCCGCGGATGGCGACTGACCGCACAGATCGCCCCGCAGCGCGCCCTGCCGATCGCGAGGAATCCGATGACCGGTTGCTGGGCGGCCGCGTCCGGCTGATTCAGCCGCGCGCCGGCTATCGTGCGGCGATCGATCCGGTGCTGCTGGCCGGGGCCGTGCCGGCGCAGGCTGACCAGGCCGTGCTCGATCTCGGGGCGGGGTCCGGCGCCGTCAGCCTCTGCCTGGCCAGGCGCTTGCCCGACCTTGCCATCACCGCCTTGGAACGGCAGGCCGAGGCGGCCGCCCTGTGCCGGCGCAACATCGCCGCCAACGGTATCGACGGCGCTATCAGTGTTGTGGAGGCTGATCTCGCACGCCTGCCGTCGTCGCTTCACGGCGCCTTTGACCATGTGGTTGCCAATCCGCCGTACATCGATCGGCGCGAGGGTACGCGACCGCCGGACGAGGGCCGCGCGGCCGCACATGCCGACGGGGATCTCGGCCTATGGATCGATGCGGCGCACGACGCACTTCGCCACAAGGGCTGGCTGACCCTGATCCATCGGGCGGACCGGTTCGACCGGATCGTCGCCCGCCTGTCCGGCCGCTTTGGTGCGCTGACCCTGATCCCGCTGTGGCCAAAGCAGGATGCCGAGGCCAAGCGCGTGATCGTCCGGGCGCGCAAGGGTGTCCGCAGCCCAGGGCGGCTGACGGGTGGCTTGATACTGCATGACGACAGCGGGGCTTACACGGCGGCTGCGCAGGCCGTTCTGCGCGATTTGGCCGCGATCGAACCCGACTGACGGCAGGACGAAGCCTGTTGGCCTTTGCGGCCAGGCCCCCTATTTATGCATGCCTGACCATCACCATCCCGGGTTCTCCCATGGCCAGCATGCGTTCCCTCCTTGCCGCGCTGCCGATCCGTCGCTTTCGCAATCCGCCGCCGTTGGTGCCCGTGGTGCGCCTTGAGGGTGTGATCGGCCGAGGGCGGACGGGGCGCGGCCAAGGGCTGTCTCTCGCCGACATGGCGGGCCAGATCCAAAAGGCGTTCGCGATCGACGACGCGCCGGCGGTGGCCCTGATCATCAACTCGCCGGGCGGATCACCGGTCCAGTCGGCCTTGATCGCCCGCCGCATTCGTGACCTTGCCGAAGAGAAGCAAAAGCCTGTGCTGGCCTTCGTGGAGGATGTCGCGGCCAGCGGTGGCTATTGGCTTGCCTGCGCCGCCGACGAGATTTTCGCCGACAACAGCTCCATAGTCGGTTCAATCGGCGTGATCGCGGCCACGTTTGGCCTCAGCGACCTTATCGATCGGTGGGGCATCGAACGCCGCGTCTATACGGCCGGCGACCGCAAGCTCATTTTGGACCCGTTTCAGCCGGAGAAGGAGGCCGATGTTGCCCGGGTGAAGGATTTGCAGCAGCGCATCCACCAGGACTTTATCGCCCATGTCCGGTCCCGGCGCAGCGACAAGCTGACCGGCGCGCCGGAGCACCTGTTCAACGGCGATATCTGGGTCGGGCAGGAGGCCCAGGATCTGGGCCTGATCGACGGCATCGGGCATCTGCGACCGATCCTGCGCGAACGGTTCGGCGACAAGGTGAAGATGAAGGTCTTCGGTCCGCAGCGCGGCCTGTTGCGGCGCTTTGGGCTGATGGACAGCGCCGCCATCGGGCAGGCGGCCATAGGCGGCGCGCTCGCAAGCATGGAAGAGCGGGCGCTGTGGCAGCGCTACGGCCTCTAACAGCCACGGGGGACCTGCGGCAATGATCGCCAAAATCCTGCTCACCCTGGCGGTAATCGTGGTCGTGATCATCGTCTTCCGGGTGATTGGCAGCGTCTCAAGCCGCGGCGCCGCGTCAGCCAAGACCAAGCCGCCGGCGCTGGAGCAGAAGCAGCCCGAGGCCGACGATCTGGAATGGGACGAGACCACGAAGTCCTATCGACCGCGCGGGGACCGCGATCCCGACAAAGGCTGATCCTCCGCGCCGAGGCGATGGCGTGAACAGCGGCATCCGGTCGCATCGCCGCCCGGTTGCGCGACTCGCGAGGACGGTCTAGAACCGAGACATATCGACAGGGGTGCTCCGTATCGCCGGGGCTGAGAGCAAGGCGCTGAGCCAGGCAACCCTCTAGCTGATCTGGGTAATGCCAGCGGAGCGAGGACGACCATGTTTTCCGGCGCACAACTCTCCCTTTATCCGATGTCCGACGATTTCGTGGGCATCATCATTGGCAGCCTGTCTGCGCTCGACCCGTACCGCGATGCGTGCCGGATCGAAACGGACGATGTGTCGACCTTGCTGGTCGGTCCGCCGGACCAGTTGTTTCCGGCGATGCGCGATTTCCACGCCGCGGCATCGCAAGGCGGCGTGCACTGCGTCCTGTCCGCGACCGTGTCGCGCGGTTGCCCGGGCGAGCCGGACGATCCGATCTGCGCGGGTACGGATGGTATCGCGGCCGATGACGTGCCGCTGGCCGACCGGGTGTCGAACGCGCTTAAGGCGGTGCGCGAGGCGCCGATTACGGGCCAGCCGGTGGCGGCCCAGTTCTCGCTCTATCCGCTCGGTGCCGACCGGCATATGGGCGAGATCTATGCCTGCATCGACTTTCTGAAAGGCTCCGGCGTTTTCGACCGCTCGAAGCATTTCTGCACCAAGCTGCGCGGCGATGCAGGCTCGGTGTTTGCGGCGGTCGGCCAGGCCTTTTTGGCCTTCGGCGGGACCGCTGAGCGCCATGTCGCCCTCGATCTGACCGTATCGGCGAACAGCCCGAGCGCGACCTGAACCGGGCCGCGGCATGCCGCGCCCGCCCTCAAATCCTCGAAAACTTGGTGAGACCGGAATGACCGACTCCAACCGTTGGACCTTGCGCGAGACCCTCGTGATCGCCGTGATCGGCGCCGTGTTCGCGGTGCTTTATCTGGGCTGGGTGCAGCTTTGGCTGATCACTCAGGCGATCTTCGGCACCCTGACCATGGATGTTTTCATGGGCTTTTGGTTCATTGCCTCGATCGTTGGGGCCGCGATCATCCGCAAGCCCGGTGTCGCCTTTGCCGCGGAGTTTCTGGCGGCCGCCGTTCAGGTGCTGTTGGGCAGCCCGGCCGGCCTCTTGCTGTTGCTCACCGGCGCGGTCCAGGGCGCCGGGGCGGAGGTCGTTCTGGCCGCCTTCCGCTGGCGCAACTACTCCTTGCCCGTGCTGATGGCGTCCGGGGTCGGGGCTGCCGTGTTCAGCTTTGCTTACACCTGGGTCCGGTTCGACTATGGCGCGCTGGAGCCGTCCATCCTGGTGGTGATGTTCGTGCTGCGCTGTCTCAGCGGGGCGCTGCTGGGCGGTCTGCTCGGCTATGTCATCGTCCAGGCGCTCTACCGAACCGGGGCATTGGCGGGCTTCGCCATCGACGTCGACCGGCGTCGCCGGACATAGAAGGGCGTCGGCGATGGACGCCCAGACCATCGCGCCGGTGGCGGAGGTACGCGACCTGACCATACGCTTTGGGTCGTCGGATCGGGCCACCGTGGGGCCGGTCAGCCTGTCGATCGCGCGGGGTGAGCGGGTCTTGCTGGCGGGACCGTCCGGCAGCGGCAAGTCGACCCTGCTGCTGGCTTTGACCGGGCTGATCCCCGGTCATATCCCAGCGACCGTCGAAGGCACCATCAGTGTTAGGACCAGCGTGTCCCAGCTCTTCCAGGACGCCGATCAGACCCTGTGCGGCATGTCAGTCGAGGACGAGCTGGCCTTTGCCCTGGAAAACCAGAACATGGCCGAGGCCGAGATCCACGAGCGGATCACCCGTGGACTGCACGCTCTCAGGATTCCCGACGCTTGGCGCCGACGCTCGTGCGCGACCCTGTCGGGCGGCGAGCGCCAGCTTGTCGCGCTGGCGTCGGTGATGGTGCAGGAAGCCGATCTCGTGCTGGCCGACGAGCCGACGGCGCAATTGGCCTCGACGGCGGCCGCCCGGTTCCGTGACTGGGTTGCACGGCCGCCGCCGGGTCAGTCGATCCTGATCGTGGACCATCGGTTCGACGACGTGGTCGAGCATATCGACCGGATGATCGTCCTGGATCGTGGCGGCCACATCCAGGCCGAGGGGCCACCGCGCACGGTCCTACGCGACGCCTACGACCGCTTTGTCGATGCGGGCGTCTGGCTGCCGCCGGCAGCCCGGCTTGATCGGCAGATGATTGCGGCCGGGTGTCGCGTGCCGGTCCCGCCCTTGTCGGTGCGCGAGGCGCTGGACGCTGCGGAGAAACACCATCCCAAGACAGATGCCCAGACTGCCGTCGCCGCTTTCGTGGATGGCTGCAGGCGTTCGCCGCCACGTTTACCCGCGCGCCGACCGGTCGTGCGGCTGGTCAACGCCGATTGTGCGCCGTTTCTGGCGAAACCCGTGCTGCACGACATCTCTCTGACCCTTCACGCGAGCGAAATCACGGGCCTGGTCGGGCCGAACGGGGCGGGCAAGACGACGCTGGGTGCGGCGCTGGCCGGCGTGTTGCCGTTGCGGGCTGGCCGGCGCCATGGGCACGCCGGCGGCATCGCCTTTCAACGGCCCGACAGTCAGTTTCTTACCGGCCGGGTTTGGGACGAGTTGGACCTTGGCCTGCCCAAGCGCCAGCCGCCCTCGACCAGGACCGAGACAATCCGCCACGCGATCGACCGGTGGGGGTTGGGCGGTCTTGAGCAGCACCACCCGCTGGAGTTGTCGGCGGGCCAAAAACGCCGGCTGGCATTCGCGGTGCTGACCATCGCCAAGCGCTGGCCGATGGTCGTGCTGGACGAGCCGACCGCCGGCCTCGACGGTGCCGGCGCAGAGGAAGTGGCCCGGCAGGTGAGTGACATGGCGGCGGACGGCACCGCGATTCTGCTGATCACCCATGACCTGGCCTTTGCGGCAACCACATGTCACCGGCTGCTCGTGCTCGCCGACGGCCGAATCGCGGCCGACGGCCAAACGGCTGATGTTCTGGCCGACCAGTCCGCACTCGATGCCGCCGCGCTGGACGAACCGGCTTTCATGCCGGCGGAGCGTTGGTTAAGTGAGGACTGCGACCGTGCAGCAGGTTAATCCCCTGACGACCCTTTGTGTCTGCGCCGCATGGATCGTCGCGGCGTTGGTCATACTGGATGCGCGCTTCTTGATTTTCACCATCGTGCTGTTCGCTGCGGCGCTGTTGGTGATGCGGCGCACCTCGCCGCTGACCCTGCTCTTGCTGATGATCCCGTTTGCCCTGTTCGGGTTCGGCTTCGTGACCACCAACCTGCTGTTTCGTCAGGAGACAGACTTCGCCGCCATGGTCTCGGAAGAGGCACCGATATCGTCCGATGCGCTGTCGGCCGGTCTGACGCTGGCCTTGCGTGCGATCGCCTGCGGCATGGTTTCCGTCTTCTTCGCGCTGACCACGGACCCCGGTGCCTTCCTGCGCGCCCTGATGGCCCATGCGCGCCTGCCTGCACACTTCGGCTATCCACTGGTCGGCGCAATGCAAATCGTGCCTCAGATCCTGCGCGAGGCGCAGCAGATCCGCATGGCCCGCGCCATGCATCGCGGCGGCAGGGTGCGCAAACTGCCGACACCCGCCGAGGTGGCCAGCCTCGTCGTGCCCCTGCTGGCCTTCGCGATCCGCCGCGCGGGCCGCATGGCAATCGCGATGGAGGCCCGCGGCTTTGTTGCGGCGCAACAGCGGACGATCATCAACGTACCGGGGTTCAGTCGTCACGATACGGTCGCGGCAGCGGCCGGACTGAGCAGCCTTGTCTTGGCGATCGCCGTTCTTTAGGTCGGAGCCCGGCGGTGTCGGGTTGATCGCCATCGGCCGCCCCTGTATCGTGCGCGCCCTTCTGCGCTGCACAATAGCCGTTTCAGCATGACCACCCGTCCCGCGATCGCCGATCCGCCCGGCAGTTTTCAAGAGATCATCCTGCGTCTGCAAAGCTTTTGGGCCGAGCGCGGCTGTGTCGTCCTGCAGCCCTACGACATGGAGATGGGGGCGGGGACCTTTCACCCGGCCACGACACTGCGGGCCTTGGGGCCGGAGCGGGAATGGAATTGCGCCTACGTCCAGCCCTCGCGCCGGCCCACCGACGGGCGCTATGGCGAGAATCCGAACCGCCTGCAGCACTACTATCAGTTCCAGGTGATGATGAAGCCGTCGCCGGCGGACTCGCAGGGCCTCTATCTGGACAGCCTTTATGCGCTGGGCATCGATCCGGGCCTGCACGACATCCGCTTTGTCGAGGACGATTGGGAAAGCCCGACGCTCGGCGCCTGGGGCTTGGGCTGGGAGGTCTGGTGCGACGGCATGGAGGTGACCCAGTTCACCTATTTCCAGCAGGTCGGCGGCATCGAATGCGATCCGGTGCCGGTGGAACTGACCTACGGCCTGGAACGACTGGCAATGTACATTCTCGACAAGGAGAACGTCTACGACCTGCCGTTCAACGCGCCCGGCGGCAACGGCGCGAAGACGTATGGTGACGTCTTTCTGCGGTCGGAGCGCGAATTTTCGGCCTACAATTTCGAACTCGCTGACGCGCCGACCCTGTTCCAGCACTTCAAGGATGCCGAAGCCGCGTGCACCGCCCTGATCGAGGCGCGCAAGGCGCTGCCCGCCTATGACCAATGCATCAAGGCCAGCCACCTGTTCAATCTGCTGGACGCCCGCGGCGTAATCAGCGTGGTTGAACGCCAGGCCTATATCGGCCGGGTGCGCAATCTGGCCCGCCAATGCTGTGAAATCTGGCTGGACGCCGCGTGATGGCCGATTTTCTGCTGGAGCTGTTGTCCGAGGAGATCCCGGCGCGCATGCAGGCGCGCGCCATCACCGACCTAGACCGGCTGGTTGGAGACGAACTGCGCGGCGCCGGGCTAATCTTCGAGACAAGCGAGGCCCATGTCACGCCACGGCGTCTGGCGCTGCACGTGACGGGCCTGCCTCATGCGTCCCCGGACACGGTGGAGGAGCGCAAGGGGCCGCGCATCGACGCGCCGGAAAAGGCGATCGAGGGATTCCTGAAGGCCAGTGGACTGACCCTCGATCAATGCGAGCAGCGCGAGACGCCGAAGGGCAAGGTCTGGTTCGCCGTTCGCAGCGTGCCCGGCCGCCCGACGCCGGAAATCCTGACCGAGGCGATCGGAACGGTTCTGGCAAAGCTGCCCTGGCCGAAAAGCATGCGCTGGGGCGAAAGCGCCTTTCGCTGGGTGCGGCCGCTGCATGGCATCCTGGCGCTGTTTGACGGTGTTGCCTTGGGCGGCACGGTCGAACCGGTCGCCGACCGGCGATATGTCTTGAGCGATCTCACCCAGGGGCACCGCTTCCTGGCGCCGGCCCCGATCACGGTGACGTCGTTCGCCGACTATCGCGACAAGCTGCGCGCCGCGAGCGTCATCCTCGACCGCGACGAACGCAAAACGATGATCTGGCAACGGGTCGAAGAACTGGCGGAGGCCGAAGGCCTGATGCCGCGCGACGATCCTGCCCTGCTGGACGAGGTCGCAGGGCTGGTGGAATACCCGGTGGTCTACGCCGCGCGCATCGACGAGGCCTTCATGTCGGTGCCCGACGAGGCGCTGATCACGGCCATGCGGTCGCACCAGAAGTATTTCGCGCTGCTGACCCAAGACGGCAAGCTGGCGCCACGCTTCGTGCTGGTCGCGAACACGGAGACGTCCGACGGCGGCGCGGCCGTCGTGGCGGGCAACGAACGGGTGCTGAGGGCGCGCCTTTCGGACGCCAAGTTCTTCTGGGACCAGGACCGGCAGCACAGTCTGGGCAGCCGCGTGCCGCGCCTGAAGCAGATCACCTTTCACGACAAGCTGGGCACGATGGACGGCAAGGTCGACCGGGTCGAGGCGCTTGCCGCGACCATCGCCCACGACGTGCCGGGCGCGGACATCGACCGGGTGCGTTCCGCTTCCCGTCTGGCCAAGGCCGACCTCGTCACGGGCATGGTCGGAGAGTTTCCGGAACTTCAAGGCATCATGGGCCGGTACTACGCCCTTGAGGATGGCGAGCATGCGGAGGTGGCGGACGCCATCGCCGACCATTACGCGCCGCTTGGGCCGAACGATCAGTGCCCGACGGCCCCGGTGTCCGTCGCGGTGGCTCTGGCCGACAAAATCGACAGTTTGGTCGGCTTCTGGTCGATCGATGAGAAACCGACCGGCAGCCGGGACCCCTATGCTCTACGTCGTGCCGCGCTGGGGGTCATTCGCCTGATCCTGGAAAACAAGCTGCGCCTGTCACTGCGCGGCGTCTTTGCGGCGGCCCTGGCCAACTACCCAGGCGCACCGGACGAGACCATCGCCGACCTGCCGTCCTTCATCGCCGACCGTTTGAAGGTCAGTCTGCGCGAGCAGGGGGTCCGGCACGATCTGATCGACGCGGTCTTCGCGGTCAGCGGCGACGATCTGGTCAGCCTGCTCAATCGTGTCGAGGCTCTGCGCGAGTTTCTCGATACAGACGACGGCGCCAACCTGCTGGTCGCCTATCGCCGCGCGGCAAACATCGAGCGGATCGAGGCGAAGAAGGACAAGGTCAACGATTTCGGCATCGTCGATGAGGGCAGCCTTCGCGAGGCGGAAGAGAAATCGCTGTGGGACGCGCTCGGCAAAACCGGTCGCGCGGTTCAGCCGCTTCTCGAAACCGAGGCGTTTACCGGCGCCATGGCGGAGCTGGCCAAGCTGCGCCCACAGGTCGACCGCTTTTTCGACGCCGTAACCGTCAACGCCGATGACGCTGAACTGCGCCGCAATCGGTTGGCATTATTGTCCGAGATCAGGGCAACGATTGATCAAGTTGCGCATTTTTCGGCCATTGAGGGATAGGGGTCCGTGCCAGGCTGCCAAAGGGGGATGGCCAGAATGAGGGATGAAGCGATCGAAAGCGGTGATCAGTCCGCCACCGCGACTAAGTGGGTTTACAGTTTCGGCGGCGACGGCACCGAGGGCAACGCATCACTGCGCAACCTGCTCGGTGGGAAGGGCGCCAACCTGGCCGAAATGGCGCGCATCGGCCTGCCGGTTCCGCCGGGCTTCACCGTATCGACCGAGGTCTGCAACTGGTTTTACGCCAACGACCGGCAGTATCCGGCCGATCTCACATCACAGGTCGATGAAGCGCTGCAGCGGCTGGAAGGCTCGCTCGGCAAACGCTTCGGCGATCCATCCGATCCCCTGCTGTTGTCCGTGCGCTCGGGCGCCCGTGCCTCCATGCCCGGCATGATGGACACGGTCCTCAATCTCGGCCTCAACGACGAGACCGTCGAAGGGCTGGCGGCGATCACGGGCAACAAACGGTTCGCCTACGACAGCTATCGCCGGTTCATCCAGATGTATTGCGACGTGGTTTTGGGCGTCGACAACGGCCTGTTCGAGGATGAGCTGGAGACGGTAAAGCGCGACAGCGGGCATCGGCTGGACACCGATCTGACGGCCGAGGACTGGGCGGAGGTGCTCAGACGCTACAAGGCCCTGGTCGCCGACGCGCTGGACGAGCCGTTTCCGCAAGACCCGCGCGCCCAGCTCTGGGGTGCGATGGGCGCGGTGTTCGGCTCATGGATGAACCAGCGCGCGATCACCTATCGGCGCCTGCATGGCCTGCCGGCCGACTGGGGCACGGCGGTGAACGTCCAGGCCATGGTCTTCGGCAATCGCGGTGACGACTGCGCGACGGGTGTGGCCTTCACCCGCGATCCCGCCACGGGCGAAAACGTCTTTTACGGCGAGTATCTGGTGAACGCCCAGGGCGAGGATGTGGTCGCCGGCACGCGGACGCCGCAGCACATCACCCTTGAGGCGCGGGAAGCGGCCGGCGCCGACCTGCCATCGATGGAAGAGGTCATGCCCGACCTGTATCGGGAACTGGCCGATATCCGGCTGACGCTGGAAAACCACTACGCCGAAATGCAGGACCTGGAGTTCACGGTGGAGAGCGGCACGCTCTACATCCTGCAGACCCGGACGGGTAAGCGCACCGCGACTGCCGCCCTGAAGATCGCCGTCGACATGGCGAACGAGGGCCTGATTTCGCAGGAGGAGGCGGTCCGCCGCGTCGATCCCGCTGCGCTTGACCAACTGCTGCACCCGATGCTGGACCCCGACGCCGAACGCGAGGTCCTGGCCAAGGGCCTGCCGGCCTCGCCCGGCGCGGTCTCCGGCAAGATCGTGATGTCGGCTGACGAGGCCGAGCGGCTGACCGAGCTGGGCGAACGGGTGATCCTGGTGCGTGACGAGACCAGCCCGGAGGACATCCACGGCATGCACGCCGCCGTCGGCATTCTGACGTCTCGCGGTGGCATGACCAGCCATGCAGCCGTCGTCGCCCGCGGCATGGGCCGTGCCTGTGTCGCCGGCGCCGGCGAGTTGGCCTTGAACGTGAAGGAAGGCACGCTCACCGCACGGGGGCGGACCCTTAACACCGGTGACGTGATCACCCTCGACGGGGCCACCGGCGACGTAATGGTCGGCGCTGTGCCGACCATCGAACCCGAACTCTCAGGCGATTTTGCCGTCTTGATGGGCTGGGCCGACCGGTTTCGCAAGCTGGGCATCCGCACCAATGCCGAGACCCCGCACGATGCGAAGGTCGCGGTCAGTTTTGGGGCCGAGGGCATCGGCCTGTGCCGGACGGAGCACATGTTCTTCGATGCCGACCGCATCGTGAACGTGCGCCGCATGATCCTGGCGGAAACGCCGGACGAAAGCCGTGCCGCCCTGGCAGAATTGCTGCCGCTGCAGCGCAAGGACTTTGCCGACCTGTTCCGCATCATGGCCGGCAAGCCAGTGACCATCCGCCTGCTTGACCCGCCGTTGCACGAGTTCCTGCCGAAGACCGATCAGGACATGGCCGATGTTGCCGAGGCCGCCGGCGTCGGTGTCGCGAGTGTGCGCGCGCGGGTTATTCAGCTGGCCGAGAGCAACCCGATGCTGGGCCATCGCGGCTGTCGCCTGGGCATTACCCACCCGGAAATCTATGAAACCCAGGCACGGGCGATCTTCGAGGCGGCGGTCGAGGTCGGTGGCGCCGATCAAGACCCGGTCACGGCCGAGATCATGATCCCGCTCGCCTTTTCAAAGGCGGAGTTGGATCTGCTGAAAAAGGTGATCGCCAGCGCGGCCGAAGAGGTCGAGGCGCAAAGCGGCGTGACGCTGAACTATCATGTCGGCACCATGGTCGAGCTGCCGCGCGCTGCCTTGCGTGCCGGCGAACTGGCCGAAACGGCGGAGTTCTTCTCCTTCGGCACCAACGATCTGACGCAGACGACGTTCGGCATCAGCCGCGACGATTCAGCCAGCTTCCTGTTGGAGTATGAGCGCCTGGGCGTCATCGAGGGTGACCCGTTCGTGACGATCGACCAAAGCGGCGTCGGCGAGCTGGTCCAGATCGCCATGGAGCGCGGCCGCGCGGCCCGACCGGACCTCAATCTCGGCATCTGCGGCGAGCATGGTGGCGATCCGGCCTCGATCCGGTTCTGCCATGAGATTGGCCTCGACTATGTCAGCTGCTCTCCCTACCGGGTGCCCATCGCCAGGCTGGCGGCGGCCCAAGCGGCGCTGAGCCTCGACGAGGGCCGCCTCGGCAGCGCCTGACGGGCCGGCTTTCAGGCGATTTCGGCCGCGTGGGCTTCCTGCGCCCAGCGCTTCAGCGCCACGCGGTCGACCTTTCCTGTCGGCGTCATCGGCATGTCGTCGAGGTAGACGATCTCCTCCAGCGCCTTGTAGCAACGCGGTCCCGGGGGGCACCAGTCAGGTCGGATTCAGTGAGCTTCGCGCACGGAGACCAGAACTCAGAGTGCATAACCGCTGGCCGGTTTGTTGTATGTACAATCTGCTTGAACTGAGCACTTTTTGTGCATACAAAAAGCTATGTTCACATGGGACGAAAGCAAGTCCGCCACCAACCACGCCAAGCACGGCGTGCCGTTTGAGGCCAGCCGCGAGTTCGACTGGGAAACCGCCCTGGTCGTTACCGACAGCCGTCGCGACTATGGCGAGATACGCTACGAAGCCACCGGTTTCATCGGCCTACGGCTGTTCGTCTTGGTGTTTACGATGCGCGGCGGCGATCGCCGCGTGATCAGCCTTCGTAGGGCCAATACGAGAGAGGTTAGACGCTATGCCCAAGCCCAAGACTAATACCGAACCCCGTACGCTGAGCATCCGCGCTCAACGCGCCCTCGACCTGATCAGCGACAAGGAGGACCGCCGGATCACCAAGGCGGCCGAAAGCGATCCGGATAGCCCGATACTCGACGAGGAATGGTTCAAAAAGGCTCGCCCTGCCGCTGAAGTCGTGCCGGAGCTTGTCGAGGACTACCGTCGACGCGTACGCGGCAAGCAGAAGGCGCCGACCAAGGAACGCGTCACCCTGCGTCTCGACCCGGAGATCGTCGACCACTTCCGCGCCGGCGGCAAGGGCTGGCAGTCACGCATTAACGAAACCCTGCGCAAGGCCCTAAAACTCGACCGTCAAGCATCCTAACATTTGGCCCCGACACCTGACTTCTGCATTGGCCGCTAGGCCGCCAATACTCATCCCGCCGCCTTAGCCCGCAGTACTTCCGCCTCTGGCGCCGCGGCTGAGGCGGCAACGCTCGTCGTAAGGAGCTCTCGAACAGATTCTCAGGCGATCTCGGCTGCGTGGGCCTGCTGCGCCCAGCGCTTCAGTGCCACCCGGTCGACCTTTCCGGTCGGCGTCATCGGCATGTCGTCCAGGTAGATGATCTCCTCCGGCGCCTTGTAGCCAACGCGTTCGCGGGCGAACGCGATCAGATCTTGGGCGGCGGGTGGTGACCAGCCTTCCTTCGTCGTGACGTAGGCACGCACATTCTCGCCATGGACCAGGCTGTGCACGCCGACGACGCCGGCAAGATCGACCACCGGATTGTCGGATAGCGCCTCCTCGATCTCCTGCGGCGATATGTTCGATCCGTCATGCACGATGATCTGCTTACGACGGCCACGAAACCAGAGATAGCCATCCTCGTCGGCCGTCATGACGTCGCCGGTGTCCAGCCAGCCATCGACGACGGTTTCCGCGGTCGCCTCCGGGTTGTTCCAATAGCGGATCATGTTGCCGGGCGAGCGGATCCACAGCCGCCCGTCAACACCCATCGGTGCCTCATTGCCGTCTTCGTCGCGGATCGAGGCTTCGACACCGGGGTTGAGCAGACCGACCGAGCCGACCTTGTTGAGGCCCGACGGCGGGTTGATCGTGATCAGACCGATCTCGGTCATCCCATAGTCCTCCAGAATGTCCTGACCGACCAGTTTCTTGAACTCCTGATCAAGCGTCGCCGACACCTTGTCGCCGCCGGACAGGCAATAGCGCAAGGACGCGAAGTCCTTGTGGGTGGCGCCATGGTCGCGCACGAGCGCGATCAACGGCGCCGGCAACATCGCCAGGATGGTCGGTCGCTGGTCACGGATGATGGGCAGGACCTCATCCGGATCGAACGTGCGGGCAACACAGGCCCGTGCACCAGCGGCCAACGCGGCCAGGCACAGGACGTAGGACCCGATATGCGATGCTGAACAGGCTGCCAGCATGGCGTCCTTGGGTCCGATCTCGAAGCCGGTGATGCAGTTGGCTAGGCACCAGCCCATGCTTTCGATCGAATGGGTGACGCCCTTCGGCTTGCCGGTGCTGCCCGAGGTGAAGAAGATGCAAAGCGGATCTTCCGGCGACAGGTCGGGCAGGGGGGTGGGCGCTTGCGCACGCTCGATGAGGCCCTCAAGCGTCGGGACGCGCCCGTCATCCGCCTCAAATCCGATGACGCCGAGCTTCAGCGAGCCGACCCGTGCGCTCTTGGCGAGATCACCGTCGCGCTCCGCATGGGCCACAAGTGCCACGGCGCCGCTGACCTCCAGCGCGTGATCGATCTCAGGCGCCATGTAGCGATAGTTCAAGGGCACGACGATTAGCCCCGCCTTCAGGCATGCCACGTAGAACACGAGCTGGACCGTTCGGTTGGGCATTAGCGAGGCGATCCGGTCGCCGGGCTTCAGGCCGAAATCCAGCAGATTGTGCGCAAGCCGCGTGCTGGTCTCGTCCAACGCGCGCCAAGTCCAGCGCGTGGCCTGCGACGCGATCGCGATGCCGTCGGGTTTGGCCGCCAGGCCCAAACTCAGCAACCGGGTCAGGTCGACAGGCTTGTCTAGCGGTGGGCCGGAAATGGGCATGGCGCCTCTCCCAGTTCGCGTCAGGCAATGGTGCCTGTTCTATCTCGCCCCGACCAAACGGCAAGAGCCGGTTGTCAGCAGATGTCACCAGCGTTTCTTCGGGACTTATCCGCAGCGCCATCGGCCGCTAGGATTAAAAGCCGATCGTTTGCCATTAGCGAGGAGAAGCCCGATGCGCTCGTTTGCCGAACTGTACGCCATCGCGGTTGCGCGCAAGGGCGGGGAAGAGGCGGTCGAGGCCCAGTTGCCGACTCCGAAACCCGTCGCCGAGTTGAAGGCGATCCCAGACGCGCGCTGGTTGGCCGAGATGACACGTCGGATCTTTCAGGCCGGTTTCAGTTGGACGGTGATCGACAACAAATGGGACGGCTTTGAGCAGGCGTTTCACGGGTTCGATCTGAACTGGTGTTCGATGATCTCCGATCGCGACCTGGACACGCTGCTGAAGAACACGAGCATCGTGCGCAACGCCCAGAAGATCCTTTCGGTGCGCGACAACGCGGCTTTCCTGAAGGACATGGCGCGGGAGCATGGCAGCGCCGCCACCATGATCGCGGAGTGGCCGTCGGAAACCTTCATCGACCTGCTGGAGTTGTTCAAGAAGCGCGGCAACCGGCTGGGTGGCACGACCGGGCAGTACCTTCTGCGCGGCATGGGCAAGGATGCCTTTGTCACGACGCGCGATGTCAGTGCCGCGCTGATCCGCGAGGGTGTGGTCACGAAGGCACCGACCTCGAAATCAGACATGCGCAAGGTGCAGGACGCGTTCAACACATGGTCAGCCGAGAGCGGAAGGCCGATGGGCCACGTCAGCCGCGTGCTGGCCTTTTCGGTCGACAGCGACAGCCACCGTGCCGGCCACCAGCCGCGTTAGGGCCGAGGCCGTTGCCAACTTCCAAGGGGTGAGGACGGCCGGCACGACGGGGATCGGTGATGCGGCGAATTTGGGTGTTTGGAGACGCAATGGCGTGGGCGATACCCTGACCTCATGAGCATCAATCCCGATAACCCGGTCGTAAGCTGGCTGCTCGAAGGTGACGTGGCCATCCAGTACCAGGTCTGGCGCGATCTGTTCGGACAGGACCGCCCGGGCCTCCGCCGCAGGATCGGGACAGAAGGCTGGGGCGCGGCAATCCTGTCCAAACGGCACCAGGACGGAACCTGGGGCGAGGGCTTCTATCAGCCGAAATGGACATCGTCACACTACACGCTGCTGGATCTGAAAAACCTGGCACTCGATCCCGGGCACAAGCTTGCCGGGGAAAGCGTCGACCTGATCAGCCACACCGAGAAGCGCGAGGATGGCGGCATCGGGCCTGGCGAGACCATCAGCGCCTCGGACGCTTGCGTGAACGGGATGTTCTTGAATTACGCGAGCTACTTCGGCGCAGCCCAAAGTGAGCTGGAATCGATCGTTGATTTCCTGATCGCCCAGCATATGGCCGATGGCGGCTTCAACTGCCGTTTGAACAGAAGCGGCGCCAGGCACAGCTCTCTCCACTCCACGATCTCGGTCCTCGAGGGCATTACCGAGTATGAGAGGCGCGGGTACGACTATCGCGTTGATGAGCTGTCGCGGATCGCGCGGCGTTGCGTAGGCTTCATCCTGGTCCATCGGCTCTTTCGATCGGATCGCACGGGCGAGGTCATCAAGCCGGAGTTTCTGAAGCTGCCTTATCCCTGGCGTTGGAAATACAACATCCTGCGCGCCCTGGACTGTTTCGCTGCTGCCGGCGTGGCCTGGGATGCCCGCATGCAAGATGGGATCGAGGCGTTGATGGCAAGGTGCCGGCCGGATGGGCGCTGGCCCACCAATGCCGCCCATCCCGGCACCGTTCACGTGGTCATGGACCCGGCCCGGCAGCCGGGCCGTTGGAACACGTTGATGGCGCTGCGGGTGCTGTCGCGCTACGGAAAGCATGCGGAAGGCTAGGGCGCGGCGCAGAGTCCGTTCATTTTCGGCTCCTTGATCAGGCCACGCCATCGGGCCTGGGGCCCAGTGTCGCCAGGCAGCCGGGTTCACGGATCCTGCTTCTGAAGAGATATGCGGCCCGACAGGGCACGCTCGCCCGCTTCCGTGGCAAGGCATTCCAGGACATCGCTGCCGCGGACGTCACAGAACCAGCGCGTGGTATCGAAGACATCGGCGATATGGACGTGGAGCCCGTCGAAGGACACGACGCCGACCGCTTCGAAGGTCAGCGAGCCTTGGATCTGATCGGCTCCGTGCCAGCCGGCGAACGCGTCGGGATGAAACTCCTCGGTCATCGTGATGAACAGGGTGGGGAAGTCGCCGGCGTCGATCTCCACCGTGATGACGAGATCTTCAGGTAGGTGCAGGGTTTCCCTGTTCCAGAACAGATAACTGCCGCTCGTCGTGACCCACGTGCCGGCAAAAGTGCCAGCGTCTTGCGCACTGCTGGGAACGATATGGCTCGTGACTAGAGCGTTTTCCGATCATTCGGGTTCGTATCCTGTTGCAGTGAAGTAGTTGCGACATTCGTTGGGTGTGAAGATGTCGACGGCTTGGGCGATAGCGTTCC
>JANQGH010000002.1 GCA_028277405.1 Alphaproteobacteria bacterium | reverse complement strand
GTAGCAGTGCTACATCTGCCAAGCGGCTTGGCCGGTAGCACTGCTACGTCTACCAAGCGGCTTGGTCGGTAGCAGTGCTACATCTGCCAAGCGGCTTGGCCGATAGCACTCGGGCTTGGTCAACGGTGATGGCTACCTGGTCGTATATACGTATTGGTTTTGTGTTTTTTCTCTGCGCACAGATAGGTTCCACACTAAAAGTACGTACATACGACCAGGTAGCCATCACCGCTACGTCTGCCAAGCGGCTTGGCCGATAGCAGTGCTACGTCTGCTAACCTCTCGGTATGGCTTGGTCGGTAGCAGTGCTATCGTCGATGGCCACCCGCCGGTCGATCACCCGTGCCAGCTCGTCGGCGATGCCCGGGTCGCGGCGCAATGCTGCTGCGACCGACCAGATGACCGGGTGCAGATGGCGCGGTAAACGCACCGATGTTGTCGGTGTGGGCATTCACACCCGCCCGATCTCGTCGAGGATCGCGCGGCCGATCGGCTCGTGAAGTTCCGGCGGTAGCACAACGGCCGGCCGCCATGCGCCGTCGGCGCCGCGGTAAGCCGGCAGGTCGATCCCCAGCTTGCCGCCCGGGCGCCGAGTGACCCGGAATCCGTCGAGCTGGTGCTCGACGGGCTTGATCCGCTGGACTTGGAACTCGACGGTGGTCGCATCGTCGGACATATCTCACCACCCCGGCGCGTCGATGAGGGTCACGGGGCAGCGGCCGATCTCGGCCGGCGCGGCCGCGGCCAACGACACGGCGATCGCGCACGCCACGGCACCGTCAATCCGATCGCGCGCCTTGCCCTTGGAGAACAGCTTGTTGCCGGCCCGATCCGTCTCGACCTGGATGTTGTCGAAGTTCCAGCGCAACACCGGGTGCCCGCCGTGCTGAAACTGCCCGCCGAGGATCACGCGCTCGAGTTCCTTGATCGCGGGCGCCATCGTGACCCAACCCTGCCGCAGCTCGACCGCCGGAAGGCCGTCCTCGGTCAGGTTGTTGAGCAGGGACCGCGCCAGGTGCGGGTCAACGCCGATCGCCTGAACGGCAAACCGGTCGCACAGATCCCGCACGCAGTCCTCGACCGCCCTGAAATCCACGACGTTGCCCGGCGTCGGCTCGATGAAGCCTTCGTCGGCCCAGCGCACATAGGGGACGTGGTCCCGATCCTGGCGACCACGCAGGTTGTCGGCCGGGCAGAAGAAGTGCGGCAAGACTGCGTAACCGTCACCGCGGCGCCAACACGCCACGACAACGGTCAGGTCGGAGTTCGACGACAGGTCAACGCCGAGCCAGCAGGGCTCGCACGTGAGATCATCAACATCGAGCGGGTCGGCCCCCTCGTCATAGACCGACATCTCCACGAACGGGTCGGTCGAGTGGTCCAGCCATACATTAAGATGTAACTGCCTGAACGCCTCGCGGTCTGCCGGCCGGCCCTCAGCCTCGCGTGCCAGCTGACGGAGACCGTCGATGTCCGGGAAGCCGTGCGCCAGCCCGGGGTTCGCCCGGTGCCACAGGGATTCGTCGCGCCAGTCGGCGTCGGCGGCCGTTTCAAACAGTACAGGCAGGGTGCCCGGATCGTCAATCTCGCCGCGGGCAACCCGGCGCGCGTAATCGACGATGTCGTGAGCGACGTTCTCTTGCCCGCGACCAGCGGTCATGAGCACGAGCATCAACGATCCAGGCACCTTGACCAGGCCGGTCCGGATGACGTCCCACAGATCGCGCCGCGGCCAGATGTGCAACTCATCGGCGAGCGCAAAGGTCGGCGTCTGGCCGTGCTGCCGGCCGGCATCGCAACTGATCGCCCGCAGCTTCGATCCGGACTTTGGATGCTCGATCCGGTGACGGTAATCGATAAAGCGCAATGCAGATGCAATGCGCTCGTCAGCACGACAGATACCGGCCGCTTCCTCGAAGGCGATCCGCGCCTGTTCCCGGTCGCTGGCCGCGAACAAGGACAGACCGCCGGGCACTCGTTCCGGTCCGATCGCGTGCAACAGCCCAAGCCCGGCGCCGAGCGCGGTCTTGCGGTTGCCCCGCGGCAACAGTATCACGGCGGTCCGAACCAGCCGGCGGCCGTTGGCGTCGCAGGGGCCATAGATGCGCTGGACGATCCGTTCCTGCCACGGCACCAACTCGAACACTCGTCTGGGTAGGCGAGACTTCGGGTGCCGCAACCTGCGCAGGAAGTTCACCGCGCGCTCGCCGTAGCCGAACGGATCGAGGATCTCGCGGTCATCGAACAGCCAAGCGGGGTAGGTTGAGGCACTCATAGGTCGAGATCGGCCAGATCGTCCGCCCCGTCCTCGGTGGGCGCGGCCTTGCCCCGGCTGGCCGGCGTCAGTCCCAACTCGGCTGCCAGGCGTCGGCTCTCGGTCAACGCCTGGAAAAGAGTTTGATGCGCCGGGTGACGCTTTCGGTCGCCTTTCGGTCCGCTGACGAAATCACCCTCAGCCGCGATCGTCGCCTGTGATTTCCGAACCAGGCCAACGCTGAGACAATAGGCCTCGAGCGATGCCAAGTCTTCGCGGGTAAGAACCCGGCGCGCGCAAAGCCCAGGAAGAACGCGGCGCCATTCGGACTTCGCCTCGGGTGGCAACCAGGCGGCCGCCGGCGGCATCCTCGACAGCCCGCCCTCGGCCGCTTTCACCTCGGGCTTGCGTCCGCGCATTGGTCAGCACCCCTTACCTATTTAGGTCAGCAATAATGACCTATTTGCTGGGTTTGGCTCTCTCAAAAAGAAGACCCAGCAACGGTCCACACCCAATGCGCGAGTAAAATTCATCACCCCCTACCCCTACGTGTCCATCGGCTGTGGCAAGAATGACACAGTGTGCGCAGGTTGCTCGGTTCGAGCCGCAACTCTGGCCGTTCACGGATTGGAACGATATGATCAACGTCGAGATTATCCATTGCTCCGCACACCTCACATATTGGATACAGCTTCAGGTAACGTGCCCTTAGCCGTTGCCATGCCCGATCGTAACCCCGACGCCGCGGACCACCTCGCGCCCGGTCGGCCGCCGAGGTGCACCGCGGGCAGCGCTGACCGGCCGGGACGATCGCCCCGCACTGGCAGGCCCGGGGGGGTGCGGTCGGCATGGTGGTCTCCGTCATCGAGTGTCGCGCGCTCGCGTTCAGAAAGGTTGGAAAAAACCCGTCGCGCGACTGCGGCTGTTGTTCAGGTCACCGGTCGCTGGACCCTCGCGTCCCAAACAGGAAGACGCGAACTCAGGCCGCAACCTTGAGTTTGCGGAGAGCCTCAGCTTTCACAACCCCCGCACCGACCCGACGGCGCGCGTGGAACCGTGTCAAGCCGTTCGCAGCTTGCGTATACGGATCGCGCAGAAT
>JANQGH010000091.1 GCA_028277405.1 Alphaproteobacteria bacterium | reverse complement strand
CAAACGACAGGTCGCCCCTGCTGGAACCCACGCGATAGCCATGATGCGCGTCGATCCAGCGGAACGTGCCCGCGAGACTGCGCGCGTACGGGTCCAGCAGCAGCTTGAACGGATTGAACCGATGACCCGCTTCGGGCTCGTACGGCCCGTGGACGCGATAGCCATAGACCAGGCCGGGACGGGCGCCGGCCAGATAGCCGTGCCAGACCTCGTCGGTGTATTCCGGCAGCTCGATCCGTTCCAGCTCCCGCTGGCCCTGGTCGTCGAACAGGCACAGCTCGACCTTGGTCGCGTTGGCGGAAAACAGCGCGAAATTGACGCCGCGCCCATCGAACGTCGAGCCCAGAATGTCGGGCTGGCCGGGACGCAGGCGCCCCGTCGTCAGATGTGGGGTGTAGGGCATCGCAAGAAGGGCGTTGGGGGCACTTGGATCTGGGTCCGCTTATTGCGGCCGATCGCGATACAGGTCAAGCGCCGCCAACCGGCAGGGCCTTCGTCAAGCCAGCTCAAAAACGACGGTGGCAAGGGGCGGCAACGTCAGGGAGATCGAATAGGGCTGGAAGTGCCAGCCCTCAGGCTCGGCATCGACGCCGCCCAGATTGCCCAGCCCGCTGCCGCCATACGCCGTCGCGTCGGTGTTCAGACGTTCGACCCAGCGCCCGCCGGCCGGAACCCCGACGCGATATCCGTGCCGTGGGATCGGCGTCAGATTCGACGCGACCAGGACGGGTTTCGCGCCCTCGCGTCCTTTGCGAAGATAGATGAACACCGACTGGTCGACATCGCCGCCCTCGATCCATTCGAACCCATCCGGGTCGCAGTCGAGCTGATGCAGGGACGGGGTATCGCGGTACAGGCGATTAAGGTCCCGTATCAGGGCCTGCAGGCCGGCGTGGGGCCGCCAGCCATGGCCGTAATCCTGGGCGACCAGATGCCAGTCGAGGCTGACATTGTGGTTCCATTCGCCCCACTGCCCGAATTCGCCGCCCATGAACAAGAGCTTCTTGCCCGGATGGGTCCACATGAAGCCGTAATAGGCGCGTAGATTGGCGAACTTCTGCCAATCGTCGCCAGGCATCTTGGCCAAAAGCGAGCGTTTGCCGTGGACGACCTCGTCGTGGCTCAGCGGCAGGACGAAGTTCTCGGAAAAGGCATAGAGCAGCCCGAAGGTCATCTCGTTATGGTGATAGCGCCGGTGCACCGGATCGTGGCTCATATACTGCAGGGTGTCGTGCATCCAGCCCATGTTCCATTTGAAGCCGAAGCCAAGCCCGCCCGTATAGACCGGCCGTGAGACACCGGGCCAGGCGGTCGACTCCTCCGCCACCGTGGTGGCGCCCTCGAACCGGCCGAACACCTCCGTGTTCATGGCGCGCAGAAAATCGATGGCCTCCAGGTTCTCGCGGCCGCCGAACGCGTTGGGGATCCACTCGCCGCTCTTCCTGCTGTAGTCGAGGTAGAGCATCGAGGCCACGGCATCCACGCGCAGGCCGTCGATATGATATTTGTCGAACCAGAACAGCGCGTTGCCCAACAGAAAGTTAGACACTTCCCGGCGCCCGTAATTGTAGATCAGCGTGTTCCAGTCCGGGTGGAAACCTTTGCGCGCGTCGGCATGTTCGAAGAGATGCGTGCCGTCGAAGCCGCCAAGGCCGTGGGCATCGGTCGGAAAGTGGCCGGGAACCCAATCGACCAGAACGCCGAGATCGGCCTCGTGCGCGGCCTCCACGAAGGCCTGAAAACCCCCAGGCGAGCCGAAGCGGCTGGTCGGCGCGTACAAGCCGACGGGCTGGTAGCCCCACGAGCCGTCGAACGGGTATTCGTTGATCGGCATCAACTGGATGTGGCTGAAGCCCAAATCCTTGGCATAGCCGACCAGGTCCTGGGCCAGTTCCTCATAGGTCAGATAGCGGTTGTCGGGACCGCGCCGCCAGGATCCGAGATGCACTTCATAGATCGAGATCGGCGCATCCAGCGCGTTTGCCGTCCCGCGCGTCTGCATCCAAGTCTCGTCCGTCCAGTCACGATCAAGCGGCGGCGCGACGACGCTGGCAGTGGCCGGCGGGTGTTCGGCGGCAAAACCGAACGGATCGGCGCGCAGCGGCGTCAGATGCCCTTCCGGGCCGACGATCTCGTACTTGTAGCGCGTTCCGGGGCCGACGCCGGGCACGAAGCTTTCCCAGACGCCGATGCCGTGGCGCAGCCGCATCGGGTGCAAGCGGCCGTCCCAACCGTTGAAGTCGCCGACGACGGAAACCCGCTGGGCGTTGGGCGCCCAAACCGCGAAGCTGGTGCCGTCGACACCCTCGACCGTCATCGGATGAGCGCCGAAGCGCTCATAGGCCTCGAGATAGCGGCCCTCGCCCCAAAGATGCGCATCCAGATCGCCGAGCACCGGCGGGAACCTGAACGGGTCTTCCCGCGTGCTTTCACCCTCCGGCCCGCGAACGTGAAGACGATAGGGAGTTGGCTGATCCCGGCCGGGAACGACACCGACGAACAGCCCCTGCTCGTGCACCCTGTCGAGGGTCGCCAAGCTCTTCCCGGTCTCGCTGTCGATGACCGCGACCGCCTCGGCGCCGGGCTGAAAGGTGCGCACCACCAGTCGGCCCTCCGTCTCGTGGGCGCCGAGAAAGCCAAAGGGGTCGCCGTGGCGACCGGCGACGATGGCCTCAACCTGCTGCGGATCGGCGTCCAATCGAGCCGACGGTTCGGGCCGTTTCGGTCGGCGTCCAGTCGTCTTGCTCACGCCCGCCTCCTTTCGCGGCCGTTCAAGCAGCCTTCAACAGCCTACCATAGACGATGAACGCACACAGACCAGTGACTCCGTCGGATCGATCTGAACGCCTCAGTTCGCGCTTTCGCCATCCGTCTCGGTCTCGGTCTCGGCAGGGGCAGCGGTTTCCTCCGCGCCATCGCCATCGGCGCCATCGGCCGGCGCACCGCCATCGTCGGCCGGCGGGGTCTCGCCGTCCTCTTCGCTTTCCCCGCCAGCAGGTTCAGGCGCTTCCTCGCTTGGCGGCGCCTCGGCGTCGCCGGGCGGGCCGGCCAAGCTGTCCATGGCGAGCTGCCGGACCAGCGCCGCTATCGCGTCCGTGGCCGCGGTGACTTCATCGCCGAGCGTTTCGTCTCCCTCATGGAAGAACACCGAGTAGAAATTGTCGTCCAGCACGAAGATCGCCGTGACGACGCTGGTGCCGAGATCGCCCGTGCAAAGCATGTCAACCGGGGCGAACGCATAGCGCTCATCCAGGACCTCGACCTCGCCGGGCGTGGCCTCGAACTCTCCGTCGCATCGATTGCCAAGTATGCCGAGATAGTCGTCGACAAAACCCTGGATCTCGATACCGGCGGTCGTACGGTCGCGTTGGTGCAGACCGCCGACCACTTCACCGACCAGCCAAATCTGGGTCAGTTCCATCTCGTCGACCGGCAACTGTTCCTGCGGCACCAGCAAGGCGCCCTCGACACCAGCTGCCTGAAGCAATGCGGCCATCGCGTTGGTGCCGATCCGTTGCGGGCCGTCGCCCTCGATCTGGGTCGGTTCCGGCTCGGGCGGCAGGATCTGATTGGCGAGCGCAATGCAGTCAATCAAGGCACCGAACGCGGCGAATGTCCCGCTCAGCGGAAACTCGAACACGCCATACTCGGTTTCCAGCAGCATTGCGTTGCCGCGCCGCAGCGCATCCAGCAGCTCCGGCGTGTCACCGACAGCCAGCACCAGAATATCCTCACCCCCCGGGGCCGCCGGGACACGGGCGTTCAGCCGGCGGTCGACCTGCAGCACCACCGCACTGGTGCCCGTCGACGGGGTGAACTCAAAGGACGGATCGACAAGGCCGATATTGATCTCGTTGCGCCGGTTCAACGAAACGATCAGCACCTGATCGCCGTTAAACGCCCTGCGGACATCGCAATGGCTGAAATCTCCTGCCTCCGACCGCGCGCGCGCGCCGCCCTCCCAGCCCGATTGGTTGATGATGAACTGCGGCGGAACGTCCTGCGCAGCGGCCTCGCCGATCGGCGCGGCCGTCGCCAGAAGGGCCACGCCGGCGGCCAGCGTGCCGAGCATTTTGAGAGATGGTTTAGGTTGCATGACCGGGCCGGGCATCGCCATCCTTATCCGTTTCGGTAGTTGATATCCAAAGTCGTCCGACATCGCAGAGCTACAGCGGGTAGGCCGCAGCGTGTCGCGGCGGGTTGCCGCGTGGTCTTCGCTGTCGTCGCACACTGGCCGGTCCATGTGAAGACCGAAACAGTGCGGCGAGATGGCTCTGTCGCGATGAATGATAATGTCCATCGCGAACCCGGCCGTTCAAAGGCACGTGAGATCGGCTTACCTGAAGCTGGATTGCCTCGCTGTAAGAGCCTGCGCACCACTGCGGGGGCAAACCAGCAGATCACGGCAAAGAAACCGCCCGACACTCGGCCAATACAAGATCGCGGGACGCGATCAAAGCCCAGCACTAAAGAGGCTGGCTCGACACATTTGTCGGATCCGGGGGTGGCTTCAACAGCCTAGCGACCGTACCGTCGCCAGGCCGGATCGGCGCGGAGGCGGGTTTGCGGCCGGTGGGCCTTACACTTCGATGTCGATGCCTGCGCGCTGTCCGACGGCGCGGATAAGGCCGACCAGGCGCTTGCGGATCAGCGGATCTTCGATGCTGTAATAGGCACGGGCCAGTTCCAACGTCTCGCGCCGCTTCATGCCCGTGCTCTCACCCGCACTCTCGGCGGCCGCCAACTCAGGCGACATCGGCGACTGCGGCAAGTCCTGCACGTCTTCGAAGAAGTATGTGATCGGCACATCCAGCGACCGGCTAAAATCCACGAGACGGCTCGCACTGATGCGATTGGTGCCGCGCTCGTACTTCTGGATCTGCTGAAAGGTCAGGTTGACCCGCCGGCCGAGATCGGTTTGCGTCAATCCCAAAAGGGTGCGCCTCAGGCGTAGCCGATGGCCAATGTTGATGTCGATCGGATGTGGCGAATCGACGGAGCGCGGGCGACCGACTCGTCGACGGGGTGCCGGCTCAGCAGCTTCTTTCTTGCCGCCTGTGGACACCGAACGCAAACGCCGGGGGGAATTAGCCATTTCTACCGTGCCTTATGCCATCAGAATGAGAGAAAGGGATCAGACAATAGGAAATTTCCTATTTGTCAAACCATATCTGGACAATATGGCTAAGCGAAGGCAAATTGACAACTTACAACTGCTACTGGCTGAAAATGTTTCGCGGCAATCGCCCCATTTAGTCAGATTCGTTCGCTGCGGTGTCGCCTTTGCCGTCTTTAGGCGTAATCTTGTCGTCTGTCTCACCGACGCCCCGAATCAGCCAGTCGAGCGTCTTGCCGGACGTTTGCGACAAGCGGTCCAGTTCGTCCAGGCTCGGTTCAACTTCACCTTCTTCGAGCGCGCTGTAGCGCGTCTGATCGATTTCCGCGGCCTTGGCGAACGCCGAAGGGCGTGGATAATCGGATTGCGCCCGCGCCATGGCGAGACGTGCTGGAAAGCTGTCCGGCGCGTTCGCGAGGACCTTGGCATTCGCCGCCCGGCCAACCGACGCTTTCTCTGGCGCAATCAAGGTGGCCTCGGGCATGCCGAGAAGTCCGGCAAGCTCGCGGCGGACCCGTTCCGGCAGATGTTTCGGCGTTCCGCGATGGACAAACTGGTGCAAATAGGCGTGGTTGCGGCCAAGCGCGCGCGAAAGTGAGGCCAGCGTCACCCGATTCTGCTTAACCATTGCCAACAAGTAGGCACGGGCGGGATCCACGAGAAAGCCCCCGACTCAATTCGTCTAGAAAACCGAACACATAACATCGACTGATGGTGGAGAACGTGCCACTTAAGACAAGATTAGTATAGACCAATTCCATCAGTGCCTATTGTCAGAGGATTTCCTATCTAGCCATTATGCGTCTACGTTTACAGCCGTGGCGCGAAATCAGGTACGCTGCGGAGCTCAGGCTTTGACGAGAGCACCCGTTGCTTTGATCCGCCAGTCGGGTTTCCACCAGCATGACCGAATTCGAGCAATTCTCCCAAGCGATGGCTCGTTAAACGCTAACCCCTCAAAGGGACGTTAAACCCCGAGAGAATCTCGCATTGGATGACATCAAAACACCGACTGTCGGATAGGTTTGGACCGTCGGTCGCGCAGGGCGATCTCGCCCCAGGGGTGTCGCGCCAAAGCCGGCGACGGTTAGCCTCGGCCTAAGCCTCGATCCAGCGGTGACGCGAGGTGGCAGAAGCGCCTCAAGCGACCGAGGGCACGGCGATCACCACCATCGCCAGAAAATGGCAAAAACTGCCGGCCAAGACAAACACATGCCAGATGGCATGGTTGAAACGCAGACGCTCCCAGGCGTAGAAGGCCACCCCGGCGCTGTAAATCACGCCGCCCAGAAGCAGCCAGAAGAGGCCGGCGATGCTGATGGCCGAAGCGATCTCGCCAACCGCAACAATTCCCATCCAGCCCATAACCAGATAGATCGGCACGACAATCCACCGGTCGTGGCGACGACGCACCAGCCGGAACACGATGCCGAATACGGCCAACCCCCAAACCACACCGAACAACGACCAACCCCAGCCACCGCCCAACCCCACCAAGGCGAACGGTGTGTAGGTGCCTGCGATCAACAGAAAGATCGCCGTATGATCAAACGCCTCGAATGCCGACCGCAGGCGCGCTCCGGCGGCCGAAAAGGACGCGATGGAATGATAGGTCGCGGAGTGATAGAGCGTCGATGCTAGGAAAACCAGGATCAGCGTTGCGCCATAGATGCTGAGACTGACGAAATGAAGCGCGTTCCCGTTGTTCTGGGCAGTCCAGACCAACAGCATCACGAGGCCCGCAATGCTGAACAAGAGCCCGGCCGCGTGCGTCGCGACATTGACGACTTCCTCGATCGGCAGTTGGGCCCGCTCACGGTGGTGCGCGACATAGTGCGGCAAGTGCAATCGCGGGGCCTTCATACCCTGTGATATAGGCCCGCGTTCAAAGGCGGTCACATCACGAACCCTTACCTTTGCGAGACAGGCGCGTGACGGCAAATGCGATCACCAGGACCAGAGCGGATGAAAAGCCACTATGGTCGAGTTACAATCGGCGCTATGGTCTCGTAATTGACGGCCCCATGCCGAGTCCTGGCGTGATGGGCTTTCCAACCGATATCGACGCATGAACAGGGAGTTTTTTCGGACATGAAGACCCTTTTTACGGCCACGGCGGTCGCCGCGCTCATGGTTGCAGTACCGGCCAGCGCCCAAGATTTCAGCCATGCCGTTGTGTTCGACATGGGCGGCAAGTTCGACCGGTCCTTCAATGAAGGCATTTACAACGGGGTTGAACGCTTCAGCGACGAAACGGGCGTCGAGTACGCGGAATTCGAGGTCACCAACGAGGCGCAGCGCGAGCAGGCGCTGAGGCGGATGGCGCAGGACGGAGCGGAGATCGTTATCGCCGTCGGCTTTGCGCAAGCCCCGGCGCTGGAGGTCGTGGCGGCCGAATTCCCCGATACCAACTTCACCATCATCGACGCCGTCGTCGACCTGCCGAACGTGCAATCTGTCGTGTTCCGCGAGCATGAGGGTTCGTTCCTGGTCGGCATGCTGGCCGCGATGGCGTCGGAGACCGGGGCTGTCGGCTTCGTCGGCGGCATGGACATCCCGCTGATCCGCGCTTTCGGCTGCGGTTTTGCCCAAGGCGCGCTTTATGCGGACCCGGAGATCGAGGTCTATGAGAACATGACCGGCACGACGCCGGCCGCATGGAACGACCCTGGACGCGGTGGCGAGTTGGCGCGCAGCCAGTTCGACCGTGGCGCCGATGTCGTCTATGCCGCCGCCGGCGGCACTGGCCTGGGCGTCTATCAGGCGGCCGAGGATACCGGCAACCTGGCCATCGGCGTTGATTCCAATCAGAACTATCTGCATCCGGGCACGATGCTGACGTCGATGCTGAAACGCGTCGACGTCGCGGCCTACAACGCGTTTCTGTCCAGCCATGAAGGGACCTGGGAGCCGGGCATCCAGGTCTTGGGACTGGCCGAAGAGGGCGTTGGTTTTGCGCTCGATGAGCACAATTGGGACCTGTTGACCCATGACATGGTCAACGCCACCAACTCCGCGATCATCGGCATCATGAATGGCGATATCGAGGTCATTGACTACCGGGCGGACAATAGCTGCCCGGTGGAGTGACGGCCGGCGCGTCCTCACTGACCTCTAGTCGTGATGGCTAGCGACCCGAAAGCGAGCTCGATGGCCGGCGCATTGCCGCCGGCCATCGAGTTGCGTGCGATTAACAAGCATTTCGGGCCGGTTCACGCCAACAAGGACATTTCCATGACGGTGCCGAAGGGCACCATCCACGGCATCATCGGGGAAAACGGCGCCGGCAAGTCGACCCTGATGAGCATCCTGTACGGCTTTTACGCGGCCGATTCCGGTGAGATCTTCGTCAACGGCCAACAGACCAAGATCGACAATTCAGACGACGCGATCGCGGCCGGCATCGGCATGGTGCATCAGCACTTCATGCTGGTCGACGTCTTCACGGTGCTGGAGAACATCATCCTTGGCGTCGAGGGCGGCGCGACACTGAAGCACGGCAGTGAGTCCGCCAGGAAGGCGCTGCTGGCGCTGGAAGAGGAGTATCAGCTTGAGGTGCCGCTTGATGCGATCACCGGAGAGTTGCCGGTCGGCATTCAACAGCGCGTCGAGATCCTGAAGGCGCTGTATCGCGGCGCGGACATCCTGATCCTGGACGAGCCGACGGGTGTGCTGACGCCGCAAGAGGCGGATCAGCTGTTCCGCATCCTCGGCACGCTGCGCGAACAGGGCAAGACCGTCATCCTGATCACGCACAAGCTGCGCGAGATCATGGCCATAACAGACAATGTCACGGTCATGCGCCAGGGAGAGGTGGTCGCCAATGTCGCGACCAAGGACACCGACCGCGAACATCTGGCGGAGATGATGGTCGGCCGCAAGGTGTTGCTGCGGGTGGACAAGGAGCCGGCCAGCCCCGGCAAGGTCATGCTTCAGGTCGATGGCCTGAACGTCTACGACCGGCTGGGTGTCCGACGGGTGAAGGACGTGTCGTTCACTGTCAGGGCGGGCGAGATCGTCGGCATCGCGGGCGTGTCGGGCAATGGCCAGTCGGAACTGCTGGCGGCCGTGGCCGGCACCATGCGGCCCCGCAGCGGAACGGTTGTCATCGAAGGCAGCGACGTCACCAAGATGGCTGGATTCGATGCGGCGACCACGCGGGCGCTCGGCCTCGGACATGTGCCGGAGGACCGGCACCATGAAGGGCTGGTCACCAGCTTTACCGCCAACGAGAACGCCATCCTCGGCTATCATCGTTCCAGCGACTACAATGGCAGCGTCTTCATGCATGGCGGCGCGGTGGTGTCGGCCTGCGAGCGTTTCATGGCCGACTTCGACGTGCGGCCGCCCAACCCATTCCTCAAGGCCGCGAACTTCTCCGGCGGCAATCAGCAAAAGCTGATCGTCGCGCGCGAAATGGAGCGGGATCCCAAGGTGCTATTGGTCGGCCAGCCGACACGTGGCGTCGACATCGGTGCCATCGAGTTCATCCATCGACGGCTGATCGCGATGCGCGACGCCGGCAAGGCCGTTCTGCTGGTCTCCGTCGAGCTTGATGAGGTCATGAGCCTGTCCGACCGCATCCTGGTGATGTTCGACGGCATCATCGTCGGCGAGATGCCGGCCGCCGAGGCGACCGAGCAAAAGCTTGGCTTGATGATGGCCGGCATCAATCCCGACACTGAAAGCGGGGCACCGACGGCCGAGGCGGCATCGGCGTGAGCAGTTTCGGCAAACCGGCCGACGTGCCGAGATGGGTTAGCCTCGGCCTCGTCCCCCTCGTCAACCTGATCGCAGCCTTCATTCTCGCCGGCCTTGTCGTGCTGGTGATCGGCGAGGACCCGATACGCGCGGTGCAGCTGCTGATCAGCGGCGCGTTCGGCAGCTTCGTCAACATCTCCTTCACACTCTATTACGCCACCAACTTCATCTTTACCGGCCTGGCCTTTGCGGTCGCCTTCCATTGCGGCCTGTTCAATATCGGCTCCGAAGGGCAGGCTTACATCGGCGGGCTGGGCGTCGGTCTCGTCTGTCTGTGGCTGGGCGCCTTCCTGCCCTGGCCGGTCCTGCTGCCCATCGCGATCGTTGCCGGCTGCCTGTTCGGCGCGGCCTGGGCGTTCATTCCCGCCTATTTGCAGGCCAAGCGCGGCAGCCACATCGTCATCACGACCATCATGTTCAACTACATCGCCTCCGCGGTGATGGTCTATCTGATGGTCAACGTGCTGATCGCACCCGGTCAGCAATCGCCGGAAAGTGTGCCATTCGAAGACTGGGCGACCTTGCCCACCGTTACGGAGATGCTGGCCGCGATCGGCGTGCCGTTCCGCCGCGTGCCGTTGAACCTGTCGTTCATCTGGGCGCTTTTGTGCTGCGTCGCCGTGTTCTTTTTCATCTGGCGGACGCGCTGGGGCTACGAGATCCGGACGGTCGGGGCCAACCCGCAGGCCGCGGTCTATGGCGGCATCTCGGTGTCGCGCAACATGATCCTGGCCATGGCGATCTCCGGCGCGCTGTCCGGCTTCGTGGGCCTGAACGAGATCATGGCCGTTCAGGAGCGGCTGCTCTTGAACTACGTCGCCGGCTACGGGTTTGTCGGCATCGCGGTGTCCCTGATGGGCCGCAACCACCCGGTGGGTATCGTTCTGGCCGCGATCCTGTTCGGCGCGCTGTATCAGGGCGGGGCCGAGCTCGCCTTCGAGATGCCGTTGATCACCCGCGAGGTGGTGGTCGTCATCCAGGGCCTGGTGATCCTGTTCGCCGCCGCCCTAGAGAACATGTTCCGCGATCCGATCGAGAACTTCTTCAAGCGGCGTGGCGCCCGCGCCGAAGCCGTGGCGGCGGAATAGGCGGGCCGGCGCGATGGAACTCTTCAACGACCTGATCCTGCTGTTGGACGCCACCGTCCGTGTCGCAACACCGCTGATCTTCGCCGCGCTGGCCGGCCTTTATTCCGAACGGTCGGGCGTGTTCGACATCGGCCTTGAAGGCAAGATGCTGATCTCGGCCTTTGCCGCCGCCGCCATCGCGGCGGTCAGCGGTTCCGTACTGGTCGGCCTGGCGGCGGGGATGCTGGCCGGCATCATGTTTGCCCTCTTGCATGGCTTTGCCTGCATCACCTATCGCGGCAATCAGATCGTCTCCGGCGTGGCGATCAACATGCTGGCGGTCGGCCTGACCACCAGTTTGGGCCATGCCTGGTTTCAGCGCGGCGGCCAGACGCCTAGCCTGGAGAACCCGGAGGAGTTCCAGGGCGTCGACCTGCCCTTCGTGCCGCCAAGCGACACGGAAATCGCCGAGGGGCTGGAAGAGGCCGGACTGGACCTGAACCCACGGGATGACGCGTTCTTCATCGACGCTGTTGAGGACCTGCCCCCCGAAGAGGTTGCCGACGCGGGCAGCGTCGAAGCGCTGATGGACACAATCATCGCCAGCGACCCGGAACTCGGGAACCGCCAAATCGGCCGGCTGGAACGTGCCGCCGAAGAGGCGGATCAGACAGGGACCGGCATCGACGGCGTGCGCGAGGTCTTGACCGAAGCCACGGCCGAGCCGACACCGTTCCTGAGTTGGGCCATGGGTGGCATTCAGGATTTCGCGAACGGCTTCGTCGATATTCTGCAGGCGGAACGGTTCTTCAGCATTCAACTGCCGCTGGCGGAGACCTTGGCTGACGTGCCGATCGTCGGCGGCATCTACAGCGAGTTGCTGAGCGGTCACAGCATCCTGGTCTATGTCGCCATCCTGGCCGTGCCGTTTACCGCCTGGGTGGTCTATCGCACGCGCTTTGGCCTGCGCCTCCGCGCGGTCGGCGAAAATCCGGCCGCCGTCGACACGGCGGGTATCTCCGTCACCTGGCTGCGTTATCGCGCTGTGATCATCACGGGCTTGCTATGCGGCCTGGCCGGCGCCTACCTCTCGACCTCGCAGGGGGCGGCGTTCGGCCGCGAGATGACGGCGGGACAGGGCTTCATAGCGCTGGCGGCGCTGATCTTCGCCAAGTGGCGGCCGTGGCCGGTGCTGTTCACCTGCCTGCTGTTCGGCTTCTTCGGAGCGATTGAGGCGCGCCTGCAAGGCGCCGAGATCCCCGGCATTGGCGAGATCCCCGTGCAGTTCATTCAGGCCCTGCCCTACATTCTGACCGTGGTCGTTCTGGCCGGCTTTATCGGCAAGGCCGTGGCACCGAAGGCAGGCGGCATCCCGTACGTCAAGGAACGCTGACGATGGCCTTTGCGTCTCGTTTCGGCGACCTGTTCGAGGCGGCGGAAAAAGCGCGCGAGAATGCGCACGTGCCCTATTCCAACTTCAAGGTCGGCGCCGCTCTACTGACCGAAGGTGGCGACGTTATCGCTGCGTGCAATGTTGAAAACGCGGCCTATCCGCAGGCCCAATGTGCCGAGGCCAGCGCGATCGGCTCCATGGTCGCCAAGCATGGCGCCACCAGGATCGTAGAGGCGCTGGTGATCGGCGGCGAGGCAGGTGACGGGATGTTGTGCAGCCCCTGTGGTGGCTGTCGCCAGCGCTTGCGCGAATTCGCGTCGCTGGAGACGCCGGTGCATATCTGCGGCCCGGAAGGGCTGCGCAAGACGATGACGGTCGACGAGCTGCTGCCCTTGTCGTTTGGACCCGATAATCTGGACACATGAACGCATGAGCACGGCGACCGATGCGACCGAGGCGGCGCTGACCGTTCAACACCGCCTGCCCGGCTTTGTCCCCAGGATGGGCATCATCCTCGGTTCCGGCCTGGGCCCGCTGGCCGACAAGATCGAGGATGCGCACGCCATCGCCTACGATGACTTGCCGGGCTTCCCATCCATCGGCGTCAGCGGCCATGCCGGAAAGCTGATCCTGGGCCTGCTCGGCGGCGTGCCGGTTGCGTGCCTGGCCGGCCGGGCGCACGCCTATGAGGGTCGGATCGACGCCATGAAGGTGCCGGTGCGCACCGTGAAGCTGATCGGCGCCGAGGCCATCTACCTGACCTGCGCGGCCGGCAGCATGCGCGAGACTGTCGGGCCCGGCAGCCTGATGACCATCACCGACCATCTCAACCTGATGGGCGGCAATCCCCTGGCGGGGCCAAACGACCCGGATTTCGGGCCGCGTTTCCCGCCAATGGAGGGGGCGTACGACCCGGAACTGGTCGCCGCGCAAAGGCAGGCGGCGGCATCTCTGGGCATATCCCTGGCCGATGGCGTCTATGCCGCCTGGCTGGGCCCGGCCTTCGAGACCCCGGCCGAGGTGCGCATGATCAAGGCGCTGGGCGCCGATGCGGTCGGCATGTCGACGGTGCCCGAATGCATCGTCGCGCGCCATTGCGGCCTGCGGGTCACGGCAACGGCCGTGATCACCAATCTGGGCGTCGGACTGTCTGACGGACCGGTCAACCACGACCAAACGCTCGCGGCGGCCGCGGAAGCCAGCGAGCGGCTTCAAGGCCTGGTGACGGAGGTGGTGCGCGCTTTTGGATAGCTGGCGTCGCGGCAGGTCGCGGCGTATGATCGGGCCAGCTTCAGGAACAGGACGAGAGGCCTCTTACATGTCCGCCCAGGAATCGGCGCCGGACCAACCGCAAGGCAGCGCACAAATCCACCATCTGCCGGGCCAGCCATCGGCACCGCCGACGCAGCCATGGCCGGCCGAACCGGACAATCCGGGCACGGCCTTGGATCGCGATCTGGTCGATACGGTGCGGGTCAATCTCAGCGCCGTGGAACGCCGGGCCGGGACCCTGACCACGCGCCGCACCGTCAAAAAGGACTGGCAGGCCGCGTGGCTGCTGAAGGCGATCAGTTGCATCGACCTGACAACGCTGAACGGCGACGACACGGCCGGCCGGGTCAGGCGCCTATGCGCCAAGGCGCGCACACCTTTGCGGTCCGACCTGGTCGAGGCGTTGGGTATCGGCGACCTTGGGCTGACGACCGGTGCGGTGTGCGTCTATCACACCTTCGTGGAAACGGCGGTTGAGGCCTTGCGCGGCACCGACATTCCGGTGGCCGCCGTGTCGACCGGGTTTCCCGCCGGCTTGAACCCGATGGACGTCAAGCTGCGCGAGATCGAGGCCTCGGTCGCGGCCGGGGCGCGCGAAATCGACATCGTCGTCACGCGCGAACATGTGCTGACGGGCAACTGGCAGGCGCTTTACGACGAGGTGAAGGCCTTCAAGGCGGCCTGCGGTCAGGCCCATATGAAGACCATTCTGGCGACCGGCGATCTGGCGACGCTGCGCAATGTGGGGCGCGCCTCCATGGTCGCGATGATGGCCGGGTCGGACTTCATCAAGACCTCGACGGGCAAGGAGGGCGTGAACGCGACCCTGCCGGTGGCCCTCGTCATGGTGCGGGCGATCCGCGCCTATCACGCCTGGTCGGGCAACGTCGTCGGTTTCAAGCCGGCCGGGGGCATTTCGACGGCCAAGGACGCGCTGGGCTTTCAGTTCCTGATGAAGGAGGAGCTGGGACGGTCCTGGCTGGAACCCGGACTGTTCCGGTTCGGCGCCTCCAGCCTGCTGGCCGACATCGAACGGCAGTTGGAGTTCCACATCACCGGCCGCTACGCCTCCTACGACCATCACGCCGTGGGCTGAACCAAACATGACCGTCGCGCAGATCTTCGAGACCATGGAATACGGACCGGCGCCCGAAAGCGATGCCGAAGGGCGCGCCTGGATCGACCGGCACAAGGGCGTCACCAAGCTGTTCATCGGCGGCCGTTGGGTGAAGGCCAAGTCCGGCGCCGACTTCGAGACGTCGAACCCGGCAACTGGCCAACCGCTGATCCGCATTGCCGAGGCCGGCGACAAGGACGTCGACGCGGCGGTGAAGGCGGCGCGCGCAGCCCAGCCCGAGTGGGCCGCCCTGCCCGGCCATCAGCGCGCGCGGTATCTTTATGCGTTGGCCCGGCTGATCCAGAAACACAGCCGCCTGCTTGCAGTGCTGGAGACGCTCGACAACGGCAAGCCGATCCGCGAGACCCGCGATCTCGACATTCCCCTGGTCGCCCGGCACTTCTATCACCATGCCGGCTGGGCGCAGCTTATGGACACAAAGCTGGCCGACAGGATGCCCGTCGGCGTCTGCGGCCAGATCATCCCGTGGAACTTTCCGCTGTTGATGCTGGCCTGGAAGATCGCGCCGGCGATCGCGCTGGGCAACACGGTGGTGCTGAAGCCGGCGGAGTTCACCAGCCTGACGGCGCTCGCTTTCGCCGAACTGTGCGAAAAGGCTGGGCTGCCGGCCGGGGTCGTCAACATCGTCACCGGCGGTGGCAGCACGGGCGAGCTGATCGTCAACCATCCGGATATCGACAAGATCGCGTTCACGGGCTCGACCGAAGTGGGCCGGGCGATCCGGACCGCGACGGCCGGGTCGGCAAAGTCCCTGACCTTGGAGCTGGGCGGCAAGTCGCCCTTCATCGTCTTCGACGACGCCGATCTGGACAGCGCCGTCGAGGGCGTGGTCGACGCCATCTGGTTCAATCAGGGCCAGGTCTGCTGCGCCGGCTCGCGCCTGTTAATCCAGGAAGGCATCTACGATGCCATGGTGGCCAAGCTGCGCACGCGGATGGAAAGCCTGCGTGTCGGCGACCCGCTGGACAAGGCGATCGATATCGGCGCGATCGTGGCGCCTGTCCAGCTTGAGCGCATTCGGACGCTGGTTGACCAAGGCGTTTCGGAGGGTGCCGATCTGTGGCAGCCAAGCTGGGCCGTGCCGACCGAGGGCTGTTTCTTCCCGCCCAGCCTGTTCACCAATGTCTCGCCAGCCTCAACCGTGGCGCGGGTCGAGATCTTCGGGCCCGTGATCGCGGCAATGAGCTTCCGCA
The DNA here is from genome assembly GCA_028277405.1 of Alphaproteobacteria bacterium. Taxonomy (GTDB): domain Bacteria; phylum Pseudomonadota; class Alphaproteobacteria; order DSM-16000; family Inquilinaceae; genus JANQGH01. Next base: position 100,835 of record JANQGH010000091.1, on the reverse strand, counting down.
CACCGGTGGAAGCCGTGCAACTGGCCAACAACAGCGAATACGGGCTGGCCGCCAGCGTGTGGAGCGAGTCGATCAATCTGGCGCTGGACGTCGCGCCGAAGCTGAAAAGCGGCGTGGTGTGGGTCAACACCACCAACCAGTTCGACGCCGCCGTCGGCTTCGGTGGTTACAAGGAGTCGGGCTTCGGGCGTGAGGGCGGCTTGGAAGGCACCTACGCCTATACCAAGCCACGCCGCGATAAGGCGCGTGAGGCTTGGAAGGAGCCGGATCCGTTGCCCAAACCGAAGCCGGCCGAAGGCAGCCCGCTGACCATCGATCGCACGCCGAAACTCTATATCGGCGGCAAGCAGGCGCGGCCCGATGGGGCCTACAGCCGGCCGGTCCTGGCACCCGACGGCACGATCCTGGGCGAGGTCGGCGAAGGCAACCGCAAGGACATCCGCAACGCCGTGGAGGCCGCGCGCAAGGCGGCCGGTTGGGTCAGCGCCAGCACCCATAACCGGGCGCAGATCCTCTACTACATCGCGGAAAACCTGGAGGCGCGGGCCGACGAGTTCGCCGTGCGCCTGTCCGCTATGACCGGCGCAAAGCCCAAGGCCGCCCAGGCCGAGGTCGCGGCGAGCGTGGCGCGCCTGTTCAGCTATGGCGCCTGGGCCGACAAGTTCGACGGCGCGGTACATTCGCCGCCCTCGCGCGGTGTCGCCCTGGCGATGAACGAGCCGATCGGCGTGCTGGCCGTGGCCTGCCCCGACGTCCCGCCGCTGCTGGGCTTTGTCAGCCTGGTGGCGCCGGCGATCGCCATGGGCAACCGGGTGATCGCGGTGCCGTCGGAACGTCATCCGCTGTCGGCAACAGACCTCTATCAGGTCTTCGACACCTCCGATGTGCCGGGCGGCGTCGTCAACATCGTCACCGGCGACAAGGACGCGCTGGCGTCGGTGCTGGCCAAGCACGACGCCGTCGACGCCATTTGGTATTGCGGCAGCCCGGAGGGCTCGGCCGACGTCGAACGCGCCTCGGCCGGAAATCTGAAACAGGTTTGGGTCGACAACGGCCATGCTCGTGACTGGCTGGACCCGACAGACGGCGAAGGCGAGGTGTTCCTGCGCGCCGCCACACAGGTGAAGAACATCTGGATACCCTACGGCGAATAGCGCCTGGCCAATCGGTGGCTACGACGTAGCCTAGCGATCGTTATGGCTGCATTGACCGGCCGGCACTTGCCGTGCGCGCCCGTGCCTGACAGGCTCGCATGTCGCCTTTCAATCCAGACTGTGAAGCTCAGCCATGACCACGTCAGGCTTTTTGCCCCAGGAAACCATCCGCAAGAAGCGCGACGGGCTGACGCTTTCCGCAAACGAGCTTGACCAGTTCATTGGCGGGGTCGTCGACGGCAACGTGACGGAAGGCCAGATCGCCGCCTTCTGTATGGCCGTCCTGTTGAAGGGCATGACAATGGCCGAGCGGGTCGCCTTGACCCGCGCCATGACCCACTCCGGCGAAGTGCTCGATTGGTCCCATCTTGACGGGCCGGTCTTGGACAAGCACTCCACCGGCGGCGTAGGCGACAAGGTCAGCCTGATCCTCGGACCCGCGATCGCGGCGTGCGGCGGTTACAACCCCATGATCTCGGGCCGGGGTCTTGGCCACACGGGCGGCACCCTCGACAAGTTCGACGCCATCCCCGGCTATCAAAGCCAGCCCGACCTGGACACGCTGCGTCGCGTTGTGCGTGATGCAGGCACGGCAATCATTGGTGCCACCGACGACATCGCGCCGGCTGACCGACGCATCTACGGCATCCGCGATGTGACCGGATCAGTTGAGTCCATCGACCTGATCACCGCGTCCATCCTGTCGAAGAAGCTGGCTGCCGGCCTCGATGGATTGGTCATGGATGTGAAGGTCGGGTCCGGCGCCTTCGCCTCGAAACTGGAGGATGCCGTCGCGCTGGCCGAGAGTATCACGGAGGTCGGTACGGGGGCCGGAACACCGACGGTCGCACTGGTAACCGACATGAACGAGGTGTTGGGCACCAGTGCCGGCAACGCGGTCGAGGTTGCCGAGGCGGTGGATCTCTTGACCGGCGGCGCCCGCGATAGGCGGCTTTATGCCAAGACCAGGGCGTTGGTTGCCGAGGCCCTCGTGCTCGGAAATCTGGCGGAGAATAGCGACGCTGGCGGCCAGGCCTTTGATCGCGCCATCGATAGCGGGGCGGCGGCGGAACGGTTCGGCCAGATGGTAGCGGGCCTGGGCGGCCCGTCGGATTTCGTTGATCGTTACGCGTTTCACCTGCCCACGGCCGCCATCGTGCGCGATGTCGAGGCGAACCGGGCGGGAATTGTAACGTCCATCGATACGCGCGCGATCGGCATCGCGATCGTCACCATGGGCGGCGGACGAACCCGGCCTCAGGACGCGATCGATCACGCTGTTGGACTCACCGATATCGCCGGTATCGGGCACCGAGTCGGCCCCGGGGATCGGCTGTTGGCGCGAGTGCATGCCTCCAGCGAGGCTTCGGCGGAGAGAACCGTGGAGGCATTGCATCAGGCCTTCACGATCGGCGACGAGGCGCCCGCGAAGCGCCCGCTGATCGCCAAACGCGTCACCGCGCCAACGCCATGACCGCGGAGGCGGCCGCACCCGCCGACCGCGTCGGACGGGGGATCGGCCTCTACGTGCTGGCGATCCTGCTGCTCGCGAGCATGGACGCGGTGATCAAGTGGCTGTCGTCCGACTACCCCACCCAGCAGATCGTTTTCTTCCGGGCCTTGTTTGGCCTCTTGCCGCTGATGGCGATCCTGGCCATTCGTCGCCGGTTTCGGGATCTTCGGACCCGGCGCTTGGGCGGACAGTTAGGGCGCGGCGTGCTGTCCGCCTGTGCGGCACTGTGCTTCTTCTACGCATTCGGGCAGATGCCGCTGGCGGACGCCTACGCCATCGCCTTCGCCTCACCGCTTTTCGTCACGGCCTTGAGCGTACCGTTGCTGGGCGAACCCGTCGGTCGGCACCGGTGGGTCGCCGTCGGCATCGGCTTTATCGGCATTCTGGTGGTCTTGCGACCGGGCCAGGCCGGCCTTGACCAGTTTTTGACGCTCGGCGCGGCCGCTGCCTTGGCGGGCACGTTCTTCTTTTCCCTGTCGGTGGTGCTGATCCGGCGCATGACCCGCACGGAATCCAATGCTTCCCTGGTCTTTTATGCGGCACTCGTCACGATCGTGGTGTCGGGTTTGGGGCTGCCGTTCGGGTTCGTCTGGCCCGATCCGTGGGACCTTGCCCTCATGGCCCTTGTCGGCCTGCTTGGCGGTTTCGGCGTGATCTTCGTCACCGAGGCCTTCCGTTCCGCCCCCGTGTCCATCCTGGCGCCGTTCGAATACACGGCGATGATCTGGGCGCTGGTCTACGGCTATTCGATCTGGGGCGACCTGCCCGACGGCTGGGTCTTGGGCGGCGGTGCGATCGTCATCTGCAGTGGGCTTTACATCCTGCACCGCGAAACACGGCGCCATACGAATCGTGCGGCGACCGAGCGCCTGGCGATGGCGCCCGTCAACCAAACAGGCGCCAAGGACGAGAACTGATCGGGTTTGGGTCGGCGGTTGTCGGCATGCCATAGTGCTGGGCTGACAACCAAAGAGCCGCTCAGTTCCTATGCCGACCAGTGATAAACGACTGCACCGTCTGCCCAAGGCAGAACTGCATCTGCACCTCGAAGGGGCGGCCACGCCCGATCTTGTGCGGCGGCTGGCGGCGCGCAACAGGATGACCCTGCCGGACGATCTGTTCGATGCCGATGGCGGTTTTCTCTGGAACGATTTTCTGCACTTTCTGCAAGTCTTCGATGTCGCCAGCAGCGTGATCCGCACGCCGGAGGACTATCGCGACCTAACCTATGAGCACCTGATGGCATCGGCCGAAGAGGGCGGCATCTATGCCGAGCTGATGTCCTCGCCGGACCACGCGGCGTTGGCGGGCCTGTCCTATGCCGGCCATCTGGAGGGCATCGCGCAGGGGATTGAGGACGCCAGACGCGATAGCGGCATCGAGGCCCGGATTATCGTGACCTGCGTTCGGCATTTTGGCGTGGAGCGCTGTCTGGCGGTCGCCCGCGACGCCGTGCGCCATCCGCACCCTTTGGTGACGGGCTTTGGCATGGGGGGCGACGAGGCCGGGTTTCCGCCGGCGCAGTTCGCCGATGTTTTCAGGATCGCAACCGAAGAAGCCGGCCTGAGCTGCAATGTGCACGCCGGCGAGTTCGGCGGGCCGGAGAGCATTCGCGGTGCGCTCGATGCGCTGCCGGTCAGCCGGCTTGGTCACGGCGTGAGGGCGATCGAGGACCCGTCCCTCGTGGCCGAGCTCGCCGAACGCGGCACCGTTTTGGAAGTCTGCCCGATGAGCAACATCGCCACCGGCGTGTTCCCGTCTCACGACCGCCATCCGCTGCCAATCCTGCACAAGGCCGGTGTGCGGTGCACGCTGTCGAGCGACGACCCGCACTATTTCGGCAGTTCGATCGGGCGGGAGTATGCGAACGCCGGCGCGATGTTCGGCTATGACGACGAGGCGCTGGTCGGCTTCACGCGGACCTCTCTTGAAGCGGCCTTCGTCGACGAGGCAACGCGGGCCCGGCTGCTAAGCCGGCTGGACGCGTATCAATAGTCCCACTCGACGGAGAAGCCGACCCGGCTGCCCCGCGTGCCGACACCGCTCTCCACCGTGATGTTCGGCGTCAACTCGATTTCGACTGATACCTCGCTGTCCCCCGTCTCAACCCCCTGATCGACCTCGACATAGACGTTGTCGGTGATGTTCTGGCCGATACCGATGGCGGTTTCGCCGCCCGGCGTGGTGGTGAAGTCCACGCGGTCGAAGCCAAGGGTCTGGCGCACCTCCTGCAGCAATCCAGGGCCGCCACCGCCGATACCGGCAAGCTGGCCGGCGGAAGCCGCCAACTGAACCGCCTCGAACGCCGTAAGGCTGTCCGAGGCCCGGCCAAACAGGATGATCGCCAGGATCTCGCTTTGCGGCAAGGGCGGCTGGGATGTCACCTCGATGCCGGGGTCCGACGCCCGGCCGGTCACGGCCAACGTCGCCGTGATGCTGTCAACCGTGGTCGTAGCCTCGAAGTTGAGCAGCGGGTCGATGGGGCGCCCGTCGAACCGGATGCTGCCCTGGGTGAACTGCAGATGCCGGCTCAATACGTCGTAGGAGCCACGGCGCAGATCGAGGCTGCCGCGGATCGACGGCGCGTTGAGCGTGCCGGTAACCGTCAAATCGCCCGCGAACTCCGCCTCCAGACCGCTGCCGCGCACGAACACCTGATTGGGCGCCGACACCTCCACGTCCAAATCGATGTCGAACGCGGTGGCGGTTTGGTCGCCGGCCGCGGCGGCCCGCGCGCGCTCAATCCTGGCTGCCTCCTCCGGCGTGGAGGGGTTGATTTCGATGACGTCGATGGTCGGCACCGAGGCGGTGCCCAAATTGTCGAGTCGCGCCTCGACCTGTTCCAGCCGTACCGTGCCACTCAGCTCGCCGCCCTGGGCTAGGCTGCCCGTGAAGGTCAGGTCCGCATCGGCGATTGCTGCCACCGACGGCATGTCCAGAAGTGCTGCATCGTCGGTCTGCAGTTGAACCTCGACCGGCAGGCCACGGCTTGGGTCCAGCGTAATCGACCCCGAGCCGCCTATCGTTCCGCCATTGGGCGTCTGGGCGGTCAGCCGGCTCACCACCAGCTCGTCGGTGCTGGCATTCATGTCGATCTCGATGGCCGTCAGTTCCACGCCATAGAGCGCGTTGCGGAACGAGCCATCGCGCAGATTGACCGTACCGCTGGCGGTCAGGTCGGACATGCTGCCGCTTGCCGTCAGGTTGATGGCCAAGGTGCCGCCGACCGTATCCGCCCCGGCCGCCAGCAGCGGGTTCAAAACCGAGAGGTCGAAGCTGCCCTCGCCCGTGACCTGCACACTGCCGGCGCCGCCCGTCGGCACCGTACCGGTGACCGAAAGCCGGCTGCCGGTGCCGGTCAGCTCGCCATCGAACTGGGTGCTGCCGGCCGACAGGGTGCCCGTAACCGAGACGTCGTAGCTGCCGAGGCCGACCGCTTCAGTCTCCGGCGTGCCAACGCCAGTGGCGCGCAAATCGTACTGGCCTTGCGGCGCGTCGGCGCTGCCGGAGATGGTGGCCGAGCCGTTGATGACGCCGGTGACCTCGGCCCCCGGCGCGGCCAATGCAACCAACCGCAGCGGCACGTCGGACGCGTTTACGTTCAGGTTCAACGCGTCTGCAACAGTGCCGGAAACCTGGAGGCTGCCGCCGGCCGCCGTCAGCGACATGCTGCCCAGATCGATCGTGCCGTCTTCGCCGATCGTAATGGTGTTCGGCGAGGCCAGGGCGAAGCTTTCGCCCGATGCGGATAGCGCCAGCGTTTCCAGCGCGATCGAAATCGTGTCGGCAATGCTGACCTGCCCTGCGCCCGAGACGGCGGCGCCCGACTGCTGGCCGTCGACGGTCCAAGACATCGATGCCGGCGAACCGGTCGCCGTCGCGCGCAGTGTGGAGAAGTCCAGTCCACCGACCAGCGCGCTGGTGCCATCGACCGAGGCATCAAAGGTAAGGTCACCGGCCGGATCATCCAGGGTGGCGACGATCGCCGCCGTCCCGAACCGCTGGCCGGCTACGTCGAGCGTTGTTGCATCGATATCGGCGTCGATCGACGGCACCGTCCCCAGATCGCGGCCAGTGACGTCGAACTCCAGCCCGCCGGCGCTGACCAGATCGGCGTAGCTGGCGCCGGTCGCGGAGCCGCGCAGGCGGATGCCGTCGCTGCCGAGAATATCGTCACCATTGGCGGTCAGGGTCAGCGTCTCGACCGAAACGTCAGCGGCGTCAATCACCTGCGCCAATGCGGTCAGGTCCAGGCCGGGCGTGCCCAGAAGGTCAGTCGCGTCCGCGGTAACCTCAAGCGAACTGGCGGTTGCCACATCGCCGAAGGCCAGGCCCGTACCGGTGACCCGCAATTGCGCTGTCTGGCCGTCATCATCGGTCTGATCCAAGGTGACGGCTAGGGTCGCCGCGCCGGTCAAGGGCTGGTCGATCAACTCGTCCAGGCTCGAAAGATCGTCGACCTGGCCTTCCAGACTGCCGACGGCCGCCAATGTCGTCGGGTCGAAGCGGATCGTACCGTCGAGCTGCAGGGAGCCGAACTGTAGGCTCACCGTCTCAAGGTCGATCGGGCTGTCGCCAGAGGGGTCCAACGGCCGTGAATCGATGGTCAACGCGACGGGCCGGCCGCCAACCGAGCCCGTCAGATCCACTGTGCCCGTGATCGCCGACGGAATGTCGGTGAGGTCGGCGTTCAGCGTCAGATCCTCGACCGTTTCGCCGCTGGCGTTTACCGCGCTTGAGGTCAGGGCGATCTGTGCCGACAGGGCATCGAGCGGCCCGCTGACGCTGGCATTGGCCTGCGCCGACCCATCGATGTCCGGCGCGATGGCGGCAAGGTCGCTGACCGTGACATCCGCCTCGGCCGCCAGGTTCGCGCCGTCCCAACTGCCGCTGGCGTCGATTTCGGCGGATTGGCCGGCCAGCGTCACCGATGCCTGGCTGATCGTTCCGCCCAGCGTGCCGTCGGCATCGACCGTCAGTCGCCAACTGTCGCCCAGCAAGCCGTCGGCCACCGCCTGTCCCAAGGCGAGCCCATCGGCCGTCGCGTCGATGCTGGCGCTAAAGGCGTCGTTTTCGAGCGACAGTGCAATCGTGCTGTCGAGCGCACCGGACAAGGATTGACCGGTGAGATCGGCCAGCAGGCTGGCATCTGTGACATTGACGGTACCGTCGAACTGGATCGCGCTGCCGTCGAGCGCCGCCGAACCGGCGCCGTCGACCGTTCCGACCGGCGCCGTGATAGATAGTTGACTCAGTGCGACGGTCGCTAGTCCATCGATTTGGCCCGAAGCCGAGAGGTCTAGGGCAGTCGCCAGCGGCGCAAGCGTTGCATCGGCCAACGTCACGTCGGAAGCGTCAAGCGTGGTCGCAAACGCGATGGTCGGCTGAGGGTCTTCCAGACCGTTCGGGAACGAGGCATCGACCGTCAAATCCAAGGCGCCGACCTGCTGGCCGGACGCCACGACGTCGGTTCCCGCGATCGAAACGCCCACCGTCGGCTGTTCAGTCGTACCGCCGACATCGATGCCGACCGTCAGTGACGACCAGTCCGCGTCCGGAACGTAGGGGTGGACCAATGCCGGTGTGTCAGCATCGATCGTCAGGCTGACGCTCAATGCGCCGTCCGCGGCAACGCCGCCCGTGCCGGTTATCGTGCCGACGCCGCCATCCAGATCCGCCTGTTCCAAGCTGAGGCTGCCGTCGTCGCCGATCAGCAGCGACAGGTCCAATGTGACCGGCTGCCGGCCAAGGGCGGCGAAGTCGGTGCCTTCGACATTCCGGATCTCGGACTGGGTCGACAGGTCGAACCGCTGGCCGCCTTCCACCGCCGTCAGGTTGGCGGTGACGTCCACATCGGCGTCCGCGCTCTCGATCCGCGCGACGGCGGACATGTCGCCGCCGGGGTTCCGAATTGTCGCCGTTACGGTCGCGGCATCGAGGGATTCGGTGTCGATGACGATCTCGCCCAGATCCATGGTCACGTCGATCACCGGCTCGGCCGACAGGCCGGTTGCCCCGATGTCGAAGTCGAGGGACCCGACCGAACCGACGCCCGTGTACGAAACACCAGCCGCCGATCCGGTGACTTGAAGTCCGTCGGCGCCCAGGATGTCGACGCCGTTGGCGCTGAGGTTGAGGGTCTCGATTGCAGCGGTCGCGGCGTCGACGTTGCTGGCGTTCACCGTCACGTCGATGCCGGGTGCCGCCAACAGGTCCGATCCGGATGCCGAGAGCTGCAACGCGCCGACCGAAACGCCGCCGGGCACGGTTAGCTGATCGGCCGATACTTGAAGGTTGGCTGACTGGCCTGCGTCCTCAGCCCAATCCAGGGTCAGTTCAACGCTTGCCTGACCGCTGATCTCCTGGCCGTGCAGGTCGTTCAGCGACGCAAGATCGTCGATCCCGCCGCTCAACCCTCCGGTCGCCGCCAGCGTTGACGGATCGAAGCGCACCGAGCCGGCCAGCTGAAACGCGCCGAACGACAGGCTCAGGGTCTCGAGATCGATCGGGCTGGTTCCGGACGTGTCGACCTGCTGGCTGGTCAGCGACACCGCGACGGGTTGGCCTTGGGCCGTCGCCGCCATGTCGACCGTTCCGGATGGCGCGGAAGGCACATTGGTCAGGTCGGCGTTGATCGAGATGTCCGTGAACTGTTCGCTGCCCGCCGTTAGCGATGCCGATGTCAAGGTGAGTTGGGTCGCCAAGGACTCCGGCACGCCCTGCACGCCAGCCTCGATATCGACCGAACCCTCCACATCGGCAACCAGTAGCTGGAGTGCCGAGACGGTCGCCGACACCTGGCCGTCGACCGCCGAACCGTCCCAACTGCCCTGCACGGTCGCACGTGCCGACTCTCCTACGACCGACACCGTTGCATCGGACACGGTGCCGGCGGTGGTTCCGTCCGCCGTGACCGACAGCGTCCAGCTATCGCCCAACAGGGCCTCAGCCTCTTGCTGACCAAAGCCGACACCATCCGCCGAGGCATCGAGGGTGGCCGACACGGCATCACCCGCCATCTGGGCGTTCACATCGATTGCCAGACCGCCGCTCAGCGGCAGACCCGACAGGCTCGCGAACTGGCTGGCGTCGGGCACGTCGATGTCGCCATCAAAAGCGATATCCGAGCCGTCAAGCAACACACTGCCGCTGCCGCTAACGGTTCCCGCCGGCACGGTAGCCGACAGGCTGTCGAGAGTAACGGTCGAGACGTCGTCCAGGGTGCCGGAGGCCGCGAGATCGACGGTCGTGAGCAAGGGATCGAGGTCCGCATCGCCGAGTGCGAACCCGTTGGCGTCGAGAGACAGGTCAAACCCGATCGATGACGTGGCGTCGGCCAGACCGTTGGGCAGGCTGGCATCGACCGTGGTGGAAAGGTCATCCGCCGAGATGCCGGACATTGCGAACTGATCGGCGTCGATCGTGACGGTCGCGGTTGGGGCCTCGCGTGTGCCGGCCAGCGTCACGTTCAGTTGCAGATCGGACCAATCGGCGTCGGGCAGGATCGAGGTAAACAACGTCGAGGCCCCGGCCGTGAAGCTGAGATCTCCGCTCAACTCGCCCGTCGCCGCCAGGGACCCGCTGGCCGACACGCGACCGGCAGCCGCATCGAGACCCAGTGTCTCCAGGGAAAGGCTGCCATCGTCGCCCAGGGTGCCGTCGACGTCGACGGTCACCTCACCCGCCAGCATGGGTTGGATATCGGACGGCAGTAGGCCCGCGATGTCGGAACGGATCGACAGGCTGAACACACGGCCGTCGTTCGCGCGCTCGATGCTCGCGCTGCCCGATGCCGATGCCAGGTCGCCGACCGTCGCGGCAAGATCCGCGGCGAAGGCATCGAGCGTGCCATCGCCCTGCAAGCTGATCGATACGGGGGTGTCGAGCGGCCAGCCGGCCAAGCCGGCAATCAGGCCCTCGCGCGGTTCGTCGACCGACAGGTCGAAGGTCAGGCGACCGCCAGAGACAAACGACGCGTTCAGGCCGATATGGCCCGGAGGACCGTCAAGCCGGTCGATGGTCAGGTCGGTGCGCAGACCCTCGGACGGTTCGCCGAGTTGGGCGTCGCCGGAGACCGAAAACGCCATCGGCTCGCCAACCAGATCCGTCGGCAGTTCCACGCGATCGACGGCCAGCCGGTCGAGTTCGATGTCAAAGGGCAGCGATGGCGGCTCAAGCGGCGTCGGTTCCTCGGGCGCGGCCGAGGTCGACGGTAACGGCTGCCGCAGCATGGCCACCGTACCCGCCTCCAGGCTGACGACGTGAAGGCGGCCGCCGATCAGGGCGAAGGGCGCCCAGTCCAAGGCCGCGCGGTCGATGGTCAGCCATTGGCCGTCCCGATCGGACAGGGCGACATCGCCGACGGTCAGGTCGAACGGCACGAAGCCGTCGATCCGACCGATCTCGACGCCGCTGTCCTCGCTGGATGCCAGACTGGAGATCAGCGACGCGAGTTGCCGTTGACCGATGCCGGTGTTGAACCAGGCCACGGCGACGACCAGCAGCACCAAAAGGAATGCCACCAGGCCCAACAGGCCGATCAATATCTTACGGGCAATACGCATCAACTAGACAGCTCTGTCAAAAGGACTGCCCTAGACTGACATAAAACGCGAAATCTTCGCCATCCCCATCGCGAGGGTTCAGTGGGAAAGCAACATCAAAGCGAACCGGGCCGAATGACGTGTAGTAGCGAAGGCCGACACCGGCGCCGAACTGAAGTTCCTCCTCAAAGTCCGGATAGCTCGACGAATAGACCTGACCAAAATCGACGAACGGCACGACGCCGAAATCCTCGGCGAAGCGCCAGCGCAGTTCGAGGCTGCCCTCGATCAGGCTGCGTCCACCCTCGGGGTCGCCATCGGGCTGCCGCGGTCCGATGCCCTGGAACTGATAGCCCCGGACCGAGCCGCCGCCGCCGGCATAAAACCGGTAGTTGGCGGGAATATCGGCGTTTGAATCGCCGAATATGGAGCCAATCGCACCCCTGGCAGCGACGACGAACTCACCATCCGTTCCGAAATCCTCATAGATCGAGCCATCGAGGCGGGTGATGTAAAAGTCGCTGCTTGATCCCAGAAAAGACGGAAAGGGCCGGAAGTCGAGCCCCAGGCGGAAGCCTTCGTGCGGGTCGAGAAGATCGTCGGTCGTGTCCCAGTTCACGGTCGCCGGCAGGCTGACCAGGAAGAACTCGTTCGTCTCGTCACCCTGGGTGACGCGCGATTGTTCAATCGACAGGCCGAGGGACGCGGTGATTTCGTCGGTGATCGGCCGTTCAAGCGAGACGGTGCCCTGAACGGCGCGCCGGAGGAACGCATTGTCCACCTCGCGCGTGGCGTCCAGCGACAGGTTCAGGTTCTGCTCGACGCGGAGGAAGTCGGGCTTGGTAAAGCTGAGGCCCAGCAGATAGCTGTAGTCGGTGACCGAGTTTTCCAGAATGTTGCCGACCTCACCGCTGATGCGCAGCTGCTCGGCATTGCCGAACAGGTTGCGGTGCCCCCAATAGGCATTGGCGGAGATGCCCTCGGACGTCGCGTAGCTGCCGCCGAAGCCGAAGAAGCGCGGCGGGCGTTCCTGCACCGTCACGGTCACCGGCAACTGGCCGTCCGCGTTCAACTCGTCGGCCGGATCGACATCGACGACACTGAAGATGCCGAGATCGGAAAACCGGTTGCGCAGTTCGGTGATCTCCTCGGGCCGGTAGGGATCGCCGGGCTCAAACGGCACTCGGTTTTGCAGAAACTCCGGGTTCGTGCGCTCCTCGCCCTGAATCGTCACGGGACCCATCGTCGCCAGCGGCCCGGAGACGCCCTCGAAGGTGAGCGCCATCGTGTGTTCGGTCAGGTCGACCACCGCCCGCCGCTCCGGCACCGCAGCGAAGGGGTAGCCCAGCATCTCGACCCGGCTGACGATGAAGCTTTCCGTATTCAGCACGGAGACCGCACGCGCGGGATCGCCGGGCTGCAAGGGCAGGATCGACCGGTTGACCAGGGGGGTCATCGGCGCGCCGGTCTCCAGGTTCGAGACCAGGTCGATCGACGACACGATGTATTGCGGACCCGGATCGACGGAAACATCGATGGCGACAGAGCTGTCGTCAGGCAGTGCCCGCAGCCGGTCAAGCAGACCGTCGCTGTCGAGCGCGAAACCGTCGACCGTGACCGAGACCGAGCCGGAATAATACCCTTCGGACCTGAGCGCCGCGGCGAACCGGTCTTCATCGGCGTCGACTTGGCGCAAGAGGACATCCGGCTCGACACCTCCCTGCTCCTCGGCGTCGTCCTGCAGGGTCAGCAGGTTCGAGCTTACGCGCAGCGCCTCGGCCAACTGTTCATCGTCGACCTCTTGGATTGTAACTTCGTAGGTGAGGGCCCACGTTGACAGCGGAACCGCGATCGTGATCGCCGTGAATGACGCGATTCGCCCGAAACGACGAGACACCCGCCGGGACAGATCAGAACTCGTTTGGCGGGCGCGTTCGGGCATCGCGAATCACGGGCTGCTGCACAGCGAATCAACATACGTGAAAAGCAACATCTGAACAAAATTATCGTCCGGTTGGTTCCGGCAACCCCAACGCCTATAGTCCGCCGCCGCTTCACATACAATTGAGCACGTTTCCCATGCGCCTGCGCAACATCGCCATCATCGCCCATGTCGACCATGGCAAAACCACCCTGATCGACGTCCTGTTGCGCCAGTCAGGCGCCTTTCGGGACAACCAGCAGGTCGCCGAACGCGCGCTCGATTCCAACGATCTGGAGCGCGAGCGGGGCATCACCATCCTGGCGAAATGCACATCGCTGGTTTGGAACGGCGTCCGCATCAACATCGTCGACACCCCCGGTCACGCCGATTTCGGCGGCGAGGTGGAGCGCATCTTGAACATGGTCGACGGGGTCGTCGTGCTGGTCGACGCGGCCGAGGGTCCATTGCCGCAGACGAAGTTTGTGGTCGGCAAGGCCTTGGCCTTAGGCCTGCGCCCGATCGTTCTGATCAACAAGGTCGACCGCAGCGACGCGCGCCCGCACCAGGTTCTGGACGAGGTATTCGACCTGTTCGCCGCCCTGGACGCGGACGAGCATCAACTGGATTTCCCGACGCTCTATGCCTCGGCGAAAGAAGGTTGGGCCGCAACTGACCCGGACGGTCCGCGCGAAAACATGGCCCCGCTGTTCGACCTTATCTTGAGCCATGTTCCCGAGCCTTCGGTAACCCCGGACCAGCCGTTCCGCATGCTGGCGACAACGCTGGAGGCAAATCCCTATCTCGGGCGACTACTCACCGGGAGGATCTTGAGCGGCACGGTGAAGCCGAACATGCCGATCAAGGCGCTTTCGCGCGATGGCAGGGTGGTGGAACAGGGCCGGATCAGCAAGGTGCTGGCCTTTCGTGGTTTGGAGCGGCAGGGCATCGAGCTGGGCGAAGCCGGCGACATTGTCGCGATCGCGGGCCTCAGCGAGGCGACCGTGGCCGACACGCTGTGCGATCCTTATGTGGCGGAACCGATAGAGGCCGATCCGATCGACCCGCCGACCCTGTCTATGACGTTCTCGGTGAACGACAGCCCGCTGGCCGGTACGGAAGGCGGCAAGGTCACCAGCCGGGTCATCCGGGCACGGCTGCTGCGCGAGGCGGAAGGCAATGTGGCGCTGAGGGTGACGGAGTCCGCCGAGCGGGACGCGTTCGAGGTTGCCGGCCGCGGCGAGCTACAGCTCGCCATCCTGATCGAAACCATGCGCCGCGAGGGGTTCGAACTGTCGATCAGCCGACCGCGCGTTGTCTACCGAACCGATCCTGACACCGGCGCGCGGCTTGAGCCCTTGGAAGAGGTCCAGATCGACGTCGATGAGGAGCATTCCGGCACGGTCGTGCAGAAGCTGTCCGAGCGCAAAGGCGAGCTGATCGACATGCGCCCGTCGGGCGGCGGCAAGCAAAGGCTGGTCCTGCACGTGCCGACCCGCGGTCTGATCGGCTATCACGGCGAGTTCCTGACCGACACGCGCGGTACCGGCGTGATGTACCGGCTGTTCCACAGCTATGTGCCTTACCGAGGGCCGATCGCCGGCCGCCATACGGGCGTGCTGATCGCCAACAGCGCGGGCGAGGCCGTCGCCTATGCGCTTTGGAACCTGGAGGATCGCGGGCCGATGATGATCGAACCGCAAACTCGGGTCTATGCCGGGATGATCATCGGCGAGCACACGCGCGGCAACGACCTGGAGGTCAACGTGCTGAAGGGCAAGCAACTGACCAACATAAGGGCGGCCGGCAAGGATGAAGCCGTCCGGCTGAGCCCGCCAATCGCCATGACCCTGGAACGGGCGCTCGCCTACATCAATGACGACGAGCGTGTCGAGGTGACGCCGAAATCGATCCGCCTGCGCAAGGCCCTGCTGGACCCGCACGAGCGCAAGCGGGCGCAGCGGCAGGCGGAAGCGGCAACCGCCTAAAAGCACATCGCCAGGCTGTACTTTATTCGAAATTCTGCTCACGTTATCGTGAAAAGCAACGCGTTGACTCGGCTTTCGTCGGTTGGCGCGATAAATCGATACGCCCTGAACAGGGAATGACCGCTCACGTTAATGGAGTACCCCCATGCGCCGTGCCGCCCTTAGCCTGTCTGCCTCATTGATTGCCCTGACCGCCTGGTCGGCACATGCCGCCGATTTCCACTGGGCGGCCCAGACCGATCCCTCCACCATGGACCCGCACGCGCGCAACATCGCGCCGGTGTTGAGCTTTCTGAACAACATCTATGAAGGGCTGGTCCGTCGCGGCCCGGACATGGCGATCGAGCCGTCGCTGGCCACCAGTTGGGAACCGCTGGGCGACGATGGCTGGCGCTTCACCCTGCGCGAGGGCGTCACCTTCCACAATGGCAACGACTTCACCGCCGACGATGTTCTGTTCTCGTATGAGCGTGCCTCGTCGGAGGCATCGGACGTGCGGTCCTGGTTCGCGTCAATCGAGGACGTCCAGGTGGTCGACGATTACACGATCGACTTTCTGACCTCGCGCCCCGATCCGCTGTTTCCGACGGGCATCGCCAACTTCATGATCATGGACCGCGAGTGGGCGACGGAAAACGGCGCGGAATCGCCGGTTACAGAGGGTGACAACTACGCGACCCTGAACGCCAACGGCACCGGTCCGTTCCAACTGGTCTCCCGCGCGCCCGACATCGAGACCGTGGTCGAGGCCTATCCAGGCTGGTGGGATGTTGTCGAGCACGATATCGACCAGGCCACCTTCACCCCGATCACCAGCCAGGCGACGGCGGTCGCGGCCCTGATCTCGGGCGAGATCGATTTCTTCGAGCCGATCCCGCTGCAGGATGTGCCGCGCATCGAAGCCAATCCGGACCTGTCGCTCACCGAAGGGATCGAGGCGCGGGTGATCTTCTTCGGGTTCGACCAGGCCTCGGACGCGCTTTCCTACTCGTCCGTCGAGGGGGCCAACCCGTTCCAGGACTCGCGGGTGCGCGAGGCGGTCTATCGGGCGATCAATGTCGACGCCATCGTCCAGACCATCATGCGCGGCAACGCCCAGGCGACCGGCCTCTTGATCAGCCCGTCGGTGAACGGCTGGACGGCCGAATCGGACCAACGTCTGGACTACGATCCGGAACGGGCCCGCGAATTGCTGGCCGAGGCCGGCTATCCGGATGGCTTCGACTTCATGCTGCGCTGCCCGAACGACCGCTACATCAATGACGAGGCGGTGTGTACAGCGGTGACGGGCATGCTGGAACAGATCGGCCTGGACGTCGATCTGCTGGCGGAGCCGGTCAGCCAGTACTTCACCAACCTGCGGGCCGGTGAGTTCGACATGTATCTGCTGGGCTGGTCGCCGGGCACGTTCGACGCCGAACATCCCGTGCGCTTCCTGATGGCCACGCCGAACGAAGAGGCGCGGCTGGGCAGTTGGAACTTCGGCGGCTATTCCAACCCGGATGTCGACACGTTGCTGACCGCGATCCAGACCACGATCGACCCGGATCAGCGCCAGCGGGACATCGACGCGATCAACACCATCCTGCGCGACGATGTTGTCTATGTGCCGCTGTACGTGCAGCCGCTGGTCTGGGCCAGCCGGGACGACGTCTCCGTGGTTCAGCGGGCGGACAATTTCTTCCTGCTGCGCTGGGTGAATATCGAGGAATAGCGGTCGATCGAGGCCGGGCCGATGGGCGAACTGCCGGGCAACGACCCGCAGCTTGTGGTCATCCTGATCTTTGCCATCGGCTTCGGCCTCGCGATCGTGATCAACCTCTACGGACTCTGGCGCCTGATCTTCAAAGAGATGCGGTATAGGCCCGGTGATTTGTCCTCCGGCCCATCCGGCCGCGACGACCGGATCGATTATCCGGCAGGTCCCGGCCTAACCGGGCGGCGTGCCAGACAGGGGATCGTCACCGACCGGCACCGCGACCACGAATAGCTGAAGCCGATCGGCGGTTGCCTCTACGGCCTGCCGGTCGGCGATCAGCGTGCCGTTTGCCTCCACGGCGATGCCCGCAAGGCCGGCGGCGGCCGCCTTCTCTAACGTCGAAACCCCCACCACGGGCGGGTCCAAACGCTGATCCTGTTGCGGTTTCTTGACCTTGACCAGGACGCCGCCGACGGCCGTTGCCTCGCCGGTCTCACGCCGCACGCGTTCCAACATGGCATCGGTGCCGTCCACGCCCTCGCGCGCCACGATCGTGCCGGCCCGAACGACGACCGCCTGCCCAATATCGGCAGCACCGATCTGCCGGGCTGCCGTCAAACCAATATCGATATCCGCGGTCGCAGCGGCGTCGGGGCGTCGGTCGGTTAGCGGCCCCGGAGGGATCAGCAGATCCTGCATGATCTCATGGGCACCGATCAGTTGGACGCCCTCTTCCTCCAGGCGCTGGCGTATCGCCTCCAAAAGCGCGTTGTCGCCCAAGCTTCGAAAGCCGAAGCGAAGGATGAACTTGATCAGTTCCCAATCCGGCAACAGGGCCAGTAGGCTGGGCCGGCGAACATTGCCAGCCATGCACAAGCGGGCGACGCGGTTTTCGTGCAGCGCGCGCTTGATCCTGCCGGCCGCCCCAAGCCTGACCCAGACATGATCGACGTCGCGAACCGTCGCCGGCTCGCAATGGCCCTTCAGGGCAAAGACGAACACGGGCTGGCCGGCCGTCCGGCAACTGGCGATCAGTTTGCGAGGCAGGTCGCCGCTGCCGGCCGCGAGGCCGAGCGGCGACCCGTCAGTCGTCATCCGATCGACCGTCCTTAAGGTAAGACCTCTCGGAGTCTTGACTGATGAACTCAAGAATCTCCTGTGCGACCGGTTCGTCCTTGTAGAGCTCACGCGCGCGGCTGAAACGGTCCTGCATGTTGCCTGGCTCGCGGAACATCGTCTTGTAGACTTTGCGCAACGTGTTGATCTCTTCGCGCGACATGCCGCGTCGCTTCAACCCGACGATATTGAGGCCGGACAGCCGCCCATCGTCAGCGCCCATCACGATGGAACAAGGGATCACGTCGAATCGGATTGCCGCCATGCCACCGACATAGGCGTACGAACCAATCCGGGCAAACTGGTGCACTGCCGTCAGGCCGCCGATGAACACCTGCTCGCCGACCGTGACGTGGCCGCCGAGCGTCACATTGTTGGCAAACAGGGCGCGCCGGCCAATTTGACAGTCGTGGGCGACGTGCACCCCGATCATGATCAGGCTGTCATCGCCGATCCGCGTTTCGCCAGGGCCGTGCACGGTGCCGCGATGGGCGGTGACATGTTCGCGAATCTGGCAGTTTGCGCCAATCACCAGGGTCGTAGGCTCGCCCTGGTATTTGAGGTCTTGTGGCGCGACGCCCAGCGAGGCGAAGGGAAACACCTTGGTGCCGGCACCGACGATCGTGTGGCCGTCGACGACCACATGGGACAAAAGTTCCACCCCATCACCCAGAACCACGTCCGGACCGACATGACAGAACGGGCCGATCTTCACGCCGGTGCCGAGTTGCGCGTTTGGCGCGACGGCGGCAAGCGGATCAATGACCACGTCCGCGGAACGGTTTTCACTGTCTTTTGGCATAGCGCGGCGACCTTAGACCAGCCGGGTCCGCTAAGCGAGCGTTCTAAATTCAACCATCGGGCGACGCGATGCGGCCGCAAACCACCAGCCCCGCTGGCTCTCGGTGGTCCGGCCATGCCGATCGCCGGGCCGAGCACACGGGACCGGCGGCCGGACGACGATGGCTGCGTCAGGCGTCGACTTCATCTACGCTTCTCGGATGGATGATTTGCCTTCAACGAAAGACGCTTACCTGGCGCTTTGGGACTGGCGGCGCGCCGTCTTGGACGCCTATCGCCGGGTGCGCGACCAAACCGACAGCCCGATCGGCGCTTGGCACGGCTGGCGAGAGGCCCGTTTGGCCCTGTTCAGCAAACACTCGCAATCGCCTTTCGGAACGACGCGCCGCGAGGCGCCTGTCGCGCTGCCGTTTTTCGACTATGACGCCGACCTTCGCTTCGCCGTCGCGCTCAGGGCAGCGGCGGATGACACCCCGCTTCTCGTACCCGCCGGCGACGACGGAGCTATCTCCTTACGGTCGTTCGCGATCACTGATGGGCTAGAAGGCCGTCTCGGAAGGGAACTGACGCTTTATTGGATCGAGCTCTATGGCGGGGGTGTGTTTCTGCCGTTTGGAGACCCGACCAATCGGCGGGAAACCTATGGCGGCGGGCGCTATCTGCTGGACACCATCAAGGGCGCGGATCTGGGCACCGATGCGGCCGGCCGCGTCATTCTCGACTTCAACTTCGCCTACAACCCGTCCTGTGCCTATTCGGACGCCTTCGTCTGCCCCCTGGCACCGGAGGCCAACCGGCTGCCGGTAGCGGTCCGGGCGGGCGAGAAAGCGCCGCTCTCGATCGCATCTACCGGCCCTTGAACACCGGTCGGCGCTTGGCGAAGAAAGCGTCCCGGCCCTCGGCGAAATCGGCCGAGCCGAAGAGCGCCGCTTGAGCATCGACTTCGGCGTCCAGGGCCTCGTCCAGAGATCGATAAGGCGCGGCGAACGCCCGCTTTGCGTGGGCCACCGACAGCGGAGCGGTTGCCGCGATTTCCTTGCCGATCGCCATCGCATCGCCAGCGGCGTCACCAGCGGCAAGGTGATCGGCGAGTCCCAAGGCGACCGCCCGCCGGCCATCGATGGGCCGTCCGGTGAATGCCAACAGGCGGGCGCGGCCGACGCCGATACGCTGCGGCAGGATCCAGGTCGCGCCCATGTCCGGCATCAGCCCGATCTTGCCGAAGGCGCAAGACCATTGAGCATCCGCATCCGTGACCACGACGTCGCACAGGGCCGCGATCGACAGGCCGGCACCATAGGCATAGCCCTCGACGGCCGCGATGATCGGCGTCGACATCTCGGCAATCTTCCTGACCAGCTGATGTGCCTCGCCAAGACGCGCGCGGCCCTGGTCGGGCGTGATGCCCTCCATGCTCTTCAGATCGCCGCCGGCACAGAAGTTGCCGCCGGCGCCGGTCAAGATGATTGCGCGGATCGCGGGATCGGCGTCGAGATCGGCCAAGGCATCATGGAGTTCGCGGCGCATCGTCAGCGACAGTGCGTTGCGGCGGGCCGGGGCATTCAGCGTGACGATGCCGATCTCCCGATCCCGCCGGACCGCAAGCTCCTCATAGCGACCATCAGCCATCGTGGTTCCTTCAGCCAATCCGGGTCCTGGCCAGCATGTCGGTGTCGAGATCAACCCCGAAACCCGGCCGATCCGACAGGGTGATCCAGCCGTCACCATCGACCGTCAGCGGCTCGGCCATGAAGAAGTCGCGCCGATCGAGGCTCCATTCGGGCGGATCGAACGGGAATTCGAGCCAGGGGGCGTCCGCTAGGCCCGCGGTTAGGTGCGCGTTGGCCAACACACCCCAGCCATTGGTCCAGGTATGCGGGGTGAAGGTCAGATTGTGCTCGGCGGCGGCATAGGCGACGCGGCGCAAGCCGGTAATGCCACCGACGAGCGCTGCGTCCGGCTGCAGGACGTCAAGCGCGCCCTGCCCGATCAGTTCCCTGAACTCATAGAGTTCGCGGGTCATCTCGCCGCCGGCGATGCGCACATCCAGACGCTCGCGCAAGTGTCGCATGCCGGCATAGTCGGCGCGGTGCAGCGGCTCCTCCATCCAATAGACGTCAAGTTCCTCTAGCGCTCGGCCCACTGCCAGCGCGTCCTTCACGGTCCAGGGCGGATAGGTGTCGGCCGGCTGGCGCCACCCCTGATTGCAATCGACCATCAAGGTCAGCTGATCGCCGACGCGTGCGCGGATCGCCTCCAGCGCCTTGATGTCGTCGCGCCAGTCGCCGCGATGAAACCGGACCTTCATGGCGCCGAACCCGTCGGCCAAACGGCGCTCGGCAACGTCGGCCATATCGTCCGGCCCCCGCAGCGTGCCCGACGAGGCATAGGCGCGGACACGGTTCGACAAACCGCCCAGCAGTTTCCAAACCGGCTGGCCGGTCAGTTTGCCCGCCAGGTCCCACAGCGCCAGATCCAAGGGCCAACAGCGGCCATAGTGGAAGCTGAGATTGCTCAGCACGCGCCAATGGCGCTCGATCGCCAGCGGGTCCTGGCCGACGAACAGATGCTCATGCCCTTCGAACCCCAGCATGACGTCGCCGGAGCCGATGCCGGTCAGGCCCGCGTCAGTCTCAACCTGAACGATCGTGGCATCGAACTGGGTGCGTGGGGTGCTGTCCCAACTGGCACGAAAAGGCGGATCGAGGTTCAGCCGGTGATGGCTGATCTCGATGGCGGTGATGCGGATGTCGGATGGGTGAACCGAGGTCATGCCGGCGACCATACAGCGTCAGGAACCCGATAGCACTCGCGATGCAAGGTGCAGGAGATCGTCGTTGCCAGGGGTGCGCCAATTCGCCTGCAGCATGGTGGCGTTCTCCGGCTGGCGGATCTGGGCCGCCAGCGCTGCAGGATCCAGTTCGTCGGCCGTCAATTCGAACGAATGGCCGATGGAACCGGCAAGGCTGGCGAACAGGTCCGGCAGCGCGCCAGCATCACGACCGCCGCCCATGGCGTCGGCCACACGCGCAAACCGACCGTCATCATTCTCAACGTTCCACGGCAACGTGGCGGCCATGGCGGCAGCGACGGCTTGTCCGTGATGGATCTTGACCATCGACGCGAGCGCATGGCCGATCGCATGGGCGATCGCCGTGCCGGCATTGTCGATGGCCGTACCGGCATAGGCGGCGGCAAGCTGCATCGCGCCCCGCGCCTCCAAGTCGGTCGGGTCTTGGATCGCGGAGGGCAACGCGGCCACGATCATGCGAATCGCCGTCAAGGCGATGGCCGTGTTGCCGGCGCTGGCATTGCGATTGGTCGCCGCCTCCATCGCATGGACCAGCGCGTCCAGCCCCGTGGCGGCCGTCAGGGATGGCGGTAGACCGACGGTCAGTTCCTGGTCGAGCAGCACTTGTCGCGGCTTCAAGGACCGCCCCCACAGCCATTGCTTGGCACCCGTTTGAACGCTGAGAATCGCGGTGCGCGTCATCTCCGACCCGGTACCCGAGGTGGTCGGGATCGCAAGAATGGGCAGGGCGCCGTCCGGCAGCGGTTCGCGGCCGAGCGCGAAGCGGGTGAGCGGGCCATCGCACGCCGCGCCTACCGCCACGGCCTTTGCCAGATCAAGTGCAGAGCCCCCGCCGAAACCGACGATCGCTCTGGTCGCACAGTCCTTAGCCTGCTTCGAAGCGCGCGCGGCATTGTGGAAGCCAGGCTCACCCTGGATCTCATCGAAAACGGCTACCTTAAAACCATCACCGGCCAGGCCGCTGACCAATCGTTCCGTGTGGCCAAGCGCGGCGAGGCCGGGATCGGCGATGACCAATACTGATTCGCCGTCGCCGGCCAGCGGGCGCAGCAAAGCGCCCGCGCGATCGATCGACCCGGGTCCGCCGGAAATCGGCGGCATGCCATCGAGGTCATAGAAGAGTGCTGAAACCATGGCAGGCGCGGCTTGTTGTCCCAATGCTTTGGGATTCAATAGTAGAAACGGGGGTATTCATGCACATGACACATGAATGGATCTGAACTCCCTGGCCTTATTCGTAGAAGTTGCCAAGGCCGGCAGCTTCGCCGAGGTTTCCCGACGGCGCAACATCGACCCATCGTCTGTTTCGCGCACGATCGCAGGCCTGGAAGACACGCTGGACTTCAGGCTGTTCCAGAGAACGACCCGCCGCCTATCGCTGACCGAGGCCGGAGATACCTTTCTGCAGCGCGTCGCGCCGCTTGTCGACGAACTTGCAGTCGCCGCAGCATCGGCACTGGACATGTCGCAGACGCCGTCGGGCATACTTCGGGTAACGACGTCGGTGTCATTCGGCCTCAAGGTGCTCGTGCCGCTGATCCCGAGCTTCAGGCACGAGTACCCCGACGTCGATATCGATCTCGAACTGACGGACGCCAACCTGGACCTGGTTGCCGAAAGGATTGATCTCGCGATTCGGCTTGGCCTGCGGCCCACGGTCGATGCGGTCAGTGCGAAACTGATGGACACTCGCTATCGGGTCTGCGTCAGCCCTTGCTATTTGGAAGGCCGCAATCCAATCAGCGACCCTCGCCAGCTCTCCGAGATCGCATGCTTGCGCTTTCCCTTCATCGGCTTTCGAAATCAGTGGACCTTCAGGTCTCGGGCCGGCGAGGTCGCGCAGGTGCCGATCAAAGGGACCGTCACGGCGACCAATGCGCTTGCCCTTCTGCGACTGGCGATCGATGGCCAGGGGCCGGTGCTGCTCGCCGACTGGACCGTCGATGACGCGATCGCCGAGGGCAAGCTCGTCGACCTGTTTCCCGACCACACCGTGACCGCGACCGACTTCGATACGGGCGTTTGGCTGGTCTACCCGAGCGGCGCCCACCTGCCGTCCAAAGTGCGTGTCTTCATCGACTATTTGAGGCGGCCGGTCCGGCAAGGTGTGGCGAAGGTGTGAACGAGCCGCTTCCCCCGTTCGGACAGGCGTTGATGACGGTCTGACGCAAACTGCAGTTAGGGTAGGGTCTTCGTCACAACGCGATATCACATGAAACCGAGCCGCCGAGCCTTGCCCGACCCCGACACCCACAAAAAACTCACCGTCCTGATCGTCGGCGGTTATGGCAGCTTTGGCGCGCGTTTGGTCGGCATGCTGTCGGACGAACCGGGGCTGCGATTGATCATCGCCGGGCGCTCGCCGGCGCGGTCGCAGGCGATGTGCGCCGGATCTGGCGCGGCGGAGCGTCGGCCAGCGGCGTTCGACCTTCAGGGTGATATCGATGCCCAGTTGGCCGGACTGAGCCCGGACATCGTGGTCGATACCGCTGGGCCCTTCCAGGCCTATGGCGCCGACCCGTACAGGCTGGCCCGCGCCGCGGTCGCGCGCGGCATCGCCTATCTCGACATCGCGGACGGGCGGGCCTTCGTCTGCGGCATCGGCGCACTGAACGATCTGGCGATCGCCAACGACACGTTCGCGCTTTCGGGCTGCAGCTCCGTGCCCGCCTTGAGCGACGCGGTGCTGCGGCGGCTCGCCGATGGCATGACCAAAACGGACCGCGTCGAGGGCGGGATCACACCCAGCGGACGGCTGGCGATGGGGCTGAGCGTCATCCAGGCCATCGCCAGCTATGCCGGCAAGCAAGCCTCGGTCCGGATCGACGGGCAGATCGTTCATCGTCGCTGCCTGACCGACGGGCGACGGCATGTTCTGGCCGTGCCTGGCCTCATCCCGCTGGTGCCGCGCCGGTTCGGCCTGATCGACGTGCCCGATCTGGATCTGATGCCCGAACGGCGCCCCGATCTAGAAACCGTCACGTTTGGCGCAGGCCTGCGACCGGGCATCGCGCATTATGCGGTGCGCCTGGCTGCCTGGGCCGTGCGACTGCACCTGCTGCCGAGCCTGTTGCCGTTCGCACGTCTCATGCGGTGGACAGCACGCTGGATGGTCGGAGGCGAGCCGCGCGGCGGCATGTTCGTCCGCCTCTCGGGGCGCGACGAGGGCGGCCCGGTGACGCGCGAATGGGTGCTGATCGCGGAAGGCGATGATGGGCCCAACATCCCCTTGATGGCCTGTGTCGCGCTGATCCGACGCATAGCCGATGGCAGGCCGCCGCAGGCCGGAGCCCGTCCCTGTCTCGATGAACTGGACTTGGACAACTTCAAGCCCCTGTTCGACCGCTTCCAAATCTCCACAGGCATTTGGCAGGAGCGCGCGGCCGAGCAACCGCTCTATCGCGAGCTCTTGGGACCTGCATACGGACGGCTGCCAGCGGCTGTCGCCGGGATGCACGACATTGCCGGCGAGAAGACCGTATCGGGCCGCGCCACTGTCGAGCGCGGCACGGGCTGGCTCGCCATGCTGCTGGCCCGCTTCGCCCGACTGCCATCGGAAAGCGACGATAGTGAGGTGACGGTCACCTTTCGGCGTGAGGGCGATCGCGAGATTTGGGAGCGGCGGTATGGGGCCGAGCTGATGAGCAGTTCGCTGGAAGCCGGACGCGGTGCCTGGCGCCACCTGGTGGTCGAACGGTTCGGCCCGATCGCCTTCGGGTTCGCCCTGACGGCGGATGAAGGCGGCTTGGAGATGCATCTGAGGC
Source organism: Alphaproteobacteria bacterium (assembly GCA_028277405.1). Lineage (GTDB taxonomy): Bacteria > Pseudomonadota > Alphaproteobacteria > DSM-16000 > Inquilinaceae > JANQGH01. The sequence continues at coordinate 75,524 of JANQGH010000091.1, read as the reverse complement.
GCTGGTCTGTCGCAGGCATTCGCCTGCCGTTGTGGCTGGCGCCCCGTCTAACAGCGGTCGAAACCCAAAAGGACGGTGTTTTTCAGTTTGACGTTTCGGCGTCCAGCCGGCTGGCTGGCCCGATCGCGCGCTATCGGGGCTGGCTGGCCTAAGCGGCAGCCTTTCGCGCGGCGCGCGGCTGCCAAGGGTTCAGCTTGGTCAGCGCCTTGCCGTCGCCGTCGAAGAGGTGGCAGCGTTCCGCCGGCAGGGAGATGGACAGCGCGTCGTCGACATCGACGTCGGGCTCGCCGATGGCCTGAAGCACCATCATGCCGTCGCCGACGCCGCCGATATGGATATCGGTCATGCCGCCCAGCCGCTCGACCACAAGGGCGGTGCCCGACAACACCGCATCGCCGCCCCGCTCGCCCAAGAGTGCATGTTCCGGCCTGATCCCGAGCGTGAGCGGCGTACCGGGCGAAACGCCGTCGGGGACGACGGGCACGGTGATCGTGGCATCACCCGGCAGGCTAACCGTCACGCCCTGCTCGCCGACGGCCTGGGCCGTGCAGGAGATGAAGTTCATCTTCGGACTGCCGATGAAGCCGGCGACGAACAGGTTTCGGGGGTTGTGGTAGAGCTCCAGCGGCGAGCCGACCTGTTCCAAGACGCCGAGATTCATGACCACGATCCGGTCGGCCAGCGTCATGGCCTCGACCTGGTCGTGGGTCACGTAGATCATGGTGGCGTTCAGGTCGTGGTGCAGGCGCGCGATCTCGACCCGCATTTGCACCCTCAGGGCCGCATCCAGGTTCGACAAGGGCTCGTCGAACAGAAAGACCTTGGGGTTGCGCACGATGGCCCGGCCGATGGCGACGCGCTGGCGCTGGCCGCCGGACAGTTCGCGCGGCTTGCGGCGCAACAGCGGCTCCAGCTGCAGGATGCGCGCGGCCTCGGCCACCTTCGATTTGATCTCGGCCAGCGGCGCCCGCGCCTGGCGCAGGCCGAAGCCCATGTTGCGCTCGACATTCATGTGCGGATAGAGCGCGTAGGACTGGAAGACCATGGCGATGCCGCGCTTGGCCGGCGGCAGCAGCGAGACGTTGGTGCCGTCGATCTCGACCTCGCCGGAGGTCTGGTCCTCCAGCCCGGCAATGATGCGCAGCAAGGTCGACTTGCCGCAGCCGGACGGGCCGACGAAGACGATGAATTCCCGGTCCTCAATCTCGAGATCGACGCCCTTCAGCACCTCAGTCGCGCCGAAGGATTTGTTGATCGCGTGCAGGGCGAGATTTGCCATGGCGAGACCCCTCTATAAGTCGACCGGCCGGCGTTCGCGAATGCTCTGGTCCGCCGCCAGAACAATTGCCAGCGAGCTGACCGCGTCTTCCATATGCGCGCTGAGGTCCACATCGTTGCGGATGGCGTTCAGGAAATAGGCCTGCTCACGGTCGCACAGCCCTTGATGGTCGGGCTCGTCGGTCATGTCGATCACCTCGTCTTGTCTGACGAGGTTGTTGTCTGCGTCGATGGCGCCGTGATGAACCAGCAGCGCGTTGGTCTTGGTGTGCGTGTCCATGTCGGCGGAGCCCTGGTCACTGTCGCCTTCCTGCTTCATGACGATGCTGACGGAGCCCTTAGGGCCGATAACATCCTTCACGAAGAAAGCGACCTCACTCATCATCGGGCCCCAGCCGGCCTCGTACCAGCCGACCGAGCCATCGTCGAAGAACACTTGCAAATGGCCGTAATTGTACATTTCAGGCGCCACCTCGTCGGTCAGCCGCGCGCCCATGCCGTGCACCCGCACCGGTTTCGACCCGGTGATCTGGCACATGACGTCCACATAGTGGACGCCGCAATCGACGATCGGCGACAGGGACTGCATCAGGTTCTTGTGCCAGGTCCAGGCATCGCCGGTGCTTTGCTGGTTCAGGTTCAAGCGCATGACCGTGGGCGAGCCCAGGTCGCGCGCCAGTTCCACCAGCCTTATCCAGGACGGGTGATGGCGCAGGATGTAGCCGACCACCAGCTTCCGGTTCGTTCGTCTCGCCGTCTCGACCACCCGGCGCGCGTCCTCGACGGTCTCGGCGAGAGGCTTTTCGACAAAGACATGGGCGCCCGCCTCCATCGCAGCGACGGCGTAATCCGCATGGGTGTCCGCCCAGGTGTTGATCGAGACCGCGTCGGGCTTGGTTGCTTCAAGCGCGGCATAGAAATTGTCGAACCGCTGATGGCGCTGCAACTCCTCCGGAAGCTCGCGACCGCCCTTGATGGTGCGGTTGGCGAGACCGCAGATCTCGAACCCGTCCAGCGCCTGGTAAGACAGTGCGTGGGACATGCCCATATGGCCGAGGCCGGCGACGAGAACTCTGATCGATGCGTCGGACATGGGCTACCCCTTCACCGCGCCGGAGGTGATGCCGCGCACGAGCTGGCGCGAAAAGATGGCGTAGAGCACCAGCACCGGCACGATCGCCAAGGTCAGGGCGGCCAGAATGGCGTTCCAGTTGGTCTCGAACTGGCCGATGAACTGCTGGGCGCCCAGCGTGATTGTCTTGGTCTCCTCGCCCGGCGCCAGGATTAGCGGGAACCAGAGATCGTTCCAGATCGGGATCATGGTGAACACCGCCACCGTCGCCACCGCCGGCCGCACCAGCGGCAGGGCCAGTTGGAAGAAGATCCGGTATTCGCTCAGGCCGTCGACCCGGGCGGCATCTTTGAGCTCCTTCGACACGGTGCGCATGAACTCGCTCAAGATGAAAATCGTCAGCGGCAGGCCTTGGGCGGTGTAGACCAGGATCAAGGCCCACAGCGTGTTGATCAGCCCCAGATTGACCACCAGCTCCAGGATGCCGATGGTGCCCAGGCGGATCGGGATCATGATGCCTAGCGCCAGATAGAGGGCCATCAGGGTGTTCATGCGAAAGCGATACTCAGCCAGCGCAAACGCCGCCATGGACCCCGCGACCAGGACGAAGAACAGGGCGCCTAAGGTCACGATCAGGCTGTTGGCGAAATAGCCAAGGAAGTCGGCGTTCTGTAGGACGGTTTGATAGCCGACCAGGTCGAACACCCCTTCGCCAACGGGCAGGCCCAACGGATCGCCGAAGATCGCTCTGCGGGACTTCAACGAGTTGATCACGATCAGGATGACCGGGAACACCGACAGCAAGGTATAGGCCAGCAGAATGCCGTGGGCGGCAAACAGCGTGGGCAGGTTGCGACGTGCCTTGTTCATCGCGCCGGCCTCAAAGCTCGTAGCGCTGCATGCGGCGCTGGATCACGAACAGGTAGAGACAGACGCCGGTCAGGATGATCAGAAACATCATGGTCGCCACCGTGGCGCCCATGTAGCGATCACCAAGCTGCAACTGCTGGCCGAAGAAGGTGCGGTAGAGGAACGTGCCCAGAATGTCGGTCGAGAAGTTGGGACCGGCCAAGGCGCCCTTGACAGCATAGATCAGGTCGAAGGCGTTGAAGTTGCCGACGAAGGTGAGGATCGAGATCACGCCGATCGTTGGCAGGATCAGCGGTAGCTTGATCTTCCAGAAGATGTTCCAGCCGCTGGTGCCGTCGACATGGGCGGCGTCGATCAACTCATCGGGGATGGCCAGCAATGCCGCATAAATCAGCAGCATCGGAATGCCGACATATTGCCAGACCGAGATCAGCGATAGGGTGACCAGCGCACTGCTTTCCAGGCCCAGCCAGGGCGCGAACCAACTGCCCAGGCCGATGGCGTCTAGGATCGAGGACGAGACGCCCCAGATCGGGCTTAAGATCAACTGCCAGATGAAACCGACGATCACCACCGACAGCAAGGTCGGCATGAACAGCATCGTTCTATAGGTATTGCGCAGCCTGAGCGCGGGCATCGACAGCAGGGCCGCCAGCATGATGCCGATCGGGTTCTGCACCGCCATGTGGATGGCGAAGAAGATGAAATTGTTGACGAAGGCGTTCCAAAACTGGCTGGACCAGCGCTCGTCGCCGAACAGGGTCTCGTAGTTTTCGGTGCCGACGAAGCTGCGCACGCCGGCGCTGTCGGCATCGAAAAAGCTGAGCCGTAGCGTGTCCGCCAGCGGCCAGATCATGAACAGGGTGTAGACGATCGTCGCCGGCGCCAAAAAGACGATGATGTGGAACCGGAACGGCCGTCGGTGAGGGGTACTCATCGGGTTTGATCCGCGTGGAGATGTCGGGGCCGGACCAGCCGGCCCCGACAGGTTCCCCTAGCCGCGCTTACTGCTGCGGCTCGTACCAGCTCGCCAAACCGTCCTGAAGCTGAGTCGCTGCTTCTTCCGGCGTCATCGTGCCGTTGATGACGTTGGCGCTGACGCCCCACATCTCGTTCCAGAGGTTGGGCGTGCCGCGCGACAGGATCTGGTGACCGCTGCGGATCGTCTCCTCGCACTGTTCACGCCAGCTGATGAACTCCTGCGCCAGCGGATCTTCCAGACTGATTGCGTGGTTCGACAGGCTGAAGAAGCCGGGCAACGAGTTGGAGTAAAGCTCGGCAAACTCAGGCGAGCCAACCCATTCCAGGAACACCCGTGCCTCGTCCGGATGCTCGGTCGCCGCATTCATGCCGAGCGCGATATCCGTGTGGTCGTTGATGTAGCAGGTGTCGCCCGCGTTTTGGACCGGCGGCCGGAAGGCGCCCATCTCGAAGTCGGCCTGGGAGTTGAACAGCGAGATCTCCCACGAGCCGGACGGGTAGATCGCGCCACGGCCGAGGGTGAACAGGTTCTGGCTGTCCGGATAGGATTGCGCCTCGTAACCCGGCGCCAGATAATCGCTCCAGCGCGCCAAGGTGGCGAACGGTTCGACGAACTGGCTGTCGGTCATGGCGTGATCGCCGGCGATGAGGCCGAGGCGACCGTCTTCACCCGCCCAGTAATTCGGGCCGATGTTTTGATAGCCCATGGTGGCCGATTCCCACTGGTCGGCCGTGCCCATGACCAGCGGGATGTAGCCGCCATCCTCGGCAATCACGTCCAGGATCGCGAAGAACTCCTCCTCCGTCTCCGGCGCCTCGATGCCCAATTCGTTAAAGGCATCGGCATTATAGATGAAGCCGTGGATGACAGAGGCCATGGGCATGCAGAAGGTGGCCGAGCCGTCATCGGTCTGCCAGGCGGACTTGGCCACGTCGGAGAAGCTGTTCAGCCCCTCAAGGTCGTTCAACTGAGCCAGATGGCCGAGATCGTAGAGCGCCAGCGCGGCATCGAACGGCCGGCAGGTGATCAAATCGCCCGCAGTGCCGCCTTCCAGGCGGGCATTCAGGGCGGCGTTGTATTCGGTCGGCGCGGTCGGCGCGAACTCGATGTTGATGTTGGGGTGCTGGGCCTCGAACGCCGGAATGATCGTGTCGCGCCAGATCCCGAGATCGTCGTTGCGCCAGCTCTCGATCGTCAGCGTCACGTCCTGCGCGCTGGCCGTGCCGGCGCTGAGGCCAAGGGCGATTGCCGAGGCGCCGGCCACCAGCAGGCCGCGCTGAATGGATTGTTTGAGCATCTGTCTCCTCCTCACCTGTTGATGGGAAACGGCGACAGCCGGTTCCCGTTGATTGCCCCGCCCGTTCAGGAGGTGGCGTTGGTTGCCGTCCCCGCCGGAGCCTGGTCCAGCCGTTCCAGCGCTTGTCGCAGCCGACCGCCGGCTTCCGCCAGCAAGGTGTCGGCCGATTGCACATCCAAGCCGCGGGCGACCAGAACGGCGGCCTTTACCCGGTTGCCGGTGCGCTCAAGCGCATCGGCGGCGGCGGCGGGGTCGCAGTCGGCGATCTGGGCCACCATGCGACGGCCGCGATCGCGCAGCTTGGCGTTGGACATCTGCACATCGACCATCATGCCGTCATGAACCCCGCCCAGTCGAATCATCGCCAAGGTCGTCAGCAGGTTCAGCGCCACCTTCTGCGCCGTGCCCGCCTTCATCCGGGTAGAGCCTGCAACCGGCTCCGCCCCCGTGTCCAGCAAGATGGCGTGCTGCGACGCCTTCAAGAGGGGCGCGTCCCGGTTGTTGGCCATGCCGATGGTGACGGCCCCCCGGGCCCGCGCGGCCTCGACCGCCGCGACCGTGAAGCGCGTGGTGCCGCTGGCGGCAACGCCGACGACGACATCGGCGGCACCGACGGCGTGTTCGCCGATCAGGGCAGCGCCTGTCTCGGCGTCGTCCTCAGCCCCCTCGACCGAACCGGTCAGGGCGGCGTCGCCGCCGGCCAGCAGATACAGGATTCGGTTTGCGGGAAAACTGTAGGTCGGGGTCAACTCGACCCCGTCCTGGACGGAAAGCCGGCCACTGGCGCCGGCGCCGACAAAGATCAACCGTCCGTCGCCGGCCTCCAGGGTTTCGGATATCGTCCGCGCCGCCTCGGCGATCGCCGGCAAGGCGGGACCGACGGCGACGATGGCCGTCAACTGCGCCTCATACAAGCCGGCAAGGATCTCGTGATCCGGCCAGGTATCGACACCGCGATACCGGTCGCTGACATCTTCGGTACCCATCGGGTGCCCGCGGCCTCCCTCTTTTGTCTCGTTGACCTTAGCGCCAACTAGATACCAATACAATACCAAAACTGAGCCTCGACAACGCTTTGAATCTGTTAAGAAAGCAAGACAATCTGGCGCTGAAGGCACATTGTCGTCGGCAGAACTGGGAAAAAACACGCCGAACCACTAGCGCATTCGCACCATTTGGTTCTATAGTGGTCTGGTCTGCGTGGGAGTGGGCGGCGATGAATGGACAGGTGTTTATCGGGATCGACGGCGGCGCGACCGGCACGCGATTGCGGCTGGAAAGCGCCAACGGATCGGTGCGCGCCGATGCCGCCGCAGGCCCTTCCAGCCTGACCTTGGGCGTCGAGGCCGCCTGGCGAAACATCAGGGCCGCCCTGGAAGATGCCCTGGATCAGGCCGACCTCGCAGCGAATTCGCTGTCCCAAGCGATCGTTGCCGCGGGCTTAGCCGGCAGCCGCAACCCAGAGCGGCGGAACGCATTCCTGACCGCGGCGCCGGAGCTTCATGGGCTGCATGTCTATTCGGACGGTTACGTGGCACTGATCGGCGCCCATGGGGGACGCCCGGGCGTCGTTGTCGCGATCGGCACCGGCACGGTCGCCCACGTGTTGAACCCGGACGGAACCAGTCGCCAGGTCGGCGGCTGGGGCTTTCCGGTCGGCGACGAGGGCGGCGGCGCCTGGCTGGGCTGGCGCGCGGTTGCCGAGACCCTGCATGTGGCCGACGGCCGCCGAACGAACCCGCCGGGGGGCAGCCCGCTGCATCGCGACTTGGCCGCCGCGCTGGGCCCCGACCATGGAGATCTCGTTTCCTGGACCGTTGGGGCCAATACAACACGCTATGCCAGCCTGGCCCCGACCGTGATCGATCACGCCGATCGCGGCGACGAAGGCGCGCGGGCGCTGCTGGAGGAAGGCGGCCGGCAGGTCGAGGCGCTGATCCGCGCCGCCGATCCGTCGGACACGCTGCCGCTGGCCCTTACCGGCAGTTTGGCGCCGATCTACCAAAAGTCGCTCGCGCCCGGTTTGGCGGTGCGTCTGGTGGCGCCCGAAGGCACGGCGGTCGACGGCGCAATGCTGCTGGCGCGCGGCCAAGCGCCCGACGAGGTGCTGGTGGCATGACGGTCGAGCTGGCTCCGCTGGCCGATCTGCGGCCCGACCCGGACGATTCCGCGCCGCTTTACCTGCAACTGGCCAAGCGCCTGACCGAGGCCATCCGTAATGGGCGCTGGAAGGCCGGCGACGCGCTGCCTTCCGAACGGCAGATGTGCGAGATCCTGGGCGTGTCGCGGGTCACCTTGCGCAAGGCGCTGGATACGCTGGCCGCCGACGGTCTGGTCGAGGCCAGGCACGGCTCGGGCACCTTCGTTTCCGACCGTGTGCACCAGCCCATGTCGGTCCTGACCAGCTTTTCCTACGACATGGAATCGCGCGGCCAGACGCCATCCTCGCGCTGGCTAAAACATGGCTATTTCCCGGCCACGCCGGAGGAGGCGATGGCCCTGGGATCCACGCCCGGCGACACCATCTTCCGGCTGCACCGGCTGCGGCTGGCGGATGGCGAGCCGATGGCGATCGAAATCGCGGTGCTGAGCCGGCACGACGTCCCCGATCCGGCAGCGATCGGCACGTCGCTCTACGCTTATCTCGCTGCGCGCGGCCGCGAGCCGGTGCGAGCGCTGGAACATCTGCGCGCGACCATCCTGCACGGCGAGGACGCGTCGGTCTTGTCCATGCCGGACAACAGCCCGGCGCTTTATATCACCCGGATCGGCTATCTGACCGATGGCAAGGTGGTGGAGTTCACGCGATCCTATTATCGCGGCGACCGCTATGATTTCGTTGCCGAACTGCATCGGCAGCCCGACGCCTCCACGCCCGCCGAATGAGCGAGACACTGAGCGGCCGAATCGTCACCGAGACGGGGGTCGTCAAGGGGACGCTGCGCTTTGGCGCGCTGATCGATGCGATCGAACCCGGACCGGCGGATGGGGCGATCATCGTTCCCGGCTTCATCGACCTGCATGTCCATGGCGGTGGCGGCGCGGATGTCATGGACGGCGTCGATGCGGTCCGGACCATGGCGCGGATGCACGGTCGGCACGGCACAACCTCGCTGCTGGCCACCACGATGACCGCGCCGCCGGATGAGGTCATTGCGGCCTTAACCGGCATAGCTGAGGCCATGGCGGACGCCGAGCGAGACGCCGCCGATATTCTTGGCGCCCATTTGGAAGGGCCGTTCATCAGCCCGAACAAGCTGGGCGCCCAGCCGCCCGCCGCCCTGGGGCCGGACCTGGCGTTGCTGCGACGGCTGCTGGATATCTGCCCGATCAAGGTGGCGACGGTGGCGCCCGACATGGGGGCCGATGCGCCCATCGAACCGGCACTGATGTCGGCCTTCTTCCGGACGTTGACCGATCGCAGCGCCCGGGTGCAGCTCGGCCACTCGCCCTGCAGCTACGAGACGGCCGTCGACGCCTTCGCCAAGGGCGCGACCGGGGTCACCCATCTGTTCAACGCCATGTCGGCCTTGCATCACCGCTCCCCCGGTTTGGCCGGTGCCGCCCTCGCCCATGCCGAGCACGGCGAACTGATCCCCGACCTGCTGCACGTGCATCCAGGCGCCATGCGGGTCGGGCTGCGCGCCATTCCGGGCCTCTACGCCATCTCCGACGCCACGGCGGCAGCCGGCATGCCGGACGGCGACTATCGGCTGGGACGGCACACCGTGCGCAAGTGCGATAACGGCGTGCGCCTGGCCGACGGCACCCTGGCCGGCAGTGCGCTGACCATGGATCGCGCGTTCGCCAATCTGGTCGAGATCGGCCTCGACATCGCGGACGCGGCGCGCCGCACCTCGACCATCGCCGCCGATTATCTGGGGCTTGGCGATCGCGGGCGGATCGCGCCCGGGCGGCGCGCCGATTTGGCCGTTTTCGACGGCGATTTGACCCTGCAACGCGTTTACAAAGAAGGACGGCCCATTGATGTCCGTGATGCTTGAAGAGGCGCGGCAGTGCGCCGCTGTGGCCAACCGTTTGCTGGCGACGGACGCCGATCTTTATGATCGGCTGGCGGCCGACCTTGAGCGGGAGCCGCCGCCCTTCGTCGCCATGCTTGGGCGCGGCTCGTCCGGGCACGCGGCCAGTTACGGCGCGTTCATCATCGAAACGCTGCTCGGCGTCATGTGCGGCTCGCTGGCGCCGTCGACGGTGACACTGCACGACGCGCGGCTGAAAACGGACCGAGCCTTAGCACTGGCGGTGTCGCAAAGCGGGCGCAGCCCTGACCTGGTCCAGACGTTCCATCGGGTCAAAGAGGGTGGCGCGCGCACCGTGGCCTTGGTCAACAAGCCGGAGTCACCGCTGGCCGACCTCGCCGATACCGTACTGCCGCACCATGCCGGCGACGAAAACGCAGTCGCGGCGACCAAGACGTTTGTCGCCAGTCTCGTCGGGATGGCGCGGCTGGTGACGGCCTGGTCGGGCCGCCAGGACCTGGCCGACGCCCTCACCGCCTTGCCCGATCGGCTGGAAGAGGCCCTGTCCCAGGACTGGTCGCGCGCCCTGGACGTGCTTCGTCCCGTCGATCACATGCTGGTCATCGCCCGCGGCGCCAGCCTGTCGGTCGCGGGGGAGGCCGCCCTGAAACTGAAGGAGACTTGCGCGCTGCAGGCCGAAGCCTTCAGCGCGGCGGAGGTGATGCACGGTCCGCGCGTTCTGGTCGAGAGAGGCTACCCGATCCTGGGTTTGGCCCCGTCCGGACCGGATGCCGACAGCACCGTCAAGACGCTCGCCGAACTCGCACGTGACGGGGCCAACGTCCTGTGCGCCGGCGCGCCGGTTGAGGGGGGCATCGCGCTGCCGCTGCCCGCGCCTCTGCACCCAATGCTGGACCCGATCGTCACGATCGCGGCGTTCTATCCGTTCGTGGCCGCGCTATCGGTTGCAAGGGGTCTATCGCCCGACCAGCCGCGCCATTTGTCCAAGGTGACGGAGACGATCTGAGTTGGAGGACGAACCGGAGTCTTGCTGAAACAACCTCTTTCGATCGCTTTCACATTTTGACACCGACGCCGCTGTCAAAACACCCTACGAGAGCCGTTCGGCAATCCAAAGCTTGATCAGCGCTTGCCTCGTGACGCCGAGATGCCTGGCCCTTCGGTCCAAACCTTCGACGACCCAAGCCGGAAAATCGACATTCACGCGCCTGGTTGTGACGTTCGGACGATGCGCCTTCGACCAATCAACCTGATCGCTGACGTCTTCTCCGGCATCGAATTTGCGATCAAAATCGCGTGCTTTCATAGTGCTCGATCTCCGTTTTTCTGGCCCGGCGCACTGAGATAATCCGAACCACGCCTGCGCGGTTCACGCAAACCGCAGCCCAGTGCTTACCTTCCATTCTTCCGATGACAAGAAAGCGTGGCTCGTCGTCGGTCTTGGCCGGGGCCTGAAGCAAATGCACGTCGTTCCAAAGCGCCTTGGCCTGCTCGAAGTCGACACCATGCTTGATCTTGTTCGCGGCGCTCTTACCTGGATCGTACTCGAATTCCATGGAGATATTTAATACCGAAAATATGCAGTTTCCATATTTATTTCATCCAGGGACCCGTATGGCTGGCCAACTTGGTCGATGATCGCTGAGTTGGGGACCAACGAGTGATTGCTGCCCAATTACCCAAACCGTTCGATCCGATAGGGATCGACATCGATGTTCGGGCGGCCGCCGAGGATCAGGTCGGCCAGCAAGCGCCCGGATTTTGGCCCGGACGTCAGACCGATGTGGTGGTGGCCAAAACCGAAGAAAACTCTCTGGTGCGTTTTCGATCCGCCCAGCACTGGCAGACTGTCTGCGGTCGAGGGGCGGTGGCCCATCCAAGCGCGTTTGCTCGACGACGTGAAGCCTGGATAGAGACGCTGGATGCCCCTTTCCAACAGCGCGATCGGCGCCTTGCCGGGAGGCTGCTTCAGGCCGCCGAACTCAACGATGCCGGCGATCCGCAGGCCGTCTTCCATCGGTGTGGCCACGAATTTGCCGTCGGCGACCATGTAGGGAGCGGGCGGCTGGTTGCTCGGGTTCTCGAAGACCATGTGATAGCCGCGTTCGCTTTCCAGCTTGACCTTGTGGCCCAGAGGCTCGACCAGCGTCTTCGACCAGGCGCCGCCGCAAATGGCGACCCGGTCGGCCCTGACTTCGCCTCCTTGATAGAGCACGCGAACACCGGTGTCGTCTGGTTCGACCGAGTTGACGTCGGCGATGATTCGTTTGCCGCCCTGGCCCTCGAACCAGGCGGTCAGGTCAGCCACATAGGCGCCCGGATTGGTGATCCGGCCGTGATCCGTCATGCGATAGGCGAAACCTGCCCCCGGCCCGATCGCGGGATCGAAGGCGCGCAGAGCCTCGGCGTCCATTTCGTCTCCGGTGATGCCGTGCTCGCGCCGAAGCGCCCAGCCGAACGCGTCCCGATCAAAGGCCGCCCGGTCGGGATAGACGTAGAGATAGTCGCCGGGAACAATCCAGCGTTCGGCCGGCGTGCCTTCCGCCAGTGCCTGATGCTGCTCCACGGTATCGGACAGCAGCGGCATGAGGCCGGCCGCGATCTCGCGCACCCTGCTCGCCTTGCCCGCCGCATGGAAGGAAGCGAGCCAGGGCAGCATTCGCGGCAGATAAGACCAGCGCAAGAACAGCGGCTTATTCGGATTCAGCAGCATGGCGGGCGCCTGGGCGAGCAGGCCTGGAACCGAGACCGGCACGATGGCGCAGCGCGCCAGAACACCGCCATTGCCGAACGACGCTGCCTGATCGGCGACGCCGCGGTCGATCAGCGTGACCTCGGCGCTCTGACGGCGCAGCCATTCCGCCGTCGAAACACCGACGATCCCCCCTCCGACGATGGCGACGTGCACGCGCGCTCTCCTTCTTCTCGTTGCCTTGGACACTTTTTCGGGTGACGGTCAAAGTCCCATCGGCGACGGGACCGGCCCGAGCTTAGCATTCAGCCGTTGGGATCGGGACCGGCACCGCGCCCGGCATGCCGAAGGGTTTCGTGATGGCGGCGATCGAACTTGCGTGCCAGGACGATCCAGGATTTGGTTCGCTCGACCCCTGGGATCTCCGCAATCTCGTCCAAAAGCGCATCGAGGTCTTCGAGGCGCGGCGCCTCGACGCTCAAGAACAGGTCATGCTCGCCGCTTACCGCCAGCGCCAGCTTGATCTCGGGAAACGCGTCCAGCCGGTCGACCACCTGGCGCGACTTCTGCTGATTGACAGACAGCATCACCAGGGCTTGCGAGTTTTGGTCCGTAGGGTTGCGCGCCAGGATCGCGGCATAGCCGGTGATGGCCCCTGTCCGTTCCAGCCTGGCGATGCGTTCGTGCACGGTCGAGCGCGCGATGCCGAGCTGGCGGGCGAGCGACGCGGTCGACGCCCGCGCGTTGGCTTGCAGCAAGGACGCCAGCCGGCGGTCGGTATCGTCCCTGAAATAGTCCATGGTGCCCGCGGCCCCGCTTGCCAGATCGAGGCCGCATGATCCGGCAATCCGTCGATTAAGGCACGGAATTTCGCACACGCCCAAGCAGCCAGCGGGGGGACTTGGTCAGGCGACCTTGACCTGCTCGCTCAGCTCCGGATCGGCGTAGTAGGCGCCGAACCGGTTGGCCAGAAAGGCGCCAAGCCGGATATCCTCCTGCCGGATCAGGCCGCGCGACGGCAGTTCGCCGTTCGCCAGCAGATACAGGGCGCCACAGATGCCGGCGGCGGTGGTCAGTTGGATGGCCGAGAAGTCGACGCCGTTCAGGTTTCGGCCGTGCACCTTGCGGGCGAAGGTCTCTTGCAAGAAGACGCCATTGCGGTCGCCGGTGGCTGTGACGAAGATGACCACCACGTCCTGATGGGTCGCGGGAATGGCGTTGACCAGGATGTCGCGCAAGAGGTCGCGCCGGTTGCGCAGGCCTAGATCGTTCAACAGCGCCTTCATGATGAAGCAGTGGCCCGGGTAGCGGATTGTCTTGTAGTTCAGCATGCGCACATTGCCGTCGAGCGTGTCGCACAGAGACCCCAGACCGCCGGATGTGTTGAACGCCTCGAACCGGACGCCGTCCAGCGAGAATTCTTCCAAATCGCCGAGGGCCGAGACCTCGCGCCGCCTGCCGTCGACGATCGCCTCGCAGGGTTCGATGTACTCGTTGATGACCCCGTCCGTGCTCCAGGTCAGATTGTAGTTCAGGGCATTCGACGGATATTGCGGCAGAGCACCCACCCGCATGCGCAAACTGTCGAGACTGTCGAAATGGGTCGCCAGGTCGAAGGCGACGATCGAGACGAAGCCGGGCGCAAGGCCGCATTGCGGAATGAAGGCGCTGTCGGCCGTCTCCGCGAGCGCCCGTACCGCCTTGGTGCTGGCGACATCCTCCGTCAGATCGAGATAATGGACACCGGCCCCGGCGGCCGCCTCGGCAAGCCCCGTCGTCAGATAGAAGGGCAACGCGCTGAGCACCGCAAACTGTCCGTCCAAGGCCTGTTTCAGGGCGGCGGTGTCCGCCAGGTCCAGGCGAAGGGTCTTGGCTGCGTGGGCTGGCGTCGTCCGTTCCAGGGCCGTATCGTCGTGGTCGGCGATTGTGACATCGTAGGCGCCCGATGCCGTCAGCATGGCACCGATGCTTTGGCCGATCGTGCCAGCGCCGGCGACCAGTACGCGTGTTTTTTCCGCCATGGATTACCTCTCGAAGTCGTCCGGCCTAACTGACTGCGAAACAGCGACGGGTGCCAGACTCATCGGGTCGGCAACCGGTAGCAAAACCGGCAATCCGTCGGCCTCTTCGACGATTCGTCGAAATTGTGATTAGCGGAGTTACTGAGCAATTTCAATGCGTTGGCGGAATACAGACGATCATCCGTCTGACCGAAGGTAACCCATCAAAACGGAGACCTTCGATGAGCACCCTGAAGATCCACGGCTTTCCCCAAAGCACCTACGTCCGCACCGCCTGCATGGCCGCCCGCGAAAAGGGCATCGACTACGAGGTCGTGCCGCTGGCGTTCCGCGAGGCCTCGCACGCCGCACTGCACCCGTTTCTGAAAATGCCGGCGCTTGAGAACGGTTCGGTGAAGCTGTTCGAGACGTTGGCGATCGGCGGCTATATCGACGAAGCCTTCGACGGGCCGGCATTGCAGCCCAGCGATCCGGTCGCGCGGGCCAAGATGCGCCAATGGGTTAGCGCCGGCATCGATTACCTCTACGACGATCTGGTCGGGGCCGGGCTTAGCGGCGGCAATGTCAGCGACGAGGCGTTGGAGAAGGCGGACAAGGCCTTGGCCATTCTGGATGCGGGGCTGGCCGAGACACCGTATCTCGCCGGTGACACCCCGTCCCTCGCCGATTTGTTGATTGCGCCGATGATCGCTTATGGTTGCACGCAAGGAAGGGCGGCGGAGATGGTCAATACCAAACCCCGTCTGGCCGCCTGGCGTGATCGGATGTTTCAGCGCGACAGCTTCAAGGCGACCCAGGCATGACCGACGCCACCGCCCCGGCACTGAACGGCGGCCTCAGCGAAACCGCGCTGGTCGCCCGGGCCTGTGCCAAGGACAGAGCCGCCTTCCAGGCCCTGGTCCGCGAAGCCCGCAAGCCGCTGCGGACCGTCGTCCGCCGGCTTGTCGGCCATCCGGAGGATACCGAGGACATCGTCCAGGAAACCCTGCTGCGCGCCTGGGACGGCATTGCCGAATTCCAGGGCAAGTCGCGCTTCTCCACCTGGCTGTGCGCCATCGGCACACGGCTGGCCATCGACCATTTGCGCCGCCAGCAACGCTGGCGGCCGGAGGCCCAGGTCGCCTACGCCAATCTCTGCGCCTCGAACGAGCAATACGGCATGGAGGCGATGGGTGCGATCATGGCGCCGGAGTTCAGCTACGAAGTGCGTGAGCATATCGCCTATTGCTTCGTCTGCGTCGGCCGATCCCTGCCGCCGGACGATCAGGCCGCCCTGGTGCTGCGCGACGTCATGGGCATGGATACACGCGAGGCGGCCAAGGCTCTGGAGGTCACCGAATCCGTGTTGCGCCATCGCCTGTCGGCGGCCCGCAGGGAGATGACACAGACCTATGAAGGGCTGTGCAGCTTGGTCTCAAAACAGGGCATTTGCTATCAGTGCAAAGGCCTGCGCGAGGCCGCCCCGCAGGCCAGGCGCGGCGAACCCGTGCCGACGATCGAGACCATGGTCGAGCGCCTGGCGATCGTGCGCAACGCCGACATCGACACCGGCAAGAGCCAGATCATGCACGATGTCTTCTGGCAGCGGACAAAGGAGATCGAAGCGGCCGGCGCCGGCTCAATCGAGCCGGAAAGCGACTGCGGACAGGATGCGTAGCCTGGGCCGGCCTGTCGGACGGCGCTGGACTATCGAAAAATGCGGATGTTGGCAGGCTGATTCAGTTCGGAAATGAACAGGCGCGCGCGTGCCGGCTGCCCCCTATAGGTGCCTATCCAAACCCGATAGAGCCCGGTTGCCGGCGCGCCAATCATGACGCGCGGGTTCAAGCCATACCAGCCATCATCATTGCAGAAGACCTCGCCCTCCGGCGTGATCACGCCCATTGTCAGGTCTGCGCCATCGAAGCCGCGCGCATAGAAATAGAGGTCATACTCGCTGCCCGCCCGATACTGGAGATCGACGGCAGGCTGCGTGGGATAAAGGCCTGCGCATGTCAGCTTAGCGCCAGGCGGTTGGGCGGCGACCGGCGCGATGTCGACGGTCAACATTTCAGGATCGGGGACAAATCCGGTGACCAAGCTGATCGTGCCCGCCAGCGGCTCTACGTTCGGTGCCGAACTTGGCGTGCTTTGACAGGCCGCCAGCGCTAGCGAGAGGATCGCCAATAACGTTACGCGCATGGATGGTCTTTCCTCTCGGGTCACTGCGACACTGCCCGTCGAGCTCCGGGAAGCCTCTTCGGCGGCTAGCGAAGATCCCGGATCTGAGGGCCTTGATCGACTTCGGAGATGAATAGTCGGGCGGTGGCCGGCGCACCGGTATAGGTGCCGATCCAGACCAGATAGCGCCCGCTGCTCGGCGTCCCGACCACGATGCGCGGGTTCAACTCGTACCAGCCATCATCGTTGCACAGGACCTCACCCTCCGGGGTCACGACGCCCATAACCAGATCGGCGCCGTCATAGCCGCGGGCAAAAAAGTAGAGGTCGTAAAGGTTGCCGGCCTGAAACTGCAGCTCAAGAGCCGGCTGCGGCGGAAAGAAGCCGGTGCAGTAGATATACGGCTCTGCCGCTTCTACCGGCACGATCTCGTAGTCGCGTTGGCGTGGATCGGGAAAGAAGTTCGTCGTCAAGCTGACTGAACGGGCGGCTTCCTGGCCACCGGAACCGTCGACCGTCGTGCCTTGACAGGCAGCCAGCAGCAAGGCCACGCCGCACACAACAAGAAACCGCATTGCAATCGCCCCCCGGATAGAACTTGTTTCATCCCGTACAACATCGCCATTGGGATTGCAATTGCCGGCGCTCAGCTCATCCAGTTGCCGCCGTCGACGTTCAAGGTTTGGGCAACCACATAGTCGGAGTCGGACGAGGCCAAGAATACGGCTGCACCGACATGGTCGTCGGGACGGCCCATGCGGCCATGGGGAACGGCCTCGCCGACCAGGCGCTTCTTCTCTCCCAGCGGACGGCCCTCGTACGGGCAAACCGGGCGTCGACCTTGTCCCACATGGGCGTGTCGACGGCACCGGGGGAGATGCCATTCACGTTATGCCGTGTCGGATCAGGTCCAGACCGGCCGACTGGGTGAGGCTGATCACGGCGGTCTTGCCATCCAATGTCACGCCAGTCACCAGCAGGTATAACCGCCGTCGGCCAAGACGATACTGCCGGTCATCAGGCTCGAGGCGTCCGTGGCCAGAAACAGGACAATGGCGGCGACCTCGTGAACCTCTCCCATGCGCCCCATCGGCGTATGGCCGATCCAGGCATCGTACATCTCTTTGTTTTCTTTCACGAACGCGTTGAGCTCCGTCAAGATGTAGGTCGGGGCCACGGCGTTCACCCGGACACCGCGATCCGCCCACTCCGCCGCCAGCGACTTTGTGAGCTGGTGCACGCCCGCCTTGGACGCGTTGTAGTAGCTTTGTTCCTGCGGCCGATTGACGATGAAACCGGACATCGAGCCGATATTGACGATGGTGCCGTGGCGACGGCCCAGCATGGTGCGGCCAAAGGCGCGGCAGCACCAGAAGAGGCCGTTCAGATTGACGTCGACGACGTGCCGCCAGTGTTCGTCGGCAACCTCTTCAGCCGGCGTTTCGCTGCGCGCGATGCCGGCATTGTTGACAAGAATGTCGGTACCGCCATGCCGTTCGGCCAGGTCGGCTGCCAGCCGGTCGACCTGCGTGCTGTCGGTGACGTCGAGCGCGACACCGGTGGCGCGGTCCGGCCCCAGCTTTTCGGCCGCCTCGGCCGCGCCCGGGCCGTCGATATCGGCGACAATGACGGTTGCGCCCACCTGATGCAGCGCTTCGCAGCAGGCGAAACCGATGCCGCGCGCGCCGCCGGTCACGACGGCGACCCGGCCGGTCAGATCATAGGGGGCGAGATAGTCGTGGGAAGGCGCCATCGGTTCAGTCTCCGGCCGATGCTCAACCTGCGGCGCCGGGCGCGACCGGCTCCGCGTCGAGATCGGCCATGGGATTGCGCGCCAGGCGCGGCAGCGCCTTGCCGTCGTCGCGGAACAAATGGCAGGTGGCGCCGTCGATCCGCAGCCGAATGGCGTCATTGACGCGATAGGTCATGGCGCCGGGGCCCTTGAGATTGAGCGTCTGGCCGTCAAGCACCTCGGTATAGAGGAACGTCTCGCCACCGAGCCTCTCCGCGACAACCACCCGGCCGGCCAAGTCGCCGCCGGTCGCCTGATCATTCGCGACCGCCGTCAGATCCTCAGGCCGCACACCCAAGGTCACGGCATCGCCGGACGACATGCCGCCGCCGGATACGGGCACGGCGACTTTCGTCCCGTCGGACAAGGCGACCTTGGTGCCGTCACCGCCGACCGAAGCGATTTTCGCCTCGATGAAGTTCATCTTCGGGCTGCCGATGAAGCCCGCGACGAACAGGCTTTCCGGGTGGTGATAGAGATCGAGCGGCGAGCCGACCTGTTCGATATGGCCGGCATTCATCACCACGATCTTGTCGGCCATGGTCATGGCCTCGACCTGGTCGTGGGTCACATAGATCATCGTGGCGTCCAGCGAATTGTGCAGGCGCGCGATTTCGATGCGCATCTGCACGCGCAGCGCCGCATCCAGGTTCGAGAGCGGCTCGTCGAACAGAAACACGCGCGGTTCGCGAACGATCGCCCGGCCGATGGCAACACGCTGGCGTTGGCCGCCGGACAGGGCGCGCGGCTTGCGGTCCAACAGCGGCTCCAGATGCAGGATCTTTGCGGCCTCGCCGACCTTGGCCATGCGCTCTTCCCGCGAGACGCCGGCCAGACGCAAGGCGAAGGCCATGTTGTCGGCCACGGTCATGTGCGGATAAAGCGCGTAGGACTGGAACACCATCGCAAGGCCCCGGCGATCGGGCGGCAGCTCGTTGACCCGCTCGTCATCGATCGACAGGTCGCCGCCGGAGATTTCCTCCAGCCCGGCGATCATGCGCAGCAAGGTGGATTTGCCGCAGCCCGACGGGCCGACCAGGACGACGAATTCACGATCCTCGATGTCGAGCGAGAGATCCTGGATCACCTCAACGTCGCCATAGACTTTCTTGATGTTGCGCAAGGTCAGCGTTGCCATCTTGCGTCCCTCCTATTTCACGGCGCCGAAGGTCAGCCCGCGCACCAGCTGTTTCTGGCTTAGCCAACCAAAGATGAGGATCGGCGCGATCGCCATGGTCGAGGCGGCCGAGAGCTTGGCCCAGAACAAGCCTTCCGGGCTTGAGAACGAAGCGATGAAGGCGGTCAACGGCGCGGCCGCCACCGTGGTCAGGTTCAAGCTCCAGAAGGCCTCGTTCCAGGCCAGGATCACCGACAGCAGACCGGTCGAGGCGATGCCCGGCACCGACAGGGGAATAAGGATGAAACGCAGTTCCTGCCTGGGCGACGCCCCGTCCATGCGGCCCGCCTCGAGAATGTCCTTCGGCACCTCCTTGAAGAAGGTGAACAGCATCCAGACGATGATCGGCAGGTTCATCAGGGCGAAGACGATGACCAGGCCGAGATGGCTGTCGAGCAGCTGCAGATCGCGGAAGATCAGGTAAACCGGCACCAGGACGCCGACCGGCGGAAGCATCTTGGTCGACAGCATCCACAGCAAGGTGCCGCGCGTCCGCTTACTGGGGAAAAACGCCATCGCGTACGCCGCCGGAATGGCAAACACCAGAGCCAGTATGGTCGAGCCGAACGAGATGATGATGCTGTTCATGGCGAACCGGAAATAGTCCGCCCGTTCCTGTACCGCGGCGTAGTTCTCCAGCGTCGGCTCGAAGAAGATGTTCGGCGTGCCGCTGACCGCGTCCAGCTCGGTCTTGAAGCTGGTCAGGAACATCCAAAGGATCGGAAAGAACACCAGGAAAGCGACGACCCAGCCAAGAAGGCTCATCATCAGTTTGTGGCGCTGGCTTGTAGGCATCGTGCGATCCTCCCCCTCAGGCGTCCAGGTTCCGGGCCACCGAGCGGACCAGGAAGATGGCGACGATGTTGGCCAGGATGATCGCGATCACGCCGCCCGCCGAGGCGCCGCCGACATCGAACTCAAGCAGCGCGCGGATGTAGATGAAGAACGCCAGGTTGGTGGTGGCCAGGCCGGGGCCGCCGGACGTGGTGACGAAGATCTCGGCGAAGATGGTCAAGAGGAAGATCGTCTCGATCATGATCACCACGGTGATCGACCGGCCGAGATGGGGCAGGATGATGAAGTAGAACATCGACAGCGGCCCGGCGCCGTCCATGCGCGCCGCCTCCTTCTGCTCCTCGTCCAAGGATTGGAGGGCGGTGAGCAGGATGAGGGTCGCGAAGGGAATCCACTGCCAGGCCACGATGATGATGACCGACAGCATCGGCACGTCGGCAAACCAGTCGACCGGCGGCAGACCCAGCGATCGTGTGATCCAAGCGAACAGGCCGTTGACCGGATGCATCAGCATGTTCTTCCAGATCAGCGCGCTGACCGTCGGCATGACGAAGAACGGCGCGATGATGAACAGCCGGGCGGCACCGACGCCCCAAAAATCCTGGTTCAACAGGACGGCAAACAAGGTGCCGAACACCACCGTGATCGCCAGCACCGAGCCGACCAGGACCAGCGTGTTGATCATCGCGGTCCACAGTGCCGGGTCGTCGAGCAGATAGGCGTAGTTGTCCAGACCGGCGAAACCGCGAATGGTCGGGACGATCAGATTGTAGTTCTGAAGCGAGAACCAGATGGTCATCACCAGGGGGATGATCATCCAGATCAGCAGCACACCGACCGAAGGGGCAACCAGCGGCAGCGTATTGACGCGACGCTGCGTTTCTCGTCGGAACAGAGCCATCTTCCGATCCCCCCAATCAGCCGTGCGTTGGTATCAAGAGATTAAGGCGCACCGGTCCTGTCGGCCGGCGGGATGCGCCCCGCCGGCCGTTTCCCGGCCCGTCGACGGTCAGTCGATGTAGCCGGCCTGGCGCATTACCCGCTCGGTCGACGACTGGGCACTGGCCAGCGCCTGCTCGACGGACATCTGCCCCGTCAGGGCGGCCGCCATCATCTGACCGACCGTCGCACCGATGGCCTGAAACTCTGGAATCCCAGCGTACTGAACGCCTGAATAGGGCTTCGGGTTGGCCGTCGTGTTGATCGGATCGGCCGATTGGATGGCCGCGAGAACCGAGCCGGCAAAGGGTGCTGCCTCTTGATAGTTGGGGTTTTCGTACGTGCTGATCCGGGTCCCAGGAGGCGCCGCAACCCAACCGTTGTTTTCGGCCACAAGCTCGATGTAATCCTGCGACGTGGCCCAGGTGACGAAGCGTGTAGCGGCGTCCGCCGCATCGCTCGACGCCGGAATGGCGAGTGCCCATGACCAGAGCCAGTTCGACCCCACCGGATGCACGTCAATCGGCGCCCGGGCGAAGCCAAGCTGGTCGGAGACCTGGCTTTGATCCGGATTGAACAGCATGCCGGCGGCCACGGTCGCATCGATCCACATGCCGCAGCGACCGGTGGAGAACAGCGCCAGGTTCTCGTTGAAGCCGTTGGAGCTGGCGCCCGGCGGGCCGTAATTGTTCAAGAGATCGACGTAGAAGTTCACGGCCGCCGCCCATTCCGGGCTGTCGAGCTGCGGGTTCCAATCCATGTCGAACCACTGGCCGCCGAACGTGTTCACGAGGGTGGACAGGAAGGCCATGTTCTCGCCCCAGCCCGGCTTGCCGCGCAGGCAAATGGCATAGAACTCGTTATCCGGATCGTGGATCGCGGCAGCCCATTCGGCAACCTGGTCATAGGTCGGCTGGTCCGGCACCTCGATGCCGGCATCGGCAAAGACGTCCGACCGATAGAACAGCATCGAGCTTTCGGCATAAAACGGCAGGGCGTAAAGCGTGTCGTCATAGGACAGGCCCGCGCGCACCGGTTCCAGCACGTCATCGAGCCGGTAGTCGTCCGGCAAA
This sequence comes from Alphaproteobacteria bacterium, assembly GCA_028277405.1. Lineage (GTDB taxonomy): Bacteria > Pseudomonadota > Alphaproteobacteria > DSM-16000 > Inquilinaceae > JANQGH01. The sequence goes on along the minus strand of JANQGH010000091.1, from coordinate 53,375 downwards.
TTGTCCATTGCGGTCAGCCAGCCTTCGGCTGCCCAGATGGGCACCTCGTACGTGCCGATCGTCATGACGTCGAACTGACCGCCGCCCGTGGCGATGTCCGTGGTCGCGCGCTGGCGCAGCACGTTCTCCTCAAGCACGACCCATTCCAGCTCGATATCCGGATTGGCGGCCTCGAACGCGCTCGACAGGCCCTGCATCACGACCATGTCGCCATTGTTCACCGTGGCGATCGTGACCGTGGTCTGGGCCATGGCCGGCACGGCCGCGCCAAGCGCCACCGCAAGCGCCATGGTCGAACTCAACACCGCGGCTGACTTCACGGACTTAATCATCGCTCTCCTCCCTAGTGGCATTTCTGTGATTGAGCATTTGCCCTTTAACTGATCATATGCCCTAATTCTGCAGATGCAAGAAATATCTCAACCGCGTGGACGAATGGCCCGAAGGTTGCTGTTCGTCGACATTCTGTGGTGGATTGGTTCGCAAAGAAGTCCTGCGCATGAATGGGAACAATCGCCCGTCTGTTGAGCAAGACGCGACCACGCCCTGGGCCGACTGCTAGAATTGCGAGAATGCCGGTGGAAAAACAGGATCGACGGTTGGACCTCGCGGCCAAGGCCGGCTGGTACTACTACATCAACGGCGATACCCAAGACGCGATTGCACGAAAGCTGCAGGTCTCGCGTCAAGCCGCCCAACGGCTGGTGGCATTGGCCGTCAGTGAAAAGCTGATCAAGTTCCGGCTGGACCATCCGATCGCCGAATGCGTTGCCCTGACCGAGGCGCTTCGCGACCGCTTTCGGCTGGACTATGCCGACGTGACGCCGGATGACGGACCCGACGTTCGCCATGGGTTGGGCGTCGCCGCGGCGGCCTATCTGGAGCAGTTGCTGGCATCGCAGGCGCCGATCGTGTTGGGTTTCGGCACCGGTCGAACCCTTCGGGCGGCGGTCGAGGAGCTGACGCCGATCAACCGTCCGCAACACCGTATTCTATCGCTGGTCGGCAACATGACTGGCGACGGGCGGGCCAGCCCCTTCGACGTCGCGGTACGGCTTGCCGACCGGACCGGCGCGCAATGCTATCCCATGCCGACGCCGGTGGTTGCGGGCAGTATCGCGGAGAAGGAACTGCTGCTCACGCAGCGGTCGGTCGAAACCGTGCGCAATCTGGCGACGCAGGCCAAGGCCTTCGTTGTCGGCGTCGGCCAGGTTTGCTGGAACGCGCCCATCCAGGCCGACGGCTTTTTGGATGAGGCGGAGGTTGGAGAGTTGCTTGACGCGGGTGCTGTCGGCGAGCTGATCAGCTGGCCGTTCGATGCGGACGGCGCGTGGATTAAAAGCGGCATTGTCGACCGGCTGATGGGAACGCGGCCGCAAGCCCCGCCGGCCAGTCCGACAATCGCGGTGGCGGGCGGGCCGGACAAGACCCAGGCAATACGCGCCGCTTTGCACGGCGGCCTTCTGACCGGGTTGATCACGGACAAAGCCACGGCCGAAACCCTTCTGAAAGGGGCCTGATGCAGGTGTCTTGACACCGGACACGGCTTGCTCTCATTCTCTTAAGTATCCAGTGAGTTACTTAAGTCCACGGGACCGATCCGATGGACGATGAAGGGGAGGACGACCGTGTCGATCAAACGCACCTTGCTGATTTCCGCCGCCATTTTGGCCGTCAGCGGACCTGCCTTTGCCCAGGACAATGCCTGGCAGCCCGCCGAGCCCGTTACCATCATCGTGCCTTGGTCGGCCGGCGGGTCGACCGACAGCGTGACCCGCGTGCTGGCGGGCGAGTTGGAACAGGCGCTGGGCCAGACCGTGGTCATCGTCAACCAACCGGGTGCGTCCGGTTCGGTCGGCACCACGAACGCGTGGCAGGCGCCGCATGACGGGCTGACCTGGGCCGCGGGTGCGGCGGTCGATCTCGGCAGCTATCCGGTTTTGGACATGCTCGACGTGCCGATCGAGGATTGGAACCTCTACCTGCACATTGCGAACGTGGCGGTCGTCGGGGCCAATCCCGATGCCGGGTATGACGATTTCGGCGACCTGGTGGCGGCCATGCAGGCCAGTCCGGGTGAGGTCACCGTGGCCACGGCGGGTGTCACCTCCGGCGGGCACAACGCCATGCAAGCGATCGCCCAGGCAGGTGACGTCGAATACCGGCATGTCACCTATGATGGCGGCAACCCGGCCGTGCTGGCCACGGTCGCGGGCGAGACCAACATCACCACCCAGCTTGCGTCGGAGCAGGCGGAAATGATCCGCGCCGGGCGCATCGTGCCGCTGGCCGTCGTGGCCAGCGCGCCGCTTGAGCTGGAGGGTTACGGCTCGATCCCGGCGATCACGGACTGGCTGCCGGACATTCAGACCGCCAACAACTATTTCGGCATCTGGGCACCGGCGGACGTGCCGGCCGAGGTGACGGAGACCATGGACGCGGTCTGGGCCGACGTGATCGTCAACTCCGATGCGCTCGCCGAGTATGCAGCCAATCGCGGCGCCTTCTTCGACCCGTCGATGGGCGACGATGCGCAAGCCGCCGTCAGGCCGATCCTGGAGCAGAATGTCTGGCTGCTGTTCGATAGCGGTCAGGCGCCCAACAATCCGGAGGATTACGGCATCGCCCGGCCGTAAGCGGCTCATGACCAAAGCTGCCCCTGGCGCTGACAGCCGGCGTCGGGGGCTTTCTGCATCAACAATCGTGCCGGCCGCCGCGCTGCCCAAGAACCGAGAGATGGTCAATTGGCCGGCCTAGAATCGTTCCTGTCCGCCATTGGCGGCTTCGTCATCAGCTTCGCCATCATCGACGTTTTCTGGGCGACGTTGCTGGGCATCGTCGTCGGCATGCTGCCGGGGCTGACCGCGACGTTGGGTGTCGCCCTGATGACGACGCTGACGTTTCAGATGGAGGCGGATCGGGCGATCCTGATCCTGATCTGCATGTATGTCGGCGCCATCTATGGCGGCAGCCGCAGTGCCATTCTCTTGAACATTCCGGGCACGCCGGCCAACGCCGCGACCTCGCTGGACGGCTATCCGCTGGCCCGATCCGGCCAGGCCGGACGCGCCATGGCGATCGCCACGACAGGCTCGTTCGTCGGCGGCTTGATCGGCATGCTGGCACTCGCGGTCGTCGCGCCGGCGCTGGCCGAATTCGCGCTGTCGTTCGGCGCGTTCGAGTTCTTCTGGCTGGCGGTATTCGGCGTCTTGATCGCCGGCCAGCTGACGGCCCTGGACGACCCGCTGAAGGGCTGGATCGCCGGCTTCTTGGGCCTCTTCGTCGCCATGATCGGGCAAGAGGGCATCCATGCGGTGCCGCGTTTCGCATACGGCTCCACCGATCTGGCCGGCGGCATCGGCCTGTTGCCCGCCATGGTCGGTGCCTTTGGCTTTGCCGAGATCCTGACAGTAATGCGCCAGCAATCCTATGAGGTGGTACGCGGCAAGGTCGGCAGTATCTGGACAGGCATCCGCCAAGCGGTGCGCTACCGCATCACGGCCATCCGATCGGGCCTGATCGGCACCTTCATGGGCCTGGTGCCCGGCGTCGGCGAGGACATGGGCGCCTGGGCGTCATACGCGGCGGCGCGCCAGACCTCCCGCGAGAAGAACCAATTCGGCAAGGGTTCGGTCGAGGGGCTGATGGCGGCGGAGACAGGCAACAATGCAGCGGTACCCGGCGCGCTGATCCCCGTTCTAACGCTGGCCGTGCCCGGTTCCGCCCCGGCCGCCGTCCTGCTGGCGGCCATGATCATCCACGGCATCCGGCCAGGCCCGCTGATCATGATCGAGTTTCCGGACTTCGTCTTTTCCGTCGTCGCCATGGTGTTCCTGGCGACCTGCGCGATGTTCGTGCTCGGCCTGCTGCTGACGAGGCCATTGCTGCTGGTATTGAGGGTCACGCGAGAACGGCTGATGCCGGTCATCTTCGTGCTCTGCACCGTCGGCGCCTTCGCCATCGCCAGCCGCACCTTCGATGTCTGGGTCATGCTGGTGTTCGGCGTGCTGGGCTTCATCCTGCGCGAGCTGAAATACCCCATGGCGCCCCTTATCCTGGGCATCGTGCTGGGCGATATCCTGGACAAGAGCCTGCGGCGCGGCCTGGTGCTGACCGACGGCGACCTGACGCCGTTCTTCACCCGGCCGATCAGCATCGTCCTGTTCGGGTCCGCCTTGCTGTTCATCATTCTCAGCATGCCCGGCACGCGGCGCCTGATGGCCAGGATGCTGGGCGGGCGGCGGGACGGAGACGGGCCATGAAGGCAAGCCGCATGGATCGGCTGGACTTCGTCTCGGCCATCGTGCTGACCGCGTTCGGCATCGCCGTCCTGGTGGAGAGCCTGCGCCTGCCCAGGCTCGATCACCTGAACGTCAATCCCTACACGGTGCCGGGCATCGTGCCGGGCATGTTGGGCGCGATCCTGACCCTGTGCGGGCTCGCCATGCTGATCCGCTCGATCCTGCGCGGCGGTTGGCGGCTGGATCTCACGGCCGATACGATCGGCGGCTTCGTCCGCTCCGCCTCGGTCCGGCGGGTTGCGTTGGTTTTGGCCCTGACGCTTGGCTATGCGCTTGGTCTGTTCGGCTGGCTGCCGTTCTGGCTGGCGACCATGGCCTTCGTCTTTGCCTTCGTGGTAGCCACCGAGGCGATGGCGCTCGGCAAGCTGCCGCCCCTGCCCAACATCGCGATTGCCGCTGCCATCGCGGCCGTGACGGGTGCGGGTGTCGAGTTCGTCTTTGAGCGACTGTTCTACGTCAGACTGCCGGGATAGAAGATGCTGGATCTGAGCCTTTGCAACGAGGTGGTGCGCGACCTGGACTTCGCCGACCAGTGCAAGCTGGCCGCCCGACTCGGCTATGTCGGCCTTGAGGTCGCGCCCTTCACCCTGTCGGACGAACCCCACCGGCTGCCCGACAGCGCACTTCATAGCTATCGCACGATCGCCGAGGATCATGGCTTGCGCATCACTGGGCTGCACTGGCTGCTGGTCGCACCCGCAGGCCTGTCGATCACCACCGACGATGCCGGCCTGAGAGAACGCACGACGGACGTCCTGCGTGCCCTGGTCGACATGTGCGCGGCGCTCGGCGGGACGGTGCTCGTGCACGGCTCGCCGGCCCAGCGCCGATTGGAAGATGCCGTGTCGCCCGAGGCCGCGCGCGCCAATGCGCTTCGATGCTTCCGCGTCGCGGCCGAGGCGGCCGAAAAGGCCGGCGTGACCTATTGCCTGGAACCGCTCGCCCCGCGCGAGACGGCGTTCATCAACACGGTCGCCGAGGCGGTCGCGATGGTGAAGGAGATCGGCAAACCGGCCTTCAAGACCATGATCGACACGTCGGCCGCCGCGCTTGCCGAGGATCGGCCGGTGGCCGACCTGATCCGCCAATGGTGGCCGACAGGACACCTCGCGCACATTCAGGTCAACGACCGCAGCCGCCGCGCACCCGGCCAGGGTGACGATCGGTTCGGTCCCGTCTTCGCGGCCCTCGCCGATGTCGGGTTCACCGGGCCGGTTTCGGTCGAACCCTTCGACTACATCCCCGACGGACCGACCACGGCGGCGGTCGCGGCCGGCTATCTGCGCGGTGTTCAGGAGCAAACGCGATGACATCGAACGCGCCACGCCTGCGGGTTCGGGACAGCCGGCTGGTCATCCGCAACGCCTTTGCGCGCATGCCGTTTCGCTTCGGCGTCGTGACCATGACGGCAGCCCCCGTGAGCCTGCTGGAAGTTACCGTCGAAACCGAGGATGGCCAGACCGGCAGGGGCTACGCGTCAGACATCCTGGCCTACAAATGGTTCGACAAGACACCGGAAAAGACGCCGGCCGACAACGTTGCCGACCTGCTGATGGCGCTGAGGCACGCGCGAGAGGTCTACGCCGACGCAAAACCTGATACGGCGTTTGGCCTTTGGCGCGACACGCGGCACGAGATTGAGCGGCGGGCGCTGGCGGACGGGTTCAACAGGCTGGGGGCTTCCTTTGGCGCCTCGATGCTGGAACGGGCTGTCATCGACGCTGCGGGCCGGCTGGCGGGGCTGCCGTTCGACGCGCTGGTGCGCAAGGGGATGCTGGGCATCAACTGCCGAAACATCTTTCCGGTGCTGGAGCCCGATGAGCATTTGGAGGCCCTTCCCGACCGGCCGCTCGACACGGTGGCGCTGCGCCACACGGTCGGCTTGGTCGACCCGATCACCGCCGCCGACGCAGCGTCGGACGATCTGCCCGACGACGGCTTTCCGACGACGTTGGAGGAATATCTTCGGATCGACGGGCTGCGATACCTGAAGGTTAAGGTCGCGGGCGATCGGGACGCCGACATCGATCGGCTGACGCAGATCGCTTCGATCGTCGCAAACGCCGGTCGGCCGATCGCGATCACGCTGGACGGCAACGAACAGTACAAGCAGATCGACGACTTCGTCGCGCTGATCGAACAGGTTCGATCAACGCCTGCCTTGGACGATTTCTACGACGCCATTCTGTTCATCGAACAGCCGCTCGACCGCGCGGTCGCCATGGCGGAGCCACTGCCGGCGCCGGCCCTCGCGGCCATCGGCAAACCCCTGCTGATCGACGAGGCGGACGGCTGGACCGAGGCCTATGCCGACGCCGTCGCGCTCGGCTACCACGGCGTCAGCCACAAGAACTGCAAGAGCGTCTATCGCTCGTTCCTGAACCTGGCTTTGGCAGACCATCACAACCGGCGCTCGGCGCGCGCCAGCTATTTCCAGTCCGCCGAAGACCTGACCAACCTCGCCATCGTTCCCTTGCAAGCCGACCTCGCCGTGGTGGCCACGCTGGGCATCCCCCATGTGGAGCGCAATGGCCACCATTACTTCCGGGGCCTGGACCATTTGCCGGGCGCCGAACGCTTCCAGGCCCTGGCCCAGCATCCCGACCTCTACGAACGCCACAGGGATACCGTCGCGCTCAAGATCCGCGACGGGATGCTGTCGATCGGCTCGCTGCAGGTGCCGGGGCTGGGCGTCGGCGCGCCGCCGGATATGGACAGCGGCATCGCCGAGGCCGACTGGCACTTTTCCATGCTTGAAGGAGAACCCGCCTGATGACCGACCTGCCCGAAGGGTTCGCCGACGAGGCCGCGCTCGACGACTTCATGACCCGGCCCAGCCCGGACCTGATCGCCGACCTGAAGTCGGTCGGCGGCGACGTCACGGTGCTGGGCGTGGGCGGCAAAATGGGGCCGTCGCTGGCCATCCTGGCCAAGCGCGCGGCGCCGGAAAAGCGCGTTATCGGCGTCGCCCGCTTCACCGATGCAGCCGTCAAGGCGCGTTTGGAGGCGGCCGGCGTTGAGACCGTCGCCTGCGATCTGCTGGATCGCGCCGCCGTCGCGCGGCTGGAGGTGACGGAAAACGTGATCTTCATGGCCGGCCGAAAGTTCGGCTCGTCAGGCAATCAGCCGCTGACCTGGGCCATGAACGCCCTGGTGCCGGCGATCGTGGCGGAACACTTCGCCAAGGCGCGCATCGTCGCCTTCTCCACGGCCTGCGTCTATCCGTTCGTCGATATCCGGCATCAAGGCGCCACCGAAGCCACGCCGCCAACGCCGCCGCCGGGCGAATATGCCGCATCCTGTGTCGGGCGCGAGCGCATGTTCGAATATTACAGCAGCCGCTTCGACACGCCGGGACGGCTGCTGCGTCTCAGCTACGCCATCGACATGCGCTATGGCGTGCTACATGATGTCGCTACCCTGGTCCGCGATGGCCAGCCGATTTCCGTGGCCATGGGCCACGTCAACGTCATCTGGCAAGGGGATGCCAACGCCTGCGCCTTGCGGGCGCTGAAGCATTGCACGACACCGACGACCCCTTTGAATGTCTCCGGACCCGAGGTCGCCAGCGTGCGGGCGATGGCGGCGGCGATGGGCGAAAGGCTGGACAGAAAACCCATCATCGAAGGCGACGAGGCGGCAACGGCCTGGCTGGTGAACACCGCCGAACAGACTCGCCTTTTCGGATATCCAACGGTGCCGTTGGCCAAATTACTGGACTGGACCGCGGCTTGGGTCAAATCAGGGGGTGGATCTCTCGGCAAACCTACCCATTTCGAAGTACGTGACGGCAACTACTGACATAAAGCCCACCGCCTCTGCCCCTGGAAAGGCGGCGGAGCGGGCGACCCGCGACCCGGAACGGACGCGGGCCAGCATTCTTAGTGCCGCGACGCAGGAGTTCGCGGCCAAAGGGCTGGAAGGCGCGCGCACCGACGATATCGCCCGTCGTTCGGGTGCCAATAAGCGCATGATCTATCACTATTTCGGCTCAAAGGATGGGCTGTTCCAGGCGGTGCTGGAGAACACCTATGCCCGGATCAGGGGCAGCGAGGCCGACCTGCAACTGACCAGCCGGGACCCTGTCGTGGCCATGGGCCAATTGGTGGCGTTCAGCTTTGACTGGTTCTTGCGGCACCCCGAATTCGTGAAGCTGCTGAACGAGGAAAACCTGCATGGCGCGGCCCATGTTCGGTCGTCCAATGTAGCCCGCAGCCTGAACATGCCGTTGGTTGAGTTGATCTCGGAGTTGCTGGAGCGGGGCGCAGCCAGCGGGCAGTTCCGCACTGGTGTCGACCCCGTTCAACTCTACATCTCGATCGCCGGCATCAGCTATTTCTATTTTTCCAACCGGCATACGCTGTCGGCGATTTTCAACCGCCAGCTGGAGGCGCCGGGCGCGCTCAGGCAACGTCGTCAGCATGTTGTCGACCTGATCCTGGGGTACCTCCGGCCCTGAACGTCCCGCCCTGAACCAGAAATCAATCACGGTCGATAGATGCGATTGACGGCTTCCAGCACACACTGTAAGTAACTGATTAGTTACTTTCTGATTCCGAGATACCATGCAGATTGGGGACATTCCGAGCGAGGCTTTGGCCGCCTTCAGGCGCGGCGGTGTGATACCGGCCCATCCGCTGGCGCTGACAGCCGACCGCACGCTGGACGAACGGCGTCAGCGCGCGCTGAGCCGGTACTATCTCGACGCCGGTGTCGTCGGCTTGGCGGTCGGCGTGCACACGACCCAGTTCGCGATCCGGCAAGCGAACCTGTTCGAACCGGTTCTCAGGCTGGCCGCCGAAGAGGCAGCGTCTTGGGTATCGCGTCCGACATTCCTGGTCACCGGCGCCATCGGCCCGACCCGTCAGGCCGTGGCCGAGGCGACGATCGCGCGCGACCTTGGGTATCACGCCGTGCTGCTCAGTCTGGCCGGCTTCGACAGCGCCAGCGACGGCGAGATGATCGACCACGTCCGGGCGGTCGCCGCTGTCATGCCGGTGATGGGTTTCTATCTGCAGCCGGCGGTTGGCGGCCGTGTGTTATCGCGCGCCTTCTGGCGCGAGTTTGCCGCGCTCGACAACATCGTCGGCATCAAGATAGCGCCGTTCAACCGATACCGGACATTGGACGTGATCCAGGGCGTCGTCGCGGCCGGCGCCGAGGACCGGATTGCGCTGTATACCGGCAATGACGATCACATCGTGCTTGACCTGCTGACCCCCTATTCCGTGCTGCGTGACGGCGAACCGGTCGACGTTAGGATCGTCGGTGGTCTTCTGGGCCATTGGTCGGTTTGGACGCACAGCGCGGTCAGAATGGTCGATGAAATCAAGGCGCTGCCGGACGGGGCCTTGGACCGCGGCTGGCTGACACGGGACGCCGACACGACGGACGCCAACGGCGCCTTTTTCGATGCCGCGAACGACTATCGCGGCGTCATCGCAGGCCTGCATGAGGTCCTGCGCCGCCAAGGCCTGTTGGAGGGCATTTGGTGCCTTGACCCAAACGAAGGGCTAGGCCCGGGACAGGACGCGGAGATCGATCGGGTCTACGCGGCCTACCCGGATTTGAACGACGACGCTTTTGTCGCGAAGCACCGCGACCGCTGGCTCAACACTTAGGATGGGGGGAGATCTTCATGGCGGCTGACGACCGCATTGGCATCATCATGCACGGCGTAACCGGCCGCATGGGTATGAACCAGCACCTGATCCGCTCGGTCCTGGCGATCCGCGACCAGGGCGGCCTGACACTGAGCGACGGGCGGCGAGTCCAGGTAGACCCGATCATCGTCGGGCGCAATCCGGACAAGATCGAACGGTTGGCCAAGCAACACGGCGTGGCCCGCTGGACGACGGACATGGCGGCGGCGCTGGCCAACCCCGACGACACCATCTTCTTCGATGCGGCTTCGACCCAACTGCGCACCGACCTGCTGAAGCAGGCGATCGCTGCAGGCAAGCACGTCTATTGCGAAAAGCCGGTTTCCGACTCCCTGGAAGATGCCCTGTCCGTCTATCACGCCGCGCGCGATGCGGGCATCAAGCACGGCGTCGTTCAGGACAAGCTGTTCCTGCCGGGACTGCGCAAGATGGCGATGCTGCGCGACAGCGGGTTTTTCGGCCGGCTGCTGTCGGTGCGCGGCGAGTTCGGCTATTGGGTGTTCGAGGGCGACTGGCAACCGGCCCAGCGCCCGTCCTGGAACTATCGCAAGGCGGAAGGCGGCGGCATCATCCTGGATATGCTGTGCCATTGGCGCTATGTGCTCGACAGTCTGTTCGGCGAGGTCAAGGCCGTGAGCTGCCTGGGCGCCACGCATATCCCGGAGCGGGTCGACGAGGCCGGCAAGGGCTACGCCGCCGATGCGGACGACGCGGCCTACGCGACCTTCGAACTCGAGGGCGGCGTGATCGCGCAGATCAACAGCTCCTGGACCACGCGGGTACGGCGGGATGATCTGGTCACTTTCCACGCCGACGGCACCCATGGCAGCGCGGTCGCCGGGCTGTTCGATTGCTGGGTCCAGCCGCGCCAGGCGACGCCGCGCCCGGTATGGAACCCGGACCAGCGCCAGACCCTGAACTTCTTCGAGCAATGGCAGCAGGTCCCCGACAATCAGGAAACCGACAACGGCTTCAAGAGCCAGTGGGAGATGTTCCTGCGCCACGTGCTGGAAGATGCCCCCTACCGCTACACGCTGTTGGAGGGTGCGAAGGGTGTGCAACTGGCGGAGCTGGGGCTAAAAAGCTGGGCCGAACGGCGTTGGTTGGACGTCCCGACCCTGGAGGACTGAGAGCATGACGAGCCTGACCCTGCCCCTGCCCACCGGCGGGACGGAGAGCTACACCCTGTCCGGGACGCCGGTTGAGCGGCCGAAACCGCCCCATCGGTTCAACCGCATTGCCTTCGGTGCCGCCCACGTGGTGGCCGACCCGATGGCGGCGCACGACCCGTGGATCGAGAGCGCGGTCGATTGGGACCGGACGCTGGCCTTCCGCCACCACCTTTGGGATCTGGGTCTGGCCGTTGCCGAAGCCATGGACACCTCCCAGCGCGGCATGGGGCTGGACTGGTTGACGGCGCGCGAGCTGATCCGGCGTTCGATCGCCGAGGCGCGGACGCGCAGCGACGCGATGGTCTTCAGCGGCGTCGGCACGGACCATCTCGTCTTGACCGACCATGTCACGATCGACGACGTGGTTCTGGCCTATCTGGAACAGATCGAGGCGGTCGCGGCCGAGGGCGGCCGGATGATCGTCATGGCCAGCCGGGCGCTGGCGGCCAAGGCCCGAAGCTCCGACGACTACGCCTCGGTCTATGGCCGGATCCTGGGCCAGGTGAGCGAGCCGGTGATCCTGCACTGGCTGGGTGACATGTTCGACCCGGCCCTGGCCGGCTATTGGGGCAATGACGACATCGATGCTGCGATGGAGAACTGCCTGACCATCATCGAGGAAAACGCCGCCAAGATCGACGGCATCAAGATCTCGCTGTTGGACAAGGACAAGGAAATCATCATGCGCCGACGCCTGCCCAAGGGCGTGCGCATGTATACCGGCGACGATTTCAACTATCCCGAACTGATCGAGGGCGATGGCGAGCACGCCTCCGACGCGCTGTTGGGCATCTTCGACAGCATCGCGCCGGTCGCCTCGGCCGCCCTGGCCGCGCTGGCTGAGGGGGATACGGACCGATACCGCGCCCTGTTGGCCCCGACCGTGCCCTTGGCACGGCATATCTTCGCGGCGCAGACCCGTTTCTACAAGACGGGCGTGGTGTTTCTGGCCTGGCTGAACGGCCATCAGCCCGCCTTCACCATGGTCGGCGGCCAGGAAAGTGCCCGGTCGGCGCTGCACTTCGCCGAACTGTTCCGCCTGGCCGATGCCGCCGGCCTGCTGGACGACCCAGCCCAAGCCGCAGACCGCTTCGCCGGCTGGCTTTCCATCCATGCCGGCATCGAGCGGTGAGCGTCACGCTTGACGGCCCCCTCGCCGGCCTGTCGCTCAACACCGCGACGGTGCGCGAGCAATGGACACTGGCGGAGATCATCCCCGCATGTCGCCGTTTCGGCATTACCGGCGTCGCCCCGTGGCGGGACCAGATCGCCCATATCGGGCTTGACGAGACCGAGCGGCTGATCAAGGGCGAGGATTTGACCGTCACCGGCGTGTGCCGGGGCGGCATGTTCACCTGGTCGACCGATGCCGAACGCCAGGCCATGTTCGACAGCAACCGGACAGCGATCGACGAGGCGGCGACCTTGGACGCCCAATGCCTGGTGCTGGTGGTCGGCGGTCTGGCGCCCGGCTCGAAGGACATGCCGGCCGCGCGTGAGCAAGTGGCCGAGGCGCTGGCGACATTGCTGCCGGAGGCGCGCGCCGCCGGCGTCACGCTCGCGATCGAGCCGCTGCACCCGATGTATGCGGCCGACCGGGCCTGTGTGAACACGCTTGGCCAGGCCAATGATCTCTGCGACATGCTTGGCGATGGCATCGGCGTCGCGGTCGATATCTACCATGTCTGGTGGGACCCGGCCCTGGCGACCGAGATCGCCCGCGCCGGCGACCGCATCCTCGGGCTTCACGTCTGCGACTGGCTGGTGCCGACGACCGATCTGCTGCTCGACCGCGGCATGATGGGCGACGGTGTCATCGACATCCCCGCCATCCGCGCGATGGTCGAGAAAGCCGGCTATGACGGCCATGCGGAGGTCGAAATCTTCAGCGCGGAAACCTGGTGGAAGAAGCCGCCGGAGGAAGTCTTGCGGATTTGCGGCGAGCGCTATTGCAGCGTAGTTTGACACCGTCATCAGGCGCTTGATCTGATCGCTTTCGAACGGTGGTCGAGGGAGCTGCGAGATGGAGCAAACGGTCGTCGAAACCACGTCGCTTGCCCTGCTGATGTGCCGCCTTCTGCTGGGTACGGCGGCCTGTGCCGATGGCACATCAATCACGGCGGCCACGATGGAGGCTTGCGCCGAGCCAGCACCGCGTTACGAGGTGATGGTTGGCGGAGCGGGGCCGCTTGCACTGGAGGCCGTTGAGGCCTTGGAGGAACGGCTAGAGGGCAGCGAGGCCTGCGGCTTTTCTCTCGCGGCAGCACCGCCCGACGTTCTTGTTCTGGAGATCGAAACCGCCGACGAACCCACAGCCCTGGTGGGTCCGCTGCTTCAGCCGGGTGACCTGAGTTTCGTCAGGGTCGACGTCTCGCACGGGTCCGATGAAAAGTTGCCGGAGAGCTTGACGCGCCTGCCGGATGCCGACGGCCTGACGACCCACATCGTCGATCCAGCCCCGCTGTTGGGCAACGCAGAGTTGGCCTCCGCTGATGCTGAGATCTCGACCTACGGCGACTGGACGATCACCTTTTCGCTCACCAATCGCGGCGCCGAACGGTTCGGAGAAATCACCGAGGAGATGATTGGCCTGCCGCTCGCCATCGTGGTGGATGGTCAGGTTCTCTCAGCACCGGTTATACAAGAACCCATCCGCGGCGGCCGCGCGATGATCTCCGGCGCCTTCACCGAGCAACAGGCGAACGAGATGGCCAACATCCTTGCCCACGGCCCGCTGCCGGAGGGGCTGTCGATCCTATCCATCGAGGCGCTGCCGGCAGGTGGCAATTAGGCCGGTTGTCGTCGCCTTGGGGTTGTGGGCACGTGGCTTTGGCGAGCAACGACCGGCTGCCCCGGGTCACGGGTCTCGCGGCAAGCGGTAGATCTTCCACAAGTTCAGCTCGCTGTTGCCGCAGCGGCGGCAGCGGAACTTCGGCTGTAGATCGATCAGTCTTGTGTCGACCGCGAACTGGCGCTTCAGGGTCTTCGGATAGACATCGCCAACCCGCTCGCAGCTGAAGCAGCGGATTCTGACCACGTGCCACTCGCGCAAGGCCGACAAACGCACCTCGTAGCGCGAGCCCAGATCCTCCAACTGATAGACGTGACGACGACCCATATCGCAGCCCGCTCACGGCCTGTCATTGGCCGTCAACGGCATCCAAATTGCGGGTAAATCCACCGCAACCCCACAGGCACGAAGCCCGGCAAACTCGGCGAAAACACCCATCCTCTGACCCAGAACAATTCAAGAACATTGATTAGGAGAGAGTCAATAGACCGGACAACCTAAATGGCAACCCGTCCCGCACCATCGATCGGACCGAGAGCCCGCCGTTCCGCGACAAAAGGCCCTCGTGACGCGATGTCGCGTGCCCGGGCCAATTGTGATTTGCCCTGCCCCTCCCTATCTCCGGCACGGTCCGAATAAGAGGAAGACATGAACCCACAAGGCATTCTCGAACAGTTTCTAGGCCCCAACGCGGGCGGCCGCGCCACCGAGGCGGTGCAGGGCGCCCGGAACCGTCTGGCCGATAGCGGGATGACCGGCGTCGCGGGGGGCCTCGCGGCCGGCGGCGTGCTTGGCCTGCTGATCGGCAACAAGAAAGTGCGCAAGAAGGTCGGCAAGGTCGCCGGCGGCGTTGCGGGCTATGGCGGTGCCGCCGTATTGGGCGCGCTGGCACATCGCGCCTATCAGAACTGGCAATCGGGCAAGCAGGCGCCCCAGTCGGGGACGCCCGGCCCAGCGGCCCAGGCCGCGCCGGCAGAGCTCGCCAGCGATCCGCCGGAACCGCCGCCTGAGGGATCGAAGTTCCTGCCGGAAACGGCGCCGGCGCGCGACGGCAGGCCGTTCGAACTGGCGCTGGTCATGTCGATGATCGCGGCCGCCAACGCCGACGGCCATATCGGCCCGGACGAGCAGCGCGTGATCTTCGATCAGGTCGGCCAATTGCCCCTTGATGCCGAAGACAAGGCCTTCGTTTTCGATGCCTTGGCCAAGCCGCCAAGCCTGCAGGATATCGCCGACTTGGCGGATGGTCCGGAACAGGCGGCCGAGCTCTACCTCGCCTCCCGGCTGGCCATCGACCCGGACCACCCGATGGAGCAGGCCTATCTCGAAGGCTTGGCCAGCCGCCTCTCTCTGCCGCCCGAACTGGTCAGCCAGTTGGAAGACCAAGCGGCGGCAGCCACCGCCTAAAACGACGACCGGGGTGCCTCGAACCATCGAGACACCCCGGCCTTCAAACCGCTATCTGCCGTCGATCAGCCGTCAGTCGAACTCGCTGTCGGCAGGTCGTAGGCGTGGCCCCATTCGGCCCAGGACCGGTCGTAGCTGCGAACCTGCTGGAAGCCCAGCAGACGCAAGGTCAGGTACGAATGGGCGGACGCCTTGCCGTTCTGACAGTGAACGGCAATGTTGTCGTCCGGCGTCACGCCATGGGCGGCGAAGTGGGCCAACAGGTCCTCGGCGGACCGCATGGTGCCGTCTTCGTTCAGGTTCTGGGCCCACGGGATGTTGCGCGCCCACGGGATGTGACCTTCCTCGAACAGCGGCGTCGGCCGCACGTCGATGACCACGACGGACGGATCGTCGCGCCGTTCCATCAGCCAGTCGGCCGAGGCGGCCCGGCGCGGCGTCAGGTTGATCGGGAACTCGGTGGGCTCGACCGTCGGCGCCTCTTGGCTGACCGTCCAGCCTTCCCGCTCCCAGGCGGGAAAGCCGCCATTGAGCACGCTGACCTGGCGGTGACCGAGATACTCCAGCAGCCAAAAGAGGCGCGAGGCGTGAAAGCCGCCGCGGTCGTCGTAGAACACGACACGGGTTTCCGGGCCGATACCGCGCTCGCCCAGCATGGCGGCCAGTTCGGACAACGGCAGAAGATCACCGTCGACATGGCTGACGGGATCGATGATGTCGTCGGCGCTGAGGTGGATGGCGCCGGGGATGTGGCCAGCGTCGTACGCCTCGCGCGGCCGCACATCGACAACCCGCACATTCGGGTCCTCCAGCATCAGGCCCAGGGTTTCGGTCGACGTGAGCAAGCCGGGATTGGCGTAATCGGCGGCGGCAGCGGACGTGGCGCCGAACGCCACAATCGCCGCTAAGAGGATCGCTGCGCGCCGCAGCGAAGACAGAGCATGGATCATACTCAAAATCCTTTCATGGCCATCAGCGCAACGGTCGCGGAGAGGTCCGCGACCGCGCTGATCGGAAGATTTCAGTTCGGCTGCGAGACGTAGCGGATGTATGGCTTCGGCGCCTTCCAACCGGCCGGGAACAGTTCCTTCGCCTGGTCGTCGGCCACGGCGGGGACAATGATGACGTCCTCGCCTTGCTGCCAATTCACCGGCGTGGCGACCTTGTGGTCGGCGGTCAGTTGCAGCGAATCGATGACGCGCAGGACCTCGTCGAAGTTGCGGCCCGTGCTCATCGGATAGGTGATCATCAGCTTGATCTTCTTGTCAGGCCCGATGACGTAGACGTTCCGCACAGTCGCGTTGTCGACCGCCGTCCGGCCATCCGCGCTGTTGCCGGCATCCTCCGGCAGCATGTCGTAAAGCTTGGAGACCTTCAGATCGGCGTCGGCGATCATGGGATAGTTCGGCGCCGTGCCCGTGACCTCCTCGATATCCTTAGACCACCGTTTGTGGTCGTCGACAGGATCGACGCTGAGGCCCAGAATCTTGACATTGCGCCGGTCAAACTCCGGCTTCAGCTTGGCCATGTGGCCGAGTTCGGTGGTGCAGACCGGCGTGAAATCCTTCGGATGGGAAAACAGCACCAGCCACGAATTGCCGATGAATTCGTAAAGGTTCAGCTGGCCATGGGTAGAGTCTTGCGTGAAATTCGGGGCCGTGCTGCCGATCTTTAAAGTCATGTGGTCATCCTCTCCTGGGCGTTTGAGTTTGAACGCCGTCATTTCGATATCTCCGCCGTCTTCCGATCGGTCCCAAACGGCGCCACGCGTGCGACCGTCGACGGCGTGTTCTCGGTGACACGCCGTTTCGGTCGCGTGGTCGGGTGGGCCGTTCGAAAGCCGGCGTTTCCTTGCCCAAAGGCGCCAACATCGACGCGCCGCGGGCCGCTCCAGCCGCATTGGCGAGAAGCGCGGCGGACTAAACCGTCTCCGGCTTCGAAAAACCTGAAGAAAGCAGACTGTTTTTGTGAAACCTGAATGATGCTGGCATGGTGCGGCCCATGGAAAGGGCGGCGACCTATCACGGCCGGCAACGGCTGGCGGCATCACTGCGCGGACGCCGTACCAGCGCCTTGAGCTTGGCCTTCCACTCGAAAACCGATGGGGCGGCATGACACGGCCGAACTCATCCACAGCGAAAGACACGGTCGAAGAGGCGGTCCGCGATGCATTAGGCAAGGGCCGGGTCTTCAAAGCCTATGACATTGCAATCAAGGGGCTGGAGACCGGATCGAATGCCGACCGGCTTCACCTGCTGGCGGCGACCGCCCTGGTCCGCAGCGGCGCGATCGACGCCGCCAGAGAGCAGATCCGTCAGGCGGCGATCGCGGGCATCGACCCCGAAGCCATGGACCCCACGGGCGAAGAGGGCACACTCTTAGCAGACGTGTTCGAGGAGATCTGGCAAAGCGACGGCCAAGCGGACGATCTGGGCCGAGCCTTGGCCATTCGCCTGCACCGTGCCCAGACGAACGGCGACTTCCAGGACCTCGCTCAGGCAGCGCTGCTGGCCCAGGCAGGTGGCGACCGTGACAAGGCCGGTGATTTCGCCCAGGTGGCGCTACGCAAGGCGGCGGACGATCCGACAGACGACCCCGCACGCCCGCTTGTGCTCGCGGAACTGTTCCTCTTGATCGGTCAGGACGAGGAGGCCGCCGGCCAACTTGAAAACCTGGCCGGTCAATGGGCCAACCGTCCCCTGCTGCGTGCCGAAGCGCGGCAGCGGCTCGAGGCGCTGTCAACGCGCGGTGTCGATGTCGATCAGCAGTTGATCGATCTGTTCATACCCCCCTGCCTGTTGGTCTATGCAGGGATCCGGCTGCGCGGGGGCGCAGACGGTGGCCTTCCGCCCGCACTCGAACCGGCGCTGCGGCAGGCGATCGACAAGACCCTGTCGTCCCTGAACCCGGCCATCGCGTACGGCTCGGCCGCCGCCGGCTGCGACCTTCTGTTCTGCGAAAACCTGCTGGCGCGCGGCGTGGAGTTGAACGTCGTCCTGCCATTTCAGCGGGACAGTTTTCGAGACCAGCTGGTTGCGCCCTACGGCCCGGCATGGCTCGCGCGCTTCGACCGCGTTGTCGGGCAAGCCGCGTCGGTTACCGAGGTCTGCCAGGAACCCTATGTCGGCGGCGACGCGATATTGCGGTTCGGCAATCAGGTCATCGACGGGACCGCGCGCCTGCGCGGCGCCGTCCTGTCCAGCCCGCCCTATCTCGCGGCGATCTGGGACTTCCTGGCGGACCCGTTTCCGGGCAGCCCGAACGATTTCGTCGACAATTGGGGCGACCCGGCCCGCCTGCGCCTGATGGGCCTGGACGAAATCGCCGACGAGGCCAAGGTGACCTTGGGTTCGGCCGACACCGAGGACACCTCGATTGCGCGTTCCGACGGCGATGGGGATCTGCAAAAGGTTGCCGGGTTGCTATTTGCCGACGTCGTCGGGTTCAGCCGGCTGAAGGATGATCAGCTTATCCTGTTCTGGCGCTTCATGCGGGCCATCGCGCTGCACATGGGCGCCGACGTTCCCACGCCACGCATCATCGACAGTTGGGGCGATGCCATCCTGACCGTTCACGACACGGCGCTGGAATCGGCCAGCTACGCCACGGCGCTCTATTCCGCCTTCCGGGCGATCGACAGTCGCGATTTCGGCCTGTCCGAACGGCTGCAACTGCGCATCGGATTGCATGCGGGCCCGATCTTCGAAGGCGACCATCCGTTGACCGGCCAGACCGTGATCTATGGCGGCAACGTCAACCGCGCCGCGCGGATTGAGCCGATCACGGTTCCGGGTCTGGCCTACGCGTCCGAACAGTTCGTGGCCGCGCTGACGGCGGAGGAAAGCGCGCTGGAGGCCGAAAACCAACTGGCTGGGGGAACCTACAGGCCGCGCTTTCGCTGCTTTTACCGCGGCACGGTCGAACTGCCGAAGGGGTACGGCACGCAGTCGGTCTATGAGGTCAAGCCCTGGCGCGAAGCCTCACACGTGCCCGCCGTGATCGAACCCGGCAGGCACTTGCACGCGACCCTTGCCAATGAGCTTTACCAGCACCGTCGGCTGGCCGCCCTGTTCAAACAGCTCGTCGCGCCGCTGGACTTTCCTGAAAGCTTGGTGGGCTTGTTTGAAATGGCGTTCGACGAGATCGTGACCAACATCTGCAGCTATGCCTGGCATGATCGCGGGCAGCACGCGATCGAGGTCGATATCGACGTGTCCGGCGACACCGTCGAGGCCACCTTCACGGACGATGGTGTCGCGTTCAATCCCTTGGAGATGGCGGCCGCTCCCGTCGATGGCGACATCGACGAACGCACGGCGGGCGGACTGGGCATCCACTTGCTGGGTGAGATGATGGACGAAGTTCGCTATCGTCGCGACGGCGACGCCAATCACTTGACAGTGGTCAAGAGATGGCGGGACTAGCTTTCAACTCCAGGGGCTGAATTGATGAGCGATGGCAGGGCGAACGATGTTGTCGGCGATGGCCATATCGTCGTCCATGTGTCGGGCAGGTTGGACGTGGTCGCGGCCAAAGGGTTCGAAGCGCGGCTCACCGCGCATATCGAATCGCCCCAGCCCCTGATCGTGGTCGATTTTTCCGAGTGCAGCTATATCAGCAGCGCCGGCCTTCGCAGCGTGCTGATCGCGGCCAAGAAGGCCAGCTCAACCGGCAAGACGCTCGTGCTCGCCGGCATGAACCAGATGGTACGCGAGGTGTTCCGGGTCAGCGGTTTCGACAAGATGCTGACGATCGAACCGGACGCCGCAACGGCGATTAGCCTTCACTGAGGTCACGCCGGCGCAGTTCCGCCATCAAATAATCGCGGCAATTCAGGCAGTGTTTGCGCGCGGCGGCGACGGCGGCCCCACTGTCGCGTCCCGCCAGCGCGGCAACGATTTCCGCGTGATCGCGAATGTTGGCGGCCGCCCGTTCATGGTCGAACCCGATCGTCAAACGAACGGCCCGGATCAACTCCCAGCCGCGGGGCGCCATTTTTTCCGCCTCCTCGTTTTCGGCAAGCGCGGTAATCGCCCCGTGGAACGCGGCGTTGGTTGAAAGCACCGCCTCCACGTTCCGGGACTCCGCGGCTGCGGCATAGTCTCGTTCCGCCGATTGGATGCGGCTCAGATCCTCCGCCGTAATCCGCTCAAGGGCCCGCTCCACCAGCATCGTTTCAAGCGCCATGCGGATGTCGAACATGTTCCGGACATAGTCCGCGCCCACCTTGCGGATGACGGCGCCGCGATGGGGCTGCAACTCTACAAGGCCTTGGCCCGCCAACAGCCGCAATGCCTCGCGAACCGGGATGGGGCTGACATCGTACCTCTGGCTCACCGCCACGATCTTCAGCCGTTGGCCCGGCTTGAACGACCCAGCTAAAATGTCCGCCCGCAGCCGCTCCGTCAGGCGTTGGGTCATGGTTCCAGATTGCAGATCTGTCGCGGACTTCATTCGGTCTCCGGGCCGACGCTGACGGCTGGCGGCACAACCGTCTTCATCTGATCATCCACCGCAATGCCGCATCATCACATCAAGGCGGCAAAACACTCTCGACGGTCGAGCACGGTGGCGTCAGCTACCAAACATATTTGCCGTGAATAACGCGTTTATTGCGAACACACTCTCGATCATCAGAATCGCAATCTCAAATAATCGATATTCTGCGGCTGGCGTCAACTGGCGACGGATGGAAGTCCTCGACCGTCGGCTGCAAGATCGGGCCGTTCCGGGCGGTCATGACGTCCAAGCCAGCGACGCAGGCGCCACACCGGTGCGAGACGGCCAAACCAATGGGGCATGACCGGAGGCGCCCCCATCGCACTATCAAGATGGCGAACCGCCACGATCGGCGAAAGATCGGCGTTTCCGGTGCTTTCGACGACCGTCAACCCCTGGTCAAGAAACGACAGATCGAGTTCGATGGCCTCGGCGGCCTTCAGCGGGTCGTAGACCAGCAAGCGACAGCGCTCGCCGCCCAAGGGATCGTAGCGGTAAACGAGGCCGACCTCGGCCTCGTCATGCCCAAGCGGCGCGCGGTGCAGGGAGATCAGAGAGGGGCGACGGGCGGCCAGATCCGCGACGATGGCCGTCAGGCTGTCGCGGCTTTTCCGCAAGGCCCAGGCCCGACCGCCGACGGCGGGACCACGCAGCTGTGCAGCGAGGAGCTCAACAGAAGCGATCCCCTCGCCCTCATCAGCTTGACGCGATATCCGTGCCACGATCGGCTCGTGCGGCACCCAAGCGTCCGGCACGGTCGCCAGCACCGTCGCCCATAGCAGATCTTGAGCGAGCGTGTCGCCCTCCGCCCTGTTTGCGCATGCGGACAGGTACGCGTCGACGGCGTCGCGCTGCTTGTCGTTCCTTCGCCGACCCGGGGGCGGCCAACTGCGTGCGATAAACGCGTCCCGCGCGGCGATGGCAAGGGCCGATCGCAGCAACCCTCCGGCGCGAACCGGCGCAGACAGGCGATAGGCCAGAAACAGCGCCGCGCGCATCCGTACCGAGATGGCGGGAAAGGCATCAAAGACCGCCTTCTCGTTATCGTCGGCAGCCTGTCGACGCGCCGCGTCAAGCGCGGTCTGTCTGTCGCGTTCGTAAGACCATGCCTTCGGGACAGCCACCCAGTCCCGTCTTGGATCGAATTCAGTCGCGACTGAGCGGTCGGGAACGCTTGGCATGTCCGCCTTTCAGCGCGCGAACGGCATTGCCGTCCTGGCCCGGCCTTTTGACGGCATAGCGCGGCCCGGGGCGGTGGCGTCCAGCCTGCGCAGGATCATCCTCCGCTCTTCCGATCGATGCGGAACGAGACGCCCCAAAGGTGGCCGCAATGCCCGGATTATTGCGAATGCCATCGCAGAACTGGCGCAGGGCTTCACCCCCTTCGCCGGCATTGGCGAGATCGATGCCCACATCCGATCCGCAGCCGAGGCAGGTCAACCGCTCACCGGCCGCCAGGCGAAACAGATCATCGACTTCGAGGGTGAAAACCCGGCCACACGGGCACGTCAGACCGGCGGAGCTTGCAGCACCGGCCGTACCCACTGGCTCAGACATCATCCGGGTCGGCCGTCGCGCTATCGCTCTCGGCGCTTTCGGCATCATCCGGGGTCTCGGGAACCTCGGGGCTCTCATCCACTTCTGCCGGCGGCAGTCGCGTCAACCCGCCCGTGGCATCCATCAGATTCAACAGCCGAGCCAGACCCGAGGGCAGGTCGGCCTGCTCGACATTCACTTTCATGCGGATCTGCATGTCGAGCGCGTGTCGCTGTCTGGAAACCTCGTCGCTGCGGCCGTAGACGGCCGTCAACTCCACCTCGCGCCCGGTCTGCTCGTCAAGCTCGCTGTCTTCCGCCTCGCCCTGGCGCGCCCCGGTGCCGGTGCCGACGCTTTGGCGCACCCGCTCGCCCATCTGCTCGCGCGGCGCTTCGCGCAAGCGGGTCTCCAGGATCTTGACCGCGTATTCCAGTTCGGCGTTCTTGATCTGCATGGCCGGTATCGGCAGCATCGACAGCAGCGGCAATTCGACCTGGCTTTCGGCCGCCTCGCCTTGGGCATCGGGGCGCCGCACCTTGAACTTGACCGTACGCAGATCGCCCAACGGCGTTTCAAACGGTTCCGCCGCGACTCCCTCGGCTTGGGGCGCGGGGTCGAACCCGACCTTTTCGATATAGCGCGCGGTGGCCATCGCGGCCTGGGCCTCGGCGTCGATCAGGGCTTTCAACGGCGCACCGATCAGCTGATAAAGCGTCAGCGCGCCATAGTCGCTGCCTTGTTGCGGCCTGTCTTTTGGCATGCCGGATCAGCGCCCCTATTCCGAGGTCAGCGAACGGAAGGTACGGCCGCCCTCGACCTTCACCTCGGTCCACTGATAGTTGCGGACGGCCGCCCGGATCTTGATGGACGACAGCATGTCCTGCGGCAGTTCGCGCAAGGCGTCGGCGCCGATGGCGACATCCAGCCGGGAATCCCGGTCGACCTGCCACACCTCGCCGATACGCCGGCCCAGATCCTCCAGCGGCGGCGCGATGTTGATATCGACCGTCAAGCCGGCGACCTCGTCCTCGGTAATCTCCTCGCCGACCTCGACGTTGAACCGAAGGACGCGGCGGAACGCCGCCGTCAGGCCCTGCTCGGCTGACTTGGCGTCGAACACCCCTTCTTCGGAGATCAGATCGGTGAAGTTCACGATCATATGGCGCAAACCGGCCTGCCGCAGGTCGATGCGAAACACGTTCCGATCGACAGGGTTCTTCAGACGGTCCGCCAGGTTGCCGGCATTGGCGACCCGCGGCACCAGAAAGGACAGAAATAGGGTAACAACGCGCTCGATCGCCCGTTCGAACATCGGCGCCAAGGTTGCCTCACGGCCTTCGGAATTGGCCAGGGATGCAGAGACCGATTCGATGGCGAATTTCAGCTCGATCTCCGCTTCCTCGATCTCGGCACGCGGTATCGGAAAGCGCCGCAGCAGGAAATCCTGCTCGTAATAGCGACTGATCGACCGGGAATAGATGTCGGAGGCGAAGCGAGACTTCGCCAGGTCCCGCAAGATCGCCCCGATCACTTGCTCCAAATCCGCCAAAAGCCGCCTCCCCAGCGGTGTTCTGTTCTCAAGATCGGCCGCTCGCCGACCAGTGCCTACTTCTCGGGAATGTTCTCAAGCAGCAGGTTCAGGACCTTGGCCATGCCGGCAGGCATGTCGTCCTGCACCGCCTGAACGTTCACGTTCATGTTGTACTCAACCGAATAGCGGGAGTTCTTCGTCGAGGTCGATTCCTTCTTCGACGAATAAGACGCGTTCAGTTTTGCGCTGGCGAAGAGGTACCTGGCGCCGGCCTCGACCCCAACGCTGGCGTTCCGCTCGTCTTTCGAGGTGTCTTCGGCCGACGAGCTGTCGGACAGGTTGGCGGTGAAGTCGATCGTCATGGTGTCGATGCGCAGATACGGGATCGGCAGCAAGGTCAGCAGCGGCACCTCAATGTCGATCGTGGTCGTCTCCACCTCGCCTTCATCGTTGGTGGTGCGCCGATTGAACTTAAGCGGCACGCTGATCAAGGTGCCGTCATCCTTGAACCCCACACTGCGGATAAAGTCGTAGGAGGTGCCGGCGGCCTTCGCTTGCGCCTCGACCGCGGCGATCATCGGGCCGCCAATCAGATTGCCAAACGGGATCGCACCAAGCTGCTGGGTCACATCAGGCATTGCAGGCCCTCTTCATTTGCCGCCGCGTTGTCGGTCAAGAACAGACCAAGGACTGTTTGGTCACCATGCGCGCCAAGGATCGACGCAACGGCAGCCAAGCACCGTGAAGACCGACAGCCTACACCAGCAAGGGTTGCAGTCATTCAAAAAACGGCGGGCCGGTTGCGAGCCGCACGAAAAACCGCCGGTCAGGTGGACCTGGCAGAGTTGCGGCGCCAATCATGTTCCTTTGGCGTTTCGTGGATGGGTTCATCGGGTCTACCATCGGCGGCTCTGTGCCGATGTTTCCCCATCGCTGACCATCGCCGAAAAAACCGAACGGCTGGAGAACCCGTGACCGCCGCCCTGACATTGCATGAAGACAGGCTGTTGCCGCCCGATCCCGAGACCAGGTCGATCGCGCGACGGCTTTATCGCAACATCCGCGACCTGCCGATCATCAGCCCGCACGGCCATACCGATGCGCGATGGTTCGCCGACGACGCGCCGTTTCCCGACCCGGCCCGGCTCTTGATCGTGCCGGACCATTACGTGTTCCGCATGCTGTACAGCCAGGGCGTTCCGCTGGAACGTATCGGCATTACACGTCGGGATGGCGGACCGGTCGAAACCGATCCTCGGACCATCTGGCGCGTCTTTGCCGAGCATTGGCATCTGTTCAGAGGCACGCCGACCCGGCTCTGGATGAACCATGTGCTGCATGAGTTGTTCGACGTGCGCGTCCGCCTGACGCCGGAAACCGCCGACGACATCTATGACGCAATCGCGGATCGATTGACCACGGATGGCTTTCGACCGAGGGCACTCTACGAGAGGTTCGGGCTCGAGGTGCTGTGCACGACGGAATCGCCCCTGGATACGTTGGTCCATCACGCGCGGCTTCGGGACAGTGATTGGCAAGGTCGGGTGATCACGGCATTTCGACCCGATCCGGTGGTTGATCCGGACTTTTCAGGTTTCGCCGACAACGTCGCGAAGCTTGGCGACCTGACCGGAGAGGACTCCGGTAACTGGAACGGCTACCTCCGAGCCCTCCGGGTCCGTCGCCAGTTCTTCATTGCACATGGTGCCACCTCGACAGACCACGGTCACCCGAGCGCGCGCACGGAAGACCTCGATCACGCGTCCTGCGAACGCCTCTTTACCAAGGCGCTCGCGGGCGAGCACACGGCCGAAGAGGCGGAAGCCTTTCGCGGCCAGATGCTGACAGAAATGGCGCGCATGAGCCTGGATGACGGGCTGGTCATGCAGATCCATCCGGGCTCCAACCGCAACCACAATGCTGAGCTGTTCGCCCGCTTCGGCCGGGATGTCGGGGCCGACATTCCAGGCCCTACCGGCTATGTCGACGCGTTGAAGCCACTGCTTGACCGGTTTGGCAACGAGCAGAACCTCTCCATCATCCTGTTCACCCTTGACGAGACAGCCTACAGCCGCGAGCTGGCGCCGCTGGCGGGCGTCTATCCCGTGCTCAAGCTAGGGCCAGCCTGGTGGTTTTTCGACAGCCCGGAGGGCATCCTGCGCTACCGGCGACTGACCACGGAGACCGCCGGCTTCTACAACACCGTCGGTTTCAACGACGATACGCGGGCCTTCCTGTCAATCCCGGCACGGCATGATATGGCGCGCCGGCTGGACTGTGCCTATCTCGCCGACTTGGTCGCCGATCACCGGCTGGACGAGGACGAGGCGCACGAGGTGGCCGGCGATCTCGCCTACAACCTGGCCAAGCGCGCCTACAAACTGGAGGCATGAGGCGATGACGCGCCTCGACAATGGGACCCTAGCCAGCCTGCCGGGCTCGGTGCGTCGCCCGGCCTATGACCGGGCACATCTGCAGACCGGCATCGTGCATCTGGGCATCGGCAACTTCCATCGGGCGCACCAGGCGGAATTCACCGATGACGCGCTCGGGCTGCCGGGCGCGTCGCTTGAGTGGGGCATCACCGGGGTCAGTCTGCGCAGCCCATCGGTCCGCGATGCGCTGCTGCCGCAAGATGGTCTCTACACGGTTGTGCAGCGCGACGGTTCGGGCGCACGGGCGCGGGTCATCGGCAGCGTCCGACAGGTACTCGTGAACCAGGAGGGGCCAGCGGCGGTTCTGGACGCGATGACCGATCCAGGGGTCCGTATCGTCAGCCTGACCGTGACGGAGAAAGGCTACTGCCACGATCCGGCCACGGGGGACCTCGACGAGAGCCACCCGGCGATCGTTGCCGATCTTGCGCACCCCGACCGTCCGGGCAGCGCGATCGGTCTGCTGGTTGAGGCCCTCGATCGTCGACGGCGAAGCGGCATACCGCCATTCACTGTCCTGACTTGTGACAACCTGCCAAGCAACGGGGACACCGTTCGCAAGCTCTTGCTGCGCTTCGCCGAGTTGCGGGACCCCGGTCTCGCGCGATGGATCGACGACACCGTCACCTTCCCGAACACCATGGTGGACCGCATCGTCCCCGCCACGACCGATGCCGACCGCGCGGAAGCCGCGGGCATTCTGGGCGTGGAGGACGCCTGGCCGGTCGCCGCCGAGCCGTTCCGACAATGGGTTATCGAGGACAGGTTTACGGCCGGCCGGCCACAATGGGAACGGGTCGGCGCCCAACTGGTCGACGATGTCGCGCCGTTCGAACTGATGAAGCTGCGCCTCTTAAACGGCAGCCACTCGACACTCGCCTATCTGGGTGTCTTGGCAGGCCATGAGACCGTGGACGCGGTCATGGCCGTCCCGTCGTTCGCGCGGCTGATCCGATCCCTGATGGCGGATGAGTTGGCGCCGACGGTTCCGCCGCCGCCGGATACGGACATGGCGGCGTATCAAGTCGCGTTATGCGAACGGTTCGCCAACCCGGCACTGAAGCACCGCACCCGGCAAATCGCCATGGACGGGTCGCAAAAGCTGCCTCAAAGACTGCTGGAACCTGCGCGCGACCGTCTGGATGGCGGCCAGCCCTTGCCCCTGATCGCACTGGGCGTAGCCGCCTGGTGCCGCTATGTCGGCGGGGTCGACGAGGCCGGCCAGCCGATCAAAGTCGATGACCCGCTGGCCGATCGTCTGCGAGCCGCCTCGGACTCCGCGAACGATCCGGCCGGCAAGGTCGCGGCACTGCTGGCGGTTCAGGAGGTCTTCGGCACCGACTTGGGCCGGTCGGACGAGTTCGTCGGACCGGTGACCAAAGCCTACGAGAACCTGGTCACAAACGGGGCCTCGGCAACCGTAGAGGCATGGGCCGCTCAAAGTCAGCCATAGGTCTGCAGACGTTCACCCCTTCATGTAGTCGGCGAACGCTGCGGCATAGTCCGGATGCCAACGGGACAGCGGCGGCCGGTTTTCGGTAATGTCCTGCGCCGCCCATAGGATGCGCTTGTTGTCGACGTCGCGCGTGACCTCGTTGTCCTCGCAGATAATGTAGAAGTCACCACGCCCGAGGCCGGCGACCATTTCGTCGATCACCTGCTCCGGCTCCCACGCGCCGTCCGGCTTTTCCTGGACATGGACGCGGGTGAAGCCCGTGAAGGTGAAGCCGGGAACCAGCAGCGCCGCACCGACCTGGCAGCCCTCGATGGAACGCAGCTCGTGCGCCAACTGCTCGGTGAAGACCTTCACGCCGGCCTTGGAGACATTGTAGGGGGCGTTGCCCGGCGGGCAGGTGATGCCTTGCTTGGAGCCGGTGTTGATGATCACCGCCGGTTTGCCGGCCTCGATCATGGCCGGTGCGAACACCTGGGACCCATGGATGACGCCCCACAGATTGACGTCGAGGATACGCTGCCACATGTCGGCATCGCCCAAAGCCTTGCCGACCGGCTCCATACCGGCATTGTTCATCACCACGGTGACGTCGCCGAAGCGGTCGGCAACCGCGTCACGCAACCCCTCGAGCGCGGCGCGATCGGAAACGTCGATCGGGGCCGTCATGACGTCCGCCGCACCGTTCGCGGCCTTTGCCGCAACCCGATTGCCGGCCTCAGCCAAGGCGTCGGCGTTGATGTCCGCCACACAGACGCGCAGGCCCATGGAGGCAAAGCGCTCGGCGGCGGCAAGGCCGATGCCGCTGGCGCCGCCGGTAACGACAGCCGCCCCGCCGGCGACAAATGCTGGATGATCGCTCATTGCTTTTCCAATCCTCCTGAAACGCAGTGCCGACGCCAGCTCATCGCAGCGCGGCCTCGACGTTGCCGCCGTCCACCGTCATCACATGAGCGGTTGTCCGCTCGGCGAGGGCCAGGTCGACAAACGCATTCGCCACATGGCGGGCCTCGACCTCTCGGCCCAGCAGATTGCCTTCCATGTAGCGCTGGGTGTCAACTCCGCGCGCTTCAGCCCGTTCGGCGATCATCGCATCGGTGAGCAGGCCGGACCGAATCCGGTCGGCGTTCACCCCATTCACCCGGATGCCGTCGCCGCCCAACTCCAGCGCATACTGACGCACGAGGAAGAAGGTCGCCGCCTTCGGCAGTCCGTAGGCGCCGAAATTCTTGCCGGGATTGATCGCCTGCTTGGACACGTTGAACAGCAGGACACCGCCCCTGCCCTGGGTGCGCATGACCTTGGCGGCGGCCTGCGCCATATGCTGGTGGGCGAAGAAGTTAAGCTCGAAGCTTGTGCGCAGCGTGTCGTCATCGAGATCGACCATGGCCCCGCCCCACGCCGCCCCGGCATTGCTGACCAGGATGTCGACACCGCCGAAGCGTCGCGTGCATGCGGCGACAGCTTCGTCGCCCGCATCGCGATCAGTCAGATCGAGGACCGCCCCGCCTGCATCCCGGCCCAGCGCGGCCAGCGCTGCATCAAGCGAAGCCTGATCGGCATCGACCAGGAAGACATCCGCGCCCTTCGCCTTGACGGCCTCGGCAGTTGCGCGGCCGATGGCACCCGCACCACCGCTGATCAAGGCCACCCGGCCGTTCAGCGCCGGCGGCTTGCCCTTGCCCAGCTTGGCCTGTTCCAGCGACCAGTATTCGGTCTCGAACAGGTCGAACTCCTTGATCGGCCGGAACGCGCCGATGCTCTCGGCCTGCTCGATCACGCGGATCTGCTGGTCGCCGAGATCGGCCGCGACACGGGCGGCCTTGGCGTTGGAGCCGATGCCGAAAATGCCCAGGCCCGGCACCCAGGCCAGACCGGGCGTCGGGTCGAGCATGGTCTTGGGCTCGGCCGTCTTGGGCGCATTGCGCTCGAAATAGGCCCGATAGGCGTCGGCCCAGGCTGCAACCGCGCGATCAAGCGCATCGCAATCGCCGTCGGCCGCCGCGCCTTGAAGCACCAGCGGCGGCGCCTTGGTGCGGATGACATGGTCGGGTGTCGCCACGCCGCGCGTCGACAAGTCGGTCATGTCGTCCCGCGCCAGGAATGCCGTCAGATGTTCAGCCGACCGCAGGTCGAAAACCGGCATCGCCGCGTCTCGGTCCCGATGTTTGGCCAGCGCGCCGCGCAGCGCCGGGAACAGACGCTCGGGTTTCGGCGGCTCGATCGCCCGCGCCGCCACGCGTGGGGTGGCCCGCTCCGCCAGGAACGCCTCGACCACATTCACCTGATCGATCATGCGGTCGTAGGAGACGCGCGCGGTGTCGCCGAAGGTGAAGTGGCCGTGATTGACCAGCAGCATGCCGGTGACGTCGGGTTTGGCCTCGAAGACCTCCGCCGCCGCTTTGGACAGGCCGAAGCCCGGCATGATGTAGGGCACGATCGCGACCGTGTCGCCGAACAGGTCACGCACGATGGCCTCGACCTCCGGCACGTTGGCGAGCGCCAACATCGCGGTCGCATGGCTGTGGTCGATGAAGGCGTGCGGCAGGAAGGCGTGCAGCAGCGTTTCCACCGACGGGTTCGGCGACGACGAGTCCAGAAGGTTGCAGCGCAGCTGGTTGACCATGTCCTCGTCGGACAGACGGTCGAGCGGTCGCAGACGAAGCAGCGGGTCGAGCCGAACGCCAGGCAGGCCGGGCGCCTCGATCGAACCCAGATCCCAGCCGCTGCCCTTGACATGCAGCACGCGGATCTCGTCGCCCAGGAGATCGCGCCGCGTCACCTTGCACGAGGTGTTGCCGCCGCCATGCATGACCAGGTCCGGGTCACCACCAATCAGGCGCGAGGTGTAAACCCGCAGGGCCAGTGCCTGGTCGGCGGGATCGGCGCCCGCGGCATCCACGAGGCGCTGGGCTTCGTCGTCGCGCCACCTGTTCTCAACCATACCGTTTTCCTTTTTTTGCCCCGTCAAGGGGCCTTCAAACCATCGACAACGCGGCGCAACGCCACCATGCCGGGATCGTCCAAACCGACGCTCTTCTCGCCGAAGATACGCGCGCGTCCGACTTGCGCCTGCTGATCGCGAAACGCGTCCATCGTCTCGTCAACCGCCCGGTCGATGGCCGCCAAGACAGCCGGGCCGTCCGACTGGTCAGCGGCAGCCTTGGCCGCTGCGTCCAGGGGGTCGAGCACGGTCTTCTGGCCAAGCTCGGCCTTGCCCCGTGCGCTCATCGCCTGGACGGCACCCTGGAGCAAACCGGACATCTCGGACCACGGCACCTCGGTACGACCTCGAGAGGCCTTGGCAGCGCTCATCAGGCCGGTGGCGAGCAACGTCCCGAAACTGGACCCCGAAATGCGGGTGAAAGCCTGGGCGCAGCCGAACAGCGCCATGCCGACATCGTCCGGCAAATCATCGGCGACCTTCATGATCTCGCGCATGCCGCGCGTCATCGTGACGCCGAGATCGCCGTCGCCCAACGCGCCGTCGACCGTGTTCAACTCATCGGCCGACGCCTCCATCTTCGCTGCAATCAGCGCCAACCCGTGGCGCAGTGTCGGCGTGTCGAGGGCCATTCAGACCGTCCAAAAGGCGCAATGCGCCGGCGCCTTCAGGTAACCTTCCAGCTCGTCGTCGAGCTTGCACAGCGTGATCGAGATACCGGTCATCTCCATGGAGGTGGCATAACGGCCGACCAGCGGCATCATGATCTGCGCACCCGCCTCCTCGATGCGCTGCTTGACGATCCGATAAAGGATGTAGAGCTCTTCCGGCGGCGTCGCGCCGAGCGAGTTGACCAGCGGCGAGACGCGGTCGCCCGCGCCGAGCGGCTGGTCGGCCAGCAGCGTGTCCATGATCTCCCCGGCGATCTCGTCGGCCGAGCGCAGCTTGCCGCGCCAGACGCCGGGCTCGCCATGGATGCCCATGCCCATTTCCATCTCGTCCTCGCCGAGTTCGAAGGTCGGCTTGCCCGCTTGTGGCACGGTGCAGGGCGTCAGGGCCGCGCCCATGGAAACGCAGTGGTCGGCGGCCTTCTGGGCGATCCGGGTGACCTCGGCCAGATCCTTGCCGGCATCGGCCGCCGCGCCGGCTATCTTGAAAGCATAGACCATACCAGCGACGCCGCGACGCTTGTCACGCTCCGCGCGGCTGGCGGACGCGACATCGTCGGCGAGCAGCACCGTCGTGGCGGAAACATCCTCCATCTCCACCATGTCGCCGGCCATGTCGAAATTCATGATGTCGCCGCCATAGTTGCCATAGAGGCGCAGCACGCCGGCACCGCCATTGGCCGCCCGGATGGCATCGGCCATCTGTTCGACCGACGGCGAGGCAAAAACGTCACCGATGGCGCAGGCGTCAAGCAGACCCTTGCCGACATAGCCGGTGAAGATCGGCAGGTGTCCCGAACCGCCGCCCGACACGATGCCTACCTTACCGTCGATCGGCCCGTCGGCGCGCGCGATCACCCGGCCGGCATCGCCGACCTGACGGTAGTTGTCGGGATGGGCGGCGCACAGCCCTTCCAGCATCTCGTCGACATAGACGGTCGGGTCATTGAGGATCTTCTTCACCGGCGGTTCTCCTGGTCGGTGCACTAGCACCCGAAAAATAACGCGCCGCCGGCCGGTCGCAAGACCCGCCGGCGGCGTTCAGTTAGGATAACTGAGTTAGATGCGATAGCCCAAGGCGCGCGCACCCAATAGGAAGTTGTTGTACTGGGTCCGCTGATTGTCGATGCCCAACCGCTGGACGATCTGGGTCCATTCCTCCGCCGCCTCGTCGAGCGCCTGTTGCGAGGTCAGCTCGCCGACCACCGCGCGGGAAATGTTGCGGCCCAGCGCGTCCGCCAGTTCCGGCGTGCCCTCCCAGTAGAACTGCGGATAGCCGACTTCGACATTCGCCAGACCGCCGTTCAGATGGTCGCGCGCCCGCTCGAACGTCTCGAAGATGCCGGCGTTGGTCGGCCACAGATCGTTGTCTGTGCCGCGCTGCGGGTTCGGCTCGGTGTAGAGCGTGGCCGCGGCATCCGTGTAGTGCGTGGCACCGAACGGATCGGAGCCGCAATACTCGTCCGCCACGATCTGATCGGAGATCGTCGGGTGCGACATGCGATAGAGGAAGTGGAACGCCGCGTCCTTCACATCCTGCGGGGCGGCCGCCGGGATCGCGCCGGTACGGCACCAAAGCGAGATGGCCTTGTGATTGATGGTGCCGTCTTCCTGCTCCCAGCCCGGCACGATGGCCGCGCCCTGCTGTTCGGCAAGTTCCCTGCCCTGCTGCTGCACGGTGAATTCGGCCAGATCGATCCACCAGACCGACATGACGTCCGCGCCCGACTGCCAGCGCTGGATGGTCTGCGCCAAATCCATCGACTCCGCGCCCGGCGGGCCAAAGCGGATGATCTCGCGATACATGTCCAGCGCCTCGACCGCACCCGGCGTGTTGATCTGCGGGGTCATGTTCTCGTCGAAATAATTCACGCCGTTGGACGCGGCGATGTCCATCCAGAAACCCCAGCCGAAATTCGGCGGGTTGACGACCATCGAGGTGCCGTAGATGCCCTGATCGGACAGTTCCTCGGTGAAGAACTGGGTGACTTGCAGGAAGTCCGGCCAGGTGCGCGGCACCTCCAACTCGCGCTGGAACCGCTGCGAGAACCGGCTTTGCAACTGCGGATCGTCGAAATAGTTCCGGCGGTAGTGCAGGATGTGGATATCGCCATCCAGCATGACGCCGTACCGCTGGCCGTTCCACTTGGTGTAGAACTCGCCATAGGCCGGCATGACCCAGTCGAGATAGTCATTGGCGTCGTCATAGCGCGCGAAGTACTCGTCCAGCGGCTCGAGCTGTCCGGTCTCGGCGAAGGCGCCGAAGAACAGCGACGGGAACTGGACCCAGTCGAAACGCGGCTGGCGCGACAGAAGCTGGGGCAGAACGCGGGCGACGGTATCGCCGCCATCATACATCTCGCGCCCGGCGATCGAGACGCCGGCATGTTCCTGGAAGTGGGGCGACAGCCACAGCGGGGCGTGCAGCCAGTTGGAGTCCTGGAAGTAGGTCAGTTCGATGTCATTGAACCGACCGCCCGGCGGGGTCAGGAAGCTCATATCCTGCGCCTGGGCGCCGCGTCCGGCGAAGAGGCCCTTGCTGCCCGCCATCGCGCCGGCCCCGATCGCGGCCGAGCGCAGGAATTTGCGCCGTGTAAACCCGTTCAAGATACCCATCACATCCTCCCTTTGGTGCTGGACTTACTGTCGTTGGCCGCCGAGGCGACACGTGATTGTTGAACGAAATCGATTTTGCGTCGAGGGTTTAGCTAATGAAGACCTCCGTTTCGGGATGAAATACCATCACGTCGCGCGAGCGGTATGACAAGTCGATCGTTTCGCCCTCCCCCGTCTTGACCGACGGCGGGACCATGGCCCGAAATTCAGCAGCGCCATCGCGCAGGCTCAGGATCGAGTGCTCGCCCTGATACTCGTTGATCTCCACGGTGGCGGTGATCTGCTCATCACCCTCATCGTGGCGGACATGCAGGTTCTGTGGCCGGATGCCGACAATGACCGTGCGCAAGCCTTGATCCCGGATCGCGGCCGCCCGCGGCCCATCGGGAACAAAGGCGGCCGATGCGTCGCGGATCGTCAGACGCATGGTCGTGCCGTCGTCACGAACCTCGGCCTCCAGGAAGTTGGTCGGCGGCTCGCCGATGAAGCCGGCCACGAACGTGTTGGCCGGGCGGTCATAGAGGGTGTCTCGATCGCCGAACTGCTGCAGCTTTGCGTCCGACATCACGGCGACGCGGTCGGCCAGCGCCAGCGCCTCCATCTGATCATGCGTGACATAGACGATCGTCCGTTCCAGCGTTTGGTGAATGCGCTTCAGCTCGAACAGCATCTGAAACTTCAGGTGCGCATCCAGATGGCTCATCACCTCGTCCAGGATGAACACGGCCGGATCGCGGATCAGGGCGCGGCCCAAAGACACCCGCTGCTGCTGACCGCCCGAAAGCTGCCGGGGAAACGAGTCGAGGATCGGTTCGATGCGCAGCAGGCGCGCGACCTCCGCGACCTTCTCGTCCCGCGTCGCCTTGTCGACGCCCTTGACCTCCAACGGAAAGGCCAGGTTCTGGGCGACCGTGAAGGTCGGGTAAAGCGCGTAGGTCTCGAACGCCATGGCGACGTTGCGCTGCTCCGGCGTCTGGTCATTCACGGGCTGGCCGTCGAAGGCGATGACGCCGCCCGAAATGGCCTCCAGCCCGACGATCATGCGCAAGGTCGAGGTCTTGCCGCAGCCGGACGGCCCCAGCAGGGCGACGAACTCTCCGTCTTCAATCGCAAGGTCGAGATCCTGGACGGCGTGCACATCGCCGTGCCGGGACGGATAGATCTTGTTGACCTTATCGAGGGTGACACGGGCCATCTGTCAGTGCGGCCCCACCATGAGATTTCGGCCATCGCCGCGATCGAAATAGAGAAAGTGGTCGCGGTCCAGCGCAATGCGGACCGGTTCGCCGGTCTGGTAGTGGGCCTCAGGCGGCGTAATCACCGTCATCTGCTGATCCCCGACTTTCGCGATCAGAACGCCCGTCGCACCGAGCGCCTCGTAAACGTCGACGGACCCCGTCACCGTAGGACGGTTCGCCTCGGCGCCTTCAGGGAGGACGGACAGATGTTGGGGACGCATGCCGACGGAAATGCCCATGTCCTGGCGTCGCCCGAGCACCGACGCGTGAGGCCCCGCCGGCGGAAAACGGATAGCGCCGTCCGCGACCGAGACGTGAATGCCGTTGGCGTCGCGCTCGATCATCGCCTGGAACTCGTTGATCGATGGCTGGCCAAGCACCCGCGCGGCGAACAGATCAGCCGGGTTTTCGAAGACATCGCGCGGACTGCCGACCTGAATCAGACCGCCCTTGCCCATCACGCCGATGCGGTCGCCAAGCGACAGCGCCTCGGAGTAGTCGTGGGTGACATAGAGCGTCGCCACGCGCCGCAACTCCTCCAGCGTGTGGAATTGGCGCCGCAGCTCATGGCGGATCTTGGCGTCGAGATGGCTGATCGGCTCGTCGAGCAGGAAGATGTCCGGCTTCGCGACCAGCGTGCGGCCAAGCGCGGTCCGCTGTTTCTGCCCGCCGGAAACCTCGTGGGGGCGCCGGTCAAGCAGATGGTCGATCTTCAACAGAGAGGCAACGCTGGCGACCGTCTGGTCGATCGTCGCCTTGGGCAGACGGCGCGCCCGCAGCGGGCTGGCGATGTTCTCGTACACGCTGAGATGCGGGTAGAGCGCGTAGCTTTCGAACGTCATCGCCACGCCACGGCGATAGGGTTTGATCGTCGTGGCGTCCCGGTCGCCGATGAACACCCTGCCGGCGTCCAATCTTTCCAGACCGGCGACGCAGCGCAACAGGGTTGTCTTGCCGATGCCAGACGGGCCAACGATGACGAAAAACTCACCTTCCTCGACCGTCAGGGACAGCCGGTCCAAGACCGGGAAGTCCCAGCCCTTGCAAATCTCGTCGAGTACCAGGCGCGCCATGACCGGTCAGCCCTTCACGACGCCGAGCGACAGGCCGCGCACCATGTAGCGGCGCAGGATGATGAACAGGATCACCGGCGGCAGCATGGCCACCAGCGAGAAGGCCATGACGAAGTTCCACAAGGTCTGGCTGCCCGCCACGAAGGTTGGGATGTGCACGGGGAAGGTTTTGACCGTGGTGCCGGTCAGCAGATTGGCGAACAGATACTCGTTCCAGGCAAAGATCCAGCACAGCATCGCGACCGAGATCATGCCCGGCACGACCAGCGGCAAGGTGACCTTGAAGAAGGCACGCAGCGGGGTGTAGCCATCCAGATAGGCGGCCTCCTCAAGCTCCTTCGGCGCGTCGCGGAAGAACACCATCATCAGCCAGGTCGCCAGCGGCATGTTGAAGACCAGATAGAGCAGGATCAGCGTGATGTAGCTGTCGGTCCCCCAGGGGGTGGCATCGAACAGAAAGAAGATCGGAATCAGAATGGCGACTGGCGGGAACATGCGTTGCGAGAGGATGAAGAACGCCAGGTTCTCGCCCAGCGCGCCACGCAGATAGCGCGCCAGCGCGTAGCCGGCCAGCGTGCCCAGAACCAAGGACAAGGCCGTGTTGGCGGACGCGATGATGATCGAGTCGATCAGCGATTTCAGGCTGCCCGGATCGGCGAAGATGCCGGAGAAATTGTCGATGCGGAACGTCTCCGGCCAGAAGGTCGGCACCATCCGGTTGATCTCTTCGACCGGCTTCAGGGCCGTGATGACCGCGAAATAGAGCGGGAATAGGGTGAAGACGAGCCAGATGACCAGAAAGGCCAAAAGCACGTAGCGGATGAGCCGGTAGTTGGGCTGGCCGGCCGAAGCCGCGGTTCGGGACATTGCCATTATCCGCCCCCGCTAATCCACCACGCCGGCATTGCGCATCACTCGTTTCAGATATTGCAGAAACAGGGTGATGATCAGCGCGGCGCCGACAAAGATGATGATGGCGTAGCCGGCGGCGAGGCCTACCTGGAACTCGCGGATACCAGTCTGGAAGGCGATATAGACCGGCAGTTCGCTGGACTGGGCGGGCCCGCCGGAGGTCATGACATAGACCTTGTCGACGAACTTGTAGGCGTCCATGAAGCGCAGGATGAAGGCGATCGCGATGATCTCGCGCAGCATCGGCAAGGTCAGGCGCCGCATGACCTGATAGCCGGAGGCGCCGTCGACCTTCGCCGCTTCATAGACCGCCGGCGGCAGCGACACCCGGCCTGAGAACACGATCAGCAGCGGCAGTGCTGTCCATTGCCAAGTGTCAGCAATCACCAGCGACCACAGCGACAGATCGACGGAAAACCAGTCGATGCGTTCGGTGCCCTCGAGGATGCCGACATTCAGCAGGATGTGGTTCACCGCCCCATTCGAGGCCTGCAGCAAAAACCGCCACAGGATGCCGGTGATCGAGGGCGGCAGCATCATGGGCAGCACCATGATGATCAGCAGCACCACGCGCATCCAGCCGGTCTTGACGGATTCGTAGAGAATCAGCGCCAGGATCGTGCCCAGGACCACCTGCAGGCAGGCGCCGAAGGTGAGGTAGATCGCCAGGTGCCAAAGCGAGTTCCGAAACCGCTCCGACGTCAGCACCGCCTCGAAGTTCTGAAAGCCGACCGGCTGCCAGTCCTGTCGAAACAGGCTCATCATGTTGGTGTCGTGGAACGCGTGGTAGAACATCCAGATCGTCGGGTAGATGACGATCAGAACGATCACCAGGATCGGGATGCCCACCATAACCGCCGGCACCCATCTGGGCACGAGGTGAAAGCCACGCCGGCGCCGGTTTTGGAACCAATCGGGCGGCACCCCGCCCCCGGGCGGCTGGGGCAAGCTACCGGCCACGAACGGCGAACCGGTGACTGGTCACGTGAGGGCGCGCGTCCGCGTTGGTCACCCCGAAACACCTCCCGCATTCTTCGTCTGAGCCGACCGTTTTTGCGATGCCGGCAAAAGGACGTTGAATTGTTTCTTGTTGTGAGGAAGGTTCGTCACAGGCCTCAGGATTGTCAAGCCCGTGTCCGGTTTACTGGTAATAACTTCAACCCCCTATCGGGTTAGGGGCAGATGAGCAGTTAGCAACAACCAATAAAGGCGTCATGCAGCTACAGACACCGGAAGGTTATCATCCCCTGGATGAGGCAGGCGTGAAGGCGTTCGTCGCTGCTTTGCCATCTATGAGCCAACGGCTTGGGGGAGAACCGACGGCTTGGTCGGTTGGCGAGGTCGGCGACGGCAATTTGAACCTTGTGTTCCTGGTCGACGGGCCGGACGGGTCCTGCTGTGTGAAGCAGTCCCTGCCCTACGTTCGGCTGGTCGGGCCGGACTGGCCGATGCCGCTGGAACGGGCGTTCTTCGAGCATGAATGCATGGTCGATCACGGACGGCATGTCGGCCGGCTGATCCCGGAGGTTTACCATTACGATCCGGAGATGTTCGCGATCGTGATGGAGAAGCTGAGCCCGCACATCATCATGCGACAGGGCATGATCAACGGTGTCGTCTATCCCAAATTCGCGAGCGACATCGCCGAATACTGCGCCCAAACCCTGTTCAAGACCTCGACCCTGTATCTGCCGGCAGAGGAGGTGAAGCAGCGAGTCGCGGTGTTTGCCGGCAATACGGAGCTGTGCCGCATCACCGAGGATCTGATCTTTACCGACCCCTATCGCCAGAACGAGCGCAATCGCTGGACCAGCCCGCAACTGGACCCGGTCAAGGCAGCATTCGAGGCCGACAGCGAATTGAAACTGGCGATCTCGCGCCTGAAGCTGAAATTCATGGGCTCAACCGAGGCGCTCTTACACGGCGACCTGCACACCGGGTCGGTCATGCTGACGCCGGACGACACCAGGATCATCGATCCCGAATTTGCGTTCTACGGCCCACGAGGGTTCGATCTCGGCGCGGTCATCGGCAATTTGCTGATCAACTATTTTGCCCAGGACGGCCATGCCGCGGAGGGCCGCCCCTCCGAAACGCCGAGGGCCGAGTATCAGGCTTGGGTGCTGGAGACGGTCGAGGCCTTTTGGACCGGATTTCGTGCTCGGTTCATCGAGTTTTGGGAAGCGGAAGGAACCGGCGACGGCTATCCCCACGACCTGTTCGCGGACGAGGCCGGCCGAAGCGCATTGGCCGAGGAGCGCGAGCGGTTCATGGACGTCCTGCTGCACGACGCGCTGGGCTTTGCCGGCGCCAAGATGATCCGGCGCATCCTGGGTTTGGCCCACAACATCGATCTGGAATGGATCGAGGACCCGGACATCCGCGCCAAGTGTGAACGCAAATGCCTGTCGCTGGCCCGTGAACTGGTGCTGGAAACCGGCAGTTTCAACGACATCACGGCCGTGACGAGACGGGCGAGAGAGGTCGCGGCGGCCGCGGGCTAACGCTCAGGCGCTTTGCCTGATGCGTTCGGGAAACAAGGCGGCGATGCTCTCGCGCGAGGCCTCGGCCACGCCGCGTTCGGTGATCAGCCCCGTGACCAGCCGCGCGGGCGTCACGTCGAAGGCGTAGTTCGCCGCGGGGCTGGCATCCGGCGTGATCTGGACCGTCGCGATCTCACCGTTCTCCAAGCGGCCGGGAATGTGGGTGACCTCGTCGGCTGAGCGTTGCTCGATGGGGATTTCCGCGACGCCGTCGCTGATGGAAAAGTCGATGGTCGGCGACGGCAAGCCGACATAGAACGGCACGCCGTTGTCGTGGGCGGCCAAGGCTTTCAGGTACGTGCCGATCTTGTTGCAGACATCCCCGGTCGCCGTCGTTCGATCGGTGCCGGTGATGCACATGTCGACCAGGCCATGCTGCATGAGATGCCCGCCCGCATTGTCGACGATCACGGTGTGCGGCACGCCGTGATTGGCCAGCTCCCACGCGGTTAGGTACGCGCCCTGGTTGCGCGGCCTGGTCTCGTCGACCCAGACATGGACCGGGATGCCGGCGTCGTGGGCCATGTAGATGGGCGCCGTCGCCGTGCCCCAATCCACCGTCGCCAGCCAGCCTGCGTTGCAATGGGTCAGGATGTTGATCGGCTCGCCGCCCTTGGCCTCGGCGATCGCCGTGATGATCGGCAGCCCGTGGCGGCCGATATCGGCGTTGATGGCAACGTCTTCGTCGGCCAGATCCACGGCCAGCCGGTACGCCGCTTCCTCCCGCTCGTCCGGTCGCAGCGGGACCAGCGCGGCGCGCACACGATCGAGCGCCCAGCGCAGGTTTGACGCGGTCGGGCGGGTTTCGAGCAGGACGTCATAGGCGTGCGAAATGCTGGCGTCGGATGTGTCCCGGTGCATCGCGAGCGCCATGCCGTAGGCGGCGGTGGCGCCGATCAGCGGCGCGCCGCGAACCAGCATGTGCTTGATGGCATGGGCTGCCTCTTCCGGCGTCTTTAGGGTGACGATCTCAAACGCATGGGGCAGCCGCGTTTGGTCAATGATATCAACGGCCCAGCCATTGTCGTTGAGCCAGATGGTCCGCATCGCCCGGCCGTTTACACGCATGGTCTCGCCCTCCTTTCGGTGCGCAACGCACCGCCGAGATCAAGCGGTGCTGCCGTCAGGGAGAACAATACCCTTTTTGAAGATAAAGCAGCCATAGGAACGTTCCTCCGACGTGCCGACCACGGCGAAGGCCCGTTTGGCCTGTTCGTAAAACGCCAGGCGCTCCAAGGACGCCAGCGGCCTCGAACGGCCTTCGGCCGCGTCCAGAACTTCCTGAACCTCGCGCTGAACCTCGGGCCAGGCGGCAGGATCGCCAACCACCTCCATGCGCCACGCCGCTTGATCGACGAAGGTGTCGATGGGCAGGACAGACAGGATGGCCGCGCACGCCTCGACCACATTGGCGCCAGCAAGCAGGACCGGACGCCGGCGCACGGTCGTCGCTGCAACCGATGTGACCGGGAAGTTCGAGTCGACGACCACAAGCTCGTCCCCATGCCCCATGGCGCGCAGGACATGAAGCAGATCGGCGGTCAGCAGCGGATGGATCGATTTCAGCACGGTTGTTCTTTTCTCAGATGATCAGGCACGAAAGCCGCCGATGGCACGGGCTTGCGATCCGGTTGAGGTTCAGGCGTCGCCCGGTTCAAGCTTTTCGGCGGAAGGCTTTCTGTCGGCAACCTTACCCCAGATCCATTGGACGAGCGACAGAGCCAGGAAAACCACCACCCCCAAGATCAGATACCGGAACTCCCAATACACGGTGCCTCTTAGCACTGTCACCTGGTCATAGGCGAGCCAGACCAGCACGCACAGAATGGCGAACAAGACCAAGCCGACGATGTGGACGGGCTTCATGGCTAGAACACGGAAATCGTGTCGGGGTCGACCTGGAAGACGAGCAGGTCGCCCAGCCGTTCGACTTGGCCTTCGATTTCCAGCAAGATCGCGGCCTGGGCCATCAGTTCGTCCGGTATAGGGCCGCCGTCGGGGCCGGCCAGCAGCAGGAACTCCTCACCCTCCACGGGCACCGTGCTGACGAAGATCGGCGGCACACCGCCAATGATGCAGAAATTGGCACAGGCCCGATGGGCCAGGCCCTGGCCCGGCCGCATAGCACCCGTGTAGCACTTGCCGTCGCAGATCTCGCCGGCGATGCGCCAACGGCCCAGATCCTCGCTCTCAATCGGCGTGGCGGCATCGCCCTCCGCCGCGCTCAAGCCCGCTTCGCCGTTGCGGACCTGCAGCATATCGATGTCGCCACGATTGATGATCACGCCGGAGGCCTGGACCAGTTGGCCATCAAGCGGTTCGGCCCGCTCTTGCACACCGCGCTTGCCGTTGCCGGACAGCAAGAGCGCGTGGCCGGCCGGAAACCGCTCGCTCTCGGTCACGTGGATAACGGGATAGGGATCGAGGGACAGGACGCCGACGACGTTCTGGCGCCCCCAGTCAAAGCGGAACGATCCGCCGCCCGGATCGGCCTGGGTCGCGGCAATGACGTAGGCTGAAAAGGCGAACAGGACGATCAGGAAACCGGCGACCGCCACCATGAACCAACGCAAGGGGCTGGGCGGCGCGGCCCAGCCGATGAAAAAGCTGTCGTCGCGCTTGTTGCTCATGCGTCACGCTCCGGGACGGTCAGAGGATCGACCTTCGTACCAGGCGGATGGGCCTTGGCCGCGATCAAAAGCGTGTCGCCTTCGAGCCTCAGATCGTAGGTCGGGATCTTTTCGGTGAACGGCGCCGGGGCACAGCCATCCTCCGGCCGGTATTGGAACCCGTGCCAGGGACAGGTGATGCAGCCATCGATGATGCGCCCCTCGCCAAGCGGACCGTTCTGATGAGCACACGCGTTGGACACGGCCGACAGGGCATCGCCGTTGCGGAAGATGGCCGCCCGTTCATTGCCCTTGATCCGAACGATGATCGCCCGGCCGTCCGGGATGACCGTCGGATCGCCAACCTCAATCCACTCGCCTTTGTGGGCCTGCTCACCGTCGGCCGACGCCTTGAGCCCGGCGGCGAGATGCAGAACCGACACCATCACGGCGCCGCCACCGGCGACGATCATGAAGAAGGGGTTGGTCGCGTCCTGCAGGTAGCCCAGCGCGAAATGGGCGACGGCGGCAGCATAGGCGACATAGATCAGCAGGTGCAGCCGTTTCCAAACCGGCGCAGACAGGAAGGCGAGCCAGAAATCGTGGCTGGTGAAGGCCAGGATCGCCAGGATGACCAGCGCCAGCATGCCGAACCATTCGAAGGGAAAGCCCAAAAGTTGGCCCGAGGTCTCGCTGGTGGTCAGCAAGCCCACGACCGGCGAGATATCGCTGAAGGCATAGTACCAGTTCAGCACATAGACGACGTGCGTCAGCGCGACCAGGAAGGTGAGAACGCCGAAGTGCCGACGGTTGTAAAGCAGCGGCAGGAAGCGCCGATCCAGCCGCGCCAACGGCCCGATGCACAAGATGACCGTCAGCATCAGAAAGGCACAGGTGCCAAACGCACGCATGCGGATGATGGCGCCGTCGATCGGTCGGGTCACGCCGGCCTCGGGCGTGCCGATCCGAATGAAGACGAGGATGTAAACCGCGACGCAGATCAGCAGAACAAGGTCGTAGAAGTACTTGTTGAAGTTCCACTGAACGGGGATGTACTTCACGCTCACTGGCTGGCCTCCTCTGTCGAGGCTTGCTCAATCTCCTGCGCCGGCCATTCGAATGGCCCCTGCTGACGGATCAGCAGGGCCACCACGAGAATGATCGGGATGGCGAGCGCGAGCAGGGCGGCGAAGACGTCCTGCGACCGGCGGGGTGGTTTGTGGCGGCGCTGGGCGACGTCGCGTTCGCGCTCCAAAACTTGCCAGCGCCAAAGCACGAGCGGCCACAGCAGCACCACACCGGGGATCAGCAGCGGCCGAAAAACGTAGGCGCCGCGTGCGTCGGGTGCGATCCGGTCGACGCCCCAAAACAGGAAGGCAATGGCAACCAACCCGCCCAAGGCGCCATAGACCTGGATAATCGTGATCAGAGCGTTGCCCATTAGCCTCAGTCTGACACAGACGGCAGCAAGATCAACTTAACACATCAACCGCAAACGGTGGTCGGGACGACCGACGCGATCATGCCGTAATCCGCGCTCACGCGCCTTCAACATGTTTTGATAGCGTTGTTTGTCGCGCACGCCGCCGAAGCGTTGGATAGTTTGCCGCCCCCTCGGCCCCCGAAACGGCCGCCGACATGATTGCCTTCAAAAGCCTGGAACGGCGATCTCCGCCCTTTAGGATAACGCCTATCCAAACGTGTTAACCGTGCCTGCCCCCAACAGAGGCCCGACATGAAAAAAGTCCAAATCGCCACGTTTGACGAACTGGCCGACCGCCAACCCGCCTATGCCCTGGTCGGCGAGGTCGATCTCGTCGTCGTCCGCTATGACGACGAGATCTCGGTGTTTTACGGCCGCTGCCTGCATCGCGGCGCCTTGATGGCCGATGGGCATGTGCGCGGCCACAACCTGATCTGTGGCGTCCATAATTGGGACTACAGGCTCGACACCGGGGTTTCGGAGTATGCCAACGAAGAGGCGCTGCAGAAGTTCACCACCTGGATCGAAGATGGTGCTGTCCTCGTCGACGAGAACGAGATCAATGCCTGGGCCGTGGACCATCCGCAGCCCTTC
The DNA here is from genome assembly GCA_028277405.1 of Alphaproteobacteria bacterium. Lineage (GTDB taxonomy): Bacteria > Pseudomonadota > Alphaproteobacteria > DSM-16000 > Inquilinaceae > JANQGH01. The sequence continues at coordinate 8,907 of JANQGH010000091.1, read as the reverse complement.
GACCGCTCGTCCTATCTCGGCCTTTATGCCGATACCAGCCATGGCACGGATGAAGAGCCTCACAACGGGTTGATCCAGCAATACGCCCGCGACGGCCTCAGCAAGACCGGCCATCACGGTGCTGTCGAGGCGATGGGGGTGCCGCGGTCGGACCTGCCGACCTGGGACGACATTCAGATCCTGACCGCCCAACTCCATCGCGTGCCACTTTTGGACGAGGATCCGGTCGGCACCGAAGTGGTGATCGGGCCCAATGCCCAAAAGCCGCTGACCCTCGACATTCCCCTCATGGTGTCGGACATGAGCTTCGGCGCCTTGTCAGAGCCGGCCAAGGTGGCCCTGGCACGCGGGGCGGATCTCGCCGGCACCGGCATCTGTTCCGGCGAGGGCGGCATGCTGCCGGAGGAGCAGGAAGCCTGCGACCGATACTTTTACGAGCTGGCGTCGGCGCGGTTCGGCTTCGCCTGGGAGAAGCTGGACGGGGTGCAAGCCTTCCATTTCAAAGGTGGCCAGGGGGCGAAGACCGGCACGGGCGGCCATCTGCCCGGCCCGAAGGTAACGGGCAAGATCGCCGCGGTGCGTGGCCTTGGCGACGGCGAGGACGCCATTTCGCCCCCGCGCTTTCCCGACTGGACGGAGGTCGGCCACGTCCGCGACTTCGCCGATGCCGTCCGCGACCGGACAGGCGGCATCCCGATCGGCTACAAGCTGTCGGCCCAGCACATCGAAAAGGACATCGATGCCGCGCTGGAGGTCGGCGTCGACTACATCATTCTCGACGGTCGCGGCGGGGGCACCGGTGCCGCGCCAATCCTGTTTCGCGACAACATCTCGGTGCCGACGATCCCGGCCCTGGCGCGGGCGCGGCGCCACCTGGACCAGGCCGGCCGAGGCGACATTACGCTGGTCATCACCGGCGGCCTGCGCAAGCCCGCGGACTTCGTCAAGGCGCTGGCCATGGGGGCCGATGCCGTTGCGGTCTCTAACGCGGCGATGCAGGCCATCGGCTGCATCGCCATGCGGGCCTGCCATACCAACAACTGCCCGGTTGGCATCGCGACCCAGAAGCCGCATCTGGTCAGTCGGCTGGTCGTGGAAAAGTCCGCCAAGCAGCTTCAGAACTTCTTCGAAGCCGCGGTCGGCCTGATGTCCGTCATGGCACGCGCCTGCGGGCATGACCATCTGTCCAAGTTCACCATGGACGACCTGACCACCTGGAAGCGCGACATGGCCGACCTGACCGGCATCGCGTTCGGCGGGATAGGTCGGGCCTGACTGACCTGGGCCAGCCCAGCGGGACGGTTGCCGGCGGCTAGCGCGGCATGCCGTTCGCCGCGACATCCTCAACCAGCGTGATCTGTGCCGGCAGGCACCGCGTCTTCAGGTCGTAGCGCTCGACCACATGCCGCCTTGCCGCCGCGCCCAGGCGCGCGCGCAGGTCGGCATCGTCCAACGCCCTGTCGACCGTTGCCGCGAGCGCCGAAGGATCGAAGAAGTCGACCAGCAGCCCGGTCTCGCCATCGGTGATCATCTCTTCCACCGGCGGGGTTCCGGAGGCGACGATGGCGCAGCCCGCACTCATCGCTTCCAGCATCGACCAGGACAGCACCCACGGATAGGTCAGATAAAGGTGCACGGACGAGACCTGCAGCACCTCCAGAAACCTTCCATAGGGCACCTTGCCGACGAAGCGCACACGGTCGAGATCGATGCGATCGCCAAGTTCCCTCAGGTAGAGGTCGCGATACGATTTCGCCCCGCCCGGCGGGGCGCGGCCATAGCTGACGTCGTCGCCACCGACCACGACCACATGGGCTTTCGGCCGGCGCCGCAAGATCTCCGGCAAGGCCCGCATGAAGACGTGAAAGCCGCGATAGGGTTCCAGATTGCGGGCCACATAGGTGATGACCTCGTCTTCTCGACTGAGCTTCAGGCCGCTGCCGAAGCGCAGCGTTACGTCAGGCTTCGGGCGCACCAGATCCGTGTCGATGCCGTCGAAGATGACCGAGGTGCGCGGGCGGATGTCTTCCGGCAGTGCCTGATGCTGCCACTGTGTCGGCGTGATGCCCCAGTCGGCGACCTGCATCGCGAGCAGCAGGTTGGCGTTCTTGATCCCGGTACGGCAAACATCGTCGAAGCTGGACGGGAACTCCGGATCGAAATTCACGTCATGGCCCGCCCCGTGATAGTAGTATTCGTGGAAGTAGAGCAGCTTGGCCTCCGGCCAGACATCGCGCAGGAACAGACCGTCGCCCCAGGCCGGGTGACAGCAGACGATGTCCGGCACGAAGCCGTCGCGGCTTAGGCCTTGCGCCGCCCGCGCGGTCGCCTGGCCCCGCCGCACCGCGCCCTCCAGGTTGCGCACGTAAGCATGGGTGCCGGGCGAAGCGCCGCGTGGCGTCGGATAGCCGACCTCGCGCACTTTCGGGTGACGCAAACGGCCGAGATTCTTTTGCTCGCCGATCGCCACCACCTGGTTGCCCTTCCGCGCCGCCAGGGCGGGCGCCAGATGCTTGTATTGGCCAGGGAAGTTCTGGTGAACGAAGCAGATCTTCATGCCTGTCGTGGTATCAGGCCCGAGCGCCACGGGCAACGCCGCGTAGCCGCCGGTCGAGCAGGGTTAAGGCCGTGGGCTGGTCAGAACCGGGATCGTCCTGCAGCGCCGGCTTCGGCGACGTTTTGCGGTTGACTGCCGCCGCGCTTGAAGTCGACGCTGCCTCGGCCGTTTTCAAGTGGGGGAGACAAGTCAATGAAACGCGTGTGCATCACCTCAGCCCTGTTGTTCACCCTTGGTGGTCTCGGCATCGCGCATGCCGACGACAGCGACATCCCCGATCTGCGGGGCCTGTGGGTTTCGCTGAACATGGAATGCCACCACCCATTCGCGGAAACCGACGAGATGGTGTTTGAACTACACATTACCCAGCAGGAGGGCCGCTTTCTGCGCGGTACCAAGTACTGGGCGCATGAGGGCGAAGCGGTGATGGATGCCGGCGGCGAGCTGGTGACCGAGGCCGAGGAAATCGTCGTCGGCGTTATCCGGGGGGACAACGTCACGGTGCATTTCGTCGAACATGACGATCTGGGGCAGCATTTCATGCGCGTGCTCGACGAGAACCGCCTGGAGGATGTCTACGCCGAGTCCGGCCTGGCCGCCGCCATCTGCATTCAGCATCTGGTGCGCCAAGAGAGCTGACCCGGGCAGCATGGACTGTATGTGATCAAGCGCCAGTGTGCGCGGCCCACTGTCAACGTTAATCCGAGAGAAAGAGTGACCGAACGATGTGGGATACGCTACTTGGGATGCTTCACTTGGCGCCCGACAGCTTTCCAACACGCTATCTGGCCATCGCGGTTCCCATTCACGCCTCGGCGGCGCTCTTGGCCGGCGTCGTGCTCTGTCCGCTTGCCATCTTTGCCCGCAAGGGCACGCGACTTCACCGTATTGCCGGATACGCGCTGCAAATCGATGTCGTCGTCATCGTGGTGACATCGTTTCTCCTGCTGGTCGACGGGCAGGTCGACGAACTCGTGGTGCAGGCGTCGGTGTTTCCCAACGGAGCGTATGAAAGGCTCTATCTCGGCCTGCTTTCGATCGTCTTTGCCTACTATTGCTTCTCGGGCCTCAGGGTCTGGTATCGATTGCCGCCGGCCGGCGAGGACCGGGTGACCTCAAACTGGATCGACTGGGGCCTGGCGACGGCCGGCCTGCTCGTCGGTATCACCTATATCGTCACCAGCATCGTCGCGCTAGGCAACGGCAACCCGCTGTCCCTCGTCTACATTCAGGCGGCCATCCTGCTGATCGCTTTTACGCTGTTCGACTTCTACACCTTCTTCTATCCACCCAATCCGGCACGCTTCCCGTGGTGGCTGGTGCACATGGCGAAGATGATTCTGGTTTGGATCATCCTGATCCGCTTCATCATCCTGCGCGTCTTCGAACCGGACGCCAGCACCTTTGCGACCCATCAAACGATCGCCCTGCTGCTCTATGTCGGCATCTGCGTGGCCGCCGCCTCCTACTTCCGTCGTCAGTTCCGAGAAAGTAGAGCTGTCTGACACCGGGCGTCGTGTCACGACACTGCGCAGACCGTTCCGCCTTGGGGATGGTTTTTGCGTTCGACCGATTTTCTGTCACCGCACTTGAACGATTTCTCCACTCAACGGGTCGAGGAACAGCTGGCCCGGCACCGGCTCGGAGAAATCGAACAGATCCTCGATCGAGCCGGCGATGGTATCGAAGCTGGTATCGCTGATCCGGGCGCCGTCGAGCCAATTGTCCAGAATGAAGCGCAGGATCGAGGTCTGGTCCATCAGGCTGCTGCTGACGTAGTTCTCCCGGGCCCAGGGCGAGACCACCAGGAACGGCAGGCGCGGGCCGTAGGCACAGCGCGCACCGGGGCCGTCGGATTGCGAGCCGCACCAAAAGTCCAACTCCGTCGCCGAATGGTTCACGATCGGCGGCATCACGTGATCGTACCAGCCGTCGGAATCGTCCCAGGCGATCAGCACCGCCGTGCTCGACCATTCCGGCAGGCGCTGCAGCCGGTTCAAGGTCTCGACGACGAACACCTGCTCGTCCAGCGGGTTGGAGATACCGGGATGGCCATTCTGGTATTGCGGCGGCTTCAGGAAGGACACGGACGGCATGTTCCCGGCCTCCGCAGCGCGCCAGAACCAGCTGAGATCGTAGATGTGGTTGGCCTGGTCCGTGCGGCCGACCATGGCAACCGAGGTCGGCGGCAGATGGGCCGGGTTAGCGGTCGATTGGAAGTATTGAAATGGGTTGTGGTGCGGCACGTAGTCGATGAGCTGCTGCTGGTCGCTGTTCGGGTCTGCGCCGATCGCCAGATTGTAGGCGATGCGCGGATGGCTGCTGGCGCACGTGCCGTCGCCCGACAGGGTGAAGCCGCCCTGGAACCAGCCCCAGGTGACGCCGGCCTCGGTCAACAGATCGCCAATGTTGCGGCCGCTCATCGCGACCGTGTCGTTCTGCTCCGAACAGACGTCCCAATAGGGATCGGCGTCGTCGACAAGCGTACCAAGCGTCCCGTTCGTGGGCGCGTCGGTCGCGGTCGAGTCCACCGGGCCGTTGCAGGCAGGCACCGTGCCGTTGTCGTCGACATAGACGATGTTGCCGTGGGGGTTCACCGGCTGGCAGAGCGAGCCGAAGACATCGCCGACGATCAGGTTCAGCGCGCCCCGGGTCGACTCGCCGGACATGGTGGCGAAGAAATTGTCGCTCATGGCGAAATGCTGGGCGTAGTTCCACAGAGCGGTCACGGTGTTGCCGTCGAAATAGCCGAGGTCGGTGTCGTAGTTGCCCTGCTGGTTTTGGTGACAGAACTGGCCGGGACCGCCGGGCCCCCGCGCGCCGTATTGAACGTAACGGTCCATCAGGCCGCCATTCCTGGCCCGTTGTTCGGCCGTGTAGTCGTGGTTTTGGTCGCAGGTGTAGCTGTCCAACCGCCCGATCCGGAACGGGTTCGACTCGTTGGGATTGTGGTTGAGCAGCGCGTCGGTCAGCCCGTTGACCGATGGGGTGTCGGGCCGCGCCTCGAAGGCCGGCGCGTCGGGCGGGTTCAGTGCCACGGGATAGACGCCGAAATAGCTGTCGAACGAGGTGTTTTCCAGATAGAGGATGACGAGGTGTTGGATCGGAGTGACCGGCTCGGGCGGCGCCGACGGCGTTTGCGCGGTCGCCGTGCCGGACGCGGTCGCGAGCAGCAGCGTGAGGCGAAGGCACCGCCCCAACCGCGACAACCCCGATGACGCCTGTTCGACTGTTCGTTGTCCCATCCGATCGACAGCACGATCCGTCGCGCCGTTCTCCTCCTTGTCAGCCCTGTTCGGCCGCTGCACCCCGACACCGATCATGCGGTCGTCAATCAGCGGAGACAAGCATCCGCCGCGAACCTAAAGCGACGTGGCGGAACCGACTTTTTGATTAGTTCATCCCGACCTGGACCGTGGATACAGCGAGTCCAGAACATCGAGAATGGTCCTGCTTGGAGCCGATACTCTGCACTCCTCCAACACACTCAGAAATATGGGGCCATAATCATAATCACCGGCGAAGCGATGCAGATCTCGCGTCTGCATCATGATCATTGTGCTTACAGCACTATTCGCACCCGGAACGTCCCTAAAATTCAGTTCGCCTCTCTCGGCTGAGAGAAAAAAATCACATTCGAACTCGGCAAGTGGATGAAGTCGCGAGTTTTGTTTTGTGACTTGGGCGAGCGCGCCGGCTCCAAACGAGTTGAAGCAGCTCAGAATGGCAACCAATGCTATCAAGCCAGGCCACTTCCAAGATGTGCTACGCACAGCATCTCTCTAATGATTTACAATATAAAGTTGATTGATTAGCGCAGGCGGCACAACATTTCTACGGCGTCAGAGATGTAAGGTCGCTGTGCCCATTTAGGATCAGCCTCGGACTGGAACCATCGCGAGGACCTAGTATCCACCACACGCGGACGCGGAAATCTTCCGAACTCGGGAAACGACCCCCAGCGACAGGGTCCGGTCAGCCCGCGCGATTAAATGACGGACTCGCCTGCCAGGGAGTTCTTGGCTAACGACGGCGGCCGGGAAGAAACCTCAGACCCGTCGCCGTCGCGCCTTGGCCGGAACTGGACTGCCCCCTCCCCGCCAGCTTTCGCCGTCAGCCCGGTCCGCCCCTACTCCGCCGCCTGAGCCCGCGCCTCGACCCCAAGCTCGCGCTCGATCTCGCGCACCGCGATCATTGTTCGCAAAAGGCTATCCGGCGTTAGGCTGACGGAATCGATGCCCATGCGGACCAGGTACTGCGCCACCTCCGGATAGTCCGACGGGGCCTGGCCGCAGATGCCGGAGTGGCGGCCGTTGCGTTTCGCACCCTCCACGGCGAGGCGCAGCATCTCGAACATGCCGGGATCGCGCTCGTCGAAGTCGAAGGCGACCATTTCGGAGTCCCGGTCCACGCCCAGGCAGAGCTGGGTCAGGTCGTTCGAGCCGATGGAGAAGCCGTCGAACAGCTTGGCGAATTCGTCGATCAGGATGACGTTGTTCGGGATCTCGCACATGACGTAGATCTCAAGCCCGTTGTCGCCGCGCTTCAGGCCGCACTTCTCCATCACCTCGATCACCCGCTCCGCCTCGTCGATGCGGCGGCAGAAGGGGATCATCAGCTTCAGGTTGGTCAGGCCCATCTCGTCGCGCACCCGCTTCATGGCGGCGCATTCGAGCGCGAAGCCCTCCTCGTAGGCCGGGTGGCAATAGCGCGAGGCGCCGCGGAAGCCGATCATCGGGTTGGCCTCCGTGGCCTCGAAGGCGGCACCGCCGATCAGTGCGGCGTACTCATTGGTCTTGAAGTCCGACATGCGCACGACGACCGGTTTCGGATAGAACGCGGCCGCGATGGTGCCGACACCCTCCGACAGTTTCTGCACGAAGAAATCGGCCGGTGATGAATAGTACTTCACCATCGCCTTGATCTCCTCGCGCTGGCGCTCGTCCTCCACCCGCTCCGGATACAGCAGGGCCATGGGGTGGGCCTTGATGTATTCGTTGATGATGAATTCCATGCGCGCCAGGCCGACGCCGTCGTTCGGCAGGAAGCTGACCTTGAAGGCCAGTTCCGGGTTGCCGAGGTTCAGCATCATATGGGTCGACGGCCGCTCAAACGTGCTGAGATCGGTTCTCTCGATCTCGAACGGCAGGATGCCCTGATAGATCCGGCCGACATCGCCCTCCGCGCAGGACACGGTAACGGGCGTGCCGGTCTTCAGGATCTCGCTGGCATGTTCCGCACCGACCACGGCGGGAATGCCGAGCTCACGCGCCACGATCGCGGCGTGGCAAGTGCGTCCGCCACGGTTGGTGACGATGGCCGAGGCCATCTTCATCACCGGTTCCCAATCCGGCGTGGTGGTGTCGGCCACCAGGACCTCGCCTTCCTTAAAGTCGGGCAGGTGCTGAGTGTCGACCACAACGCGCACAAGACCGCTGCCAATCTTGGTGCCGACGGCGCGGCCGGCCGCCAGGATCTCGGCCGTCCCCTTCAGGACGTAGGATTCCAGATCGGTCGCGGCCTGCTGCGACGCCACCGTCTCGGGCCGGGCCTGGACGATGTAAAGCTCGCCATCAACACCATCCTTGGCCCATTCCATATCCATCGGGCGGGGTTCACCGGCGCGTTTGGAATAGTGGTCCTCGATCTTGATGGCGTAGTCGGCCAGGACCAGGACTTCCTCGTCGTTGATGCAGAAGCGTTGGCGTTCCGGCTTCGGCGTCGGCTTGTTCATCACCGGCTCGCGCGTGCGGCCGGGGGCGTAGACCATCTTGACCTGTTTGTCGCCCAGGATGCGGCGCAGAACCGCGCGGTGGCCTTGACGAAAGGTCGGCTTGTGGACGTAGAACTCATCCGGGTCGACTGCGCCCTGGACGACATTCTCACCCAGCCCGTAGGCGCCGGTGATGAACACCGCGTCGCGGTAGCCCGTCTCGGTGTCGATGGAGAACATCACGCCGCTGGATTCAAGGTCGGAGCGGACCATCTTCATCACGCAGGCCGACAGGGCTACCTTGAAATGGTCGAAGCCTTGGTCCATGCGGTAGGAAATCGCGCGGTCGGTGAACAGCGAGGCGTTGCAGCGCTTGACCGCGTCGATCAGCATCTCCTCGCCGCTGACGTTCAGATAGGTGTCGTGCTGGCCGGCGAAGCTGGCCGTGGGCAAATCCTCGGCGGTCGCCGAGCTGCGCACCGCGACGCTGATGTCGTGGCCGTACTCGCCCTCCAGCTTGCGGTAGGCGGCGATGATCTGGTCGCGCATCTCGTCGGTCAGGCCAGCGGCATAGACGATCTCGCGCGCGCGTTTGCCGGCCGCGGCCAGGGCGCGAACGTCGCTCTTGTCCAGATTG
>JANQGH010000090.1 GCA_028277405.1 Alphaproteobacteria bacterium | reverse complement strand
CGCTATAAACGACCCAAGTCACCAAACCACAGCCCGAGACCCAAACCGCCTACCGCGTATCCCTTCTCTACTTCCAGATTCTATTGTCAAATAACCGGCGGACAATCGCCCGCTGCCCAAAGCCTATCCTTTCGGAAGGCCCTCAAGGCCGAACCGCCCCGACACGACTACCCTTGAGGCAACGCGCTGAACGGCGAAATTTCAGTATAGGTTCCCGCTGGCTTTCCGACAATTGCTTTGACCATCCGATTCGAAAATCGTGGGTCATTGCCCTGTCACCTTGGTACCGACGTTACCCAGCTGATTGGCCGGCGACGCGTCGAACCGCGCGAACGGCCCTGTATATAGGCGGCGGCCTTCGGGGTGTCCAGCCCCTAATCAGAAGGTTTTGCAAAAAGACCCGCCTGGATGGCTAGATCACGCCTAAGGTCTTAAGTTCCCTCAACATTTCCGGCGGCAACCGATCGCCATCGCCGGCCTCGACCGTGGTTTCAAGGTCGGCAGGAGCATCCGACGGCGCCAGATAGCGCCAGCCCTGCATGGGTCGGTGTGGCCGCGACTCGGTCAGCACCAGAAGCGGATCATAATGCAATCGACAAAAGGCCCGCCCCTCCTCGTCGACCTCGTCGACGAGATCGAGAATGCGCTGGCGAACCTGGATGAAGCCCTTGACGATCCAGTAGATCGAGCCGCCGGCACAGACCTCGACCGCGCGTCTCGGTTTGCGCCTGGTATAGCCATACACCACCGTGCGCCCGCCGATCTCATGCCGCCTGCCCTTTTGCAGACGCCGTAAATGGTCGACGTCCGAGACACCGACAGCCATTTTCAGAAGATGTACCGTCATCACCAAAGAACCACGCTAGCCGGGCAAGCCCAGCAATCGCCACCAAAGAAAATCGAGCGGCCACAGCAGCACGACCGTCAACACCGCCATGGCCATCAGAGACCGCGTGGCCGCCGCCAAATTGACGCCGGTCAGGGTCAGGGCCACCATCATCGGCGGCACCTGATAGGGCAACACCGCCGTCGAGAAGCCGACCACGTACGCCATCAGCACATCGACAAGTGGCCACCCGGCCGAGGCCGCCAGTTCCGGCGCCACCGGCGTCAGCACCGCACCAACACCGGGCATCGTCGCGATCAGCCCAACGCCGGCCGCCGTGGCGCTGAGCGCCGCGAAGTTCGCTGCGTCCGCACCCGGGCGCAAGGGCAGAATGGCCAGCAATTCTGTTGAGAACAGAACGCCCAGGCCGCTGGCCGCGACATAGGCGCCGAGCCCCAGCATGCCGCCGACATAGAAGATGGGTGCGGTGTTCAGCCGGGCAAAGCTGTCTCGGTGCAGGATGCCAATCCCCGGCAGCAGGCAGATCAGCGCGGCGGCAAGCCCAATCCAGGCCGGCGAGATGCCGTGCCAGAAATCCGTTGCCCAAAGCGCAAGCGTTATCAGCAGCACGAACGACAGCCTGCGGCCAGCCGGCATCAGCGTCACCGGCTCACGTTCAATCCGTGCGCCCGACAGTTTGTCGGGAAACAGAACGAGGATGACCGGGACGATCAGCGCGCCCTTCAACGCGCCAAGGATGGGAAAATGCAGCACGAAATAGGCGGCGTACCGGAGCTGGATGTCGAGCAGCGCGTCGGCTGCGCCGGCCAACACCATGTTCGGCACGTTGGCGGGCAGGATGGTCGCCGGCACCAGATAGGTCGCCAAGACGGTGGCCAGCACCATGCCGGTGCGGCCCTTTCGTCCGCGCTCGAACCCCAGCCGGTCTGCCAGGGCAAGAACGATCGGCACCAGCAACAGGACGCGGCCCATGGTCGAGGGCAGCACAAAGGCGAGCGCGATCCCAACCAGAACCAGGCCGGCAATCAGACGCGGATAAGAACCGCTGAGCCGGACCACCATGGCCTCGGCCAGTCGCGCGCCGAGGCCGGTCTGGTTGACCGCGGCACCCAGCACGACGCCGGCAAAGACCAGCCAGAACGCGGTCGAGGTGAAGCCGGAGAAGATGACCGATGCCGGGGCAGCGGCCAGCAACATCGCGGCCGCCAGGAAGATGAGCGAGGTGACGTATTCCGGCAACAACCCCGTCGCCCAAAAGCCGATCGTGAAGACCGTCAGCGACGCGGCCAGGCCGATCTCAGGCGAGAATCCCACAACCGACGGAAAGGCGGCCAAGACAACGGCCAACAGCAGGATGACGGACGCCGTAATCACGGCCCGACCGGTTAGCGATGGCAAATGATCAATCCGCCTTCGCCAACAAGGCCTGCGCCGCCTTGGAGACCGGCGGGCGATCGATCGCGGCGGCGACAAAACGCGTTGCGTTCAGCAGGCGGTCCATATCGACCCCCGTTTCCAGCCCCAAACCCTGTGCCATGTAGACGACGTCTTCGGTGGCGACATTGCCGCTGGCGCCCTTGGCGTAGGGGCAGCCGCCGAGGCCGGCGATCGAACTGTCGACGATGCGCACCCCTTCCTCGAAGGCGGCGTAGAGATTGACCAACGCCTGGCCATAGGTGTCGTGAAAGTGTGCCGCCAGGCGGTCGGTCGGCACCGTCTCGGCAACGTGGCGGATCAGTGTCGCGGCCTTGCCCGGCGTACCGACGCCGATGGTATCGCCCAGGCTGATCTCGCGGCAGCCGAGCGCCGCCAGTTCACCCGCCACCCAGCCGACCTTGCCGGGATCGATCGCGCCTTCGTAGGGGCAGCCGAGTACACAGGATATGTACCCCCGCAACCGCACGTCGGCTTCGGCGGCCATGGCGGCGACCTCTGTGAAGCGGCTCAGGCTCTCAGCGATCGAACAGTTGATGTTGCGCTGGCTGAAGGTTTCGGACGCCGCACCGAAGATGGCGACTTCCCGAACGCCCGCCGTTATGGCGTCGGCCATGCCGCGGGCATTGGGCACCAGCATCGGGTAGCGCACGCCCGGTCGCTTGTCGATCGCGGCGAACACGGCGGCGGAGTCCGCCATCTGCGGCACCCATTTCGGCGACACGAACGCGCCGGCCTCGATCGCCGGCAGGCCGGCCTCGGTCAGTCGATCGATCAGCGCGACCTTGGTTGTCAGCGGCAGTGCCGTGGGCTCGTTCTGCAAACCGTCGCGCGGGCCGACCTCGACAATGGTAATGCGGTCACTCACCGGCCAACTCGCTCTTCAACCGGTTCTTCACGCCTTCCGGCAGTTCGGTCCAGTCAATGTCCAGCAACGCGGCCTGCAGGGACCAGAGCAGGTTCAGGCTGACGGTCTCAGGTCGAGAGGCCTTCACCTTGGCGTAGGCGGCAACCGGTCCGGCGTGGCGCAAATCAGCCTCTGTGGCGAGGCCTGCCTCGGTCAGCCAGGCTGCTGAGCGTGGCCCAATGTTGCGCAAGCTCCCGATCGGTCTTTCGCCAGCCACCGTCATGCGCCGATCTCAAAACCGACCAGCTCGACGCCCTCGTCGACCTGGTCGCCGGCCCGATAGGGCAGACGGCCGATCATGCCGTCGGCCGGCGCCTTCACCGTGTGTTCCATCTTCATGGCTTCCAAGACCAGGAGCGCCTGGCCGCGTGTGACGGTATCCCCTTCCGCGACGAGCACGGTGACGATCTTGCCAGGCATCGGCGACGCCAGGGAGCCCGTCGCCGCGTCGTCGACGTCGGCCTTGGCGATTGGATCGTCGAGGGTGAAGTGGAAGTCGCCGGTCTCGGTCAGGATGGTCAGATCCAGCCCGTCGCGCAGGAAGGTCGCACGCATGCTTCGGCCGGCGATCGTGGCCGTCAGATCGCGTTCCTGCAGAGTGCCCGCAACCTGGTAGGCGGTGCCGTCAATGACCATGCGCTGGTCACCGCCATGATGAACGGTGACGGCAAGATCACGGCTACCATCCGACAGAGACAGCGCTTCGTCGAACACCCCGTTGAGGCGCCAGCCATCGGTTGCCGACCAGGGGTCTGGCCAGCTAACGGTTGCCGACGACCGTCGATCCAGCGTCACACCGAGCACGGCCAGTAGGACGGCCTCCGCCGGCGCGGGCCCAGGCTCGGGCAACAGGGCGTCCCTGAAACGTTCGATGAAGCCGGTATCCAGATCCGGATCGCCATGCTCCGGCGCGAAAGCCCGGTGTCGGACAATGTGGCGCAGGAAGCCCAGATTGGTCGCCGGGCCGGCGGCCTTCGTCTGGCTCAGCGCATGGCCAAGCCGGCGGCAGGCCGTCGGCCGGTCCGGCCCATGGACGATCAGCTTGGCGATCATCGGGTCGTAATGGGGCGTGATGGTATCGCCGGCGCGCACACCGGTGTCGACGCGAACCCCGCCCCCTTCCTCCGGAAACGCCAGATACCGCAGGCGTCCGGGCGCCGGCAGGAAGTTGTTGTCGGGGTCTTCGGCGTAAAACCTGACCTCGATGGCGTGACCATTGATGGCGAGGTCTTCCTGGCCGAGCGGCAGAGACTGGCCCTCGGCCACAAGAAACTGCCATTCAACGAGATCGAGGCCGGTGATCATCTCGGTGACGGGGTGCTCGACCTGAAGCCTTGTGTTCATCTCCATGAAATAGAATGCGCCGTCCTGGTCGAGCAGGAACTCCACGGTGCCGGCGCCGACATAACCAATGGCCTTGGCGGCCGCGACCGCCGCCGCGCCCATGCTCCGGCGCAGATCGTCCGTCATGCCGGGCGCCGGCGCTTCTTCGATCACTTTCTGGTGCCGGCGCTGGATCGAGCAGTCGCGTTCGAACAGGTAGACGGCATTGCCGTGGGCATCGGCGAAGACCTGGACCTCGACATGGCGCGGTCGAGCCAGGTACTTCTCGATCAGCACCCGGTCGTCGCCGAAACCGGCCTTGGCCTCGCGCTGTGCGCCCGCCAGCTGGTCGGCAAAGACATCGGCATGCTCGACAACGCGCATGCCTTTGCCGCCCCCACCGGCCGAGGCCTTGATCAGGACCGGATAGCCGATCTTCTCGGCGGCAGCGGCCAGGATTTCGGGGGATTGGTCCTCGCCGTGATAGCCGGGCACGAGCGGCACGCCGGTGTCTGCCATCAGCGCCTTCGCCTGGCTCTTGGCGCCCATGGCGCGGATCGCATCCGGCGGCGGCCCGATGAAGGTCAGGCCTGCCGCCGCGCAGGCCTCGGCGAAATCGGCATTCTCCGCCAGAAAGCCGTAACCCGGATGCACCGCATCGGCGTCGGTGGCCTTCGCCGCCGCCAGAATGCGGTCGGCACGCAGATAGCTCTCGGCGGCTGGCGCCGGCCCGATCGCGACAGCCGTGTCGGCCATTTCGACGTGGAGGGCGCCGGCGTCGGCCTCACTGTAGACAGCGACCGTGCGATAACCCATGCGGCGCGCGGTGCGGATCACGCGGCAGGCGATCTCGCCCCGATTGGCGATCAGGATGGTGTGCATCAGCCCTTGTTCCGCCGATCACCGTCCCGCACCCAAGACGGCGGCCGCTTGTCCAGAAACGCCGCCAGGCCGTCCTGCCCTTCGGCGCCGGCGCGGATCACCGCGATGCGGCGGGCGGTTTCGTCCAGGACTTCGGCGGGATCGCGATCGGCCACCAGCGCGACGAGCGACTTGGCCTCACGCTGGGCTTCCGGGCCGCCCTGGCGCAGAGCATCGACAATGCCGCCGATGACAGCGTCCAACGCATCTTCGGCCGCGACCTCGTGGACCAGACCGAGGCGATGGGCCTCGGCCGCGCCGAAGCGTTCCGCCGTTTGGACGTATCTGCGGGCCGCTCTTGGGCCGATGGCGCGGACGATATACGGGCTGATCACGGCCGGCACGATGCCGAGCTTGACCTCCGACAGGCAAAAGCTGGCCCGGTCCGACGCCACTGCGATATCGCAGCAGGCGACCAGACCGACGCCGCCACCAAACGCGGCCCCCTGGACACGGGCAATCGTCGGTTTCGGGCAGATGTCGATGGCTTGCATCAGGCCGGCAAGCGCCTTCGCGTCGGCCAGGTTTTCGGCCTCGGAATACTCCGCCATGCGGCGCATCCAATTCAGGTCGGCGCCGGCGGAAAAGCTCTTGCCCTCGGCGGCCAGGATGACGACCCGAACCGCAGGGTTGGCGCCGACGTCCTGGAAGGCGGCCGTCAGATCCACAATCAGCGCATCGTCAAACGCGTTATGCACCTCGCCGCGCGCCAGGGTGATGGTGGCGATGTCGTCGGCTATCGTGAGGTCGAGGGGGGCCATCAGCTCACATCCTGAAAACGCCGAACCGGCCACGCTCGATCGGCGCGTTCAAGGTTGCGGCGAGCGACAGGGCCAGCACGGTGCGGCTTTCGGCCGGGTCGAGGATGCCGTCATCCCAGAGCCGTGCGCTGGCATAGTAGGGATGGCCCTGATGTTCATACTGGTCGAGGATCGGCGCCTTGAAGGCGGCCTCTTCCTCATCGCTCCAGCTCTCGCCGCCCGCCTCCATCCGGTCTCGCCTGACCTGGGCCAGCACGCTGGCGGCCTGCTCGCCGCCCATTACCGAAATGCGCGCGCCCGGCCACATCCACAAGAGGCGCGGGCCATAGGCCCGGCCGCACATGCCGTAGTTGCCGGCGCCGAAGCTGCCGCCCAGGATCATGGTGATCTTGGGCACGCCGGCACAGGCCACGGCGGTGACCATCTTGGCGCCGTCCTTGGCGATGCCGCCGGCCTCGTACTTCTGGCCGATCATGAAGCCGGTGATGTTCTGCAGAAACACCAGCGGAATGCCGCGCTGGTCGCACAGCTCAATGAAATGGGCGCCCTTCAACGCGCTCTCGGAAAACAGGATGCCGTTGTTGGCGACGATGCCGACCGGCATGCCGTGGATGTGGGCAAAGCCGGTGACCAAGGTCGTGCCGTAAAGCTGCTTGAACTCGTCGAACACGCTACCGTCGACGATCCGGGCGATCACCTCGCGCACGTCGTAGGGTTTGCGCAAATCGGTGCCGACGATGCCGTAGATCTCTGACGGGTCGTAGAGCGGCGGTTCCGGGTCGCGCAGGATCGGGCCGGCCGGTTTCGATCGGTTCAAGGTGCCGACGATGCGCCGCGCGATGGCCAGGGCGTGGGCGTCGTCACGGGCATAGTGATCGGTGACGCCGGAGATCTTGGCGTGCACGTCGGCGCCGCCCAGTTCCTCCGCCGAAACCACCTCGCCCGTCGCCGCCTTCACCAAAGGCGGGCCGCCCAGGAAGATCGTGCCCTGGCCCTTCACGATGATGCTCTCGTCCGACATGGCCGGCACGTAGGCACCGCCCGCCGTGCAACTGCCCATAACGACTGCGATCTGCGGTATGCCGTCGCCGGACAGGCGGGCTTGGTTGAAGAAGATCCGACCAAAATGGTCGCGATCGGGGAAGACCTCGTCCTGGCGCGGGAGAAAGGCGCCGCCGGAATCGACCAGATAAATGCAAGGCAGCCGGTTTTCCCGCGCGATCTCTTGCGCCCGGATATGCTTCTTCACCGTCAGTGGATAGTAGGTACCGCCCTTCACGGTCGCGTCGTTGGCGACGATGACGCAGTCCGTGCCCTGTACCCGCCCGATGCCGGTGATGATGCCGGCGGCCGGGACGACATCGTCATAGACCTCGTGGCCCGCGAACTGACTCAGCTCCAGAAACGGCGCGCCGGGATCGATCAGCCGGTCGACGCGGTCGCGCGGCAACAGCTTGCCGCGCCCGGTGTGGCGGTCCCGCGCCTTCTCGCCGCCCCCTTGCCGGATCACCGCCGCCTTCGCCTTCAGATCGTCGACCAAGGCCTGCATGGCCGCCTGATTGCGGCGAAAATCCTCCGATCGGGTCTCGACGGCGGATTTGATGGCGGTCATGCAACCTCGGCGGAACGGGCGATGGAGAGTCGGTCAGCGCAACATCCTGTCGCCGCCGTGCCGAGCCGTCCAGGCAAAAGCGCGCATGGCACCGGTGCCTGGCTCCGGCCGGTTCGCCATTGCATCGCCCTGCGATCCAGCCGACCTTGGGCTCATGACAGCGACCATGACCGCCCCTGCCCTGCCCAACCTCGATGAGCTTGAGGACGCAACCGCCCTCATCCGCCCGATTCTGCCGCCGACACCTCAGATACGCTGGCCGCTCTTATGCCAGCGCACGGGCGCGGATGTTTGGGTCAAGCACGAGAACCATTTGCCGGTCGGCGCCTTCAAGGTGCGCGGCGGCCTGGTCTACATCGATGATCTCAAGCGCCGCCAGCCGGACTGTCCCGGCATCGTCAGCGCCACGCGCGGCAATCACGGCCAATCGCTGGCCTTCGCCTGCGCCCGGCACGGCCTGCCCTGTACGATCGTCGTGCCCCACGGCAACAGCCGCGAGAAGAACGCGGCGATGGCGGCGCTGGGTGCGGAACTGATGGAGCATGGCGCTGATTTCCAAGACGCCGTCGACCATCTCGACACGCTGGTTGCCGAACGCGGGCTTCAGCGCGTGCCCAGCTTCCACCCGCTGCTGGTGCGCGGCGTAGGCACCTATTCGCTGGAGTTCCTGCGCGCCCGGCCGGACCTGGACACTGTCTACGTGCCCATCGGCCTCGGCTCCGGCATTTGCGGCATGATCGCCGCGCGCGAGGCGCTGGGCCTTAAGACCGAAATCGTCGGCGTCGTCTCGACCGGTGCTCCTTGCTACGCCCTCTCCTTCGCCCAAGGCCACCCAGTCTCCACCAACCGGGCCGCCACGGAGCTTGCCGACGGCATGGCATGCCGCACCCCGATGGCCGAAGCCGTCGCCCTCATCAACGCCTACGCCGCCCGCATCGTGCAGGTGACCGACGACGAGATCGCCGGGGCCATGCGCGCATTCTTCACCGACACCCATAATGTGGCCGAGGGAGCCGGAGCGGCGGGGTTGGCGGCGCTGATGCAGGAACGCGAGCGCCAGCGAGGGCGGAAAGTCGGCGTCGTGATGACCGGCGGGAATGTGGACGCATCGGTGTTCGGGCACGTGCTGCGCCACAACCATGCGCCAGAGGCATGATCCGCGCCGCTGCGCAGATCATCCATTTGCGGGGTGGCAAGACGACTGATCAATCGTCGTCTATGGATGATGCTTCCATTGCCCGGCCGTGATGCCCGCGCGGCTTGACTGCTATGGGCTGGCAAGATCATGGAGCGACGAAAACGGCTGGACGGAAAACCCTTTAAGAATTGCGGAAATCTCGAAATTTGACTAAACTGTGGCAGGATTTGGGCTAAATGGGTCGCGAAGCCGGAAGATGATTGACCCTGGCAGGCGGCACATTGGCGGACGGTTGTTACGGAGTTCGAGGAAACGAAACTTGGTTTGGGGGTGCGTCGTGAAGAAGTTTCGACCGGCGACTATGTGCGTGGCAGTGGCAGCCACATCAGTGATCCTCATGGCAGCAACGACCACATTCGCCCAGCCGAATACGACGCCGATCGGCCGTACCGCTTTCGAACCGGGATCGATGCAGGGCTCGCTCACCTATCAGGGGAGCGTTCAACACCAATTTATTGCGCCTCACATTCAATCGGTCGGCCCCTATATTCAGGACTTCCAAGGCCTTCTTGACGGCGTCGGGGATCATGCGAATCTTCCAAGTTCCTTCGGCCTCGAGGATTTCCCAGACCTCGAACTGATCCACGGTAATGGCCACGCCGGCTGGGAGGCCGTTCGCGAAGTAACCCAGATGACAGAGCCGGATTGGGTAAGTCCAACCGAAATGGCCGGGTTTCAAACCTGGCAATGAGTGCGTTTGGTTCAGTTGATCGATAGAAAAAGGCGCTGTCAGACCGGGAGCAGACCTATCTAGGCACCCTCTACGTGCCGGTCGGCCTTAGCTAAGGCATGCGCGGCATAGTTTTCGATCATGAGATGCGGGAGGCCACCAAGAAAAGGGCTCAGGCGTCGTCTCTGCCGACGACACGGCGACGCGTTGTCCTTCGCCCAGCCCCCGATCTCGCGCAACCAGGCGCGCCAACGGCACAGCCTGCCTCTCCCGGCGGGCGCAGCGGTCGCCATAGGCAATCCCCATAAAGCAGATGCGGAAGGGCCAGCGCCTACGCGGTCAAGATTCTTGGGTAGCGATCGCGGGTGGGAATGCGGATGCACCGGGTTGTTGGCGCACCAATGGTCATCTCGTGTACAAGGAATGCGCCGTTTCTGCGCCGACTGGTTTGCGGTTGCGTGGTCTACCGATCACATCCCGGTTGGCCGAGGCAATGACCTATCGTCGGAATCCAAAAAGGGGGTTTGTGATGGAAGCTCAGGATAAGCCGGTTCTGTGCCTGACGTTCGACAATATGGGTGAAGCACGCAACGTCTTCCTCGGAAAGTCAGCGGTCCCCGATCCTGATGCGCCCGGCATTGCGGTTGGCTTTCCGAACATCATACGTCTGCTTGAGACATACGATTTGCACGCAACATTCTTCGTCGAGGGCTGGAGCGCCCTCCACTACGGCGACATCATAGAGTCGCTGCTGATTGGCGGTCACGAAATCGGTCTACATGGTTGGGTTCATGAGACGTTCGCGGATCTCCCCGCACTGACCGCCAGACAGTTTGTGAATGATGGTTTGCAGGTTCTGAAGCTGCGCGGTGTGCGGCCAGCCGGATTTCGCGCGCCTGGCGGCAGGATTGGCCCCCATGGCCACCAGATCCTGGGGGAGCTCGGCTTTTCTTTTGACAGCAGCGTCGATAAGGCGATGCCACCCGATATTCCAGTGGATGCTGACGGCTATGCAGGCGATGGCGTTAGGCGGTTGCCGAACGGCCTTGTCAACATTCCCTGGCAATGGTTCATGATCGATGCGGTCCACTACTTTCTGGCCCGGAACGGCTGCCGCGATCCGGACGATCTGGCTGGGTTTTGGAGCAAGATCATCCGCAACGTCGCTCGCGAAAGGGGCTGCGTGACCATCATCTGTCACGCCCATGTCACCGGGATCGATGCCCACCGACTGTCTGCTCTCGAGAAGATCCTGAAGCTGGCATTGGCACTCGACTTCAGGATTGTACCCGGAAATCAAGCAGCACGCCTGGCTACAGATCCGGCGCGAGCGTCAGAATACATCGACCTGCCTCATGCCAACGGCAGATAGCCAGAAAGCCACAACGACAATCCCCCTTCACCCCTCCAAATAATCATGCACGACCTCACCCAGCCCCAGGGTCAGGTCGGTCAGGATGTGGACTCCGGAGATGACCTCCAGAACCGGCAGGTTGGCCACCGGGGCGAGGGCGTGGCGGTGCAGTTCCAGCGCCGCCGGCCCGCGCCAGGCGCCCTTGACGGTCAGATCCTCATAGTAATAGCGGACCAGTTGGCACACCTTCGGCCGGCAATCGACGTCCGGGATGATCTTTAAGAGAAAGTTCGGCGCCTCCAGCGCGGTTTTCACAGGGCCCAGATCGGTGGTTTCGTGCTTATAGCCCATCGTGCCGGTGGCGACCCGCACCGGACCGTAATTGAGCGTTCCAAGCAGCGTGTCCTTCTCCACCGTCAGCGTCGGTTCAGCCAGCTTCTTCGGAAAACCCCAGATCTCGCGGCCGCCCGATATCGGTGATTCCTCGTTCAGATACATGCCATGGACGAACCCGCCCGCCTGGCCTTCGAACTCGACCGCGATCACCTGCCCCGACTCGCAAAAGGCGCCCCAGCCGGTGGAATCCGGCATCTTGATGAACTCGTACTTCACCAGCGGGTCCTTGATCTCCAGCGGCTCAGGCACGACTTGGCGCAACGCCTCGGGGTAGGTTCGGTAGGTGACGATAAAGAACTCACGATTGACAAACCGGTAAGGACCCTTCGGGTAGGACGGGCTGGTCAGCGGCATTGAAAATGCCCGCTCTCTTACGTCACTCGCTTTCATGGCCGTGGTCTCGCTTGCCGTTTCTCATGGTTGACCACTGTCGCCGACAACGACGACGAGGCCAACCATCATTGCGGACAGGTCGGACACGCCCAGGAGCGATATCCCGGCATACGACGCGGTGCTTGATTGAAGTTTCCTGGAACGATCTCCTTGACGGTTGTATCGTCCAGCCAGCTAAGTGACCGCGAACGGAGACTCGGGAGGCCAGTCATGATCTCAAGACGCACCCTGATCGGCACCGCGATGGCGCTGGCGGTAGTTTGGGCCGGTCCTGCCGCGCTGGCCCAGGATCCGCCGGTGCAGCTCGGTGCCCTCTTCAACACCTCGGGACCGCAGACCTTCTTCGGCGCGCCGGCGCTTCATGGCGCGAGACTGGCCGCCGACACCATCAACGCGTCGGGTGGCGTGCTGGGACAGTCACTCGAACTGATCGAGGTGGACGGCGATAGCGACGCCGATGCCTGGACCACATTGGTGCCTGCGGCCTTACGCGAACACCCTGGGATCTCGGCGCTTTTCGGCCTGTCCGACAGCAACAACGCGCTTGCGGCGGGGCGCGCCTCGGCTGCCGCGTCGCACGTGTTTGTCACCAGCGGCGCGACGTCGCCGCGCCTGCCGGAGCAAGTGCCGACCTATCTCTTCCTCGCCGCCTTTGGGGATAACGTCCAGGCCGCGGCCGCGGCGGAGTACGCCTATGGCCGGCTGGGCGCGCGCAATGCGCTGGTCCTGTTCGATCCTGACCACATCTACACGCGGCTGCTGCACGGCTATTTCGCCACCGCTTTTCAAGGCTTGGGCGGCACGGTGGCGGCCAGCGAAGCGATTGCGCCGCGCAGCGCCAGCCCGAGCGTTCCCGAGATCGGCGGCGCCGACCTAGTCTTCCTGAGCGTGGAGTCCGCCGACGACGCCGCGGTAATGATCCCGATCATCAGGGCGACCGGTTTCACGGGACCCATCTTCGGGGGCGACGGGTATGCCTCGGCCGCCGTCTGGTCGGCGCACCCGGATGTCGCCGACGTCTATTTCACCACCCATGTCTATCTCGGCGCGAATACGCAAGACCCTACCGTCGCAGCCTTCATCGCGGCCTACGAAGCCGCCGTGCCCGGCGAGACGCCGACAGCATTCTCCGCCCTCGCCTACGATACGGTCGGGCTGCTTGCGACAGCGCTCGACAATGCCGGTTCCGCCGAACCGTCGTCCGTGGCGGACGGCTTGTTCGCCATCGACGACTACCGGGGCGTCACGGGCACGATCAGCTATGCCGGCGGAACGCACATACCAAGAAAAAGCGTCACGATCCTTGAGATCGACAATGGCGCCCAAACCTTCGTGGAGGAGATGACACCCTCCCACGTCCCGGCACCTTAACTCCCGTCAAAGTATCGCGGCCCACGGCGGCTTTCAGGCCGCCCGTCCAGGAAAACGGATGGCTAAATCGGCGCAGATCGTGGCGGCTGCGTTGTGGCCCGGCCCCATCGAAACGCCGGAGCCTGGGTGGGCGCCGGCGCCGCACAGATAGACGTTGGGCACCGGCGTCTGATAGTGCCCCATCTCCGGCACCGGCCGAAAGGCGCCGACCTGCCATGGCACAAAGGCGCCGTGCATGTGCGTGCCGTGGACCGAACTCGACGTCCGACGCTCGTAGTCAACCGGCGACTGGATGCTCCGGCTGATGATGCGCTTGCGCAGGCCCGGCAGGAACGCCTCGTCAAGCCATTCCAAGAGATAGTCGGCATAGACGTCCTTGATCGCGTCCCAGTCGCCGCCCGAGGTACGGCCGGTGGCGTCGCCGGTGACCTTGTAGGGCACGAAGTGGACGACGAATTTCATTAGCGCCTTGCCCTCCGGCACGCGCGACGGGTCGCAGGCCGACTCGTTGACGATGCCGACCATCGGATGTTCCGGCAGTCGCCCGGCCCGGATGTCGACGAACATCCGCGCCAGCGCATCGACCGAGAGTTCCGAGGCGTGGACATAACAGACCTGGCCGGCCGGCGCGGCCTTGAAGTCGACGGGCGCGTCAAGCGCCAGATGGATGCCGAAGAAGGACGGCCCCCATTCGTAACGCTTCAGCTTGGCCTCAAGATCGGCACCGACCGCGTCTGGCCCCAGCAGGTCGACCACCAGGTGGCGCGGGTCGGCGTTGACCGCGATCGGCCCACCAACCGCAATGCGCTCACCATCGGCAAGATGCACGGCCACCGCTTGACCATCGACGACCTCGATCCGCCCGACCTTGGCGTCGGTGCGGACTTCGCCACCCGCCGCCTCGACCACTTGGGCCAGCGCCAGCGGGACGTTGTGCATGCCACCCTTCACGATGCTGCAGCCGACATCTTGAACGACCGCAAAAAACAGCCAGGCAAAATGGCCGCCCAGCGCGTCGTCGGGCGCCAAGCCGAAATGTAGGCCGGCCGAGGCGAAGAACAGCCTCAGCTCCGGGCTTTCGAAGGTCTCGTCCGCCCAGGACCGGCCGCTTTGCATCAGCATCCGATAGCCGTCGGCCCCGTGGGGGGCGGCGAGTTCCTCGGCCAAGCTCTTCGGCGCGCTCAACATCGCGCGCACGATCGTCGGCTTTGCCGTCAGATAGCGTTGGTAAAGCGTGCGCCAGGTTTCCGCGTCGCGCGACGAAAACTGGGCGATGGAGGCCGCGGTGGCCTCGATGTCGCGACCGATGAGCAGAGACCTGCCGTCGGGAAACACCTGCGCCCAGTTGGGATCGGGTGTGATCAGATCGAGGCCGCGGCCGGCCAGATCGAAGTCCTCGGCCACGGGCGCCAGTTTCGCCACCAGATAACCGCTTGCGTGTACGTCGGACAGAAAGCCGGGCGCGGCGAGTTCGTCTGACATGGTCATGCCGCCGATGACCTCTCGGGCCTCAAGAACAAGGACCTTGAGACCGGCCCGGGCCAGGTAGGCGGCGCAAGTGAGGCCGTTATGACCAGCCCCAACTACTGCGGCGTCGTAGGCCATGGCATCGCGTTCCTTTGCGTCCAGCGTTCATGACGGACCGGCTTCGCCCTTCGTAAGAAGTCCGTCGGCCAATTTATGCCGCTGCCTGTAGCCCATCAAGCAAGGGGTGCTATCGCTGTTCCCGATTTCGAGGCGCTTGGCAGGCCGTAACTGCCTTAACGCCATAGGATTCTCCTATGAGCCCTATACTCACAAGAAATTAGCATGCCCTATTTTCAATGCTTATCTTCATCTCGTGAGACAAAGACAGTACAGCATCAATGAGCTTAAGATACTCGCTGCGACTATTAGACAAGGGGAGATTGTCATGGTTGATTATTTAGCATCGATGGGCATGGTTGCTTATAGACAGCGTCTTGAGCGGTCGCTTCGCGACGCTCGGCCCAGAAAACGAGATCGGAAATAGGGTTTGTGCTAACGCACCACTAAACTGTAACCGATTGAAAAGACCCGAATTCGAAAGGCGGCGCTGCTGATGAGTTGCGCCGCCTTCCTGGTTGATTTCTGGGCACAAGGGGCTGGTGACTTCGGCTAAATCCGCGATACCGTGTTGGACTGCGACGGCGATCGTGTCGGACAAACACGGAGGCGGCAGGTGGACCTGACTGACCATGATCTCACCGGTTTGCGCACGTTGCTAGAGGACGGCGCGGCAAGCTCGGAGGAAATCATCCGCGCTCATGTCGAGCGAATACGCGCCGTCGAGCCAACGATCAACGGGTTCGCCCAAGAGCGGCTCGACCAGGCGCTAGAGCAGGCGAAAGTCACTCCCCGCGTGACGGGCCCCCTCGCCGGCCTGCCTTATGGGTTGAAGGATTGTCTGGAGGTCGAGGGCTGGATCACGACCTTTGGCACGCAAGGCTATGCAAATCACGTCTCGACGTTCAGTGCGACCCTCGCCAAGCGTCTGGAAGAAGGCGGCGGCATCCTGCTCGGCCTGACCAATGCGCCGGAGATCGGCACCTCGATCGAGACCGACAATCTGCTCTATGGCCGCACCAACAATCCGATCGACCCGACACGGGCGCCAGGCGGCAGCACGGGCGGTGGTGCCGCGTTGGTTAAGGCCAAGGCGCTGCCCTTTGTCGTTGGCAGCGACTTTGGCGGCGGCAGCCGCAATACCGCTCATTGCTGCGGCTTGTTCTCCCACCGCCCGTCGCTGGGCCGGGTTTCGATGGCCGGATATCTGTTCGGCTGCAGCGGTATGAAGGGCCAGATGTGCCGCTTCGGGCCGCTGGCGCGCAGCGCCCGTGACCTGGAATTGGTTTTCGATGTCGTCGGCGGCGCGGACCCGGACGACCCCAAAACCGACGGCGTGACTGCACGGCACGAGGCGCCGAAACCGGACGGTTTCCGCATTGCCATCGCAACCGGCGCGGCCATCGCACCGCCGGAGCCTGAAATCGAGGCGGCCGTCAACGCTTTCGGCAAAGCGCTGGAGCCGATGCATCGCGTCGAAATGCCGGACCTCGGCGGCATCATCGCCGAGGGCCAGGAAATAGCGCGTCAGCTCTTCTGTGCCGATGCGGGCCGTCTTCTGCGCGAGGTGCTGGCCCATGTCGCGGGCACGACCGACATCTCGCCCTCCATGAATTTCTGGCTCGAGAGTGTCGGAAAGCTTCAGGAAAAGCCGGCGGGCGATTTCGAGATACTGATGAGCCGATGGGAAGGCTATCGGCTGTCGATCAACCGCCTGTTCGAGGTATACGATTTCCTGATCTGGCCGTCCTCACCGACCGTCGCGCCCAAACATGGCGAGACCCTGAATGATCAGGCGTTCTGGAACGCCCTGGCCTACACGACCCCGTTGTCGTTGACGGCGTCTCCGGTGCTGGTCGTGCCGGTCGGCATCGGCCGTGACGGCATGCCGGTCACGGTGCAAATTGTGGCCGCGTCCTGGGCCGACGAAAAGTTGCTCGCGTTCGGTCGCGCACTGCAGGAGGGCGACGGCGACGGCGACGCGCGCGGCCTGATCGAACGCGCACTGGCGATCCCGACCGTCGTTTAGTTGCTTCACGGCCGCCGCGGGTGGCGAGCTGGCATATATTCGCCACACTGCTCATGACCTTCCTCGCGTCCGCGACCGCACCCGTTGGCAACACGGCCAAAACCGGAGGTGACGCACGCGCTTAAGTCGTTGAGGAAGTGCGACACTTCAGCAGCATGAGCCGGGACGGACGGCCGTTCACCGTGCACGGCCCCTTGTCGACGAAACCGAGCCCTTCCAGAATCCGCCGCGACACAAAATGCTCTTGGTCGACGCGGGCCGTAAGGTCGTGCTGCGGCTTGGTGCGTCTGAAATGCCGGACGAGCGCCTTGGCCGCCGCCTTGGCGTATCCGCAGCCGCGATACTGCTCAAAGATCAGATAGAAGATCTCAATCTCGGTCTCGCCCGTTTCGAACGCCCCGCACGCGCCGATGATTGTCCGATCGTCGGGCCGGCAGATGGCGAGCGCCATCGCCGCGCCCGGATTGGCATAGGCAGCGATCGTCTCCGCGACGATCTGGGCGGCCGCCTGTCGGTTCCTCATCTGCTCGGGAAACGTCATGAAGCGCGTGTTTTCCGGCCGCGCCATGAAGTCACCGAACGCGGCGCTGTCCCCCGGAACAAAGCGCCGCAACACGACGCCGTCGGCGGTCAGTTCGGTGGGGCTAACGAGGGTCATGCCGCAAATGGGGCCGCCAAAATCCTGGGCGGCCCCATAAACGTCGCGGCCGTGCGGCCGAACGGCGTTTGAGGCTAGTGGCTGCCGGCCGGCCGAAAGCCCTCGATCAGCTTGCGGGCACCGGCGGCCGCATCCGCGAACTCGGCCGTGGAGAACGCCATGGTGGTCGTCAGGCCTGTCACGCCGCCCGTCGCGCCGGCCGTTATCAGAACCTTCAACAACGCCTGTTCATCCGGTGCCCTGCTGATCGCCAGAAAATCGTAGTCGCCCAAGGTTACATAATAGTCGAGCAGCTCCCCGCCGGCGGCCTCGACCAGCGCGGCCACTGCCTGTTTACGATCGTCGGGCTTCGCCGTCATGCCCTTGATCGCGGCTTCCGAATAGCGGCCCTGGGTGATGAATGTCGGCATCGTTCTCCCCTGTTTCTATGGTGTGTGGTGTCCGACCGTAGCACGCTTGGCACTAGCGGCTGAAGGCGGTCAAACCGCGCGTCGAACACTGCGCCTCGTAGCCCGACGCAGTCCGGGTGGCATGAGCCACAGTTTCTCTGTATGCGGGAACGGTATGAAAAACCGCTCTCGCTTCGACCGAAAACCTCTTGGTCCATACCACTATTCTGGCCTACCTTGACGGCCGAATCATGCAACCCGAATCGAGGATATCGCGATGGCCGCGAGCGAAAATGCTGGGCGCCTGACAGTTGGATTTGTGCTGGTCGGAATCATCCAGATCGTCGGCGGCGGTCTGGGGCTGTACTTCGTCGCCCGCGCCTTTTTCGGCGAGACCTCCCCTGAACCGGTGGCGGATGTCATCTATGCGGTGGCCGCCGTACTGTTTCTCATCAGCCTGTTTGCCGGCATACAACTGCTGAGGGTCAGAAAGTCGGGCGTCTATTGGTCGTTCCTGATCCAGTTTCTGCAGCTGATCCACATCCAGACGCAAGCCATCGTCTATCAGTTTGTCAGCGGGGCCTATCTTGTGGCGGGCGTAACGGCCCGTGACAGCGACACCAGCTTCAGCTTCAATTTCGAGATTCTCGCGTCATCCCTGGTGTTTTACGCGCCGGCACCGCAGGGCAGCCATTCGGGCGTCGAGGTCTATCTGAACATCTTGGCGCTGGTCATCTTCATCTGGCTGTTCAGGGCGCGGCATCGGGTGCGATAGAGCATCGGTTCAAGTCCTTCGGCCGCACGTATTGTCGCTTGGGGGACCTTGTGATCCCCCGGGCGGGGCGTTGCCGATAGCCTGAACCCCCTCTGCGCCAAAGCCGTAGAGGCTCGACTCCGGTTGCGGTCCGTTTCACTGTATGTCCGCGACAAAGCCGCCGCAGCCGGACAGAGGCCCCCATGACCGAGGCATCCGAGCACCAAGAAGGCTCCGCGGACGAACCCGGTGCGGCCCGGGGCGAAACGAAGCGGTCGCTGGGCGTCTGGACCTGCACCGCCCTTGTTATCGGCAATGTCATCGGCGCCGGCTTCTTCCTCGCACCTGCCGCGCTGGCGCCCTACGGCGCCGTTGCCCTGATCGGCTGGCTGGTCATGGCGGTCGGCGCCATGTGCCTGGGCCTTGTATTCGCGCGACTCAGCCGCCTCTCGCCGAAGACCGGCGGGCCCTATGCCTACACGCGCCAGGCCTTCGGCGACTTCGCGGGCTTTATCGTGGCCTGGGGCTATTGGATCGCCGTCTGGTCCTCGATGCCGGCGATCGCGCTGGCCATCGTCGAATACCTGCATGTCTTCGTGCCAGCCCTCGCCGACGTGCCGCTCTCCAACCCCGCCATCGCGCTGATCGCCATGTGGGGCGTCGCCTTCATCAACATGCTGGGCGTGAAGGAGGCGGGGCGGCTGCAGCTCGCCATGGTCGGCATCAAGCTGGTACCCCTGCTCGCGGTTTCGCTGCTGGGCCTGTTCTGGGTGGATTGGGGCCAGTTCACGCCGATCAACCCCTCGCCGCTGCCCTTCTTCCTGGTGCTGTCCGCGACCGCACCGCTGATCATGTTCGCGTTCAGCGGTGTTGAATCCGCCACCGTGCCGGCCGGCGACGTGAAGAACCCAAGGCGCACGATCGCGATCGCCACCATCGGCGGCACGCTGGTCGCCGCCGTGATCTACCTGTCCGGCACGATGTCGACCATGGGCATTGTCGGGCTGGATGCGCTGGCGCATTCCGACGCGCCGTTCGCCGACGCCGCCTCGATCATGTGGGGCCCTTGGGCCGCCGACCTGATGGCCGCCGCCGCCATTCTCTCGTCGATCGCGGCCCTGAATGGCTGGACCCTGATGATGGCGCAAGTGCCGATGGTGGCGGCCCAAAACGGGCTGCTGCCGCCCGTCTTCGGCGTCCTCAATCGCCGGGGCGTTGCGGCCAAGGGGATCGCCATCTCGATGGGGCTGGCGACCGCGATCCTCGTGCTGCAGGCGTCGGGCGCGCCGACGCTGATCGACATCTATGAGTTCATCGTCAACCTGTCGATCACGACCTACATGGTGCCCTACGTGTTCTGCTGCTTCGCCGAAGGCATCATGTTGATCATGCTCGGCCGGCGGGTCGGATTCATTGCGCCGAAGGGCTACGGCCTCATCGCCGCGATCGCCTTCCTGTTCTCGATGTGGACCATCTACGGCGCCGGCGCCGATGCCGCCATGTGGGGTTTCCTGCTCATCCTGGCGGGACTGCCGGTTTACATGGTCTTACAGAGCAAAACCCCGAATACGCTTTGAGCGCGCCCGCCTGCGCCCCGCGACGGTGCGCCCCCGTTCCTCAGGATGCGATCTTGATCGGCGCGATGGGCTCCGCGAAGTTTTCGTCCTCGAGTTCGCGGATATCCTTCAGCGCGTCCTTCAAAAAGTCCGCATACTCCTCGACCTCCGCATCGCCTGCCGCGAAGGCGGTGTCCAGCCAGTCCGCCGCGATGCGCTGCGCACGGTACGGCGTGATCACCCAGCCGCCGATCGCAAGAACGTTAGAGGCGTTGATCAGGCGCGAAAACTTGGCCGTGAACTCCGTCTCCACGACGCTGGCATAAACGCCTTTGAACTTGTTGGCGACGATCGCCACACCCATGCCGGTGCCGCAGAACAACAGCGCGCGGTCGACCTCGCCCCTTTGCAGCCGCCGCGCCGCGTCCGCCGCGATCACGTGGTAATCGAGCACGGTTTCGGCGTCGGTCATGCCGATATCGATCAGGTCGACATCGTCACGCGTCTCGGCCAGATAGCTTTGAACGGCTTGCTTCAGGTCAAAGCCGGTATCATCGCATCCGATCGCAAGTTTCATGGTCGATCTCCCGCTTGGTCTGGCCTTGGAGGCAACGTCGACAGGTCACCTGTGATGAACAGCCGCTAACCCTCGCCGGCCTTGTCTGCCCGGATCGGGTCGTGGTTGGGGCGCTTGGCCAGATCGGCCTGTGCCGCCGCCTCGCCCTGCCCGTCCAGAACGTCGAGCACCGGTTTGATGCGCGACCGGATGCGCGGGTTTTGCTGCTCTTCCTCGGGGCGCTGATCGGGCGGCGTGACGATACCGGCAGAAACCACCATCTTGATCCCTTCCTCCACCGACATGTCCAGCACGATCAGGTCACGGCGCGGCACGAACAGCAGGAATCCGCTGGTCGGGTTCGGCGTCGTCGGCACGAAGATGTTGATCGTCTCATCCTCGGTGAGGTTCTGCACCTCGCCCTCTGTCTTGCCCGTGACGAACGCCAGGGACCAGATCCCCCGTCTCGGATACTCGATCAGGACGACATCGCGAAAGGCGGTGCTCTGATTGGCAAGAACAGTTTCAAAGATCTGTTTGAAGGCCCCGTAGACGCTGCGGATCACCGGCATCCGCGCCAGGACGATCTCGCTGAGCCGTATGAACAGCCGGCCGAAATAGCCCGCCGCGATCCAGCCAACCAGGGTCAATGCCAACAGCACCAACAACAGGCCGATGCCAGGAACTGAGAACGGCAGATAGGTGTTGGGGTTCAGGTTCGGTGGCAGAACGCCTGCGACCTGTCGATCGATGAACGAAATGAACAGCCACGCCAGATATAGGGTCAGCGAGATGGGCGCCGTGACAAGGATGCCCGCAAGGAAATAGGCGCGAAGCCGGGCCCAGAGGCTCCCCCGCACCTTCACCTTCTTCGGATCGCGGTGGTCTTCCGACATCGCTGAACGGTTCGTTCTGCCCCTTGGCTCACATGCGGTCCCAGCAAAGATGGTCCGTCGATGAATGGTGATCAATCCTGCACGCACCCGCAAGAGGCATGTCACGCGAACAGGGCAATTGACCAAGGGGGCCAAGCGCTTATGCTTCTGCGCTCACGCGCTCTTGAGGGGGTCCCTTGTCTCAACCGGCGGGCGCCAGCCTGAACACCATTCCGCTGTTCGCCGAGATCGGCGACGCCGAACGCGATCGCCTGTCCCAACTGTGCAGTTGGCGGCGCTACGGCCCGCAGGAACAGATCATCGACCGGGATGCCGAGACGTCCGACGTCTACTTTATCGCAGAGGGCCGGGTCCGGATCGTCATCTACTCGCTGTCGGGCCGCGAAATCGCCTTCGACGAGCTGGTCGAGGGCCAGTATTTCGGCGAACTGGCGGGCATCGATCGCGGCCGTCGGTCGGCCAGTGTCGTCGCCTTGCGGCCGACCCTGGTTGCCGCCATGAACGCCGCCACCTTCATGGACACGGTCTGCAACAACGCTAGCTGCGCCAAACCACTGCTGCAGCATCTGGCGCGCATGGTGCGCCGCGCGACCGACCGGATCATGGATTTGAGCACGCTGGGCGCCAACAACCGGGTCCACGCCGAGATTCTGCGCCTGGCCCGCGATACGCTCCAGCCCGACAACACCGCGACAATCAAGCCGATTCCCGTCCACAGCGATATCGCGGCACGCGTTAGTACCGCCCGCGAGACCGTCGCCCGGGTTTTTGGCCAGCTAGCACAGGCCGGCATCGTCGAGCGCCGGTCCGATCATCTGCTGGTGCACGATTTCGACCGCCTTGAGGAGATGGTTGAAGAGGTTCGAGGAGACTTCTGAAGATCCCCAGCTTCATAACGTATTATATATCAATATACTGAGTGATCTTTCTAACCTTTTTTGTGAAGAAAAGAGCCAGAAAATCGCAGATTCGAGAACAAAGTGATCATCATCACTTTTCATCTGCGCCACAGTGTATATATTAGAAGGTGAAGGATATGCATTGGAACGGCGCATCCTTCAGCCTCCGCGAGAGAAGCCCGGTGTCGCACCATGCGGCACCGGGTTTTCTCGTTGTGGCCACACAAAGGCGCAGACAGGCCGGTCGAAGGCGCCACGAAACGACGGCTGACAAACCCCGGGTATTCCCTACGGACATCGGCAAGGTTCTTCCCCAACACGCCGGCCGCCGATGTCAACCAGGAGGCGCGGTATGGAGCAGTTCACGGGCGGGTGCCTTTGCGGCAAGGTTCGGGTCGTGGCCTCGGGTCGACCATACAGGGTCGGTCTTTGCCATTGTCTCGACTGTCGTAAGCACCACGGCGCCTTGTTTCACGCCTCGGCGATATTCCCGCAGAAGGCCGTGACGATAGACGGCGAAACACGCGCGTATGAAGGACGGTACTTCTGCCCAACCTGCGGCTCCTCGGTCTTCTCGCGCAGCGCTGACGAGATCGAAGTGAACCTAGGTTCCCTGGACGCCCCGAATCAGTTGGTGCCCACTTACGAGCTCTGGACCGTCCGTCGCGAGACCTGGCTGCCGGAGTTTCCGCTCAAGAGCCGATATGAGCGGGATCGCGACGCAACGGGCCGCTTCGAGGAATAGGTCGCGCCTGGTGCCGGGGGCGCTCAGCCAGAAACGACGAAACAAGGCAGCGTGATCGCCAATTGGCCGCCAAGCGGCTCGACCATCGGCCAAGACCTTTAAAGGAATGGTACGCTCGGCGGGGCTCGAACCCGCGACCTACAGATTAAAAGTCCGTTGCTCTACCAGCTGAGCTACGAGCGCAAAATGACCCTCTCGCGAGGCGCCGCACCCTAGGCAGGTCGCCGCTTTCGGTCAATCACCCAATCGGACCTGAAAGCAGCCAACCGTCTAGCCAACGGCAGTTCTTGGGTGATTGAACCGGTGATTGAGGCGTTCGGCGATGCGGTCACTGACGAAGGGGGTAATGTCGCCGCCGAGACGGCCGATTTCCTTCACGAATCGCGACGAGATGAACTGGTTGCGGTCCGACGCCATCAGGAACACCGTCTCGATCGTCGGATCGATCTTCGAGTTCATGCCGGCCATCTGGAATTCATACTCGAAGTCGGACACGGCCCGCAGACCTCGGATAATGACGTTGGCCCCGACATGGGCCGCGAAGTGCATGAGAAGGCTGTCGAACGGGCGGACTTCGATATCCACGCCATTGGTGTCGATGTCCTGCATTTCCCGGCGCACCAGTTGAACCCGCTCGTCGGTGCCGAACAGCGGGCCCTTACCGTCGTTGCGCGCAACCGCCACGATCAGCCGATCCACCAGGCGGCTGCCGCGCACAATGATGTCCATGTGACCGTTGGTGATCGGATCGAAGGTGCCTGGATAAACGCCAATACGCGTCATCGTCCTACGCCTTGTCGTCCGGTGCGGCGGCGTCCTCACCATCGTCGGCTTCGGTCTCGCCTTCTATCTCGCTCTCGGCGTCTTCGTCCTCGTCTTCCGCAAAACGGGCGACCGAGACGACCCGCTCGTCCTCGTCGATGCGGAAAATGGTGACGCCCTGCGTCTTGCGCGCCGCGATGCGGATATCATCCACAGGACAGCGGATCAGCTGGCCGGCATCGGTCACGAGCAAGATTTCGTTGCCATCGTCAACAGGGAAGCAGGCGGCGATCGCCGTGTTGCGGCGGCCCATTTCCATGGTCCAGATGCCCTTGCCGCCCCGGTTGGTCAGGCGGTAGCCGTGGCTGGAGCTGCGTTTACCAAAGCCTGAGTCGGAGATCGTCAACAAGAACTCTTCGCTGTCTTCCAACTCCATGTACCGTTCGTCGGTGAGTTCGACTTCCGCATCGACTGAATCGACGCCGTCGGTCTCCTCGCCCTCCGCCTGGCGCGCAGCGTTTGCCAGCTTCAGATAGGCTTTGCGCTCCTCCGGCGTGGCGTCCAGGTGCTTCAGGATCGACATCGAAATCACCCGGTCGCCCTTGCCCAGCTTGATGCCGCGCACGCCCGTCGCGGTGCGGCCGGCGAAGACGCGGACGTCACCGACCGGGAAGCGGATGCACATGCCGAGATGGGTGGCCAGCAAGACGTCCTGGTCCTCGCCACAGGTCGCCACGCCGATCAGGCTGTCGCCCTCGTCCAGCTTCATGGCGATCTTGCCGTTGCGGTTGATCTGGGTGAAGTCCGACAGGCTGTTGCGCCGCACCTTGCCGGAGGCGGTAGCGAACATGATGTCGAGATCGCCCCAGCTTTCCTCGTCCTCCGGCAGGGCCATGACGGTCGAGATGCTCTCGCCCTGCTGCAGCGGCAGCAGGTTGACCAGCGCCTTGCCGCGCGATTGCGGCGCGCCCATCGGCAGGCGATAGGCCTTCATCTTGTAAACGATGCCGCGCGACGAGAAGAATAGGATCGGCGTGTGCGTGTTGGCGATGAACAGCTCGCTGACGAAATCCTCTTCCTTCGTCTGCATGCCCGCGCGGCCCTTGCCGCCGCGGCGCTGGGCGCGATAGGTCGACAGCGGCACACGCTTGATATAGCCGCCATTGGTGACGGTCACGACCATGTCTTCGCGCTGGATCAAGGACTCGATATCGGCCTCGAACTCCATGTCCTCGATTTCGGTCCGGCGCGGATCGGCAAACTTCTCGCGGATCTCGACCAGCTCGTCGCGCAGGATGGCGAACAGCTTGTCCCGGTCGGCCAGGATGGCCAGGAACTCGGCGATCTGATCGACGACCTCGCGCAAATCGTCACTGATCTTGTCTCGCTCCAGCCCGGTCAGGCGGTGTAGCCGCAGGTCCAGGATCGCGCGCGCCTGGGCGTCAGACAGGTAATAGGTGCCGTCCTCCAAGAGAGGCCGGTCAGGCTCGTCGACCAATTGGATCAGCGGGCCGACATCACGGGCCGGCCAAGCCTTTGACGTCAGTTGCTCGCGCGCGGTTTGTGGGTCTGGCGCGTGGCGGATCAGGGCGACGATCTCGTCGATGTTGGCAACCGCCACGCCGAGCCCGAGCAGGTTGTGCGCCCGTTCCCGCGCCTTCGCCAGCTCGAAGGTAACCCGGCGGGTGATGACTTCGGCACGGAAGGCGATGAAGGCATCCAGCACCTGGCGCAAGGTCAGCAGTTCCGGCCGACCGCCATTCAGGGCCAGCATGTTGACGCCGAACGAGGTTTGCAGCGGCGTGTAGCGGTAAAGCTGGTTCAGGACGACGTCGGCGACCGCGTCGCGCTTCAGCTCGACGACGACGCGCACGCCGTCACGGTCGCTCTCGTCGCGCAGATCGCTGATACCCTCGACCTGCTTTTCGCGCACAACCTCAGCAATGCGTTCCACCAGGCGTGACTTGTTGACCTGATAGGGGATCTCCGTGACCACGATCGCCTCGCGGTCCTTGCGGATCTCCTCAATCGTCGCCCGTGCCCGCATGACGACGCTGCCGCGCCCGGTCAGATAGGCAGAACGAATGCCTGAGCGGCCGAGAATGAGCGCGCCGGTCGGGAAGTCCGGGCCGGGCACGTATTCCAGCAGGCTTTCGTCGTCGATCTCCGGGTTGTCGATCAGCGCGAAACAGGCGTCGATCACCTCGCCCAGATTGTGCGGCGGGATGTTGGTCGCCATGCCGACGGCGATGCCGCCCGCGCCGTTGACCAGCAGGTTCGGAAAGCGCGACGGCAAGACCGTCGGCTCCTCGGTGCTTTCGTCGTAGTTGGCCTGGAAATCGACCGTATCCTTGTCGATATCCTCCAGCATGGTTTCGGCGATCTTGGCCAGCCGCGCCTCGGTGTAGCGCATGGCCGCCGGCGGATCGCCGTCCATGGAGCCGAAGTTGCCCTGGCCGTCGATCAACTCCTCGCGCATGGAGAAGTCCTGGGCCATGCGCACCATGGCGTCGTAGATCGCCTGGTCGCCGTGCGGGTGGTACTGGCCCATGACGTCGCCGACGATGCGCGCCGACTTGCGGTAGGCCCGGTTCCAGTCGTAGCCCTCGGTCTTGGCGGCGTAGAGAATGCGCCGGTGCACCGGCTTGAGGCCGTCGCGCACGTCGGGCAGCGCACGGCTGACGATCACCGACATGGCGTAGGCGAGGTAGGACTGCTTCATCTCCTCTTCGATGGTCACGGAGGTGAAGTCGCCGCCCGGGCCGCCGCCCACGCCACTCGGCGAACCGCCAGGCGGCTGGCCGCCCTCGCCGTCGCCGCCCTCGCCGGGGATCGCTGCGTTCGAAAGGCTGTCGTCGCCCGCGGTCTGCGGGTCTTCAAAATCGCTCAAAAGTCCGCCCTGTGGCCGTTGTGATCTGGTCCTGCTCACGCAGGGGCCCGGCCGCGCGCCGATCACCGGCGACTCGCCCCTGAAAGCTGCGGGAAACCTAGCAGATACCGCACCCGCGAACAAACGGACGAACCTGCAGCGCAGACTTGCAGACGGCGGACAGCGGGAGCAGGCGGTCAAGCCTGTTTCGGCCCTTCGTTTCAAGACCTTCAAAGAGTAAGCTTTATTCTTGAATACAAGGATCTAAAGGGCTTTCCTTATGCGCAACCAGAGCCAACCGCGCGTCGCGAAGCCATGACGGACGTCCAGCCGCCCTCCGGCCGACCCGGGCCCTCAGCCGCCGCGACCGAGTCGGCCGGCTGATTCATGGAGCCCCGCCCCCCACCCGCCGCACCGAAGGTGCCGGAAACGGCCATCGTTCTGGCTGTCGCGCTGGCGGCAGCGGCGGCGCTGGCGACTGTTGCGGTCACCGGTTTCGGGGCAACGGCGGGCGACTGGCCGGGGCTGACCGCGGCCGCCGCGGTCATCTTCTTCACCGGGCTGGCGGTTCTGGCCGGCGCGCCGCGCGGCTGGCGCTGGGTCGGCGCCACGGTCTGCGCCCATCTGGGCCTGCATCCCTGGCTCGCCGCGGCGGCGGCGCAGCAGCCGGCGACCGTCTTCGCCGTGGCGGTCGTGGCCCTGGCGCTTTGGGTGGCTTTCGCGGTCTTGGGACACCGCAGCCTCCGGGGCTGGACAGCAGCACTGCTGCTGGGGCTGCCGATCGGCCTCTCGGCCCTGCTGCGCCCGGATCTGCTCGCGCTGACGCTGCCGTTGGGCGCTTTGGC
>JANQGH010000075.1 GCA_028277405.1 Alphaproteobacteria bacterium | reverse complement strand
ATCTGCGAGATATGGCGTACGCTTGAACACGTCGGCAACGTCGAAAAGATCGAACTCGATACCGCACTCATGTGCGATCGCTGGTAAGTGCAGCGCAGCATTGGTCGAACCGCCGGATGCTGCAACCGCCGCAGCGGCATTTTCGAGCGCTTTGCGGGTCACAATTTCGCGAGGACGCAGGTCGCGCTCGATCAGCGCCATGATCTGCTCGCCCGAGACCATGCAGAAGCGGTCGCGGATCTCGTAAGGGGCGGGCGCCCCGGCGGAATAGGGCAGCGCAAGGCCGATCGCCTCCGACACCATCGCCATCGTGTTTGCGGTGAACTGGGCGCCGCATGCCCCGGCCGAGGGGCAGGCGCTCTGCTCGAGCAGGTCGAGGTCGTCGTCCGACATGTCGCCGACCGAATGCTTGCCGACCGCTTCGAACACGTCCTGGATGGTCACCTGCCGGCCCTTGAAGGTGCCGGGCAGGATCGATCCGCCATAGATGAAGATCGAGGGCACGTTGAGCCGGCACATGGCCATCATCATGCCCGGAAGCGACTTGTCGCAGCCGGCAAGCCCCACCAGCGCGTCATAGGCATGGCCGCGCATGGTCAGCTCGACCGAATCGACGATCACCTCCCGCGAGGGCAGCGAGGATTTCATGCCCTCATGCCCCATGGCGATCCCGTCCGTGACCGTAATGGTGCAGAACTCGCGCGGTGTTCCCCCGGCGCTCGCGACGCCCTTCTTGACCGCCTGGGCCTGTCGCATCAGCGCGATATTGCAGGGAGCCGCCTCGTTCCAGCAGGTCGCGACGCCGACGAAAGGCCGGTCGATCTCCTCGCGCGTCAGACCCATCGCATAGTAATACGAACGGTGGGGGGCGCGCGCAGGGCCTTCCGTCACGTGACGGCTGGGAAGCTTACGCTTGCTGCCGGTCTTGGCGTCCATTGACCCGTCCCACTCCACCTAATCGAAATTACGTACCAAGGCCGAATGTGCTCAGACTTACCTCCGGCCCCCTTCGAAATCACGGAGGCGTGTGGCGGAATAGGGGCATAGGCACCTCCGGAGGGGGCGGGCCCGGTAAAGTTGTCCGCGTGTTGTTGCATGGACACAGGTGTGACGCGCCTGCTGCATTTCTCGGAGGCCCGGCCTTGATCTGGCCTTCCTGCCACCGCGCAATCAAAGCAGGGAGCTCGGAAGATCGCGTTATTCTGTTTAGGAAAATCGGTATCGAGCCATATCGATTCGCTTAACTAGTGTTCCGACTCTGACGGTCCGACCCCGGACCGTCAGCCCGGAACACTAGCAAATCCGATGCTTTTGTGATGCGGCACCAACACAATGAGACGAGTCCAAGCGTTGGTGCCGCATCACCAGCCGACGGCCGTAACTGGAGCTGGCCGGCCATGCGGGTGTCTCCAAGCCGCAATGAGCGAGCCAAGCTCGGCCGCGGGCTCCAAGGCCCGCATCACGCCACCCATGACGGCAACGCCGGCCGCGCCGGCCGCGCGCAGGCCTTCGACCGTTTCCGTGGTGATGCCCCCGATCGCAATCAGCGGGATGGACGTCGCAGCCGCGATCGCCCGAACGCCGCCTGGACCGAGCGGAGGGCCATAGCCGGGCTTGCTGGCCGTCTCGTTCACGGGACCGATCACGGCATAGTCGACCATGGCCGGATCGATCCGGGAGGCTTCGTCGGCCGCATGAACCGATATCCCGATCAGCGCCGCCGGGCCG
>JANQGH010000038.1 GCA_028277405.1 Alphaproteobacteria bacterium | reverse complement strand
TGATCTGCTCTTCGGAATATCTCGTTCGCTTCATCGTCCGTCCCTTCTGTCGGGTCGGACTCTAGCTCCATCTGGAGGAGATTCTCAGAGGCAGGTCAGTAGGTCTATGCCGAATCTCGCCCGGTATCTCACCCACCCGCAGGTTCAAATCGATCCAGCCATACCGGTGCCGCGCTGGTCGCTGAATGAGGTGGGGACCACGCGCGTGGCTGCGGTCGCGGCCCAACTCGGGCTCCTCAAAGGGACCAAGAGGGTGATCAGCAGCGATGAGACAAAGGCGCTCGCAACGGCCGCACCCATTGCCGCGTCGCTGGGCGTCGAGGTCGAGGTACGGCCACGGACCCATGAAAACGACCGCAGTTCCACCGGGTTCCTCCCGCCCTTGGAGTTTGAGCGTGTCGCGGACCAGTTTTTTGCACAGCCCGGCGTGAGCATCCGTGGCTGGGAAACCGCCGAGGACGCCCAGCGGCGCATCGTGGCCGAAGTCCGCGCTTGCCTAGCCGAAACCCACAAGGGCGACATATTGTTCGTCGGTCATGGCGGTGTCGGTACGCTGCTGTTCTGCGCTCTGTCCGGCAACCGCATCGACCGTCGCTTTGACCAAGGTCCGGGTGGCGGGGGCTGCTGGTTCGAGTTTGACGCCGATCGCTTTCGAACGGCCATGCGGGGATGGCAACCGATGGAGACGCTGATCGACGCTGATCCTGGCCGGCAACCGGCAGGTTGATGACAGCCTTTGGCAGCGGTCCGCTGGGCACTACAAAGCGAGGCTATCGTCGATTTCGATGTTGGGCATGGGCTGTTGGCGAACGTCGACGCACAGCGCCGCGACATGTTCGGGCGTTGGCCTGAGCAGGCGAAACCTCCAGCGCGCGCTGTCGTCTTCGAGCGGTGGCTCGATCGTCATTCTCGGCTGTTCGTCCACAAAGGAGAACTGAACCTTCGCGATCGGTATCGACAAGCCCACCCCCTTGGCCTTGCAGTAGGCTTCCTTGAGCGTCCAGTTGGCAAAGAAGAGGAATGATCTCTCCTCACACGCGCCTTGTGAGATAGACCGAGCCTCATTCCGGGAGAAATAGCGTTCGGCAACATCAGCCGGATACTCTCGGAGGTATTCCAGATCGGCGCCGATTTCGCGGCCCCCGGTCACCGCGCACATCGCCAGCCCGTTGGTTCTCGACGCGCTGAACTTCAGGTGGTGAAACCCGGCGGGCCCTGCGATCTGAGGCCGGCCGAAACCGTTGGTCGTGAAGCGCCAGTCGGCGGGTTCAACGTTTGCGAAGCGCGATAGGGCGTGACGCACCAACGCGCGGCCGGTGATGAAGCGGTTCCGATCGGCGTCGAAACGAAAACGATCCGCGCGCGCGATCTCCTCGGTGCTTAGGATCGAGATGGCATCCTTCACGCGCCCGCCATCGCCGAGGGGAATCGGCACCGCCAGAAAAACGCGGACCGATTGCGAGGCTTCTAAACTGTTCATGCCAACACCATTATGACAAGACGATCGACGGCAGCGTTACGCTGATCGCGCGGCGGACCACGTCGCACCGTGCAGCTAAGGTTGGTCTCGGTCTTGTCCTACCGAAGTTCGGGGCCGGGTCGTTGTGGGCCGTCGATCTGACGTCCCTTCCCTTCAGTTCGTGGCGCCGCCAAGCCAAAATGTGCTCGCATCCCGCCAGCGCAGATCGAGATTAGCAAGGGACGTCGGGGCGTGCGTTCCGGGAAAAACCGTACCGTCCTCGACCCTTACTTGCGAGGGGTGCAGCCGATACCGTGTCGCAAAGTGGTCCTTGATGGCGATACGCTCGGTCAACTGGACCTCGTCGAGCGAGCCGTCAAACGGCAGGCCGTAGATTGCCTCAAGCGTGCCCGGCAGCCAGTTAGCTTCACGAACAGCGTCTCGCAATAGCGTCGTGCCGGCGGGATCGATATCGGCCACCGCCCAACCCTCGGCATATTCGTGGTCGCGTCCGAACCGTCTGCGCTGGTCGGCCGGGAGACGATCGAAGATCCCCAAGGAAACCAAAGCCTCCAACAATGAAAACTCGGCAATGACCCGATCATTTCTCAAGACCTGAACCCCGAGACGCAGTGTCCGAGGTGTCGGCATTTCACCGGCCCGGGTCAGGACCTCGATTGCGCCGTCGCATGGAAGCTCGGCAAATAGCTGAAATCTTTCAAGGCGGTAAGGAAAGGCCGCAAAGCCGGCGGCGGCCTCGCCAAACGTCAGGTTTGGCCGCCAGCGAGGAAAGCCGTGGACCATGGCGTCAAGCAATACCGTTGGACTTCCCCCGGCGTTTTCGCGTGCTTCGCCGGCATCGAACCAAAACCGCGACGCCGTTTCGGATCGCAACATGCCGCGACCGACGGCGAAGGCGCCATGATGGAACAGGTCGCACGAGCGGTACGGGTCAACCCGCTCGCCATCGGCCGCGAGGTCCGACCAGCGCGGTGGTGGTTCGGGGAAAACCTCCGTCTCGATCTCAACCGCTCGGCCAATGCGTTTGTCTTTGCCGGCCGAACGCTGAAACAGTTGGCGGCTAATGCGCCCGTCGGGCATGGCGTAGGTCTTCGACAACAAGGTTATGGGCCCCTGGTCCAGGCGCAGCCAGGCGTTGAGTTCCACGTCGGCCAGAGCCGTCACTTTGCCCTGCCCCTCACCGGTAAGCAGATCGCCGACGATGCCCATCATGGGATAGACTGGGACCGTGAATGTCGGGCAGTGATCGGCAAGCCAGGGGTCAGCGCCGGCATCGACGACCCATTCAGTCAGGTCTTTAGCAGTTGTCTTGCTGCTGCTTTTGGTTTCGATGCGTCGGCGCCGAGAATTGTCCTCGGCAATGCGCAAGGCATAGCCAGAGACCTCGTAAATCCTGAGGCCATCGACCCAGAGGCTGCCTTCGGCGGTCACAAGGATCGAACTGCCCTCGTTCGTGATATCGACGATGTCGATTTCCGTGACGACCTGCTTGTTGGTCGGAATGACTTGGCCGCGATACCTCCAATTCAGGGTCGTGCCGTTGGCGGGCGCCTCAAATCGCGGTGCAGCGAAACCGTCGTGAAGGCCCTTCAGTTTCACCGCCGCCTTGAACAGGTTGAACAGCGCCTCAAGTCCCAGCGAGCCTGGTTGTACCGGGTCGTCATAGAAATGGGCCTTGAAGTACCAGCTGGACGGATCGATGGTTTGAAGGCCCGTGACGCGGCCAAGGCCGGCTTTGCCGCCGTCAGGCCAAAACCCTGTCACGGAATCGACCATGGCCAACCGGCCGGTCGGTGATCCGGCGCAAACATCATTGGCGAACGGGTCGGCAAGCAGCGATTTCGGGTCAAGCCCACCAGCAGCCGTGAAGGCGGCGCGCCGCTCGTCGGTAACCGGCAGCCCCTTTTGGCTGATCAGGGCCTCGGCGGGGAAGAGCCCGAAATCCGTCCGCAGGGTGGCGACGATGCCATCGGAAGACCGACAGACAATGTCGTAGAAGACAATCGACGTCGGCCCGGCAACCGCACTCTTAGTAAAGGCCACTTCGATCGTAAGTGTGCCTGTATCGGGGCCGATTTCGCGCTGGATCCGCACGTCGTTTCCGTCGAGGTTGCGCAGTTTTATGCCGCTCTCAACGACAAAACCCATATAGGAGGCGAGCCAGCCGCAGGGCTGCAACAGGACCTCGGTAAACACCGAAAACGGCATGGCACCGTTGCCGCCATCGGCGAAGTACCAAGCCTGGGGGTCAACATCGAATTCCGCGATGGCTTTACCGCCAGGCATTGGCTTAGCGGGCTCGCAGTCGACCGAGACGATCCTTGAGATAAAGTGATAGGGCGGGCCCGGCAGCCGGGGGCTTTTGCCCTCGCGATCGAAACGCGCATACATGGCGCCGAAGGCGTCCGAAGGCTTGCCCCAGGCACAGGCCAACAGTGCGGTGTAATCACCCGGAACATCGCCCGTAGGGGAAACAACGCGCGTGTCGCTACGGTTTTCGACGAACTCCGGCTTGGTGTAGAGCGGCCAGTCGCGGACCAGCTTCACGCCGAAGCGCCGACACAAGAACACCTTGTGGCCGTCCGATCGGGCCAGCAGGGCCGCGTAGACGGTGGGCTCGTCACCGTCGATGATTTCCTCAACGAAGACTTCGTACGTCACCAGGTGGGGCCGGTCGGGGATGACCTGCCCTCGGCAGACGAACTTGAAGGTTTCGCCGGTTACGGCGCGAAACACCCATCCGTCGCGATCGATCGTAAAGCCGAGCGCCGCCATATGGAACTGCAGCGCTTGGGCGGCGGCGTCCGCCATCAAGGTCCCGGGCATGCACGGGTCGTTCTTGAAGTGCCCGTCATAGAACCAGGCGTCCGTCGGCACGTCGCACTCCGCCTTCAGATACCCCCTGCCCCAGGGCCCGCCGGTCGGGTCGAAGGCGCTGACCCGATCGATCAGCTGCATGCGGCCAGGCGGGACGCCGGGTGTTCGTTGATGCGGGGCCGCCATCTCGAACCCCTCACCGAAGCAGCGGAACGCGTCGCCCTCGGCAAACGCGCGCACCTCGTCGGACGTGAAGGCGCGCCTTGTCGTCGGACATGGCGCCGCATCCAGACGCGCGTCCGGTTTCGGCGCATCGGTTTCGGCCGACCACAAGACGCCGTCCGAGCTGGCCAGTTCGGCATCGGAAAAGAAACCGGCCTGGCCATTGCGCACCGAACTGACCAGCCGGTCGCCAATGCGTGCGTCGTAGCGGAAGAAAAACATCCGCGTGTCGCCGACAGATGCATGGCCGTCGATGTGGATCTGGAATCCCAGCGTATCGCCGGCCGTCGGCAGCGGACCGTCATGAAAGACGATCTCGCAGCCCAACAGGCGATAGACCCGTTCATCGCGATTGAGAAAGTCGACGCCGAGCCACGAGATCAGCAGCAGGTCCGCCTGCCCGGCCTCGATCAGCAGCCCGGTCGGCATGGTGCCATTTTGCAGGTACCAGCTATCGTTCGCGATATCGGTTTCCGTCCAGCAGACCCCCTTG
Organism: Alphaproteobacteria bacterium; assembly: GCA_028277405.1. GTDB lineage: Bacteria > Pseudomonadota > Alphaproteobacteria > DSM-16000 > Inquilinaceae > JANQGH01. The sequence goes on along the minus strand of JANQGH010000038.1, from coordinate 10,966 downwards.
CCCATCGACCCGGGCTCCCCCGCCATGCCAAGCACCCGGTCGGCGAGGAGGAGCGGCGGCTGGGGCATTCGGCATTGGCGGACGTAGCCGTCTTGCTGTCCGAAGATGGGGCCGAACACCGCCGAGATGGTTCCGCCGGCCAGCACCTCAAGCTGCTCTCGGTCGAAGGCCGGGCCTTCCGGCTGAAGGACCTCCAGCGGTCGTACCGGCGTCGGTGTCGGGTCGAACGGAGAAGCCTTGGGGCCTGGTTCCTGCGCTCTCGGCAACTCTCCCTTGACCGGCATCGGGCGCATCGGCTTTGAGGGTGCAACGGAGCTTGCTTTGTCGTCCCGCGCAACGACCGTCGATCCGCCGATCAAGTCTGGGGTCTCATTGCTAGTTGCTGGCGGCTGTTGCCACGGTGGCGGCAAGGAGGGGGGCTGCGCGATGACGATCGCCGCTTGACTATCATCTCCGGTTTTCATGCCCGGCACCCCTTTCCGAAATCTCTCAAAGACATGACGTTGGACCGGCGGCAAGTGCGCGGGCAAAGACAGCATCTTTTCTTGGGCTGCCTCGGCAGTGGCATCGACGTCGCCGCGCAAGTGTGCCAAGCGCCTCAGAAGTGCGTCGAGATCGACCGGTACGCCCGCCGCGAACAGCGCGGCTGCGGCATCCGTCAGCTGCAGCAAGCCGTTCCGTCGCGCGTTATCGAGGCCAATGGCCAAATGCGGGCGATCGCCCAGGATCGCCGACACGGCGGCCACAGTCGTGCGCCGCGGCCCTATGTCGACGAATGTGCGAACACCGTCGGCCCAAGCCTTCTCGACCGTCGGACGAAAGTCGACCCGGCTCAGCATTTGCTGGCTCAGGCAGGCGGCTATGGTCTCTGTATCAGGCTCAGCGACATCATGCTTTGCGTTGAAGTAGAACCGGACGCCGTCGACCGGCGCTACAGGCTGCGTGTGAGCGCGCTTGTAGCCGTCGGCTGCGTCCGCGGCAAAGGGACCATGGAATGCCAGATCGATGTCGGAGCGAATGACGGCGTCCCGTCCGAACCTGGCGCCGACTTCCCTGCAGCTTTCTGCCGCACCGCCAATCGCGCAATGGTTGGGCGACGCTACAATCGTGATCCAGACATTCGGGATTTCCCTAACGGCGGCTTCGACCTGCTCGACCGGGGCGATGATCTCGTGGTTTTCCCACGCGCCCTTTGTTTCGCCGTTACGCGCCAGGTAGTTGATAATCGATGGATGATCGCCGGCCACCTTGTCGTAGAAGCTGGACGATTCGAGGGCGTCGAGGATCGGTGCCGGATCGCGCCAGACTTCATGCGCCGCGAGCATGCTGACCTCGCCGATGGAGACGCCGAGAGCTGCCGTTGCCGTAACGCCAAGATGATCGCTGAGAATGCGCGTGCCGAGAAAGCCGACAAACGCCATGGACGCCGCCTGGGCGAGATTCCCCGCCGACTCCATCGGCTCGGAGTAGAATCTGGCGACCCGCTTCATACCGGACCGCTGCCGGAAATCCGCAGTGATCTCGGGAAACGCCAGGGCAAGGTCTTCGGCCATGCCCGGATAGCGTGACGCTGTTCCAGGATACAGGAACGCCACTTCGCCACTTTCGGCACGGTCACCAAAGTGTACGCCAGGCACTTTGACCGGTTTGCCCGCGTCGATTTGACGGATCGCAGCGTCAATCTTCTTCTCAAGCTGCTGTCGGTTGCTTGCTGAAATCGCGATCCGAACACCCCCGTTGGAGGAACATGCTCGCTCGTCGAGGGCCTTGCGCAAGTCGGAGAGAGTTTCTCCAGCTGCAAAGAAGAGGTGGCCCGCGTCTGGCTTGACACCGAACCCCGGGACCGGCGCAACATCATGCAGTGTCAACGTCTGGAATTGGCCGGTGAAGCTTGCGGCCGTCACCGAGGCGGTCTGTCGCTCCGCCAGATGCAGTCTTCGGGTCTTCAAGTCGATGCCAGCGGCTGTGGCGGCCAAGGCGGCTGCAGTCTGAACCATTGCCGCGGCGGCGTGGGCGTGGCCTATGCCAACATCCTTTGGCCTTGGCTCAGGTACCGCAGTTTCCGCCGCACTGCCCTGGCCGGCTCCGATCTCAATAGTCCCCAAAATCGGATCGCCGGCTGCTTCGGCGGTTGATCGGCGCTTGAGTGCAAATACGATGGCCGCATCCGCGGGTCGATGCAGCGCGTCCGGCAGGACCGCGTTGGCCGCGAGTTGATGGACCGGCTCGTGGGACAAGTCGACAGCCCCGGCGACAGCTAAGTCGAGTTCGCCTGTCTGCAGAGATCGCGCAGCAATCTCAAGAGCCGTGACGCCGGAGAGCTCCTCGTTGGCGACCGTGTAGCCGTAGCCGCGCCAATCATGCTGTACGTTGACGCGGTTCGCCGGAAGGTTGGGCATCGCCCCCATGACGTAGGCAGGGCCGGCGAGCCCCCCGGCAGCGGCCAGCAGATCTTTCTCGTCTTCCTTTTCGATGGTCGCGCCAGTTCCCTTGGTCATCTTGCCAAGCCGATAGCGGAGGCCGGGCCGGCAAGCATCAACGTCGCATCCCATGCCGATGATGACGCCACATCGATGGGGGTCGGCGCTTGTGACACCGGACATCGCCTTGCGGCAAACCTCCAACGTGGCCGTCTGCTGGCCGAGGCATTGCAGAAGGTCCGCTGGCGGAAACCTCAAGCCGCGAAATGGCGTCTTGATCTCTTTGATTTGGTCAGTGGTTTCATTCGGCTCGGTGGCAAACACCCGCTGCGCGAACTGATCGAATCCGCTTGCATCGCCGGCAATCGCCCCGACGCCGCAGATCACGATCGGATCGTCGGCCAGTGGCGCCTTTACAACGTGGATCGGAATATCCTTCGAGTATTGCTCAAGGATCAAATGCGCGTTGCTGCCACCAAACCCGAAATTGCTGATGCCGGCCCGTCGGCAAGGGGCGTCCGGCCAAGTCTCGGCGTCCTGCAGCGGTCGCATTGGCGTGCCTTCGAACTCAGCCAATGGCTCGCCAGCATGCAAGGTGGGTGGGCGCAGATTGTTCGCCATAGCACCGACGACCTTGAGAATCCCTCCCGCGCCGGCGGCGGTCACCAAATGCCCGACATTCGATTTCAGGGACCCAACGGGCAGGTCCTGACTCTGGCCGAACACGGCAGCGGTGCTTTCCAGTTCAACTGGATCGCCCGTCGGCGTTCCGGTCGCGTGGCATTCCAGCAGCGAAATGCTGGCCGGGTCGATCCTTGCCAACTCGTAGGCCCGTCGAATGGCCGCGATCTGACCATCTTTGCTTGGGGACAGCAGCCCACCGCCCCGCCCATCGTTGGACAGCCCGACGCCGCGAATGACGGCGTGGATCTGGTCTCCGTCACGAACGGCGTCGTCAAGACGCTTTAGCACCAGCATCGCGGCACCCTCGGCCGGCAACAGGCCGTCGGCCAGTCGGCTGAACGGCCGGCTCATGCCGGTCGGGCTGAGGGCATTGATCTCAGCGAAACCGAGGTGGAGGAAGATGTTGTCCGTTCCGCTGTAGGCGCCCGCCAACGCAATGTCAGCGGTACCGTCCTGCAGGTAATCGCAGGCAAGTTTTACGGCGTAAAGCGACGAAGCGCAGGCGGCATCAAGGCAGTACGCCGGTCCGTTCGCGGCGAAGGCCCGCGCGAGCAGATGGGCCGGCCGACCCGCCGAAAAGCGGTTGGCCCAGAATCGCCGTCCTTCAGCCGTCGCCCTTGAAGGCAGGCCTGACAAGCCGAGGGGCTCCTCGACCAAAACCTGGTTTGCAATGTCGGCGAGGCTCGCCGAAGGGTAAGCGTTGTTGCCGAGAACAACTGCCGTCTTGCGGTTGGCGAGATCATTGCAGCGTGCGTCACGAACCGCCTGTCGCGTCGCCTCGAACAGCCACTGTACCGAGCGGTCGAGCGAAACGACATCTTCGGCCGGAAGTTGAAAACCAGTGGGATCGAAGACGTCCTCGAACCCGGTGACAAATCCGCCACGGCACGGCGCCGAGCGCGCTTCACTGCGAAAAACCTCTCCGTCGGGTCCGACGATCTCCGCGGGGTCGATCAGCCACGCACCACGCGGCACTGGCGTTGTCAGATCTTGACCTTCGGCAACGGCGCGCCAAAGCGCATCCGGATTCGGTGCACCGGGCAGGACACATCCCTGGCCGACAAGGGCGATCGGCATGAACGACATTGCGGACCTCCGGACTCTCGGCCTGTTCAGATCGTCGCGATGAGACTGCCTGGGAGCGTCTGGCTAGTGCCGGCGAAGACAATTTCGGGATGGCCGTCGGGGCTTGCCAGAAGTTCTTGAACAAACGCGCCGGCGCCGATGTCGGCCGGAATGATCGGGATCCCCCGTTCCTCGAAATAGGACCGAACCGGACCGCTCACCATGCCGTATTCCCACGGCCCCCAGTTTACCGCGTGTACGCGGCAGCCGGGCCGCGCGTTGCTGATGGCCCAGACCGCGCGGTTCAGCGCTTCATTGGCCATGGCGTAGTCGGACTGACCGGCACTTCCAAACCGGGCGGCCACCGAGGAGAACAGCGAGACGAACTTAAGGTCATCGCCGCCACATGCGGCGAGAAGAGCGTGCAGCCCGGCAACCTTGGTGGAAAAGACGCGGGCGAACTGATCGTCCGTCTTATCCTTGATCAGCTTGTCGGCAATCACCCCGGCACCGTGAATGATCCCGGTGATCGGACCCCATTTGCGTCGGATGGTCATGCAGCGGTGCATGACGGCCGCCACATCGGTGATATCGACCACATTGTACTCAGCCTGCGAACCAGCGGCTTGAATAGCCTCGAGCGTCGCATGAATGTCGCGCGATGCGACAATCCTGGCGGCCGTTGCCGCAATCTCCTTCGGTGATGGCTTGTCGCCGGCGGCGAGCGCCGCGCGAGCCAGCAGTCCGCGGACTTCATCTTCCGTCGCGCCCATGGGAATGTCCGCCGGCACCTCCATCGGTTCGGTGCGCCCAAGCAACGCGAATTTCAGCCGCGCCGTCTTGGCGAGTTCGATGACCGCCCGCGCTGTGATCCCTCTGCCGCCGCCCGACACGACCACGACGGAACCTTCTTCAAGCGGTTTGATCGGTGACGGGCCTTCGCCGACGGCCATCTCGCAGCAAGGCACGAGGCGCCGGCCATCGCGGGGCAGTCCAACTTCGATGTCGTCGCCGCCAAGCAGGATTTCCTCGACGATGCGGCGGGCCGTTGCCCGCAGGTCAACGGCGTGATTCCCTGCCAGTCGGTCCCGCTCGACATCGATCGCCTTGACGGCCGCAACCGGCCATTCCTGAGCGGCACATTTCGCAAGCCCGGTTAAGCCGCCGGTGCAGGCCGAAAAGACGTCACGTTGCGTTCGGCCGAAGTCGCCGCCTGTGTCCTGAAGAGTGACGAAAGCCTTGCCGTTTGTCGAAAGGCGACCGGCGGCCGACCGCGCGGCACGAAGGGCCTGCAGATGCACCCGTTCGTCTTCAAGCTCGTCGGACAGGCCGCTGGTGACAATCAGCGCGTCGATATCACCGATTGCCGACGGGCTGACGACCGATGCCCTCATGCCTTTGCCCGGAAGCTCGGCCGCCAGCGCCTCAGCCACCGACGGCTCGCAATCGGTGATGCCAAAATGACATCCTGGCTGGGCCCAGGCGGCCATCTGCTTGGCAGCGGGGCGATCTCTCAGCTCAACACGTTGGCGGTACAAGCCGTGCCGTGCCGCCTCCTCACGCAGCGCGTCGGATCGGAAATCGTCGATCGACACGACATTGGGCGGGGCCTCGCTTGTCGGTCCGGCCAACGGCTTCGGTATGGTGGACGCTTCCGCAACCGCAGGCTCGCCTGGCGCCGCGAACACATCGCCCACCGGGGCCTCACCGATCGCATCGGCGATCTGGGCCAGGGTGCGCAGTTCGGCCAGGCGGCTGGGCTCGATTTCGGGCATGTCGGGCATCTGCTCGCGAAGCGCCGACAGGATCTCGACCTGCTTGATGGAATCGATGCCCAACTCGGCCTCAAGGTCCATGTCGAGATCCAGCATCTCGGGCGGATAGCCGGTCTTCTCGGCGACCACGGCGCGTACGGTGTCACGACACGCATCGGTGGAGCGCGCCGGCGCCGCCGGTGTTTCGGCGACCGGGACCGGCGTTGGGGCTGGCTCCGCGACCGCCGGCGCTTCGGCGACAGGCGCAAATGTCGGCGCCACTTCAACGATCGCCGCCGGCACATCGCCGACCCCGGCCCCACCGATCGCATCGGCGATTTGGGCCAGGGTCCGCAGTTCGGCCAAGCGGCTGGGCTCGATTTCAGGCATGTCGGGCATCCGCTCGCGCAGCGCCGACAGGATTTCCACCTGTTTGATGGAATCGATGCCCAGCTCGGCCTCAAGGTCCATATCGAGGTCCAGCATCTCCGGCGGATAGCCGGTCTTCTCGGCCACCACGGCGCGCACGGTGTCACGACAGACGTCGGCGGAGAGTGCCGGCCCCGCCGGTGCTTCGGCAACCGGGATCGGCGCTGAGACCGGCTCAGCGACCGCCGGCGCTTCAGTGACCGCGGCGGGTGTTGGCACCGGTTCAGCGACGGTCGCCGGCACATGGCCCACCGCGGCCCCACCGATCGCATCGGCGATTTGGGCCAGGGTGCGCAGTTCGGCCAGGCGGCTGGGCTCGATCTCAGGCATGTCGGGCATCTGCTCACGCAGCGCCGACAGGATCTCGACCTGCTTGATGGAATCGATGCCCAGCTCGGCCTCAAGGTCCATGTCCAGGTCGAGCATCTCGGGCGGATAGCCGGTCTTGTCAGCGACCACCGCGCGCACGGTTTCACGACAAGCGTCGGTGGAGGATCCCGGCCCGGCCTGTGTTTGGACGACTGGGATCGGCGTTGGGGCGGGATCGGCGACCGCCGACGCTTCGGTAACAGCAGCAGGTGCCAGCGCCGGTTCGGCGATCGCCACATGCGGCACGGCGACGGCCGGCGGTGCCGACGCAATGCCCGCCGCGCTGAGAGATTGGGAACTCTGGGCTTGGCCGTTGGCGTTTGGCGGAGCCGCCGCAAGCGGCATCGGAGGAGATTGATCGGCCGGTTCAGCAGGCGCCCCGCCCAAGGCACCATTCGCCGGTGCGGAAGGTGCCGTCGTTTCAGGTGATTTGGGCGGATAGGGCTTCTTGTAGTTGGCGCCATTTAGAGCGATGGCGTGTTTCTTGGGTGCAGGCAAGGGCTCCGGCGCCGGTGCCTCGCGCCATAGAAAGTCGTGGTCAAGACTGATGCCCGCGACGGCCAGTCGCGCGAGGGCTTGAAGCAACGCACGAACGCCGTTGCCGGGACCGTCGTCGACCGCGACCGCAACATGTTGCTGGTTCTGAAGCGTTTGGCCGACCAGCTTTGTAAGCACGGATTTCGGCCCAACCTCGACAAAGCAGCGCACGCCGTCGGCATACATGGCTTCGATCATTTCGCGGAACCGGACCGACTTGGTCAGTTGATCCGCAGCCATCGCCTTAATGCGGGCGGCATCGGCGGGGTACTGGGTCGCGGTCGCATTGGCGAAGACCGGCAAGGTCGGTTCGGCAAATTGCCGTTTTTCAAGCGCGTCAAATAGCGCCCCCGCGGCGGATGCAACGATCTTCGAATGGAACGCTGTCGACACTGGCAAGGGCGTCGTCCGGACGCCCATGCCATCGAGCCTTTTGGCGACCACATCCAACGCCTGCCTGGTCCCGGAAAGAACCACCTGCTGCGGGCCATTGTCGTTTGCGATAACCGCATCACTGCCGGATGAACGAAGCGCCGCCTCGACGGTGTCAATGCCGGCAAGAACCGCCAGCATTCCAGACTCATGGCCTTCGGCCGCCGCCGCCATTGCCGCGCCGCGGTCCCTCGCCACGGCGATCGCAGCCTCGGCATCGAAGACACCAGCCGCGTGGAGGGCTACGATCTCACCGAAGCTATGGCCCGCGACCACGTCTGGCTTAAGGCCGAGGCGGTCCAGTATCGCCATTTGCGACAGAGCTGTCGCCGCAATCGCCGGCTGGGCATTCTCCGTCGCCGTCAGGATCTGTTCATGGCGGGCACGGTCTCCATCGGTGAAGGATGGCCGGGCGAAAACCATGTCGGAAAGGCGCGGCATGTCGGGCGCCGACGCCGCGTCGGCGCGTTCCCATGCTTCGCGAGCACAATCGAAGGTTAGGGCAAGGTCACAGCCCATATTGAGGTACTGGCTTCCTTGACCGGAGAACAGAAAGCCGATCTTTCCGGCCGTCGGCTCGCCCATCTCGAATACCATGTCTGGAATGGCAAACGGCGTTTCCTGTTGGAGCATAGGAACGGCCTGCTGAACCTTGGCGCGGAGATCCGCGACGGACGTGGCCACGGTCGCAAAGCGGCACCTGGCCGAGCTGCTGAACGTCGTCGACGTCTCCCTTGCGTGATATGCAAGGTCGGCATCGCTGCCGATGGTCGACAGGCGCTGATCAACCGCCGCGAGAAGGCCGTCTGAGGAGGCGGCCGAGAACAGGAACAGCTCGGCGGGCCACACCCTGTGTTTCGCGGGGCGTAGGCCCGTGCCCAGATACTCTTCGGCAGCGACATGGAAGTTCGACCCGCCGAAGCCGAACGAACTGACGGATGCGCGCCTCGGCGGATCACCTTCGGCCTTGATCCACGGCCGCGGTGCCGTGTTGAGGTAGAAGGGCGACGCTTCGATTTCGAGCTTCGGGTTCGGCTGGCTGACATTGATTGTTGGCGGCAAAACCTTGTGGTGGAGCGCCAGGATCGCCTTGATCAGCCCGGCTGCGCCGGATGCCGATTTCGTGTGGCCGATCTGGGACTTGACCGACCCCAGGGCGCACCATTGCCTGGCGTTGGGCGCCGCCGGCGCAAAGACTTCACACAACCCCCCAAATTCGGCGGCGTCGCCGGCATGCGTGCCGGTGCCGTGCGCTTCGACAAGGCCCACCGTGCGCGGCGAATAACCGGCCATTTCATAGGCGCGCTTGAGTGCATGCGCCTGGCCGCCGGAACGTGGCGCGTAGACGCTGGTTCCCGAACCGTCCGAAGACCCGCCGACACCTCGGATCACGCCATAGATCGGATTGCCGTCGCGCTCGGCATCCTCCAGCCGCCGCAAGGCGAGGATGCCGCAGCCCTCGCCCATCAAGGTGCCGTCGGCATCGGCGGAAAACGGCCGACAATCTCCGGTCGGCGACATCGCTGGCGTTTTCGAAAAACACATATACATGAAGATGGTGTTGAGCGCGTCCGCACCGCCCGTCAGGACGAGGTCGGACTCCCCCATCCACAACTCTTGCATGGCGTACTTCAGTGCCGCGAACGAGCTTGCGCAGGCGGCGTCGGCGGTGAAGTTCGTGCCGTTCAGGTCCAGCCTGTTGGCGATGCGCCCTGCCACGACATTGCCCAGCAGGCCCGGGAAGGTGCTTTCCGTCCATTCGGTGTAGTGGCCGGCGATGTTGTCCGCGACGCGATTCGCCTCATCGCGGGTTATGCCCGCCTCCTGCATGGCCTTAACCCAGATCGGGCGATTGAGCCGGCTTGCCATATCGCCGATCAGTTCAGTGCCGGCGGCCACGCCCAGGATCACGCTGGTGCGCTCGCGATCGACATCGCGGAAACCCGCATGCGATGCCTCTGCCAACACCTGCTTGGCGACATAAAGCGCCAAAAGCTGAACCGTGTCGGTCGTTTCGATGACCGCCGGCGGCGTGCCGAACTCAAGGGGGTCGAAGGAGAAGTCGGGAATGAACGCGCCGCGACGCGAATAGGTCATGTCCGGCTGCGACTGGTCTTCGTGATAATAGTCTTCGACCCGCCAGTGCGTTTCGGGAATCTCCCTAACCGTGTCGCGCGCCTCGACGATATCTTGCCAATAGCCGGCGGTTGTTCCCCTGCCGGGAAACATGGCGCCGATCCCGACCACGGCGATCGGCGTGGCCAGTTTCGCTTGCCGCTCAATCATGTTTCAGCCCCTTGATTTAGCCGAGCGCTATGCGCTTCGGTGACCACCAACTCTGTCGATCCGGCACATCGATGCCGCAGACCCGCAATTGCTGGACTCGCGTGGCAATACAGGCGCCCCAAAGAAGATTGAGGGCGATTTGCCCGACGGTTCTGTTCTCCGGCGCCTCCAGAAATGAGCCGCGAACCCACGCATTGAACGAGCCCATGGCGGGCCCGCACCAAATCTGATAGTCCGCGCGCCGATCGCTGTTGCCATCGCAGGCCCAGCGCGAAGCCATGAACAAAAAGCGCCGAAAGATCATCGCCAGCTGGAGCTTGGGATCGTTGTCGGCCTTGGCCGCAAGAGCGGGGTTTGACGTCGCCTGATAGGCCCGCGTGCGCGCCCAGGCATCGGCGTAGTTTCCATCGAAGATCTGGCTCTCAAGCCAGGCGCGGTCCTTGGCAGGGACCGTGTCGAAGGCGTCGTTCTTGCGATAGATCTCGTAGAGCCTTTGGGCCTTGACCGGAAACAGGGTGCCCTTCTTCAACACCTGCACCTTGGCGCCCCGTTCGAACATGTCGGCTGCAGGGGCCATCATCACATCGGCCACGCCGCAACCCGCCAACATGGCGCGACCGTTTTCCGACAACCCGGACTCCACCGCCGACTGGTTGATCGATCCGGTCAGGACGTAGTCGGCGCCGAGTTGAAAGGCGGCGGCAACCGCGTGCGGCGTGCCGATGCCGCCTGCGGCCCCGAGCCTGACCGGGCGCGTGTAGCCGTGTTCGGCAGCGAGTTGATCCCGTTGGGCGGCGATGATCGGAAACAGGGCCGCCAACGGTCTGTTGTCCGTGTGCCCCCCTGAGTCAGCTTCGACGGTGATATCCTCGGCGACCGGCAATTTGCTTTGGTAAGCGGCCTGCGCCTCGGTGATCTCGCCGGCCGCAACCAGTTCCCTCAACAGGTCCGATGGCGGTGGCGTTAGAAAATGGGCGGCTACCTCGGGCC
>JANQGH010000097.1 GCA_028277405.1 Alphaproteobacteria bacterium | reverse complement strand
CCGCAATACGCGGTCAGATCCTGGGGCATCGAGTAGAACAGCACCGGATCGTTGATGCCCAAGGTCACCGGGCAGTTGTCGTCGAAGCCGAGCCATTTGTACGGCGCCTTGTCCGACGTCGTGTCGGTGATGACATAGGCCCAGCTCGTCTCCGACCCCGTGCCCGCCGTGGTGTTGATGGCGATATGCGGCGGGTTGTCGGGATTCTCCGACTTGTTGAAACCGTCGAACTCGTTGACGTTGCGGCCGTCATGGGCAACGACGATGCGCGCGCCCTTGGTGGCATCGGTGACGCTGCCGCCACCGACCGAGATGAAGCTGTCGCACTTCTCCTTGACGTAGAGATCGGCCATGTCCATGCAGTTATAGTCTTTGGGATTGGACTCGACCTTGTCGTAGACCACGACGTCGATCCCCTGGTACTTCACCTTACCGACAATGTCCTCGACGATATCCGTTCCGCGCAGTCCGGACGTCGCCAGCAGGGAGCGCTTGAAGCCGAGCTTCTTGGCCTCCACGCCGACCATCTCGTAAGCGCCCGGACCGAGAAGGCCGCGGGGCATCCGGTGAAACTCCTTGATCGGGAATTGCCAAAGCTTTTCTGCCTGCATAATGCGTTTCCTCCATGTTATTGATTGGCCGACCCCTTGTTCGGGGCGGAACTCATCGGGACCGAATTCCTTGAGGCGGAGTCTTCTCCTTGCCTGCGGATCGTCACGGTCGGATTGGTTCGGGGTGCCGGACCTCCTTCGTCGTCGGACTTTTTCGTCGGACTTTTTCGTCGAACTTTTTCGTCGGACTTTTTTGTCGTCGGCTTCGTCGTCGGGTCGGCGCCGCTCATCACCGGCACGGATCGGTCCGGCACCGGGAATGCCTGGTTCTCTCCCCGACCGGGGCCGGAAAAGCGAACCCCTGCGGCCTGCCTGGAGCGCGATGGCTTCAGGTTGAATCGATCGCGCTCTGTTTTTCTTTGTCTGGTCGCATGATCTTGTCCGAAAAGTCTGCCAACTTTTCGGGATCATGCTCTAGATGCCCGCCAACAGCGCGATGCCGGCCACGGCGATGGCGCCGCCGGCCGCGCGTACGGCCACGCCTTCACCGACAAGGCCGCCGGCCACCAGGCCGATCGCCAGCCCCAGCCCGTGCAAGGCCGCCGTCGCCAGCGCAAAGCCGGTGAAGTACAGGAGGCCGCTGGCACCCGCCGGCATCTCCGTGCCGTGGGCATGGCCGTGGAACAACGCAAAGGCGGCGACAACGACCATGCCGACCATGAGCGGCACTGTTGTCCGCATCGCCACCAGGCCGCCCAGGGCGGCCACCGACGCCACGATCATCAACTCGACGACCGGCAGCCCGACGGCCGCCATTGCCAGAATGCCGCCGACCGCCATCGCCCCGACGAATGCCGCCGGTACGAGCCAGCGCGCATGGCCGCCCAGCAGCGACGCCCACAAGCCGACGGCGACCATGGCCAGCAGGTGGTCGGCGCCGAAAATCGGATGGCTGAGACCGGCCATGAACCCGGCGGTCGGGCCGACCCCGGTATGGGCCTGGGCCGCGCCCGCGGCGAGAGCCAGCGGTATCGCGCAAGCGGCGATCCTGATCAGTTTTGTCATGTGCGATTCCTCCCGTTTCTAATGTTGCTTCAAAGCCGTTTCTTATGTTGCTTCAAAGAAGAGCCTCGCCGACGAAGTTCAGGGTGAGAGCTCACTTAGCTGAGAGGCCCTGAACGTCTCGGACAAGGAACATGTCGAAAGTCGTTCTCCCCAATTGCGCAAGAAAGTTGCTTCAGTCTGTTCATGTAACAAAAAACCTGGCTAATGAACACTAGCCCGACGGTCTAAATCCGGCGCCGCTGCCTAGCCATCGGTATTGATACCTTGTACTAAGACATAGGTATCAATTTTCGGTCGCGCGTTGTCTTGTCTTTTGTCCGATTGGGGTTCACCGGGTTTCAATCGACCGACGCCCCCTGTCGCGGCGGCGCAGGCGATGATGTCACGGCGAGACTCTGACTCGATGGCATCCGCATCGCCTCCTGCTGTTCCGACTCTGACGGTCCGATCCCGGACCGTCAGCCCGGAACGCTAGCTAGTCCGATGCTCTGTGATGCGGCACCAACACGATGAGACGAGCTCAAGCGTTGGTGCAGCATCACTAGAGCGCGATCCATTCAGATTGAATCAATCGCGCTCCATTTCTCTTTGTTTTGTCGCATGATCTTATCCGAAAAG
>JANQGH010000096.1 GCA_028277405.1 Alphaproteobacteria bacterium | reverse complement strand
GCCATACAGGCTGGCCTCCTTCACCAGCCTGCATCTTGAATCAGATTTCCAGAACCTTGGGAATCCCCCTCGATTCTCAACGGTCAGAATTTGCTCTAGTGCGGTGCATCGCATCGTCAAAGGCCGACGCGACGCCCCATGGAGATGCGACCGTCAGTCGTCGCTGATCCGGTGGAAGTGGAAGCTGGCGCTATCGCCTGTGAGCGGTTCGATCAGCAGGATATCGTCATCGGCGGTGAAGGTGAGGCGGAAACCAGGCGGCGTCGTGGCTTCAGGGCTATCCGCGCACGAAACCGTTTCTTCCTGCACCTCGAGGGCCCTGCCAGACGGCGCCAGCGTGCCGGCGGCCCAGCCGGGCCCGCCACCGCACAGGCTGAGGCGCTCGGTCGAAACCAGAAACTCGTACGTGCCGGCGCCGGCGGGGACAATCGACAGATGAGCGAGCGAGCCATTGCCGGGATGGATGCCCGCATAGAGGCCGTTCCAATCGTCATCCGCATACGCCGCGACACCGACGAAGCCCGACACCACCACCGCCACCGCCGACAGCCTCGAGATCATCGCACACCTCCCCGTTGAAAAGCCTTGTAAGGCTGCCGCAATACGAGAGGCTGATCAAGCGTGTGTCCCGGATAAACGATGCGCGGGCCAGCGGCGCCCCGTTAACCTAATTCTAGTTTCGAAACGGGCCAGCTCGTGCAAGGGTAGATCGCGCACGTCGCCGCTTGGCCGGCGTGGCACCTAATCTCGGTCGGTCGTTGCGAGAGAGGGCAGTGGCATGGCGGTCGAACCGCTCGATAGAAACACGGTCATCGGCTTGTTCGCGATGTCGGTCGGCACGCTGGTCGTGGCCATTGATTTCACCGCGCTGTCCGTCGCCATACCGGCCATCGAGCGGTCCTTCGACACCGACCTCACCACCGCGCAATGGGTGATCAACACCTATGCCATGGTCTTCGGCGTGGTCATCGTCACCGGCGGGCGGCTGGCCGACATGTTCGGCCGGCGGCGGATCTTCATCGTCGGGGCGGGCATCTTCGCGCTCGCCTCGCTGGTCGGCGGGCTGGCGCCCCATGTCTGGCTGCTATTGGTCTGCCGGGCGTTGATGGGGGTCGGCGGTGCCCTGATGTGGCCGGCCATCATCGGCATGACCTATCAGATTGTGCCGGAGGGGCGGAAGGGTCTGGCCGGCGGCCTGATCACCAGCGTCGCGGGCCTCGGCAACGCCATCGGGCCGCTGCTCGGCGGCTTTTTGACCGACGCGATCAGTTGGCGCTGGATCTTCTTCGTCAACGTGCCCGTCGCCGTGGTCGGCATCATCACCGCCCTTCTCGTCTTGCCCAAGGACGAGGATGAGAACACGGACGAGCGCATCGACTATGGCGGCATGGCGTTCCTCACGCTCGGCCTCCTGTCCATCCTGCTGGCGCTCGATTGGGGCGTGGATCGCGGCTGGACCGACCCCGTGGTCCTGGGCCTGTTCGCGGTCGGCGCCCTGTTCCTGATCGGCTTTTGGTTCTACGAGCAGCGAAAAGGCGATGTCGCCCTGGTGCCAGAGGCGGTGATGAAGAATCTCGGCTTTGCCATGGCGGTGCTGACCACGTTGTTGATCGCGGCCGTCTTCTTCGGCGCGCTGGTCTATCTGCCGCAGTTCATGACCAAGACCTTGGGCTTCTCCGCCGCTGAGGCCGGGCTGGGCATGTTGCCCATGATGGTGACCTACGCCGTGCTGTCGATCGTTGCCGGGCGCATTTACGAAACCTTCGGGCCGAAGCTGATGGTCTCGGCCGGCGTCGCGCTGCTGGCCGTCGGCATGTTCATCCTGTCCAGCGTTGGGCCGGATACCCCCTACACCGGCCTGATCCCCGGCATGATCGTGCTCGGCATCGGCATTTCGATCTTTTATTCGTCGATAACCACGGCGGGCGTGACCGTGATCGAGCCCTCCAAGGCCAGCCTCGCCGGCGCCATCATCTACATGGCGAATGTCGGCGGTGGCGCCTTGGGCCTGGGCCTGAACACCGCCATCGTCGCCTCTGCCGATACGCTGACCGACGGCATTCAGACCGCCTACATCGTCAATGGCGGGCTGGCCATCGCCGGCCTCTTGGTCGCCCTGATCTTCATCGGCGGCCCGGTCGACAAGGAACGCCTACGCAACCTGCGCCACCATCACCGGGCGCATAACTGATCCTTCCCGGCGGCATCATCATGGCCGCGCGGCGGCGCGTTGCCGTGCCTCAAACCATCTCATAGCCAAACAATCGGAACTCATCCGCAAACGCCTCGTTGATCTGGTCCAGCTGCTGACGCGTGAACACCTTGCGAGGGTCGAGCTGGTTGCTGTCGATCCCCCTCTTTGCGTAGGGCAGCGGGTCGAGGCATTTGCCAAGCTTCAGCTCATCGAAAAGCTGTGCCAGATCCGCCGCCAAATTCTCCTGTCTGAGCACATAGAGCGGCCCGTATTGTCGCCCGCTGGTATAAAGGTGGATGTTACGGACAACAATAAACTGACCACTTTGAAATAACT
Source organism: Alphaproteobacteria bacterium (assembly GCA_028277405.1). Classification (GTDB taxonomy): domain Bacteria; phylum Pseudomonadota; class Alphaproteobacteria; order DSM-16000; family Inquilinaceae; genus JANQGH01. Next base: position 35,630 of record JANQGH010000096.1, on the reverse strand, counting down.
GATTGATCACCCCTTGAATATCATCCATCGAATTTTTCACCACCTCGCCCTGATATTTCGAATAGGAAAGAGCCATATTGGCCAGGGAAATGATTTTTCCGTATGGATTGCGCTCGGAAACAACGATTGAGTACTGGTTCAGAGGCGCGCTTACCCTGGCCTCGATAACCGATAGCGGGATGTGATTGTAGAAGTGCACGTCGCTCTCCCGGAGAACGCCCGTGGCATGAGCCTCGCCGAACTTCTTTTGGCGCACGAGGTCCAGAAAATGGCGTTCCAGTTCGGGGGTGTCGGCGAAGTTTTGGCACTGGCCGCCCAAGGACAGCCGGTGAAGTTCGTCGGCGGGCGAAATTGGTGTCACGATGTCCGAAGGACCGGCGACCAGCGACAAGACAATCTCGATACTGGTGCTGGCGACCTTTCGCCCCTTCACATAGATGAACTTATGCTTGTGGCTAAGTATCATCGGCTAACACTCGGCAATTCTGACCGGTGAAAGTAGCTGGTGGCTTTGTCAGGCTGACGAGAACAGCTTTCGCGACACCAGCGTCCGCAACCCGCCGGCTAGAATGCCGATAGCTTGCCGTTTGGCCAAGAGGTTTCCGACCGACGTTCCACCAAGCATTGATTGAGACAGGGGGGTCACTCGCGGGGTCTTTGGTTCAGAGACCGGGATCAGGGGCTGTGCACCGCCGCGGATCTTTACGGGCATGACCGGCAGATCGCGTCGCTCGACCATGGCGGCGGTGTCGAGGCTCATCCAACTTGACCTCTCGGTCGAGCCGGTCGCCTATAGCTTCACGGTGACCTGCAATCCCAGTTAGGCTACGCGCTCGCTTTGGGGTAATAGCAAGAAGCGGCACGCGCGACGGTGGGCGGCTTCGGTTGAGGGCCATGGCCGTTGGCGGGCTTGGGCATCACCGCAAGCATCAACAGGGAGACTTGGAGATGAAACCGATAAGGACAATCGCCGTCGCGTCACTGCTGGCCGTTGCGCTGACGGGCGCCGCCTGGGCCACCACCATGGACGACCAAAAGGAGCTGTCGGCGCAGGCCATCGGCATGTGGGGCGACGCCAGCCTGATGGACCGGATCGGCGACACGCTGGCCGACGGCTACATGAACCATCAGGTGCCGGACGTGAACGGCGGCACGCAAACCATCGACGAGGCCGCCTGGATCGAGCTGCTGGACGGGTTCCACCAATCCTTTTCCGACGTCTCGGTGGAAATCCTGCAACAGATCGGCGAGGGCGACCGGGTGGCGACGCGCTGGCGCTTCACCGCGACGCAGACCGGCACTTATCTGGGGCTTGCCCCAACGGACCAGACGATTAGTTGGACAGGCATCCAGATCGACCGGTTCGAGGACGGGTTGATCGCGGAGTCCTGGGTGAACTGGGACATGTACGGCATGTTCGAACAGCTCGGCCTGGTGGGGCAGTAGCCGCCGACCGGGGCGACCACCGGCACGGAGGCCTCGGTTGCTTGAAAGACTGATGGGGCGGAAGCGCCTGCCCAGGCGGGCCGTGCTGCGCGCCGCCGCGATCGCGCCGCTGGCCACCCTGCCCCTCGCCGGCCGAGCCTTCGGCCAAGACGCTACGGCCGAGACCGCGCCCCATACCGGCCTTGACGCGGCGGCCTTGGGCCGGGCGGCGGATCGGGCCGCCGGCCTTGACCAGCTGCACAGCCTGATCGTCGCCCGCAACGGCGACATCGGCTTCGCCGAGGCGTTTCGCGGGCCGGGGCTTGACCGGGTGGCGAACGTGAAGTCCGTGTCCAAGACCATCGTCGCCGCGCTGGCCGGCGCCGCGCTCGATCGCGGCGTGCTCGACAGCGTCGACCAACCGATGGCGGACTTCCTGGGCGACAGGATCCCGGCCGGCGCCGACCCCAGGGTCTACGACATCACGATCGCCGACCTGTTGACCATGCAGGCGGGGCTGGAGCGGACGTCCGGCTCCAACTACGGCAGCTGGGTCAGCAGTCGCGACTGGATCGCCAACGCGCTCGGCCGCCCGTTCGTCGCCGAGCCCGGCGAGCGCATGCTCTATTCCACCGGCAGCTATCATCTCATGGGCGCCGTCCTGGCCGAGGCCAGCGGGCAAAGCCTGCTCGCCCTGGCGCGCGACTGGCTGGGCGCGCCCTTGGGCATCGAAATCCCATCCTGGGTCGCCGACCCGCAGGGCTTCTATCTCGGCGGCAACGAGATGGCCCTGTCGCCCATGGCGCTGATGCGCTTCGGCGAGATGGCCCGACTAACCGGCCTGTGGCGCGAGACGCGGGTGATCAGCCAGGAATGGATCGAACAGTCCTGGGTGCCAAGAACCCAGTCCCCCTGGTCCGGCTTCGCCTATGGCTATGGCTGGTTCCTGGCGCGCGGAAGGGGGCACGAGGTCGCCTTCGCGCGCGGCTATGGCGGCCAGATGCTCTACCTGGTGCCGTCGCTCGGCCTGACCGTCGTGGTCACGTCCGACCCGACCCGCCCGGCTCGCTCCGACGGCTATGTCGGCGACCTGAACGCCATGCTGGTGGAAGACATCATCCCGGCGGCGGAGTTGGGCTGATGCGGGGGCTTCATGGCAGAAGGCGCCGTCAGATTATCTCTTCGATAAAGACGTCACCAAGGATGTTGGAGACGACGACCTCGCCATCCGGGCTGCGAAAGCGGACCGCGTAGGCGAGAGATAGAACGGCGCCTTCACAGCCGTTAAAGAAATGCAAGGGGTCTCCAGTGGTGGCCAACCTTCCGTCTGCCGTTCGCCGGGGCGGGTTTCCAAATTCTCGAATGGCCTCGTCGTCTGGAAGGGCCTCGCACTCTGCCCGTAGCATCTCGAAGGCTGCCACAGCCTCGCTCCCAGCCATATCGGTCCAGTCATCAACCGGTAAGAACTCAACGTCCTCAGGACGCTGCGTTGCCACTGCTATGACCGTGATCCGCGTGCAATCAGGCGCCCGGATCATGGAACTGGCGAAAAAGAGCGCTTCACCTGGGTTGAACCCAGTGCGTATGTGGAACGCTGGAACAGCGCCCTCTTCTATCGTGAAGCGATATCTGTCTTGGCCGCCAAGCCTTTCTGCATATCCTTCGGGGGCATCGCACGACTGACGAACGGTGACTTGATCGCGCAGTGAGGTGTCTCCTGGGCGCGGCGACACCGCACAGCCGGACAAGACCAGAGGGCACGCTAAGGCCGCAAGCCAGAATCGACCGGAATGTAGCGTCGTAGGGCGAAATCTCGGCCTGCTTGTACCAGTCGCGGAACCGGACTGACGCGGGGACTTCCAGTCGAAACCCACCATCACGTCACCTCCTCGATGAAGACATCGCCGTAGATGTTGGAGACGACTATCTCGCCATCCGGGCTGCGAAAGCGCACCGCGTAGGCGAGAGACAGCAAAGCTGTTTCGCAGCCGAGGAAGACTTCTGGACCGGCGGTGACTATTCCACGTCCGCGGCCCGGCATTAGTCTCCCGGGGTTTCCAAATCTCCGCATGGCTTCGTCGCCTGGCAGCGCCTCACACTCCGCCCGCATCGTCTCGAAGGCTGCTACGGCATCGCTACCTGCGGAATCGGTCCAGTCGTCAACCGGCAAGAACTCAACCTCCTCAGGATGCTGCGTTGAAATCGTTATGATTGTGATCCGCGTGCAATCTGGCGCCCTACTCATGGAGCTGGCAAAAAAGAGCGCCTCACCGGGGTTGAAACCAGTGAATATGTGGAACTTTGGAACAGCGCTCTCGTCTATCGTGAAGCGAAATCTGTCTTGGTCACCAAGCCGTTCAGCAAATCCGTCTGGCGGATCACACGACTGACGAACGGTGACCTGGTCGCGGAGCGCAGTGTCGCCGGCAAGCGGAGACGACGCACAGCCGGCCAAGACCAGAGCGCAGGCAAGCGCCACAAGCCGGGATCGGCCCGCATGCAGTGTCGAACCGCGAAGTCTCAGACTGCTCGTGCTCCTCATCGATATCATCCTCGACAGCCCACGGTGGCGTGGCGACGCTGATATTGCCGCAACAGTCTACGCGATCCAAAATCAAAGCCAACGCGTGGGCGCCGCCACGACCGCGATCTAATTCCCGTTGATTTCGGCGCTCTGCTCCAACAGGCTGCGAGCCCATGACGGTCCGGCACTTCGCCCTGTTGTTCGTCGTGTTCCTGGATCTGATGAACCAGGGGCTGGTGATCCCCATCCTCACCACCATCATGCTGGACCCGTCGCAGGGTTTCCTGGCGGCCGGCACCTCCGAGACCGCCCGGCATTTCGATTTCGGCCTGGTGATGGGCGTGTTCTTCCTGTTCTGGTTCTTCGGCGCCGCCTACATCTCCAGACTGTCGGATGCGATCGGCCGCAAGGAAGGCATTCTGATCTGCCTGGCCGGCAATCTGCTGGGCTATGTCCTGGCCATCGTCGCCCTGGCGCTGGGCAGTTTCTGGCTCTTGTTGGTGGCCCGCGCGATTTCCGGCTTCACCGCCGGCAACCAGCCCATCGCCCAGGCGGCCCTGGTGGACTTGAGCGAGAGCGAGGCGCAGAAGACCCGGTTCCTGGGCTATGTCCTGACGGCGCTCAGCCTCGGCCTGGTCGTCGGCCCGCTGATCGGCGGCCTCTTTTCCGACCCCGCCGTGCTGGGTGCCGCCGCCTCGCTGGCCCTGCCCTTCTACGTCGTTTCCTGCCTGGTGCTGGTCAACATTGTGCTGATAGCGCTGTTCTTCCAGAACCAGCGGACGGAGCGAAAGCCCGTCCGCATCCGCCCCCAGGACATCGTCCTGACCCTGTGGGAGGCGGTGCGGCGGCCGGTGATCCTGCGCATGTCGCTGGTCTACTTTTTCGGCCAGATGGGCCTCTACGCCTATTTCCTGTTCATGGACAATTACTTCCTGGCGCGCTTCGGCTTCAACACCTTGCAGAACTCCCTCGCCCTGGCGGTCCTGGGCGTCGCCATGGGCCTGTCCAGCACCTTCCTGGTCGGCCCTTTGAGCGGCCGATACGGCAAGAAGACCCTGTTGCTGGCCAGCCTTGGCGTGATGGCGGTCAGCGCGGCGGTCGCGCTGATCAACCCCTGGCCGCTGCTGGCCTACGTCCTGATCCTGCCGCTGGCGGCCGCCTTCGCCATCTACCTGCCGACCACCCTGACGCTGTTCTCGGCCGCCGTGAACGCGGACGAGCAGGGCTGGATCATGGGCGTGGCCGTGGCCCTGTTCACCCTCGGCTCCGGCCTGGTCTCGCTGCTGGGCGGCCGGCTGATGGCCATCGACATGCACTTCCCGTTCGCGATCGCCGCCGGCTGCTCGGTCATCGCCAGCCTGCTCATCCTACTGCTCTGGCGCGGGCGCGACTTTCGCGCGCTGATTGGGAAATAGCGCGTATCAGTCGACGCGCTGCCACGTGATGGCGTCGGAAAAACTGTCGCCCAGCGCGTCTTCCGGCTCGCTCATGACAAACGTGTCGGGGCCCTCGAACAGGGTGCGGGCGTACGCTTTCGCGTCGCCGACAATCTCCAACTCAAGGATCGTGTACTCGATGCCATTCAGCGTGTCGGCCCCGCCCACCGCCCAGCGAAGCTCAGCGGTCTCGCCGCCCTCGGCGCCCGTGGCACTGTGATCGGCGCGAAACTCCAGCGTCACCACGTCGCCGTCATGAACCGCCTGCCAAGACCCGACAAAGGCCGCGCTGTCGGCCTGCGCATGGGCCAGCGACGGCCCGGCAAGCAACCCGGCAAGCATCAGGGTTTGGGCAAGGTACCGCATCGGGCAACGTACAGGCATGGCGAGGTTCCCTAGGTAGGCGCTGAGTTGCGCGAGCATAGGCCGTTCCGCGACACCCTCAAGGTGGGAATGGCGTTCGCGCGCTTGTTCAATGCCGAACGCCCTGATCGTGCATCCGATCGTCGCGTCGGCGTCGCGCGGTTGGCCGGCCGGCTCTAAGATGATCAGCCTGAACCAAGCAGCAGGAGAGAATCCCCATGCGCACCATCCGCGTCGCCGCCGCCCAGATGGGGCCGATCCAGAAGGCCGACAGCCGCCAGGCCGTGGTCGCGCGCATGCTGGCCCTGCTGGACCAGGCCATCGGCCAGGGCTGCGACCTGATCGTCTATCCGGAACTGACGCTGACCACCTTCTTCCCGCGCTGGTACATGACCGACCAGGCGGAGGTAGACACATGGTTCGAACGCGCCATGCCGAACGAGGCCACCAGGCCCCTGTTCGACAAGGCAGTCGCGCACAAAATCGCGCTCTCGCTCGGCTATGCCGAACTGACCGAAGACGGCCATCACTTCAACACCCAGATCCTGACCGACAAGGCAGGCACCATCGTCGGCAAATACCGCAAGGTGCACCTGCCGGGCCATGCCGAGTACGACCCCGAACGCGCGTTCCAGCATCTGGAGAAGCGCTATTTCGAGCCCGGCGATCTGGGCTTTCCGGTCTGGCGCGCGCTGGGCGGCATCATCGGCATGGCGGTCTGCAACGACCGACGCTGGCCGGAGACCTACCGCGTCATGGGCCTGCAGGGCGTGGAGATGATCGTGCTGGGCTACAACACCCCGTCGGTGAACTCACAAAAGGCGGAAGAGGCCGGCGATCTGCGCATGTTCCACAACCACCTTGTGGTCCAGGCCGGCGCCTACCAGAACTCATGCTGGGTCGTGTCCGTCGCCAAGGCGGGCGTGGAGGACGGCCACCCCCTGATCGCCGGCTCCGCCATCGTCAACCCGGACGGCGTCATCGTCGCCCAGGCGAAGACGGAAGGCGACGAGCTGATCGTCCATGACTGCGACCTGGACGCCACCCGCTTCGGCAAGGAAACCATCTTCAACTTCGCCCGCCACCGCCGCATCGAACATTACGGCCTGATCACCGAACGCACGGGCGCCATCCCGCCGCCGGAGTGAGCGGCTGGGATTACTGCTCGTTCTCTTCTATCACCTGGGCCACCAAGGCTGAGTCCACATAGGCGCGGACTTTTGAGATCATGTCGTTTTCATCAAAGGTGCAAATCCAGCAGTAGGTGTTATCAAAGGGCTTGCCATTGTTCGCGGTCGAAAGGGCGCGCAACTCAACGATGGCGACATTGCCGTCGACGTGGACGTCGACAACTTGCAAGACCACGCCGTCCTTCAGGACCGTGTTGAGGCGCGTGAATGTCGCGTGGCGAAAATCGTCTTTTGAGTGGTATTCGCCGGCGAGCGGATGGGTGCCCATGACTGTCCAGTCGACATCGTCTCGAACACTCTCGAAGAAAACGTCGCCGTGACCGGTTTCGAGGTTCGAGAACAGGTCTCGAACGCCCTCTCTTGTCAGCATTTCGCTTCCCCGCTTACTCGTGACATGGGATTAGCTCCACCCGAGTGGGAACTGCAACTTTAGTGCATAGCCGACTATGGATACATCCTGATGATGGCCTCCGGCCAATGGTGGCAACCAAGTTGACCATTCTTCGCCGCAGATTTTGCATTTGGTTACCCTTCATTGAGGGTGCCCCCGCGCAAAAGAAACGGCGTCGCGAGGTAGAGCAGGGCGGCGATCACGACCACGCCGGTGAAGCCTACGTGGATTGCCAGGATCGTCGCCAGGATGGCAGAGATCACCGACGCGCAGCCATTGATGCCCCAGGCCCAGGGAACGAAGTCCGCGCTTTGTTGGGCCACCCTAGCGATGCCGAGCGGGAACGGCATGCCCATGCAGCAGGCGAGCGGCGCGATCAGGGCCAGCGCGATCACGATCTTGGCAATGTCGGGTAGGGCGATCATGACTTGGAACAGGGGCGGCAGAGCGAAGACGTAGGCGATCGAAAGACACACGATGCCTGGCACCGCGACATCGAGCGCGCGGCACGGCCAGCGTCCGCCACGTGACCGAAGGTACTGATCAAGGCGCTTCGACAGGGCGCTGCCCACGCCGGCGAAGACGAGAAAGCCGGCCAATACCACGGCAACCGCATAAAGCGGATGCCCGAGGAACAGGATGAAGCGCTGGATGAAGGCGATCTCGATGAACAGGAAGGCGAGGCCCAGCGCCAGGAAATAGAGCGACACCCTGGCCCGGGGCGCCCCGCCGCCGAACCGGCGCCGGCGGATCACCAAAGGCGCCAGGATCAGCAGCACAGAAAAGACCACCGCCTGGGCCAAGGTCGCGAACAGGATCAGGGTGCCCATGTCCAGCATGGCGGCCGCGCCCTGGGTGCGCAGGCTCCAAAGCTCCGGCAGGGATCGCCAACGGAAGAAGTCGTAGAAGAACGGCCGGTCGTCCGTTGCCGGCGCGATGTCGAACTTGTAGCGCGCGATGAAGTCCCCGGCGTCCGGCCCCAAGAGCGCGGTGGCCGCGTCGAAGAAGTAGGGCTGGTCGAGAAGGTTGTACCGGTTCGCCTCCTCCGCCGCGATGCCCGGATAATAGGCAAGGTCGAACGATCGGCCGGCGGCGAAATCGCGCAGCGCCGCGATCTCCGCCGGCTCGAACGCCCCGCTTTTGACCAGCAGGGTCGCGGTGTTCCAACTGCGGATCAGGGCCAGCCGGTCCGCCGGGTCGACGCCCATCGCCTCCAGCGCCGCGACCGCGGTGGCGAACAGGCGCGGCGCATCGCGCGGCGGCAGTTTCAGCCACAGGGTGATCGACAGCAGGCCGCCCGGCCGCAGCGCCGCCAGATAGTCCTGCATCGCCTCCACGGTATAGGTGTAGTTCTCGTGCAGGCTTTGCGTGCCGGCGGCCGCCGCGCCGAACGAGGCCAGCGGCGGCATCTGGATCAAATCGTAGCGCGCCGCTGTCCCGCGCACGAAGCTGCGCGCCTCGTCGATGTGCACGTCAACGTCCGGCCGGTTGTAGAGGCCGCCGGCAAAGTCCGCATGCGCGTCGGCCACCAGGTCGACCACATGGCTGTTCAGCTCCACCGCGTCGATGGCCGGCGCCCCGTGGTAGTGCGCCATCAGCACCTGTTCGCCGCCGCCCGCGCCCAGGACCAGCACGCTGGGGCCCTCGATCAGGTGATAGGGCAGCGCGGCCGTGGTGAAGTCGAGATAGACCAGCGGGTCCAGGTCGCCGTCGAACCGGGTGATGGCGCTGAACCCGTCGGCGTCGGTGAACAGGCCGATCTGTGGCGGCGGCTCGGTCATGTTGTTGAAGGACAGGCCCGGCGCATGGCGGAACGGGATGGTCGGGCTTTCGACCACGTCGACCAGCCCCAGCGGGCTCGACCGTTGCGCGATCACCCGCGTGTCCGGCACCAGCAGCGCGGTCGACAGGCCCTTGTATTGCGAGATGTGCGGCTGAAAGGCCGTCAGCGCGGGCGGCAGCCAAACGGCCACGGCCAGCGCCGCCACGCCCAGCCCGACGGCAGCGCCGCGCGCACGCACCGTCGATCCGGACGGCACCAGCACCATCGCCGCCGCCAAAAGGCCAAGAGCGGCGACGAGGCGGAGCGTCGTGTCGGGCGGGACGGCGAACAGCACCGCCACCACGCCCAGGGCGCCGACCCCCGCGCCGATCAGGTCGACGGCATAAAGCCGCCCGATTTCGCCGGTGTAGCGCGCGAAGCTGAGGCCGATCGCGGCGCCGCCGAAAAAGAACGGGACGACCAGCAGCAGATAGCTCAACCCCAGCCAGAGGATCTGCCGCCCATCCCAGACGATCGCCAGCGGGTTGAAGGGCAGCCGCATGGCGAGGCTGAATCCCGCCACGGCGGTGACGCCGAACAGGGCCGCACAGATCGCGAAGACCGATGGAAAGCGCGGCAGCAAGCGCTGCCTGGCCAGCGCCAAGACCGTGCCGCTGGCGCCGAAGCCGAGCAGCGCGATCGAAATGATCATATAGGCGAAGTGATGCCAACTCACGATCGCGAACAGCCGGACCAGCAACACTTGATAGGCCAGGATGGCGGCCGAGATCGTGGCCACCGCGACGAGGGTGGCCCGGCTCACCGAATTCCGGCACCGGTGAAGGGCACGAAGCGGACGGGCATGATCTGGCGCGAAACGACGCCGCCGTCCGGCTGCCGTTCCAGCAGCATCAATTGCTGCACCGCGAACGGCCCGCCGACGGGGATGACCATGCGGCCGCCCGGCCGCAATTGCTGCACCAGCGGCGCGGGAACGTGGCTGGCGGCCGCCGTCACGATGATGGCGTCGAAGGGTGCCGCGTCCGGCCAGCCATAATAGCCGTCGCCCACCCGCACCTGGACATTGTCGAAGTCGAGCCTGTCCAGCGCGGCGGCGGCGGTGTCGCCAAGCTGGGGCACGATCTCGATCGTATGCACCGCGTCCGCCAGCGGCGACAGCACCGCCGCCTGATAGCCGGAACCCGTACCGATTTCCAGCACCGTATCGCCGGGTTCGATCGCCAGCAGGTCCGTCATCATCGCCACGATGAAGGGCTGCGAGATCGTCTGGCCATAGCCGATCGGCAGCGGCTGATCGGTATAGGCGAGATCCCTGACCCGGTCGGGCACGAATTCATGGCGGGGGATCGTACCCATCACCTCCAGCACGGCAGGGTCGATCGCGCCATCCTCGAACACGTCCGGCGTCAGCCGCGCATACTGCTCAATCGTCGCCACCATCGCCGCACGTGGCCCCGCGAACGGGTCCTGCGCGAGGGCCGAAAGCGACAGCAGGAGCGCGCTTGCAAGAGCAACACCGACGCAAACACCTCTCGTGACTGCATCCACCCTTAGTCGCCCATTGGTTGCCAAGTCCATGCTCGCACCTAGCTTACTCTCCCGTTGGCCTCTCCGCTCTGGCATGCGGCCAAGCGTCCAGGCCAAGCCCCCCAAAACCGGCCCGCCGACATCTACTAATATCACGGGCGTGATATCGCCGGCCGATTTCTCGATTGGATCGCTGCGGGCGAAATTCAAACGGAAGCGCGCACGCATCCATGAGCATTTCTACGCTTGCATGACTTATCCATCTTTTTTTCGCCACAAGGGATAACCCGTTTCGCCGCAATCGCGCGCGGCTTTCGCCATTCTTGTCTCGCAACCCTGAATGTCGATGAAGTCGAACAGACATAGGGGAATGTCGATGGCTACGGATACAACCGCAACGACCGCTGGTGGCAAGGCTGGAGGCGGCAAAGGAGGTGGTAAAGGTGGTGGCAAGGGCGGCGGCTCGGGCGGCCAACCGCCGCCCAACGACAGCTCCGAAATCCTCGAACGGCCGATCGACGGCGTCGGCACCAATCCGAACTATGATGATTGGGGCGCGGTGGACCAGCATCTGCTGCGCCTGGCGCCGGCCTCTTATGAAGACGGCGTCGGCGAGATGGTCGCCGACCGGCCGGGCCCGCGCGAGATTTCCAACGCCGTCGTCGCCCAGGAGGGCGACATGCCCAACGCCCTGGGCGCCAGCGACTTTCTGTGGGCCTGGGGCCAGTTCATCGATCACGATCTGGACCTGACCGAGGCGGGCACGCTTGAATTCGCGCCCATTTCGGTGCCGGCCGGCGATGCCTGGTTCGACCCGGACGGCAGCGGCGACGCCTTTATCCCGTTCTTTCGTGTCGACTATGCCGACGGCACGGGCGTGGACGGCGCGCGCGAGCATGTCAACGAGATCACGGCGTTCATGGACGCCAGCATGGTCTATGGCTCCGACGCCGCAACGGCGGCGGCGCTGCGCGGCGAGGGCGGCATGCTGCTGCTGGACGCCGACGGCCTGCTGATCCAGACGGCGGACGGGGTGCTGGCCGGCGATGTCAGGGCGGCGGAGAACGCCGCGCTGACCAGCATGCACACCCTGTTCGCGCGCGAGCACAATTGGTGGGTTTCCGAACTGGCGGCGGAAGACCCCAGCCTGACCGACGACGAGCTTTACCTCGCCGCCCGCATGCGGGTGGAGGCCGAGATCCAGGCCATCACCTACAATGAGTTCCTGCCGATCATCATCGGCAAGGACGCCATCGCCAAATACAAGGGCTATGACGAGACGGTCAATCCGGGCATCTCGGTCGAGTTTTCCACCGCCGCCTTCCGCTTCGGCCACTCGCTGTTGTCGTCGGAACTGCAGCGGCTGAATGAGGACGGCTCACCGATCTCGGCCGGGGCCTTGGCCTTGCGCGACGCCTTCTTCAATGCCGACGTTATCGGCGACAATGGCGGCATCGACCCGCTGCTGCGCGGCCTGGCGGCCGGCACCTCGCAAGAGCTGGACGCCCACATCGTCGACGATGTGCGCAACTTCCTCTTCGGCGCGCCGGGGGATGGCGGGCTGGACCTCGCGTCCTTGAACATTCAGCGCGGCCGGGATCTGGGCGTCGCCTCCTACAACGATCTGCGCGAGGCCTTGGGCCTGGGCCGGGCGGAGGACTTCTCCGACATCACGTCGGACACTGTGCTGGCCCAACAGCTTGAGGCAGTGTACGGCGACGTCGATCTGGTCGACGCCTGGGTCGGCGGCCTGGCCGAGGATGCGGTCGGTGGCGGCATGGTGGGCGAGCTGTTCGCCACGGTCATCGCCGACCAGTTCCAACGGCTGCGCGACGGCGACCCGTATTGGAGCGAGGCCGGCGGCTTGAGCGATGCCGAGGTCGAGGCCCTGTGGGACACCAGCCTCGGCGACGTTATCGAGCGCAACACCGATATCGACGCGATCCAGGACCAGGTCTTCTTCGCCTTCGACCGGATGGGCGGCACCGACGGCGACGACGCGATCGTCGGCGACGGCAACCGCGACCTGCTGCTGGGGCTGGCCGGCAACGATACGCTGGAGGGCAATGACGGCGACGATCAGCTTGAGGGTGACGCCGGCAGCGACATCCTGATCGGCGGCAAGGGCGACGACACGCTGAAGGGCGGTGCGGACGGCGACACCTTCGTCTTCGCCAAGGGCTCGGGCGCGGACATCGTCACCGATTTCGAGGCCGGCGACATCGTGAAGCTGGAGGAGGTCGGCCGCCGGTTCGACCTGGACACGGCCTTGAAACAGGTCGGCGACGATGTGGAACTGAAGATAGGCGGCAGCGACAAGGTCCTGTTCGAGAATACGACCTTGGACCAGTTCACGCCCGACGTCTTCGACATCGCCTGACGGACCCGTCGGCGCGCAATTTGGGGGCCGCTGTCCAGGCGGCCCCCTTTTGCCTCTCGCGTCCCACCCAAAACGCTAAGCGCGCTTATCGAAACGTGCCCAGCTCGTCAATCCGGTAACCTTCCGGATAGGTCGGACGCGGAACCTGGGTCAGCAGGCGCGGGCGGCGGCGTGGCGGCAGGCGCCGCAGCAGGCGGGCACGGCCCTTCAGCGCGACCCTCAAGAACCGTTGCAGCCATCCTGGCGCCGGCTTGAAGCCCATGGCGTCCAACAGCGGCCGGTCGAGAAAGGCGCGGACCACCGGCCGGCCGGCCCAAAACAGCCAACGCGGTGCATAGAAGCCGAGCAACAGGTCGCTGGTCGCTACCGCGATCCGCTTGTTGGTGTCCGCATAGCGGAAGTTCGCTGCCTCGTAGTCCGCGTTCCAGCGCATCATGGCGTCCAGCCGGTCGGGGATGTCCAGGATGCCCATGCGTTCGCCCAGCGCGCGGTAATATAGAAACCAGGCCCGCTGCTCGGCCTCCGTCATGGCCCGGCGGCCGAACCGGTCCAGCCAGCGGATCGGCTCGCACATGAAGGTCGACAGGACATAGAGCATATCGTCGTTGTCGATCCGGAACCGCCCATGCATGGCGTTCATCCGGTTGATCGAGCGCCGCCCGCGCGGGCTGTCCAGCCCGTTTTCGATCGCCTCGGCCAGGATCAGTTCGGTGTCGTCATAGCGCTTGCGCGGCCGGTGTTCGAACTCGCCGGTCTTGGCCAGCAGCTTGGAGATCGACGGCACCGCATAGGTGCGGAACAGCGCAAACTCCAGCGCCCGCTCGATGTCCCAGGAAAACTCGTAGCCGTAAAGCAGCCGCGCGATTGCCTCATAGTCCTTCTCCGGGTCGAGCGCGGCGATCTTGTCGGCAACCCGTGAGGGACGACGCGACGCCGTTTTCGGCCGCGACGTGGTGTCGTTCATACAGTCGGAATCCTTGTCTTAAACGCGCCGGCCGCACAAAGGCAGGTTGGCAAATCGCGGGCTCGGCGCGGGTACTTTTCCAGTCGGTGTCGTGGTGGCGGGCCGTGTCGCACACGATTTGGCCGGCACGATCTAGGCCTCTTGTCGGCGGCCAACGTCAAGCCGCCGTTATGGGCAAACAGCGTTTCGGGCCCCTTGATGACTCCCGATGGTGCCAATAGTTGTTTGCCAACACCGCCTCACACGCTAGCATACCGGCCGTTTCCGGCGGTTATCGTCAGGCTGCGGGATGGCAGGCGTTGTGGATGCTCTGCCGTGCGATCAACATCGCGGCCGCTAAGGCGCAAAACCGGCACGGCACACCCATGGGGAGGGGCCTCAGATCATGGCAACTACGACAATCAATCTCGACAATCTGGGCGGTCCAAACGGATTCAAATTCGCCGGGTCGCCGGCCAGCAGAGTGTCGATTATCGGCGACATCAATAACGATGGATTCGACGACATCGCGATCGCCGACCCGACCGCCAGCAACGGCGGTGTCACCTACATCATCTTTGGCGCGTCGTCGAACCCCTTCGTTGCCACTCTCACGCCCTCAGACGTTGATTTCACCATCGTCGGTGGCACCAACGGCATCCAGGCCGGTTATTCAATCTCGGGCGCCGGCGATTTCAACGGCGACGGTATCGATGACTTCTTTCTCGGCGCACCCTTGGCCGATCCGCAAGGCCGCACCAATGCCGGAACGAGTTACCTGATCTACGGCTCGGACACCGGCTTTCCCGAAGAGATCGATCTGGCGGCGCTTGATGTCTCGCAAGGGTTCGCATTGCTCGGTGAAACCGGGCAAGTCGGCAGTTTTGGCGACAACGACTATCGCCCACCGGACTTAAGCGGGTACGCCGTATCAAGCGCCGATATCAATGGCGACGGTCTTTCGGACCTTCTGCTGGGCGCGCCGCAGGGGCCGGGGATCAATATAGGCAGCAACTCACAGCCTGATTTCTCCGGCATCGCCTATGTGATCTACGGCACGTCTGATCCGGTCCCCGCCGCGCTGGAACTGAGCGCGCTCGACGGTACGCGGGGTATCAAGATCGAGGGCCAGGTTCCGGGCGGCGCGGTCGGCGCCTCAATTGCCGGTGCCGGCGACCTCAACGGCGACGGCTACGACGAGATCATTGTCGGCGCCCCCCAAAACGGCTTTGAGTTCGAAAGTGGCGGCAGCAACCCAATTCCAACCTACTCCTACATCATCTATGGCTCTGAGACGCCGCCGGCGTCCATCGACCTGACCAACCCGGGCAGTCAAACCGGCGATGTGGTGATCCTGACGGGCAATCAGACAGGCACCATGCGGGGCGTTGCCGTCTCGGCCGCCGGCGACATCAACGGCGATGGCTATGACGACATCATCAACGGCTTTTGGCCGGGCGGTATCTCCGCCTCGGTCGTGTTCGGCGGGCCAGACATTCTGCCGTCGCAGATCGACCTGGACCAGCTTGACGGGACAAACGGGTTTTCGGTCGTAACCGGCGAGAACGGGTTTCCAGGCCCCTGGCTGTCGGCGGTCGGCGACGTCAACAATGACGGCTTCGACGATATTCTGGTCGGCCAGCCGCAAACAGACCTGATCCAAGGAACGCAAAACTATTTGGGTTCCGCCTACCTCATCTTCGGCACCGACCAGGGCTTTCCGGCGCTGATCAACGCGAACAACCTCGACGGCACGAATGGCCTGATCCTCAAGGCGGGAAGCGAGAACAGCAGAGAGCTTGGCATCAGCGTCAGCGGCGCCGGCGATGTCAATGGCGACGGCATCGCCGATCTGGCGGTCGCGACCCTGGGCGACGGCCAGACCGAGCCGTCGTCCTACATCCTGTATGGCTCGGAGGATTTCGGCGAGGATGTCGGCTTCACCTTCGAAGGCGACGAGGCGGACGATGTCTTCGTCGGCAAGGGCAGCAGCGACCGCGCCTTCGGCGGGGACGGCAGGGATCTGCTGATCGGCGGCGACGACGACGACTTCCTGTTCGGCGGCGACGACCACGACATCCTGAAGGGCGGCCGGGACAACGACGTGCTGCGCGGCGGCATGGGCCGGGACATCAAAAAGGGCGGGCCCGGTGAAGACACCTATATCGGCACGGCCGAGGAGCTGGACGGCGACCGCATCATCGGCTTCCGGTGTGAAGACGAGCTCATCATCGAGGGTTATGACGGCGAGGTCGAGATCGAAAAGAAATGGTTCGGCCGCACCGAGATCCTGTTCGACACGGACGACAACGGCTCGCTGGACGGCTCGCTGCTCGTCAAGGGTGTGTTCGGCCGCCGCTCGTTCGAGGTCGACCAGGTCGAGGGCGACACTGTGATCACGCTGGAGGAACAAGGGCCGTTCGGCGGCTTCTTCTCGGGCTTCGCCGAAAGGCTCTTCGACGGCTGGGACTTCTTTTAACCGGGCCGGCCAGCGCGGCCTTCGCCGTAGCGCGTACGCCGCAGTCTTGGCCGCCACCGCGACACAGTGACCGAAAGCACCGGCCCGGCGCGGCACTCGTGTTGTCTCTAATCGATGACCCTTGTCGCGGGCGGCGACGGGTGCCGCAGTCAACCGTGTCGACGGAATGGCCCATCCGACCTGGTGACGCGGCCCTTCTTGCCCCCCGGCGTTAACCCGACGTCACACCAGCGCGCGATGGCAATGGCCCGCTTGATCGGGCTGAACCGCGACGACCGGTAGCGTCGGCGATCGACCTGGACAAGGGGCTTACTAGGTGAGCGGCTTGCCGGCGGTTTCCTTCATGGTCGCGACGGAGATCAGCGCCAGCACCGCCGCGACCAGATAATAATAGACCGGCGCGAAGTCGTCGCCCGTGCGGGTGATGAGAAAGGTTGCCACCAGCGGTGTCGTGCCGCCAAACGTGCCGATGCAGAGATTATAGCCAATCGCCGTCCCGCTGACCCGGACCGAAGCAGGCAGCATCTCAGGCGCGACGGAGGGCATCTGCGAAACATAGATGCCATAGAAGACCGCAAAGATGACAAAACCCGCGCCGATCGCCAGGATCGAGGGCTGGTGCATCAGCCACCACGCCGGCCAGACGAACAGCGCGAGGCCAACGCCGCCAAGCAGCAGCACCGGCTTGCGCCCGATGCGGTCCGACAGGATGGCGGCCGGGGCCATCACCGACAGCATGACGAACAGGCCGATCGTATTGATCTCCAACGCGCGCGCCGCCGGCACATTCAGACGGTTCGTCAGAAACGATGCCGCGTAGACGAACATCAAGGCGAAGCCGATCGTAGCCAACATCGTCAGCGCGAAGATACGGATCATGGCGCGCCAGTGTTTGCGAAAGACCAAGATCGGCGCTGGCTCGGCCGCCCTCTCCATGGTCTCCGCCACCGGCGTTTCATCGATCCGACGGCGGACGATGAAACCGGCGACAGCGATGACCGCGCTGAGCAGGAAGGGCGCCCGCCAGCCCCACGCGTCCATCGCCTCCGCGCCAAACACGCCGTTGGCCAAGGCGGCAGCGCCCGAGCCAAGCATGACGCCGAGAAACGTGCCGGCCTGCGCCCACGATGCGTAGAAGCCGCGCCGCGCGGACGGCGCATGCTCGGACAGGAACACCATCGCGCCGGGAAACTCGCCGCCGACGCACAGGCCTTGCGCGATGCGCAGGACGATCAACAGCACCGGGGCCGCGACACCGATCTGTGCATAGGTCGGCAAAAGGCCAATCGCGAAGGTCGAAACACCCATCGCGATGATGGAGATGCTGAGCACCGGCTTGCGGCCGAACCGATCGCCAAGCCAGCCAAACAGCGCCCCGCCGACGGGGCGTGCGGCGTAGCCGCCCGCGAACACGCCAAAGGCAGCCATCTGCGATACCGCTGGGTCGCCGGCCGGAAAGAAGGCCTTGCCGACGATCGTTGCAAGATAGCCGTAGACGGCGAAGTCGTACCAGTCCATCACGCTGCCGATCGATCCGCCCGCGAGGTTGCGGCGCAGGCTCCGCGGCAAACCCCGCGTCATCGACACTGCCAGCTTCGGGATGATACCAAGGCTTGACCCATTTCTTAGGGCGGTCTAACCGCCCGGCTTGCGCCCCGTGGCGACCATGTAGGTCGGGCTCATGAAGCGAAAACTGGGGTCGTCATAGGCGGCGGTGGCGGCATCGATGGCCAGGTCCGTGCGCTCCGGCGCCAGGCCGCGCACGGCCGCGTTGGCGGTCTCCGCCACATCGGCGAAATAGGTGCTGTCTGTCACGGTGTCTCCGCAGGGTCTCCAAGGGGGTTGGCACATTCGCGAATGCGCGCGGATGCCCATCGGGCGATGGCGTCGCTGGCGCAACAGATGGTCAGATCCCCACCATCCGCCCGCCTTGCCCGCAGGTCAACCTGCGTCTGATCAAGCGACGCCGATCACCGGCGCCACCCCGCCGGGCAGGTTTGCAATGTACGGCCTGCCGGAAGCTTGCCGGCATCGGGCGGCGGCCCTACAAGGTCGCCGGGGCTGGCACCCGACGAAGCCGTGGCCGGAAATCGACAATGGGCATCCGGAACTATCTGATCGAGGGCGTTTCCGGCACGGGCAAGACCGCCGTGTGCCATGAACTGCGCCGGCGCGGCTATCATGCCATCAACGGCGACCGGGCGCTGGCCTATCGGGGCGACCCGAACACGAGGGCCCGCGTGTCCCCGCCCGCCGACCTAACCGACGCGGACCGCGTCGCCTGGGTGCACGGGCACCATATCTGGGATGTCGACAAGGTCAGGTCCCTGGCCGCCGATCACCGCACCGAGATGACCTTCTTCTGCGGCGGGTCGCGAAACTTCAACCGATTCATCGATGTATTCGATGCGGTCTTCGTGCTTCAGGTGGATCTCGATACGCTGATCGAGCGGCTGTCCGCGCGGCCCGAGGATGAGTTCGGCGGGCGTTCGATCGAACGGGATCTGATCATGCGATTACACGCCACAGAGGAAGATGTCCCAAAGCCGGCGATATGCATCGACGCGACCGCGCCGCTCGCCACCGTTGTCGACCGGATTCTCTCGAAATGCGGAGATGCCGGGGCTTAGGCGGCAGGTGACGTACCTGCCATAGGCCCCACCGAGGGACCCGGCGTCACACGGGATTGCCACATAGTGATGAACCGAACGGCGCCAGACCGCCGCACGGCGTTAGGCTGATGGGTGAAAGCCACGACCGGGGCAACACCCCGGCCGTGGCCCCCAAGACTTAGGTTCCCTTGCCGTCAACCGGATGCAAGGGCTTATCGTTGCCGCTCGCAACCTTGGCCACGGCACGATCCAGGGCTTCGCCACTGTCGATGGTTTCCTTCACCTCGACCACGCGCGCGTCTGACTTGGCCTTCGCAAGAACATTCATTAGTTGATTCTCCTCTTCCGCAACACGTTCGAGACTATCGCCAGCCGACGGAAAATCAAGCCCCATCAAAGCAGCGGTTGGAATATTGCTGAAATAAGGGCGCCTGTTGCAGAAATACCACCAGCCGGCATAAATGAGAACGGGCTGTGGAACGGCTTGTACAGACGTCGAATGTCTTAGCCGCTATTGCTAGCGGAGCACGCCTTGCCTTTAAATGGGCAATTATACCACTTGTCGCCTGGGTTTCATGGTTGATACCAAGGCTCGATGATAACGACCCATGTGACCGCGTTGTCTTGTTCGCTGGTCAGGCGCGTGTCGCGCGGTGGTGTGGACATACCACAAGCGGCGCGCAACGCAGCCAGCGGACAAGACAACGCGGCCTTCGGTGGGGCCAAATCGCTTCACGGCTGCGTTGCGCCGCTTGCCCGATGCTAAGGCATCGCGCAGCGCGACGCGCCTGTCCGTGAACCGATTTGGCCGCCATCACATGGGTCGTTATCATCGAGCCTTGGTATGAGCTGCCAGCCAACTCGATTCCAATTTGCCGCACGTGGATGTACAAGCTGACCGACGCGAGCCGTTGTCGAGAAGCCGTTATTGAGAGATTGAGTTAGCCACCTCGCAAACCCTCGATTGCCACCACAGAAACGGCACAATCCTCGCACGGCCGAAGGGGCTCGGTCGGGCTGTTCAGCAACCCCGCATCCGAAGGGCTCAAGACACGCGACGGTTTCGGACGGTCGACAATGGCGGGGCGTCGCAGGAATTTGGAGCCCTAAAACGAGAAGAAGGTAATATCAATAATGCCGGATATTGACCTCAACTTCATGGTGAACACGTCTTACCTGATCTTTTGCTTGTCCTATTTGATGCGCGATATACTCTGGTTGCGGGCCCTGACCGTCATCGGCTACGCGTTATGGGTGCCGTATCTCTATTTCCAGCCTGAGCGCCTGTGGGAGGTCATTGCCTGGAGCTCCGCATTCCTGGTCATCAACATTCTTTGGATCTCCAAACTGGTTTTTGATCGCCGCCCCGTCCGTTTCACGCCGGAGCAAAGACGGCTTTGGCAAACGGCGCTTCACAGACTGTCGCCACGACATGCGCGTGTGTTGTTCAAAACCGCAAGGCACCAAGTCGTCTCCAAGAACGAGACTATGGTGAAGCATGGACAGACGCTGGATTATGTCGCTCTTATCGCGGAAGGAGAGGTAACGCTAACGCTCGATGATCACCCCATCGAAAGGCTTGGCCCCGGACACTTCATTGGTTCTGCCATGTTGCTGGAGAGCCAGCGCGATTTCCGGTCGGTAACAGCGGCTTTCGCATCCAAGGATTGCCGTCTGCTTGTTTGGAAGACAAAGGATATAAGACGTTGGATGCGGAAAGATGACGAGTTCAGCACCGCGTTCGAAGCCACCCTCGGCTTGGATCTCACCAATCTGCTCATACGGGCTTGGAACCGCGTGGCATCCCCCGAACCGTCGCGGTAACGCCGTGCCAGCCTCCCAGCGCGCGCCCTGCCCCAAGCTCTCCACCGCGCCCGCCTGGGGGCGGCCAGGCGTCGGCGGGTCTGGCCGCCTTCAGGCCGGCGCGAAGTACAAAGGCCGGGCTACTGCCGTTCGAACGTCATGCGCGACACCACCGCATGGGGGCCGGCCTCGTAGCCCACCATCTCAAGCGTGTCGTCATCGACGATTCTAATCCGGATGACGGAGGTGTCGGGGTGGTCGACCATGATGTAGGTGCCGTCGAAATCGAGGACGCCCAACACCACTTCCTCGGCCTCCGTCGTGATGCCCTGCCCGGCATCCATGGCAAGCGCGTCCGTGGCGAGTTGCCAGCTATAGGTTCCGGCGAATATCGCCCCGTCATGCTCGGAGATCTCAAGCATGAGGCTGTCGATCGTGTCGGTCGTATGCCGCTCGCCATTCCAGCCTCGGCCGTTGATCTCCGTCATGGCCCAGGTCCCAACCAGATTTGTGCCCTGGTCTTGCGCGGCGGCGGGGTCGGACAAGAAGCCGGCTGACGCCGCAAGGGCGATTGCGGCGATCGCGGCGAGGCCGCTTGATCCGTGTGTCTCTCGAGCCATCGAAATCCGCCTTTCGCGTTTTGATCGAAGCACCGTGCCACGACGGCGCCGGGGTTGGCGAGCACCGATTGACCGGTCGTTCACAGGCCCGGAACCGCCCGCGCTGGCGACGCGTCAACCCTCCACGGCCGTCGGAGGAATGGGCGAGGCGGCGAACCGCTTCGTTGGATCGGGCCCCCCAAAAAACCAGGCGATCGCCGTGCTGAGCATCCTGGCCGAAACGGTGTCGTCGGGCGATCTGGCGCCGAGACAAGCTTGATGCGCGGCGGTGATTGGCGCGGTTGGCTCACCGTCAAACCGCCGTCACCGTTGTTTGTCCAACGGCAGCCTGTGTAAGCTCCCTGCCCATCGACGGCCAGAAAGGAGCCAAATCGATGCGCCTAACAGCCCGTTCCAAAGCGATCATCGCCTCCGCCGCCATACTCAGTTCGGCGAGCGCCATCGCGCAAGATGCCGAAGGACCGGAATGCGGCACGTTCATGCTGACCTACGAAAACGCTTGGCGGGAGTATGTCGACCATGGTGCGGAGGGTCCCAGCACTGGCGATCAGCTCATTTCCTTGGGCTACCTGATTGACGAAGCGGGAAATCAGGTCGGGGAGGTCGACATCATCACAACCGTGCTGGCCGCGCCGGACGACGAACACCACCCGGTGTTGGCCATTTTGCACCACACATTCCCGAACGGATCGCTCAATTCGGTTGTGCGGGGAGCCCTGCCAGACGCCAGCGACGTCAGCCGAGGCACCGCCGCCACGCACGAGCGGCCGATCACCGGCGGCAGCGGTGAATTTGCCCACGCGACCGGGACGGCAACATCCGTCCAAAATCCGGACGGATCACGCGCGGTGACCTTCAATCTGATCTGCCACGACTGAGCGGCCGTGCCGCCACGCGGACGAAGCCAGCCCGGACAATTCAGCCCTTTGGAGAACAGCCATGCCCATCACCAAAAGCACCGCCGCCCTGACCCTCTCGACGACCCTCGCCCTCGCCGTGATATCAGGGGCCGTGACATCAGGGGTCCTGATAGCGGGGTCGGCCCTTGCCCAGGGCCAGGCGTGCGAACGGCTTGAGTTGCTGTCCACCAATGAGGATCGCGAGGTCCATTTCGTGGACTTCGATGGCGACGGCCCAAGCATTGGCGATCGCCGCATTGGCCACCGTCGCCTGGTCGACCAAGACGGCACCGTCGTTGCCGACCGGATGTGGACGGTGACCGTCCATGAGGTCAACGACGCCGGCGAACCCACGGAGACGGTATCGGAGTCCGTCACGGCCTTTCCGGACGGGACCGTGTTTTCCATGATCGACAATCGCGATCCCGCGAATGTGGACGACCCCACGACGCGGCACAGCAACGCGCAGAGGCCGCCGCAGGAAATCATCGGCGGGACCGGCGCCTATGCCGGCGCCACTGGAACGGTCGAGGTCATCCGCGGCGACGACAACCTCATGACCTTCATCTTTGACCTCGACTGCCCGTAGCTGTCCGGCGCGTCGCCGGGTCTGATCGGCGTCGCCAACGCCGCGCTGGGAGTTCAGTCGGGGCAGGTCAGGTCATAGCGTGCCTGCCGCCTGCCGTCGGCCAGCGTCTCCAGCTGAACGGTACCGGTTGCGTGGGCAAAGGCGCCGGTGCCGCCGGTGACAATGCGGCTGTACTGGGATGTGGGGCCGGCGGGCCGCGTGGCCGTATCGCGCGACGGGATCAGCGCCGTCGACGCCAGCTCGCCATCGGCAAAGGAGGCCAGCAAGGTGACGAAGAACAGGTCGCGCCCCTGGCCATCCGACCGGGCCAGCAGGGTGGCGAGCGCGTCCTGTGTCCCGATGGCATTGCCGTCGGCGTCGAAGATCGTCTCGTGGATCAGCCGCTGGTCGCCGGCGCTCGGCCCCTCGGCGCCAAGATCAAGCACCTCGACCGATTGAGGCTCCAGGTAGCTGACGAAGGCGCCACAATGGGGCACGGCGCTATCCTGGGCGCTGGCAACGCCCAAGGGCAGCACGGTGGCGGCAAGGATCGCCGCGAAAGGGCGGTTGCTCAACCTCGGTTTCCAGGCCATGGGTCATCCCCCGGTTCGATCGATGTGCCAGGCAGTCTACCGACCTGCCATGGCGATGTCAGTGCGATGATCGCACCGTGAAGTTCCCGGCGACCGCTTCCGTGACCGGCAGCAGATGGGGGCGCGGCGATCTGGGTGTCGGCGGCCGGGCACGTCGTGCCGGAAGTTACGGTGGCCGGAAGTTAAAGTTGGAAGTTACGGTGACAGTTTACTAAATCGCTTTTAGGCACATAAATGGGATTTAGTAAACTGTCACCGTAATCAACACCGTAATCAGGCCATTTGCCGGGAGAGGGTGGCGTGCTCTCCCTGCTCGTGGACCGGGGTTTCGTCGTCGAGCCCATGCCGATCCTGCCGGTGCGCGACGATGGCGTGCGGTTCGTCATTCTCCTTGCCGCTGTCGGGCTAGCCGGCGTCACCGTGTTTGCCGTGTTCCTATTGGATTTGCTGCGCAGGCAGCGGCTAAGTCCGGGCAATCGGCCCCCTCACCGCCCCCCACCCGGCAGCCTGAGATAGTCCCCCAGCGCGTCCAGCCCAAGCCTCAGAGCGGTCAGCCCCCCGCGCGGATCGTGGCCGTTCCTGCGCGCCCAGGCGCTGGCGGTGCCGTCGGCGAGGCAGACATGGACCAGGATGGGCGACAGGCGCTGGCCGACGGCGCGCAGGGCGCCGTTGAGTTCCGCCCAGGCGTCGGCCTTGCGGGCCTCGGCGCTCTCGTCCGCACCGCCGACGGCGAGCAGGTTCAAGGTCACCTTCGGCGCCCTTCCGGCGGCGTACCAGAGGCGGAACAGCGCCTCGCCGGCGGCGTATTGGCGGCTGTCGATCTCGTCGCGCTGGGCATAGCGGTCGAGCACGCGCTGGGTCATCACCCGCTTGCCCACGATGCCGGCGGTCTCGGTCGGGCTGGCCACGATGACGTCGCCATGCTGATAGCGTTCCGCCGGCCCGTGATCGGCCTCGATGCGAAAGCGCTCGGCGGATTTGCGGCGGCGGCTCATGGTCTCTCCTGTTCGGTCGGGTTGGGATCGGTCGTACTGGGTTGGGGCCGGTCGGGATCGGCGCGCTCCGCCATGAACACCTCCAGCGCCGCCCGGGCGCGGCGGCGGAACGAGGCCTTGGCGCGCAGGACGGTGTCGAGCTCGTTCCAGGACGGCCACCACATGCCGTTCTCGCGGCGCGGCCAGCCCTCCAGGGTCTCGTGCACGGCGTCGGCGGGAAAGGCGGCCAGATCCTCGGCATAAAGCGCGAAGGCGGCGGCCATGTCCTCGGTGGTCTCGCGCCTGGCCTTGGTGCGCAGGCGCAGGCGGGTCAGCGCCTTGACGATCTCGGCCCTGCACGCCGGCGCCGAGGCGCGGTCTATCGCCGCCAGCGCCCCCTTTGCATCCGCGTCGGGTGAGGCCCTCAGCGACAGCGCGGTGACCAGCGTGGCGCAATAGGCGCCCCTGCTATCCGGATAGATCAGGGTCGTCTCCACCTTCGGCCAGAACCCGAAACGCCGCCTCAGTAACGCTGCCAACGCCCGGTCGGTCTCGCGCACGGTGCGGGCCGCGTTGTCGGCTGGGGGGTCTTGCCGCGACAGCGCCGGCATCCCGTGCGCCGTCGCCGCGTCGGTCGGCGTCGCCGCGCACCCAGTTGCGCCAGGTTGCGGCCCAATCGCGCTTGATGGCGCTCGGCCCCGCCTTAGCGGTCCAGTAGTCGCGGAACCGGTCGGCGGTGCGGTCGATCTCGGCATGGTCCAGCCCCTCCTTGGCCGCAAAGTCGCGATCCTTCGTCGATGGCCGCCAGTCCTCCGGCAACCGCTTGCCCCGGCGCGGCGATGCGCGCTTCGTCCCGGCGGGCGGGTCGTCCCCCGCCTCTCGCAAGAGAGGCGGACCGGTGGGTGCGGGTGTGGCTGTAGGTCTGGGTGCCACCAGATCGTCAGCCCCATGCTCTGGCACCGGCGTAGCCATGCCAGGGCCATCCTCTTCGCCACACCCGTCTTCTGATTTCTGACTTCTGACTTCTGACTTCCGGCGACGCGCCTTAGCGTCGCCTCCCCGCTTGCCGGCCGCGCGACGCTTGGCCACCAGGTCGGTGACATAGCGGAACTCGCGCACCTGGCGCTTTTGGAAGATGCGGCCGCCTTCGCGGCTGAAGAACTCGTCGATCAAGGGCGCGACCAGCCGGCGATAGGTCGCCGCATCGATGCGCAGGCGCCGCGCGATCCAGGCCGGGTCGTCCGGCAAGGCGCAATCCGGCATCCGCCAGGCCAGCCGCAAGAGGCGGTTATAGGCGCCGTCCTCTTCCAGGGTCAGATGCACCGCCGCCGCCTCGTAATCGTCCACGAACAGCGGCATGGAAGGCAGGCCCGTCACAGGCGCCCCGTCCTGCTCAAGGGAGTTCGGATGACGGGCGCCCGGATGAAGGGGATGGGCATGGCGGCGGTCTGGCGCCCCGCGCGCGCCTTGCGATGGCCGCGATGATCGCGCCAGTTGCGCGCGTCGTTCTCGCCGCCATAGCCGCCGGCGGCGGTCAGCGCCGCGATGGCCCGCGCCCGTTCCCGCTCCACGGCCGTCAGCCGCCGGGGCCGGAAGGCAGGCTTGCGCGGCCGCGCGACCTGCTTGCGGCAGTCCGACGCGCCACAGCTGCGCGTCGTGCCCTTGTTCAACAGCGAGACCCGCACCAGCACGGTCGCCCCGCAGGCGCATTGGCAGCGATAACGCCGCTCGCCGTTGCGATAGCGCGGGCCATCCTCCAGCGCCGTCAAGAGGCCGAAGCGCTGGCCGGCGAAATCGTGGCGTCGCGGGCTCATCGCCGGGCCTACTTCGCGTCGGCGCCCGCCTGGCCATCATCCTCGTCGGGAGGGGCGAGATAGGCGACCGCATGGTGCGCCTCGCAATAGGGGCCGCCTTGCCGGGCCGGGTGGCCACAAAAGCGCCGCGCGCGCCCCGCCGCAGAGCCGACGGGGAAACGGCAATCGCCCGCCGCCAGATCGACCATGCGCCTACCGCGATCGGGCACGGCTGGCCTTGGTCGGTCTGACAGTTCGGCCACAGGGGCGGTTTCAGCGATGTCGGCGGCGGTCATGGGAATCGCTCCGATAAGTGTCATTTGCCCATTATTGATGGGCGTTCGCCGTCTGTCAATGGGCAAATGACACCACGATACAAGCAGCGAAATGGTGAAATGACGTCTGGCGCCCCGGCACCGAAGGCGGCACACTGGGGCGGCCATGTCGGAGATGTTTCGCAGCCGCCTGCAGGGCCTGATCGACCAGCGCGGCATCACCATGAAGCAGCTGTCGCTGGATGCCGGCCTCAGCGCCACGGCCATCCGCGACGCGCTGAAACGCCGGGCCTCGCCTCAGCTCAGCACCATCCAAGCCGCCGCCCGGGCGCTGCGCGTGCCGGTCGGCTATCTGGTCGGCGAGGTCGATACGTTGGAGGACGGTCCGGAAGGGGCCGAGGGCGCGCCACGCACCCCCCTGCCCCCCGCCCTGCCGGTGGTCAACGCGCCCGGCATCATCGAACTCGGCACGGGCGAGTATGCCAGCGTCGGCCGTTTCGACGCCGCGCTTTCCGCCGGCCATGGCAGCTTGCTAGAGGCCGAGCCCGACCCGCTGGGCTATCAGCTTTTCGAGGCGCAATGGCTGCGCTCGATCACCCAGGCGGCACCCGACTATCTGGCCGTGGTCCGGGTCGACGGCGACAGCATGGAACAGACCCTGTCGAACGGCGACTGGGTCCTGGTCGACCTGACCCAGCGCTCGTTCAACCGCGAGGGCGTCTACGCCTTGCGCATCGGCGATGCCGGCTGGATCAAACGCCTGTCCCTAAACCTCCGCGACCGCCTGATCCGCGTCATCTCCGACAACACCCTCTACCCGATCCAGGAACTGGCTGAGGAGGAGTTGGTTATTATCGGGCGGGTGGTCTGCATCGTGGCGAGAAGGGTTTAGGGGGGCCATGAAAGCCGGCATGAAACCACCGCACCCGGGCGGCTTTATCAGGCGGTCGGTTCTGCCCGACGACCTGTCCGTGACCGAGGCAGCCGCCGCTCTCGGCGTTGGCCGGCCGGCGCTGTCCAGCCTTCTGAACGAACGCGCATCGCTGTCGCCGGAAATGGCGCTACGGGTGGAAAAAGCATTCGGCGTGAGGATGGACACCCTGCTTAAGATGCAGGCACGTCACGATGCCTACAACATGCGCCAGCGCGAGGATGAGATCGACGTGCCAAGGCTTGCACGGGCCTAGGCAGCGATCGACGACGATGGCGGTGGCCGCATGGGACCGCGATCCGTTCCGGCCCAGCCCGGGATCATCCCGCCGCCGCACATGGGTACCGGCAGACACGCCGATTGTTTCGACGAGCGAACTCTGCAGAAGGCTCCACCATGACCATCCCCGACGGCGCCACTGTTTCAACGCTCCACGCCATTCGGTTCGAGCGGCGCTATGCCACGCCGCTCGACGATCTTTGGGCGGCGATTTCGGATCCGGAACAGGTGGCGGTCTGGATGGAGTATCCCACGCTGCTGGAGCCGGTCGTCGGTGGCCGGGTCCTGATCGACTTTGCACCCGAGGACCCGCTGGACGGCATCGTTTCCGCTGCGGAGCCGAACAGGGTGCTTGCCTACACCTGGGGCGAAAGCCTGATCAAATGGGAACTCTCGCCTGACGAGCAGGGCAGCCAGCTGGTGTTCTCGCATTTCGGCGTGCGGCCGGAATTTCTGACCGGCCTATGCGCCGGCTGGCAATGCTTCCTGGACAATCTGGCGGCGCATCTGGCGGGCGAGCCCTTCATCGACCGCTTCGAGGAACTGCATCACCAGTACAAGCGCGAACTTGACGTCTAGGGCTGCGCGCCGAATTCAGGCCCACCACGACCCTCGCCAAGAAAGACACCGAATGACACCCCCCATCATCAAACCAGCCACGTCAGACGACATCACCGAACTTCGCGCGGTGGTCGAGCAAACCGGGCTGTTCCCAAGCGAGATGCTGCCGGGTTTGCTCGCGGCCTCACTGGCGAAGGACGGCCGGGCGCTGTTGCTGACCTGCCATCTGGACGGGGCCGCCGTCGGCCTGTGCTACGCGGTGCCGGAGGACCTCGCGGACGGCACATGGAACATGCGCGCGCTGGCCGTGCGGCCCGACCAGCAAGGCAAGCGCCTCGGCACGGCCCTGGTGGCGGCGGCCGAACAGCATCTCAAGGCCAAGGGCCAGCGCATCCTGATCGTCGACACGTCCGGCACCGACGACTTCGCGCTCACCCGCAAATTCTATGTCAAAATCGGCTATGAAGAAGAAGCCCGCATCCGGGACTTCTGGGCGGAAGGCGACGACAAGGTGGTCTTCCGCAAGGCACTTTAAGGACCAGAAAAGCGCCGTTTGCCGATGTCCTTGCATGGTCGTTTTCGTTGGCGGCAGCTATCCCGTCGCCGTGCCGTTGGTCAACTGCCATGCAAGGGAAATGCCCGCCGAACCGAGAAGCGCCGCTGGAGCGTCCCGCGGAGAGGACGGTACCCGCCAATTGACGCGCGCGCCTGAATCCCGTTTCGTTGGCCGATCAGAAACAACGGACGGAGCGCGCGCCCGTGCCGCCGATCATCCGCGAGGCAACGCCGGACGATGCCGCCTTTCTCGTGCGGGTCATCGACATGGCGAGCGAGGGTTTCATGCCCACCCTCTGGGACGCAATGGCGCCCGACGGCACGGACGGTTTCGCGGTCGGGCTGGCGCAGGTGGCGGCGGAGGATGGCGAGTTCAGCCACCGACACGGCTATGTCCTAGAGGCGGACGGCGCGGCGCTTGGCGCGATGATCGGGTATCCGTTGCCGGCGACACCCGCGCCCGTCGAGCCCGGCATCCCCGACGCCTTCGTCGCGGTTCAGGAGCTCGTCAGCCTCGTCCCACACCATTGGTACATCAACATCATCGCGGTGGTGCCGGAACACCGCGGCCAGGGCCTTGGCACCGCCCTGTTGAATGCAGCGGAGGCGCGGGCGCGGGACGGCGACTGTCCCGGCCTGGCGCTTGTCGTCGCCGCCTCGAACACGGGCGCCGTGCGCAAGTATCAACGGGCTGGATTCCGAGAACAGGCGCGGCGGCCGTTCGACCTTTCGGACTTCGGCGTCGAACCCACCGACGCGATTTTGATGGTAAAGGATATCGCCTGAGCGCCGCACCGTTGTGGGATTGCCGTGGCCAGAGCACCATGACGGCCCGGACAGCCGGTCGCCCGTTTCGGGCGAACCGCACTTGCCGAAACGCTGTGCCGGGGGTTTGATCGCACGGCCATGCTCGACGTCCTCACCATGCCGACGGATCATCACGCCCTCACAGACTTGCCGACGGGGATCGGCGACCTGTGCGCGATCGTTCAGGGGCTGTTGATCCACGACGCCTCGGCGCTCAGCCTGTATGGGCAACCGCCCGCCGGCTTCCAGATTGATCGGACGACCAAGCCGGTTCTTGAGCGGATCGAGGCGGCGACGGCCCGCCACAGGCTGCCCTTGTCCACCCCAAGACCACCCTTTGAACGACAGGTGGGAACCTGCCGGGACTATGCGGCGATGCTCTGCGCGCTGGCGCGCGTCGCCGGCCTCAGGGCACGCGTACGGTGCGGCTTTGCCTCGTATCTCGGCGCCAAACCGTACGAAGACCATTGGGTGACGGAGCATCGGGGCGAAGACCGGTCAGACTGGGCCGTTGCCGACGCCCAGCTCGACCGGGAGCATCGGGAAGAGCTTGGCATCCGGTTCGCGATCACGACCGTGCCCCGTGCCCGGTTCATGACCGCCGACGAGGCGTGGCGGCGGTGGCGAGAAGGGCCTGTCCCGGCACGCCGGTTCGGCCACGGCACCCATCGTGGCGAGCGTCTGCTGCTGGTCAACCTGATCCGGGACGCCCTCGCCACATCCGATATCCTGGTCTCGCCCTGGGATCGCTGGCGCGAACTGGGCGATTTGTCCGAACCGCTCGCCCCCGTCGTGCTGGACTTGGGCGACCGGATCGCATCCGGAGATCTGGCCGCCATCGATTGCGTTGGCCGCCTGCCGCCCTTTGATCGCCTTCACGCCTGAGAGGCGAGGCTTTGCCGCCCTGCTCGCCAGCCCGGTCGCAACCGCATCGTGCGGATTGCGGGGACATCGTCGAGATCAATGGTGGCGTGATCCTGCGCGAACCAGATACCTCAGTAACGACGGCGCGTTCGTGAGATGTTTGGCGAGGGGATCGGCGGATGACGATTGACACCCATGTCCACCTTTGGGCGGCAGGGTCGTTGCAGACCCAGTGGATGGAAAAGCCGCCCTATCGCGGCGATCCAAAATGGCGGCCATTGCGCGCGTCGTTCAGGCCCGAAGACCTTCAAGCGCTGATGGAGGCCAACGGCATTGACGGTGCGGTCCTTGTCGAGGCCGTGGATGACCTGGAAGAGACCGACGCCCTGCTGGCGATCGCGCGTGAGCACGATTGGGTCGCGGGTGTCGTGGGCTGGCTGCCTCTGGCGGACGCTGCTTCGTTGGCGGCGGCGCTGGAACGGCTTGGCGATGTCGCCGACCTGGTCGGCATCCGGCATCTGATCAATACCGAACCCGACCCGGATTGGGTACTACAGGACACCGTCATTGCCGGCCTGAACCGGATCGCCCAGGCCGGTCTGAGCTTCGACTATGTCGGCATTTCCATGGCCCACCTGGAACGGTTGCCGCGCCTGGCCGATGCCTGTCCCGACCTCACGATCGTCCTCGATCATCTCAACAACCCGCCGGTCGCCGAGGGCGGATTCCAGCCTTGGGCCGACCTCTTGGGCAAGGCGGCGGCGCGGACCAACGTGGCGGCCAAACTCTCGGGCCTTGAGATGTGCTGCCGCTGGGGGGACTGGACGGCTTCGGACTGGCGGCCTTACGCCGATCATGCGCTCGCCTGCTTCGGTCCGGACAGGCTGATGCTGGGCAGCAACTGGCCGGTCTCGACGCTGTCCGGCCGCTACGGGCAGATCTGGGCCGCGCATCGCGCTTGGCTGTCGGGCCTGTCCGAGACGGAACAGGTGGCCATCGCGTCCGCGACGGCCTGCCGTATCTACGCACGCAGTGCGGTGTGATGGCTT
The DNA here is from genome assembly GCA_028277405.1 of Alphaproteobacteria bacterium. Taxonomy (GTDB): domain Bacteria; phylum Pseudomonadota; class Alphaproteobacteria; order DSM-16000; family Inquilinaceae; genus JANQGH01. The sequence goes on along the minus strand of JANQGH010000096.1, from coordinate 4,006 downwards.
CGCGTGCACCACCAAGGACCAGCCAGGATCAATGCTTAGCCTGCCAGCACTCAGGCACGGGCGATGATGGCCAACTCTCCGGCCTCCGGTGTCCACGGTTCACCGTTGGCGAGCGCGACGATCTCCTCGACTGCCAGGCCGGCCCGAGTGACTTCGGCCGAAATCGCTTCGGGATCGAAGTACTGCAGCCAGTTGAAGATCTCGAACCGGCGCGTGGGCGTGACGATCAGGTAGCGATCGAGGGCGAGATTTTGCTCCTCGTACAGGAAAATGGTCTGGAAGCCGAAATGGTCGTCGGGCGACCAGAAGTCGCCCATGGGGTTGCGCCCGTAGGTCGCCGCTTCCTTGCGTTGGGCGAACTGTGCCGTGGCGTACACGTCGAAGACAAGTGCTCCGCCGGGCTTCAGCATTCCCTTGATCCGCTTTAGAAGGCGCTGCCTGTCTTGCGGCGAGAGGACGCAATAATCGCAGTAGATCAGGGTGACGAGATCCTGATCGCCGGGCAGATCGTCGGTCAGATAGTCGGCCTGGCGATACGCGATCGCCATATTTCCCGCGGCCGCTTCCGCGCGGGCGTGCGCCAGGGCGACGGCCGAGAAGTCGACGCCCGTCACCGTGGCGCCCCGGCCCGCCATGCGCATGGCGTAGAGGCCGGGGCCGCAGCCTAGATCGCAGACGGATTTGCCGGAGAGGCCAAGCTTGCGGTCGACCCAGTCGACAATCCCGTCAATGGTCTCAAACCGGCGCGAGGCCAGGTCCGTGCCCTGATCCAGATGATAGTCCAGCATCTTCCGCGCGATCCAGGGATCGGTCCAGAGCGTGTCGATCGTGCAGCGCGAAAACGGCTCCGGCCTCCGGTTGAGATCGTCCAAGGCGGCATACATCATGCTGCGGTTCCTTACGGCTCAGATCTGCCCTGCAACATAATCCCTGACACAGCGACGTTCCGAGCATCAAGGTTTTGAGTCGGCCGCCGATCGGAGCGACGAACCAACGATGGCGGCTCGGGCGGAAAGGCTCCATCGCGCCATCCCGGGCACCGTACTTGCCGCGAAAGCCATGCCTTCGGCGGCGCCGGTCAATCAGCCAGCTTGCGCGCCACGTAGTAGCCATAGCTGACGAAGTCGGCGTAGCGCTCATAGAGGCTGATCTCCGCCTGCTCCGCCGCGACGACGGCCTGCGCGGCCGCTGAGCGGTTATGGCGCTCAAGGAAGCTCTCGAACCGGCCTTGCAGGGGGCGGTAGTAAGTGTCCAGCCAGCAGGCGCGGGGCAGCGGGAAGTAGCCCAGCGGCACATAGCCGTGCACCTCAAGCTGGGACAGTTTTGCCCCGGCCGTGGCGACCTCGGGATACTCCGCCGCCCAGTGATCGTTCAGCTCGGCCGGCCGTTCGGCCGTCAGCCAGGTCAGCTCGCTGACCGCCAGAACACCCCCGGGCTTCAGGAACCGCCGCCAGGCCTGAATGCCTGTCTCAAAGCCGATATTGTAAATCGCCCCTTCCGACCAGATCGCGTCCAACGAACCCTCGTCGAAGGGCAGCGCGTCCATGGAGGCGGCAAGCGTCTCGATCCGAGCGCCGAGCCCGTCGCGCCGGGCGGCCGCCTCAAGCCTTGCAAGAAAGCCGGGCAGGAAATCCACGGCCGTGATTTGGGCGTCGAGCGCGCGCGCCAGCACCAGCGTCGAGGCCCCGGTGCCGCATCCGATATCGGCGATCTTCAAACCCCGCTCACCCCGCAGCCCGGACAGCGTCACGGCCAGGCGGGTCTCCTCCTCCCCGCCGGGCCCCTGGCGCTCGCCGTCGCCATGCAGATCAAACAGAAGCTTGAGTTCATTCATGCCAGGGGCCGTTTGATAGGTGGGCTTTGCGGTCAGCAGCAGGCGTCCGTCGAGCAAGGCCCGCCAATGCAGGGATCGGCGACATCGCAACCGCGGCCGAGATAGGTTTGATCGGAGAGATAAAAGCTGCTGAAGGCCTCATCGAAATCCCGCGCGACTGACTTCTGCGCCAAATCGTTGGCAAGAAGTGTCTTCTGCCAGGCTTTGAGCCTCGGGCGGTCGCCAATAAAGTCATAGCCGCAATGCGCCTCCACAATGCTGGCGCGATGCAACAGCGGCAGCCACGCGATATCGACCATGCCGATGATTTCGCTGCCGAAATAGGGCTGGTCGCCAAGGTGCTTTTCCATGCGGTCGAAGGCCTTGCCAAGCTTCGCGCTGCGCTCTTGCAACGTGTCTCTGTCGGGGCTGCGCTGGGCGCTGCATTGAACCAGATAGTTCTTCGACGCCAGATAGCTCCACGCGCGGTTGGTTGCCCTGGTTTCAAGCGCGATGTCGGGCTGAAGGCGCGGATAGGCCTCCTCGAGATACTCGACAATCGCATCGCTCTCAAAAAGGGCCTGGCCGCCATCGGTGATCAACACAGGCACCTGGCCGTTGGGCGAGATGTCGAGAAACCACTGCGGCTTGTCCTTCAGGCTGATGTAGTCGATGTCGTACTCAACGCCCTTTGCCGCCAGAAGCGCGGTGACGCGCTGAACGAAGGGACAGATCTTGAAGCTGACGATTTTCATGGCGCTGATCCTTGAGGGCATGCGGTTTGGTTGACCGGACCAGGTGCACGCTATAGACTATATCTCAATCATTCAAGAGATATTGAAATATGGATGACAAGCAGGCTGTCACGATGTTCGGCGCGCTTTCTCAAGGCACCCGATTGCACATCGTCAGGTATCTGATTGAACGCGGCCAGGACGGCGCGTCGGCGGGTGACATCGGCACGCGGGTCGGTGCCGCGTCGTCGCGCGCCTCATTTCATCTCTCCGCCCTAGAGAAGGCCGGTTTGATTGCGTCGGAACGGCAGTCAAGAAGCATCATCTATCGCGCCAATCTGGCAAATCTGGGCGGATTGGTTTCTTTCCTGCTGAACGATTGCTGTCAGGGCCATCCGGACATTCTGGCGTGCTGTGGCCAGGGGCCGAAGGCCTGCTGATACCAGCTTGCGATCCAAGTGCCCGGCCGACCGTGACGCCGGAATGCCAGCGCGGACAAGCACGGCCGCGGCCCCGCCTCGATCACTGGTGTCGGGTATGCGGACAAAGCGAACCTGCAGCGTCTTGCGCAACACCCAAGATCCGTCGACTCTAGCCTGACGAAGCGACGATGGTGTGTTCCCTGTCCGGCAGCTCCGATTCTTTGGGAGTTTCAGATGTCAAATGGCTCTCTACCTCCAGTCCTGCTTTTGACCGGCACCAACGCTGCGGCTTGGACGATGGCAAATGTCTGTACGTCCTTCGAGGCTTCCGGTTATGTCTGCCACAGCCTGACCTACCGGCATCATGACCTGCCGCCCGGACCGGAACGCGATGCCAAGCTCGTCGGGGTGAGCATCGCCGATTTCGTGGACGATGCCCGGCAGGCGATTGATGAGATTGGGGAGAGTCCGGTTGTTGTCGGCCACTCGCTCGGTGGGGTTGTCGCGCAACTCCTGGCGGCCGAGGGCGCCGTGAGAGCGGGGGTTCTTCTCAACAGCAGTATTGTGAGCGGCGTTTTGCCGACGACGGACGGGGAGCGCGAACTCGGACAGCTGTTCATTTCGGCAGGCGCTTTCTGGGAGCAGGCGCTGGGGCAAGACCTTGCACTTCTGACGAAGTATGGGCTGAACACGCTGCCGACCGACATGCAACATGACATCCATGCGCGTCTCGGCACCGAATCCGGTCGGGTGCTTTTCGAGTTTGTCTTCTGGATGTTTGACGTTCACCAAACCACGCTTGTTGACCAAAACAAGGTTACCTGCCCCCTGCTCTTCATTTCAGGAACCGAGGACAAGGCCGTGGCGACAAGCACCGCGCGATTGATGGCCGAGCGCTATGAAACGGCGGACTTCTTCGCGGTCGACGGGGCCTGCCATTACATCCAGTTTGACGACCAATGGCCAGGGACAGCCGCCAAGGCGCTTGACTGGCTGAGCCGAAAACTCTGAGAGGACTGCCCGTTCGGCCTGGCTAG
>JANQGH010000016.1 GCA_028277405.1 Alphaproteobacteria bacterium | reverse complement strand
TCGACGCTGTTGAGATAGACCGGGCGCTGGGCGCTGTCTTCGATGCCGGCGAGCGGCATCCGGTCAGGAAGGGCGCGGCCCCAGTGCAAAAGCTTGGGGACCACGCCGCCGATACCGATCAGCAACGTGGTCCCCGACGCGTCCAATCGAAGGACACCATCCGACGCAAACGATGTGTGCACCACTAACGGTCAGCCCTCGTCCTCCGAATCGCTATGCGACGATCTTAGCCCTTCGTCGCGCCCATGGTCAGGCCGGCGATGAAGTGCTTCTGCATCAAGAAGAACATGATCACCGGCGGCAAGGCCGCGACGACCGAACCGGCGGAAATCAATTGCCAGCTCGCCACCCATTGGCCGCGCAGCGACTGGATGCCGGCCGTGATCGGCTGGGCATTGTCGCTCTGCACCAGGACGATGGCCCAGAAATAGTCGTTCCAGATGAAGGTGAAGACCAGCACCGCCATGGCCGCGATCGCCGGCCGCACCAAGGGCACGACCACGTACCAGAAGATCTGGAACTCGTTCGCGCCCTCGACCCGCGCCGCCTCGATCAGCTCATGCGGCAGCGCCTTGATGAAGTTGCGCATGAACAAGACCGCAAAACCGCTTTGGAAGGCGATGTGGAACATGATCAGGCCGGGCATGGTGTCGTACATGCCGAGAAACTCGGTCAGGTCCTTCACCGGGATCATCAGGATCTGGAACGGGATGAAGTTGCCGGCGATGAACATGGCAAAGACCAGAAAGCCGAGCTTGATCCGGTAGATCGCCAGCGCGAAGCCGGCCAAGGTCGAGAGCACCAACACGCCGATGACGGTGGGAACGGTGATCATCACACTGTTCAACAGATACCGGCCGAGCGGTGTCGCCCTGAAGATCTCGGTATAGTTCTCGATAAGCAAGAAGTCCGTCGGCCAGCCCCAATAGTTGCCGGTCGAGATGTCCTCCAGGCTGCGGATGCTGGTCAGCATGACCGCCAAGAGCGGCAGCAGCCAGATCAGCAGAACGACCCACAGCGCGATGTTGTAGCCGGTCCGCGTCCCGGCGCCGTATTTTTCGATCGGTGTCGGATACATCGCCTTAGCCCCCCGACCGTTCTTGTTGCAGCATGCGCGTGAGGAAGTACGCGATATAGACCGCCATGATCAGGAACAGCACCACCGCGATCGACGCGCCGTAGCCGACCCGGAAATTGAAAATCGCCTCCTCGTACATTTTGAACGCCAGCACGGTCGAACTGCCGAACGGGCCGCCATTGGTCATGATCGAGACCAGGTCGAAACTGCGCAGCGCGCCGATGACCGTGACCACGATCGCCAGGAAGGTCGCGGGGGCGAGTTGAGGCCGGATGACGTTCCAATAGAGCGTGAAGCCCTTGGCGCCGTCGATGCGGGCCGCCTCGATCTGTTCCGGATTGATGTTATTGAGGCCGGTCAGATAGAGGATCATGCAGTACGCCGTTTGCGGCCAGAGCCCGGCGAAAATGATCGCAAAGGTGACCCAGCGTTCCGAGGACAGCAGGCTGATACCCGGTAGGCCGAAGAAGCCCAAGACCTCATTCAGCAAGCCAAACGACGGGTCATAGAACCAGGAGAAGACCAGTCCGACGACCACCTGGCTGATGACGAACGGGAAGAAGAACAGCGACTTGGCGATGCGGATACCTGGCACCGTCTGGTTCAGGAACAGCGCCATCAGCAGGCCGAAAAGCGGCGCCAGCAGGTAGAATATCAGCCACCAGAGATTGTTGAGGATCGCCGTCCAGAACTCGAAATCATAGAAGATCAGATCTTCGTAGTTCCGAAGACCGACCCATTCCATGGTGTCCGTCAGCCCGTCCCACTCATGAAAGCTGATCCAAAAGCTTTGCAGGATCGGATAGATGACATAGACGGTGAACATGATCAGCGCCGGCAGCAAGAACCAAAACGCTGCCCGGCGATGTTCGCGCGGAATCGATGCGGCCACGGCGAAACCCTCCTCTCAAATGAAAGAGAACCCCGACGTCGAAAACCGACGCCGGGGGGAGAGATTGGCTAGCGCACTATCTGAAGATGCGTTCGCGCGTCTGGTCGAGCCGATCCAGGATTCTGTCCAGACGATCCGGGTTCACCATGAACTCCTGGAAGCCTTCCATGCCGGCCCGCGCCATTTCCGGATCGGTGTCGCGATCGTAGAACTGGGCGATGCCGTCGGCCGCGCTCAGCATCGCGAAGCCGGCCTCCAGGAAGCGGTTGTCAGGAACCTGTGACTCGCTGTTCGGCGGCAGCTGATTCAGCGCCTCGTTCATGTCGGTCAGCACCTCGGCTTGCGACATGAAGGCCAGGAACCGCATGGCGTCTTCCTGGTTTTCCGCGTTTGCCGGAATGTGCAGCGTATCGATCGGCGCGTCCTCATAGGTGCCGACGCTCTCGTCGATCACCGGGAACTGGAAGAAGCCGTAATTGTCGATGCTGTCTTGCGGGAAGAACGGCGTAATGAAATTGCCGATCAGGTACATCGCCGCGTCACCCTGGGTCAGGAACGGAATGGCTTCCTGCCAGGAATAGGCGGTGTGGTCGGCGATGAAACAGTCGGCATCGAGCAGCCGCTGCCAGTTGGCAAAGGTCGCCCGCACACCGTCGTCGGTGTAGGGGATTTCGCCGTTCATCAGGCCGAGATGGTATTCCAGACCGTTGGTGCGCAGGTTCAGATAGTCGAACCAGCCGGCGGCCGTCCAAAGGAACTTGGTGCCGATGGTCACCGGCGCGATACCCGCATCACGCAGGGTGCCACAGGCCGCGATCAGGTCGTCGAAGGTTTCCGGCACCGCGATGCCGTTCTCCTCGAAAATGTCGGTGCGGTAATAGACGCCCCACTGATAGTAGGTGAACGGCACCCCATACTGGTCGCCGTCATAGGCGAGAGCGGATGCGGATGAGGCCATGGTGTCGAACAGGCCGTTGTCGTTCCACACCTCGGTGACGTCGGCAAACAGGCCACGCTGGGCGAAGGCATTCATGCGCTCGCCCGCGAACCAGGTCACGACGTCCGGCGGCGACGAGCTGGTCAGCCAGTTCCGCAACGCTGTCTTATAGGCCTCGTGGTCGAACGTGTTCAGTTCAACGGTAATGTCGGGGTTCGCCGCTTCGAACTGCTCGATCAGCGTCTCCATGGCGGCACGCGGACCCGGGTCCGAAGCGTTCGAATTAAAGGTAATCGTATCCGCCTGCGCGGCGGAGGCGGTCATCAGGGCAGTCGCGGCCGTGGCAAGGGCCAGACGGATTTTCATTCGCTTTCCTCCCGAATGGCTCGATCGTTTCAAGGCCGGACCTTGGCGTCGAGCGGTTGGCAGAATCCGACGCGATCTCTCGCTGCCGGAGGTTTCTGAATTTTTCGTTCAGTTTTCTTTCTCTTCGAAACAAGTGTTCTCAGCAGGCGAACGACTTGTCAAGCCGATTGCATCACGGAACGGTCATTTTTTCCAGATTCTCGGCAATTATTCGTCGCGCCAGGCCGCAACGCCGCCATTTGGTATCGTTCGGCCGCCGACCACGAAGCGGGCGCCGGCGGGTGCCGGAACCTCCATCGCCTGGCTGTTTCGATTGAAAGCGAAGGTAATGGAACCCCGCCGGCGCAGCCTCAGCCCGTCCGGCAGCAAGGCGGGTTCGAGACCGGCATCGCGCATCAGATCGGTCATGATGTCGACCAGCGTCTCGTCGTCGGGCCAGCAGGCGAGATAGCGTTGCTGCCCCTTGCGGACCAGGGCGGGGGTGCCGTCGTCGAATCGGATGTCCGCGTCGAGATCGGTCTCCAGCCGCTCCGCCCAGCGCGATGCCGACCCCGTTCGATTGCCGATCCGCAAGGTATGGGCAACGCCCGGACGCAGGCTTTCCACCTGCAAGACGCGCAGCGGCAGGGTTTCGGCCAGCGGGCCCGGCGGCAGGGTTTCGGGAATGCCCATATTCAGCGTCTTGGACCCGGTCCGCGGGCCGTAAAGGGTCGTCTTCGTCCGCCGCCCCAGCCGTTGCCAGACCGCATCCTCCGCCATCGCCAAAGACGGCACCAAAACGACCGGATAGTCCGCCAAATCGTGGCCAGAGCCGACGATATCGACGTCGATCCCCAACCGTCGGACGGCGGAATACCAGTCGAAGCAGAGCCGGAAATAGTCGAAGTCGCGCCCCTGCGGCTGGACCTCGTAGGTCCAGGCGGTCTGGTAGTCGAAGAAAAGCGCGACGGGCGCCGGCGCCGTCGGCTCCAAAGCTAAGGATTTCAGTTCCTCGGCGACGCGCATCGCCTCTTCGGCGCCGAAGTCCGGGCTGTCGTCCGGCCGGTGCAGGCCGGTATGCATCTGTTCCTGGGCGAAGGGCGGCTGGCGCCAGCGGAAATAGGACACCACGTCGGCGCCGTGGGCCAGGGCCTCCCACGTCCACAACCGGACCGCGCCCGAAACCGGTGCGGGGTTCCAGGGCGCCCAGTTCACCGGTCCGGGCTGTTGCTCCATCACCCAAAACCGGCCGTTGCCCATGGCGCGATAGAGGTCGTGATGAAAGGCAGGGCCGTCCGGATGGCCGACGCGGGCATAGGTCCGCTTCAGCTCCGCATCGCGGTCGTCGTCGAAGATGACTTCCAGCTTGCCCAGCGGGTAACTGTCCCACGAAGCGAAGTCGAGATCCTCTGCCAATCGAAAGTGATCGAAAGTCAGCGTGCGCTGCATGAAGTTGTGGGTGATGAACCGGCCCGGCGATTTCCGGCGCAGAATCTCCGTCTGGGCACGGTTGAATTCGACCACCATGTCGGAGGCGAAGCGGGCGAAGTCGAGCGCGTGGGACGGGTTGGGTTCCGTGACCGTGGCGTTGGGCAGGCCGACGGCACCGAAATCCGGATACTCCATCGACCAGAAGACGTTGCCCCAGGCCTCGTTCAGGGCCTCGATGCTGCCGTAACGCTCCGCCAGCCAGACCTGAAACGCCTCCCGGTCCAAATCACCATAGCTGCGCGCGGTGTCGTGGCAGCCATACTCATTGTCGGTCTGCCAGCCGGCAACGCCCGGATGGCTGCCGTAGCGCGTGGCCATGGCGTCGACGATGCGCCTGGCTTCGCGCCGATAGACCGCGCTGGAGAAGCTGACGTGCCGGCGCGAGCCGAAGCCGCGCTGACGCCCGTCGATGCCGACCGGCAGGATCTCGGGATACTTCGCGATCAGCCAATAGGGCGGCGTCGCCGTCGGCGTGCCCAGCACGATCTTGAGGCCGGCGCCGGCCAACGTCTCGATCGCGCGGTCAAGCCAGCCCCATTCGTATTCGCCTTCCCGCGGCTCCATGCGCGCCCAGGCGAACTCCGCGATGCGCACGTAGGCGAGGCCCATATCGGCCATGCGCCGGGCGTCGTCAGCCCATCGCGCCTCGGCCCATTGTTCGGGGTAGTAGCACACTCCCAGCATTTCAGACGTCCTCTCGACCGACAGCCCATGCGTCAGGCGGAACACCCCGCCCGCCATTCAGGGCGCGTGCTCTAGCGAAGTCGTTTCTCGAACGCCAGTCAAAACGGAATTTCAGGTAGAACAGCCAACGCGGCGTAAGCCTCAGCGGTCAATCGTGCCGAAGACCACATCGATCTGCTCAACGGCCCAGTCGATCTGCGGCCGCGTGATTACCAAAGGCGGCGCGATGCGGATGGTGTCGCCATGGGTATCCTTGGCCAGGACGCCGCGCCGTCGCAACGCCTCGCAATAGCGCCGTGCACCGCCGGCCGACGGGTCCAGCTCGATGGCCAGCATCAACCCGCGCCCGCGCACGTCCCGAATGGCGTTGCGCCGCAGCCCCTTCAGCAAATCCATGAAGTAGGTACCATTCTCGGCCGAGGCTTCGATCATGCCTTCATCGACCAGAACACGCAGCGCCGCCCGAGCGATGGCGCAGGCCAGCGGGTTGCCGCCGAACGTGCTGCCATGCTGGCCGGGGCGCAACACGCCTAAAACCTCGGAGTTCGACAGCACGGCGGAGACCGGATAGAAGCCGCCCGACAAGGCCTTGCCGATCAAGGTGACGTCGGCCTCGATGCCCTCATGTTCCTCTGCCAGCAGCTTGCCGGTCCGGCCAAGGCCGGTCTGGATTTCGTCGAGGATGAGCGTGACATTGTGCCGGGTGCACAGGTCGCGTGCGCGGGCGAAATAGCCCGGCGGCGGGATGATCACGCCGGCCTCGCCCTGAATGGGCTCGACCAGAAACGCGACCGTGTTCGGCGTGATGGCGTCGACCAGCGCCTGATCGTCGCCGAAGGGCACGACCTTGAAGCCGGAGGCAAACGGGCCGAAACCGCCGCGCGCCGACGGGTCGGTGCTGAAGCCCACGACGCCTAGGGTACGGCCATGGAAGTTGTCGGTGCAGACGATGATCTCGGCCGCCCCCTCGGGCACGCCCTTCACCTCGTAGCCCCACTTGCGCACGGCCTTAATCGCGGTTTCGACCGCCTCGGCGCCACTGTTCATGGGCAGGATCTTGTGGGCGCCCGTCAGCGCGGCGACGTCCTCGTAAAACGGCGCCAGCTGGTCGTTGTGGAACGCCCGCGAGGTCAGGGTCAGGCGCCCGGCCTGTTCCGTCATCGCCGCCAGGATCTTCGGGTGGCAGTGCCCCTGATTGACCGCCGAATAGGCCGACAGACAGTCGAGATACCGGTTGCCGTCGGTGTCGTAGACCCAGACGCCCTCGCCACGCGTCAAGACGACGTCGAGCGGGTGGTAGTTGTGCGCACCAAGCTGATGCTCGATGCGTACATAGTCGCGTGGCGAACGGTCGGTGGTTGCGTTCAGCAGGTCGCTGGTGGTCATCACCCTTTAGAGATGGGGATGACGCACCAGCGACAGAAGTCCCGCCCGATCGTCAGGCCGCCAACGCACGGTCGAAATAGACGTCGATCACGCGCTGCGGATAGCCCACCGGCGGAGCCGAGAGCTGGTCGAGCGTGGCGATCTCATCCGCGCTCAGCCGCAGATCGGATGCCGGTGCCAAGTCGTTCAGCTGGGCTGTTGACTTCGGTCCGGCGATGGTCACAGTGTCGATCGGCCGGGCCAAGACCCAGGCGATCGCCAGGCGGGCCATCGGCACGTTACGCGCTTTAGCCATCTCGCGCATGGCATCGAGCAGTTGCCAGTTCTGCGTCGTCGCCCGGCGCGAAACATGTTCCTCATAATCCTCGCCGGCCATGGTAACGCGCCCGTCCTCCGGCATGGTATCTCGGCTGTAGCGGCCGGTCAGAAACCCTTGGCCCAGCGGCCCCCAAGCATGCAGGACCAGGTTGTGGCGGGCAAACGCATCGAAGAAGTCCTCTTCGATCTCGCGGCAGACAAGCGAGTATTGATACTGCGCGGCGCTGACCGCGAAAGGCGCCTTCAGAACGAATTCGGCGGCCTGCCAGGGCGGCAGGTTGGAAAACCCGACGGCCCTGATCTTGCCGTCACGCAACGCGTCCTCGATGCCGCGAATGGTCTCGTCGATCGGGGTCAGCCGGTCAGGCCCGTGGATGTACCAAAGGTCGATGTAGTCGGTCTTCAGGTTGCGCAGACTGCCCTCGATGGCGCTGCGCACCGCATGGCGCGACAGACCGGCGCGCGGGTTCCACGGGTCGCCGCCGAAACGGGCGCCGGCCTTGGTCGCGATGACGACGCTGTCGCGCCGGCCGTTCAGCGCCTCGCCCAACAACTGCTCCGACGCGCCGTCGCCATAGGCATCGGCCGTGTCCAGATAGTTGCCGCCCGCGTCCAAAAAAGCGTCGATGATCGACATGCATGTCGAGCGATGAAGGCTGATTTCCGTTTCACCATTGAACAGCATCGTTCCAAGGCAAAGCCGGGAAACCGCCAAACCGGATGAACCCAACGGAACATACTTCATTTCTTTCTCCTGAAAACGTCGTCTGACGGCTAGATTGGTGGTCATCAGCCACAATTGCTTTGCCCGAATTCGCAAGATGCCTTTCAAGAATGAAAGCCTGGATTGGACGGCGCTGAAACTGTTCATGGAGGTGGCGGACTCGCGCACGCTGGCGCTGGCGGCGTCGCGGACCGGCGTCAGCGCGCCGACGCTGCACCGGCGCATGGCCGATCTGGAAAGCGCCTTGAAGATGGAGCTTTTCGAGCGTGGCGCCGACGGCTATCGCCTGACCGCCAAGGGCCGGGAGTTGCGTGCGCTCATGGACGACGCGGCCATCGCCATGGTCAAGATCGACGAGTGGCGCGCCGGACAGACCGCGCTGCCGCCCTTGCGCATCGCCTGCGGCCCTTGGACATCCATGTTCATCGGCGACATGGGCGCCGCACTAGCCGAGGGCCTCAAGGGACGGCCGCTGCGCCTGTTGATCGGCACGACTCACGCCGACCTTACAAGGCGCCAGGCCGACATCGGCATCCGAAACCTGGCCCCCAGCCAGCTGGGCCTGGCCGGCCAGCGCGTCGCGCATGTCGCCTACGCGGTCTATGGCGCGCCTGACCTCGCCGCCCAGGCCGCGGCGGTCGGGCTCGACCAGGCCTATGCGGACCTGCCCTGGATCGCGCTGGATGTCGAACGGCCGACGGCTTCGTCCCGTTTCCTGTCCTCGTCGCTGGCCGGGCCACCGGTCGCAACCAGCGACCATCCGATGCCGCTTTTGAACCTGGCCCGATCAGGCGCGGGCCTGTGCCTGCTGCCCTGCTTCATCGGCGACCGGACGAGCGGGCTGCGCCGGGTCGGCGAACCGCTGCCGGCCTTGCGGCAGGAGCAATGGTTCGTGACCGCCGACACCAGGCGCCACGACCCGCCGATACGTGCCGGTCTCGGCGTCTTGAAGCGCCTGTGGCGCGAACACCGAGCGGTGTTTGCCGGCCTTGCCTAAAACGCTCGGGACCCAACCGCCGCCAAATCTTGCCGAACCCGGACGGTTGGTCCATCTTGGCGCCCAAGAACCGGGGACAGAGACCTTTTATGCAAGAACTGTTGCGGGCGAACGGCGTCTCAAAGCATTTCGGCGGCGTGACCGCCGTCGATGGCGCCAGCCTGTCGGTCGAGGCCGGCACGATCACGGGCCTGATCGGCCCCAACGGCGCCGGCAAGACCACCATGTTCAACATCCTGTCCGGCACGCTACGGCCCGATGGCGGCCAGGTGACGTTTGCCGGCATCGACATCACCGGTTGGCCGGCGGAACGCATCTCGCGCACCGGCCTGACACGCACCTTCCAAATCGCGCGCGGCTTTCCGTCCCTTACCGTTCTTGAAAGCCTGATGTTGTACGCGCCGGGCCAGGCCGGCGACGACATCAGAACAGCCATTTTCCGTCCCAGCCGCTGGCGCGAGCAAGACCGGCGCATCGCCGCACGGGCAGCCGAGGTGGCCGACAAGCTGCGCCTGACCGAGGTCTTGGACAATCGGACGGAGGCCCTGTCCGGCGGGCAAAAGAAGCTGCTGGAAATCGGCCGCGCCTTGATGGCCGAGCCGCGCCTGATCCTGCTGGACGAACCCGTTGCCGGGGTCAATCCCAGCCTGTCACGAGACATCGCCGACGTGCTGGCCGGCCTGCGCGACGATGGCTACACCTTCCTGGTGGTCGAGCACGACATGGATACGGTCGCGCGCCTGTGCGACCCTGTGGTCGTGATGGCCGAGGGCCGCGATCTCGCCACCGGCAGCTTCAAGGAAGTCACCGCCAACCGCGCGGTTCAGGACGCCTATCTGGGTCACGTGCCGGCATGACCAGCTTGCACGTGACGGGCCTGGAGGGTGGCTACACCCAGGCAGACAGTATCCTGAAGGGCGTCGACCTGGCGATCGAGCCGGGCCGCATCATCGCCATCATCGGGCCGAACGGGGCCGGCAAATCGACGTTGCTGAAGGCGGTCGCCGGTCTGATCGTCATTACGGCCGGCCGCATCACGCTGGACGATGTCGACATCACAGGCGCCAGCCCCGGGCGGGTCGCCAATCTCGGTATCGGCTTCGTGCCCCAAGAGGCGAACATTTTCGGCAACCTGACGGTGACGGAAAACCTGGACATGGGCGGCTGGACGGCCCCGGAGAACACCCGAGCACGCATCGCCGAGACCTTCGAGCGGTTCCCGGTTCTGGCCGAGAAGCGGCAGCAGCAGGCGCGCACCCTGTCGGGCGGTCAGCGGCAGATCCTCGCGATGGCAATCGCGCTGATGACAGAGCCGAAGCTGCTGCTGCTCGACGAACCGTCGGCCGGCCTCAGCCCCAAGGCGGCCGCGGAATTGTTCGATACGGTGGCCGCGATCCGGGCCAACGGCGTCGGCATCGCCATGGTCGAGCAAAACGCCGTCGCCGCGCTGGAACGGGCCGACGATGCCAGCCTGCTGGTCGACGGCCGCAACGCCAAGACCGGATCGGCGCGGAGCTTCCTGGACGATCCGGAACTGCGGCACCTGTTCCTGGGTGCCGCCGTGCCGGCTTGACACACGACCACAACCCCCGATGACATGGCTTCACCAAAGAGAAGGAGAAAAAACATGACCCGCAGACTGACGATGAAGCGCCGCCAATTGCTGGCCACCGGCGCGATCGGCGCCGGCGCGCTGACAATGCCGCGCCTGGCGCTGGCGCAATCGGACGGCCCGATCATGCTTGGCACGCTGACCCCGCTGACCGGTGTCGGCGGCACCTACGGCCCGTCCATGCGCGATGCCGTCGCAGGCGTTATCGACAGTGTCAACAGCGCCGGCGGCGTGCTGGGCCGGCAGATCGAGCTGGTGTCGGAAGACACCCAGACGAACCCAGAGGCCGCCGTCAGGGCGGCGCGCAAGCTGGTCGATGTCGACGGCGTGTCGGCCGTCATCGGCACCTGGGCCTCGTCCGTGACCACGGCCGTCGCGCCGGTCTGCTGGGAAGGCGGCGTGATGGTCTACACCGTTTCCGGGTCGGACAGCATCACCCAGTTGCCGCATGAGGGCTACATCATCCGGACCCAGCCGAACAGCCAACTGCAGATCGAGGTCGCTGCGCAGTTCATGGTCGATCAGGGTGCCACGAGGGTGGCCTGGATCGGCCCGCAGACGCCGTTTGCGGAGTCGTCGATCGCCATTCTCGGCGACGTTGCCGGCGAAGGCGGCGCCAGCATGGACAGCCTGATCTACGAGGCCGACCGGACGTCTTACCGGTCCGAGGTCGACCAGATTATGACCGGCGATCCCGACTTCCTGATGCTCGGTGGCTACGCGGCCGACAGCACGGTCCTGCTGCGCGACCTGTTCCAGGCGGGCTATGAGGGCAAGATCATCGGCCCGGCCTATGCGGTGAACGCCTCCGTGCTGGACGCACTGCCGAACGACGTCGTGGAAGGCCTGTTCACCTGGGAAGGCACGCCGGACGTTACCTCCGGGGCCTACGCGCGGGTTCAGGAGATCCTGGGCGTCGATGTGGTCGACCCGTACTCCGCCCAGACCTACGATCACGCCAATCTGGCCATCCTGGCGATGGCCGCGGCCGGATCGTCGACCGGTGCCGACATGCGCGGCGGTGTTCGCACGATCTCCCAGGGCGATGGCGAGATCATCGACAATGCCGTCGACGGTCTGGCGATCCTCGCCGACGGCGGATCGGTGAACTATAACGGTGCCAGCGGCCCGTGCGACTTCACCAGAATCGGTGACATCACCGGCACCCAGTTCCTGTTCAGGCAGATCCAGGACGGCCAGCCGGTCGATTTCGAGACCGTCTAACCTCCAACCCTTGCGGCGGGTGGCCGGCGGCCGCCCGCCACCCTTCCCGGTTTAACGAAAGCAGCCCGTTGGGATGGAACTGATCCCGCAATTGCTGGTGAACGGCGTGCTGTACGGCAGCTTGCTGGCCCTGCCCGCCATCGGCTTTACCACCATCTTCGCCGTGCTGCGCTTTCCGAACTTCTCGGTCGCCTCGATCGCGACGTTGGGCGCGTTTGCCGGCTGGGTGGCCAACGTGCCGCTGGGGCTGCCGATCCTGGTGGCCGTCGTCGCGGCCTTTGTGATTTCCGGGATCGTCGGCGTTCTGGCCGACGACATCGTCTTGCGGCCGATGCGGCCGTACGGCGCCTTGACCACGGCGATCGCGTCGATCGCGCTGACCGTGGTCCTGGAAAACATGATCCGGTTTGGCTTCGGCAATGATCTGCGCGGCTATGACCTGCCGCTGGTGCGCGACTGGCGGTTCCTGGGCATCCGGGTCGGGCCACAGCAGCTCGAAAACCTGGTGCTGGCGACCATCATCATGGTGCTGCTGTTCGTGTTCCTGCGCTATGGCCGGTTCGGCAAGGCCATGCGCGCGGTGGCCGACAACCCACAGCTCGCCGCCCTGAAGGGCATTCCGTCCGGCACCGTCACCCGGCTCGCCATCTTCATCGCCATGGGTCTGGTCGGGGTCGGCGGCATCCTGCAAGGCCTCGGCACGGCCATTGATCCGTTGACCGGGTTCCGGTTCATCCTGTCGATCTTCGCGGCCGCCGTGGTCGGCGGGCTGGGCAGTATTCCGGGCGCGGTGCTGGGCGCCTTCGTCATCGGCATCGGGCAGGAACTGTCGCTGGTCATCCTCGACCCGACCTATAAGAGCGCCGTGGGCTTCCTGGCCATTCTCGTCGTGCTGATCTTCCGGCCCGAAGGCCTGTTGGGGGAGAAGCGGCAATGATCAGCTATCTGGCCTCGATCGGCGTCACCATCGGCATCTATGCCTTGCTGGCGCTGGGCATCAATGTCGCCTGGGGCCTGACCGGCATGATCAATCTGGGCATGGCCGGCTTCTTCGCGCTGGGCGCCTACGCCAGCGCCATTGCCACGACCAGCGGCGAACTGCCGATCCTGATCGGCGTCGTGCTCGGCTTCATCTTCGCGGCCGGTGGCGGCCTGCTGCTGGCCGCGATCACGTTCAGGCTGCGCGGCGACTATCTGGCGATCATCACGCTGGGTTTCAGCGAAAGCGTGCGCCTGTTCATGACCAACGAGATCTGGCTGACGCGCGGGCCCGACGGCATTTCCGACATTCCGGGGCCGTTGCGCGGCGAGCTGACGCCGCGCGACTTCAACCTGCTCTATCTCGGCCTGATGATCGTGGTCCTGATCGTGGTCGTGATCCTGTTGCGCAACCTGGCCAACGGGCCCTACGGCCGGGCGCTGCGGGCCATTCGCGACGACGATGTGGTGGCGGCGGTCGCCGGCAAACCGGTGGGAAGGCTGCGGCTGGAAGCCTTTGCGCTCGGTGCCGGCCTGCTGGGCCTGGCGGGCGCCCTGTTCGGCCATTATCACAGCTACATCGCGCCGGACATGTTCCTGCCGCTGATCACGATCTACATCTTCCTGGCGTTGACCGCCGGCGGGCCGGGCAACATGCTGGGCGCTGTCCTGGGCGCGGCCCTGGTGGTCGCGGTGCTGGAAGGCACACGGTTCGTCCACGACGTGATCCCCGGCCTGTCGATCGTCCAGGTCGCGGCCGTGCGCGAAATCACAGTCGGCCTCCTCTTGATCCTGGCCTTGCGCTTCCGGCCCCGTGGACTGGTGCCTGAACGACCCGCGCGCTCAAGCGAATTGGGGCTGTCGACCCCACGCCGAAACCGTTGAAAACCTGGAGGCAAGAATGCCCGTGACCGATGCCGATATTGTCGCGAACCTCAGCCGATGCGCCGAGGCCGCGACACGGGAGGGGCAGCCGAAGGCGCTGTACGACGCGCTGGCCGATGCCACCAAGGCCCTGGTCGGCCACAAGCTGTTCACCCTGATGTTCCTGGACGCGCCGCGCAACGAGGCGGCGCGCGTCTACTCAAACCAGCCGGAGGCCTATCCGGTCGGCGGCCGCAAGGAGCTGGGCGCCATGACCGGCTGGGGGCGTCACGTGCTGGAAGGGCGCCAGCCCTATCTCGGCCGCACGGTGGAGGACATCAGATGGGCCTTCTTCGACCATGAGTTGATCGTCAGCCTGGGCTGTGGCGCGGTGATCAACGTTCCGATCGAATGGGACGGCAAGATCCTCGGCGCCATGAACCTGCTGGACGCGGAGGGCGCCTATAGCGACTGGCAGATCGACCCGCTGCTGCCCTTCGCCCCCTTGTTAATCGCCCCTTTTCTGCAGGCGATTGGCGACGCGCGCTAGGCCGCAAGCCGGTTCTTGACGAAGGCGCCACCCTTCATGATGACATCGAGGTGGCGGCCCTGATGCTCCAGCAGGTTGATGTTGTCCAGCGGGTTGCCGTCGACGACCAGCAGGTCGGCCAGGGCGCCCGGCGCGATCACGCCCAGCTCGCCCTCCCGCTGAACCAGGGCGGCATTGGTCGAGGTCGCAGAGATCAAGATCTCGGCGGGACTCAAGACCTCGGCCCGCAGCGAGAGTTCGCGGCTCTGATGCTGGTGCAGGTCGCCCAGCAGGTCCGTGCCTAAGCCCATCTTCACCCCGGCCCGCTTGAGGATTTCGAGCGATTTGAGGCCGGCGTCGGCGACGATGTGCAGCTTGTCCAGCGCGTGCTTGGGCAGGCCCACCTCGGCGCCGAAATTGCCCATCGCCTCGTAGGTCACCAGCGTGGGCACGACGAACGCGTCGTGCGCCGCCGCCAGGGCCGCCGTCGGCTCGTCGATCAGGTTCGCATGCTCGATGGAACGCACGCCCAGCCGGATGCAGCGGTCGATCGCCTCGGCGGTGTAGGCGTGCGCCATGACGTATTTGCGCCAGCTTTTGGCCTCCCAAACCGCGGCGGCGATTTCCTCTTCGCTGTATTGCAGGTTCCAGATCGGGTCGGATGGCGAGGCGACCCCGCCCGACGCCATGATCTTGATCTGATGGGCGCCCTTGCGCAGCTCGTCCCGCGCCGCCTTGCGCACCTCGTCCACGCCGTCGGCGATATGGGCGATGCTGGCGCCGCCCCGGCAGCAATGGCACATGAAGGCGGTGCTGTTGGTCTCGTAGCTGGTGAAATCGCCATGCCCGCCGGTCTGCGTCAGTGCCTTGCCGGCAAAGAACAGGCGCGGCCCCTTGATCAGGCCACTCTCGGTCGCCAGAGCCAAGCCGTAATCGGCACCGGCCGCATCGCGGATCGCCGTGAAGCCCCGCGCCAGCGCGCTTTCAAGCAGCCTGCGGCTGTGCTGGCCCAACAGGGATCGCGGCATGTCCTCGATGATCTTGAGGTCGGGGTGGGCCGCAATCGCATGAAAATGCGCGTCGATCAGGCCCGGCATCAGGGTCCGGCCACGCAGGTCGATCCGCTGGGCGTTCGCGATATCAACCGGTCGGTCGGAAACCTCCTTGATCCGATCACCCTCGACCACGACCGTCTGGGCTTCGGCGAGTTCAGACGCAATCCCGTCGAACACCGACGCATTCTCAAAGATCGTTAAAGTCGCCATCCCGCCCTCCTAGCCGTCAGGTACATCGGACCCGCAAGTCAGCGGCCACGTTCAAGCCCTGACCCAGTTGATATGTACTATTTCTAATACCGCACTCATCACCTGTATTTCGCGGTATTGACCAGGACAAAGATCCAACAAAGCCAGAAATTGTACTGGATTTGGAAACGGATCATGTCCAATGTGGTCTCGGTGCTCCGGCATCAGACATAGCGAGAATTGTCAAGAGGAGTCTACGGTGACAACGAAGATGAAAACCGTTCGGGCCGACAATGCCGCGCGTATCGAGAGCCTGACGCAAGCCGTTTCCAACGGGCGTGACGACAGCGAAACCGTTCTGGCCGCTGGGTCTGCAAAAGTAGCCAGCGGCGAGGAGAAGAAGCCGTCTCCGCCGGCCACGGACACCCTCTAGTCCAGCACTTGGTCGGGCGATTGGCGCCAGTTCAGGCCAAGGACTGGCGCCAATCGCGTTAGCCTGCCGCGTCAAGACAGCAAACCGGCTCGATACACTCTGTTCTTAACGCCGTGTTTGTCACAGATACTTCGCGGTACTGACTGGGACGCGGATCCAACCAGCACAGCATTTGCGCTGGATTTGGAACCGGATCATGT